>NZ_BCTQ01000009.1 GCF_001571365.1 Achromobacter denitrificans NBRC 15125 | reverse complement strand
CCGGAGTAATGAAACCGTAACCCTTGTCAGCGTTGAACCACTTAACTTTGCCCTTCTGAGCCATTTTTTCTAGCGTCCTGTAATTAACTCGAAATGCAATGAATCAAGGACGCCGTGAGAACTGAACGACCGGTAGTGACACCTGCGTTGCTGCTGCGTTCCCGCTTGCCGCCAAGCTGCAGAACGAGTCCGCGCGCTGCTTGAATCAACTGCCTGACCAGCATACTCATCCGACATTACAGACTCATATAGTTGTTTTCCCCAATGTCGTATTTTTCAGACTGGAACAAGACTGGTTCACGCCGACTTGGCCTGCCGAGGCGCCAGAAAGGCGTATAGCGGCCCCGTAACGATCACCACGAACACCATCCTGGTGACGTGGAACGCGGTAACCACCGGCACCCCCAGCTGCAGCACCTTCGCGGTGATCGCCATCTCCGCGATTCCACCGGGCGTGGTGCCCAGGATCAGGGTGGGAATGGGCGCGGCCGACCACAAGGACAGCAAGGCGCCCAAGCCGAACGCCAGCGCCAGGGCCGTAATCGTGAAGCCCGCCACGGCGGCAATGAATCGGGGCGCGGCCCGGAAGAAATCGGGGCGATAGCGATCCCCCAGCGACCAGCCGATGAACAGCTGCCCGATCTTCGGCACATAGTCCGGCAGCGCCGACAGTTCAATGCTGGAGGCGGTCAGCATCATGGCGACGAGCATCGGGCCCAGTACCCACGGATTGGGCAGGCGCAGCTTCATGAACGCGAATCCACCCACGCAGGTCAAGGCCACCAGCAAAGCAAGGCCCGCGCCATCGACCTCGCGCGGCCCCGGCACGGTGGGATCCAGCCCGGCAACGCCCCACCACTGGAAAATGAAGGGCACCGTCACCACTACCAGCAGCACGCGCACGCTGTGCGCCGTCGCCACGCGATCGATGCGCGCGCCGTGGCGTTCGGCCAGGCTGGCCATTTCGCTCGCGCCCCCTATCGCCGACGAGAACCAGGCGGTCTTGAAATCCACGTCGGTATAGCGCCGCAGAATCGCGGTGCCCATGAACGCCAGCCCCAACGCGAACAGCATGCCCACGATGATGGGCCCCGCGTTGCTGCCGATATGCCCGATCACCTGCGGCGTGAAGTACAACCCCAGCGAGGTGCCAATCACCCACTGCCCGCCGTTGCGCGCGGGGCGAGGACAAGCGGTGCCCAGGCCCGCGATGCGCGTGGCGGCCGTCAGCAACAACGCGCCCAGCATCCACGGCAAGGGAATATGCGCCCATACCGCCAGCAACGCCCCGGCCAACGCTATCGCAAAGCCGCCCAGCACCCTCCACAACATATTCCGCACCACGCCCCCTTCCGCGCCTTAAGCTCATGAGAAAACCGAATTATGAGTTAGTGGGATACTTACGAAAACTCTCTTCGCTAGCAGCCTCCACTTCCCCGTCCACCATGATCCGATCCAAACTACCCGACGTCGGCACCACCATCTTTACCGTGATGAGCCGCCTGGCCATCGAACACAAGGCGATCAACCTCGGCCAGGGCTTTCCTGACTTCGATCCGGATCCCGCCCTGTGCGCGCTGGTTTCCAAGGCCATGGCCGACGGCCACAATCAATACCCCTACATGCCCGGCGTCGCGCCCCTGCGCGAAGCCATCGCCGCCAAGACGCGCGATCTCTACGGCCATGCCTACGACCCTGAAACCGAAATCACCGTCACCAGCGGCGCGACCGAGGCCTTGATGGCCACCGTCCTCGCCGCCGTGGGCAGCGGCGACGAAGTGGTCGTCATCGAACCCTGCTACGACTCCTACCTGCCGGCGATCCGCCTGGCCGGCGGCACCGCGGTGCCCGTGCCGCTGCGCGCCCCTACCGAAGGCGACCCGTACTACCGCATCGACTGGCAGCGAGTGCATGACGCGATCACGTCGAAGACGCGTCTCTTGATGCTGAACTTCCCGCACAATCCCACCGGCGCGGTGCTCGACGACAGCGATCTCGACGCACTCGAAGCCATCGTTCGCGACACCGGCGTGCTGCTCGTGTCCGACGAGGTCTACGAACACATCGTGTTCGACGGCAAGCCCCATGCCAGCGTGGCGCGCCGCCCGCTCCTGGCCGAGCACGCGTTCGTGATTTCTTCCTTCGGCAAGACTTACCACACCACCGGCTGGAAGATCGGCTACTGCTGCGCGCCGCGCCAGTTAAGCGCCGAACTGCGCAAGGTGCACCAGTTCATGGTGTTCACCGTGCCCTCCCCGATGCAGTTCGCGCTGGCCGAATTCATGCGCGATCCCAAGCCCTACCTGGACTTGCCGGCCTTCTACCAGGCCAAGCGCGACCGTCTGGCGCAAGGCCTGGAAAAGACCCGTTTCCGCCCCCTGCCCAGTCCAGGCACCTTCTTCCTGCTGGCCGATTACAGCGACATTTCCAAGCAGAACGAAGCCGATTTTTCGCGCGACCTGACGGTGAACCACGGCGTCACGGTAATACCGGTATCGGCGTTCTATCGCCAACCCGACGCACCCGAATCCAACCACCGCATCGTGCGCTTCTGCTTCGCCAAGAAAGACGCGACGCTCGATGCCGCGCTGGAACGCCTGGCGCAAGTCTGACGCCTCGTTCCGACGCATCCGTCGCGGCCTAAAACTTATCGCGGTCCCTTTTTAAAAGCGCTTTTATCATAAATATGAATAAAAGCTCGTATTAGATTTCGCAGTCATCCACGCAATTTCAGCGACAAAAAAAGGGCGCCCAAAAGGCGCCCTTTGCAATTTCCGGCTCCGATCCCGCGGCCGGCTGCTGCCCTTTGCAACAGCCGCGCCGCCATTGGATCAGGCCGGACCAGCGGCAAGCTTTTTCGCCGCGCGCATGCGGCGCATGATCTGCGGCACGATCACGACCGCGGCCGCCCCCACCCACATCGCGATCGACACCGGGCTGGCGAACAGCACAGCCACGTCGCCGTCGGTCATCGACAGGGCGCGGCGCAGGTTCTGCTCCATCATATTGCCCAGCACCACGCCCAGCACCAGCGGCGCCATGGGTACGCCGAATTTGCGAAGGAAATACCCCAGCGCGCCGATACCGGCCACCAGCAACAGGTCGAACGTGCCCGCGTTGATGGCATAGACGCCGATGTAGCTGATGCACAGGATGCCCGGCACCATCAACCATCCCGGCACCGACAGCACTTTCGCGAAAAAACGCACCATCGGAACGTTCATGACGAACAGCAGCACGTTGGCGACGAAGAGCGAGGCAATCAGGCCCCACACCAGCTCGGGCTTGGTATCAAACAGCACCGGGCCCGGCGTGATGTTGTAGAGCGTCAGCGCGCCCATCATCACCGCCGTGGTACCCGAGCCGGGAACGCCCAGCGTCAGCATGGGCACGAAGGAACCGATGGCCGATGCCGTGGCGGCGGCTTCCGGCGCGACCAGGCCGCGCATGTCGCCCTTGCCGAACTTCGCTTCCGGATCCTTGGCTTCGATGATGCGCTTTTCCTGCGAGTACGCCACGGCGGCGGCCACGCTGGCGCCGGCGCCGGGCAATACGCCCACGCCGAAGCCCACCAGCGAACTGCGCACCACGCTCCACCAGGTGAGCGCCATTTCCTTCAAGTTGAAAAGCTTGCGTCCGCTGGGCTTGACCTCGACGCTGTGGCCGGACATGACTTTTTCCAGCATTTCCAGCATCTCGCTGACCGCGAACAGCGCAATCACGACGACCACGAACTCGATGCCGTCGGCCAGATGCACCGATTCGAAGGTATAGCGATAGACGCCCGAATTCGCGTCCACGCCCACCACCGAAATCGACAGGCCGATCATTGCCGCCAGCACGCCCTTGACGGGTTGCTTACCCAGCAGACTGGTCAGGCAGCAGAACGCGAAGATCATCAACACGAAATACTCGGCGGGGCCGAAAGCCAACGCCCACTTGGCCAACAGCGGCGCGAGCAGGATGATGCCCACTACCGATACGATGGCGCCGAAAAAAGCGGACCATGCCGACAGCGACAGCGCCACGCTGGCCAGGCCCTGGCGCGCCAGCGGATAGCCGTCCAGCGTCGTCATGATGGCGCTGGCCTCGCCCGGCACGTTCAACAGGATCGCGGTGATGCGCCCGCCGTACTCCGCGCCCACATACACGGCTGCCAGCAGGATCAGCGCGGTCTCGGGCGGGAGGTTCATGGCGAAGGCGATCGGGATCAGCATCGCCACACCGTTGACCGGTCCCAGGCCGGGCAGCACGCCCACCATGGTCCCGATGAACGAGCCGATCATGGCCACCAGCACGTTGGTCAGCGAAAAGGCTACGCCAAAACCTATCGCCAAGTGATCAAGAATGCCGCTCATATCAGGGTCTCCAGCAAACCGGTGGGCAGGACCACGTCCAGCACCTTGTCGAACAGCAAGAAAAACAGAACGCTCATGACGGCGCCGCCGATGGCGCACTTCGCCCAGCCGCCCCCGAACAGGCGGCCGACGAATATCGTCATGAGGGTGGTCGCGATCACGAAACCCAGCCACTGGAACAGGAAGGCATAGGCCACCACGAACGCCATCATCAGCGCGATGCGCGCATTCGCGCCGGGCGGATTGGCCTCGACCTGATGGCCGCCCTTGTAGACCAGCCACAGACCGCACAGGCCGATGATCAGCGCCAGCAGCAGGGGAAACGCGCGCGGGCCCACCGGTTCATAGGCGAAGGGGGCTTCGATTCCCCAGCCTGCCGCGGTCATGAAGGCGGCCAGCGCCAACGCCGCCACGCCCAGTATTCGATCGTTCATGATCACTTTTCCGTTGTAGTCGCATCGCGCGGCGCAGCGCTCCCCTGCCGCCGCGGCGATGCCGGCAGCGGGGAACCTTGAACGACGCGATAGGGAGGAGAGCCTTGCGGCTTACTTCTTGACCAGGCCGAAAGAGTCGGCCAGTTCGCCGTAGACCTTGACCTGGTTCTTCACGTAGGCGTCCAGCTCGGGCCCCGTCTTGTTGAACGGGAACAGGCCCTGCTGCTGGCGCAGCTTGTCGAACTCGGGCGAGGCCGTGGTCTTGTTGAAGGCGTCGACCCAGAACTGGTAGTCCTTGTCGGACACCTTGGGACCCACGTAGAAGCCGCGGATGATCGGCCAGACGATGTCGTAGCCCTGTTCCTTGGCGGTGGGCACGGTGCCGAGCTTGCCCGGCAGGCGCTGGTCGTTGAACACCGCCAGCACCCGGATGGGGGCGCCGCCCTCTAGCATGGTGAAGGCTTCGGCCGCGTCGCCCATGTAGGCCTGGATATGGCCGCCGCGCAACGCCGTGACGGCTTCGCCGCCGCCTTCGAACGCCACGAAGCGCATCTTCTTGAAGTCCACGCCGGCCGCCTTGGCGGTCAGGGCGGCCTTCATCCAGTCCTGGCTGCCCACGGTGCCTCCGGCGCCCAGCACGATCTTGGTCGGATCCTGCTTGAAGGCTTCCATCAGGCTCTTCAGATCGGTGTACGGGGAATCGTTGCGGACCACGGCGACGCCGTAGTCGGTGCCGATCGCGGACAGCCAGCGCACGTCGTTGACGTTGTACTTGCCGAACTTGCCCTGGGCCAGGTTCAGCAGCGAACCGCCGGAGAACGCCACGATGGTGCCCGGCTCGTTGGGATGCTGGGCGACGATGTTGTTGTAGGCCACGGCGCCGATGCCGCCGGGCATGTAGACGATGCGCATCGCGCTCTTGAGCGCGCCGCTTTGTTTCAGGCCTTCGGTGGCCAGGCGGCAGGTCAGGTCGAAACCGCCCCCGGGCTGCGCCGGCGCGATGCATTCCGGGCGGCGGGGCTCTTCGGCGGCTTGGGCGGCGCCCAGGGAGAGGGTAATCGCGCCAAGCGCCGCGACGGCGGCCAGGCGCAGCTTCAGACTCGTCTGCATTCTTGCGTCTCCGAGATTTATAGGTCTAGGTATGGCTGGAAGCCCCGCCCCGGCGGATTTCCGCGATGGCTGCCCCAGTGGATGCAACCGTACAAAATCGAAGCTTTCCAATACCTTTCAAAATTCGCCGTTTTCGTGACGCGGTGCACCATCCGGCGCCTGTCCAAGGGAAAACACCAAGGCCGCGCGCAATCCGGGCAACGGCGCCCGGTTCTCCAGCACGAGACGCGCGCCCAGGATTTCGGCGATCGTGCCGACGATGGCCAGCCCGAGGCCGGCGCCGGGCCTGTTCTTGCCGGCTGCTCCCCGGCGGAACCGGATGCAGGCGCGGGCAATGTCTTCCGCCGACATCCCCGGGCCGCTGTCCTCGACCACCAGCCGGGCCGTGCCGGCGTCGGCCTGGACCCGAACGGTCACCTCCCCCGCGGGCGAGGTGTAACGGATGGCGTTGTCCACCAGGTTGCTGACCGCTTCCCGCAGCAGCCAGTCCGCGCCTTGCACCATCACCGGCCGCTGGTCGGCTTCCAGGCCGATGTCCAGCTGGCGGAAGCGGGCGGTGGGCAAGAGGCCGCGGATGACCCCATCCGCCAGGTCGACCAGGTCCACGGATTCAGGGACGAACCCGCCTTCGGCCAGGGAAGCGTCCTTAGCGCGCGCCAGGGCGAGCATTTGGTTGGTGGTGCGCACAGCCCTGTCCAACCCCTCCTGCATCGCCAGAAGGGCTGTACGGACCTCCTGGGGGTCTGTTTCGCGCAGGGCATAGGCCATCTGGGTCCGCAAAACCGACAGCGGCGTGCGCAATTGGTGCGATGCGTCGTCCAGGAACTGGCTCTGGACCCTCGCCTGGGCCGCAAAACGGGCCATGTGGAGGTTTACGGCGGCAACCAGGGGTAGGACCTCACCTGGCATGTCCGAAGCGCTGACGGGGCTTAAATCGTCTGCAGACCGCCCTTCCACTTCCTGCTGGAGCCGGGCCAGGGGCCTCAAGGCCATGAAAACGCCCAGGATGATCACCAGGACGCTGATCAGGATCACGGCCAGGTCGCGTTCCACGGAGCGTACCAGCACCTGGTGCAGGAAGGCTTGCCGGGTATCCAGCCCTTCCGCCACCTGCACGATGATCCGCCCCCCTTTATTCGCGTACAGAGGGGGATCCATGGGGCGCGCCAGCGCCGCGACCCTGACGGGCATCCCCTGGTAGGTCGCGTAGAAAAAACGCGGCTCGCCGGAGACCAGGGGATCCGCGGGCATGGGCAGGTCGGGATAGCCGATCTCCGCCAGGCCATCTTCGGTGGCCACGCGGTAGAAAACGCTGCCATTGGCCGTCAGCTCGAAAAATTCCAGCATCAGGTACGGCTGCTCCATGGCTAATCCACCGCTGGCTGTGGATATGTTGTGGTCGATCGCGCGCAGCGCTCCGGAGAGCGAACGGTCGTACGCAATGTCGACCTGGTTGCGCAACTGGTGGTTGGACAGCCAGAGCGCGCCCATCATCACGAAAACCAGCGTTGGAATCAGCCACCAGAGCAACTGCGTCTTCAGGGTGCGGTTCCGTTTCGGCGCGTTTTTTTCCGCACTTCTAGTTGTCAACAACGTTCTCCAGGCAATAGCCCATGCCTCGCATGGTCACGATCTGCACGCCGGTGTCCGCCAATTTTTTGCGCAACCTGTGGACCAGGACCTCGATGGCTTCCAGGTTGATGTCCGCGTCGTCCGTAAGGATGCGGTCCAGGATCTGCTGCTTGTTCATCGGTTCGCCGCTTTTCTGGATCAGCACTCGCAGGACCGAATGTTCACGTGGGGATAACTGCAGGGGCTGTCCGTTGACCGTGAATTTTTGAGCGGAAGTCTCGAAAACCAGGTTTCCCAGGGTAAGCCGCGGATGTTCGCGGCCACGGCTGCGCCGGATGAGTGCGATCAATCGCGCTTCCAACTCTTCCACAACAAACGGTTTCGGCAGGAAATCGTCCGCTCCCTGGTGAAGCGTCCCGATTTTCTCGGCCAGTGAATCGCGCGCGGTCAAGACCAACACCGGCGTACGGTCGTCTCGCGCGCGAATCTTCGCCAGCAAAGTATGCCCGTCCATGCCCGGCAGTCCGAGATCCAGGATGACCGCATCGAATTCCTCGATTGCCAACCTTCGTTCGGCAACCAGTCCGTCATCAGCCCATTCGACGACGAAGCCGGCATGTCTGGCCAGGCTTCTTGAAAGCCAGCGGGCAAGTTCGGCTTCGTCTTCTATCAGAAGGATGCGCATGGACGGAGTCCGGGGGGGGATGGCTGGGCGGAATGGAAAGACATGTTTGGCTTTTCCTTTATTTCTCTTTATATAAAGACTAATGATTAATAAGGGCTGTGGATAACTACCTTAACCTTGAAAACCTCTTTTTTTTCATCGACTTGGGACGGTTTTTGCCTGTGCAAGAACTCTGTGTGGGAAAAAAGTTGAAGTTGGACAAGATTTTGGCCTGGGTACAAAACCCCTGCTTGTTCAACTTGCCTCCACACAATGTGCACAACCAGCCGCCTTAGGAGTTATCCACAGGCCTCGCCATGACATCGGGCTTCAAAAGTGGCACTTTTACCCCGAAAAACCCGGTTCTGCATCCCCGCTTTTTTGCCCTTTTGGAGGCCTTTAGAGGCCCTGTGAGCGCATGTCGAAACCCGGCATTCGAGGGGAGGCACGCCTGGTTTCATTACAAGGGACTGAACAAAAAGTGAGCAGGATTCGCCGTAGAATCGCGCCATGGCGAGAGAAATCAGAATCAAGAATTCAGGCTGGGCGACCTGGCTGAGAAGCCGTTTGCTGGTCGACAATCTGGCGGTCACCGTGTGCGCGGCAGCGTTGATGGGCTTGCTGGGCGCACTCGCCACGGTGGTCTTTCGCGAACTGCTGGGCTGGACGCAAATACTGCTGGGGGGCGGCGATTCCCCCCACGGCATGGTGTCGTTGGCCAGGGGGCTCAGCCCGTGGCAGCGCTTTCTGATGCCCGCCGTGGGCGGCGCGATTGCCGGCGCCATCCTGCAGTTGGCCGCGAAACGCCTGCCTAAACGCGGCGCGGCGGACTATATGGAAGCGATCGCGGTGGGACGCGGCGTCATCGGGTTCCGCCAGACGATCGCCCGCAGCCTGTCGTCCATTTTTTCCATCGGATCCGGCGCCTCGATCGGCCGTGAGGGGCCCATGGTGCAATTGGCGGCGATGCTGTCATCGCTGACGGGGCGATACCTGGTCCTGCCTCCTCGCCATCTGCGGCTGTTGGTGGCTTGCGGCGCCACCGCCGGGATTACGTCCGCCTATAACGCGCCCATCGCGGGCGCGTTGTTCATTTCCGAGATCGTCTATGGCGCGATCGCCTCTGTCACGCTGGTGCCGCTGGTGGTGTCCTCGGTGGTGGCCAATATTGTCACGCGCCAGATCCTGCACTATGACGCGGTGTTCCACATGCCGCCGTTCGACTTCGTGTCGGGATGGGAAGTCATCAACTACCTGGGCCTGGGCCTGATCGCCGGCCTGGCGGCTCCGCAGTTCCTGCGTTTCCTGGATGTCGCGCGCAGCGCCTTCGGCCGCCTGCCCTTTCCCTTATGGGCGAAGATGGCCGTGGGCGGCCTGATCGTGGGCGCGCTGTCGGTGGTGAATCCCGAGGTCTGGGGTAACGGATACAGCGTGGTCAACAGCATGCTGCACACGCAATGGGCCTGGCAGGCCGTTGCCGCGATCCTGCTGTTGAAAACGCTGGCGACCGCTGCCAGCGTGGGCTCGGGCGCGGTGGGCGGCGTATTCACCCCGACGCTGTTCGTGGGGGCGGCGCTGGGGGCGTTGTACGGAACGGGATTGCAGGCCCTGTTCCCCGCCGGCGATCTGTCGGCCGTATCGAGTTACGCCATCGTCGGCATGGGGGCGCTGCTGGCGGCCACGACCTACGCGCCGCTCATGTCGATCCTGATGATTTTCGAGATGACGCTGAGCTATGAGGTCATGCTTCCGCTGATGCTGGCCTGCGTCACCGGCTACGTCGTCGCGCATCGGATCCGGCCCGATTCGGTCTATGCGAAGTCCCTGGCCAGCAACCGGCGCGCGAGGCTTGCCGTGTCCGGTGAGCGCGAGAGCGACAAGCCTGAATCATGAATATGAGTAAACATTCGTATTTCAAGACGAATTGAAAATACAGGGGAAACCCCTATTTCAAAGCGCTTTCTTCATGAAAACGCGCTTCAAGCCGATCTCTTCGGCGCGATGGGTTTCGACATAGCCGTGGCGTCGATAGATGCCGATGTTCTCGGTCATTTTTTCCTGCGTGTAGAGGCGGATGGCGGCCAGGCCGCGGCGGCGCGCCTCGTCTTCGGCGAAGCGCAGCAGATGCCGGCCATAGCCCTTGCCCTGCGCGCCGGGCGATACCGCGATATTGTCCAGCAGCAGGCAGTCTGGCTCGGGTATCAACACCAGCAAGGCCTGGACATCGCCCGACGCCAGTAGCACGTGGACCAGACCCTGCGCGATCCGCGCAGGGTAATCGTCCAGCATGGGACCCGGCGTGGCGCCGATGCGTTGGATATAGGGCGAGTACGCATCCCTGACGATCCGTTCGATCGCGGAGATATCGTCGACGGTGGCGGGACGGATATGGATGGGCATGGAAATCCCGGGAAGGCGGCCGCCGGATCGCCGGCTCGGAGGGGGCGGCGCGGACTGGAGGAACCCAAATATACGGGGGATTCCAACGGGGCCGAAATCACCGTGAAATTCGTTATAGAATTTATAACCATAAGCCGCGCGCCATAAGCAGTGCGCGGCTAGGGCAAAAAATTGCCTTGCGGTTCCCCACAGGAGCATCCATGGCACCCGGAAAGTCCGTTCCGGCGGGTAGCGGCCCGCCCAATCTCTGGGAGGAATTTTCCAGATTCCACGAGGCGTGCGCGGCCGTTCTGGACCGGGTCGAACGCCGCGGCGACGTGGACATTCCCCTTACGGAAAGCGAACGCTCGGAGCTGGACACGATGGCCCTGAACCTGGCCGCCCTGGGCAGATTGCTGCACGGCAAGCGGGCCCGCGACGTGCGCCTGTTACTGGAGCGCCTGAACCGGGTGCTGGAACGTAGGGGCGATGCGCTTTCCGCGCCGATGCCGGACGGTGAGGAGCCGCAGCGGGATGCTGCGACGATTACGGGCTGAGCCTGCCCGCCGCGGCGCGCGAGCGCTGCCCGGTCAGGTGCCGTCGCAGCACGGCCACGGCGGCCTTGAGCGTATACAGCACGACCAGGGAGCCCGCCAGGTCGCCCGCGAACATCGCCACGAAGCTGTGCGACAGCGCGTCCCGCTCTCCCAGGAAGAAGAACCAGGCGTGATGGATCGCCGAGTTCACCAGCGCATAGACGACCGCGCAGATCACCAGGCGCCAGGCGGTGAGATTGCCGAGGTCAGGCCGCAGGTGCAGCGCGTAACGGGCCCAACGATAGGCCAGGTACGGCGCCACCGCGTCCAGGATGCCGCCGGCCAGCGAACGGGCGAAATCGTCGGGGAAATAATAGAAAAACCAGGCGATCCAGGAGCCTGCCAGCAAGCCGATCGCGGCCGGCAGGCCGAGGATGAGCGTGCTTACCAGGCGCACTCCCGCCGGCAGGTAGACCCAGTTGATGCCGCGCGCGAATTCCAGGCTCGGGAAGACCCATTCATTGACCGCCAGGCTTGCCAGAAACAGGACGGCGGTCGCCAGAGCCCATTTCCCCAGACCTAGAATGTTGTCCATATCCTAAGTATCATCGTTCACTTTTCGCCGCGCCATCGGTCGCCGTATTCATTATCCATGAAACAAAGCAAGAGGCCCGCCGACATCTACATGCGTTTCCTGCGCCTTGCGGAAGCGTTGCGCGGCCTGCCCTCCCTGCCGTCGCTGGACCCCGTGGAAGAAAGGATCCTGAGCCTCATCGCGCGAGCTTCGCAAGAGGAGCGGCGCCTGTCGGTTCGCGACGTCATGGCCGTGGACAGCATCGGCTCGCCCGCGACCCTGCACGCGCGGCTGAAGTCGATGCGTGAAAAGGGCTGGGTCCTGCTCGTGGATACCGAAGACGCCCGCCGCAAACAGGTGGAGTTGAGCCAGGCCGCGCTGCTGCATTTCGACCGCCTGTCGGAGTGCCTGGTGGAAGCGACGCGCAAGCCGTAGCGGCGGTGGACGCCGTCCGCGATCCGGCGGCGCGGGCTATTTCCCGATGCAGAAGCTGGAGAAGATCTCGCCCAGCAGATCGTCGCTGGTGAATTTTCCGGTGATGCTGGACAGGCTGTCGTGCGCCAGGCGCAATTCTTCCGCGAACAGGTCCAGCACCCGGTCGTCCTGTTGCGCGTGTTCGCCCGCCAGCGCCAGGTGTTCCTCGGCGGCCTGCAGGGCGTGCAGATGCCGTTCGCGTGCCAGCCAGGGCGATTCGGCGCCGGGGTTCCAGCCGGCGATCCGCAGCAGTTCGGCGCGCAGCGCGTCCAGGCCGATGCCGCTCTTGGCCGAAATACCCAGTTCTTCCGGCCCCGCGGTAAAGGCGGCGGGCAACAGGTCGACCTTGTTGAACACTTTGAGGACGGGCGTGCGGGGCGGCAGGCGCGCGGTGATTTGCGCGTCCAGTTCGTCGCCCGGCTGCGTGGCGTCCTGCAGGTGCAGGATGACGTCGGCGCGCTCGATCTCCTGCCAGGTGCGGGCGATGCCGATGCTCTCGACGGTATCTTCGGTTTCCCTGAGGCCGGCCGTGTCGACAATATGCAGCGGGACGCCGTCGATGTGGATCTCCTGCACGACCTTGTCACGGGTCGTGCCGGCGATGGGAGTGACGATGGCGATATCGTCGCCGGCCAGCGCGTTGAGCAGGCTGGATTTTCCGACGTTCGGCTGCCCGGCCAGCACGACGTGCAGGCCTTCGCGCAGGATCACGCCCTGGCGGGCCTGCGCGATCAGGCGGGCCAGGTCGGCGGCCAGCGCGTCCAGCGTGGGGCGGGCCTGGTATTTCTCCAGGAAGTCGATTTCTTCCTCGGGGAAATCCAGGGTGGCCTCCACCAGCATGCGCAAATGGATGATGCGGTCCGACAGGTCGTTCACGCGCGTGGAGAACTCGCCGGACAGGGAAGCCATGGCGCCGCGCGCCGCGGCGACCGACGAGGCTTCGATCAGGTCGGCGACCGCTTCGGCCTGGGCCAGGTCCATGCGGTCGTTGAGGAAGGCGCGGCGCGTGAATTCGCCGGGTTCGGCCAGCCGGACGCCCAGGTCGCGGCCCGCGGCGAGGCAGCTGTCCAGCACGCGCCGCAGCACGGCGGGGCCGCCGTGTCCCTGCAACTCCAGCACGTCTTCTCCGGTATAGGAATGGGGCGCGCGGAAGTAGATGGCGATGCCTTCGTCCAGCAGTTCGCCGGACTCGGCCTTGAACGGCAAGTAGTGCGCGTGACGCGGCGTGAGTTCGCGCTGGAACAGGCGACGCACCAGCGCGGAAAGGTCCGCGCCGGACACGCGAACGACCCCGATGCCGCCTCTTCCGGGGGCGGTGGCAATGGCGGCGATGGGGGCGTAGGCGGACATATTTCGGGGGAGGCGAAGCAAGGACAATAAGGGAATATAACTGTTGCGCGGGGCCTTGTTTGGTGGTTAATGTGGCCCGGAGGTTCAAAACCCGAAACAACTCTGGGAGATCACAATGGCATCTCGGTTTTCGCGTGTCTTGGCCTGCGGCTCGGCCGCGGTGGTTCTAGCGTTTGGCACACTCAGTTCGGCCATGGCCCGCGATCTGGTGATCGCCCTGAAGACCGAGCCCTCCTCCATGGATCCGCAGTACCACGCGCTCACGCCCAATACGCAGATCTCCCAGACCATTTTCGATACCCTGGTCGCAACCGACGCCCAACTCAAGCCGCAGCCCGCGCTTGCCGAATCCTGGACCGTGGACGGCAAGGTGTGGACCTTCAAGCTGCGCCCCAACGTGAAGTTCTCCGACGGCACGCCGTTCACGGCGGACGACGTGGTGTTCACCTATGCGCGCGTGCCCAAGGTGCCCAACAGCCCTTCGCCGTTCACGCTGTACCTGGGTTCCGTCGAAAAGACCGAGGCGGTGGATCCGCAGACCGTGCGCATCACGACCAAGGACGTGGCGCCGAACCTGCTCGTCAATCTGGCGCAATTGCCCATCATGTCCAAGAAGGCCGCGTCCGGGCCCGCGGCGGAAGGCAAGACAACCACGGAGCTCAATAGCGGCGACGGCCTGATCGGCACCGGCCCGTACAAGTTCGTATCGTGGAAGCGGGGCGCGGAATTCGTGCTGGCGCGCAACGACAACTACTGGGGCAAGAAGCCTGAATGGGATCGCGTGGTCTACCGCCCGATCAGCAACGCGGCCGCGCGCGTGGCCGCGCTGCTGGCCGGCGACGTGGACATGATCGAGGATCCCCCGACCGACGACCTGCCCAAGCTGAAGGCCGACAAGAAACTCTTCGTCGAGGAAACGCCGTCGGTGCGCGTGGTGTACGTGGCGCTCGACCAGTTCGCCGAACCGTCGCCCGGCGTGCAGGGCACCGAGAAGAACCCCATGAAGGACAAGCGCGTGCGCGAAGCGCTGTCGCTGGCCATCAACCGGGAGGCGCTGGTGGAACGGGTGATGGGGGGCGTGGCGCTGCCGGCCGGCAACCTGCTGCCCTACCCTATGTTCGGTTCGAGCAAGGAGCATTCGAAGGCACAGAAGGCCGATGTCGAAAAGGCCAAGTCCCTGCTGAAGGACGCAGGCTATCCCAACGGCTTCTCGATCACGCTGGGCTCGCCTTCGGGGCGCTACGTCAACGATTCGAAGGTGGCGCAGGCGATCGCATCGATGTGGACGCGCATCGGCGTGAAGACCAGCGTGGACGCCATGGCGCCCCCGGTGTTCTTCAAGAACCGCGACAGTTACGCGTTCTCGGCCTATCTGGCGGGCTGGTCGGTGACGAGCGGCGAAATGTCCAATGCGCTCACGTCGCTGCTGGTCACGCGCAATCCGGAGGCGGGCCTGGGCACCACCAACCGCAGCCGCTATTCGAACCCCAAGATGGACGCGTTGGTGAAGGAAGCGTCGGCCACCATGGATGATGCCAAGCGTGCGCAACTGCTGTCCCAGGCCAGCAACATCGCCATGGACGACTACGCCATGCTGCCCATCCACTTCGAGCTGTCGGTGTGGGCCATGAAGGGCGATATCCGCTACCAGGGCCGGCCCGACCAGGTCACGCTTGCGCAGTTCGCGACGCTGAAGAAGTAGCGCGCGCGGCGGGCGGCATCTCGTGCTGGCAACGATCGTAAGAAGGCTGCTGCAGACCATCGTCGTCATGCTCGTCATGTCGGCGCTGGTCTTCGCCGGTATCTACATGGTGGGCGATCCGGTCTCGATGCTGGCGAGCCCGGAAGCCACCGAGGCGCAGCGCGCCGCGGTGCGTGCCTCGCTGGGCCTGGACCTGCCGTTGTGGCGGCAGTATCTGATCTTCATGGGCCAGGCGGTGCGCGGGGATTTCGGCAACAGCTTCCTGACCGGCGAGCCGGCCATGCACCTGATCCTGGAGCGCATGCCGGCCACGGTGGAACTGGCTTGCGTGGCCATGCTGCTGTCCGTGCTGATCGGCGTGCCGCTGGGCATCCGCGCGGGCCTGAAGCCGGATGCGCCGGCCTCGCGCGCCATCATGACCGGATCCGTGCTGGGTTTCTCGCTGCCCAATTTCTGGGTTGGCCTGATGCTCATCATGGTGTTCGCCGTGATGCTGGGCTGGGTGCCGGCCGGCGGGCGCGGACAGACGGTCAGCATCGGTTCATTGCAGCTGAGCGTGCTCACGCTCAATGGCTGGCTGAGCCTGGCGCTGCCGGCGGCCACCATCGCTTTCGCCAAGTGCGCGATGATCATCCGCGTGACGCGGGCGGCCACGCGCGAGGCCCTGCCGATGGACTACATCAAGTTCGCGCGCGCCAAGGGCCTGTCGGAAGCGCGGGTCCTGGGCGTGCATCTGCTGAAGAACATCCTGATCCCGGTGGTGACGGTCGCGGGCCTGGAATTCGGCCAGGTGATGGCATTCGCGGTCGTCACCGAGACCGTGTTTTCCTGGCCGGGCATGGGCAAGCTGCTGATCGATTCCATCATCAACCTGGACCGTCCGGTGGTGGTGGCCTATCTGCTGCTGATCGTGTTCTTCCTGGTCATGTTGAACCTTGTGGTGGACATCATCTATACGGTGCTGGATCCCCGCGTACGCCTGGATAGCCGCCGATGAATACGCCCGCTACCGCCGCCGCCCCGCCCTCGCGCGCCAAGGAGCAGACGCCCTGGCGCCGCTTCCTGTCGGACTTCTTCGCCAGCAAGCTGGCGACGCTGGGCCTGGTCATGCTGGTCGTGATCGTGGGCGCCGCGGTGCTGGCGCCCTGGATCGCGCCGCAGAATCCGTACGACCTGGCAACGTTGGACATCATGGATTCCAAGCTCAAGCCGGGCAGCGAAAGCGGCGATGGCACCATGCACTACTGGCTGGGCACCGACGGGCAGGCGCGGGACCTGCTGTCGGCAATTCTCTACGGCATGCGCACCAGCCTGCTGGTGGCGACGGTATCGGTGCTGGCGGCCTTCGGCATCGGCGCCACCGTCGGCCTGATCGCGGCCTATTTCGGCGGCCGCATCGATGCCTTGCTGATGCGCATTGTGGATATCCAGTTGTCGTTTCCGGCCATCCTCGTCGCGCTGATGCTGCTGGCGATCCTGGGCAAGGGTGTGGATAAGGTGATCATCGCGTTGATCGTGGTGCAGTGGGCCTACTTCGCGCGAGCGGCGCGCGGCGCGGCGCTGGTCGAACGCGGCAAGGAGTACGTGGAAGCGGCGCGCTGCATGTCGCTGTCCTGGGGGCGCGTGCTGTTCCGCCACGTGCTGCCGAACTGTATGCCGCCGCTGATCGTGATCGCCACGATCGACCTGGCGCACGCCATCGCGCTGGAGGCGACGCTGTCGTTCCTGGGCGTGGGCGTGCCGGTAACCGAACCTTCGCTGGGCATGCTGATCTACAACGGATTCGAATACCTGTTGTCGGGCCAGTACTGGATTTCGTTCTTCCCCGGCATCGCGCTGGCGCTGGCCATCATCGCCATCAATCTGGTGGGCGATCACCTGCGCGACGTGCTCAACCCGCGCCACGCGAATTGAGGGGCGGCACGATGCAGACACCGCCTGTGGAAAAGCCGTCGGCAGCGCCCGGAACCATCCTGGAGGTGCGCGGGCTCAAGACCCACTTTTTCACCCGCAACGGCGTGGTGAAGGCGGTGGACGGCGTGGACCTGCAATTGGCCGAGGGCGAGATCCTCGGGTTGGTGGGCGAATCGGGATCGGGCAAGAGCATCACGGGCTTTTCGCTGATGGGGCTGCTGGACGACCCCGGCCGCATCGTGGAGGGAGAGCTGTTGCTGAACGGGGAAGACTTGCGCGGCGCGTCGCCCGCGCGTTGGCGTCAGCTGCGCGGCCAGGAGATCGCAATGATCTTTCAGGATCCGATGATGACCCTGAACCCCGTATTGCGCGTGGACACGCAGATGATCGAGGCGGTCCAGGCACACAGCAAGGCGACGCGCGCGCAGGCGCGCCTGCGCGCTTTGCAGACCCTGGCGATGGTGGGCATCCCCTCGCCGGAGGAACGCCTGCGCACTTACCCGCACCAGTTGTCGGGCGGCATGCGCCAGCGCGTGGCCATCGCGATCGCGCTGCTGAATTCCCCGCGCCTGATCATCGCGGACGAACCGACCACGGCACTGGACGTGACGATCCAGGGGCAGATCCTGTTCGAGGTGCAGAAGCTGTGCCGCGAGACCGGCACCGGCCTCATCTGGATTACGCATGACCTCGCGGTGGTGGCGGGCCTGGCGGACCGCGTGTCGGTCATGTACGCCGGCCGCGTGGTCGAAACCGGCACCACCGAGGCGGTGATCAGCCATCCCATGCATCCCTACACGCATGGCCTGATTGCTTCCATTCCCACGCCGGAGTCCCGCGGCAGGCCGTTGGTGCCGATACCCGGCATGACGCCATCGCTGCTCAACCTGCCGCAAGGCTGTGCGTTCCGGGGGCGCTGCCCGCGCGCGACCGACGCCTGTCTGGCCGAGCCGCAACCGGTGGAAGTCCGCCCGGCGCAATGGGTGCGCTGCTGGCATGCAGGAGGCCCGGACATCAAATGAGCGCTGAGGAACGCGACGCTACCCCCCCTATCCTGTCGCTGCGGCAGGTCGAGCTGCGCTTCGTGCAGCACGTGGACCTGGCCGGCCGCATCGCCAACCTGCTGGGCGCCGGCCTGAAGACGCAGGTCGTGCACGCGGTGGCCGGCGTGGACCTGGACGTGATGCCGGGCGAAGTGATCGGCATCGTGGGCGAATCGGGCTGTGGAAAATCCACGTTGGGCCGCATCGTGTCGGGAATCCTGCCGCCGACGGCGGGCGACGTGCATTACCGCGGCAAGCCCGTGCGGGAGCTGGCCGGGCCGGAGCGCCGCGCCTATGAGCTGGGCGTGCAGATGATCTTCCAGGATCCCTATGCCTCGCTGAATCCGCGCATGCGGGTGCGGGAAATCATCGGCGAGGCGCCGGTGGCGCATGGCCTGGTGCGGTCCCGCGACAAGGCGGAGTACGTCGCCGGGCTGATGCGCCAAGTGGGCCTGGATGCGAGTTTTTCACAGCGTTATCCCCATCAATTCTCGGGCGGGCAGAGGCAACGCATCGGAATTGCGCGGGCCCTGGCGCTCAGGCCTTCGGTCATCGTCTGCGACGAAGCCGTCGCCGCGCTGGACGTGTCGATCCAGGCTCAGGTGCTGAACCTGTTCGAACAATTGCGCGCGGACCTGGACCTGACTTATCTTTTCATCAGCCACAATCTCAGCGTGGTCAGCCACATTTCAGACCGCGTGGCTATCATGTACCTGGGACGCGTGGTGGAACTGGCGCCCACCGATACCGTTTTCCGGCACGCCAATCATCCGTACACCCAGGCCTTGCTGAAAGAGCTGCCGACCCTGCATCCCGGACGGCGCACGTACCAGCCGATCAAGGGCGAGTTGCCTTCGCCGCTGGATCCGCCGACGGGCTGCGCGTTCCATCCGCGTTGTCCCCATGCCATGCCGCGCTGCAAGGCGGAGCGGCCATTGCTGAAGGAAGTCGCCCCGGGGCAGCTCAGCGCCTGCCATTTGAACGATGCGGCCTAGGACCAGGCCAAGAAAAAGCCGCCTATATCCACTCTTACCGTTTATCCACAGCCATGAAAACCATAGACGAAATCGAACGCGCGCACGGCGACCTGACCGCGCTGCGCCGTGACATCCACGCGCATCCCGAGCTGGCGTTCCAGGAAACCCGCACCTCCACGCTGGTGGCCGAGCGCTTGCGCGGCTGGGGGCTGGAAGTCCACACGGGGCTGGGGAAAACCGGCGTGGTGGGCGTGCTGCGCGCAGGCAGCGGCAAGAAGACGATCGGCCTGCGCGCCGACATGGATGCCCTGCCGATGCCGGAGCACAACCGCTTCGCGCACAAATCCACCATCGCAGGGCGCATGCACGGCTGCGGCCATGATGGGCACACGACCATGCTGCTGGGCGCGGCGCAGTACCTGTCCACGCACCCGGATTTCGACGGCACCGTCGTCTTCATCTTCCAGCCGGCCGAGGAAGGCGGCAATGCCGGCGCGCGCGCGATGATGCAGGACGGCCTGTTCGACCGCTTCCCCTGCGACGCGGTGTTCGGCATCCACAACATGCCCGGCATGCCGGTCAACCAGTTCGGATTCCGCGCCGGCCCGACCATGGCCTCCAGCAACCGCTGGGACATCGTCATCAAAGGGGTGGGCGGCCATGCGGCGCAGCCGCACGCGTCGGTGGATCCCATCATCGTGGCGGCCGACATGGTGCATGCCTTGCAGACGGTGATCTCGCGCAGCAAGAACCCGCTGGACCAGGCGGTACTGTCGATTACGCAGATCCACGCGGGCGACGCCTACAACGTGATTCCCGGCGAAGCCGTGCTGCGCGGCACCGTGCGCACGTATTCGGTGGAGGCGCTGGACAAGATCGAGGCCGATATGCGGCGCATCGCCACGACCTTGCCGCAGGTCTACGGCGGCACCGGCGAACTGGACTTCGTGCGGGCCTATCCCCCGCTGGTGAATTGGGAGAAGGAAACCGCGTTTGCCGCCCAGGTCGCCGAAGACGCCTTCGGCGCCGAGCACGTGCTGCGGGATATGCCCCCTTTCATGGGCGCCGAGGACTTTTCCTTCTTCCTGGAAGCCATACCCGGCACCTATCTGTTCCTGGGCAACGGGGATGGCGGACACCGCCTGGAGAGCTATCACGGCATGGGGCCATGCCAGCTCCACAACCCGAACTACGACTTCAACGACGCCCTGCTGCCGGTAGGCGCCACGTACTGGGTAAAACTGGTCCAGGCTTTCATGCCCAAGCCCTGACGCACGCAAGTCATTGATTTCAAAGGCGTGATTCCCACGGGGGACGCGCTTTTTTCATGCCCGTGCCAGGTTATGCACCGCCTATCCACTGGCTTTCCACCGGCTATCCACCGGGATATCCCCTGGCTATCCACCGCTTATCCCTGGCTTGTCACTAGGCTTGCCCCCAGGGTTATCCACAGGCCGGGTACGTCGCTTTATGACGCAAGGGCTTGAACAAACGCCGAATAATTCGTTTGTCCTGGGGTAGCGGGTTTTCATAATGGATCGCTCCAACGTCGGCCTGGCCGGCGGCATACGCGCAAGGAGCGCTCCATGTCCCACACCAACGCGCTGCGCCGGTCCGCGGCGCATGCGGCACCGCGATACGCGGTCGTTCCCGCCCCGCAGGACTTTCTGATCCGTCCCCTGGACGGCGCGATGGGGGCGGAGATCGTCGGCATCGACCTGTCGCGCGAACTCGACGCGGCCGATTTCTCCCGGGTGCACCAGGCGCATCTCGACCATCACCTGCTGGTGTTCCGCGACCAGCGCATCACACCGCAGCAGCATATCGATTTCAGCCGTCGTTTCGGCCGCTTGATGATCCACGTGCTGCACCAGTTCCATCTGCCGGGGCATCCGGAGATCCTCGTCGTGTCCAACATCGTGGAGGATGGCAAGCTGGTGGGATTGGGCGATGCGGGCAAGTACTGGCATTCGGACATCTCGTACAAGGAATTGCCTAGCCTGGGTTCGCTGCTGCACGCGCAGGAGCTGCCGGCGCAAGGCGGCGACACGCTCTTCGCCAATATGCATCGCGCATACGACACGCTGCCCGCCGCGTTGCGCGACGCCATCGACGGCAGGCGCGCCGTGCATTCCTACCTGGCCAAGTACGGGCAGTTGCAGAAGGAAGGCGCCTGGCGTCCCAACCTGAGCGCGCAGCAGGTGGCGCAGGTGCAGGAGGTGGTGCATCCGGTGGTGCGCACGCATCCGGAATCCGGCCGCCGCGCGCTGTTCGTCAGTGAAGGCTTCACGACGCGCATCGAAGGCCTGCCCGAAGACGAAAGCCGCCAGATCCTGGACGAACTGTTCGCCCACAGCGTCCGGCCCGAGCATCTCTATCGCCATCAATGGCAAGCCCGCGATCTGGTGTTCTGGGACAACCGCTCGTTGATCCACCTGGCCGCCGGCACGCCGGACCATCTGCGCCGCAAGCTGTACCGCACCACCATCGAAGGCGACGCGCCGTTTTGACGTTCCGGCCGCCGCATTTCCGCGCAAACCATTTATCCACAGGGTCCGCCATGGGTTTTTCCTCCGCTTTACGTGATCGCTTGATCCAGGCCGCCACCGGCGCGGGCCTGGCGCTGATTCTGGCCGTGCTGGCCCTGGCTTCGCCCACGCCGGCGATGGCCGAAGGCCGCATCCGCATCGCCGAGCAGTACGGCATCGTGTACCTGCTCTTGAACGTGGCGCGCGACCAGCAACTGATCGAAAAGCACGGCAAGGCCGAAGGTGTGGATATCTCGGTCGAGTGGGCCAAGCTGTCCGGCGGCTCGGCGGTGAACGATGCGCTGCTGTCGGGAGCCGTGGATATCGCGGGGGCGGGCGTGGGGCCGCTGCTCACGATCTGGGACCGCACGCGCGGGAAGCAGAACGTGAAGGGCGTGGCCTCGCTGGGCAACTTTCCCTACTACCTGGTCAGCAACAATCCCAACGTGAAGACGATCGCGGACTTCACGGACAAGGACCGCATCGCGGTGCCCGCCGTGGGCGTGTCGGTGCAATCGCGCGTGCTGCAGCTGGCGTCGGCGAAGCTGTGGGGCGATGCGCAGTTCGACAAGCTGGACAAGATCTCCGTCGCGCTGCCGCATCCGGACGCGGCAGCGGCCATCATCGCGGGCGGCACGGAAATCACCGGGCACTTCGGCAATCCTCCCTTCCAGGAACAGGAACTGGCGGAAAATCCCAAGGCACGGATCGTGCTCAATTCCTACGATGTGCTGGGCGGGCCCAGTTCGTCCACGGTGCTGTTCGCCACCGAGAAATTCCGCAAAGAGAATCCCAAGACCTACAAGGCGTTCCAGGCCGCGCTGAAGGAAGCGGCCCAGTTCGCCGCCGCCCATCCCGACCAGGCCGCGGACACCTACCTGCGCGTCACCGGCGCCAAGCTCGACCGCGACTTCCTGATCAAGGTGATCAGGAACCCCGACGTGCAGTTCAAGCTGGAACCGCAGAATACCTACGCGCTGGCCGAGTTCATGCACAAGGTGGGCGCCATCAAGAATGCGCCGGCAAGCTGGCGCGACTACTTCTTCGACGATCCCGTCACGGCGCAAGGCAGCTGAGATGGCAAGGAGCGCCCCAGCCCCTGTGGATAACGTCGGAAAGGCCCCGCCTTTGCTGGCTGTGGATAAGGTGTCGATCGAATACAAGACGCGCGATCGGCGGGTGCGCGCCACGCATCGGGCAAGTTTCGAGGTGCACGAAGCGGAACGTTCCATCCTGCTCGGCGCGTCCGGCTGCGGCAAATCCACGCTGCTCAAGGCGATCGCGGGCTTTATCGAACCCACCGAGGGGCGCATCGAGATCGACGGAAACCCCGTGCGCGGCCCCGGGCCCGACCGCATCGTGGTGTTCCAGGAATTCGACCAGTTGCCGCCGTGGAAGACGCTGCGCCAGAACGTGGCCTTTCCCCTGCTGGCCTCGCGCAAGCTGGGCCGGCGCGAGGCCGACGAACGCGCGATGCACTATCTGGACAAGGTGGGGCTGTCCGCGTTCGCCGACGCCTATCCGCATACGCTGTCCGGCGGCATGAAGCAGCGCGTGGCCATCGCCCGCGCCCTGGCCATGCAGCCGCGCGTGTTGCTGATGGACGAGCCCTTCGCCGCGCTCGACGCGCTGACGCGCCGGCGCATGCAGGAAGAACTGATGGCGCTGTGGGAAGAAGTGCGCTTCACGCTGCTGTTCGTCACGCACTCCATCGAGGAAGCCCTGGTGCTGGGCAGCCGGGTGTTGCTGTTGTCGCCGCACCCAGGACGCGTGCGGGCCGAATTGAACGCGCATGCCTTCGGCCTGCACAGCCAGGGTTCCGCGGCCTTCCAGTCGGCCGCCAGGCGCATCCACGATCTATTGTTCGAGCCGGTCCCGCAAGCGCGCGAGGAACTGGCCGCAGCCTGAGGGAGCACGATGAGCAATGCCCATGCGGGGCCGGTTGCGGTCCCGGTTCGACCCGAGATCGAATACGCGCTGCCGCCCTTGCCCGCGCAGGCGGCGGAAGCGCCCCTGCCCTGGCATGAACGCCTGTGGCAGCACGCCAGCCTGCGCAAGCTGATCATCCTGGCGCTGCTGGCAGGCCTTTGGGAACTGGCGGCGCGCTATACCGACAATGACCTGCTGTTGCCCGGCGCCGTGCAGACGGCGCAGGCTTTCGTCCAGGGCATCGCCAGCGGCGAACTGCCGGCGCGCGCATGGCAATCGCTGCGCGTGCTGGTGCAGGGCTACGCCGCCGGCGTGGCGCTGGCATTCGTGCTGACGACGCTGGCCGTGTCGACGCGCTTCGGGCGCGACCTGCTGTCGACGCTCACCGCCATGTTCAACCCGTTGCCCGCCATCGCGCTGCTGCCGCTCGCGCTGCTGTGGTTCGGCCTGGGCGAAGGCAGCCTGGTGTTCGTGCTGATCCATTCCGTGCTGTGGGCGCTGGCGTTGAACATGTATGCGGGCTTCCTGGGCGTGTCGGAGACCCTGCGCATGGCGGGGCGCAACTACGGCCTCGGGGGCCTGCGCTACGTCCTGCAGATCCTGGTGCCGGCGGCGCTGCCCGCCATCCTGGCCGGGCTGCGGATAGGCTGGGCGTTCGCCTGGCGCACCCTGATCGCGGCGGAGCTGGTGTTCGGCGCCTCCAGCGGCAAGGGCGGCCTGGGCTGGTACATCTTCCAGAACCGCAACGAGTTATACACAGACCGCGTGTTCGCGGGGCTGGCCGCCGTGGTGATCATCGGCCTGCTTGTGGAAAACCTGGGGTTCGATACGGTGGAGCGCCTGACGGTCAGGCGCTGGGGCATGCAGCGTTGACGCCGGAGGCGGCCGCCTAGCGCGGCGCGAGTCGCGGATCGCATCCTGAGGCGTCGCGAACAAAAAAAGGCGGCCCCGTTTCGGGCCGCCCCTTAGGCGCAGGCAGGAGGATTACAGCGTTAGCCCCAGCGCCTTGGCCACGCCGGCCGCGTAGGCCGGATCCGCCTTCCGGAAGTGCTCCAGCTGGCGGCGCTGGATTTCCTCGGGCACGCCCGCCATGTGGCGGCCGATGTTGCCGAACAGCAGCTCCTGCTGGGCCGGCGTCATCAGGCGGAACAAGGCGCCCGGCTGCGAGTAGTAGTCCTCGTCCACCCGATGGTTCCAGCGATCGGCGGCCTGGCCGTCCAGCGCCAGCGGCGGCTCGGCCGCGGACGGGGTTTCCTTCCATTCGCCGAAACTGTTGGGCTCGTAGTTCAGGGTGGCCCCGGCATTGCCGTCGACGCGCCCGGCGCCGTCGCGGTGGTAGCTGTGGAACGGGCAGCGCGGCGCGTTCACCGGGATCTGGTGGTGGTTGATGCCCAGGCGGTAGCGGTGCGTATCGCCATAGGAGAACAAGCGGCCCTGGAGCATCTTGTCCGGCGAGAAACCGATGCCGGGGACCACGTTGGCCGGCGTGAACGCGGCCTGCTCCACTTCGGCGAAGTAGTTTTCCGGGTTCTTGTTCAGCTCCAGCACCCCGACCTCGATCAGGGGGTAGTCGCCGTGCGGCCAGACCTTGGTCAGGTCGAAGGGGTTGATGTGGTAGGTGGCGGCTTCGGCCTCGGGCATGATCTGCACCTTCAGCGTCCACTTCGGGAAGTTGCCCTGTTCGATGTTGTTGAACAGGTCGCGCTGCGAGTTTTCACGGTCGTGCGCGACGATTTGCGCCGCTTCCTCGTCGGTCAGACAGGCGATGCCCTGCTGCGACTTGAAGTGGAATTTCACGTAGAAGCGTTCGCCGTCCTTGTTGATGAAGCTGAACGTGTGCGAGCCGAAGCCGTGCTGCTGGCGCAAGTTCGCCGGGATGCCGCGATCGCTCATCAAGGTGGTGACCTGGTGCAGCGACTCGGGGTTGAGCGACCAGAAGTCCCAGGCGGCGGTGGCGCTGCGCAGGTTGGACTTGGGTTCGCGTTTCTGCGTGTGGATGAAATCCGGGAATTTCAGCGGGTCGCGGATGAAGAAGACGGGCGTGTTGTTGCCCACCAGATCCCAGTTGCCCTCGTCGGTGTAGAACTTGATGGCGAAGCCGCGCACGTCCCGTTCGGTGTCCGCCGCGCCGCGCTCGCCGGCCACGGTGGAGAAACGCAGGAACAGAGGGGTCTGCTTGCCTACCTGGGAAAAAATGCTGGCGCGGGTATAGCGCGAGATGTCATGGGTGACGGTGAAGGTGCCGTAGGCGCCCGAACCCTTCGCGTGCACCACGCGTTCGGGGATGCGTTCACGGTCGAAATGGGCCAGCTTTTCGATCAGCCAGAAGTCCTGCAACAGCGCCGGTCCGCGAGGACCCGCCGTCAGTGTGTTGTTGTTGTCTGCCACGGGCGCGCCTGAGGCGGTGGTCAGATGCTTTTTGTCGTTCATAGCACACTCCCTGTGTCGTTCCTGGAATGCGGGGCCTTCGGGGCCCGCGCCCAATCCTCGATCGCCCGGCATTGCCGGCCAGGCGCATCGCCAAGACATCATAGGTGGCTTGCTTTACATTGTGAAGTTGATTGATCTATAAAACTTGATTAAGAATAACTATCGGATACGTTGGACGCGTCAAGGGCCGGAAGCCGCCGGCGGCAGGGCGCGCGCATAAAAAAACCGGCCCATCGGGGCCGGTTCTTTTTTGCGGCGGGGAATCAGCGATTCGCCGCGGCTTCGGTCTTGCGCTGCATGGCCCGGGTGATGGACCACTGCTGGGCGATCGACAGGGTGTTGTTCACGCACCAGTACAGCACCAGGCCGGCTGGGAAGAAGAACATCATCCCGCCGAAGACCAGCGGCATGATCATCATGACCTTGGCCTGGACGGGGTCCGGGGGCGTCGGGTTCAGTTTGATCTGCAGGAACATGGTGGCCATCATGATGGCGGGCAGAATGAAGAACGGATCGCGGATCGACAGGTCATGCACCCACAGGATCCACGGCGCGCCGCGCATTTCCACGCTGGCCAGCAGCACCCAGTACAGCGAGATGAACACGGGGATCTGCACCACCATCGGCAGGCAGCCGCCCAGCGGGTTGATCTTCTCGGTCCGGTACATCTCCATCATGGCGGCGTTGAGCTTCTGCTTGTCGTCGCCGTACTTTTCCTTCAGGGCCTGCAGGCGCGGGGCAACCTGCTTCATGCGGGCCATGGAGCGGTAGCTGGCGGCGGCCAGGGGATAGAACACGGCCTTGATGAGCACGGTCAGCGCAACAATGGTCCAGCCCCAGTTGCCCAGCAGCGAATGCAGCCACGTCATCAGCTTGAACAGCGGCTTGGCGATGATGGTCAGCCAGCCGTAGTCGACGACCAGTTCCAGGCCCGGGGCGAGCGCCGCCATGGCCTTCTGGTCCTGCGGGCCGACCCACAGGTGCGAGTCGACGCGCGCGGCGGCGGCGGGAGCGACCTCGCCGACGGCTTCGATGCTGCGGGCGGCGTACAGGTTCTTCTGCACTTCCAGCAGCTCGTTGTTGCGCGGCTTGCCCTGCGGGGGCACCCAGGCGGTGGCGAAATAGTGCTGCACCACGGCGATCCAGCCGTTGTCCGCCTGCTTGATGTAGTTGGCCTTCTTCTTCTCGATGTCGCTGAAGGTGATCTTCTGGAACTTGTCCTGTTCCGAGTAGACGGCGAAACCGGTGAACGTGTGATAGAAGCTGGACGTGTCGGCCGGATCGTTGCCGTCGCGCTCAAGCTGCAGGTACAGCGCGGGCGTCACGGGGGCGGCGCCGACGTTGGCCAGGTCGTGGCGCACGTCGATGTCGTAGCGGCCGCGATGCAGGGTGAACGTCTTGGTGACCTTCATGCCGCCCGACTCGCTTTCGAACGCCACCACCAGGTCGTCGCCGGTCATCTGGCGATCCGAGGAGACGAAGCGGAAAGGCGTCTGGTGCGTGGGGAAGCTCTGGCCGTTGGGCGCGCCGACCACGCCGGTCTGCACCACGTAGTTCAGGCCGGCGGAGCGGTCCAGCAGCACCGTGGGCTTGTCCGGCTGGCCGGTCGCCGGGTACTTCAGCAGCTCGGCGCGCACCAGCTGGGCGCCCATCGTGTCGAACGTCAGGCGCAGCACGTCGGTCGTGATGACGATTTCTTCCGAGCGCGCGGCGGCGGGCGCGGCGGCGCCAGGCACGGCGGACGGCGTGGCCGTCACGGGAGCCGGGGAGTTGGGCACCGAGGGCGTCGCGTTGTTCGCGGCGGCCTGCGGTTCACTCGTGCTGGCCGTGGGCGTGGGGCCCCCGAACAGCGACGGCTTGCCGTTATGGATTTGCCAGTTGTTCCATAGGAGCAACAGCGAGAAGGAAAAAATCATCCAGAGGACGGTTCGTCGGATATCCATGGTGCCTACTGAAGTGAATACGGGCCAGCAAAGCCCGCCAGTTTAGCGTCAATCATGCTCGATGCGGTGGCTGTGGGAACAGCACTGGGTGCCATTGGTTCCCTTGGCCGGCGGAACCGGATCCAACCCGCCGGGCGACCACGGGTGGCAGCGCCCGATACGCCGGACCGCGAGCCAGAAGCCGCGCCAGGCGCCGTGGCGTTCGATCGCTTCGATCGCATACGCCGAGCAGGTAGGGGTAAAGCGGCATTGCCTGCCGATCCAGGGACTCAGAAAGAATCTGTAGAACCGGATCGGGGCAATGAGTAATGCAGCCCCCAGCTTTCGGCTACGCCCGCTCATCGCGCGATACGTCCAAAGTGAGCGTCCACTTCGGCCCTGACGCCGCGTTTGAGCGCGGTGAGCGTGGCGGGCGCGACCTTGCTATGCAGACGCACGACGTAATCCTTGGCCGGGAGGTCCAGGCGCCGGTGACGGAACGCTTCGCGGATGACCCGCTTGATGGCGTTGCGCGTGCTGGCGTGGGCGGCGAACCGCTTGGCGATCACCAGGCCCAGGCGGGCACAGGCGTCCTGGCCGGGGGGCAGATCATTGGGAGCGGCGCTCACAATGAAGAACGCCCCTCGGGCAAGACGCCGGCCTTTGAGGGCGGCGGCAAACTCGGAGGGGCGATGCAGCCGCGCCTCCGGGGGAAGCGTGGCGCGCGGCATGGACTGCGGGTCGGGCGTCAGGTCTCCGGGAAAACCGGAAGACAAGGACTTAGACGGCCAGACGCTTGCGGCCCTTGGCGCGGCGGGCGCTCAGGATGGCGCGGCCAGCGCGGGTTTTCATGCGCACGCGAAAGCCATGGGTGCGCTTGCGACGAGTAACGGAAGGTTGGTAGGTACGTTTCATGGACGATCCACAAAAAGAACAAAAGTCAGAAGGGACCTGCCCGGAGGGTTCCTGGTCGCGTATTCAGGTAGCGGGTATCTGGCGGGCATTTTTGCAACAGAGGCAAGAAACGACTCGCAGACGGGGCTCTGACCGGGAAAAACCCAGGCGACCGATAGAAGCTAGAACCGGGCGGTTGCCCTATGACAGTTGCGTGTAGCAGTTGCCATATCGCTGTGCCGATACAGGTGAAAACACCGTTATCAGGCGAGCGCGGCCGAGCTCTCTGTGAAACCTTCTGACAGACAGAATTCGGAAAAGCCCACCATTTCAGCAAGTTTTCCCTGTCTTGTCAAACAGTTAAGCTTGCGGCGCGCGGACACTTATGCCCTACCCTGTGGATAACCCCAGCCCAGGCAAGGTAGAATCGAGGTTTGAATAAGAGCGACATGAAAGAATTCTGGCAGACCTGCGTCAGTCGTCTTGAGCAGGAACTCCCCCCCCAACAAATCAGCGCGTGGATACGACCGCTGGTCCCGCTTGCGTATGACGAGACGCAGGCGGTGCTGCGCGTTGCCGCGCCCAACCGCTTCAAGCTGGATTGGGTGCGCAAGAACTTTTCCCACCAGATCGAAGCGTTGGCCGCGGAGTGGTTCGAGCGTCCGGTGCAGGTCCTGTTCGAGTTGCCTTCGCAGGGAACCGCGCCGCGCATGCCGGTTGCGCCCGTGCGCGCCGCGCAACCCGCGCAAACGTACCCGTCCGGCGGTTCCCCCTCAGGCGGCGCGCCACCGCCCGGACCCGCGGTAGCGCCGGCTCAGCCCGCTGCCGTGCCGGCGACGACGGTGGCCGCGCAAGCGGTGAACGCGGATGCCGCGAACATCGTGTACGAGCGTTCGCGCCTGAACACCGATCTCACGTTCGAGAATTTCGTTACCGGTAAGGCGAACCAGCTGGCGCGCGCCGCCGCGCTGCAGGTGGCCGAGAATCCGGGCACGTCCTACAACCCGCTGTTCCTGTACGGCGGCGTGGGCCTGGGCAAGACCCACCTGATCCACGCCATCGGCAACGCCATGGTGGCGGCGGGCACGGGGGTGCGCGTGCGCTACGTGCATGCCGACCAGTACGTGTCCGACGTGGTCAAGGCCTACCAGCGCAAGGCGTTCGACGATTTCAAGCGTTACTACCACTCGCTCGATCTGCTGCTGATCGACGATATCCAGTTCTTCTCCGGCAAGAACCGGACGCAGGAAGAGTTCTTCTATGCGTTCGAGGCGATGGTGGCCCAGCGCAAGCAGATCATCATCACCAGCGATACCTATCCGAAGGAACTGTCCGGCATCGACAGCCGGCTGATCTCGCGTTTCGATTCCGGCCTGACGGTCGCCATCGAGCCGCCGGAACTGGAGATGCGCGTGGCGATCCTGCTGCGCAAGGCGGAATCCGAAGGCGTGCCCATGCCCGAGGAAGTCGCGTTCTTCATCGCCAAGCATCTGCGCAGCAACGTGCGCGAGCTGGAGGGCGCGCTGCGCAAGGTCCTGGCCTACGCGCGCTTCCACGGCCGCGACGTGCTGACGGTGGATGTCTGCAAGGAAGCCCTGAAGGATCTGCTGTCCGTGTCCAACGGGCAGATCACCGTGGAGAACATCCAGAAAACGGTGGCGGACTTCTACAAGATCAAGGTGGCCGACATGTACTCGAAACGCCGGCCCGCCAATATCGCCTTGCCGCGTCAGGTCGCGATGTACCTGGCGAAGGAGCTGACCCAGAAAAGCCTGCCGGAAATCGGCGATCTGTTCGGTGGCCGTGATCACACCACCGTACTGCATGCCGTACGCAAGATTTCCGACGCCCGCGCCAAGCAAGCGGAGCTCAACCATACCCTGCACGTGTTGGAACAAACTCTAAAAGGATGAACATGCAACTCGTACAAACCACACGCGATGCATTGCTGAAACCGCTGTCGACTGTGGCGGGCATCGTCGAAAGACGCCATACCCTGCCCATCCTGGCGAACATCCTGATGCGCAAGGAAGGCAACAAGGTTGCCTTCATTGCGACCGACCTCGAAGTACAGATCACCACCCATGCCGACTTCGGCGTGGGCCAGGACAACGAGTCCACCACCGTCGCGGCGCGCAAGCTGCTGGACATCCTGAAGGCGCTGCCGGACACGGGCGACGTGCGCCTGGCGCTGGCCAGCAACAAGCTGTCGGTGCAGTCGGCCAAGAGCCGCTTCGCATTGCAGACGCTGGCCGCCAGCGAATTCCCCACCGTGGCCCAGCCCGAGCAGTGGGACGTATCGCTGACCATGCCGCAGCGCACGCTGCGCCACCTGTTCAACATGGTGCACTTCGCCATGGCTCAACAGGACATCCGCTATTACCTGAACGGCATGCTGCTGGTGTTCGAGCCGGGCCGCGTGCGAGCGGTCGCCACCGACGGCCACCGCCTGGCGCACTGCTCCACCGAGGCCGACGGCATCAGCGAACGCCACGAAGTGATCGTGCCGCGCAAGACTGTGCTGGAAATGCAGCGCCTGCTGGAAGACTCCGACGAGCCCGTCTCCATCGACGTGGCGCCGGGCCAGATCCGCTTCCGCTTCGGCGACGTGGAGCTGGTGTCCAAGCTGGTCGAAGGCAAGTTCCCCGATTTCACCCGCGTGATCCCGACCAACTACACGCGCCACTTCCTGGTCGGCCGCGAAGCGCTCCAGGGCAGCCTGCAGCGCGCCGCCATCCTGACCACCGACAAGTTCAAGGGCGTGCGCCTGCAACTGGCGCAGAACCAGATGAAGATCTCGTCCTCTAACGCCGAACAGGAAGAGGCGCAGGAAGAAATCGACATCGATTACGGCCATGAAGCGCTGGACGTCGGCTTCAACGTCGGCTACCTGCTCGACGTGCTGTCGAACGTCAAGGTCGACAACATCCAGTGGTCGGTCATGCCCGATGCCAACGCGTCGGCGCTCATCACCCTGCCCGAAGACGACCAGTTCAAGTACGTCGTCATGCCCATGCGGATTTGATCCGCGCGCCTATCGTGGGTTTGTGCCGCTTGCGGGCCTGAGGGCTCGCGGGCGGTCCGGCCGCCAGGCCGTTCTTTAAAGCGTTATCGATACAGACATGTCAGATCAGCAGAACACCACTCCCGAGAACAGCGGCTACGGCGCTGACTCGATCAAGATGCTCAAGGGGCTGGAGGCCGTGCGCAAGCGCCCCGGCATGTACATCGGCGACACGTCCGACGGTACCGGCTTGCACCACATGGTGTTCGAAGTCGTCGACAATGCCATCGACGAAGCCCTGGCCGGCTATTGCGACGACATCGTCGTCACGATCCACACCGACAATTCGATTTCCGTCACCGACAACGGCCGCGGGATTCCCACCGACATCCACAAGGACGACGAATTCCACCGCAGCGCGGCCGAAATCGTCATGACTGAGCTGCATGCCGGCGGCAAGTTCGACCAGAACTCCTACAAGGTGTCCGGCGGCCTGCACGGCGTGGGCGTGTCTTGCGTGAACGCGCTGTCGGAATGGCTGCGGCTGACCATCCGCCGCAACGGCCAGGTGCACCAGATGGAGTTTCGCCAGGGCGAGCGCGTCGCGCCCCTGGCCGTGACCGGCACGACCGACAAGCGCGGCACCGAAGTGCGCTTCCTGGCCGACCCGATCATCTTCACCAACATCGAGTACCACTACGAGATCCTCTCGAAGCGCCTGCGCGAACTGTCGTTCCTGAACAATGGCGTGAAGATCCGCCTGATCGACCAGCGCCAGGGCAAGGAAGAGAACTTCGCGTTCTCGGGCGGCGTGAAGGGCTTCGTCGAATACATCAACCGCAGCAAGACCGTGCTGCACCCGAACGTGTTCTCGGTGTCTACCGAGTCCTCGGCGGGCGGCGTGCCGGTCGGCGTGGAAGTGGCGATGCAGTGGAACGACAGCTACAGCGAAAGCGTGCTGTGCTTCACCAACAACATCCCGCAGCGCGACGGCGGCTCGCACCTGACCGGCCTGCGCGCGGCGATGACCCGCATCATCAACAAGTACATCACCGACAACGAGCTGGCCAAGAAGGCCAAGGTCGAGACGTCCGGCGACGACATGCGCGAAGGCCTGGCCTGCGTGCTGTCGGTGAAGGTGCCCGAGCCCAAGTTCAGCAGCCAGACCAAGGACAAGCTGGTCTCCAGCGAAGTGCGCCCGGCGGTGGAAGAAGCCGTGGCCCGCACCCTGGAAACCTGGCTGCTGGAACATCCGAACGACGCCAAGGCGCTGTGCGGCAAGATCGTCGAAGCCGCCCGCGCGCGCGAAGCCGCGCGCAAGGCGCGCGAGATGACGCGTCGCAAGAGCGTGCTGGAAGGCGCCGGCCTGCCCGGCAAACTCGCCGACTGCCAGGAGAAGGATCCGGCGCTGTGCGAGCTGTACATCGTCGAGGGCGACTCCGCAGGCGGCTCGGCCAAGCAGGGCCGCGACCGCAAGTTCCAGGCCATCCTGCCGCTGCGCGGCAAGGTGCTGAACGTCGAGAAGGCGCGCTTCGACCGCCTGATCGCCAGCGAACAGATCGCCACGCTGATCACGGCGCTGGGCACCAGCATCGGCCCCGATTTCAACGTGGACAAGCTGCGCTACCACCGCCTCATCATCATGACCGACGCGGACGTGGACGGCGCGCACATCCGCACCCTGCTGCTGACGCTGCTGTACCGCCAGATGCCCGAGCTGGTGCAGCGCGGCTACGTCTACATCGCCCAGCCGCCGCTGTACAAAGTGAAGGTCGGCCGTGAAGAGCGCTACCTGAAGGACGACCAGGAAGAAGCGCAGTTCATGCTGTCGCTGGCGCTGAAGGAAGCCGAGATCATTTCGGGCGGCAACATCATCCGCGGCGACGAGCTGAACGAACTGGCCCGCCAGTACGTGGCCGCCGATGCCGTCATCGCCCGCCTGTCGCGCGTATTCGACACGGCTGCCCTGTCGGCCATGGCCGAAGGCGTGGAGATCAACCTGGAAACGGCCGAATCCACCGCCGACTCCGCCCGCCGCCTGGCCGACGCCATGCGCGACCCGGTCAGTGGCAACGGCGTGGAAGTGGTGGCGCAGTTCGACGAAGCCACCGAGCGTCACCGCCTGTCGGTGCAGCGCATGCACCACGGCAACGTGCGCGTGAGCCTCATCGACGCGGACTTCGTGAACGGCTCGGACTACGCCATCCTGTCCAAGGCCGCGAAGAGTTTCTCCGGCAAGGTGGGCCCGCGCTCGCTGGTCGCCCGCGGCGAAGGCGAAAAGCGCAAGGAACAAACCGTGTCCGACTTCCGCGAAGCCATGCAGTGGCTGCGCAGCGAAGCCGATCGCGGCATTTCCAAGCAGCGCTACAAGGGCCTGGGCGAAATGAACCCGGACCAGCTGTGGGAAACCACGATGGACCCGAAGGTGCGCCGCCTGCTGCGCGTGCAGATCGAGGACGCCATCGCGGCCGACGAAGTCTTCACCACGCTGATGGGCGACGACGTGGAACCGCGCCGCAACTTCATCGAAACGCACGCGCTGTCGGCGGGGAATATCGACGCGTAAGCGCCGTTTCGCCGCCCCTCCGCGCACAAGGCCGGCCCCGTTTTGGGGCCGGCCTTTTTCTTTGCCGCGCCCCAATCCGCTAGGGAAAGTACCCATATCCGCTGCTTCCCCATTGCCGCAGAATCGCAAAAATTGTTCAACAATTCTGGTGCGGGAAATGCCTCCCGGCGTTGCGCAGGTCCAGTCTTGCCGCGGGTTCCAGGGCGTTCAATAGGGGAAATCATGTCCACTACGATTCTGGCGGCATCGCGGCGCGGGGCCGCGCGCGCACTGGCCGCTTTCATGTTGTGCGCAGCCTCTTCGCTGGTCCACGCTGCCTCCACCATCAAGGCCGACAGCCTGACGGTGGGCTCGGATCTCACCTATCCGCCCTATGCCTACCTGGAATCCGGCAAGCCCGCCGGCTTCGACGCGGACTTCTCCCGGTTGCTGGCCTCCAAGCTGTCGCTGAAGCCGGTGTTCGTCGACACGCGCTTTCCCGACCTGATCCTGGGCATGCGCGCGCATCGCTTCGACGCGGTGGCGTCCGCCCTGTACGTGACGCCGGAGCGCACCAAGCTGATCGACTTCATTCCCTACCTCAAGACCGGCGCCTCGCTGGTGGTGCTGTCCGCCAGTTCGTACGCGCCGGCCGGCCCGGAGGCCCTGTGCGGCAAACGGGTGGCCTCGATCAAGGGCGCGTCCTGGACGCCGAAGCTGCAGAAGGTATCGCGCGAGACCTGCCAAGCCAAGGGACAGGGCGAAATCAAGGTGCTGGAGTTCCCGACTTCCCCCGAGGCGATGATGGCGCTGCGCTCGCAAGCGGCCGACGCGATGATCGAGGATGCCGCGGTGGTGCACGGCATGCTGGCGCAGTCGAAGGACGGCCTGAAGGTGAGCTCCACCGCCCTGCTCTATCCCATCGTGATCGGGCTGGGGATCAACAAGGAGTCCAAGGACCTCCAGGGAGCGTTGAACGGCGCGCTGCAGCGCGCCCGCGAGAGCGGCGAATACCAGGCGCTGCTGGCCCGCTACGGACTGGAGGAGCCGACCGCGGCCGAAATCCAGGCCGCCTTGACCGGCCCGGCCCGCTAACGCCGAGACGGAAGCAGCAACATGCATTTCGATTGGGATTACGCCGTCAGCCTGCTGTGGGACACCGACTTCTGGAAGGCGTGCTGGGTGGTGGTGAAGCTGAGCACGGCGACGTGGGTGGTAGGCGTGGCGGCGGGCTTCCTGCTGGCGCTGGGAAAGCAGGCGAAGAATCCCGTCGTGAGCCGGCTGGCGGGGCTGTACATCTGGTTCTTCCGCAGCCTGCCCCTGCTGGTGCTGCTGGTGTTCATCTATAACCTGCCGCAGGTCTTTCCCGCGGCGGGCGCCCTGCTGTCCGACCCGTTCTATGCCGGCCTGACCGCGCTGGTCGTGAGCGAAACCGCCTTCATCGCCGAGATACATCGCGGCGGCATCCTCGGCGTGCCGCGCGGGCAGGTCGAGGCCGGACGCGCGCTGGGCATCCGCTATGCCGGCATCCAGCGGATGATCGTGATCCCGCAGGCGCTGCGCATCGCGCTGCCGGCGCTCAGCAACGAGTTCATCACGATCGCCAAGCTGACGTCGCTGGTATCGGTGATTTCGCTGGCCGAGATCCTGCTGGTGGGGCAGCGGCTGTACACGCAGAACTTCCTGGTCTTCGAGACCATGTTGGCGGTGGCGCTGTACTACGTGCTGATCGTGACGCTGTTCGACAAGCTGCTGGGCTGGCTGGAGTCGCACATGAACATCCTGCGGCGCGCGCCGAAGCCGCTGGCGTTGGACGAACAGGTGCGGCGCGAGCTGCGGGAGGGAGAGTCCCGGCCCGCGCGCACGGCCGTCGACGATGCGCCCGCGCTCGAAGTGAGGCAGGCGCGCAAGTCCTTCGGCGACCATGAGGTGCTCAAGGGCATCGACCTGATCGTGCAGACCGGCGAAGTCATCAGCATCATCGGCCCGTCCGGCTCGGGCAAGACGTCCCTGATACGGACCCTGAACGGCCTGGAAACGCTGGACGGCGGCGAGGTGCTGCTGCATGGCAAGCCGTTCCTGGGATCGCCGGGCGCGGGCGCGCAGAACGGTCCAGGCGAGCGCATCCTCGACATCGGCATGGTGTTCCAGAGCTTCAACCTGTTCCCGCACAAGACGGTGCTGCAGAACGTCATGCTGGCGCCGGCCTACCACCGGCGCGGCAGCGGCGATGCGCCGCGGCGCGAAGCGCTGGTGCTGCTCAACAAGGTCGGCATGCTGGACCACGCGCACAAGTATCCGCACCAGCTCTCAGGCGGCCAGCAGCAGCGGGTGGCGATCGCCCGCGCCCTGGCGATGCGGCCGTCCATCATGCTGTTCGACGAACCCACGTCGGCGCTGGATCCGGAACTGGTGGCCGAGGTGCTGAAGGTGGTCGAAACGCTGGCGCGCGAGGGCATGACGATGTTGATCGTGACGCACGAGATGGGCTTCGCGTTCAAGGTGTCGGACCGGGTGGTGTTCATGGAGGCCGGCCGCGTGCTGCTCGACGCGCCGCCGGCCGAGGTGTTGGGCAGCGCGGATCCGCGCGTGAAGGATTTCCTGAGCCATGTCCATGTCTCCTGACGAGTTCGGCCTGTCGTCGAAGGCGGTATCGGCGTGCCTGGATCGGATCGAAGCGGAACCCGCCGCCGCCGCGCTGGCGCTGCTGGCGCGCCGCGATGAGGGCGCGCTCGCCGAGGCGCGCGCACGCGACGCGTTGCGGCGGTTGGCGCCCGGCAGGGAGCCGCTGGCCGGCATGGTGCTGGGGGTGAAAGCCTGTTTCGACGTGCGCGGATGGACGACGCACGCGGGGTCGCGTGTGCTGGCCGATGCGCCGGCCGCGGCCGAGGATGCGCCGCTAGTGCGCGCTTTGCGGCAAGCGGGCGCCGTGCTGCTGGCGCAGAACAACATGACCGAGTTCGCCTATGGCGCCCTGGGCTTGAACGCCACTTACGGCACGCCCCTGTCTCCCCGCATGGCCGACACGCCGCGCGTGGCCGGCGGATCCACCAGCGGCGGCGCCGTCGCGGTGGCGCTGGGCATGGCGGACCTCGCGCTGGCGTCGGATACCAGCGGCTCCGCGCGCATTCCGGCGGCCTTCTGCGGCGTCGCGGGGTTCAAGCCCTCGCGACGCCGCTATCACGACGCGGGCATGATGTATCTGTCGCCGAGCTTCGACGTGCCGGGCGTCATCGCCACCGATGCCGCGCAATGCCTGCGTGTGGATAAGGCGCTGGTGCCCGGGGAGGCTCGCGCCGCGGCGCCCGCCGCTTGCGGCGCGGCGCCTCTGGCGAGCCGGATTTTCGTGGTGCCTGATCATGTCGAGGACCAGCTGGACGCCGAGGTGCGGCGCGCATTCTCGGCGTGGCTGGAGCGACTGATGGATGCGGGCGCGGTGCTGCGCCGCGTGGCGATGCCCTGCGTGGCACAGGCCGGCGCCGTGGCGCGCGACGGCGGCATCATCGCGGCCGAGGCCTACATGCTGCACGCGACGCGCCTGGCGGCCGACGCGGACCGCTACGACCCGCGCGTGGGGCCACGCATGCTGCTGGGCGCGCAAGTGCCGGCGCATACCTACCTTTCCGCGCAGCGCAGGCTCGCGGAACTGGGCCGGGAATACGACGCGCTGATGGCGGGCGCCGATGCGGTGCTGACGCCCACGGTGCCCATGCTGCCGCCGCCGGTGGCCCTGCTGGAAGACAAGGACAGGTATCTGCGCGAAAACGCCCGGGCATTCAGCCTGGCGGAGTTCGCGAACCGCCTGGACCTGCCCAGCATTTCGCTGCCGGGCGATCCCGCCGACCGCAAGGCGGTGGGTCTGATGGCGACCGGGCTGCGCGGCGGCGACCGGGCCTTGCTGCTTGCCGCCACGCGCATCGAAGAAGCGCTGGGATCGGCGACGCGCCGCCGGAATTGATTTCTCCACTCCCTTGCGGATCTGCATCCATGATAGTTATCCACAGCGACGAATTGACCGACACCGAACGCCACGCCCGGGGACCGGGCTGGGAAAGCAAGCGCATCATCGTCAAGCGCGACGGCATCGGCTACTCCGTGCACGAAACCCGCGTCTTCGAAGGCGCCGAACTGCACCTGCACTACAAGCATCACTACGAAGCGAACTACTGCATGGAAGGCGAGGGAGAAGTCGAGGACGTGGCGACCGGCACGGTGTATCCCATCACGCCGGGCACCCTGTACGCGCTGGACAAGAACGACCAGCACGTGCTGCGCGCCCTGAAGGGGGATCTGCGGCTGGTATGCGTGTTCAATCCGCCCTTGAGCGGGCAGGAAACCCATCGCGAGGACGGCAGCTACGCGGAGCCGGAAGCGCGCGCGTAGGCGCGCAACGAAGGTAGCCGGGCACGCGCCCGGCCGGCCTTATCTTATTTTCCCTGTTGCTTCAGGCGCGTCAGGACGGCCATCAGCGTGCGTTCCGAATCGTCCAGGTAGTCCGTCAGCGCTTGCGCGGCCAGGTCGCGGCGGCCTTCCACGAGCAGGCCGTGGATATGCCGCTCGCGTTCGATCCAGTCCGGCGTCTGGATGCGGCTTTCATCGACTTCGGACGCGAATACCAGGCGCAGCTGCGCGCACAGCGTAAGGAAGAACTCATCGAGCAGCCGGCTGCCCAGTTGCGCGACGATATGCTGGTGAACCTGCAGGCTCAGCGTGCCGACGTTGCGCCATTGTCTTTTCGACAGCGCGCGCTCGGCCGCGTTGATGGCGGTGTGCATCTTGTCGAGCAAGGCCGGCTGCAACGGCAGCCCGCCGGCGATGGCCTGCAGTTCCAGCGCGCGGCGCGCGGCGTAGATCTCGCGCAGGTCCTTGCGCTCCATGCGGCGCACCACCACGCCCTTGTGGCGGATGAACGTGGCCAGCCCTTCGCGGCCGAGTTGGTGCAGGACCTCGCGGATGGTGTTGCGCGAAGCGCCGTAGTCCGCCGCCAGGTCGACCTCGACCAGTTGCGTGCCGGGCGGCAGCTTCCCCTCCATGATGTCATCGCGCAGCTGGTGGCTGATGCGTTCGGCGATCGAGATTCCGCTGTCGCGTTCGGCGGGCATGATGGCAAGGCTCCTGTAGAAAAGCGCCGCGGTTTGGCCACGGCGCTCGTTTATTCCGCTGCGCCGCCCCGAGGTGAAACGGCCCCCTTCGGGGGGGGGGGCTGCAAGCCGAGGGCGCGGCGTGTGGGGGGGCAATTCTCTCGCTTTTTTTCCCTTTTACTTCCACTCGACCTTTTCAGGGTGCAGTCCGTGGACGCCCTTATACGGTGAAACCTCGGGCGGTGTCCAGCCTTGCAGCAGCGCGGGATCCAGCGCATAGACCTCCACGCCCAGCGGACGGCAGACGTCGATGGGATCGCGCGCCTCGGGGCCCCACATGGGCACGGACAGGTCGCCGCCCGGGCAGGTGGAAAGCGCGCACAGCAGGTCCATTTCGGCGAAGAACTCCAGGTAGTCGCCCGGCTTGGCGGGGCAGGCTTTCATGAAGTACTTGTCGTCGTCGTTCAGGCCGGTGACCTGGAACACGTTGAGCACGTCGTGCACGTCGAATTCGGTGAGGCCGTGGGGCGCCACCGCGCGGGTCAGGTTGGAGTGGCAGTGGAAGTGGAAATCCTCGCCGCTGAGCAGCTTGTTCACGTAGGGGTCGCAACGCGTGCCGAGCAGATCGTGGACGCGGCCGCCGTCGCTGTCGATGCCGTAGCCGGCGAGCGTGTCGTCGGTGATGGTGGCCATGGGCCGCAGGTACGGCAGCGTGGACCAGAGGCGGTCGTGCGTGCTGACGTGCGCCTGTTGCAGCTGGCGCGTGCGCGAGGCCCACATACGTTCGCGCGGATTGTGCAGGTTCCACATGTTGAAGTCCGCGACCTGGGGGCCTTCCAGGGTCACGATGCGGAACACGTGGCCGGCGGGGACCTTCCAGGCGAAGCCGCTGCGGATGGGAACGACGTGGGATTCGACGAGCTTGCGTTGCGTCGGGTCGGCGACGAGCGTGCGGTAGAAGTCCCGGTCCACATTCAATACCGAACCCTTGCCTACCTGGTACGCCGCGGGGTAATTCGACATGGTCTGCCTCCTGATCCGATCCTGGATTTCATGCCAGGATTGTTGAACAATCACGAGGCAGTATACAGGAGCCGGGCGGGGCGGAACGCCATTTTTAAAGGGGTTGCGCGGCGGCTTCGGAAGCGCCGCAAACCTGCTTGATCGTTTGGCGCAGCCAGCGGTGCGCGAGGTCGCTGTCCAGGCGCGGCGGCCAGGCCTGCACGACGGTGACCGGGGTCACGGGCACGGGAACCGGGAACGCGCGCAGCTTCAGGCCCAGCCGCTCCACGCCGGGGATGAGATCCCGCGGCATGGACGGCAGGATCAGGTCGGAATCGGCGAGCGCGAAGATGGCGGCATGGAACGTGGGCGTGATGAGCGAGACGTGCCGCGCCAGGCCCAGCGCGGCCAGCGCCGCGTCGATGGGACCCTGCGCGCGGCCGCGCCGCGACACGCTGATATGGTCGTAGGCCGCGAAGCGCCGCGGCGTGATGTCTTCGTCGAAGATGGGATGTCCGGCACGCGCCAGCCCGCAGAAGGTGGTGGTGAACAGGCTCTGCACCTTGATGTCGGCGCCGAACTTCTGCGACGAGCCGATGTAGAGATCGACCTTGCCGTCCAGGGCATCGCCATCGTCTTCGCCCTCCGATACGAAGCGCAGCACGGCGCGCGGCGCATGGCGGCGCAGGTGCTCGCGCAGGCGGCCGCCGTAGCCGCCCACGAAGACGTCGTTGGCGCGCAGCGTGAACACGCGATCGAGGGTGGCCAGGTCGATGTCCTGGCTGAATTCGGTGAACACGGCTTGCGCCTGTTCCACCACGTTCTTCACCCGGGCGTGCAGGTCCAGCGCCCGCGGCGTGGGCGCAAGCCCGCGCCCCGACCGCACCAGGACGGGGTCCCCCACCGCGCGCCGGATGCGGGCCAGGCTGCGGCTCACGGCGGGCGTGCTGAGGTTGAGCCGGCGGGCGGCGCCCGCGACGCTGCCTTCCTGAATCAGCACGTCCAGAGTCAGCAGCAGATTGAGGTCTAGCGATTTCATGCGGCCTAGCATAGCGCGGGGGCGCGGGCGGCCCCGGCCCGGGAGTTGCCTGCCGCGCAATTCTGGATTGCGCCCGGCGGCATTCCCCGGCGCCCGGACGCGGGCCACCATGCAGGCTTCGGCGGCGCGTGGGCGCCTGCCGGACGAGAATCGAGGAGAAAAAATGGCACTGGATGTTCTGGAGCTGCATCATCACGCGGTGCGCATGCCGCTGGACAAAGTCGCGGCCATGGGCGCGTTCTACGGGAACGTGCTGGGGCTGGACACCGACAAGGGGCGCTGGGAGATTCCCGGCATCGCCGGATACTTCCTGGACATGGGCAACGATTGCCAGATCCACCTGCTGGGCAGCGATGGTCCTTCGCCCTATTCGCAGGGCCCGGGCCGAGATCCTGTGGAAAACCACGTGGCGCTGGCCGTGCGCGATATCGCGGAGGCCGAAGCCGAGCTGCGGCGCCTGGGCGTGGAACACTGGAAGCTGGACAACGTGGCGGCGCCCGAACTGATGCAGCTGTTCCTGCGCGACCCGGTGGGCAACCTGATCGAGCTGCACCAGATCGGCCGCTGCCGCTGCAAGCGCAGCGACCGCGCGTTCGCCGACGCCAAGGCCGCCGAGGGGGCCGCGCCCACGCGGGCGCAGGATTGAAGCGGCGGGAGACTGGCCATGTTCATCGACCTGAATGACCTGCAGGGTCCGGCCCGCTACAAGCTGCTGACCGCTGCGGTCGTGCCGCGGCCCATTGCCTGGATCGTGTCGCGCGACGACCAGGGCGCGACGAACGTGGCGCCCTTTTCGTTCTTCAACGTGATGTCCGGCGACCCGCCGCTGATCTGCGTGGGCATCGGCGTGCGCGGCGACGCGCCCAAGGACACGGCGCGCAATATCGCCGAACGCGGCGAATTCACGGTAAGCCTGGTGTCGGCGCCGCTGGCCGCCCGCATGAACGTGACGGCGGTGGACTTTCCGGCCGGCGTGGATGAGTCGCTGGAGGCCGGACTGGTCCTGTCGCCGTCCCGGCGTATCGGCGTGCCGTGGGTGGCGCAGTCGCCGGTGGCATTCGAATGCCGCGTGCATGAACTCATACGCATCGATCGCCGCAGCCTGGTGGTGGCCGGCGTGGTGGCCATGCACGTGCGCGACGACGTGGTGGCCGACCGCGACAATCTGTACCTGGACGGCCCCGCCATGGATCTGCTCGCCCGACTGCACAACCCGGGCTGGTACTGCCGTCCGCAGGCGGCCTTCCAGATGCCCCAGTTGACGCTGGCGCAATGGGAGGCGCTGAAGCTGTCGGGCGAGGCCGACAGCTATCTGGAGCAGGATCTCGCGTGAGCGGGAACGCGCGTGTCCGCGCGCCGCTGGCGGCGGCGAAGAACGGCTCGTGGGCAAAGCTACAGCGCGCTGCCCAATTTCCGCATGGCCGCGCGAACTTCTTCGCCCGGGATGTCCCGGAATTGGCGGTCGGTGTCGAGGGATAGCACCGCGGCGACTGCGGCGGCGCGGCCGTATTCGAAGCACTGGGCGGTGACGCGGGCCGAAGCCAGCGCTTCGTGCTCGGCGCTGAGGCAGCGGCCGGCGACGATGATGTTTTCGCCGCGCTCCGGGACCAGCGCGAGATACGGGACTTCGTAGTAATCGTCCAGCAGCCAGTGGAGCTTCGGCCTTTCGCCCGCATGCAGTTCGATCGGCCACGGCACTTTGCAAATGCCGTCGTCCCGCTTGCGGCAGGACAGCACGTCGTCGTTGGTGAGTGTCTCCACGCCCACGATGCTGCGCGTCTGGCGCACGCCGACCTGCGTGCCGGTATTCATGACATAGCTGGCTTCGCATCCTGGAACGTTCTCCGCCAGGAAGGCGGCGTACTCGCGCACCTGGCGGCGGCCGGCGACTTCGGCTTCGGTAAAGTCTTCCGGATCGATAACGTTGAGCATGCGGCCGTCGCGCGCCGTCAGGCGGGTTGCGTTGACCAGCAGTTCACCCGGCCGGGTGGTCGGGAAGATCCAGATCTTCTTGCGCGGCAGGTCGTAGCGCTTGTCCGCGTCGGCCCGCGTGATGGCGTCGCTCACCTTCGGCGGATTGATGGTGTCCTCGCCCCAATACGCCAGAAAGCGCGGGACATCAACCTGGCCCAGCCTGAAGAACATGGTTGGATTCTGGATCCGGCCGTGATCGCCGAAGACGTAGCGGTAGCCCACGCGCGCGATCACGGCGGCATCGCCGGAGGCATCGATGATGCGTTTGGCCAGCACGACGGAACGTCCCGCCGCCGATTCGATGACCACGCCGGTGCACGCGCCATGCTGCACGATAACGCCGCTTACGCTGGTATGGAACAACGTCTTGGCGCCGCTTTCCTCGACCAAATCGTCGGCGGTTTCGCTCCACATCAACGGATCGTGCGTGACGGTCCAGGTCTTGCCATAGCGTTGCGGTCCCGTGACGCCGTTGCGGCGGGCCAGCGCGGCTCGAAAGCGTTCGGTAAATCCCTGCACGACCTGTTGCGGTGCGGGGTGGAGATCGCTCGCCAGGTACATGCCGCAAATGGTGCCGGACATACCGGCCACCGCCGCGCCGCCGAAGAAGCCGTATCGCTCGATCACCAGGGTGCGCTTGCCGTGCTCGGACGCCGTGGTGGCGGCAGCCACGCCGGCCGCGCCGCCGCCGACGACCAGCACATCCACCTCGGCCAGGACGGGCAGGTCCGGCACGGTGTCGTAGCGGCTTTCCAGGCGCCACGCCGGAAACTCATTGCTGTTGTCCATGCTGTCTCCTTCAAATGCGCGAGCCGCCGGAGCCGGCGGCGATGTCGCGTTAATCGATTTCTTTATGCACCGTTTCGGGTCCGAGCGCGAGGGCGATCAGCGTGAGGATTCCCATGGCTCCCATGTAGACGACAATGGGCCACCAGTGCTGATAATAGGTGTAGAGCGCGGTGGCGATGAAGGGGGCCAGCCCGCCCGCCAGCAAGGATCCCAGTTCGCGCGAGAAGGCGAAGCCCGCGAGGCGGAATTCGGTGTCGAAAAGTTCGGCGTACCACGCCGCCTGCGGAGAGAGCATGGCGGGGTAGGCTATGCCCAGGCCCACGGCGAATCCCAGGGCGACGGCCCAGAAGGCTTGCACGTCCAACAGCATGAAGAACGGCGCAAGCCAGAGCATCGAGAAAATGACGCCGGCCAGGTAGACCTTCTTGCGGCCGACACGATCGGACAGCGCGCCGTAGAAGGGGATGGTGACCAGCTGGATGGCCGACGCGATGATCACGGCCCACAAGGCCATCGACTTTTCCATTTTCAGCGTCGTCACCATGTACGACACGCAGAACACGGGATACAGGTAGGCAAAGCCGTTTTCGCCCATGCGCGAGCCGATGACGATGAAGAAGCTGCGCGGGTGGTGTTTGATGGCCGAGAGCAGGCCGATCTTCTTGAGTTGCTGGGACTGCTGTGCTTTTTCGAAGGCGGGAGGCTCTTCGATGTTGCGGCGGATCAGGTAGCCGACCAGTACGCACGCCGCGCCGAGCAGGAAGGGAATGCGCCACCCCCATGCCATGAATTGCTCTTCGCTGAGTACGTTCAGGAAGAAGAAGAACACGGCGTTGGCCAGCAGGGTCGCCGCGGCAAAGCCCAGAGGCGCCCACGCGCCCGCGGCCCCGCGCTTGCCTTTCTGGGCGTGCTCCACCGAGAGCACGACCGCGCCCGCATATTCTCCGCCGGCGCCGAAACCCTGGAGCAAACGCATGAGGACGAGCAGGATGGGCGCCCAGACGCCGATGCTGTCGTAACCCGGGAGCAGGCCGATGGCCGTGGTGGCGCCGCCCATCAGGAACAGCGTCAATACCAACACGGTCTTTCTGCCGACCTTGTCGCCCAGATAGCCGAGGAAAAGCCCGCCCAGCGGACGCGCGAGAAAGCCGACGGCATAGGTGGCGAAGGCGGCCAAGGTGCCGACCAGAGGATCGCTGTTCGGAAAGAAAACCTTGTTCAGTACGATGGCGGCCGCGGTGCCGTAGATGATGAAGTCATACCATTCCAATACCGTTCCGATGAACGCCGCCAGACCCGCTTTTCTGGACTTCTGTGCCTCTGTCTGTGTGGACATGATGGGCTGTCTCCGTGTGTCGTTGTTCTGATGCATCCTGCGACGGGCGCCCGGGGAACGGGCGCCCCCCGGATCAGGGGATGTGTGCGTGGATCTTGCGCTTGCCCAATACCGCGCCCTGTTCGATGGGCTGCACCAATTGGGCGTATTGAAGAAGATAGGTACTGCTGCCGCCGCCCAGTTCCAGGTCTCGCGGGCGCCATTCCTTCAGGCGGCGCTGGATCTCGGCCTGCGGCACATCCATCTCGATACGGCGGTCGACGAAATCGATGTGGATGGTTTCGCCCTGCCGGACCACGGCCAGCGGGCCGCCGGCGGCGGATTCGGGCATCAACTGGCCAACGATGATGCCCCGGTTCAAGCCGGACAGTTCACCGTCGGTGACCACCGCCACGTGCTCGGCGATGCCGGCCCCATTCAAGGCCGCCACGAAGCTGCATGCGAACACCGTGCCCGGGCCGCCGCTGGGACCCATGTTGCGCAGGACGATCACGTCGCCCTTGTTGATCTTGCCTTCGCCCAGGGCGGCAATGGCTTCATCCTCGCCTTCGTAGATGTTGGCGGGACCGGAGAACTCGGCGCGCTCACCCGGAACGGCGGACAGCTTCACGATGGCGCCGTTGGGCGCCAGATTGCCGCGCAGGATGCCTACGCCGGGCCGATGGCTGACCGGATCGGCCAGTGTCCGGATGATCTTGCCGTCCTTGACGCGCGCGTCGCGGATGTTCTCGCCGACGGTCTGGCGCGTGACGGTCAGGGCGTCGAGGTACAGATGCTCGCTCAGTTGATTCATGACGGCGGGGGTTCCGCCGGCCGCCTCAAGATCTTCCGTGCGGAAGGGGCCGTTGGGACGCACGGCGGTGAGCAGCTTGATGACCTTGCCGTACTCCTCGTACAGCTTGATCACGTCCAGCGGCAGTTCGGCTTCGGTGGCGATGGCCGCGATGTGGCGCACGGTGTTGACGGAGCCGCCGACCGCAAGCACCATCATCACGGCATTGCGTATGGCCTCCTCGGTAATGATCTTTCGCGCCGAGACGCCGTGGCGGGTCAGCTCGACGATCTGGCGTCCCGCCTGTTGCGCGTATTCGTTGAGGCGTCGGCCGCCGGCCCAGATGGGCGAATTGCCCGGCAGGGTCATGCCGATCGCCTCGGCCACGATATGCATGGAATTGGCGGTTCCCAGGCCGGCACAGACGCCGGGCGACTGGATGGCCACGTCCGTCATGTCGGTAAGGTCTTGCAGCGTGATGGTGCGAGTTGCCAGCGCGCCGATCTGTTCGTAGACGTCGTCGATGTCGAAGAACTGGTCCTCGAATTTTTCGTTCGAGCACTTGCCGCCGATCTGGTAGCCGCAGGTGAGCAGCAGCGTCGGCACGTCCAGGCGCGCGGCCGCCATCAGGTGCGCGGGCGTGGTCTTGTCGCACGAGGACAGGCAGATCATGCCGTCCAGCACCGCGCCTTCCATCATGCACTCCACCTCATTGACCATCAGGTCGCGCGTCGGCATGAGATAGCGCGCCTTCTTGCCTGCGCTGGTGACGAAGTCGCTGGGGGCAACCGTGCGCACTTCGAAGGCCAGGCCGCCGGCATCCCGGATCGCCTGCTGAACCAGGGCGCTGATGCCGTCCAGGTGCACGTAGCAGCACGAGAGTTTGTTCGAGGTGTTGATGACCGCGATCTTCGGCTTTTCCATGTCTTCTTCACGGATTCCCATGCTGCGCCACTGGCTGCGCCGCACCGCCCAACGGGTGGAGCCGGGTTCGAAATTGCTTCTGTACATCGCTGCTGTCTCCTGGTTTCGCGGTCCGCGCGCGTCGATCGCGAGCGGCTTGGCGCTGACTAACTGGTATGCTATCCGATTAAAGTGGTAGGACAACTTACCAATTTATCCAAATTTTCCCCAATTGATGGGCGCGGAGATGTGATGTATGGGAAAGTGGACGGACCATTTGGTTGAAGAATGGTAAAGTCCAACGTCTCTCTTTTCGGATGTCCGGCACTGAATCCACATGAGCAAGCCCCGTTTTTCAATGCTCCCCATCAAGCGGACAGACATCTTTCAGGAGGTCTGCCAGCAGCTTGAGAATCTCCTGAACAGCGGCCAGTTCCAGATTGGCGACAAGCTGCCTTCGGAGCGCGAGCTATCGGAGAGTTTTTCGGTCAGTCGTTCTTCGATCCGCCAGGCGCTCAAGGTCCTGGAGGCCGCGGGGCGCATCGAGACGCGGGTCGGCAGCGGCACCTACTTCGTCGAGAAGCAGGCCGTTGCCAGCAGCGGCGACAACCTGAACGCGCTGCTGGCGCTGGGCGTCTCCAAGGAGTTCATGCAGCAGTTGATCGCGGCTCGCACCGCGATCGAGCGGGCGATCTTCGAGGCCTATGCCATCAAGGCCAACAAAAGCGGGATCCGCGCGCTGAAAGAGCTGATCGACGAGAATGCCCTGGACAAGACGGCCAGCGGCGAATTCGAAGAGAACGCCGGCCTGGACATGAGCTTCGAGGCCAAGGTCGCCGAGCTCGCCGGCAACCCCATTCTCTCCGCCATGCAGCGGCAGATCCATCAGCTTTGGATACAGGCCTGGCGCGTGTATGGCTTCGTGCCGGAAAGCCGCCACACCCTGCACCAGGAACACTGCGCGATCATCGAGGCGCTGGCCTCGAAGAACACGCCGCGCGTGATCGACCTGGTGGTCCAGCACGTGGACAAGGAAGTCGAGTAAAGCGGCTTGACGCCGTCGGCGATGTCAGCGCGCCGGCCGGGCCTTCAGATCGCCCATTTCTTCCTGCATGAGCTGGTGGGCGTAGCGCGAGAACACGCTGACCAGGCGGGTGCGCGTGTGGTACGGGGGATAGAGCAAGGCCACCGTGACCGGCACCGCCGGGCTGAAGGGGCGCACCTCCACACCGTTGGCCTCGAATTCCTCGCGGGCGGCCAGCGGGTTGATGAGGGCCACGCCCAGCCCCGCGCCGACGAGCGCGCAGATGGACGAGCCCAGTCCGGCCTCGGCCACGATCTGCCGTTCGACCTTGGCCGTCTTGAAGACGTTGTCGATTTTCTCGCGCAGCGGCGTGCCGCTGGTGAAGGCGACGAACGGTTCGCCGGCGAAGTCGGCGGGCTTGAGCTTCTTCAGCCGGGCCAGCCGGTGCCCCTTGGGCACCACGGCCACGCAGCTCATCGAGAGCACGGGCTCGACCTGGATGCCGGGGGAGTCCCCCGACAGCATCGCCAGGCCCGTGTCGCAGAATCCCGAACTGATCCAGTTGTGCACCGTGCTGGCATTGCCGGAATGGATGGACACCATGACGTCCGGGTATTCGGTCTTGAAGGCGGCGACGATGCGGGCCAGCAGCCCGCCGGCCAGCCGCGGCATGGCGGCCACGCTCAGGCGGCTGGCGCTGAATGAGCGGATGCTGGCCGCCGCGGACTCCAGGCCGGCCAGGCCGATGAAGGTTTTCTCCACTTCCTGAAAGAAGCGCGAGCCATCCTGCGTGGGGGTCAGGCGGCTGCCGTTGCGATCGAACAAGGGGAACTGGGTGATGGCTTCCAATTGCGCGATTAAGCGGCTAACGTGCGGCTGCGAGGTATGCACGCGCCGCGCGGCGGCGGTCATCGAGCCGGTCATCATGACGGCCCGGAAGGCCTCGATGTGTCGCAAGCCCATGCGTGGAATGGCCATGTCAAATCCGTATAGAGGAATACTCGATTGGAACTGGATAAAACCATACTGCTAGTTGATACTTTTCGCCAGCCGCGGGGCTCATCGCGGAGCGCGGCGGTTTCCAGCAGGCCTGAAGCCGCCGATCGTAAATATAAGCACGCGCCGCTCGAACGGCGCCAAGGGAATCAGATGAAAGCACTTGCTGCGATCTCCGTCGCCGCGGCCCTGCTCGGCAGCGCCGCATCCGCCCACGCCGAAGGCCCGAGCCGCCTGGACAAGATCAAGGAAACCGGCGTGATCACGCTGGGCCACCCCGAGACCTCGGTGCCCTTCGCCTACCTCGACGGCAACCAGAAGCCGATCGGCTATACGGTGGAGATCTGCCAGGAAGTCGCCCAGTACGTGAAGGCCGCGCTGAAGCTGCCCAAGCTGGAGGTGCGCTACAACCCGACCACGTCGGCCACGCGCATCCCGCTGCTGGCCAACGGCACGATCGACCTGGAATGCGGCAACACCACCAACAATATCGAGCGCCACAAGCTGGTGTCGTTCGCGCCCACCACCTTCGTGGCCCAGGTGGTGCTGGTGGCGCGCAAGGACGGCGGCGTGGACCCGAACAACCTGGAGTCCTTCCGCGGCAAGTCCATCGCGGCCCAGGCGGGCGGGCAGACCTTCCGCCTGATCTCGCAGCTGAACGCCAAGGGCAACCTGGGCATTACCATGGCGCCCACCAAGGACACGGCCGAAACCATCCTGATGGTGGAATCGGGCCGCGCCGCGGGCTCGGCCAATGACGACGGCATTGCCTACGGCGCGGTGGCGTCGTCGAAGAATCCGGATGCGTTCGTGATCGGCACGAAGGGCCTGGAAATGGCGCCCTACGGCATCATGGAGCCCAAGGACGACCCGGCCTTCAAGAAGGTGGTGGACGACGCCGTGCGGGACCTGATCAAGACGGGCAAGGTGGCCGCGATCTACGACAAGTACTTCAATTCGCCGATCCCGCCCAAGCAGATCAACCTGAAGTACCCGATGAGCGACGCCCTGAAGCGCGCGCTGGCCAATCCCACCGATTCCGGCGACCCCAAGGCATACGAGTAAGCAGGCGGTCCGCGGGAGGCGAGCCTTCCCGCGGCCCCTGCCGGGGCATGGATGCCGCTCGCCGGACGCGGACGGCATCGCCATCGAAGGATAGGCATGAACTACAACTGGAGTTGGGACGTCTTCCTGGAGATGTCGCCGGACGGCGTGCATACGTTCCTGGAGACGATTCTGATCGGCGTGGGCTGGACCCTCGCGCTGGCCTTGACGGCGTGGGTCTTCGCGCTGCTGCTGGGGTCCTGCCTGGGCGTGATGCGCACCGCGCAGTCCCGCCTGATGAACGCGGTCGGCGCGACCTACGTGGAGCTGTTCCGCAACGTGCCGCTGCTGGTGCAGATGTTCCTGTGGTACTTCGTGCTGCCCGAGCTGCTGCCGCATGCCTGGGGCCTGGCGATGAAGCAGATGCCGCAGCCCTGGGGCCAGTTCGTGCCCGCCGTCCTGTGCCTGGGGTTCTATGGTTCGGCGCGCGTGGCCGAGCAGCTGCGCGCGGGCATACAGTCGCTGCCGCGCGGCCAGTTCCAGGCGGGCACCGCGCTGGGCCTGACCGAGGCGCAGGTCTACCGCTACGTGATCCTGCCCGAGGCCTTCCGCATCGTGCTGCCGCCGCTCACCTCGGAGTTCATGGGCACCGTCAAATACTCCTCGGTGGCGCTGACCATCGGCCTGCTTGAGCTGACCGGCCAGGCGCGTTCCATGGCGGAGTTCAGCTTCCATATCTTCGAGGCGTTTTCCGCGGCCACCGTCATCTACCTGATCCTCAACGGCATCGTCGTCCTGGGCATGCGCACGATCGAGCGCCGTTCGGCGGTGCCCGGCCTGATCGGCGCCGCGGGCAAGGGCGGGCGCTAGCATCATGGGCAAATTCGATTTCGACGTCATCGGCAGCGCCCTGCCCTATCTGTTCCAGACGGGCATGACGTTCACCTTGACGCTGACCGCGCTGGCGGCCGTGATGGGGCTGGCGCTGGGCACGATGCTGGCGATGATGCGCCTGTCGCGGTTCAGGATATTGTCGGTGCCGGCGGGCATCTACGTGAACGTGATGCGTTCGATCCCGCTGCTGCTGGTGATCTTCTGGTTCTACTTCCTGATGCCGTACATCGCCGCCTGGATCGTGGGCTCGCCCACGCCGCTGCGGGTGGGCGCGTTCAATTCGGCGGTGATCACCTTCACCCTGTTCGAGGCCGCGTACTTCTGCGAGATCATGCGCGCGGGGATCCAGTCGATCGCGCGCGGCCAGGTGTCGGCCAGCATGGCGCTGGGGCTGACCTCCTGGCAGGGCATGCGCTACGTGGTGCTGCCGCAGGCGTTTCGCAACATGGTGCCGGCGCTGCTTACGCGCGTCATCATCCTGTTCCAGGATACGTCGCTGGTGTACGTGCTGTCGCTGACCGACTTCCTGGGCGCGGCGGCCAAGATCGGCCAGCGCGACGGCCGCCTGGTGGAGCTCTACCTGTTCGTGGCGGTGGTGTACTTCATCATCTGCTTCACCGCGTCCCGCCTGGTCAAGCGGCTGGAAAAGCGCACGCGCGTGCTGCGCTAAACCTCCGCATCCGTCTTCCACAAGTTATCCACAGGTTCAACGATGCAAGATATCCCCAAGCCTCCGATGATCGAGATCAGGCAGGTCAGCAAATGGTACGGCGCCTTCCAGGTGCTGGACGATTGCTCGACCACCGTCGGCCGCGGCGAGGTCGTGGTGGTCTGCGGGCCGTCCGGTTCCGGCAAGTCCACGCTGATCAAGACCGTGAACGCGCTGGAGCCCTTCCAGAAGGGCGACATCGTGGTCAACGGCATTTCGGTGGGCGATCCGCGCACCAACCTGCCCAAGCTGCGCGCCGTGGCCGGCATGGTGTTCCAGCATTTCGAGCTGTTCCCGCACCTGTCCGTGACCGAGAACCTGTGCCTGGGCCAGGTCAAGGTGCTCAAGCGCGGCCAGGACGAGGCGCGCCAGCGCGCGCTGGCGCTGCTGGACCGCGTGGGCCTGTCCGCGCACAAGGACAAGCATCCCGGGGAACTGTCGGGCGGCCAGCAGCAGCGCGTGGCGATCGCGCGCGCCTTGTCGATGGACCCGGTGGTGATGCTGTTCGACGAACCGACGTCGGCCCTGGACCCCGAGATGGTCAATGAGGTGCTGGACGTGATGACCGACCTGGCGGGCGACGGCATGACGATGATGGTGGTCACCCATGAAATGGGATTCGCCCGCCGCGTCGCCGACCGCGTGATCTTCATGGACGGCGGCAAGATCGTGGAGGACTGCGAGAAAGAGCAGTTCTTCGGCAACGTAGAAGAGCGTGCGCCGCGCACGCGCCAGTTCCTTTCCAAAATCCTGCAGCACTGATAGCCATGACCCAGCGTACCCCCGCCACCCGGCGCCCGCCCGTCGACCTGCGCAGCGACACCGTTACCCACCCCACCGAGGCGATGTACGAGCGCATGCGGTCCGCGCCGATCGGCGACGACGGCCTGGACGGCGATCCCACCGTGCGCGAGCTGGAGGCGCACGTGGCCGCCAGCCTGGGCAAGGACGCCGGGCTGTTCGTGCCCAGCTGCACTATGGCCAATCTGTTGGCCGTGCTGGCGCAGACGCAGCGCAACGAACAGGTCGTGCTGGAATCGACGGCTCATATGTACACCTCGGAACGCGGCGCCGCCACCTTCACGGGGCTGTTCTACCTGGGCGTGCCCGGCGCCGAGGGCGCGATGGACCTGGGGCGCCTGGAAGAGGCGCTGCATGCCGGCGGGCACCGGCTGAAGACCTCGCTGGTGGGGATGGAAACCTCGCACAACAACGCGGGCGGCTCGGTCCTGCCCCTGGACCACATGCAGGCGGTCCACGGCATGGCGAACGCGGCCGGCGCGGCGGTCCACCTGGACGGCGCCCGCCTGTTCAACGCCGCCGTGGCGCTGGGCGTGGCGCCGGGAGACATCGCCCGCCATGCCGATACGGTGTCGCTGTGCCTGTCCAAGGGCCTGAGCGCGCCCGTGGGCGCGGTGCTGGCCGGCGCCCGACCGGTCATGGACAAGGCGCGGGGGCTGCGCCGCATGCTGGGCGGCACCCAGCGCCAGTCGGGCATCATGGCGGCGGCCGGCCTGGAAGGCGTGCGGACGATGGGCGGCCGGCTGGCCGAGGACCACGCCCGCGCGCGTCGGCTGAGCGACGGCGTGAACCGCCTGGCGCCGGCCCTGTCCGCGACCGTGCCCCAAACCAATATCGTGCAGGTGGAGACGGCCGGCACCGGCATGGACAATGCGCGGTGGGTCGCGGCGCTGCAGGCGGCCGGCCTGCTGGTCCGCCCCTGGGGCCGCACGCGGCTGCGCTGCGTGACCCACCGCCACATCGGCGACGAGGACATCGACGCGGCCGTGCGGGCTTTCGAAACGGTGCTGAACGCCCGCTGATCTGCTCCGTTCCGGGCATCCGCCCGGTGCGATAATGCCGCATGTCCACGACCCACCTTTCCCGAAAAGACTATCTCTGCGCGCTGGCGGTCGTGGTCATCTGGGGCTCCAACTTCGTCGTCATGAAGGTCGGCATGCGGGGGCTTTCGCCCATGATGCTCGGCGCCCTGCGGTTCGCGCTGGCGGCCTTCCCCCTGATCCTCTTCGTGCGACCGCCCAAGGTGCCCTGGCGCTGGGTCGCCGCCTATGGCCTGGTGCAAGGCCTGGGCCAGTTCGGGCTGCTCTTCACCGCGCTGAAATTTGGCATGCCGGCCGGCATGGCTTCGCTGGTCATCCAGACCCAGGCGTTCTTCACGCTGCTGCTGGCCGCGCCCATGCTGCATGAACGTGCGCAGCGGCATCACTGGATCGGCCTGGGCGTCGCCGCGCTGGGGCTGGCGGTCATCGCCGGCGGCCGCGGCGACGGGCCGGGCCAGATGACGATGCTGGGTTTCGCGCTGACGCTGGGCGCGGCGTTCATGTGGGCGGTGTCCAACATCATCGTGCGCCAGGCCAGCCGCAAGGCGCCCGGCTACGACCCGTTCGCGTTCATCGCCTGGAGCAGCGCCGCGCCGGTGCTGCCCTTCCTGCTGCTGGCCGTGCTCATCGACGGCTGGGAGCCGGTGGTCGGCATGGTGGCCGGCATGGGTTGGGGCGAAGCGCTGTCGGTGCTCTACCTGGCCGGGTTCGCGACATTGCTGGCCTACACCCTGTGGACGCAGTTGCTCACGCGCCACGCCGCGGCCAAGGTCGCGCCGTTTTCGCTGCTGGTGCCGGTGGTGGGCCTGTGGGCCGCCTCCATGGCGTTCGGCGAAAGCCTGCGGCCGCTGCAATGGCTGGGAGCGGCGGGCGTGCTGGCCGGGCTGATCCTCAACCAATTGGGCGGGCGCTGGCTGCGCACCCGCTGAGCCTTACGGCGGATGCTCCTTCCGCCGTTTCCGCCTTTTTTCCGCCTATCGGATTAAGTCTTGCCGGCGCGCGAGGCGGGCGCGCTTACAGCTGCTCGAAGCGGATGTAACGCTTATCCGTGTACTCCCTGCGCGTGGTGACTTCCCGCACGTCGGCGCCGGGCGGGCCTCGCCGCAGCCATTCCAGCATGTGGTCGACCTGGTCGGGCGTGCCCTGCACCAGGGCCTCGACCGTGCCGTCCGGCAAGTTCTGCACCCAGCCCCGCGCGCCCAGCAGATGGGCGCGGCGGACCGTGGCGTGGCGGTAGCCCACGCCCTGCACGACGCCGCTGACGGTGACGTGGACGGTTTCGATGTGAGGGTCGGTTTTGGGGTCTTGCATGCGGTTTCCTTCGGATGATGCGCCGCCCTTGGCGATATGCGTAGGCGGTATTGGCTACGGCGGATGGTCTATAGGCCCGATGGGCATCGAAGCGATACGTTAGAGCTCATGTCAAAACGTGCCAACGGGAACACCCGCTACCAGAGCTTGGAGAAGCCATTATGGAAGAGACCAGTTTGTTGTCGGAAGCAGAGACAGCGCGCTACAGGGAACAAGGGTATCTGGCCCTGAAGGACATCTGCCCGCAAGACGAAGTGGGCTACATCCGCAGGACCCTGATGGATCTGTTCACGAACAAGACCGGCTACAACGAAGGCGCCCAGTACGACTTCGTCAGCCGTGACGATCCGTCCAAGCCCGCCAAGTTTCCCAGTTTGCACGATCCGCGCCATTATGCCCCCGGGCTCCTGAAGACCGCCTATCACGAGCGCACCCTGGAGCTGGCCCGCCAGCTGCTGGGCGAGGATGCCGCTCTCTACGGCGAGCATGCCCTGCTCAAGCCCGGTCCCCACGGCCCCGAGACGCCCTGGCACCAGGACGAGGCGTTCCGCTCGCCGGACTTCATCTACAACGAGCTGAGCATCTGGCTGGCGCTGCAGCCGGCCACGACGGAAAACGGCTGCATGCAGTTCATCCCGGGCTCGAATAAGTGGGACGTGCTGGAGCACCGGTCGCCGGGCGGGGACAAGAGCCTGCATCCGCTGGAATGCTGCGGCGATTTCCCGCGCGAGCAGGCGGTGCCCGAACCGCTGGATCCGGGCGGCATCACCGTGCACGACGCCCGGACCCTGCATTTCACGGGCCCGAACACCTCGCAGGCGCCGCGCCTGGCCTACATCCTGATCTACAACACGCCGCCGGTCTACAAGCCGGGCCGCCGCGAGTTCCCGTGGCTGGAAGGCCGCTGGACCGATAGCCAGACGCGCAAGAAGGAATGGCACAAGCGCGGCGGGCTGGCCGTGGACGTGATGCGCCGCTTGCCGGCCGCGCGGCTGACCAGCCCGCGCTGGGTGGCGTGGGCCACCATCCGGGCCGTCTCGAAGGTCTGGCCGCGATAGGGGGCGCGGGGGCCGGAAGAGCTCCCGCGACAGGGGGGCGACCGAGGCCGGCAAGCGACGCTTGCCGGCCTCGGCGCGTATACTGGGCGGCGCCGCGGGGTTCGTGAGCCCGGCGGCGCCGCCCGGGCCGCCCGCAGCCGGCGGCCCGGGTATCTAAAAATAAAGCGTCGCAGCTGGCGCCCCTCACCACTCCATAGACACTCCATGACCGCTAACCTTTCTACGATCACCTGCATCGAAGATTTGCGCGCCGTCGCGCAGAAACGCGTGCCGCGCATGTTCTACGACTATGCGGATTCCGGCGCCTGGACCGAAGGCACGTATCGCGCCAATGAAAGCGACTTCCAGAAGATCAAGCTGCGCCAGCGCGTGGCGGTGAACATGGAAGGCCGGTCACTGCGCACCACGCTGGTGGGCCAGGATGTGATCATGCCGCTGGCGATTTCGCCCACGGGCCTGACCGGTATGCAGCATGCCGACGGGGAAATCCTGGCGGCCAAGGCGGCGGCGGATTTCGGCGTGCCCTTCACGCTGTCCACCATGAGCATCTGCTCGCTCGAAGACGTGGCGGCGGCGACCCGCCGGCCGTTCTGGTTCCAGCTCTATGTAATGCGCGACCGCGAATTCGTGGGCAACCTCATCGACCGGGCCAAGGCCGCCGGCTGCTCGGCGCTGGTGCTCACGCTGGACCTGCAGATCCTGGGCCAGCGCCACAAGGACATCAAGAACGGCCTGTCGACGCCGCCCAAGCCCACCCTGCGCAACCTCATCAACCTGGCGACCAAGCCGCGCTGGTGCATGGGCATGCTGGGCACCAAGCGCCGCACCTTCGGCAATATCGTCGGGCACGCCAAGGGCGTGAGCGACCTGTCGTCGCTGTCCTCCTGGACGGCCGAGCAGTTCGATCCGCGCCTGAGCTGGGATGACGTCCAGTGGATCAAGCAGCGCTGGGGCGGCAAGCTGATCATCAAGGGCATCCTCGACGTCGAGGACGCGCAGCTGGCCGCCGACAGCGGCGCCGATGCGCTCATCGTCAGCAACCACGGCGGGCGCCAGCTGGACGGCGCCATGTCGTCCATCGCCGCCCTGCCGGCGATCGCCGACGCCGTAGGCTCGAAGATCGAGGTCTGGATGGATGGCGGCATCCGTTCGGGCCAGGACATCCTCAAGGCCGTGGCGCTGGGCGCGCGCGGCACCATGATCGGGCGCGCCTTCCTGTACGGCCTGGGCGCCTACGGCCAGGCCGGCGTGACCCGCGCGCTGGAGATCCTGTACAAGGAAATGGACACGACCATGGCGCTGTGCGGCCGGCGTTCGATCCAGCCCGGCGACCGCAGCATCCTGTTGCCGGGAACCTACCCGACCTGAATCGGCCGGGGCCGATGAGCAAGCCTGGACGTTCGATGCGTGTCCGGGCTTTTTTTTGGTTCTTCGCGCCTGGAGCGGCTCAAACGCTGGAGTCACCATGACGGACAAGAAACAGGGCGCCGCGTGCCGGCGGGCCACGGGGAGGCGGTTGCTGGCGGCGGCGATTGCCGCGCTGCTGTCGACGGGCGCCCTGGCGCAGCAGAAGACGCTGTACGTCGGCATGAACGGCGGCGACATGGAACGGGCGTTCGCGCAGCACGTGTTTCCGGAATTCGAACGCGCCAACGACGTGAAGATCGTCGTCATGCCGGGCACGTCGACCGACGTGCTGGCCCGGGCTCAGGCGCGCAAGGATGCGCCCGAGATGCACCTCATGTTCCTGGACGATGGCGTCATGGCGCGCGCGATCTCCATGGGCCTGTGCGAACCGCTCAACGAGGATCCGGTGCTCAAGGAGCTGTATCCCACCGCGCTGATGAAGGGCCGCATGGCCGCCGGCATCGACGTCGGGATGACGGGCCTGGGCTACAACACCCGCGTATTCGCCGACCGCGGCTGGGCTGCGCCCGCGTCCTGGATGGACCTGGCCGATCCGAAGTACCGGGGCAAGGTCGTGTTCCAGTCGGCCTCGGGCAGCACCTTCGGCCTGCACGCCTTCCTGATGTTCAACCGCATCCAGGGGGGCGACGACCGGAATTTCGAGCCGGGCTTCAGGCAGTGGCCGGCCTCCGTCGGCCCCAACGTGCGGGAATACATTCCCAACTCGGAGCCGCTGGCGAACATGATCCAGTCCGACGAGGCCGCGCTCTTCCCGCTGACGCCGACCGCCATCGCCCGCCTGAAACGGCGCGGCATCCCGGTGGAGTACGCGCATCCCAAGGAAGGCGCGGTGATCCTGATGGTGGGGGAATGCGTCGTCGCCAGGAACAGCGAGCCGGAACTGTCGCAGAAGCTGGCGCTGTACCTGTTGTCGGCCCAGGCCCAGGCCAAGGCGCTGGAGTGGGCGGGGAACTTCCCGTCCAACAAGAACGTGCAGGCGCCCGCCGACAACGCCGAAGCGCTCAAGCGCTTCCAAGGCTATATGGCGAACGCTAAGATCCTGGACTGGGACCAGATCAATGCGGCGCGGCCGGCGTTCAACGCCCGCTGGAACCGCATGATTTCGCGTTGAACCCGACGCGCGCCGCCCCGCCTGTGGATAAACCGCGGGCGCGCGCCGCGCTCTCCTAAGGACCAAGATGCGGCTCATCATCAATTCCGGCGGCCCCCAGGCCATCGACGACTGGCGCTCGAATTTCCAGGCCTGCGCGCCCGGGCTGGAGGTGGTGGGCTGGCACGAACCGGTCGACCCGGCCAGCATCGACTACGCCCTGGTCTGGGAGCCCGATCCCGGCCGGCTGGCCACCTTCCCGAACCTGAAACTGATCATCAGCGCCGGCGCCGGCGTCGACCATATCCTGGCCGACCCGCAGTGGCCGCGCCACGTGCCCATCGCCCGCATGATGACCGATCGCACCCGGACGGAAATGGCCGAATTCGTGCTCACGTCGGCGTTGATGCTGACCCGCGACATCAAGCGGGCTGTGGATAACCAGGCGCGCCGCCACTGGGAGTATTTCGATTCGGTGCGCGTCGCCGCCGACCTGCGCGTGGGCGTCATGGGACTGGGCCTGCTGGGCGTGGCCTCGGCGCAGCTGCTGTCGCGCGTGGGCTTCCAGGTCAGCGGCTGGTCGCGCGGGGCCAGCCGGCTGGAAGGCCTGCCGACCTACGCCGGCCAGGAGCAGTTCGGCGCGTTCCTGGCGGCGACGGACATCCTCGTCTGCCTGCTGCCCGCCACCGACGCCACGCGCGGCATCCTGAACGCCGCGACGCTCGCGGGGCTGCCGCGCGGCGCGTGTCTGATCAACGCGGGGCGCGGCTCGCACATGGTGGAGGCGGATGTCGTCGCGGCCCTGGACAGCGGCCAGTTGAGCCAGGCCGTGCTGGACGTGTTCGACGACGAACCGCTGCCGCCGGAATCCGCGCTGTGGTCGCACCCCGGCATCATCGTCACGCCGCATTGCGCCGCCATTCCGGACCGCAAGGAGCGCGCGCGCCACACGGCCTTCCTGATCGCCGCCAACGAGCGCGGCGATGCCTTGCCCAACGTCTACGACGCGCGGCGCGGCTACTGACGCCAGCGCGTCGCGGCCCGCGAGGAAACCGCAAAATCTGCAAACGGCCCTTCGCTACATTGCCCTCCAAGGAGCTCGCATGAAGCCAGGAACCCTGACCCAATACGCCCGGCGCCTGGATCCCGTCCTGCGCTGGCTGGCAAGCCATCCCGACGCCGATCCCGACCTGTATCTGCTGGCGGACCTGGCTTGCCTGTCGCCCTACCACTTCCATCGGGTCTATCGGGCCATGATGGGGGAAACGGTGAACGCGACGGTGCAGCGCATCCGCATGCATCGCGCGGCGGCGGCGCTGGCGGGGTCGCAGGCTTCATTGCGAGAGGTGGCGCAGCGTGCCGGCTACGAGTCGGACGCGGCGTTCAACCGGGCATTCGGCGCGGCCTTCGGCATTCCGCCGGGGCGCTATCGCGCCGCCCGCTCCCGTCCCTTCGATCCTCAGGAGCTCGGCATGTATCCCATCAGCATCGAGAATTTCCCCGGCGTCATTCTGGCCGCCCTGCCTCACCGCGGCAGCTACCTGGACATCGGGCCCGTGTTCGACCGCGTCTTCATGCTGGCGGGCAGCCGTGGCCTGGCCACGCGCGAGACCTGCGGCTATGGCGTGTATTTCGACGATCCGGAACAGGTGCCCGTCAAGGACCTGCGCTCGCTGGCCGGAGTGTCGATCCCGCCCGACGCGGTGCCGGGCGACGGGCTGGAGCGCTTCGAGATCCCCGAGGGCCGCTGCGCCGTGCTGGCCTATACGGGCCCGTACAGCGAAATGGGCAAGGCCTACAACTGGATGTTCTCGGAATGGCTGCCGGGCAGCGGCATGGTGCCTGCCGACTTCCCGATGTTCGAGCAATACATGAACGATCCGCGCAGCACGCCGCCCGCGCAGCTGCTGACCCGCATCCATCTGCCGCTGAAGTAGGCGCGCATCTAGCCGAGCACGCCGGCCAGGTACTGCCGCAGCCAGGCGTGCGCGGGATCGTCCTGGTAGCGCTCGTGCCAGTAGAGCGACACGGCGATGGGCGGCAGCGTCAGCGGCACCTTCTGCGTGACGATGCGGGCGCTGCCGGCCATGGCGCGGGCGATACTGACGGGCATGGTCGCGATCAGGTCCGACCCCTCCACGATGAACGGGCACACCAGGTAGCTGGACAGCGTGGCCACGATCTTGCGGCTGCGGTTGTGGCCCATGAGGATGCGGTCGATCGCGGTGCTGAAGTAGCGCGTGTGCGCGGCCAGGTCCAGGTGCCCGTAGCTCAGGTAGGCGTCCAGGTTCCAGCGCTTGCGCAGACAGGGATGTCCTTCGCGCACGATGCATACCGCGGGCTCCTGGTACAGGAAGCGCGTGCGCAAGTCCGGCGCGGGATCGGGAAAGTAGCCCGCGATCAATTCCACGTGGTTCGTATCCAGCATGCTCAGGCCGTGCTGCGGCCGCGCGGGCACGATCTGCAACTGGAAATGCGGCGCGTCCACGGCCAGCCGGGGAATCAGCTTGGGCAGCAGGGTGTACTGCACGTAGTCGGTGGCGTAGAACGACAGCGTGCGCGATGAGTGCGCCGGATCGAACGCTTCGCGCGTGCGCGTGGCGCGGTGCCAGCTCTCCAGCAGGGGCTTGAAGTTCTGGTGCAGTTCCAGCGCCCGCAGGGTGGGTTGCCAGGCGCCGCCCTCGCGCACCAGCAAGGGGTCGCCGAACAATTGGCGCAGCCGGTTCATGGCCGCGCTCATCGCGGGCTGGCTGATGTCGAGCAGTTCCGCCGCGCGCGACACGTTGCGGCAGGCCATCAGCGCATCGAAATGCTGAAGCAGGTTCAGGTCCGGATTCTTCACGGGCACGCCCTTATAAATGGCATTTATACAAATATAAACCTGCAGGACTGCTGCCATCGAATCCGCAGGCCTAGCATGGCCTTGTTGTTGCAGCGAACGAGGGCCGGGCGGGGCATTGCCCCAGACGCCGTGCCCAACGCCGGACACGCATGATCCGGCCTTGAGGAAGTTCTATCAACAAGGGGAAACCAAGCCATGAACGAAGGGCTATTACGCAGTTGCTGTCGTATTGCCGCCGGGGCCGCGCTATTCGCGGCGGCCGGCTCGGCCAGCGCCGCCTGGCCGGACAAAGTGATCCGCATCGTGGTGCCGTTCGCCGCGGGCGGGTCTACCGACCTGATCGCGCGCAAGGTGGCGGAAGGACTGGGCCAGCGCCTGTCCGCCAACGTTATCGTGGAGAACCGGCCGGGCGCCGGCGGCACCGTGGGCACGGAATACGTGGCGCGCCAGCCGGCCGACGGCTACACCATCCTGATGGGATCGGTCAGCACGCACGGCAGCGCGCCCTGCGTCTATTCCAAGCTGCCCTACGACGCCGTCAAGGACTTCACGCCGCTGACCGTCGTGGCCACGATTCCCAACGTGATGTCGGTGAACAAGTCGGTGCCCGCCGACAACCTGAAGGACTTCGTGGCCCTCTTGAAAAAGGAGCCGGAGAAATACTCCTTCGCCTCCAATGGCCAGGGCACGTCCAACCACCTTGCCGCGGAGCTGTTCAAGACCACGGCGGGCGTGTCCATCGTGCACGTGCCCTACCGCGGATCCGGCCCGGCCCTGATCGACCTGGTGGGCGGGCAGATCAACATGATGATGGATGTGGTGATGACGTCCTACCCCTACATCAAGGACGGCAAGATCAAGGCGCTGGCGGTGACCTCGCCGCAACGCTCGGCGATGCTGCCGGACGTGCCCACCGTGGCGGAAGCCGGCTATCCCGGCTACGAGGCCATGGTGTGGTTCGGCATGCTGGCGCCCGCCAACATGCCCGAGCCGCTGCGGCAGAAGCTCACCGACGGCCTGGTGCAGACCTTGCACGCGCCCGCCATGAAGACTTACCTGGAGCAGCAGGGCGCGCAGGTGTCCGATGTATCGGGGCCGGCGTTCGGCACCATGATCAAGGACGAAATCAGCAAGTGGTGCAAGGTGGTCAAGCAGGCCGGCATCCAGCTGGACTGATCCCCTCTTTTCCCTCTTTCGCGCATTTTTTTCCGCGAGGCCGGGCCTGGCGGCCCGGCAAGACTTTATCTGGAACGAGAACATGTATCGCATAGGGATAGACGTCGGCGGCACGTTTACCGACTTCACGATGATCGACGAGGACGCCGGCGCGGTGCACTTCCACAAGGTGCCCTCCACGCCGCACGATCCTTCGGAGGCCATCGCCACCGGCATCGGCCAGATGCTCGCGGAGCGCGGCATCTCGCCCGCCCAGGTGTCGCACGTGGGCCATGGCACGACGGTGGCCACCAATCTCATCATCGAGCGCAAGGGCGCGCGGGTCGGGCTGATCACCACGCGGGGGTTTCGCGACGTGCTGGAAATCGGCCGCCAGACGCGCCCGCACCTGTACGACTACGGCGTGGGCAAGCCGCCGGTGGCCGTGCCGCGCGAGTTCCGCGCCGAAGTCGATGAACGCGTGAATGCGGCGGGCGAGGTGCTGACGCCGCTTGCCGAAGACCAGGTGCGGCAGGCGGCGGTCCGGTACGCGCAGGCCGGCATCGAGGCGGTGACCATCTGCTTCCTGCATGCCTACCGCAATCCGGCGCACGAACGCCGCGCGGCGCAGATCGTGGCCGAGGTCATGCCGGATGCCTACATCAGCATGTCGTCCGACGTGCTGCCCGAGTTCCGCGAGTACGAGCGCCTGTCCACCACGGTGCTGAACGCGGCGGTCGGACCGAAGATGGCGCGCTACCTGGAGCGGTTCCTGCAGCGCGTGCGCGACCTGGATATTCGCCACGAGCCGCACACCATCCATTCCAACGGCGGCCTGATGTCGATCGCCACGGTGCGCCAGTATCCCGTGCGCACCTGCCTGTCCGGCCCGGCCGCCGGCGTGGTGGGCGCCGCGGCGGTGGGGCGCGCCATCGGCAGCCCGGACCTCGTGACCTTCGACGTGGGCGGCACCAGCACGGACGTATCGCTGGTGTGCGACGGACGTCCGTTATTCACCTCGCATCGTCACGTCGCGGGCTATCCCGTCAAGACGCCGATGGTGGATATCCACGTGATCGGCGCGGGGGGCGGCAGCATCGCGTGGTTGGACGATGCCGGCGGCCTGAAGGTGGGGCCGCACAGCGCGGGCGCGGTGCCGGGCCCGGTGGGCTACGGGCGCGGCGGCCAGGAGCCAACCATCACCGATGCCGAGATCGCGCTGCAACGGCTCAATCCGGTGGCCCTGCTGAACGGCCGCATGCCGGTGCATGCCGAGGCGGCTCGCCAGGTCATCGAGCAGCGCGTGGCCGAGCCGCTCGGGCTGGGCATGGAGGCGGCGGCCGAAGGCATCCTGCGCATCGCGGCGGCCAACATGAGCCGGGCCATCCGCGCCGTATCGACCGAACGCGGCTACGACCTCTCGCGCTTCGCCTTGTACGCCTACGGCGGCGCGGGGCCGCTGCACGCGGTGGAGGTGGCCGAGGAATGCGGCATTCCCATCGTCATCGTGCCGCAGGAACCCGGAACCATGTGCGCGCGCGGCATCCTGCTCAGCGATATCTCCTTCGACTTCGTGCGCAGCGAAATCTCGCTTGCCAGCAGCGAGGCCTGGGGCGCGATCTCCGCCCTCTTCGAGGAACTGCGCGCGCAGGCGCAGGCCTGGCTGGCCGAAGAGCGGGTGGACCCGGCCCTGCGCGTCTGCCACAGCGCGATCGACGCGCGCTACGAAGGCCAGAACTTCGAAGTGCGGGTCGCGCTGGACGATACCGGGCCCGGCGGCTATGCCGAGTTCGCGCGGCGCTTCGCCGAGGCGCACGAGCGCGAGTACGGCTACGTCGTGGACGACCGCAAGGTACAGATCATCAATTGCCGCATGCAGGCGGTGGGCCAGGTGGTGAAGGCGCCGCTGGCGCCGCGCCACGTGGGCGGCGCGCTGGAGGACGCCAGGCTGGGCGAGCGCAAGACCTATTTCGGCGCCGGCCACGGCTGGCTGGATACGCCGGTGTACGACCGCGACCGCGTGCCCACGGGCGCGCGCTTCACCGGCCCCGCGCTGCTGGAGGAAATGAGCTCCACCACCGTCGTGGGCGTGGGGCACGACGCGAGCGTGGACGAATACGGCAACCTGATCATCCGCCTGCAGGGAGGCACGCATGAATGAATCCAACAATCCCGGCGCCGCGGTGGCGCTGGCGGATCCCATCGGCATGGAGGTGTTCTGCAACCGCCTCCTGTCGATCACCGAGGACATGAACAACACGCTGGTGCGCGCATCGTTCTCGACCAACATCAAGGAACGCAAGGACTGCTCGGTCGCGCTGTTCGACGCGCAAGGCAGGCTGGTCGCGCAGGGCACGCAGATCCCCTTGCACCTGGGTTCGCTGGATGGCGCCATGGGCGCGATCCTGCGCGCCTATCCGCTGGACCAGATCCGCGAGGGCGACGTATTCATCTGCAACGATCCCTACCTGGCCGACGGCAGCCACCTGCCCGATATCAACATCGTCACGCCGGTCTTCTGGGATGGCGTGCTGCGCTTTTTCGCGGCCAATATCGCGCACCATTCCGACGTGGGCGGCGCGGTGCCGGGATCCATCGCCGGCGGCCTGAAGTCCATTTTCGAGGAAGGCATCCGCATACCGGCCTGCCGTATCGCGAAGCACGGCGACACGGACGAGGACATGCTGCGCCTGATCTGCGCCAATACCCGCGATCCGGAAGAGCGCGTGCTGGACCTGCGCGTGCAGATGGCCACCAACCGCCGCGGCGCCGCCGCCGTGCAGGGCCTGATCCGCCAGATGGGGCTGGACGCGGTGCTGCGTTCGGTGGACGACGTGATCGCCTATACGCGCCGCCGCCTGCTCAACCGGATCGCGGAGCTGCAGCAGGGCAGCTACACCTTCCGCAGCGACCTGGACGACGACGGCATGGGCGGAGATCCCGTGCCCATCCAGGTAACGCTGACGGTCGGCCCGGATACGCTGCACTTCGATTTCGAAGGGTCGGGCAAGCAGGCGCGCGGCGCGATGAACCTGCCGTTCAACGCCTTGCGAGCCTGCGTGTACTACGCCGTGAAGGCCCTGCTGGATCCGGACCTCGCGCCTAACGCGGGCCTGTTCGATCCCATTTCGCTGTCGGCGCCGGTGGGCACCATTACCAATCCCGAGCATCCGGCGGCGGTGGGCGCGCGCTCGATCACGGCGCAGAAAGTCGCCGGCGCGATCTTCGGCGCCTTCCGCGGCCTGCTGCCGCCGGAGAAGATCATGGCGTCCAGCAACGATTGCTGCCCGGCAATCGTATTCTCGGGCCGCTGGCGCGAACGCGCCGGCCATTTCGTGTACCTGGAAACGCTGGGCGGCGGCGCGGGGGCGCGGCTGGACACCGACGGCATGGACGCGGTGCACGTGCACATGACCAATACGTCGAACCTGCCGGTGGAGGCGCTGGAAAACGAATACCCGCTGCTGATGGACGAGTACGCGCTGATCCAGGATTCGGGCGGCGTGGGCCGCACGCGCGGCGGCATGGCGATCGCCAAGCAGATCCGCGCGGTGGGGCCGGGCATCGTGTTCTCGGCGCGTTCGGACAGCCACACGGTGGGCGTGGCGGCGGGCGTGGACGGCGGCGGCGATGGACGGCGCGCGCGGCTGATCCGCAATTTCGGCACGCCGCGTGAAGAAGAGCTGTTTTCCAAGACCGCGAATATCGCGCTGGAGCCGGGCGATAGCGTCCGCATCGAAACCCCGGGCGGCGGCGGCTACGGCGCGCCCGCGGCGCGACCGCAGGCGCGCATCGAGCAGGACCTGGCGGACGGCAAGATCAGCGCGCAGGCGGCGCGCGCCGCCTACGGGGATCGCGCCGGCCCGGCGGAGCCCCTCACCCCACGTTGAGCGTCATGGAGTACTTCATCTTGTCGTGGGGAAACGTGGTGATGGTGGCCAGCAGCAGCACGCCGCCATCGCCGTAATAGCGGCGCGTGATGACGAACCCCGGCGTCCTGGGTTCGACCCGGAGTTGCTTCGCCATCGTCGCGCCGATGGGCGTGGCCGAGAACTCCTGGTTGACCTCGGTGATGCGTTCGCCGAAATGGTCTTCGATCAGGCGCAGCAGGGAAATGCGCGATTTGACCTCGACGCGCACGTCGGAGCGCGCGGGATCGGTGTAGATCAGCGTGCAGGCGGCGGGCGTGTCCCGGTCGTCCAGCGTCTTGATGGAGTTGATATGCAACCAGGACAGACCGGCTTCGCAGCCCAGCGTTTCGGCCAGCCGTTTGCCGAGCCTGATGGTGCGCACGTCCTGCACCAGCAGCGCGGCGTTGCGCGCGTACTGCAGCAGGTCGGGGAACTGCGAGATGCGCTGCGTGAAGCGCGTGCGGGCGCTCGCGGCTTCCACCCGCGTTCCCACGCCGGGACGGCGCGACACCATGCCGGCCACCGTCAGCATGCGGATGGCTTCGCGGATGGTGTGGCGGCTGGCGTCGAAGAGGTCGCAGAGTTCGTGCTCGGTGGGCAGCAGCGTCATCACGGGATAGCGGCCCGAGCGGATGTCCTGCGAAAGCGTCTGAAAAATGCTCTTGTAGCGGGGGCCGTCGGAGTCGCCGCCGGGCGCCGGGGATTCCGGCTTGCCGCGGGCTTGCCGCGCTCCGCCGGGAGCGGCTGCGCGCTCGGAGGATCGGGTCATGGGGAAGGCTCCTTGGATGGTCTTAGGGGTTTCTCCGGACAATAACCGATTGACAAGGCCATTCTCTCGGATTCATTATTTGTCCGGACATTCATGTACGGACAAATTGTACGGCGGACATGAAGTCCAGGAACACGGGAAGCGCAATTTTTTTGCATGCCTCGCGGCCTTGCGGCCCTCCCGCGTTCCTGGCGGCATCCGGCAGTTCTTGCAGTTTTCTTCCTATATTCGGGGGTTCTCATGGGCAAGGTACTTGCAGTGCTCGCGGCGGCAACGGTGGCCGTCGGACTCGGCGGCAACGCGGCGGCGCAGAAGCTGGTGGTCGCGGGATATGGCGGTTCGTTCGAAGACATCATGCGCAAGGACATCTTCCCGCCCTTCGCCAAGCAACATGGCGTCGAGCTGGATTACGTGGCTGGCAATTCCACCAACACGGTGGCGCGCCTGCAGGCGCAGAAAAGCAATCAGCAGATCGACGTGGCCATCATCGACGACGGCCCCATGTACCAGGCCATCGCGCTGGGCTTCTGCGAACCCATCAAGGGGCTGCCGGCCGACGATATCTACGGCACGGCCCGCTACAAGGACGACAAGGCGGTCGCCATCGGCATCGTGGCCACCGGCATCATGTACAACAAGAAGGTCTTCGACGAGAAGAAGTGGGCGCCGCCCGCGTCCTGGAAGGACCTGAAGGATCCCAAGTACAAGAAGCAGCTGGTGGTGCCGCCGCTGAACAACACCTACGGGCTGCACGCGCTGGTGGAGTATGCGCGCGAAGGCGGCGGCGGCGAGAAGAAGATCGATCCCGGCTTCGTCACCTTCAAGAACGAGGTCGGCCCCAACGTGCTGGTCTATGAGCCTTCTCCGGGCAAGATGACCGAGCTCTTCTCCAGCGGCCAGGCGGTGATCTCGGTCTGGGGCAGCGGCCGCGCCAAGGCATTCGCCGATACCGGATTCCCGGTGGGCTTCGTGTATCCCCAGGAAGGCGCCTACGCCCTGTTGTCGTCGGTGTGTCCGGTCGCCAAGCCCAATGCCAACCCGGCCGCCCAGGCCTTCGTGCAATACCTGGTCTCTCCCGAGGTGCAGGAGAAGCTGGCGTCGGCCTATGGCTACGGGCCGGTGAACAAGAAGGCCAAGGTCACGGACGATCCCCGCGTGCCGCTGCCTATCGGCAAGCGCGCCGCCGACCTGATCGTGATCGATTGGGACACGGTCAACCAGAACCGGGATGACTGGAACAAGCGCTGGACGCGGGAAATCGAGCGCTGACGCCAGGACGGAAACGGGCGGCGCGGCGCGCCGCCCAGGGGAGCATCCATGACCTACCTAGTTTTGAATCGCCTGAGCAAGCGCTATGGCGACACGGCCGCCGTGCAGGACCTGAGCCTGTCCGTGAACCGCGGCGAATTCATTTCGCTGCTGGGGCCGTCCGGCTGCGGCAAGACGACCACGCTGCAGATGATCGCCGGTTTCGTGGAGCCTTCGGGCGGCAGCATCGTGCTGGACGGCAGGGACGTCAGCAAGGTGCCGGCCAACAAGCGCGGCCTGGGCATGGTGTTCCAGAACTATGCCCTGTTCCCGCACATGACCGCGGCCGAGAACGTGTCTTTCGGGCTGGAAATGCAGCGGGTCAGGAAGGACGAACGCGTGGCGCGGGTGGCCGACGCCCTCAAGCTGGTGGGCCTGGCGCACCTGGCCGACCGCCATCCCGCGCGCATGTCCGGCGGACAGCAGCAGCGCGTGGCGCTGGCGCGGGCGTTGGTCATCCGGCCCAGCGTGCTGCTGCTGGACGAACCGCTGTCCAACCTGGACGCCAAGCTGCGCGAGGAAATGCAGTTGGAATTGCGCAGCATCCAGCGCACGGTGGGCACCACCACCATCCTGGTGACGCACGACCAGTCCGAAGCGCTGGCGCTGTCGGACCGCATCGTGGTGATGAACCAGGGGCGCGTGGAGCAGGTGGCGGAGCCCTTCCAGGCCTATGAAGGGCCGGCCAGCCAGTTCGTGGGCGGCTTCCTGGGCAAGGCCAACGTGTTCACGCCGCAGGCCGAGCAGTACGCCGGCGAAACGCGCGCGCGCATCGGCGAGGCGCACGTCTCGATGGACGGCGCGCCCGTGCCCCAGGGCGCGGTGATCGTGCGCCCCGAGAAGATCCTGTTCTCCGAGCCGGCCGCCTGTGCCCTGCCCGGCCGCATGAAAACCCGCGTGTTCCAGGGTAATCACTGGCTGTGCCAGGTCGAGACCTCGGTGGGCGAAGTAATGGTGATCCGCCAGAACGACGGCGTGCCCGTGCCCGCCGAAGGCGAGACGGTGCACCTGCGCTGGCGCGCCCAGGACATGTGCGTGGTGGCGCCGGGGCGGCCGTCATGAGCGCGCGCGTCAATCCCTGGGTGCTGAGCACGCCGGCGCTGGCGGTGTATGCCACCTTCCTGGTGGTGCCGATGGCGCTGGTGTTCCTGATCAGCTTCTTCGACTTCCAGTTCTACGGCGGCATGCAAGCCACGTTCACGTGGAAGAACTACATCGAAATCTTCTCCGACGGCTACTACTACGAGATCTACGCCCGCACCTTCGGCGTCGCGGCCGTCGTGACGGTGGCCTGTCTGGTGCTGGGCACGGCGGAGGCCTACGTGCTGTCGCGCATGGCCAATCCGTGGAAGGGGCTGTTCCTGATGGTGGTGCTGGGGCCGCTGCTGATCTCGGTCGTGGTGCGCACGCTGGGCTGGGCGCTGTTGTTCGGCTCCACCGGGCTGATCAACAAGGCGCTGATGGGCATCGGGCTCATCTCGGCGCCGGTGGACCTGATGTACAGCAACCTGGGCGTGGCCATCGCGCTCACGCACGTGCTGGTGCCCTTCATGGTGATATCGGTGTGGGCCTCGCTGCAGCGGATCAACCCGTCCACGGAAGCGGCCGCGCTGTCCTTGGGCGCCACGCAGTTCACGGTGATCCGCCGCGTCGTCATCCCCCAAGTCATGCCCGGCATCCTGTCGGGCGCGATCATGGTGTTCGCGATGGCGGCCAGCTCCTTCGCCACGCCGGCCATCATCGGCGGGCGCCGCCTGAAGAACGTGGCCACCGCCGCCTACGACGAGTTCCTGAACACCCTGAACTGGCCGCTGGGCGCGGCGCTGGCGGTGGTGCTGCTGCTGGCGACGGTCGTGGTGCTGCTGTCGGCCAACCGGATCATCGAGCGCAAGTACGGCGCGGTCTTCAACCAGGCGGGAGGCTGACATGCCATTCAAGAACGGTCCGATCGGCCTGCTGTTCCACACGCTGTTCATTCTCTTCATCCTCGCGCCCATCGTCATGGTCTGCGCGGTGGCGTTCACCTCGGAAGGATTCATCTCCCTGCCTTCGGGCGGCCTGTCGCTGCGCTGGTTCCGCGCCATCCTGGACAACCCGCGCTTCGTCGAGGCCTTCTGGTTCAGCCTGGGCCTGGGCACGCTGTCGGCCAGCCTGGCGATTGTGCTGGCCGTGCCCAGCGCGCTGGCGCTGGCCCGCAACCGCTTCCGCGGCCGCGAGGCGCTGGTGGCCTTCTTCCTTTCGCCGCTGATGATTCCGCACGTGGTGCTGGGCCTGGCCTTCCTGAAGTTCTTCACGACGGTGGATCTGGCGGGCACATACGTGGGCCTGGTGGTGGCGCACGTGATCCTGATCATGCCCTACGCGCTGCGCCTGGTGCTGGCATCGGCCACGGGCATCGATCCGGCGCTGGAGCGCGCCGCGCAATCGCTGGGCGCGTCCAACTGGACCGCGTTCCGTCGAGTGGTGCTGCCGTTGTTGTTGCCCGGCGTGGTCAGCGGCTGGGTGATCGCGTTCATCACCAGCTTCGATGAGCTCACCATGTCCATCTTCATCGCATCGCCGTCCACGACCACGCTGCCGGTGCGGATCTTCCTGCATATCGAAGACACGATCGATCCGCTGGTGACTGCTGTGTCGGCCGTGCTGATCTACGTGACGATCATCGCCATATTCATCCTGGACCGCGTGGTCGGCCTGGAAAAGCTGTTTGTAGGAAAGGGACGCTAATGACGGACGAGAAACAACTGGCGCCGCGCGCGCCCGCGCATCGCGGGATCTACGACGCGGCGGTGATCGGCGGCGGACTGGTCGGGTCGGCCATCGCCTATGGCTTGCGGCGCGAGCTGGACCACGTGGCCGTGCTGGACGAAGGCGACGTGGCCTACCGGGCCTCGCGCGGCAACTTCGGGCTGGTCTGGGTGCAGAGCAAAGGCATGGGGTTGCCGCGCTACGGCGTCTGGACCATGATCTCGGCCACGGGGTGGTCGCGCCTGGCCGCGGCGCTGCTCGACGAGACCGGCGTGGACGTGCACCTGGAGCAGCGCGGCGGTCTGCATGCGCTGTTGAGCGAGGCCGAAGTGGAGGCCCGGGTCAAATTCATGCAGACCCTGCTGGCGCAGCCGGGCATGTCGCAATACGAATGGAAGCTGCTCGACCGGGCGGAGGTCGCCGACCTGGTGCCGGGCATCGGCCCCGACGTGCGCGGCGCGACCTGGACGCCGGTGGACGGCATCGCCAATCCACTCAAGCTGCTGCGCGCGCTGCACACGAGTTTTGCACAGCGGGTTGTGGATTACCTGCCGCGCCGTCCGGCGCAGCGCGTCCGCCAACGCGACGGCGTGTTCGAGATCGACACGCCGGCCGGCACGGTGCGCGCGCGCAAGATCGTGCTGGCCTCGGGGCTGTCGAACAAGGAGCTGGGCGCGCAGGTGGGCCTGGACGTGCCGGTGCGCCCGCAGCGCGGCCAGATCGTGGTGCTGGAACGCACGCGCCGCATGCTCGAAACGCCGTTGTCCACGCTGCGCCAGACCGACGAAGGCACCTGGCTGATCGGCGATTCGCAGGAAGAGGCGGGCTACGCGGACAACCAGGTGGGCCTGCCCATCCTGGGCACGCTGGCCGACCGCGCCGTGCGCACCCTGCCCGCGCTGCGCGAGGTGCGGGTGGTGCGCAGCTGGGCGGCGCTGCGCGTGATGTCCAAGGACGGCTTTCCCATCTATCAGCAATCCGAAACGTGCCCGGGGGCCTTCGTCGCCACCTGTCATAGCGGCGTGACGCTGGCCGCCGCGCACGCGCTCAATCTGGCGCCCATGATCGCCGCCGGCTCGCTGGCCGACGACATGGCGCCCTTCTCGACCCGGAGGTTCCATGTTCAAGAGGCTTGACGAGGCGCAACGCCAGGCGCAGGGCGCGCCGGTGCGCGTAACGGTCAACGGGGCCGAGCTGTTGTGCCGCCAGGGCGACAGCGTGGCCGCGGCGCTGTTCGCCGGCGGCGTGCAGGCGTGCCGCGACACGGCGGTCAACGAAGTGCCGCGGGGGCCCTATTGCATGATGGGCGTGTGCTACGACTGCCTGGTCACCATCGACGGCCAGGCGAACCAGCAGGGCTGCATGACGGCCGTGCGCGAAGGCATGAAGATCGAGCGCCAGCTGGGCGCGCGCAAGGTGCAGGCATGATCGATACGACGCAATGCGATTTGCTGGTGGTGGGCGCGGGCCCGGCAGGATTGGCGGCAGCGACGCTGGCCGCGAAGCTGGGCGTGGATACCGTGCTGCTGGACGAACAGCCGGCGCCGGGCGGCCAGATCTATCGGGCCATCACGACCACGCCCGTGACCGACCGCGCCATCCTGGGCGAAGATTACTGGCATGGCGCCTCGCTGGTGGGGCCCTTCCAGCAGTCCGGCGCGCGCTACGTGCCGGGCGCCACGGTGTGGGCGGTGGCCGAGCGCACCGCGCCCCAACCGGAAAACGGCTTCGAGGTGGCCTACTCGGTGGCGGGCGAGGCGCGCATCGTGCATGCGCGCCGGCTGCTGCTGGCCACGGGCGCACAGGAACGCCCCTTTCCCATTCCCGGCTGGACGCTGCCCGGCGTCATCACGGCCGGCGCCGCGCAGATTCTGCTGAAGTCGGCGGGCGTGGTGCCCGCCGACCGCACGGTGCTGGCGGGCAGCGGCCCGCTGCTGTACCTGGTGGCCTGGCAGTACCTGAACGCTGGGGTGAAGATCGACGCCCTGCTCGAAACCACGCCGCCGGGACGCATGAGCCAGGCGCTGCCCAAGGTCTGGGGCTTCCTGCGTTCGCCGTACCTGGGCAAGGGCCTGAAGCTGCTGCGCGCGGTCAAGGCTGCGGTGCCCATCACGCGCGGCGTGACGGCGCTGGAGGCATTGGGCGACGGCAAACTGCAAAGCGTGCGCTATACGGCGGATGGCGTCAGCAAAACGTTGCCCGCGGACCAGCTGATGCTGCACCAGGGCGTGGTGCCCAACGTGAACCTGTCGCGCGCCGTGGGCGCGGAGCACCGCTGGAACGACGCGCTGGACTGTTGGGAGCCGCAGGTCGACGAGTGGGGCCTGACCTCGGTCGAGGGCATCGGCATGGCGGGCGACGGCGCGGGCATCGCCGGCGCGCTGGCGGCAGAGCATCGCGGCCGGCTGGCCGCCTTGCAGGCCGCCCACCTGCTGGGCCGCATCGATGCCGCCAAGCGCGATGGCGAGGCTGCTGCGCCGCGCGCGGCGTTGGCGCGGGCCGTTCGCGGCCGCGAGTTTTTCGACGCGCTCTACAAGACGCCCGACGCGTTCCGGCGCCCCACCGGCGACACTATCGTCTGTCGTTGCGAGGAAGTCACCGCGGCGCAGGTGCGCGACACCGTCAAGCTGGGATGCAGCGGACCCAACCAGATGAAGGCGTTCCTGCGCTGCGGCATGGGACCCTGCCAGGGCCGGTTCTGCGGGCTGACCGTGTCGGAGATCATCGCCGAGGAGCGCGGCGTGCCGACGCAGGAGGTGGGCTATTACCGCCTGCGGTTCCCGACCAAGCCGCTGACGCTGGGCGAACTCGCCTCGCTGCCGCAGACGGACGATTCGAGGCAGGCCGTCGTCCGGCTGAAAAAGTAAACCGAAGGAGTAGACATGACCGGTGCCACGCGGTCGGCGGAAGTCATCATCATCGGCGGCGGGCTGCACGGCAGCTCGGCGGCGCTGCATCTGGCGCGCGCGGGCATGCAGCCGCTGGTGATCGAGAAGAACTACGTGGGCCGGCACGCCTCCGGCGTGAACGCGGGCGGCGTGCGCACCCTGTCGAGGCACCTGGCCGAGGTGCCGCTGGCGCTGGCCTCGCGCGAGCTCTGGTATCGCATCGGCGAGCTGGTGGACGATGATTGCGGCTTCGAGCAGCACGGCCAGGTGCGCGTGGCGGAGAACGCCGAGGACGCGGCCCTGCTGCGCGCCCGCCTGCAAACCATGACGGACCATGGCTATACCCACGAGCAGTGGATAAGTCCCGAGGATCTGCGGGCGCTGATTCCGGCGCTGGCGCCCACGGTGCAAGGCGGGCTGATCGCGCGCGAGGATGCCGCCGCGGATCCCTACCGCACGACGCTGGCTTTCCGCATGAAGGCGGCCAGCCTGGGGGCCCGCTTCCTGGAAGGCGTGCGCGTGAATGCGGTGGCGCGCCGCGACGGCCAATGGCGCGTGGAGACGGACGCGGGCGTGTACACCGCGCCGCGGGTGCTGAACTGCGCCGGCGCCTGGGCCGACCGCATCGCCGCGGCCTGGGGCGAGCCGGTGCCGTTGACCGCCATCAGCCCCATGATGCTGGTGACCCTGCGCATGGACCATTTCCTCGATCCGGTGGTGCTGGGCACGGGCCGCGCCCTGTCGTTCAAGCAGCGCGCCAACGGAACCGTCCTGATCGGCGGCGGGCGGCGCGCCTGGGTGGACCGCGACGCGGAATGGACCGAACTGGATTTCCGCTCGCTGGCCGAAGGCGCGCGCACGGTCTGCGACCTGTTCCCGCACATGCGCGACGCGGTCGTGAACCGAGGCTGGGCGGGCATCGAGGCGGCCATGCCGGACGAGATACCCGTGATCGGCCGCAGCAGCCGCCACGAGACCGCCTTCCATGCCTTTGGATTCTCGGCCCACGGCTTCGAGCTGGGGCCCATCGTCGGCCGCATCATGGCCGACCTGATCACCACCGGCGCGACGGACCTGCCGATCGCGCCATTCCGGATTGAACGTTTCACGGACGCCGCGCCGGCGTCCGATCCATCCCTGAAGGAGCAAAAAGAATGACTGATATCGTGCGCAAGGATTCCAACCAGCGCCTCAGCCGCATCGTCATCCACGGCGATACGGTGTACGTGGCGGGCGTGACCTCGGCGGCGGAGGGAGGCATCGCCGCGCAGACCCGCGACGCGCTGGCCAAGATAGACGGCTATCTGGCGCAGGCGGGCACGGACAAATCGCGCCTGCTTTCGGTGCAGATCTGGCTCAAGGACATCGACCGCGACTTCGCCGGCATGAATGCCGTGTGGGCCGAGTGGGCGCTGCCCCAGGCGATGCCCACCCGCGCCACCTGCGAGGCCAAGCTGGCCGCGCCGGAGCTGCTGGTGGAAATCATCGTGACGGCGGCGCGCCGGCCGGCGTTCGTCAGCGGGCCGGTGTCTGAAAGCTGACCTGGCCGGGGCGTCCGGGCAGGTTCAGGGTGGCGGTGGCGGGCGGCGTGGTCGCGATCACGTTGCCGCCGCGCATCACCATCAGGCGGGTGGCGCGCAGGCGCAGCGCCTCGACGGGATCGCGCGCTTGCAGCAGCACCAGGTCGGCGCGCTTGCCGACGGCCAGCCCGGTTTCGTCCAGGCCCAGGATCAGCGCGGGCGTGGCGGTCACCGCCGCGAAACAGGCGCGCATGGCGTCCTGGCCCGTCATCTGGGCGACGTGCAGGCCCATGTGCGCCACTTCCAGCATGTCGCCCGAACCCAGGCTGTACCACGGGTCCATCACGCAATCGTGGCCGAAGGCCACCGGCACGCCGGCGGCCAGCAGTTCCGGCACGCGCGTCATGCCGCGGCGCTTCGGATACGTATCGTGGCGGCCCTGCAGCGTGATGTTGATCAGCGGGTTGGCGATCGCCGCCACGCCGGCTTCGCGCATCAGCGGGATCAGCTTGGAGACGTAGTAGTTGTCCATGGAATGCATGGACGTCAGGTGCGACCCCGTCACGCGTCCGTGCAGGCCCAGGCGTTGCGTGTGGTAGGCCAGCGTCTCGATGTGGCGCGATAGCGGATCGTCGCTTTCGTCGCAGTGCATATCCACGCGCAGGCCGCGTTCGGCGGCCAGTTCGCACAGGATGCGCACGGATTCGGCCCCGTCCTGCATGGTGCGTTCGAAATGGGGAATGCCGCCCACCACGTCCACGCCCATGTCCAGCGCCCGCTTCAGGTTGTCCAGCGCGCCCGGCGCGCGTAACACGCCATCCTGAGGGAAGGCCACCAGTTGCAGGTCCAGATAGGGTTTGACCTTTTCGCGCACGTGCAGCAGCGCTTCCACGGCCAGCAGGCGCGGATCGCACACGTCGACGTGCGAGCGGATGGCCAGCAGGCCGCGGGCCACCGCCCAGTCGCAATACGCCAGCGCGCGCTCGACCAGCGCCTCCTGGGTCAGCAAGGGCTTGAGCTCGCCCCACAGCGCAATGCCTTCCAGCAGCGTGCCCGACTGGTTCACCCGGGGCAGGCCGAAGGACAGCGTGGAATCCATGTGGAAGTGCGCGTCCACGAAGGGCGGCGACACCAGTTGGCCGCCCGCGTCCACCGTCTGCGCGGCCTCGGCCTTCAGCGCCGGCTCCAACGCCACGATGCGGCCATTGGCGATGCCGATGTCGATGTTCTGGCGGCCGTCCGGCAGCGAACAGTTTCTAAGGATCAGGTCGAGCATGGAATTCCTTGCTGGAAGTTTCTGTTGTTCATCGTACTGCGCCCTTCCCTCGCCGCCTCAAGCCGGCGTCGCCCCATCCGGGTCGCACGGAGCCGGCTTTGCCGGTCCGTAGCGACGCCCCCTTGAGGGGGAAGCGCGCAGCGCTTCGGGGGTGGGCCATCCCCCCCTCTACCTTTCACCCTTGCGGTACGGCTTCATCAAAGCCTGCGGGTAGGCGGCGCGGCGCGCCATCACCACCAGGGCGAGAATGGAAAGGATGTACGGCAGCATCAGGTAGACCTGGTAGGGCAGTTCCGGCAGCCCGGGCAAGGCCGCGCCGCCCTGCTGCATGCGCAGTTGCAGCGCGTCGAAGAAGGCGAAGATCAGCGCGCCCAGCAGGGCCTTGCCGGGACGCCACGACGCGAATACCACCAGCGCCACGCAGACCCAGCCGCGGCCGTTGACCATGTTGAAGAAGAAGGCGTTGAACGCCGCCAGCGTCAGGAAGCTGCCGGCCACGCCCATCAGCGCCGAGCCGGCCACGATGGCGCCCATGCGCAGGCGCGTCACCGACAGGCCCTGGCCTTCGGCGGCGGCCGGGTTCTCGCCCACCATGCGGATCGCCAGCCCGACCGGCGTGCGGTTCAGCACCCAGGCAAGCACCGGCACGGCGGCCAGGGCAATCAGCGTCATGGGCGTCTGCCCCGCCAGCACCGGCCCGATGAGCGGAATGCCGGCGAGGAACTTCATTTCGGCGAACGGCACGATGGTGGGCGGCGTGTTCACGCTGGGGAAGGTGACGCGGTAGGCGAAGTAGCTGAGGCTGGTGGCCAGCAGGGTCACGCCCAGGCCGGACACGTGCTGCGACAGCCCCAGCGGCACGGTCAGCACCGCGTGCAGCAGGCCGAACAGGGCTCCCGCCAGGCCGGCGGCCAGCACGCCCACATAGAGCGGCGCGCCCAGGTACACCACCAGCCAGCCCGTGAAGGCGCCGGCCACCATGATGCCCTCGATGCCCAGGTTCAGCACGCCGGCCCGCTCGCACAGCAGCACGCCGACCGTGCCCAGTATCAGCGGCGTGGCCAGGCGCAGCACGGCGACCCAGAAGGCCGAGGAACTCATCAGATCCATCCATTCCATGGCGCGCTCCTCAGGCCTGGTTGCGGCGCAGGCGGTACTGCGCGAATAGCGTCGCGACCAGCATGGCGAGCAACGAAGTGGCGACGATGACGTCGGCGATGTAGTTCGGGACGGCGATGGCGCGGCTCATGCTGTCCGCGCCGACCAGCATGCCGGCCACGAAGAGGCTGGCCAGGATCACGCCCAGCGGGTGCAGCCCGGCCAGCATGGCCACCACCACGCCCGTGTAGCCGTAGCCCGGCGACATGTCCAGGGTGACGTAGCCGGTCCGGCCCGCCACCTCGATCGCGCCCGCCAGGCCGGCCAGCGCGCCGGAAAGCATGGCGGTGCCCAGCATGACGCGGTTCACGGGGAGCCCCAGGAAGCGCGAGGCGTGGGCGTTGGCGCCCACGGCGCGCATCTGGAAGCCGAACACCGTGTAGCGGTTCAGCAGCCACAGGCCCAGCGCCAGGCCGGCGGCCCACAGCAGTCCGGTATGGGCGCGCGTGCGTTCGATCAGCTTGCCCAGTTCCAGGTCGCCGTTGAGCGCCACGGATTGCGGCCAGCCCATGGCCATGGGATCTTTCATCGGGCCGTCCAGCATCATGGAGACGAACAGCAGCACGATGAAGTTGCCCAGCAGCGTCGTGACCACCTCGTCCACGCCCAGGCGCGTCTTCAGCAGCGCGGGGATGAGCAGCAGCAAGGCGCCGGCGAGCGCGGCCGCGAGCATCATGCCGGCGAACAGCGCGGGCACCGGCAGGTCGAAGCCCGTGCCGTCGTGCAGCCCGCCCACCGCGACAGCGGCCAGCGCGCCCAGGTACAGCTGGCCTTCGGCCCCGATGTTGTAGAAGCGGGCGCGGAACGCCACGGCGCAGGCCAGGCCCGTCAGCATCAGCGGCGTGGCGCGCGTGAGCGTTTCGGACAGGGCGAAGCGCGAGCCGAACGCGCCTTCGAACAGCAGTGCGTAGGTGCGGCCCACGGGCGCGCCGGCCCAGGCCACCAGCAAGGCGCAGACCGCCAGCGTGAAGAGGATGGCCGCGATGGGGGCCAAGGCCAGCGCCTTGCGGCTGGGCTCGGGGCGGCGTTCCAGGATCAGTTTCATGCGAAAGATGCTCAATAGAGGAAGACGCTGACGGACCGTCAGGCGCGAGTGCCCGTCATGGCCAGGCCCACCGTGGCGGGCGTCCAGTCGGCCACCGGTTTGACGGCGACCAGCTTGCCGCCGCACAGCACGGCGATGCGGTCGGCCAGCGCGAAGATCTCTTCCAGGTCTTCGGACACCAGCAGCACGCCGGCACCGCGCTTGCGGGCCACCAGCAACTGCTCGCGCACATAGGCGACCGCGCCGATATCCAGGCCCCAGGTGGGCTGGTCCGCCACGATGAAACGCGGCTCGCGGGCCAGCGTGCGGCCCAGGATCAGCTTCTGCATATTGCCGCCGGACAGGCTGCGCGTGCGCACGTCCAGCGAGGCGGCGCGCACGTCGAACTGCCGGGCGAGCTCGGCGGCGTAGGCCTTGCCCGCGCGCGCCCGGATCAGGCCGTAGCGCGCGAAGCGCTTGTCCTTCAGGTCTTCGACGATGGCGTTTTCCCATAGCGGGCTGTCGCCGATCATGCCTTCGCCGTGGCGGTCTTCCGGGATGCGACCGACGCGGGCGGCCGTCCAGCCGGCCGGCGTGGTGGGCGCCGCCGCGTGTTCGGGCCCCAGCCGGATCGTGCCGTCGGACGGCTGGCGCAGCCCGGTCAGCACCGAGACCAGCGCCTGCTGGCCGTTGCCGGCCACGCCCGCGATGGCGACGATTTCATGCTTGTGCACCACCAGGTCCAGGCTGTCCAGGCGCAGCGCGCCGTCGCGGCCGTCGCGCACGCTGACCTGCGACAGCGTCACCACGGGGGCGGCCTGCTCGGCCGCCGCCACCGCTTCCGCGTGCGGCATGACCACCTTGCGGCCCACCATCAGTTCCGCGAGCTCCGCGGGGCTGGTGCCGGCGGTATCGCGCTCGGCCACCAGCCTGCCCTGGCGCAGCACGGCCACGCGGCGCGACACGGCCATCACTTCGTCCAGCTTGTGGGAAATGAAGATCACGGCCAGGCCTTCGTCGACGAAGCCGCGCAGCGTGGCGAACAGGTCCTGCACCTCTTGCGGGGTGAGCACGGCCGTGGGTTCGTCCAGGATCAGCACGCGGGCGCCGCGGTACAGCGCCTTCAGGATCTCGACGCGCTGTTTCTCGCCGACGGAGAGCGTGCCTACCCGGGCGTCCGGATCGACGCCCAGGCCGAAGCGCTGCCCCAGCTCCACCAGGCGCTTGCGCGCCTTGCCGCGTCCGGAGGCCAGTTTCCACAGCGGCTCCGTGCCGACCATGATGTTGTCCAGCACGGTCAGGTTGTCCGCCAGCGTGAAATGCTGGTGCACCATGCCCACGCCGGCCGCCAGCGCGGCATCGGGCCGGCCGGCGGGCAGGGGCTTGCCGAAGACCTCGATGCCTCCGGCGTCGGCCACGTAGTGGCCGAACAGGATGGACACCAGGGTCGATTTGCCGGCGCCGTTCTCGCCCAGCAAGGCCAACACTTCGCCCTGGGCGAGCGTGAGCGAAATGTCGTCGTTGGCCGTGAGGCTGCCGAAGCGTTTGGTGATCCCCGTCAGTCGCAGGGCGAGAGGCGCTGGTTTCATCGTGCCGAGGACTTGGGTTCTTTGTCGTTGACCTTCACGGTGAAGCTGCCGTCCAGGATGGCTTTCTGCCTGGCTTCCACCTTGGCGATCAGGTCGGCGGGGATCTTGGTCGCGAACGTGCCCAGCGGCGCCAGCGACGAACCCTTGTGCTTCATCAGCGAATACTGGCCGTAGTTGTCGGCCTTGAAGGTGCCGGCCTTGACCTGCTTGAGCGCCTCGTCGATGGTCGGCTCCATGCTCCACAGGGCCGAGGCCACCACGGTCTCGGGGTACTGGGGCTGCGTGTCGATCACGTTGCCGATGGCCAGCTTGCCGCGTTCCTTGGCGGCGTCCGACACGCCGAAGCGCTCGGCGTAGAGCACGTCCGCGCCCTTGTCGATCATGGCGAAGGCGGCTTCCTTGGCCTTCGGGGGATCGAACCAGGAGCCGATGAAGGTCACGGTGAACTCGGCCTGCGGGTTCACTTCCTTGGCGCCGTCGATGAAGGCCTGCATCAGGCGGTTCACTTCGGGGATGGGGTAGCCGCCCACCAGGCCGATCTTGCCGGTCTTGCTGACGCCGGCGGCGATCATGCCGGTCAGGTAGGCGGGTTCCTGGATGTAGTTGTCGAACACCGAGAAGTTGGGCTGCTGGGGCTTGCCCGAAGATCCCATCAGGAAGGCGGTCTGCGGATAGTCCTTGGCCACCTTGCGGGCGGCGGCTTCCACCGCGAAGGCTTCGCCCACCACCAGCTTGTTGCCCTGCTCCGCGTACTGGCGCATCACGCGCTCGTAGTCGGCGTTGGTGACGTTTTCCGAGAACGTGTAGTCGATCTCGCCGCGATCGCGGGCGGCCGTCAGCGCCTTGTGGATGCGGGATACCCATTGCTGCTCGACCGGCACCGTATAGATGGCGGCGACCTTGGTCTTGGCGGGCGCCTGGGCGTGGGCGGCGCCGGAGAACAGCAGCGCGCCGGCGGCGGCGGCGGCCAGCTTGAGCAGGCCGCGGCGGGCGAGGCCGCCGGACAGGGGGAACAGGGCTTTCATGCGGGTGACTCCTACGCGGGGAGGGAAAGGGATCGGGGGTGTTGCGGGTTGCGGGCGCGCGCGCCAATGCGGTCCGGCGCGAAATGGCGGCCGCCGGCGGGCATGCCGGGGCGAGCGGTCGGAGGCGAGGACGTGGGATCGGTCATTGGACGGGAGCGCCAGGTGGCGCGTCCCATCCGAAGGGGCGGGTTCGCGGCCAGTCCGAGCGAAGCAAGTTGTATGCCATGGGGCATTCCCGCGACAAGTCGGGGAAACCTGATGGCCGGGCAGGATTATAGGCACCCTGGCGGGGAAGCGCGGCACCGGCATGGTGCGCGCCGTTTCAAGGGGTGGACGGGGCCCGCGCCTGGAACGGGCCGTTGCGGCGCGCAAGGGCCTGCGGCGCGCGTCTACGAGCCTAAAATCGGGGAATGAGCCGCGCGCGGCGCGGCAAGCTGGAATGCCCCATGCAAGATATTCAATTGCTGCTCGAACAGTACGGCGGGTGGCTGGTGTTCGCCAACGTGCTGGTCGAGCAGGCCGGTTTGCCGGTGCCCGCCTACCCCATGCTGATCGCCGCCGGCGCCCTGGGCGGCGCGGGCGGCTGGGCCGTGCCCTGGCTGGCGGCCACGGCCGCCTGCCTGCTGGCCGACACCCTCTGGTACGTGGCCGGGCGGCGCTACGGCTCGCGCCTGCTGGGCGTGATCTGCAAGATGTCGCTGTCGCAGGATTCCTGCATCCGGCAGACGCAGCGCCTGTACCTGCGCATCGGCGTGCGGGCGCTGCTGGTCTGCAAGTTCCTGCCGGGCGCGGGGGCCCTGTCCACCGTCATGGCGGGGCTGACGGGCACCGCCTACCGTCGCTTCCTGCTGTATGACCTGGCGGGCTCCCTCATCTGGGTCGGCTCGGCCCTGCTGCTGGGCGGCCTGTTCCACAACGTCGTCAACGACGTCCTGGAGATCCTCGGCACGTACGGCGCGATGGGCCTGGGCGTGCTGGCGGCGGTGCTGGCGCTGTACATCCTGGCGCGCTTCCTGCGCCGCAGGATCCTGCTGCGCAGCCTGCGCGTCATTCCCCGCCTGTCGGTGGACGAGCTGATGCAATGGCGCCAGGACGGCCGCAGCGCGCTGGTCTTCGACGTGCGGCCCGAGGCGCTGCGCGACGAACAACGCATCCCGGGCGCGATCGCCGTGGACCTGAAGGCCCCCCTGCCCGAGCTGGACGCCAAGGCGCTGGATTCCGACATCGTCGTCTACTGCGCCTGCCCCAACGAGGTATCGGCCGCGCTGCTGGCCTCGCGGCTGCGGGCGGCCGGCTATCCCAATACCTGGGCCCTGCGCGGCGGATACGAGGCCTGGGCCGAGCGCAAGCCGCCCGCGCCCGGGCAAGGCGCATAATTCCGGCATCGGCCCGCGACCTTGGCGGGCGGCCACGACAAGGAGAGAGACATGCGGTTGTTGTTCTTGGGCGCCGGCGGCACCGGCGGATATTTCGGCGGGCGCGCCGCCCAGGCGGGCGCGGACGTGACCTTCCTGGTGCGCGAGCCGCGCGCCGCGCGGATCCGCGAGCACGGCCTGCGCATCCAGAGCCCGCTGGGCGACGCCACGCTGCATCCCAAGCTGGTCACGCAGCAGACCCTGCAGGGCAGCTACGACGTGGTGGTGCTCAGCTGCAAGGCCTATGACCTGGCCAGCGCCATCGAGGCCATCCGCCCCGCGGTCGGGCCCGACACGGCCGTGCTGCCCATCATGAACGGCGTGCTGCAGTACGACCTGCTGGACCGCGAGTTCGAACCCCACCGCGTGCTCGGCGGCCTGTGCCAGATCAACGCCACGCTCGGCCCCGACGGCGAGATCGTGCACCTCGGCAAGCATGCCAGCATCGTCTTCGGCGAACGCGCGGGCCCGGCCCGCAGCGCGCGCTGCGAGGCGCTGGAGCAGGCGCTGGCCGGGGGCGAGTATTCCAGCCGCCTGAGCGGCGAGATCTACCAGGACATCTGGGAAAAATACGTGTTCCTGACCACGCTGGCGGCCGCGACCTGCATGATGCGCGGCTCCGTGGGGCAGATCGCCTCCACCGACGACGGCCTGGACATCCTGCGCACGCTGCTGCAGGAATCGCAGGCGGTGGCCGCCGCGTCCGGCCACGCGGTCCGCCCGGAGGCCGACGCATCGGCGCGCAAGATCCTCACCGATCCTTCCCAACCCATGACCGCCTCGATGTTCCGCGACCTGCGCCAAGGCCTGCCGGTCGAGGCCGACCACATCGTGGGCGACATGCTGCACCGGGCCCGCAGCCTGGGGGTGGATGCCACGTACCTGCGCGCCGCCTACACCCACCTGCAGGTCTACCAGGCGCAGCGCGCCGCCGGCTGAAGCGCCTTGCGGCCCCTGTTCAAGCGGGGCCGCCGGGAGCACACTGGCAGAGCGGTCCGGGCCGGTCGACCCGCGCCGCCAGCCGGGGCCGGTCGGTTCGGATTTCCCAGCATTGATGCATAAATTGCAAAAAACTCATCCGCTTTTATGGGTTTTTTGATCGGATTCGACCGAATAGTATGGCTTTGCCTGAGCTGGACACGCAGCGCCGCGGGTGCGGCGCCCGACCCGGCTTCCCCTTCCAAGGAGCAAGACCATGAAAGTTGCATTGATCGGAATTACCGGCCGCGTCGGTTCGCGCGTGGCGGACGAATTGCTCAAGCGCGGCCACCAGGTCACGGGTATCGCCCGCAACCTGTCCGACGTGAATCCCCAGCCCGGCCTGACCATCAAGCAGGGCGACGCCACGGATCCGGAGGCCCTGACCTCCATCCTGTCGGGCCATGATGCCGTCATCAGCGCGTCGCGCTTCGTTTCCTCCGACGCCAAGCCGCTGCTGCATGCCGTCAAGGACGCCGGCGTGCCCCGCCTGCTGGTGGTGGGGGGCGCGGGCAGCCTGATGGTCGCGCCTGGCAAGATGCTGATCGATACGCCCGAGTTCCCGGACGCCTACAAGCCCGAGGCCCGCGCGGGCGTGGTGTTCCTGGACGCGCTGCGCCAGGAAAAGGTGCTGAACTGGACCTTCCTGTCGCCTTCCGCGCTGTTCGAGCCGGGCGAGCGCACCGGCAAGTTCCGAGTGGGGGACGACACCCTGCTGGCCGACGAGGAAGGCAAGAGCTGGATCTCGATGGAAGACTACGCCATCGCCCTGGTCGACGAACTGGAGACGCCCAAGCATTCCCGCCGCCGTTACACGGTCGGATATTGACCCCGCCGCAAGGGGGGGAGGAAAAAAGGGGCCCGGTCGGGCCCCTTTTGCCATTGGGGGAAAGGCCGCGGTATCCACGTTTTTATTTGTAAACTGGCACACCGCGCCAACCGGCGTCACGACCTGAGTTGCCCTGTATGCGTATGAAGTTGAAATCGTTGGCCCTCTGTATGCTGGTCGCCGCCGCCACCGTTGCGATCGCGCCGGCGCGCGCGGCCGGGCCCCAGTCCAACAAGGACATCGTGGTGGCGTTCTTCCGCATGATGTTCCAGGAGCGCAACATCGACGAGGCGGTGCGCCGGTACGTCGGCCCGGGCTACACGCAGCACAATCCGTACATGCAGGACGGGATCGAGCCCATGGTGGACTTCTTCCCCGCTTATTTCGAACAGCATCCGCAATCCATCGTCGAGATCAAGCGGGTGATCGCCGAGGGCGACCTGGTGATGATCCACAACCAGTGGCGCGATTCGCCGGAAGACCGCGGCCAGGCGGTGGTGGACATCTTCCGGGTGGAAAACGGCAAGATCGTCGAGCACTGGGACGTGAGCCAGGAGATCCCGGAGAATCCCGCCAACAAGAACGGCATGTTCTAGGCCATGTCCCGCATCGAGCCCGTCGACCTGCCGCGCGCCTATCTGCTGCTGAACCACGGCCCCACCGTGCTGGTGACCAGCGCGCACGGCGAGGCTCGCAACGTCATGGCGGCCGCCTGGGCCATGCCCCTGGATTTCAGCCCGCCCAAGATGCTGGTCGTGGTGGACAAGAATACGTACACGCGCGAACTGATCGAAGCGTCGGGCGAATTCGCGCTGTGCGTCCCTACGCGCGCGCAAGCCGCCGCCACGCTGCGGGTGGGGTCGCATTCCGGGCGCGACGAAGACAAGTTCCAGGCCAGCGGCCTGACGACGTTCCCGGCCAGCAAGATCGGCGCGCCGCTGATCGGCGATTGCCTGGGCTGGCTGGAATGCCGCGTCGTGCCGGAGCCGCACAACCAGCAGGCCTACGACCTTTTCATCGGCGAAGTGGTGGCCGCGTGGGCCGCGCCGGAAGTGTTTTCCGGCAACCGCTGGCATTTCCCCGACGACGAGCGCCGCTCGGTGCATTACGTGGCGGGCGGATCCTTCTTCGCCACCGGCGAAGCCTTCAACGTTTCCGAACCGGAGTAGCCTCGTGCCCAGCGTGTACCTTGCCGGTTTCGACGTGTTCCTGCCCGACGCCGAGGCCCAGGGCGAGCGCCTGAAGGCGCTGTGCGCCGCCCATGGTTTCGAGGGCCTGTTCCCGCTGGACAACCGGGCGCCCCGCGAGCTGTCCGGCGCGGCGCTGGCGCAATGGATCTACCGCGAGAACGTCGCCCTGATCCGCCGCGCCGACATGGTGATGGCGAACCTGAACCCCTTCCGGGGCGCCGAACCCGATTCCGGCACGGCCTTCGAGGTCGGCTATGCCATCGCTTGCGGCAAGCCGGTGTGGGGCCATACCCGCCAGGCCGGGTCGCTGATCGACCAGGTGGCCGTGGGCGCCGCGGCCGACGACGGCGCCTCGCGCATGGTGGATGCGGAGGGCTACACCGTCGAAGACTTCGGCCTGAGCCTGAACCTGATGCTGGCGTGCAGCGCCCGCATCGTGCAGGGCGACCCGGCCGACTGCCTGGCCCGCATGGCCGAATCGCTCCCGGGCGCGTCGACGCCGGAAGACGCCTCGCGCGAACTCTAGCGGCTCGCCGCCTTCTTCGCCGCCGTCTTGCGCGGCGCGGGCCGGGCCGCCGCCGCGGGCGTGCCCAGATATCCCATCACGGCATCCACCACCGCCTGTTCGAGCTGCTGCGGCGAAAAGCCCGCGGGCGGCTCCAGCGCGGCCGCGTGCACCAGCGATTCCATGATGCGCAGCACGACGTAGGTTGCCAGGTCGCGGTTCTGCTGCGCGATCTCGTCGCGATGGAATTCCAGCAGATGGCGCATGCGGCGATGGATGTCCTGGTCGGCGCGGCTGTGCTCGTGCGGCAGGTCGAAGAGCGGGAATTCCCGTTCCAGCACGCGGTGCAGCGCGGGCTCCAGCAGGTGCGCATGCAGCATGGCCTGGACGATGGCCGCGACCCGTTCGCGCAGCGTGGCGGCGGGGTTGCTGTCCAGCACCTGGTCGATCACGTCCAGCATCTGGTTGTCATGGCGGTCGTGCAGCGCCGCGATCAGCGCGTTCTTGTTGGGGAAGTACTGATACAGCGAGCCGACGCTGACGCCGGCGGTTTCCGCGATCAGGTTGGTATTGGTGCCGGCATAGCCGTGCGTGGCCAAAACGCGAGCCGTGGCTTGCAGAATCGTCTCGACGGTGTGCTGGGACCTGAGCTGGCGCGGCGATTTCCGGGGCTGTGGGATGGCTGTCATGGCTTGGATGAAAGGCGAGTATCGAACATGAGCAATGGCTCATAAAATTTCCGTCAGGCGATCCCGCAAGACCGCCCTGCTTGGGCGGATTATGCCATCGCCGGTTCTCGCGCGATGGCGGCGGGACGCAATCACCTGTTCAAGGAATATCCATGTCGAATTCATCTGCGGCCGGGGCCCTGCCCGCGGCCCACGGACCCGCGCGTTCCGTTTTCGCGCAAATCCTGCCGCTGGCCCTGGCGGTATTCGTCGGCTTTTTCATGGTGGGCCTGCCCATGCCGGTGCTGCCGCTGTACGTGGACAGCGCGCTGGCGCTGGGCGCGCTCGCGGTGGGCGTGGTGGCGGGGCTGCAATTCGCCGCCGCCCTGTTGTCGCGGCCTTACGCGGGCTCGCTGGCGGATCGCCGCGGCGCCAAGCAGGCGGTGGCGGCCGGCTTCCTGCTGGGTTCGGTGGCGGGTCTGTGCTATTTGCTGGCCGACGGCCTGGCGGCACGTCCACAGGCGGCCTTCATGGCGCTGCTGGCCGGCCGTGCCGTGATGGGATGCGCCGAGAGCCTCATCGTCACCGGCGTGTTGAGCTGGGGCGTGGGTCGCGCGGGGCCGCAGAACGCGGGCCGCGTGATGGCCTGGGTGGGCGTGGCCATCTACGCCGCCTACGCGCTGGGCGCGCCGGCGGGCATGCGGCTGTACGGCGCCGCCGGCTTTGCCGGCATAGCCTGGGCCACGGTGCTCATTCCGCTGGCGGCGCTGGGGTTCGTGTCGCCCTTGCGCGGCGTGCCCGCCGCGGGCGGAACGCGCACGCCCTTCTACAAGGTGCTGGGGCTGGTGCTGCTGCCGGGCCTGGGCCTGGCGCTGTGCAGCGTCGGTTTCGGCGTGATCACGGCCTTCGTGAGCCTGCTGTACGCGCAGCGGGGCTGGGACGGCGCGGCCTGGATGTTCACCGCCTTCGGCGGCGGCTTCATCCTGGCGCGGGTGTTTTTCGCCGGCCTGCCGGACAGGCTGGGCGGCGCGCGCGTGGCGCTGGTCTGCGTGATGATCGAGGCGGTGGGCCAGTGGCTGATCTGGTCGGCCGTGTCGCCCGCATGGGCCTATGCCGGCGCCCTGCTGACGGGCGCGGGGTATTCGCTGGCCTTTCCGGCCTTCGGGGTGGAGGCGGTGCGCCGCGTGCCGGCCGCGAGCCGCGGCGCGGCCATGGGGGCATACGTCGCCTTCCTGGACATCGCCCTGGGCCTGAGTAGCCCGGCGGCCGGCTGGCTGGCCGGCGCGCACGGCTACGGCGCGGTGTACGCGATGGGAGGGGGGTGCGCCCTGGCGGCGATGCTCGTCGCGATGGCGCTCAGAAACCGCGCGTGACGACGCTTGCGGCGCCTGCGTGGCGGAGGCGCCGCCGGAGGGATCAGGCCGTCGCGGCCATTTCCAGGACTTCGTCGTCGATGGCTTCCGCCCGGCCGTCCTTCAGCTGCTGCAGGTGGTCGGCCAGTTCGGCGATGGTGAGCGCCACCAGCCCGTGCTGGGCGGCGTAGCGTTCGAGCGCGGCGCCGCGCATCATCGTGCCGTCGGCATTCATCAGTTCGCACAGCACGCCGGCCGGGCGCAGCCCCGCCAGCACCGCCAGGTCCACGGAGCCTTCCGTATGGCCGCGGCGCGTCAGCACGCCGCCTGGCTGGGCGCGCAGCGGGAACACGTGTCCCGGGCTGACGATGTCTTCGCTTTGCGCGGCCGGGGAGATGGCGGCGCGGATCGTAGTGACGCGATCCACGGCCGACACGCCGGTGCTCACGCCTTCGCGGGCCTCGATGGAGACGGTGAAGGCGGTGGCGTAGCGGCTCTGGTTGCGCTGGACCATGGGCGGCAGCCCGAGGCGGTCCAGGGTTTCGCCGGGCAGGCACAGGCAGACGATGCCGCTGCCGTCGCGGATCAGCTGGGCCATGACGGGCACCGTCAGCTTATCGGCGGCGACGATCAGGTCGGCCTCGTTTTCGCGGTCGAAGTCGTCCATGAGGATGACGGGCCGGCCCAGGCGCAGATGATGCAGGGCGCGCTGCAGGCGGGCGGCGAAAGGCTGCGAAGCCAGGCTGGGGATGGGGGACTGCGGGGTAAGGGCAACGTTGGACATTGGAAACGCTCTCGCAAGTTGAAAAGGGGCGAAAAACGTTCCAGGGCTACACGATAGCCGAGCGCAATGCCGTCATCCGGACGCGGGCGCGCCAGGACGAGCGGGGTTGTGCCGGCACATCTTCTCTCATCCGGACTATGACCGTCGGCCCTGGCATCTCACCAGATCTGCTGACCCCGGCATCCGTAGAGGACGCCGGGCGCTCGCGGGCTCGCCACATTGCGTGGCATACCGCCGGTGGGGAGTTTCACCCCGCCCTGAAGACGTACTGCATGTCGTGTTAACGACTCGATGATTGTACGCCTGTCCGGCGGCCGGGGCCGAATACGCCCGCTGGGCCTGGGGTCTTGGCCTTTCCCGGGGGGACGGACCCCCATGCGCTCAGGACTCGGCGTCGGCGGCTTCGGGCTGGGCGGCTTTCTTCTTTTTCTCGGGCAGGGCCAGCATCGTGCCGCGGCACGGCGGCGTGCCGCAAAGGCAGCGGTAGCCTTCCTTGAGCTTCTTGGTGATGCGGCCGTCCAGCACCAGGCCGTAGTCGTAGAAGAGTTCGGTGCCGCGCGGGATGTCCTGCAGCGCGACGATGTAGACGCGCTTGCCGTGCTTGCCTTCCTGGGCTTCGCAGTTGGGCTGGCAGGAGTGGTTGATCCAGCGGGCGTCATTGCCTTCGTCGCCGCCGTCGATCACCCGGCCGGAGCTGAGCGAGAAGAAAAAGGTGTGGAAGGGATCGTCGGGATTGGTGGGGTGGCGGCGGTCCGCCTCCTTGGCGCTGATGCGCTTGCCACCGTATTCGATGATGCGCGTGCCCGCGGGGATCTTGCGCGCGGCGAAGACGCCATTGCCGTGCAACTTGGAGCGGCGGACGACGTGCCAGGGCTTGATCGGGGTAGCTTCAGTGGTCATTGGCGGGCGGCGGTGGCGGTGAGACGAAACAGAATTATATCGGCGCCTATTTGACAGCTTGATAGGCGTATAGTGTGCGCCGCCCTTCCCTTCCCGGTTAGCACCATGATCGTCCGTCCGCGTCCTTCCGCGCTGGCTCTGTTCTTTGTCTTGCGCGGCTCCATCATTCCCCGGATCCTCAGCCGCATTCTGGTCATCACGGCGTTGTCCTGCCTCGTGGTGTGGATGTACCACCAGGAATGGTTCTCGCCCGCCCATCTGTCGGCGGTGCCGTTCTCGCTGTTCGGCCTGGCCTTGTCCGTGTTCATGGGCTTTCGCAACAACGTCTGCTACGACCGCTGGTGGGAAGCGCGCAAGCAATGGGGCGACCTGATCGTGCAGGCGCGCAGCCTGGCGCGCGAAAGCGCGGTGCTGCTGGCGGCCAGCACCGCCAACCCGGTGCAGGAACGCATCGTGCGGCGCTGTATCGGCTTCGGTTATGCGCTGGCGGCCCGGCTGCGGCAGGAAGACATGACGGCCGCCGCGCGCCCCTGGGTGCAGCAGGACGAGGCCGAAACGCTGGCCGGCTGCCGCAACGTGCCCGATGCCTTGCTCATGGCCATCAACCGCGACCTGGCCGCCTGCCTGCGGCGCGGCGAACTGACCGACATCCTGTACCAGGCGCTGACCCAGCGCGTGGCCGCCTGCGCTGCCATCCAGGCGGCCTGCGAGCGGATCAAGTTCACGCCTTCGCCCTTCGCGTACTCGTTGCTGCTGCATCGCACGGCCTGGCTGTTCTGCCTGCTGCTGCCCTTCGGCCTGGTGGGCACGCTGGAATACATGATGCCGGCGGCCGTCACCATCGTCGCCTACACCTTCTTCGGGCTGGACGCGGTGGGCGACGAACTGGAAGACCCGTTCGGCTCCGACGAGAACGACCTGCCGCTGTCGGCGCTGGCCCGCGTGATCGAGATCGACCTGCTGGAAGGCCTGGGCGTGCGGCCGCTGCCGGAGCCAGCCGTGCCGGTGGATTTCGTCCTGCGCTGACGCGCGCTCATTCCGCCGGACCCGTCAGCGGCAATTTGGTTTCCTTCAGCCGGCGCAGCACGAAGCAGGATTTGCTGTGCCGGATGCCCGGGATGCGGTAGAGCTGTTCCCGCAGCAGCCGCTCGTAGTCGCGGGTGTCGCGCACGGCGATGCGGATGTAATAGTCGTAGTCGCCCGACACCAGAAAGGCCTCCAGCACCTCCGGAATCTGCGCCAGCGCCCGGCCGAACTCGTACAGGGTTTCCTCGCTGTGGCTCTCCAGCGTGACGTGCACGATCACCGTGTCCATGAAACCCAGGCTGGCCGGGTCGATGTCCACGGTATAGCCGCGGATCACCCCGGCGCTTTCCATGCGCTTGATGCGGTTCCAGCACGGCGTGGACGACAGGCCCACGGCCGCGCCGATGTCGTTCAGGCTGGCGCGCGCGTTGTCTTGCAGCACCTTCAAAATGGCGAGATCGAACTTGTCCAGGTTCATTTTCTTTGATTCCCTAATATCAAAGATAAATTTACTCCGTCTATCGGTTTTCCGTGGAAAAGAAGATAAATATTCTCCCGATCTACGAATAAGATAGATAGCATGAACGATCGCCTGCACCCCACCGCCGCCGCCGCGCTTGCCGCCACTGATCGCCCCGCTCACAACGGGGCGAAAATTCTGCTCGATACGCTGATTGCCCACGGCGTGGATACCGTCTTCGGCTATCCCGGGGGCGCGGTGTTGCCGCTGTACGACGCGCTCTACGCCGAGCCGCGCCTGCGCCATGTGCTGGTGCGCCACGAACAGGCGGCCGTGCACGCCGCCGAGGGCTATGCCCGCAGCACCGGCCGCACGGGCGTGGTTTTCGTTACATCCGGCCCCGGCATGGCCAACACCACCTCCGGCCTGCTGGACGCCATGTGCGATTCGATCCCGGTGCTGTGCATCAGCGGCCAGGTCGCCACGGCCGCCATCGGCACCGATGCCTTCCAGGAGTGCGATGCCATCGGCATCTCGCGCTCGGTGACCAAGTGGAACACGCAGATCCGCGCGGTGGACGACGTGGCCGGCGTGGTGGGCCGCGCCTTCGAACTGACCCGTCACGGCCGCCCGGGCCCGGTGCTGGTGGACTTCCCCAAGGACGTGCAGCTGGCCACCCTGCGGGACGCGGACGACGGCATCCCGGCCGCGCCTTCGCAACAGAAGCTGGCGGCGCTGCGCGCGCGGCGCCAGGCCAGCAAGCTGGCGCCCAAGCTGCCGCAGTCGGCCGTGCGCCGCGCCGCCGCGCTGATCGCCCAGGCCAAGCGGCCCATCTTCTATGGCGGCGGCGGGCTGGTGAACGCCGGCCCCGAAGCCTGCGCGGCCTTCACGGACCTGGTGCGCCATGCCGGCGCGCCCTGCACCCTGACCCTGATGGGCCTGGGCGCCTTCCCGGCCTCCAGCCCGCAATTCGTCGGCATGCTGGGCATGCACGGCACGGTCGAGGCCAACCTGGCCATGCACAACGCCGACCTGGTGGTCTGCATCGGCGCCCGCTTCGACGACCGCATCACCGGCAAGCTGTCGGAATTCTGCCCGCATGCCCGCAAGATCCATATCGACATCGACCCCGCCTCGATCAACAAGGTGGTGCGAGTGGACGTGGCGCTGGTGGGCGACTGCCTGCCGCTGGTGACCGCGCTGCGCGCGGAGCTGGGCGACCAGCCCCTGGAGGCCGCCCGGCTGGCGCCTTGGTGGGCGCGCATCGACGCCTGGCGCGCCCAGGATTGCCTGGGCTACACGCCCGCGGCCGACGCCATCCTGCCCCAGCACCTGATGTCGCGCCTGAACGCGGTCCTGGCGGACCGTGACGCCATCGTCTCCACCGACGTGGGCCAGCACCAGATGTGGGCCGCGCAATACCTGCGCTTCGACAAGCCCAATCGCTGGCTGACCTCGGGCGGCGCCGGCACCATGGGCTACGGCGTGCCCGCCGCCATCGGCGCGCAGGTCGGCCATCCCGACAAAACGGTGGTCTGCGTCAGCGGCGACGCCTCGGTGCTGATGAACATCCAGGAACTGTCCACCGCCATGCAGCACCAGACGCCCGTGAAGGTCGTGCTCTGCAACAACGGCTACATGGGCATGGTGCGCCAGTGGCAGGAACTGATCCACGGCGGCCGCTACAGCCACAGCTACAACGCCTCGCTGCCGGACTTCGTGGCGTTGGCGAAAGCGTTCGGCTGGGGCGCCGCCCGAGTGGACGACCCCGCCAAGCTGGATGCGGCGCTGGCCGAGTGCCTGGCGCACGACGGCCCTTACTTCCTGGACGTGGCGGTGGCCGCGCAGGAGAACTGCTTCCCGATGATGCCCGCGGGGCATGGGCATCAGAAGATGATGCTGGCGGAGGGAGTGTGGTATCAGGATGAGACGACTTAAAGGGGGCGGTGGCCGCATGGGTTGCGCGCGATCGCGGGCGGCTTTCTCGGGGGGATATTCTCGCGCTTCACCCATCCTACAACGCGTAGGATGGGTGAAGCGCGAGACGCGCCGACCACGCAAACTACCCGCGATCGCGCGCAACCCATGCGGTCATGGACAACCCATGCCCCCCCAACACCCTCAAAACTGAATCGACAACCCCCCATCCACCACCAGCACGTGACCGTTCACATATGACGCCGCCGGCGAAGCCAGAAACACGGCTGCGCCCGCGATTTCTTCCGGCTCGCCCCAGCGCCCCATGGGATTGCGCGCAGCGATGCGCGGACCCACCGCCGGGTCCGCCACCATGGCGGCATTGGTTTCGGTGGCGAACGTGCCGGGCGCGATCGCGTTGCTGGTGATGCCATGGCCGCCGAATTCCGCCGCCAATGCGCGCACCATGCCCGTCAAACCCTGCTTGGCCGCGGGATAGACCGCGTCGCCCGAGCGCGCCAGCTCGCCCACCACCGAGGTGATCGCGATCAGGCGTCCGCCGCCCTGGCGCACCATGCGTTCGGCGGCGAATTTGGCCAGCAGCATGCCGGCGACCAGGTCGGTGTCGATCAACTCGCGGATCTCGGCGGGGCTCGTGTCGCGCAAGGTCTTGCGGTTGCGCGCGCCCACGTTATTCACCAGGATGTCCAGCCGGCCGTGTTCGGCATCGACTCGGCCGAACGCGGCCTGCATGGCCGCGTCGTCGCTGACGTCGAAAGGCAACGCATGCGCGTCCAGGCCGTCGTGCTTCAACGTGTCGGCCGCGGCTTGCGCGGCGGCGGCGTTGCGGCCGTTGATCAGCACCCGGGCCCCGCAGCCGGCCAGCGCCCGCGCGATGCAGAAACCTAGCCCGCGCGCCGACCCGGTCACCAGCGCGACCTGCCCGCCCAGTTCGAAATTGCGCAGATACGGCAGCGTGTTCATGTCAGTCATCCATAGCCAGCAAGCAGTATTGTTTCCTTGAGCCGCAAAGGAAACCAGGTGGTTGCCTTGCGGCAGACCCGCCCCGACCAGGGCCGCGCGGATCCGGCTCCGCCGGTCCGCGGCGGCGCCCCCTTGAGGGGGGAGCGCGCAGCGCTTCGGGGGTGGGCCTACCCTTCGCGGAACTCCGGCGCCCAATGCAGCAAGCGGCGCTCCAGCCAGGTCACGCAATAGACCAGCGCGATGCCCACGACCGACAGCAGCGTTACCGCCGCGAACATGTCGGTGGCGTTCAGCGTCGCCAGCGCCGTGATCATCAGGTAGCCCATGCCCGTGGTGGAGCCGACGAATTCCGCCAGCACCACGCCGATCAGCGCGAAACTGATGGCGTTGGGCAGCGCCGCGAAGGTCCAGGCGGCGGCGGTCGGGATCCGCACTCGCCACAGGATCTGGCGCGGCGAGCCGCCCAGCGTGCGGCAGAAGTCCACCAGTTCGCGCTCCACGCTGCGGCCGCCCTTGTAGGTGTTGAAGAACACCAGGAAGAACACCACGAACCAGGACGTGACCACCTTGGATGCCAGCCCCAGGCCGAAGAACATGGTGATGAGCGGCACGAAGGCGATGCGCGGCATCGAGTTGAACGCCACGATGAACGGGTTGAACACGTCGGCCAGGAAGCGGCTGCGGCTAAGCGTCATGCCCACGATGAAACCGCTGCCCACCCCGACCAACAGCCCGACCATGGTGGCCTGCAAGGTCAGCCACAGGTGCGGCCAGACCGAGCGGGGGCCGGGCTGCAGCCATTCCCACAGGCGCACCGCCACGCGCGAGGGCTGGCTGATGAAGAAGGGGTCGAACAGCGTGTTCTGGGCGAACCACGGGATGCGCGTCAGGATTTCCCAGGAGCCCAGGATGAAGGCGAGGATCAGCACCTGCCACAGCGTGATGCGCAGCCGGCGCGCCAGGCCGGCGCGGCGGTCCAGCCGCAGCTGGTCCTGCAGGGAGTCGGAGGTATCGGTCGGGATCATGATTCAGGCGGCGGCGCGGAACTGCTGTCCCAAAACGCTCCAGAGGCTTTGCACGTGGGTCACGAACTGCGGGGTTTCGCGCAGCGTGAAGACGTCGCGCGGATGCGGGATGGCGATGCGCTCGTCCAGCAGCACGCGGCTGGGCGGGCCGGACAGCACGACCACGCGGTCGGACAGCAGGATGGCCTCGTCCAGGTCGTGGGTGACCATGACGATGGTCTGGCCCAGCTTGCGCCAGATTTCGATCAGCTCGCGATGCAGGTGCGTCTTGGTGTGCGTGTCCAGGGCCCCGAAGGGCTCGTCCAGCAAGAGGATGCGGGGCTCTACCGCCAGGCTCATCAGCAGCGCCACGCGCCGCCGCATGCCGCCGGACAGCTGGTGCGGAAAGGCGTCGGCGAAGGCGCTGAGATGGCCCAGCTCCAGCAGCTCGGCCACGCGGCGCTCGATCTTGTCGGCCGACACGCCCTGGAATTTCAGCCCCAGGGCGACGTTCTTCCTCACGCTGAACCAGGGCAGCAGCGTGTCCTTCTGGAAGATGTAGCCCAGCGCGGGCGGCACCTGCCCGTCCACGACGCGGCCATCCACGCGGATGGTGCCCGTGGTCGGGCGCAGGAAGCCCGCGATCATGTTCAGCAGCGTGCTCTTGCCGCAGCCCGATGGGCCCACGATGGAAACGAATTCGCCCTCCGGGATCGTCAGGCTGACTTCGCCCACGGCGTGGGTGGTGGCCTGGCGCGTCTGGTACGCCTTGCCGACTTTGTCCAGCGTGATCATCAGAGGCCCCGGGCGCGGCGCACGAAGCTCATGTTCACGCAACGGTCGTAGGGCACCGTCTTGATCTCGTCGTTGGAGAACTGGCGGCCGTCGCCCATGATGGCCGTCATGCGGTCGTAGGCCTCCTGGGTGATGAGGTTGTCCTTCAGGAACACGGTTTCCTTGTACACGCCCAGCGTCTTCTCGATCGCTTCGCGCGGGAACGCGTTCAGGTAGTCGTCGTAGATGGCGTCGGTGACGGCCGCGGCGCTGTTGGCGCTGATGAAGTCCTGCGCGCGGACCAGCCCGGTGACGAAGGCCTGCACCACCTCGGGACGTTTCTGGATGGTGTCCTGCAGGGTCAGGGCCGCGATGCCCGGCACGTCGCCGCCCATGAACTCGTTCCACGAGCTTTCGGTCGTGGCGTCGAAGATGGGCACGCCCCAGCCTTCCTGGCGGGCCTGCTCCATCATGGACATGGTGGCCATGCTGGCGGACACCGAACCGGTCTTGAGCGCGCCCAGCATGGTGGCCAGATCGCCCAGGGGGCGGATGTCGACCTTGTCGGCCACGCCGGCCTTCTGCATCAGGTACAGCGCCATCAGCCAGGTGCTGGACTGCGGCTGGGTGGCGCCCACGCGCTTGCCCGCCAGGTCCTTCAGGGACTTGATCTTGCCGCTCTCGAAATCCTCGCGGCGCACGATGACGTTGGCGTAGGTGAGCTTGCGGTCGAAGCCGAACACCAGGGTGGCGGGCTTGCCGGCCAGGGTCAGCGCGGGCGCGGCGGTGGCGGCGGTGGCGCCGAACACGATCTGGCCCGCGGCCAGCAACTGGTTGGTGCGCGGGCCGCTCTGCGAATTCAGGTATTCGACGTCCAGCCCGCCCTCGCCGAAATAGCCCTTTTTCAACGCGACGTAGCCGGCGGCGAAGAACGGATCGATGCTGCCCTGGCCGTAGGCCACGCGGCCGAGCTTGGGCTGCGCGAACGCGACGCGGCCATTGACGAGGCCGATGCCGGCCAGCGCTCCGGCTGCGGCCAGCACGCGGCGGCGGTTGGTGAAATCAGGGCTAGCGCTCATGTCATCCTCGATTTTGGTCTGGTTGCTGCGGTTTGGCGTAGACAATACCCCAGCCTCCGGCGTCCAACAATGGAAAACGCCCGGTTGCCCGGGCGTTGTTTCGGTTTCGTAGGATGGGTGGAGCGCGAGAGTTCTTAAGCCAGAAAACCGCCCTCCATCGCGCGCAACCCATGCGGCTATGGGCAGACGATGCCCGGCATGGACCAAAAAACCAGTCTGCCCACGGCCGCATGGGTTGCGCGCGTTGAGCACCGAGGTTCTTGCCTAGGAACTCTCGCGCTCCACCCATCCTACGCGGTCTTTTTCGGCGCCGCCTTCTTGACTGCTTTCTTTGCCGCGGCCTTCTTGGCCGGCGCCTTCTTCGCGGCGGTCTTGGCGGCCGTCTTGGTGGCGGTCTTCGTCGCCGTCTTCGTGGCCGTCTTGGCCGGGGCGCGGCCGGGCTTCTCGGGACGCGGCTCGAACTCGAAGCCGACCTTGCCGTCCGGCTGGCGGACGAGGAAGGCCTTGAACTTGCGGTTCGTGCGGCTGGAGACGAAGCCGTCGAGCAGATCGGTGCGGCCGTTCGTCAGCAGCTTCTCCATCTGTTCACGCGAGATCTCCTGCTGCAGGATGACCTTGCCGGAACGGAAGTCGCAGCTCTTTTCGGGGCCGACGGACTTCTCGCAGACATAGCTCATGCCATGCTCGAAGACGCGCGACTGGCACTTGGGGCAGGGGCCCACCGGCGTGTGGCCGGAGAAGTCCACCGCTTCGCCGTCGTCTTCGTCGTTCTGGCCGAAGTCGAATTCCAGCTTGTACTCATCGCTGATGCGCAGGATGGCCGCGAAGGGGCGGCCCATCTTGCTGATGAAGCCCTGCAGCGGACCGATCTCGCGCTTGGCCAGCAGCTCTTCCACTTCGGGCAGCTCGAAAGTGCGACCGCCCGGGTGCTTGCCGATGGAGAAGTCGCAGCTGGTGCAGGCGTAGCGGCGGTAGTTTTCCTTCACGACGCTGCCGCACTTGGGGCACGGCGTCTGCAGCGTGGCGTAGTCGCCGGGCACCGTGTCGCGCTCGTATTCCTTGGCGCGCTTGACGATGACCTGCGTCATCTGCGCGATTTCGCGCATGAAGGCCTCGCGGCCCAGTCCGCCCTGCTCGATCTGCTTGAGCTTGTGCTCCCATTCGCCGGTGAGTTCGGGCGAGGTCAGTTCGGTCACGTCCAGGCCGGACAGCAGCGTCATCAGCTGGCGCGCCTTGGCCGTGGGCACCAGGTCGCGGCCCTCGCGGCGCAGATAGCTCTCGTTGAGCAGGCCTTCGATGATGGCGGCGCGCGTGGCCGGCGTGCCCAGGCCGCGTTCGGACATGGCCTCGCGCAGTTCCTCGTCGTCGACCAGCTTGCCCGCGCCTTCCATGGCCGACAGCAGCGTGCCTTCGTTGAAGCGGGCGGGCGGCTTGGTGGTCAGGCCCACGGCTTCCACGTCCTCGGTGCGCACGGTCTCGCCGTCGGCCACCGGCACCAGGTTGGCGTCCTCGCCCTGGGCTTCCTTGCCGTAGACGGTGAGCCAGCCCGGATTGACCAGCACCTTGCCGTCGGTGCGGAAGCGGTGGCCCTGCACTTCGGTCATGCGCGTGGTGACGCGGTATTCCGCGGCGGGGAAGAACACCGCCAGGAAGCGCTTGAGCACCAGGTCGTACAGCTTGCCCTCGGCCTCGCTGAGGTCGTGCGGGATCTGCAGCGTCGGGATGATGGCAAAGTGATCCGACACCTTCTTGTTGTCGAAGATGCGGCGGTTCGGCTTCACCCATTGCTTGCCGACGACGGTTTCCGCGTGGCGCGACAGGCCGCCCACGGCGTTGGAGCCGCCCTTGGCCAGCGCCCGCATGGTTTCCTGCACGGTGGCGATGTAGTCCTCGGGCAGGTAGCGGGAGTCGGTACGCGGGTAGGTCAGCGCCTTGTGGCGTTCGTACAGGGTCTGGGCCAGCGCCAGCGTGGTCTTGGCCGAAAAGCCGAAGCGGCCGTTGGCCTCGCGCTGGAGCGACGTCAGGTCGTACAGGGCCGGCGACATCTGGGTCGACGGCTTGGATTCCTCGGTGACGTGGCCGGGCTGGTCGCGGCAGGCGGCCACCACGCTCTGCGCGGCGGCTTGCGACCACAGGCGCGATTCGCGCTTTTCGGGGTCGCGCTCGTCTTTCTTGAAGTCGGGGTCGATCCAGCGGCCTTCGTACAGGCCGGCGGCGGCCACGAACTGCGCGCGCACTTCCCAGTAGTCGCGCGGCACGAAGCGCCGGATGCGCTCCTCGCGCTCGGCCACGATGGCCAGCGTGGGGGTCTGCACCCGGCCCACCGGCGTCTTGAAGAAGCCGCCATCCTTGCTGTTGAAGGCCGTCATTGCGCGGGTGCCGTTGATGCCCACCAGCCAGTCGGCCTCGGCGCGCGAGCGGGCGGCGGCCTCCAGCGGCTTCAACTGGACGTCGTCGCGCAGGTTGGCGAAGGCTTCGCGGATGGCGGCCTGGGTCATCGATTGCAGCCACAGGCGCTGGATCGGCTTCTTCACGCCCGCGTACTGAATGATGTAGCGGAAGATCAGTTCGCCTTCGCGTCCCGCGTCACAGGCGTTGATGATGGCGTCCACGTCCTTGCGCTTGGCCAGGCGGACCAGCAGCTTCAGGCGTTCCGCGGATTTCTTGTCGGTGGGGCCCAGCTCGAACTCCGGCGGGATCACGGGCAGGTGCGTGAAGCTCCATTTCCCCTTGACCGGATCGTTGGGCGCGACCAAGCTGAGCAAGTGGCCTATGCTCGATGCGAGGACGTAACGTTCGCTTTCAAAATAGTCGCCCTCGCGCGCGAAGCCTCCCAAGGCGCGTGATATATCAAGGGCCACCGAGGGCTTCTCGGCAATAATCAGCGTTTTATTCATGTGTATCCAGTGGCGGTAGACCCGCCTTAGTAGCGCGGATAATAAGATCGGAGATTCGCGAGATGCAAGTCGGCACTGAAAGGCAGGCGGGATCCGAACTGCACGCTTGGCGTCAATTCCTGGCGCGGAGCACCCTCTGGCTGGGCGTTTTGCTGCTCGGCAGCGCGGCGGTTTGCTGGGTCGCCGCGAACTGGCAGGACATGACCAAGGTACAGCGCTTCGCCGGCATCCAGGCGCTTCTGGCGGTCTGCGTGCTGGCCGCCGCCTGGGCCGGGCTGCGCCTGCGCGCCACGCCGGGCGTGCGCCGCAGCATCCCCGGCGCCCTGCTGGCGCTGGCCGGCATCCTGCTTGGCGCCCTGCTCGCGCTATTGGGCCAAACTTACCAGACCGGGGCCGATACCTGGGAACTGTTCGCCTGGTGGGCGGCGCTGCTGCTGCCCTGGGCGCTGGCGGCGGGCAGCCAGGCCGTCTGGCTGCTCTGGGTGCTGGTGCTGAACGTGGCCATGGCCCTGTGGCTGGGCGAACGCGCTTTCGACTGGTGGCTGGTCTTCGGCGGCCCCGGGGCCGCCAGCCTGATCGTGGCGGCCCTGAACCTCGTGCTGCTGCTGGCCTGGGAAATGGCCGCGCGCCGCTGGCGGGCCAGCACCCTCTTCGGGCCGCGCATCCTGGCCGCCCTGACCATCAGCGTGCTGGTGGTGTCCCTCATGTTCGGCGACTACATCCTGCGCGGCCTGGGCACGGCCAACGGCATCGCCTGGCTGGCCGTCACGCTGGGCCTGGGCTTCTATTATCAGCGGGGCCGCCGCGACCTGGTCATCCTGGCGATGCTGGCCGGCGGCGTGATCTGCGTGTCGCTGCGGGTGGTGGGCGAATGGCTGCTGCGGCTCGAACCCGGCGTCTGGGCCGCCCTGCCGCTGGCCGCGCTGCTGATGGCGGAAGCGGTCTGGGCCGCCCGCTGGCTGCGCCGGCTGGGCGCGGAACCCGCGGCGCCGTTGGCCGCGGCCGATGCCGAGCCGGCCGCGGCGTCGGCGGGCAATTCGGTCGATCCGGCCGAGGCCGGCGCGCCGGTCGCGCAGTTGGCGCCCGCCGCAACGCAGACGGATCCGCCCTGGTACGTGCAATGCCTGCTGGGCCTGAGCGCCTGGCTGGCCACCCTGTTGCTGCTGGTATTCGTGGCGTTCTCCGGGCTGATCACCACCGAGGAAGGCGCGCTGGTGGCCGGCCTGGTGCTGTGCGCGGCGGGCGTGGCGGTCCTGCGCAGCGACGCCGGCCCTTTCTGGCGCCAGTGCGGCACGGCCATGGCCTTCACCGGCCAGATCCTGATCATCTACGGCCTGTCCAGCTCCACCTCGTTCACCAACGCCTGCCTGTTCGTGCTGCTGATGGCCGCGGCCGTCTATGCCCTGGGGCCGGACGCGATCCTGCGCTTCCTGAGCGGCCTGCTCATCGCCCTGGCGGCCGCCGGCCTGATCTGGCGCGGCGTGGCGCCGGAACTGATGCGCGACGACCTGCTGGACGCCTGGCTGGACTTCGACGTGGCCGCGGCCACCTTCGTCTGGCTGCCCATCGCGGTGACGGGCGCCTGGGCCACGGCAGTCCTGCTCACCCTCGGCCGGCGGCTGGGCGGCAAGCGGGCCCACGCCCTGCAGCCGTTGGCCTGGGCCTTCCTGCTGTCGGTCCAGGGCATGGTGTGGCTGGCCAGCGGCATCTCGGCCCAGCAATTGCCGGCGATGTGGCAGCTCAATCCCCGCACCGCGGTGCTGGTGACGGCCGGCGCCCTGCTGCCGGCGGCCGCGGCCCTGGCCGTGCTCTGGCCGCGGCGGCGCGTGCTGACCGCGGGCGTGACCTGGGGCGTGCCCCTGGCGCTGCTGGTCCTGGCCCTGTTCTGGCTGCCCAGCCCGGGCGTGGGCTTCTCCCTGGCGTGGCTGTTGCTGGGCTTCGGGCTCAACCAGCCGCGCCTGGTCATTTTCGGCGTGCTCAGCCTGCTGGCCTACCTGGGCGTCTATTACTACCAGCTCGACGTGCCGCTGCTGCAGAAGGCGCTGTGGCTGGGCGGTGCCGCGGTGCTGCTCTTCGTCCTGCGCGTCCTGGTGTGGCTGGTGCCGCGGCTGATGCGCACCCAGGCACCGTCCGTGCGCGGGCCGCTGCCGCGGGTGTCGGGCCCGCTGCGCTGGCGCACGCTGGCCATCCTGGGCGGCCTGGCGCTGGTGCTGGCGGTCGCCAACGGCGGGATCTGGCAGCGCGAGAAGCTGCTGGCCTCGGGCAAGGTGGTCATCCTGGAACTGGCGCCGGTGGATCCCCGCTCCCTCATGCAGGGCGACTACATGGCGCTGAACTTCGCCGCCAGCCGCGAAGTCACGCGGCTGCGCCTGGGCGGCGAGAACCGCCGCGACGACGACTCCATCCTGGGCTACGAGCCGGACGGCTACGTCATGCTGGCGCGCGACGCGCGCGGCGTCGCGCAGCCGCTGCGCATCCAGCCCGACGTGCATCCCCACACCGAGGCGGAAGTGCCGCTGCGCTACCGCGTGCGCAACAACGGGGTGCGCATCGTGACCAATGCGTATTTCTTCCCCGAAGGGCAGGCGGAGCGCTATCAGGTCGCCCGGTACGGCGAGCTGCGCGTGGCCGACGATGGCGAGGCGCTGCTGGTGCGGATGCTGGGAGAAGACCTGCAGCCGCTGTAGGCGTGCGTTGGAACCAGGCAAAAAAGCGCTAAGGGAAGCGCCGCGCCCAGCGCGCGGTGGCTTCGCGCAGGAAGGCGTCGCGGTCCGGCGCCTCGAAGGGGGCGAAGCCGAGCGCCCGCCAGGCGGCCTGCAGCGCTGCGAGCGGCTCGCCGGTATCGATGGGCGGGGCGCCGTTCTGCTTGGACAGTTTGAGCCCACTGCCCGCATCCAGGATCAGCGGCACGTGCAGGTAGCGCACCGGGGGCAGGCCCAGCAGGCGGCCCAGCACGATCTGGCGCGCCGTTGAACTGAGCAGGTCCGCGCCGCGCACCACGTCCGTGACGCCCTGCGCCGCATCGTCCACCACCACGGCCAATTGATAGGCCCACAGGCCGTCCGCGCGCCGCAGGGCTATGTCGCCCACGGCCTGCGCCACATCCTGCTCCTGGGGGCCCAGCCAGCGGTCTTCGAAGTGTTCCACGCCTTCTGGCATGCGCACGCGCCAGGCGCGCGCCTGGCGGCCCTCCGGCAGGCCGTGGCGGCAAGTTCCGGGATAGGGGCGCTCGCCGTCGGCGCCCGGGGCGGTCTGGCCGCGCAGCGCGGAGTCGGCGATTTCACGGCGGGTGCAGCCGCAACCATAGATCAGGCCGCGCGCGGCCAGGCCGTCGAAGGCGGCCTGGTAAGCGTCGCCGCGCCGGGACTGCCACATGATCTCGCCGTCCCAGGACAGGCCGAGCGCCTCCAGCTGCGCCATGATGCGGTCGGCCGCGCCGGGCACGGTGCGCGGGGTGTCCACGTCTTCGATGCGCAGGCGCCAGCGGCCGTCATGGGCGCGAGCGTCCAGCCAGCTCGCCAGGGCGGCGACCAGCGAGCCCGCATGCAGCGGACCGCTGGGGCTGGGAGCGAAACGGCCTATGTAGTTCACAGGGCAAAGCCCGCGCGGTGACGCGCGGGCATGGGCAAAAGGGAATGGGTGGGCGAGGCGCCGCGCTCAGTGCAGGCGGCGCACGCCTTCGTCGTCCAGCAGCTCTTCCAGGACCAGATTGTCGATCTCGGCTTCCTGGCTCCAGAGAACCATGAGGGCGATGATCTTGATCTTGGACAGCGGCACGGGCGATTCCGTTGCGGCCAGGCCCCGGTCGATGACGATTTCGCGCAGGGGCGCGGGCAGCACGCCGGCCGATTCCAGGAAGGCGATGAAGCCGATGGATTCGGTGCCGAGTTGCTGGTACTCGTTATCGGTGTAGATCCGGGTGCCGGTGGTGGGCGCCTGGGCGAGATCGACGCACCGTTCGGTGGTCTCGGCCAGGCCGTAGAGCCACCCGAGCGCATCGTCGATGTCTTCGTGCTCGAACCCGGCGGCGGCAAGCCGCTTGGCCAGCACGTCGGCCGCAGGACAGGCTTGCGGCGTGTAGTAATTCTCGTACAGATAAACCAGGATATCGAACATATGGCGCAGTGTTGTGCCTGTTTGCACAGTCGGCCCGCATATCGGCAGACCAGCAAACATGAATTTTACTTTACGCTGATTTATAGGGGCGGGCAACCGACCGGACGGGGGAATGTTGTATGTCGTCACCCTGGGGCAACAATGGCGCCTTCTTCCGCCAAATGCTGCCAAAATGCATGATTCAAGCAAAAAAAGGGGCGGGCCTCGCGGATCCGCCCCTTTTTTTCTCGCGCCGGCCGTTGCGGCCCCGCGCGTCAGGCGGTTTTGGGGGCGTTCTCCAGCTTCAGCTGCGCCAGCTGGCGCATGAACACCGGGATGCAGATCGCCAGCCCGATCAACCCGCTGGCCAGCCCGGGCAGGATCGTGAGCAGCGCGCCGATGGTGCAGAGCCAGCGCTCCCAGCTCTTCATGCCCACCAGCATGTAACGGGAGAACGCGGCCGACAGCAGCACTAGGCCGACCATGCAGCCGAACAGCGTCACGAAGAAGTCGTACCAGGTAAAGCCCTGGACCGAGATCAGCAGCGACGGCGAGAACACGAACACGAATGGCACGATGAGCTTGGTGATGCCCAGCCTGAACGCGGTGTTGCCCGTTTTGAATGGATCGCTGCCCGCCATCCCCGCCGCGGCATAGGCCGCCAGCGCCACGGGTGGGGTAATGTCCGCCAGGATGCCGAAATAGAAGACGAAGAAGTGCGCCGCGATGGGCTGCACCCCCAGCTGCACCAGCGTGGGCGCGGCCACCGCCACCATGATCAGGTAGTTCGCCGTGGTGGGAATGCCGCAGCCCATCAGGATGCAGACGATGCCGGTCATGATCAGCGCCGCCACCAGGGTCAGCGTCTGCATGTTGGCAATCGTCTCCGGAATGACCGTTGCCGCGCCGCCGGCGATTGCCTGCGCCGCCGAGATCACGATGTACGAGATCTTGAAGCCCACGCCGGTCAGCGTGACCACGCCGATCACGATGCCCACCGTGCCCGCCGCCGCGCCCACGGCCAGCGCGTACTTGGCGCCGGTTTCGAAGGCTTCGTACAGATCGCGCCAGCGCAGCCGCTGGAAGGGATTCAGCAGGCCCACCACGATGCAGCCCGAGATCCCGGCGAAGGCCGCCAGGTACGGCGTACGGCCGCTGGCCAGCACGCCGATCAGCAGCACCAGCGGGATCAGGGTCGGCCAGCGCATCTTGAACGACTGCTTCAGCTTGGGCATTTCCTCTTCGGTCAGGCCGCGCAGGCCTTCGCGCTTGGCCTCGAAGTGCACCTGCATGAACATGCCGAAGAAGTACAGGAAGGCCGGGAAAATCCCCGCGATGGCGATCTGCTGGTACGGGATGCCCAGGAATTCGATCATCAGGAAGGCCGCCGCGCCCATGATGGGCGGCGTGATCTGCCCGCCCGTGCTGCTGGCGGCTTCCACGCCCGCGGCGAAGTGCCGGGGATAGCCGATGCGGATCATGGCCGGGATGGTCAGCGACCCCACCGTTACCGCGTTGGCCACCGAGGAACCCGACAGCATGCCGAACATGGCCGAGCCGAACACCGACACCTTGGCCGGGCCGCCGGCGTAGCGCCCGGCCACGGTGGAGGCGACGTCCAGGAACAACTGGCCCAGCCCGATGCGCGTGGCCAGCACGCCGAACAGCACGAAGTGGAAAACGTAAGTGGCCACCACGCCCACCGCCACGCCGTATACGCCCTGGCTGGTCAGGTACATGTGGTTGACGACTTGGGACCAGGTGTTGCCGGCGTGCTGGAGCAGCCCCGGGAAATACGGGCCGAACATGGCGTAGGCCATGAATACCAGCGCGATGATCGGCAGCGGCCAACCCATGGCGCGCCTGGTGGCTTCCAGCAGGCCGATCAGCAGGATGGAACCCATGAACACGTCGATCGGCAGCGGATTGCCGACGCGAAACGCCAGGTCCTCGAAAATGTAGGGGATGTACAGCACGGACAGGGCCAGCGCGATGGCGATGATCCAGTCGTACAGCGGGATGCCGCCCGGCGCGTACCAGGTGGACTTGGGTTCGCGGGTGTAGTGCGCCTTCGAAAAGCCGAACACCAGGAAGATGAGGCTAAGCACGAACGCCAGGTGCACGCCGCGGTGCGTGGCTTCGCGCAGCAGGCCGAAACCCGCCGTGTAGTAGTGGAAGATCGAGAGCGTCACCAGCAGGCCGGAGACGATCCAGGTGGCCGTCTTGTCCAGCGGCCGGAAGCGGATTTCCGAATCGTACTTTTCCGCCAGCTGCTGGGTTTTTTCGTGGTCTATTTCCATCGCCGTGATTCTCAGGATGATTCAGCAAGCAGGGCCGCTCATGGCGGCCCCACTCAAGCGCGGCGCAGCGCACCGCAGATAGGCAAACTTCGTTTCCCAAGCAGCAAACTCGCCGCACGCCGCCGCCCCATCGGGGCCGCGTGGGTCCGGCTCCGCCGGCCCACTGCGGCGCCCCCCGGGGGGAAGCGCCGAAGGCGCTCGGGGGGGGCCTACTTCAGCAGGCCGATTTCCTTGTAGAACTTCTCGGCGCCCGGGTGGAACGGAATACCCGCGCCCTTGATCGCGTTGTCGCGCGTGATGAGCTTGCCCTTGGCGTGGCCGTTGTCCAGCGTCTTGCGCGTGGCGTCGCTGTACAGCGCCTTGGTGACGTCGTACACCACCTGTTCCGGCAGCTTGGCCGACGTGACCATCTGCGCGTTGACCGAGATGGTCTTCACTTCGCCCACGTTCTGGTAGGTGTTCGCGGCGATGGTGTCGGGCGTGAAGAACTCCTGCTTGGCGCGCAGCGCGTCGATCTCGGGGCCGACCAGCGGCACGATCTCGATGCCGGCGCCGCTGGACGCCAGTTCCGCGATGGCGCCGGCGGGGGCGCCACCCACGAAGAAGAACGCGTCCAGCCCGCCGTCCTTGAGCTTGTCGCCCGCCTGGTTGGGCTTGAGGTATTCGGCCTTGATGTCCTTGTCGGTCATGCCGTAGGCGCCCAGGATCAGGCGCACGTCGACCAGCGTGCCCGAGCCCGGCTCGTCCATGGACACGCGCTTGCCCTTCAGGTCGGCCACGCTCTTGATGCCGGACCCCTTGCGCGCCACCAGGTGGATGCTTTCCGGGTACAGCGTGGAGATCAGGCGCAGGTCCTGCGCCTTGGGCTTGCCTTCGAAGGTGCCGGTGCCACTATAGGCCCAGTAGGCCACGTCCGACTGCGTGAATCCCGCCTCGAACGAACCGCCGAGGATACCGTTGATGTTGGCCACCGACCCGTTGGAGGCGACCGCCGTGGCGATCAGCTTGCCGGGTTGCGATACCGCGTTGGCGATGATGCCGCCGATGGGATAGTAGGTGCCGGCGGTTCCGCCCGTGCCGATGCGGAAGAATTGCTGCGCTTGCGCGGAGCCGACGGCGCCGACCGCGGCGACGGCCAAGGTCAGGGTGGTGATCCAGTGCTTCAGTTTCATGCGGGCTTCTCCGTTGCTTGCTGCCGTTTTGGATGTAATTGGTTTTTGCCGCCGGGTCTTGTGCCCGGCGGCAAAAACGCGCCTCCCCTCGGGGGCTTTCTTTATGATGAAATTCTGTCATGCCGACTTCCTGTAGCCAATGCTTACCGGGCTATCGTTTACCAGGGGGTCGCATCCCTTTAGGTTATGACCGGTCCATGTTTGGTTATGGCGCGGTTACCTCCCACGCGGTGCAATCACGACGGAGCGTCCCCCGATGTCCCAGGAAGTCATACGCGGCATAGCGCTGCCCCCGGCGGCCCAGCCGGGCGATCCCTTGTCCCGGATCGACACGCCCAGCCTGGTGCTGGACCTGCCGGCCTTCGAGGCGAATCTGCGCGCCATGCAGGCCTGGGCCGACCGGCACGAGGTGGCCCTGCGGCCCCACGCCAAGGCGCACAAGTGCCCGGAAATCGCCTTGCGCCAGCTGGCCCTGGGCGCGCGCGGCATCTGCTGCCAGAAGGTCAGCGAAGCCCTGCCCTTCGTGGCCGCCGGCATCCGCGACATCCACATCAGCAACGAAGTGGTCGGCCCGGCCAAGCTGGCGCTGCTGGGCCAACTGGCGCGCGCCGCCAAGATCAGCGTGTGCGTGGACAACGCCGAAAACCTGGCGCAGCTGTCGGCCGCCATGACCCGGGCCGGCGCCGAGATCGACGTGCTGGTCGAGGTGGACGTGGGCCAGGGCCGCTGCGGCGTGTCCGACGACGCCACCGTGCTGGCGCTGGCGCAGCAGGCCCGCGCCCTGCCCGGCCTGAATTTCGCGGGGCTGCAGGCCTACCACGGCTCGGTGCAGCACTACCGCACGCGCGAAGAGCGCGCCGCCGTCTGCCGGCAGGCCGCGCGCATCGCCGCGTCCTATGCGCAGCTGCTGCGCGAGAGCGGCATCGCCTGCGACACCATCACCGGCGGCGGCACGGGCAGCGTGGAATTCGACGCGGCCAGCGGCGTCTACACCGAGCTGCAGGCCGGTTCCTACGCCTTCATGGACGGCGACTACGGCGCCAACGAATGGAACGGCCCGCTGAAGTTCCAGAACAGCCTCTTCGTGCTGTCCACCGTCATGAGCACGCCCGCCCCTGGGCGTGTCATCCTGGACGCGGGCCTGAAGTCCACCACGGCCGAATGCGGCCCGCCCGCGGTCTACGGCGAGCCGGGGCTCACCTACGCGGCCATCAACGATGAACACGGCGTGGTGCGCGTGGAACCCGGCGCGCAGGCGCCCGCCCTGGGCGCCGTGCTGCGCCTGGTGCCTTCGCACGTCGACCCCACCTTCAACCTGCACGACGGCCTGGTGGTGGTGAAGGACGGCGTGGTGCAGGACGTCTGGGAAATCGCGGCGCGCGGCTTCTCGCGTTGAAGCGCGCTGCGGCATTCCCGTTTTCTGCCGCCAGAATGCAAAAAGCGCCGGCGCGGGATCAGCGCGCCGGCTTCACACGCAGGCTTTAGTGGGCTTACTGGGCTTTTTCCTGGATCTTCTCCCCGCCACGCTCAATGTCCTTGCCGGCACCTTCCATCGTATGGCAGCCCGCCGTGACGGCGGCGGCGGCCAGCACCAGCGCAAGCCAGATTCGATGCGTCATGTTCTTCTCCTTTAGGCGTTCATTGGACATAGCGGGCCATGCCGACGGCAGCCGCGCTTATTTTTTGTCCAGCAAGTCCCGTGCCTGGTCCTTGGCCTCGCCCACATTGCGTTGCACTTTGCCCACCGTCTTCTCCGCCTTGCCTTTCACTTCCGTTTCGCGGTTGCCGGTCACCTTGCCGGCGGTTTCCTTGATCGCGCCTTTGACTTCCTTGGCGGCGCCTTTGATGCGGTCCTTGTCCATGTCGTCGCTCCTTGCGTTGCATGGCCGCGCGCCGGGCAGGTCGCCAGGACGGCGGCCCCGGCCGCGGACGAATCCACTATAGGAATGGCGCCGCGCGGGCGTAAGAAGCGAGCGCACCAGATCCGGGGGTGCTTTTTACCTATTTTCCTGAAATGGGCACGCGCGCCGGCGGCGCGGCCGGCGGATAGGAAAAAAACACTAGATGGGCTCGTCCTGCGTGATCTGGGCAGGGAGGCGGGCCGGGCCTATCGTGGGCTTGCACTCTTCAGGAGACCGCCATGAACGCGCACCAGCAGCCCCCCGATCCCGATCCCTCGACCCCGCCCATCGGCGATCCCTCTCGCCCGCCGGGCGAACATCCCGGCGACGCGCCGGACAAGCAGGCGCCCGGCCAGCAGCCGACGCCCCGACCCGGCCAGGACGATCCCGATCCCGGCCGCCGGCCGCCCGATGTGCCCGGGCGGCCGGGCCAACCGGACCAGCCGGGCCGGCCAGGCCAACCCGGCGGGCCGGGAGAGCCCGACGATCCGGCCTTGACCCAGCCGCACTGAGCGCGGCAGCCGCGGCCGATGGGCGATCCCGGCGGGCGCCGGGATCGCGGCGCGGCGGTCAGTCGACCTGCGCGCCCGACTGCTTCACCGCCTTGCCCCACTTTTCCACTTCGCCGGCGATGAACGTGCCGGTGGCCTGCGGCGTCAGCGGCATCGGCTCGGCGCCGCGGTCGCGGAAGAACTTCTGCATTTCCGGCGCATTCAGCACCTGGCCGATCTGCTGGCTCAGGTAGCCCGTCACCTCGGACGGCGTCCCCTGCGGCGCCAGCACCGCGGCCCAGCCGATGGCCTCGAACCCCGGATAACCCGACTCCGCCACCGTCGGCACGTCGGGCAACTGCGGCAGGCGCTTGGCCGTCGTCACCGCCAGCGCCACCGCCTTCTTGCTCTGCACGTGCGGCAGGCCCGCCGTCACCGAATCCACCATCAGCGGAACCTGGTGCCCCAGGAAATCCGCCTGCGCCGGGCCGCTGCCCTTGTACGGGATGTGGCGGATGTCGATGTCGGCGGCGGCCTTGAACATCTCGGCCGACAAGTGCTGCGTGCCGCCGATGCCCGCGCTGGCGTAGGCCAGTTCGCCCGGATTGGCGCGCGCCTGGTCCACCAGCTGTTTCAGCGACGTAATGCCCGAGGCCGGCGTGGCCAGGAACATCAGCGGCACCGAAAACACGCCCGACACCGGCGCGAAATCCTTGGTCAGGCTGTAGTTGATGGTCTTGTACAGCGTCTGGTTGACCGCGGCGGCAGAGCCCGCGATCACCAGCGTGTAGCCGTCCGGCGCGGCGCGCATCGCCTGCTCCATGCCGATATTGCTGCCGGCGCCGGCGCGGTTCTCCACCACGATGGGCTGTTTCACGACCGCGCCCAGCTTTTCCGCCAGGGCGCGCGCGAAGATGTCGGTGGCCTGCCCGGGCGGGAAAGGCACGATCAAACGGATGGGGCGCTCAGGGTACGCCGCCTGGGCGGTAGCGGCCGCCGCCGTCAGCGCCAGGCCGGCGGCCAGACTGGAAAGAATACGTTTCATGATTGGTCAGTAAAAAGCGACAAAGGTCTGCGGGCGGGGGGTGCGCCTGTTGCATAAAATAGAGCGCCCCGCGCTGGCAGCCCTTTTGAGGCGGCCGTGGGGCGGATCGGCAGGGGTTCGTCACGATAGCATTCCCCCGCCGATGCTAAATTCGCCTTTTAGCGTTTCCCACTCTTTTTCAACCCCTGTTCTCTCATTCCGCAGGAACCGCCATGGAATTCAGCCAGTTCAACGTCAACACCCTCATGGAGATCACCTCCCGCCCGGACCTCGTGTTCGTGCGAGGCCAGGGATCCTGGCTGGAGGATCACGCGGGCAAGCGATACCTGGACTTCGTCCAGGGCTGGGCCGTCAACACCCTGGGCCACTGCGCCCCGGAAATGCAGAAGGCACTGCTGGACCAGTCCAAGCTGCTGATGAACCCCTCGCCGGCGTTCTACAACCTGCCGTCCATCGAACTCGCCCAGCGCCTGACCGGCGCCTCGGTCTTCGACCGCGTCTTCTTCGCCAATAGCGGCGGCGAAGCCAACGAAGGGGCCATCAAGCTGGCGCGCAAATGGGGCCAGGTCAACAAGAAGGGCGCGCACAAGATCATCACCATGAACCACGGCTTCCACGGCCGCACGCTGGCGACCATGTCCGCGTCGGGCAAGCCGGGCTGGGACAAGATGTTCGCCCCGCAGGTCGAAGGCTTCCCCAAGGCCGAAATCAACGACCTGGAATCCGTGCGCAAGCTGATCGACGACCAGACCGTCGCCATCATGCTCGAACCCGTCCAGGGCGAAGCCGGCGTCATCCCGGCCAGCAAGGAGTTCATGCAGGGCCTGCGCAAGCTGGCCGACGAACACAAGCTGCTCTTCATCGTCGACGAAGTCCAGACCGGCATGGGCCGCACGGGCACCATGTTCGCCTACCAGCAATCCGACGTGGTGCCGGACATCATGACGCTGGCCAAGGGCATCGGCGGCGGCGTGCCGCTGGCCGCGCTCCTGGCGCGCCAGGAAGTCTGCGTGTTCTCGCACGGCGACCAGGGCGGCACGTACAACGGCAATCCGCTGATGGCCGCCGTGGGCGTGGCGGTGTTCGACGCGCTGGCCGCGCCGGGCTTCATGGAGTCGGTCAACGCCCGCGCCAAGCAGCTGTCCGAAGGCCTGCTGGCCCTGTCGGCCAAGTACGGCATGAAGGGCGAGCGCGGCATGGGCCTGCTGCGCGCGCTGGTCATGGACCGCGACGACGGCCCCGCCATCGTCGAATCCGCGCGCAACCTGGCGCCCAACGGCCTGCTGCTGAACGCGCCGCGCGGCAACCTGCTGCGCTTCATGCCGGCCTTGAACGTGACGGCTGAAGAAATCGACACGATGCTGACGCAGCTGGATGGGTTGATTGCGCAGGCGCGCAAGGGTTGATCCGCGTTTCGCGGTAGCAGACAGCAAGGGCCGCTTATGCGGCCCTTATGTTGTCTTGCGGGGAGATGGGGTTGAGGCGGTTACGCTGCGAGCTGTCCTACAACCCCCTGGCCCGCTCGCGCAGCAGGAACTTCTGGATCTTGCCGGTGGCGGTCTTGGGCAGCGGTCCGAACACGATGGTGCGCGGCACCTTGAACCGCGCCAGGTGTTGGCGGCAGTGCGCCAGGATGCCCTCGGTATCGGCGCGGGCGCCGTCCTTCAGCGCCACGAAGGCGCAGGGCGTTTCGCCCCAGGTCGCGTCCGGGCGCGCGACCACCGCGGCTTCGAGCACGTCGGGATGCCGGTACAGCACGCCTTCGATTTCGACGGTGGAGATGTTCTCGCCGCCGGAAATGATGATGTCCTTGGCGCGATCCTTGATCTCGATATAGCCGTCGGCGTGCACCACGCCCAGGTCGCCGGAATGGAACCAGCCGCCGGCAAACGCCTCGGCGGTGGCGGCGGGGTCGTGCAGATAGCCCTTCATGAGCGTGTTGCCCCGCAGCGCGATTTCGCCCAGGGTGGCGCCGTCGGCGGGCACCGGGCGGCCCTCGGCGTCCAGCACCTGCACGGCTTCCACATTCAGCTTGCGCACGCCGATCCGGGCCTTGCGGGCGGCGCGCTGCGCCAGCGGCAGGGCATCCCATTCTTCGTGCCAGGCGCAGCTGATGGATGGCCCATAGGTTTCGGTGAGTCCGTACAGATGCGTGACGCCGATGCCCAGCTCCTCCATGGCTTCGATGATGGCCGCGGGGGGTGCGGCGCCGCCAGTCATGGCCTGCACCGGATGCGCGGCGCGCCGGCGCACGGCAACCGGCGCGTTGACCAGCATCGTCAGCACCACCGGCGCGGCGCAAAAAAAACCCACGCGGTGACGCTCGATGGCGTCGAAGACGGCGGCGGGCTCCACCCGCCGCAGGCACACGCTGGTGCCGGCCAGCGCCGCGAGCGTCCAGGGAAAGCACCAGCCATTGCAATGGAACATGGGCAGCGTCCACAAATACACCGCATGCGGCGGCATGCCGCAGGACAACACATTGCCCATGGCATTGAGATACGCGCCGCGATGGTGATACAGCACGCCCTTGGGGTTGCCGGTGGTGCCCGAGGTGTAATTGAGGCAGATGTCCTGCCATTCATCGGCGGGCGGTTCCCAGTCCGCATCGGCGGGCTGGGCCGCCAGCCAGCCCTCATACTCGGCCTCGCCCAGCGTGCCGTGCTCGCCGGCGAACTCTCGATCCTCGATGCGCACCGCGCGCGGCGGCGCGTCGAGCAGGGCCAGCACTTCACGAACCTGTTCGCTGTACTCGCTGTCGAATAGCAGCACCGTCGCCCCGCCGTGCGACAGGATGAAGGCCAGCGTGGCCGCATCCAGCCGCGTGTTGAGCGCATTGAGCACCGCGCCCGCCATCGGCACGCCGAAGTGCGCCTCGTACAGCGCCGGCGTATTCGGCGCCAGCACCGCCACCACGTCGCCGCGCCCGACGCCCCAGGCCCGCAACGCCGACGCCATGCGTCGGCAGCGATCCCGGGTGGCGCTCCAACTCTGGCTGAACGTGGCGCCATGCACGAGCGCCGGGCGCGCCGGGAACACGCAGGCGGCCCAGTCCAGGAAACCCAGCGGCGACAGCGGCACGTGGTTGGCCGCGTTGCGCGGCAGTTCGTCGGTGTCGGCGATCATTGCGGTTCCTCCTGGTTGGCCGCCTTGCGGCGGGTTTCCCGGCTTGCCGCCTGCCAGCCCAGTTCCGCCAGTGGCGCCACTCGCGCGCCCATTTCCAGCGCGTCCTCGGCGGCGGCGTTGCCGGCCCGGGCACGCGCGTACACGCCTTGCAGAATCGCGGCGATGCGGAAAAAGCTGTAGGCCAGATAGAAATCCCAGTTGGGCGGCGGCGCGATGCCGCGTTCGCGGCAGTAGACGGCCACGAACGCGTCTTCGTCGGGAATGCCCCGCGCGGCCAGGTCCAGGCCCGCGATGCCGCGCCACAGCGCGGGCGGAATGCGCCAGCACATGCAGTGATAGGCCAGGTCCGCCAGCGGATGGCCCAGCGTGGACAATTCCCAATCCAGCAGCGCGATCGCCCGCGGCTCGGAGGGGTGGAACACCAGGTTGTCGATGCGGTAATCGCCATGCACCAGCCGGGTCTGGCCGTCGTCTTCGGGAAGATGGCGCGGCAGCCAATCGATGAGCGCGTCCATGGCGGCGATGGCCTCGGTCTGCGTGTCGCGGTACTGGCGGGTCCAACGGCCCACTTGCCGCGCGAAGTAATCGCCGCTGCGGCCGTAGTCCGACAGCCCCGCCTCGGCCGGGTTCACGGCGTGCAGCGCCGCCAGCACGCGGCCCGCTTCGGCGTAGAGCGCGCCGCGCTCGGCCGCCTCCATGCCGGGCAGCGCCGGGTCCATGAAGACGCGCCCATCCGCAAAACTCATCAGGTAGAACGGCGTTCCCACGATGGCGCGATCGGCGCAGTAGTGCAGCATGCGCGGCACCGGCACGGCGCTGTGCGCCAGCGCGGACATCACGCGGTATTCGCGATCCACCGCGTGGGCCGAGGGCAGCAATTCGCCCGGCGGCTGCTTGCGCAGCACGCGCCGGCCCGTGGCGTCTTCAAGCAGGTAAGTGGGATTGGATTGCCCGCCGGACAGGGGCCGCAGCGTGAGCGTGGCGGGGTCCGCCAGGCCCAGGCCGCCCAGATAGGCCGCCAGCGCGGGCAACCACGGCGGCGGGGTAACGGGGGCGGCGCGAGTCATACCAGCGCCTTGCGCGGGGCGTCCGCTTCATCCCAGCGCCAGTAGCCGTCGCCCTCGTCCATCAGATAGCGCGCCAGCACCATCTTGTGCACCTCGGAAGCGCCGTCCACCAAGCGCGCCTGCCGCGCATAGCGGTAGATCCATTCCAGGGGGGTGTCCTTGGAGTAGCCGCGCGCGCCGTTCAACTGAAGCGCCGTATCGACCACCTTTTGCAGGGTTTCGGACACCACGATCTTGGCCATGGAGATCTCTTTGCGCGCGTAGTCGCCCTGGTCCAGCCGGACGGCGGCGCGCATGGTCAGCAGGCGGCCGATCTCGATCTGCATGGCGGCCTCGCCCAGCAGCCACTGCACGCCTTCGCGCTCGGCCAGCTTCTGGCCGAAGCTGCTGCGCTGGCCCACGTAGTCCACCGCCACCGCCATGGCGCGCCGCGACAGCCCCAGCCAGCGCATGCAGTGCGTCAGCCGCGCGGGCCCCAGGCGGATCTGCGTGAGCTTGAGGCCGTCGCCCACCTCCATCAGCCGGTTCTCCTCGGGGATCTCCAGGCCGTCGAACACCAGTTCGCAGTGCCCGCCATGCTCTTCGGGCCCCATGATGGGAATGCGGCGCTCGATGCGCCAGCCCGGCTGGTCCGCGTGGAACAGGAACGCGCTCAGGCCCTTGCGCGAGTCCTCCGAGGTGCGGGCGATGAGTATGAAATGCCGCGCCACGCCCGCGCCGGTGATGAACCACTTGCGCCCGTTCACCACCCACTTGCCGTTCTTGAGCGTGGCGGTGGTGCGCATCATGGAGGGATCCGAGCCGCTGCCGGGGTGCGGCTCGGTCATGACGAATGCCGAACGCACCTTGCCGTCGATGATGGGCTGCAGCCAGCGCGCCTTCTGGTCCGGCCGGGCCACTTGGGCCAGCACGCGCATGTTGCCGTCGTCGGGTGCGGCCGCGTTGAAACACACTGGCCCGAAAATGGAGCGGTTCATTTCTTCGTAGCAGGCGGCCAGTCCCGCCATGGGCAGGCCCTGGCCGCCGAGTTCGCGCGGCATCTGCAAGGCCCACAGGCCGGCTTCGCGCACCCGCGCGCGCATGCGTTCCAGCGCGGCTTCGGCGATGTTCTCGTGATCGTCGTAGTTGGCCCGGTCGGCTTCTAGCGGGATCAGTTCGCGGTCGACGAAATCGCGCACGCGGCGGCGGTAGTCTTCCAGTTCGGGCGGTAGCGAGAAATCCATGCGGCGTCTCCTTGCCGGGGCGCGGCCCCGGATATACGGGGTTGCGGGTTATAGCGAACTGGCCAGGTGGCCGCCATCCACGTCGATGACCGAACCGGTCATGAACGCCGAGGCGTCCGACGCCAGCAACAGCAGCGGGCCGTCCAGGTCCTGGGGCTGGCCGAGCCGGCGTTGCGGCACGCGCTTGATCAGCGCTTCGCCGGCGGGCGAGGCGAAGAATTCACGGTTGAGGTCGGTGGCGATGTAGCCGGGGGCGAGCGCGTTCACGCGGATGCCGTGGCGCGCCCATTCCAGGGCGAGCGCCCGGGTCAGGTGCAGCAGGCCGGCCTTGGCGGCCGCGTAGGGCGCCACGTGCGAGGCCACGCGCTGGCCCAGGATGGACGCGATGTTGACGATGGCGCCCGACGTGCCGTGCGCGATGAAATGCCGCGCGGCCGCCTGGGCCACCCGCCAGGCGCCGTTGAGATTCACGTCCACCAGCCCGGTCCAATCGTCTTCGGTAAGCTCCAGCGCCGGCCGCGACACCGCGATGCCGGCATTGTTGATGACCACGCTCACCGGCCCCAGCGCCTCGGCCGCGGCGTCGAACGCCGCCTGCACGCTGGCCGGCTGCGTGACGTCCATGCCGATCGCGCAGGCCTGTCCGCCCGCCGCGCGGATGGCGGCCGCGGCTTCCTCGCCCAGCGCCGTTCGGCGTCCGCATAGCGCCACTCGGGCGCCCGCGCCCGACAGCACCCCGGCAAAGTGGCGCCCCAGCCCGCTGTACGCGCCGGTGACCAGCACGGTGCGGGATTTCAGGTCTTCGAACATCCGCTACCCTCCTTGGTGGGTTGGGGACCTCGCAGCAAAGGCGCCAGATCGTCCGGCACCTCCAGCTCCAACCGTAGCACGGCGCTGGCCAGGGCCTTGCCGTAATTGTCGATAGCCAGACTACGCGACACGCCGCCGCCCAGCGCGCCGTCGAGCACGAAGTTCAGCACGCCCAGGCCATCCACCTCGTAGCGCCGGATGTCGCCGCGCACGGCCTGCTCGTTGTAGATGGCGCGCATGGCTTCTACCGTGAGCGCGCGCTTGATGTGGGGATAGAACTGCGGCTCGTAGGCAATGACCGCGATATTCGAGGTATTGCCTTTGTCGCCGCTGCGCGTGTGTGCCACGCTACGCAACGTAACCCGCATGACGTCTCCTTAAACGAACTCCACGCGGCACGCCACGCGCTCGCGCGGCACCAGCGTGGACCACAGGCCGATGACTTCGCGCGTGCGGTCCTGGTGCGGCACGCGCTTGCCGGTGGACGCCAGCCCGCAGACGGCCATGCCGTCCACCTCGCGGCCGATCTTCTCGGCCTGCGCGCGGCTGGCGCAGCGCGCCGCGATGCGCACCGCCACTTCGGCCGGCTCCTCGCGCAGGGCGGCCGAGGCCGCGCCGTGCACGGCGTTCACGCCGATGAAATCGATGCGCAGGTCCTCGGCCTGCAGGCCTGCGGTGCGCAGGCGCTCCCGCAGGATGGTCTCGGCCAGCCGCGCCTTTTCCAGGCAGCCCGGGCCGGCGAAGAAAAACATGTCTTCGCCGATGTGGCCTTCGGTGCAGCCGATGGACACCTTGAGCGTAGGGGTGCGCGCATGCCCGGAAATGCCGCTCACGCGCACGCGGTCCTGGGCGACCTGTTCCAGCCGCGCCGTGGTGAAGTCCACCACCACGTCCGGCGTGATGTAGCGCGCCGGGTCGTGGACTTCGTAGAACATCTGCTCTTTCACAGTGCGCAGGTCGATGCTGCCGCCCGTGCCCGCCACCTTGCCGATTTCCGCCGTGCCGTCGGCGTCCACATCGGCATAGGGGAACGCCAGGTTCCAGGGCTCGGGCACGTCCTTGTAGCCGGGGTCGCCGAAGTAGCCGCCCGTGACCTGCGCGCCGCATTCCAGCAAATGGCCGATGCCGCTGCCCTGCCCCAGCCGGGTCCAGTCGTCTTCGCGCCAGCCGTAGCGGTGCATCATGGGCGCGAGGAAGAGCGAAGGATCGGCCACGCGTCCGGTGATGACGATGTCCGCGCCCTGCTCCAGGGCCTGCACGATGGCGGCCGCGCCCGCATAGGGCTCGGCCGAGATCAACGTGTCGCGCACCGTCGACACCGGCGCGCCGGTCTCCAGGATGCGCAGATCGCTGGCGGCAATTTCCGCGCTCAGGTCCGTGGCCGTCACGGCGGCCACGCGGGCGTCGGCCCAGCCCGCCTGCGCGCACAGCTCCGCCACGCGGCGGGCGGCGGCCCGCGGGTTGATCCAGCCCTGGTTGGACACGATGCGGGTGCCGTTCGCCTTGCAATGCGGCAGCACCGCGCGCATGCGCTCATCCAGCCAGGTGTCGTAGCCCGGGAAGGCCGGATCGCGCCGTTTGCGCACCTGCGCGGCGGACACGGTGGCCTCGGCCATGGTCTCGAAACACAGAAAATCCAGCGCGCTACGCTCCGCGTTCCAACGCGCCGGGTCGATGCGGTCGCCCCACCAGCCCGAACCCGAGCCGATGCGCAGCCTGCCTGCTTTGTCGTTCATGTCTGCCTCCTTGTTCGGGATGCGCCGCCTCATTGGGGCCGGATGCCCGCATCCTGGATGACTTGCCGCCACTTGGCGGTGTCGGCGCGGATGGTCTCGGCGTATTGCGCCGGCGTGCCCGCCACCGGAATCGCGCCCAGTTCCTCGACCTGCCGGCGCGTGCCCGGCTCGGCCAGCGCCGCGGCCACCGCGTCCCGCAGCTTGCCGACGACTTCGGACGGCGTGCCGGCCGGCGCCAGCAGGCCGAACCAGGAATTCACCTCATAGCCCGGCAGCCCGGCCTCGGCCACCGTGGGCACGTCCGGCAGCATGGGCACGCGCTGCGTGGTCGTCACCGCCAGCGCCTGCACCGCGCCGGCCTTGATCTGGCCCATGGCCGACGGCAGGTTGTCGTACATAAGCTGCACCTGCCCGCCCAGCAGATCCGTCATGGCGGGCGCCGAGCCCTTGTATGGAACGTGGCGGATGTCCACCTTGGCCAGCCGGTTGAACAGCTCGCCAGACAGATGCGGGGAGCCGCCCAGGCTGGTGGACGCGAAGTTCAGCGAACCCGGCGCGCGCCGCGCCTGTTCGATGAGCTGCGCGACCGACGCAATGCCCAGTTTGGGGTTGACCAGCAGCACGTTGGGCGAATTGGCCACCAGCGTCACGGGCGCGAAGCCGCTGGCCGAGTCATAGGGCATTTGCGCGTAGATGAACTGGTTGGTGGCCTGCGTGCCCAGCGTGCCCATCAGTAGCGTGTAGCCGTCGGGCTGCGCGCGGGCGACTGCCGCCGCGCCGATGCCGCCGCCCGCGCCGGGCCGGTTCTCCACCACCAGGCTCTGGCCCAGCCTCGCGCCGGCTTCGCGCGCCACCAACCGAGCCAGCAAGTCCGTCGTGCCACCCGGTGGAAACGGCACCACCAGCGTGATGGGCCGCGCCGGCCAGGCCGATGCGGCTTGGGCAGTGGCGGACAGGGCCAGCGCGGCGCCCAGTATCAGGGTCTTGTATCCAGGGTTTTTCATGAATGTCTCCGTTGGTTCCGCCATTCAGGCCGCGCGCCGCGCCGCCTCGCTGACTCCATCCGACAACTCCACCAGCGCGTCCAGCGCCACGGCGCCTTCGCCCTGCGCGCCCACCAGCACCGGATTGATGTCGATGGAGGCCACGTGTCCCGCAGCCGCCAGCGCGTAGCGGCCCAGGCGCGCCGCCTGCTCCGCCACGGCCTGCATATCGGCCGCGGGCTCGCCGCGCACACCCGCCAGCAGCCTGCCGATGCGCAGGCTGCGCAGCGCCGCCAGTGCTTCCTCGGCCGCGAAGGGCGGCATCAGTAGCGCCACGTCGCCCAGCGCTTCCACGTACTTGCCGCCCGCGCCCACCATCACCACCGGACCGAACACCGGGTCGTTGCGCACGCCCAGCGCCAGCTCGTGCAGGCCGCGCTGCATGCGCGCCACGATCCAGCTCGCGTCGTCCACGCCCAGCCTGGCCAGTGTCTGCGCCTGGCGCGCAAGGGCCTCGCGCAACGCCGCCTCGTCATTGATGCCCAGCGCCACCAATCCGTGTTCCGACTTGTGCGGCAATCGCGCCGAGCACGCCTTGAGCGCCACCGGCGCGCCCATTCGGTGCCAGGCTGCCACGGCCGCATCGGCATTCGCACAGAGCGCGTGCTCGCCCACGGCGATGCCCTGCGCGGCCAGCAAGGCCAGGCTGGCGGCTTCGGACAGGAACCCGGGCCGCGCATCGGCCGGCGCCTCCACAGGCGCCACCGACGCTTCCACGGGCGCGCGTTCGCGCAGCCTGTGCAGCCGCCACAGCGCCGCCAGGGCCTCCACCGCCTGCTGCTCGTCCGCATACACCGGCACGCCATGCGCCCGGAACGCGCTGGCGACCGGGTCCTGCCAGGCCACCACGGCCACCGGCTTGGCCGCTGCCTGCGCAAAGCGCGCGGTGTCGGCCGCAAACCGCGCCACGTCGTAGCCGCGGCCCGCCACCGGGATGTCGATCAGGAACATATCGGCCGCGGGGTCTTGCGCGATGGGGGGCAGCACCTCGCCGAACAGCCCGTTGTTCGAGAGCAGCGCGGCGGTGATGTCCACCGGATTCCCGGTGGTGGCAAAGCCGGGCAGGCGCTGCCCCAGGATTTCCTGCGTGGCCTGGCCCAGCGGCGCGATCTGCAGGCCGCGCTCCACCGCCGCGTCGACCGCCAGCACGCAGCTCGCGCCCGAATTGCTGACCACCACCATGCGCGGTCCTTGCGGCAGCGGGCCGCGCAGCGCCAGTTCGGCGTAGCGAACCAGTTCCTGCGGGTCTCGGGCCCGCAGAATGGCGTGGTGCGCAAAGAAGGCATCCACCGTGCGGTCTTCATTGGCCAGCGCGCCCGTGTGCGACGCCGCCGCGCGGGCGCCCGCCTCGGAGCGGCCCGCCTTCACCGCAATCAGCGGCACGTTGCGCGCGCGGGCCAGCGCCGCGGCCTCCGCCAGCGCGCCGGCATCGCGCAGCGACTCCAGGTACAGCAGCACGATGCGCACCTCGGGGTCGCGCAGCACCGCGCAGGCCAGCTCGGCGACCGTGACGTCGGCCTCGTTGCCCGTGGCGTGCACATGCCTCACGCCCACGCCGCGCTGGCGCAACAGGCCGTAGACCATCGCGCACATGCCGCCGCTCTGGCTGATGACGGCAACCGGCCCGTCCTGCGGCGCCACCTCCAGGAACATGGTCGAGAAACTTGCGATTGCGCCGTTGCCGAAATTGGCCAGGCCCTGCGAATTGGGCCCCACGATGCGCATGCCGGCCGCGCGCGCCCGCGCCGTCATGGCGTCTTGCGTCCGGCGGCCCGCCTCGCCGGTTTCCGAGAACCCCGCCGAAATCACGATGGCGGCCGACACCCCCAGCGCCGCGCAGCGGTCCACTGCCTGCACGGCTTGCTCGCCCGCCACCGCCACGATGGCCAGGTCCGGCGGCGCGGGCAAGGCGTCCAGGTCGGGCCATGCCCGTTCTCCCTGCACTTCGGCGCGTTGCGGATTGATGGGATACAAGGTGCCCGCATAGCCGTGGCGGCGCATGTAATGAATGGGCCGCCCGCCGATCTTGTCGGGGTTGTCGGACGCGCCCACGATCGCAATCGATGCCGGGGCCAGCAGCCGGTCCAGCGCGGCCGCGTCGCGGTTGTCGGAAACCATGAATGCTCCTTTCCGTGTGACCTTCAATTGATGGTGGCGCCCGAGGCGCGAACCACGTCGGCCCATTTCCGTACTTCGTCGCCGAGGAAGCGGCGCGTGTCCTCCGGCGTCATCCAATCCGCCGCGAATCCCTGGGCCGCGAACTTCTGCTGCACGTCCGGCCGGCCCAGCACCTTCTGCACGGCGTCGCTCAGCGTCTGCACCACCGCCGGCGGCGTGCCTACCGGCGCCAACAGGCCGTTCCAGGCCGTGGCCTCATAGTTCTTCAGGCCCGCTTCCGCCACGGTGGGCAGGTCCGGCGCGGCCGCCGAGCGCTGCGCGCCGGTCACCGCCAGCGCCTGGAGCTTGCCGGCCTTCACATACGGCATGGACGACAGCATGGTGTCGAACATCAGGTCGGCCTGGCCGCCCATCACATCGGTCAGCGCGGGCGCGCTGCCCCGATACGGCACATGCACCATGCGAGTGCCCGCCAGCGTATTGAAGAGCTCCGCCGACAGATGGGTGGACTGCCCGTTGCCCGATGACGCAAACGTCAATTGCCCCGCGCGCTGCTTGGCCAGCGCGATGAGCTCGCTCACGCTGTGCGCCGGCAGGTCCGGCCGCGTCACGATGACCAGCGGCCCCTTCGTCAGCAGCGACACCGGCGCGAAACTCTTCTGGGTGTCGTAGCCGAGGTTCTTGAACAGCGACATGTTGATGGCGTGCGCCGTGGTGGCCAGCAGCAGCGTGTAGCCGTCTGGCGCGCTCTTGGCCACCATGTCGGCGCCGATATTGCCGCCCGCGCCCGAGCGGTTATCGACGATCACGGTCTGGCCCAGCGCATCGCCCAGGCCTTGCGCCACCACGCGCGCCACGATGTCTGTCGGGCCGCCGGGCGGATAGGGCACTACCAGGGTCACGGGCTTCGTCGGCCAGGCCGGCGCGGCCGCAGCCAGGCCCGGCGCCGCGCAGGCGGCCAGGGTAAAGGCGGCCAGCGCCGCGCGCCATCCGGGATTTGCAGGCATGAGTGTCTCCTCCGTCCTCAGCGGGACGTTTTTTTTCAGTGGGTTGGAAAGGGAGCTACGCTTGCCGGCTGTGCGTCACGGCGGCCGGCGCGCCTCGAAGCAAAGCAGGGTGTTGCCACCATGCTCGAAATCGCGGGCGCATACCGCCTGCCCGATCGCCACGCCGGGCGCGGCATGGCCCATCAGCACCGCGCCCTCGCGCAGCCGCACCAGCGCCAGCACGTAGGGCGCCAGCGCGCGCCACGACGCATCCGGCGCGCGGTGCACCGTGCTGTGCGCAAGCACCTCGCCTTCGCCGGTCGCGCGCGCCCATTGCAGGTTCGTGCCGCCGCAGGCCGCGCAGGCATACGGACGCAGCGCCCACCACGCGCCGCAATCCGCGCAGCGCCGCAAGTCCAGGGGATGCCGTTCGTTCATGCCGCGTCCTCCGCCTGCAACACCAGGCTGACGTGCGCGGACAGCACGCCGCCGTCGGCGTGCACGAGCGCCCGCCTGCGCGGCGCAATCTGGCGCTCGCCCGCCAGGCCCGCAAGCTGCATCCAGGCCTCGGCCACGTGCGCCAGCCCGCCGGCCACGCCCGAATGCCCGAACGACAACAGCCCGCCGTGCGTGTTCAGCGGCAGCGGCCCCGCCGCGTCGAAATCCCCGCGTCGCACCCGTGCCGCCGCGCCGCCGCGCGGCGCCAAGCCCAGTTCTTCCAGCAGCATCGCCAGCGTGATCGTGAAGGAATCGTAAATGGCCAGATAATCGACATCCCCGACCTCCATCCCCGCCTGCGCCAGCGCCCGTCCGGCCGCGCGCGAGGCGCCCGTGTCCATCACGTCGCGCATGGCCGACAAATGCTGATGGCGGTGCGCCTGGCCCGCGCCGGTAATCCGGACCGGCCCTTCGTCCGCGCTCACCACTAGCGCTACCGCGCCATCGGAAATCGGGCAGCAGTCCAGCAGATGCAACGGCGTGGCTATCGGCTTGGAATCCAGCACCGCCTGCACGCTGATCGGCTCGCGCAACTGCGCCAGCGGATGCCCGCCCGCATGCCGCCGCATCAGCACCGCCAGCTCCGCCAGATCCTCCCGCCGCGTGCCGGTGGCATGCATATAGGCCGACGCCAGCAGCGCGTAATACGCCGGCACCGACGCCCCATTGGGCACTTCGACGTCCGCCTCTCCTACCTGCGCCAGCGTCTGGATGGACGCATCCACCGCCTGCCCGGTCAGGCGGTTCTCGCCCGCCACCACCAGCACCCGGCGGCACGTGCCCGCGCGCACCAGCTCGCGCGCCAGCATCACCATGCCCGCCCCGGTCGCGCCGCCCATCTGCATTCCATGCGCATAGTGCGGGTCCAACCCCAGCTTCTCGCTCAGCAGGCTCGCCAGCATCAAATGCGGAAACGTCGTCGCATAGCCGCACAGCACGCCGTCTATCGCGCCGCGCCGGCGGGCCAGCCCGGCGCGCGCCAGCGCCCCTTCGGCGGCCTCCGCCATCAGGTCCAGCGCGCTACGCCCCTCATGCCGGCCAAAGCGCGTCACCGCCGCGCCCTGCACATAGGCATGCGCCAGGATCGGGTTATCGGCGGGCTCACGCATGGGGCATCCACGCCCGCTCGATCGCGCGCGCCTCCTCGGACAGGGCCTGCGCCAGCTCCTGCTCGCGCGGCTCGATACGTTCATTCAACGCGGCCACGCTCAGCGCTCCGATCGCGCGGCCGCTCGGGCCCCGCACCGCCACGCCCAGCCCGCCCATTCTTTCCACCACCACGTCCAGCAGCATCGCGTGGCCCAACGTGCGCGCCCGCTGCGCCGCCTCATCCAGGGCATCGGCCGGAAACCGCGGATACCGCGCCGCCAGCCGCTCGCGCACCCGCGGCAGTACCGTCCGCGCCTCGTCCCCATCCAGCGCCGACAGCAACGCCAGGCTCCCCGCGCCCACCCCCAGCGGCCGGCGGCTGCCCACCTCCAGATAATTCGCGCGTATCGGGTAATCGCCGAAGCACAGGTCCACGCACACCGACTCCCAGCCCACCGGCATCGACAGAATCACCGTGTCCCCAAACTGCCGCGCCAGCCGGATCAGCGCCGGCCGCGCCAGCCCGCGCAAATCCAGGCCGTCCACCATGGCGTGGTGCATGGCGTAGACCTGCGGGCCGAGCATGTAATGCTTGCTTTCAGGGTCTCGCTCCACGAAACCCTCAGATTCCAGATCCTTCAGGATGCGCAGCGCCGTGGAGATATCCAGGCCCGCATGCTGGGCGATGTCCGTCAACCGGTGGATGCGCCGGTCCGACAGGCTGGCCAGCACGCGGCAGGCCTTTTTCGTAGCGGAAACGACGGAGGAATCCTGGGTGGGCATCGGGCGGAAAGGGGAAAAAAGGGAACACGCAGACAAGATAAGAAAGCCGCGTGCAACGGGTAAAGTTGCAGCGCAACAAAGTTTTGTCTGGTGAAAGTCGATGCGATTCGCCAGGCGCGCGTGGGCTCGGGTCGGATGAGCCGCGCCGCGCCGCTGTCTTGCTCACTCGACGGTAGGTTCGCCGAGGCGTTCGCTCTCTTGCTCGAACCATGCGGTGAACCCGTCTATGGCTTGGGTAACGTCTACAAGGGAGGCTTCAAGCGCCAGGCCTCGTGCCGGCGGCAGAGATCGGTTCAGGATGCGCACCCTGCCTGCCGGGGTGTAGACGATGAAGGATTTTCCGCCTTGATCGAACTGTTCTCCCCAATTGGTCAGAAAGTCGAACGGCTCATATCGCGCAGAATCCCTTTGCACTTCTTCGAGCGAGCGCTCGTCCGCCAGCGGGATGTCGCCTTGGTAGCCATATAGCGCGCCGTCCAGCAGGTTCCAAAGTTCCTGATCGCTCAAGCCTTCAAATTCATCCAGCCAGAGGGATGAAAGCCTGTCGCGGAGGGCGTGGAAACCCATGTAGCTGGTGTACAGCCCGCAAAACGGATCCTCGAAATCGCCGATCTCGCAACCCTCGCACCAGATACGCATCCGGCCCCAAACTTGAGAGGGAGGTTGCAGGTGAGGTTCCGGCATTGCTTCTATCGCGAAGGTGTCGATTTTTCCGAATAGCATGGTCTTGTCAGAGGGGGGTAGAAGGCGGAGTCATTGCGGCCGTACCGCATCGAGCCCCGGGCACCTGCTCCACAGGCATCGATGGATGTGTCCACTTTTACGAATGCCTGGAAGAGGCCGGGTTTGTAAATGTAGTCTGACTGGACATTTTCTATCATGCCAAAATGCTAATGGAAACCTCAGGTTTATTCATTGGGCGGACATGCCCGATCTCCCCATAATCCTCTCGCAGGCTTCAAAAGCCGCCGTCCAGTCGCGACGCAGTTGATGATTCATGGGGATGACATGTTGGGGACAATACCGGGACGCGCCCGCTGCGCAGTAGCAGGGATCGCGCTCTTGCTTTTCGCAGGCGTCAGCGCAGACGCCGCCGCCGACTATCCGGACAAGCCCATCAAGCTGGTCGTGCCGCAGGCCGCCGGCGGCGGCACGGATGTGATCGGCCGCTTGTGGGCGGACTACCTGGCACGGCAGCTCAAGACGCCGGTGGTCGTTGAGAACCGGCCGGGCGCCAACGGCATCCTGGCATCCAGCTACGTCGCCAAGCAGCCGGCCGACGGGTACACGGTGCTGGTCAGCGGGGTGTCGTACCTGGCCTTCAACCCGCATATGTACAAGAACATGCCGTATGAGCCGGCGCGGGATTTCGACGGCGTCAGCCTCTTGGTGAATACGCCCTTCTTGCTGGTCGCCGGTACGCAGACGGGAATCCGGTCGTTGGACGAACTGGTCGCCCGCGCCAAGGCCGAGCCCGAGTCGCTGAATTTCGCATCGGCGGGCAAGGGCAATTCCACCCATCTGGTCGTGGAGATGCTGGCGCAGAGGACGGGCATGAAACTCATGCATGTCCCGTACAACGGCGCGGCCGCCGGGTTGACCAGCGTGATGGCCAACCAGACCCAGGTGATGGCCGACGTGCTGAACACGGGCGCCGTGCAGGCCAACGCGGGCAAGGTGGTGCCGTTGGCCGTGGTGGGCAACAAGCGCGCGGCAAGCGTGCCGGACGTGCCCACGCTGGCCGAACTGGGCTTCAAGGATTTTCCGATGCCGGGCTGGTATGCGCTGGTGGCGCCCAAGGGCACGCCGCCGCAGGCCATTGCGCGCCTCAACGCCGAGACCCGGCGCTTCTTCGACGATCCCGCGGTCAAGGCGCGCTTGCAGGAGCTTCAGCTTGAGCCCCTGCCCTCGTCACCCGAGACCGTGGCCGAATGGACCGCGCGCGATAGCGCCACCTGGGGCCCGCTGATTCGCCAGCTGGGCTTGAGCAACGACTGAACACCACGACAAAGGACACACCATGCCCAAACTCACCCAGGCTGTCTGGCAATACCGGTTCGACAAGATGACGTCCATGATGGACGAGCTGGCGGTCGATGCCGTCATCTTCACGTCGGCGGACTTCTTCCAGTTCGCCACCAATTTCCACACCGACGTGTTGCCCTGGGAACGGCCGATCTTTGCCGTCGTGCCCCGCAACGGCACGCCCTTCCTGGTGATGAACGAGCTGTCCACGCATCACATGCAGTTCTCGCAGGAACAGGGCAAGGTCTGGATCACCGACATCAGCTACTACGCCGAGCATCCGCGCGTGCAGAACCGGCTGCCGTTGATTACCCAATTGCCCGAGGTGCTGGCGGCCAGGTTGAAGGCGGCAGGCCTGGCGCGGTCGCGCATCGCTGTTGAAGGCGGCAGCCCGGTGCTGGCGCAGTTGGCGCGCTTCCTGCCCGACGTCGTCCTGCGCAACGCCACACCCGAGTGCCGCGCCCTGCGTTGGCAGAAGCATGACGAAGAGCTTGCCGTGATGGCGGCCGCCGCGTCCATCTCCGATTGGATTCAGGACCGCTACCGCGAGAACATCCGGCCCGGCCGGCTGGTGCAGGAACTGGACTTCGCCATGGCGTCGCTGTTCGTGCAGGAGGCCGCCGAGCGCTTTCCGGGCGAGCACTTCGAGGTGATCCGCTGCTGGACCCTGAGCGGCCCCGCGTCAGCCTCGCCGCATGGCGATGGCGCGTCATGCGGCGCGCGGATCCAGGAAGGCGACGTGCTGGTGAACATCGTCATTCCGCGCTTGAACGGCCTGACGATCGAGAACGAGCGCACCTGGTTCTGCGGCACGCCCTCGGCCGAGCAGGCGCGGCTGTGGTCCGCGGCCAAGGCGGCCAACGAGGCGGCCATCGCCGCCGCGCGCACGGGCAACCCCGTCTGCGCGATCGACGCGGCCGCGCAGGCCGAGATCGAGAAGGCCGGGTACGCGGACTTCATCCGCCATCGCACCGGGCATGCCGTGGGCATCATTCACCACGAGTACCCGGAAGACATGGCCTTCAACCAACGCCCCTTGCTGGACAACGAGGTGTATTCGGCCGAGCCGGGCATCTACGCCTACGGTATCGGCGGCTTCCGTCTGGACGACACGGTCGTGGTCGGGAGCACGCCACGCGTGCTGACCCACACGCCCAAGACGCTGGAGTACGCCACCGTCAAGTAGCCGCGTCGCTGGCGGCGCTGCCCTGGGAGGTGCGCTGCGCCTCCTGGCGCAGCGTTTCACGCAAGGCCGGCAGCACGATGCTGGGCGAGTCGGCCGCCCACAACATGCCGATGGGACCGAACTCCAGGCGGGACGGCGCGCGCACGATGCTGATCAGGGCAAGCCGTTCGTACATGTGCGCGACGGAACTGGCCAAGGTGGCGATGTAATCGCGGTCCTGCAGCATCGACAACAGCGCAACCAGCGAACTGGTCTCGACGGATGGCTTCGGGGGCGGCATGCCCGCATCCACCACGGCCTGATCCAGCCGTGCGCGCGACAGCGTGCCCAGCGGCGGCAGGATCCACGGATAACGCTGGGCGTCCTCCCAAGAGGGCGCATCCAGTTCCGCCAGCGGATGCCCGCGCCGGGCCACCACGCTGAAAGCGTCGGTCATCAGCCATTCGGTGCACAGGCCGGAGCGGCTGGCGCGCACGTCCAAGGGCCCGATGATGAGATCGATCTCGCGGCGTTCCACGCGTTCAATCAGCGGTTCAAGCAAGCCCTCGACCAGTTCGATCTGCACGTTCGGCGAACGCTGGTGCAGCGCGGCGATGGCGCGCGGCAGCAACACCGGCGCCGCGGAAAGAATGGTGCCGATATGCAGATGGCCGGCCACCCCGCCCTTGACCGCTTCGATCTCCTCGCCGGTGCGCGCGGTGTCTCCCAGCACGCGGCACGCATAGCGCCAGAGCGCCCGTCCGGCTTCCGTCAGTTCAAGCGACCGGCCGCGCAGGAACAACGGCGTGCCGACCAGGTCTTCCATGTCGCTCAGCCAGTGCGAGAGCGCGGGCTGCGTCATGTGCATGGCTTTGGCGGCGCCGGTGACGCTGCGCGCGGTTTCCAGGGCGGCCAGCACCTGCAAGTGCCGAAGCTTGAGCCGGCGGGTCCAGGGCGGGTCGATCGAGGTGGAGTCCATGCGGAAATGGTAATGGATCTCTCAGGTTTATTCATTAGCCTCGTATGGCCATTGGCAGCCAAAATGCCTTTCCCGATAGACGAGGGCAAGCGGTGACGAACGCAACAGAAAACATGGCGCAGACGCGGGCGTTAAGCGACATGGCGAAGGCCCTGGCCGCCGCGCCCCAACCCGAATGCGGACTGCAGGCGCTGGCCCGCGCGCTGGCCGCGCGGATCGGCTATCGGCTGTTCACGGTATTGGTGCTGGATCGAGAGGCGGAGCAGAGCCGGCGGTATTTCTCAAGCCAGCCCGAGGCCTACCCGCCAGGCGGCGCCAAGCCCATCCGGGAAAACAGCGAGTTCTACGCCACTGTCGTGCTTGAGGGAAAGGCGCGGATCTGCATCGACCGCGCGGAATGCGCGCGCGCATTTCCAGACCATGAGCTCATCCATTCACTCGGCTGCGAGAGCGCCGTGAACGTGCCGGTCCGATGGGACGGCCAGACCATCGCGTCGCTGAACCTGCTGCACGAGGCCGGCTGGTATCGCCAGGACATGCTGCCGGAACTGAGCGGATACGCCGCGATGGCCATTCCCCTCATTCAAAAGATCATTCATACCACCCGCCCGTAGGGAGAGAAAACGATGACACGCCTTTGCACCGCCATCACCGCATTGCTGCTGTCGGTGGGACTGACGCCGGCTCACGCCGCGGACGCCTACCCCGCCAAACCGATCACGATCATCTACCCCTACGCGCCGGGGTCGGCGTCCGACACGATGACCCGCCTGCTGGCGGAAGCGATGTCCAAGCGCCTGGGGCAGCCCGTGATCGTCGACGGCAAACCCGGCGCGGGCGGCTCGATCGCCACCGAGCACGTCGTGCGCGCCGCGCCAGACGGCTATACGCTGCTGCTCAGCGCAAGCGGCACCATCGCCGTCAATCCGCACATCTACAAGTTGCGCTACAACCCCGTCGAGGACCTGGCGCAGATCTCGATCGCCGTGGAAGTCCCGTTCGTGTTTGTCGTGGGCAAGAATTTCCCGACGCAGGATTACGCGGCGTTCAAGGCGTTAAGCACCACGAAACCCGGCGGCCTCTCGTCGGCGAACGCCGGGCTCGGCACCCAGGCGCACCTGACGCAAGCGGCTTTTGCCAAGCTGGCTGGGGTGAACCTAAGCATCCTGGGCTACAAGGGAGCCGCGCCCGCCGTCAACGACATCCTGGGCGGGCACGTGGATTCCATGATGGACAACGCCGCCTCGCAAATCCCGTACGTCACGTCGGGCAAGACGACTGCGTTGTTCGTCACCAGCGACTATCGGTTCGACGGTTATCCCCAAGTGCCCACGGCGAAGGAGCTGGGCATCACGGGGCTGGTTCCGACCGGGTGGTTTGGTCTGGCTGCGCCCAAGGACACGCCGCCCGCGGTCGTTGAAAAAATACAGGGGGCGGTGGTTGCGAGCCTTAAGGATGCCGAGATGCAGCGTAAGCTCAAGGAACTGGGCTGGGTGATCGTGGGGAATACGTCGCAGCAGGCCACTGAACGGGCTCGCACGGACTATGCCCTGCTGGGGCAAGTGGCCCGTGATATCGATCTGAAGCCCAATTGACCGGTCTGTGGGAAGCGCCCGTCCTGATGCCTTCATAGGGCTACGCGGGCGCCAAATCGACCGCGCTTGCTACGCCTCGACAATCTCGGCAAACGCTAATCGGGCGCGTGATTGACACCGCAAATGCGTGCCTACTGCGGCCGCCCCGCCTCGATCCATTCCTGCACTTGGTCCATCGCCAACCGATACCGCGCGCAGTTGTACAGATTCAGCACCCGCAACTCCTCCGCCAACATCGGACGAAACACGCGCGCATCGTCTTCAGACAAGGCCAGCGCCGCCAGCGCAGCATCGGCGGTCTGCCGCGCACGCACCACCCGGCCGATCGCTTCGTTCAGCTTTTCGCGGAACCGCAGCCGCACGGGGTCCGGCACGCCCGCCGCGTCGAGTTGAATGGCGTACTTACGAATCGAGCGCCGATAGACCCAGATGAACAGGTCCGCCGCCAGCGCCACGTCGCAGCGTTCGTAGACGCCCATCATGGCGTAGGCATAATCCTGCGCGTCCACGTCCAGGAAGGACAGCGGCGCGCAGTTGTAGAGCATCAGCGGGATATTGGCTGACAGGCGACTGGTACGCTTGTTGCCGTCTTCGAAAGGTTGTAAGTAGGCAAGGTTCACCCAGAGAAAGAACGCCGCTTCCACGGGGTTCTTGATCAGCCGCGCCTTTTCAACGATGCGGTCGAACATTTCCCGCAGCAGCAAGGGCGCCTGGATGGGCAGGTAGGTCGTGTCGCGGATGTTGACTACGGTCTGGCGGATGCGGCCCAGGCTTTCGGCGTCGGCCAACAGGTCCTGCATCAGGATCGCGTGCAGGTTGCCGACGATGGCGGACGCCAGGCCATACACGGGCACCGCGTCGACCATGAACTCAATGGCGGCCTTGTGGTTGAGCAGCATCACGGCGTCCAGATCATTGCCCGCCGTGCCGCGCTGGAAGAGTTCTTGCGTGGCCAGCAGCGAATACCGGTTGCCTTCCAGCCGCGAGGACGACCAGGACAGGTCGAGCAGCAACGGCTCCAGCACGCGGCGCGCGTAGGTGCCGGCAGGCTGCTGGCCCTGCATGCGGCCCTCCTCGGCCAGGCTCTGGGCCAAGGCGGGAGGCAGCAGGGAACTGTGGTTCGGCACGTATTCGTCCACGAAGCTGCGCTGGTAGCCGACCGGCGCGCGTGACGCCAACGGCTGCCGTAGGTGGGCCAGCAGCGCTTGCCCGGGTTCGGACCAGATCATTCCGCTGGCGTCTGGCGCCGGCTCAGCCAGCCGTGTGGCGATGCCGGCTGCCGGGAGCGCCCAGGCGGACGTTGGGTCCGCGATCCGGTAGCGTGTAGCCCGGCCGCGCCCAAGGCGTTGCACCATGCCGGTTTTGAGCAAGACGTCCAGTTGGCGCTTCACCGTGGACCAGCTTGTGTCGATTCCGTTGGCCAGTTCGCTGGAACTGAGCCACGGACGCGCTTCCCGCTGTCGGGTGCGGAGCATCTGGAGTATGTCTTCGGGGACGGTCATGATGTGCCCAAGCCAGGTCGAATCAGCTCAATTTAGCAGCAATCAGCTCATGAAATAAGCCATATATGGGCTTTAGTGAGCTGAAATGGTCTGATTATGAGCTGATTTCGATCCAATCATTCGGCAGCCCGGGATGTCGGCATCGCCCCCAGTCCCTAAAACGCGTACTTCGCCGTCAACAAAAACGACCGCGGCGCGCCGAAGTGATTATTGTCCTGGTTGCTGCCTATCGCTTGGTAGTAATACTTGTCGAACAGGTTGTACACGTTCAAGCGCAGATCCAGATTCGGCGATGCCCGATACGCCACCACCGCATCCCACACGCTGTAGCCGGGCTGGCGCACGTTGTAGGCGGGCAAGCTGATCGCGCTCTGCACGCGCACCGCCCCGCCCACGCGCCACGCATTCAGCGCGCCCGGCAAGGTGTACATGGTCGAGAGCTTGAACAGATGGCGCGGGGTTTGCGTGTCGTAGGCCGCGCCCGCCCGCAGGCTGCCCGAATCCTCCAGGTACTTGGACTGGTTGTACGTATAGCCGGCCGACACCTGCCAGCCCGGCGTGATCGCGCCCGCCACTTCGAACTCCACCCCCCGGCTTTGCACCTTGCCCGACGGCGCATAGCATTCGATCACCCCCGGGCCGCACGCGGACGTGGCCAGCGCAACCGGACGGTTGCGTTGGCGGATCTGGAACACCGCCGCGCTGGCGTTGAGCCGGCCGTCGTAGTACTCCCCCTTGATCCCCGCTTCCAGATTGGTGCCGATGACCGGGTCCAGCGGCGCGCCGCTGGTTGACTGGCTGCTCTGCGGCTGGAACACGCTGGTCCAGCTGGTGTAGACGGAATGCTGGCGGTCCAGGTCGTAGATCAGGCCCGCGTAGGGCGTCAGCTCGTGCTTGACCTTATAGTCCGCGGGCGGGCTGACGTAGTCGCCGGACTTCAGCGTCATGTCGTATTCATACCAGTCCAGCCGGGCGCCCAGCATCAGCGTCAGCGGATCGGCGAGGCTCAGGCGGGTGGTGGCGTAGCCGCTCATCTGGCGCTGGTATCCCTTGCGCGACCAGGGGTAGACGAACGCGGGCTTCGCCACGGCGCTGGAGTCCCAGTGTTCCGGGTCGACCGTCATGTTGTAGTCCAAGGGCCAGCCGCCGGGGCCGTCGTCGTCCTTGTTCTTCAGGAAGCTGCCGCCCAGCACCAGTTCATGCGTGCGCCCCAGCAGCGTGAAGGGGCCGCTCAGATAGCCGTCCACGCTGTACTGGGTCTTGTCATAGGCATACTGGCCCAGCCCCTGCCCGAAGAACGTCGAGTCTTCCAGGGGGTACAGATAGCTGCCCAGCATGTTCATCTTGGCGCGCAGCGTGCGGGCGGTCAGCTTGCCGGACCAGCCGTTCTCGAAACGGTGGTCGAGCTCGGCGAAGAAGCTGGTGTTTTCCTTGTTCCAATAAGCCCAGTCCGGCGACAAGCGGATCGAACGATTGAAGTCATAGAAGCTGCCGTCCCGGCGCGTCGGCAGCCCATTCCAGTCCGCGCCCGGGTTGTCTTCCCGGTTGTAGTAACCGCCGATGCTGAGCGTGGTGTTGGCCGTGAGATCGGCTTCGATGGTGCCGTAGAAGAGCTGGCGCTGGTGCTCGTAGGCCTTCTTGAAGGTATTCGAATCCTGATAGGCCACCACGCCCCGGGCGCGCAAGGTGCCGGCCTCGTTCAGCGGGCCCGAGCCGTCGACTTCGCCCCGGTAATTGTCCCAACTGCCGGCGCTGGCCGTCACCGAGAACTGCGGCGCCGCCGTGGCGCGCTTGCGCACCAGGTTGATGGTGCCCGAGGGATTGCCGGCCCCGGTCATCATGCCGGCCGCGCCGCGCAACACCTCGATGTGGTCGTACATGGCCAGCGTCGCCACGCCCTGCGTGTCGTAGTCGTAGCCCAGCGGCACCCCGTCAGCCAGGAATGAACTGATCTCGAAACCGCGAGAGAAGAACTGCGTGCGTTCCCCGCCGCCGATCTGGCGCGTGGTCAGCCCGGTCGCGTCGCGGGCCACATCGTCCAGCGACTGAAACCCCCGGTCCTCGATCTGCTGGCGCGTCACCACGCTGACCGACTGCGGCGTCTCGCGCGGAGACAGCGCGAACTTGGTGGCCGTGGACATGACCGGCGTGGTGTAGGAATGGGTGCCTTCCGTCACGCCCAGCGTGGCCGCTTCCACCGTCACCGGCGCCAGCGTGGTCGTGCTGGCCGGCGCCACCGTCAGGCTGCCATCCGGCGTGCGCCGCAACTCCAGCCCGCTGCCGGCCAGCGCGCGGGCGGTGGCCTCTTCCAGGGACAACTGGCCGGAGACGGCCGGCGCGGACTTGCCCGCCACCAGATCCGCCCGAAACGAGATCACCGCGCCCGCGATGCGCGCGATCTGGGTCAGCGCCACATCCAGCCGGCCCGCGGGCAAATCGTATTGGCGCAGCGCCTGGGCATGGGCGGTGCAGGCGGCGGCTGCGATGACGCAGGCGGCCGGAAACCTCAGGGAAAGCATGGAACACTCCGTGGATGCGTGAGCACGCGTTCCCTGTATGTGCATCGGCGCCATCAAAAAAACACCCGGCGCGTAAAAAAAGTTCAGGCCAGATCGATCATCACGTACCAGCCGCTCAACCGCTGCACCCGGATCGGCAAGGTATTCCTCAGCGCCTCCAGCGCCCGGTCGCCATCGTCCAGCGGAAACAGCCCCGTCACGCGCAACCGCGCCGCCTGCGGCGACATCCGCAGCCAGCCCGGCCGGTACCGGGCCAGCGCATCCACCACGGTTTGCAGCGGCTCGTCATGGACTTCCAGTTCGCCGTTCTGCCAAGCGGCGGCGTGCTCCTGGCCGTTCTGCACCGCATCCACCTGCCGCGCATCGAACCAAACGCTCTGCCCCGGCGCCAAGGGCTGGCGCACGCCTGCCAGCGTGGTGACCTCGGCGGCCCCGCTCAAGGCCAGGCAGAAACTGCGCCCGGCCCCGCAGCGCACCATGGCGCGCCCCTGGCCGAGCCTGACCTCGCCTTGCGGCAGCCGCACGTGCAGCCCCTGGCTGCCCCCCACCTCAAAAATCGCCGCGCCGGCCGACACCCGCACCACCTGCGGCCCCTCCCACGACGCCGCGCTGCGCGCATCCAGCTCCATAGTGTTGCCGTCCGGCAAAGCCACCCGCCGGCGCTCGCCCGTGCGGGTCACATAGCCCGCCGCCAGAGATTGCAAGGGCACATAGCGGTCCGCCACGCCCGCGCCCAGCAGCAGCGCCCCGCCCGCCAGCGCCAGCTTCCCCAGCCGCCGGCGTTGCGCAAGCTGCGGCCCCACCAGCGAACGCCGCAGCGCATCGCCATCGGCCAGCAACCCCGGCCGCAGCGCATGCAACGTGCCGTTCAGCGCCGCGTTCAGCCGCTGCCACGCCGCGCCATGGCTCGGGCTCTCCGCCAGCCACCGGTCAAACGCCGCGCGGTCCGCATCGCTGGCCTGCCCGCTGGACAAACAGACCTGCCATTCAATCGCCGCCTCGCGGGTGCGCGCATCCAAGGCCGTCATACCCCAAACACCTCGCAGCAACGGCGCAAGGCCTGCACGATGTACTTGCGCACCATGGTCGGCGACACCTTCAGCCGCGCCGCAATCTCCACATGCGTCAGGCCGTCGAGCTGGCTATACAGAAACGCCATCCTGGCCTTGGCAGACAGTCCATCCAGCGCCGTATCCAGCGCCTGCAAGGCCTGCAAGGTCTGCACCCGTTCCTCGGCCGACGGCTCCAGCGGCTCCGGCTGCAAGCGCAGCACCTCCAGCCACGCTTGCTCCAGCTCGCGCCGCCGCCACAGCCGCCACGTAATGCGCCGGGCGATCGTGACCAGCATGGCCCGCGGCTCGTTCAACTGCTCCAACGCCGGCAGGCACAGCAACTGCGTAAACGTCTCGCCCGCCACATCCTCCGCGTCCTCGCGGTTGCGCAACCCATTGCGCAGCCGCCGCTCCAGCCACGGATGGTCGTTCTTATAAATGGTGGAAAACCGGCTATCGCGTGTCGAGTCCACGGCCTGCGCTATCAATAAATAGGAATCGTTATCAATTATGGCATAGCGCGCGCCGCCGCTTCTAGTCCCCCCTGATCCTGCGTAAACTTCCCGCCATGCTACGACTCGACAATCTCAGCAAACGCTACGGCGACTACCTCGTCTTCCAGGGCCTCACCCACCGCTTCACGCCCGGGTGCGTGGCCCTATGCGAAGAAGACAGCACCGGCAAATCCACCCTCCTGAATATCATCGCAGGCGTCCTCGCGCCCGATAGCGGAGACGTCTGGATAGACGGCCATTCCCTGACCCACGCGCCCCAACAAGCCAAGGCCCGCCTGGCCTACGTGCCCGACAACTGCCTCGCGTTTCCCACGCTGACGGGGCGCGGGCTGCTGGAACAGGTCGCGGCGGAAAAGAATGTGGCGCTGGACGAGGCCACGTTGGAGCTGGCCTATGACCTGGGCCTGGAGCCGCATCTGGACAAGCGCTTTGAACAGATGTCGACCGGCACGCGGCGCAAGGTGTTCGTGACGGCGGCGGCCTTGGGCGATCCGGCGGTGGTGATCGCGGATGGGCCTAGCAAGGGGTTCGATGCGCGGGGGCGGGCTGTGCTGGCGGAGTTATTTAGGGCTTGGGGGAAGGATCGGGTGGTGTTGTTTGCGAGCCATGATGGGGAGTTGGTGGAGGGGTGTGGGGCGCGGACTATTGATGTTGGAGTTCTTTGCTAGCTACTGATGATAAGGTGTTTGTTTAGGCCATCAATCGCGTGTGGAGGCTGGCCCTCGGAACTGTGGGTTGAGCAAAAATTTCAGATTATTTTTTTGCGAGTTGTAGTCCGATATTTCTTCGCTACCGCCTTTTAAAAGGGACTGAAATTCCCGGTTTCTTGGGGGTGAATTTTTTCAAAGAGCGAAAGAAAAGGTTAAAAAATATTTGCGTCGAATACGAGAAAAATAATGCATCCACCGGTATTCTATAAATATACTTCGGCAAAAACCGCTTCCATAGTTCTGGAAGGCTCTCGTCTTCGTTGGTCCAGTCCCGTGCTATTTAACGATGTTGCCGAGTTTCGACGGATGCCGAGATTTGAACCATCGGTAGCGGAAGCCAGTGCACTACTACCAGGAATCCTTGAATCAGCGGTGTTTGATGGCGAGGGTTTGGACGAAGACCGGTTGGGGCCATCGACGAAGGAGTTGCTCGTCCTGATTAGGCAGTTAGTTGCTAGTGGTCTTTCCAGAGAGGAATTGCATCAAATGTTGCATATGGCTCAACCTGACATTGATGATCGAATTGCAACGACGCTACGGAATTACTTCGAGGCACTTGACATCAATAAGGCGAGAGTTCTGTGTGTGACCACCGACTTTAGCATTGATGCGATGTGGGGAAACTATGCCGGATCTCACACGGGTTGCGTTCTTGGTTTTCAGCATATTGAAGAGCGCTCAACGCCCCTGCTTGCAGCACGTAAGGTAACCTACTTGGACGAATGCCCCGTTGTAGGTTCGGGGCTGGACTTCTTGTTGTACGGAGATACCTCTGAATTGAGGGAAAAGACACTTCATGCGGTCTGTTTTACGAAAAAGTCCAGTTGGTCTAATGAGCAAGAGTGGAGAGTTCTTACATGGCGAAACGATGAGGGAGGTAGACAGTATGGAGACTATCAGTTCTATCCCGAGGAGCTGGAGTCTGTCACACTGGGCAATCGGACGTCAGAAGCGACGGAAGCTAGAGTGCGCGAGTTGCTAAAGGAAAGATATCCCAATACTGCTCTTTATCGCATGGGCGTCTCTAATGGTGATCTCATGCGAGAATTAATTTCTTAATTCTCTGCCCTTTTCTTCAATGGGGGGCGGAAATTAAGCGAAGAACATTTTCGAATTGACTAAAAAAAGAAATGGTAGACTATTATTTTATGCCCCCGGGGATAAAAGGGGGGATTGAAGGAAATGGGATTTATCGTTATTGATCTCGAAGGTTGTTTTTAGAGAGTTAATTCCAAATTCTATGAAAATATAATTCCCTGATTGACGATGTCTTTGGTTTAAGTTGTTCTCCCTGGTGATGGTGAATTTTTCTTCGTTCAAATATACTTGAAACGAACTTTCTGGCCAAAATTAAGCGAAAGGCGTAAATATGCAAATTGAGGGAATCAAGTTAAAGAACTGGAGGAACTTTCAGGATATTAATATCCCCTTGAAGCCACGGAGTTTCGTAATTGGGGCGAATGCATCAGGTAAGTCGAACTTTTTAGACGTATTTCGTTTTCTGCGCTCCTTAGCGCAGTCGGAAGGGGGAGGGCTTCAAAAAGCCTTGCGCGACAGAGGTGGACTGACTAAATTGCGCAGCCTTCATGCACGTCGCGATCCGGGAATTCGCATTGAAATTTATTTGTTGGATGATTCAAGCGATGTTCCTGTTCAGTGGGCTTATATCTTGGCGCTTAAAGCTGAAGGGAAAGGTCAGCAGAGGGTTATCGTCGCTGAAGAACGCGTTATGTGTGGTAGCGATGAGGTGCTAAATAGGCCGGACAAAGATGATCTAAAGGACCCTGAGAGATTGACCCAGACTCATCTGGAGCAAATTGGTAGTAACGCGAAATTTCGCGAATTGGCAGAGTTTTTTGCTAGTACGACGTATCTCCATTTAATTCCTCAATTATTAAAGCATGGGGATGAGATCGGAGCACGTATGCCAGAAAGTGATCCCTTTGGACAAGGGCTAATGCAACGTATTGCAAAGACTCCGAAGAAAACTAGAGATGCCAGATTAAAGCGGATTCAGCAATCTCTCGCTACCGCAGTTCCACTATTTTCCGAACTGCGATTTGAGCAGGATGTGGTGACTGGTTTATGGCATTTGGAAGCCAATTTTACTCACTGGCGCGTCAACGGGGCTTGGCAGAGAGAAAATCAATTCTCAGATGGAACATTGCGCTTAATTGGTTTACTTTGGGCCTTGCAAGAGGGGGAGGGGTTACTTCTCTTGGAGGAACCGGAATTGTCGCTAAATGACGGCATTGTTTCGCACATACCTCTACTGATCGATCGAGTGTTGAGAGGTCGAAAAAAGCGTCTATCTTCACGCCAAGTCTTAGTAAGTACCCATAGCGAGACTCTGCTACAGCAAGTTTCAGAAGATAGTCAGATTCTCTTAATCGAACCCGGACCGAACGGCTCAACCATAAGGCCCCCGAATAAGGAGGAGGAAGAGCAGACTCGTTACGGCTTGACGGTTGCGGAAGTCCTGTTGCCAAAAACGAGGCCACAAGCCATTGATCAGTTGGGGCTGTGGGAATGAGTCGAATATTAGTGATAGGCGAAGATGTTCTATGTTGTTCTTTAGGGGAGAAGATAATACAGACATTATTGCCGGCATGGAAATTATCGGGAATGGCTATTGATGCCAGAGGCATAACAAAGCTCACTACCAATTTGCCCCGGTATGCGGAGCAAGCTCAGTATGTGCAGCCTGTTTTTTGTATAGCAGATACCGACGGGAGGTGTCCGGTACAGTTAGCTAGGCAGTGGCGACCTCTACATGCACCGCGCGATTTTGTGTTTCGTTTGGCGGTGACTGAGATTGAAAGTTGGATATTGGCCGATCGTGCCGGTTTTTCATCCTATTTTCAAACCGTCCCTAATAAAATTCCAATGAATGTGGATAGAGTAGTCGATCCCAAGTTGCTGATTTTGAATTTAATTTCAAAATCCAAGAAACGGTTGTATCGAGATGAAATGGTGTCGTCAATGGATTTGAGCAAGAGAGGGTCGGGCTATAATATTCATCTTAAGGAATTTGTAAAAAGCAGATGGGCGTTGCAAAATGCTCAAGATCATTCGGCAAGTCTGCGGCGCGCGATATCAAATTTGAGGGAATTGAATCCTGTGTGATTTTTAAGATGCCTCGCGGCCCCAATACATTATTAGTCTGATGGCGCGGTGCGGCTAGTTGCTGAGGAAACGATTACCCCTGAAAGCAGTCGGCAGGTAAGGGTATGCGGCTGACTGGCCTGGTTAAAAGACAATTATCAGCCTGAATATAAATATCATCATGCGGCGAAATTGTCACTAACACCGGACAGCACCAATCCCCTCCCGTATGCTCCCCCCATTACCGCCACCAACGGTAGCCCGGTTTGGAAGCCGGTAATGTCTTTGGCGGACTGCCGCCGCTTCGGCGGCATTTTCACGTCCGAACGCCTTTGCACGTCCCTATGGGCGGGCCTTGGCGAGGGTGCGTTCGCGCACGCCGGTTTCCAAAGATACCGGTCTTCCAACCTTGCCTTGTGCCCGCCCACCCCATTTGGAAGTGGGGAGCAGGCCTAACCTGTCTTTGGAGCCTGTCATGCAATCCCACCCCCTCACCCAAAACCCCTGGTCCGTCGACGCCGATCCCGAGCACGGCCTGGTCCCCCTATCCCCTCTCTACCAAATCGACAGAGCCCGCTACGCCATCGCGGCCATGGCACGCATGGTCGGCAACAGCGCGTCCGAGCCTGACGCGACCGGCGGACAGCCGCTAGACGCGTGGACGGTGGCGGCGTTGATGGGCGGGGTGGAAGGCTTGTGCGATCACTTGGGGACCTTGGCGGACGCCATGCTGAAGCAGGCGCGGGCTTGCGGCGCGGATGCGGACCCTTGCGGCGTGTTGCACGACGCGCCGGCGTCGTTGCAGTAGGCGCCCGCCCGACGACAAAGACCCGCCCGTGCCGGCGGGCATGGGAGACGAACACCGGGCTTGGGCCAGTATTCGTCTGGATATAATGGGAACAATTCCCATTTCCAAAATATCCCCATGTCCGCCACCCCCAGCGCCAGTCCCGACGCCGGTATCGCGACGCTATACCGCGATCATCATTCCTGGCTGCACGGCTGGCTGCGGCTGAAGCTGGGCGATGCGCATCGCGCGGCGGATCTGGCGCAGGACACGTTTGTGCGCCTGTTGTCGGCGAAATCCACTTCCCCTTCTGACTCTGCGCTGCGCGAGCCGCGGGCCTACTTGCGCACCATCGCCAACCGCTTGCTAGTGGACCATTGGCGGCGGCTGGAGATCGAGCGCAGTTATCTGGCGGTGTTGCAGACCTATCCGCAGAGCCATTGGCCCTCGGAAGAGTCGCGGCTGTTGATTCTGGAGTCGCTGGAGCAGGTGGCTCAGATGCTGGGCCGGTTGAAGCCGGAGGTGCGCGAGGTGTTTCTGTTGGCGCAGATGGAGGGGCATACGTGCCCGCAGATTGCGCGGCAGGTGGGGAGGTCGGTGGCGACGGTGGAGCGTTATCTGGCGCAGGCGCTGCAGCACTGCTATCGGCTGGTCTATGGGGTTTGATCGGGCGGGCGTGTCGCCAGGGGCGCCAGGCGCCCGTGCGGAGGACTGCGCGGAGGGCGGCGCGGAGGGCGCGGCGGATCGGGCGGTGTTGGACGAAGCGATCCGTTGGCGCATCAAGCTGCAATACAACACGGCGGACGCGTCGGCGTGGCAGGTGTTCGATGCCTGGCTGCGGGCGCAGCCGGCGCATGCGTTGGTGTGGGAGCGTTTGCAGGCGCTGGGCGCGCGTTTGCAGCGGCCGGCGGCGGAGATGCCGGGCGAGGCGGCGGCGCGGATTCTGCGGCAGACTGAGGCGGCGCAGGTGCGGCGGTCGCGCCGCAAGGCGTTGATGTCGCTGGGCGCGTTGGCGGCGGGCGGTTGGGTGGCGTGGCGGGCGGGGGATGTGCCGGCGGTTCGGCAGGCGCTGGCCGATGTGTCCACGTCGCGGGGCGAGCGGCGCCGCGTCACGCTGCCGGATGGCGGCACGCTGGTGCTGAATACGGAGACGGCGGTCGATATTGATTATGGCGGGCCGGTGCGGCGCATTCGTTTGCTGGCGGGCGAGGTGTATGTGATCTCGGGGCATGACCCGTTGTCGCGGCCGCTGTTCGTGGAGACGCGCGACGGGCGGGCGCAGGCGCTGGGTACGCGGTATCGGGTGCGGCAGTGGGACGACGGCAGCGAGGTGGCGGTGGATGAAGGCGCGGTGGCGTTGCTGCCGCGCGATGGCGCGGGCGAGGCGGCGGGTACGACGCTGCGGGCCGGGGAGTCTGCGCGGATGACGCCGCAAGGCGTACGGGCGCTGGCGCCGGTGGAGGGGCGCATGATGGATGGCGGGGCCTGGGTCGAGGGGGCTTTGTCGGTGCGCGATATGCCGCTGGACGCTTTCTTGCAGGAGCTGTCGCGTTATCACGGGGCGATTGAGTGTGACCCGGCGGTGGCGCGGTTGCCGGTGTCGGGGGTGTTCCAGTTGGACGATACGCGCAAGGTACTGGCGCTGCTGCGCCAGATTCTGCCGGTGGAGCCGCAGGCGGGGCGCTTGTGGTGGGGCGGGCGGGTGACGCGGGTTCGGGCACGCGCACGGGCGCCGGAACGGGCGCGGGGCTGAACAAACAAAAAATGCCCCCACGCTGCGCCTGCGGCTTGCTGCCCCCCGAGGGGGCGCTTTTTGTCTTGGGGCGGCCCGGCAACAAAAAAATCTGAGGGGATGGGCGAATTCGTTCGTCATACCGGTTGTAGCAGTGCGCACTGCCCAGCACCGACCGACCCTCATTGGAGTATCCCTTTCGTGAAGACCCATCGTCTCCGGGCCGCGACGCCGTCGTCCGGCGCACGGGCTTGCTTGCGCGCTTGCCCCCAGCCCTTTTTTACCGTGCTGCTGCCGTTGGCGGCGGCCTTGGCCGCCTTGTCGGCGCCGCCGCCCTCCTACGCCCAGGCCGCGCCGGCCAGGGCGGTGCAGTCCGATGCCGCCCGTGTGTACGCGATTGCGCCGGGGCCGTTGAATGACGCGCTGGCCGCGTTTGCGCGGCAGGCGGGGATTTCGTTGGGGTATTCCTCGTCGCAGTTGAGCGGGGCGCGCAGCGCGGGGCTGAATGGCCAGTACGGTGTGGCGGAGGGTTTGCGCGCGCTGTTGGCGGGCACGGGCTATCGCGCGGTGAATGTGGACGGCGGCATCCGTGTCGAGGCCGAGCCGCCGTCCGCCACCAGCACGCTGGCGCCGGTGCTGGTGACGGGCGCCTATCATGCGCAGACGGAGGGCACGCAGTCTTACGGGTCCAGCGTGGCGACTATCGGCAAGACTGAGCAGGCGTTAAAGGACATTCCGCAGTCGGTCACGGTGGTGACGCGCAAGCGCTTGGACGACCAGAACTTGTCGACGATCAGCGAGGTGCTGGAGAACACCACGGGCGTGACGATCAGCGAGGTGGCCGACGGCGGGCGCAATTTCTATTCTCGCGGGTTCAAGATCACGAACATCCAGTACGACGGCGTGCCGCTGTCGCGCAGTTTCTATGCGGTGGGCAATAGCTTCACGGGCAGCACGGCGTATCTGGACCGGGTGGAGGTGTTCCGCGGGGCGCAGGGGCTGTTCGAAGGCGCGGGGCAGCCGGGCGGCTCGGTGAACCTGGTGCGCAAGCGCCCTACCGCCGAGACGCAGGTGTTGATGGAGGCGCGCGCGGGCTCGTGGGACCACGTGGGCGGCATGCTGGATGCGGGCGGGGCCTTGAACGCGGACGGCAGCCTGCGGGCGCGGGCGGTGCTGGATCTGGATTCCAAGGGCTCGTTCATCGACGTGGTGAAGGAGCGCAACACCAATCTGTACGTCGCGCTGGATTACGACCTGTCGCCCAGCACGACGGTGGGCGCGGGCGTGCTGGTATCGCGCCTGCGGTCCACGCCGTTCTTCGGCGGGCTGCCGCGTTATAGCGATGGCAGTTCGCTGGGGCTGAAGCGGTCGACCTTTCTGGGCGCGGACTGGAACCAGTGGGACCGGGACGAGACGCAGGTGTTTGCGGACCTGACGCATCGTTTCAACAGCGATTGGCGCGTGAACGTGGCGGCCACCTACGTGAAGGAGACGAGCCTGACCTCGGCGCTGGACGCGACGGGCGCGGTGGACCCGGTGACCTTGATGGGGCCGATGCGCAATGCGTGGAATTACGACAAGTCGGCGGAGCACATCGGTTTTGATGCGAATGTGAACGGGCGCTTCACGGTGCTGGGCATGGCGCAGGACCTGACAGTGGGCGTGAGCCTGTCGCGGCTGACGTCGAAGGATCGTATCGAGTATGCCTCCAACTATCTGCCGCTGGACGTGTTCCACCCCAATCCGCATGTGCCCAAGCCAGACAGCTTTCCGGATTCTCAGCGCACGTCGCGTTATGAGCCGCATGTGCAGAAAGGCATCTATGCGCAGCTGCGCAGCAGCCTGACGGAAGACCTGACGCTGGTGTCGGGCGGCCGCTTCAGCTGGTTTGAAAGCCGCTACACCACGCAGGCCGCGACGTGGGACGACGTCAGCACCGCCAAGGCCAGCGCGGAGTTCACGCCCATGGTGGGGCTGGTCTATGCGCTGACGCCGCAGTGGTCGGCCTACGCCAGCTATGCGGATATCTTCGAGCCGCAAACGGCCACCACGCTGGACGGCAGCATCTTGAAGCCCATCGTCGGCGCGAACTACGAAGTGGGCGTGAAGGGCGAGCTGATGGACGGCAAACTGAATACGTCGTTCGCCCTGTACCGCATCGACCAGAAGAACCGCGCGGTGCAGGACTACGAGGCGGGGCCGGTGTGCAACGGCGGCTACTGCTCACGCGCCGCGGGCAAGGTGCGAAGCCAGGGCTTCGAGACGGAGATGAGCGGCGAGCTGATGCGGGGCCTGCAAGTGGCGGCGGGCTATACCTTCAACAGCAACAAGTACCTGAGCGATCCGGACCGCGAAGGCCAGACTTTCAGCGAGGAAACGCCGCGGCACCTGTTGCGCCTGTGGAGCGAATACCGCTTGCCCGGCCAGTTGAACCGCCTGAGCGTGGGCGCGGGCGTGAATTGGCAGAGCGCGCTGACCAACAGCATCTCGAAGGTGCGCCGGCCGTCGTACAGCGTGTGGAACGCCCGGCTCGCGTATGACGTGACGTCGAATTGGACGGCGGCGTTGAACGTGAACAATCTGTTCGACAAGGTGTATTACGAGTATCCGGGCTATGTCGAGAACCGCAACAACTACGGCGCGCCGCGCAACATGATGCTGACGCTGCGCGGGCGGTTCTGATGCTTGCGCGGGCGGGGGCGGGGCCGACGCGATATCATGGCCTGGCCTATTCCCGCCGGGGTATTGCCTGGCTCTGCCGCTTGCAATGCCCCGTTCCTTCCCGCCTCGGACACAGGAACCCAGAACGATGCCGCTTTTCCCCCCGCTTGCCCGCGTCAGCCTGCTTGCCCTTTTCGCCCCGGCGCTGGCGCTTGCCCAGCCCGCCGAGCCGGATTTCGCCGCGCGCACCGCAGCGTTGGTGGAGCGCCATCGCGTGAATGTGGATGAATTGCTGGGCAACGCGCGGCAGGAGGGAATGGCGCTGCTGGTGATTCCAACCCTGAACCTGGACGCCGGGCCCCAACGCGATTTCGAGGATGATGCGACGCGCGACCGTTTTGTGCGTCAGCGCAGCACGTTCGTGCACTGGAACCACAAGACGGAAGAGGGCTACGCGATCAGCGCCGGCGCGGGGGACCACAAGCTGGATCCGACGGACCCCGGACCGCAGTTCCAGACGGTGCGCGGCAAGCTGCTGTATCAGGTGATTCCGGTGTGGCCGGGCGAATACCGGCTCAACCGCATCACCTATCATCAGCCCCGCACCGAATTGCCCGACACGGTGCCGCCCCAGAGCGCCATGGAGAGGCTGAAGAAGATCGGCATCGCGACGCTGGATTACGCGGTGGATCGCGAGTTCAAGATGGCCACGCCAAAACCGCCATCCGGGAAAGAGGACGAAGACGGCCTGGGCAAGGGTTGCGAGGTGCTGTTGCGGATGGGTGGCGGTTGCGACGAAGCGGCGCGCGAGGTGCGCTGGCGGATCAACGGCGAGATCGCGTTCAATGCGGGACAGGCCGATGCCGCGCCTGCGCCCGGCATCGAAGCCGAACTGCTTTTCGCGCCGATCGCGGCGATCACGCTCGTAGCGGGCGAGGCCGTGCTGACGGATGGTTTCGTGTTGCCCGTCGATCAGCCGGTCATGACGCCGGATTCGTGCGAAGACACGTCCCTCGGCCCCACCTGCACGATGGACTCGTTGACGTTGACGCGGTTGCCCGCCAGCCTGGACGATTTCCGGCAGGCGCCGGGGGCGGCCAGTTTCAATTTGCCCAAGCTGGATGCGGCGCTGCGCGACCTTACGTATCGGGCGCCCACGCTGTACTACAAGCCGGCGTCCGAGGCCGAGCCGAACGTGATCCGGGCCGTGGACAGGAAGTAGGACCCGGCAGGAAACGATATGGACGCGAAGGAATTCGTCGCCAACTGGAATGCGCAAAAAGAGTCAGACTACAATTCCCCGCTGACTGATCGTTAACGCCGCCAGGCGATGGCGGCAGGCGGTGTCCGGTCAGCGCGGCTTCCAGTTCAGCCCGTCTTTCGAGCGATATTCAGGTGTGCCCGTGCAACACCCGCCTGCGCCAAACGCCTGGCGTCCGATGAACGCCGTGATGAAGCCTTTGCCTTCGGTAAGCGATTGGCTGATGCACGACGTGGGCAGCGGATAGAAATCGCCCTCCAATACCAGCGTCCAGCTCACATTCTCGCCTTCGGCCGCGTCCACCTTGTAGACCTTGCAGTTATTGACGAGCAAGTGAATGGGCTTGCCGGCCAGCACGCCTTTGAACTGGCGTTCCGGCGGCGTTTCGCGCGTGGCGATGGTTTCGGCGGTAAGTGTCGACCCGGGCGGCGGCGGAGGCAGCGAAGAATCGCAACTGGCCAGCGCGCCTGCCGCGCACAGCGCCAGAGCCATTCGGAGGGCAAGGCGCGTCATCTGCGCGTACTGCCGTCAGGCAACGTTGGCGAAGCGCTGTTCCAGGTAGGCGATGATGTCGCTGGACTCGTACATCCAGCGCGTGCCGCCCGCCTCTTCGATACGCAGGCAAGGCACCTTGACCTTGCCGCCACCTGCCAATAACGCTTCGCGCGCTTGCGGATCACGCTTGGCGTCATGCAACGCCACGGGCACGTTCAGCCGATGCATGGCACGTCGCGTCTTGACGCAAAACGGGCAGGCGTGAAATTGGTAGAGCGCAAGCGAGGCCGCCTCGCTGTTCACGGCGGCCTGGCCTCGCGGCGTACGCTTTTGAGGACGCGGGCGCGTAAGCGCGTCGCCCGCGACGATCAATTGGCCCAGGCCGACACGCAAGGCTTTAACAATCATGGATAGGGTCTCGAAGAGGAAAAGGGAAGGGCCCAGTCTACTCTCTGCGGGTCCTCTACCCTTGAACCCTCTGGGTTCTGCCCTCGCCAGACCTCATGCCCCCCCGGCGCCGCCCACCTCGCAAGGCGCCGGCATCGCCGCCGGCCCGCCGCCTGATGAGCCGGGCGCTTAACGCGTCGTCGACTGCAGCAATTCAATGAATGCGCGGCTGAAGGCGGGGATGTCGTCAGGCTTGCGGCTGGACACCAGCGATCCGTCGACCACGACCTCCTCATCGACCCACTGCGCGCCTGCGTTCACCAGGTCGTCGCGCAGCGACGGCCAACTGGTCAGCGTGCGGTTTTGCACGACGCCTGAAGAAATCAGCAGCCAGGCGCCATGGCAGATGACCGCCGCGGGCTTGTCCGCCTTGAACATCGCGCGCACGAATTCCTGAGCCTTGGGCTGCATGCGGATCTCGTCGGCATTCACCACGCCGCCCGGCAGCAATAGCGCGTCGAACACCTCCGGTTCCGACGCGGCTTGTAAAAAAGTCATGTCCACGGGGAAGCGATCGCCAGGTTTGTCGTGGTGCATGCCCAGGATCGGATCAGTCTTGGCGGAAATCAGCACCGTGCGCGCGCCTGCTGCCTGAAGGCTGTCACGCGGGCCGGTCATCTCTACCTGCTCGAAGCCATCGACGGCCAGAATCGCCACATTTCGTTCCTTGAGGGTTGCCATGGTTGCTCCTTGATCATCGGCTCCGGCGTATGCATGCGCGGCGCGCCGGAACCCCACGCGCCGCTGCCGTCGTGCAGCAAGCGCCATGCCGTCGCAGGGCAAGAAGGCATGGCGGCGCAGTCCCTGCGCGTGGGGACGGATGGGCGATGTGGATCCCATCCCGGGTGGTCTGACGCCCTTTTTATGGATTTATCCCGCTCGGATCACGTCATCCCGATATCAAATGTGGCGGAGGACGCTCGTTCGCGCCCAGGCCCGCGGCCAGACTGGCGTCGCCGCGCCTGAGCCGGCGCGCCTGAGACGCTGCGAATGCGAATGCGAATTCGGGTTCTCGGGTGTCGGGACTGATCGTGCGGTCGTCGATGCGCTGCTTGGCCGGGAGGCATTTGATGCGCAGTTGCGAATTGCGTCCGAGATTTTTGTGCGCGACGTCGCGTTTGCGCAATCCGGCGATCCGGCTTCCCGCGAGGCCGTCGTTCATGCCGATTTGCCGGCCAATCAAATGGACGCGGAAATCGGGGAATCTTCAAGAAAGTGCAGCCCGGTTATTTTGGAGGTATTTCGCGGCAAGCAGCCGCCTCAGACAATCAAGTGGAGTCCCAACGGCCAGTTCGAGATCGGGCCGTGAAAAAGAGTCAGACTGACGCCTTACTGGGCTTTCATCTCCTCTTCCTTCTCTTTCTCCTTCTTCTCCTTTTTTTCTCCATCGTAGTGAGACTTGATGGCGAGAAACATGCCCGTGCCCAACACGAGGAGCTTGAACGTACCGAAGACGACAGGGACCCAAAAATTCATTATTTCCTCAAAACGCTGCTTCAGCAGCTTCATTTACGACTTGTGGGCCAGGCAAAGAGAAACGAACTGCCGACATGGCAGTTCGATGCCTTTCGTTGGGACGGTAGCGTCAGCGTCGCGGCCTGCGCCGAGCAATACGCTCCCAATCGTACCTGCGTTATTCAGCGTTCGACCGGATCAGTTTGGCTGAATTTGTAGGGATCAGTGTGTGCGCAGCCGCCGCAAAAAAAGTCAGACCACAATTTCTCGGCACATGAGCGCCGAAATTGTAGTCTGACTTCAAGGCCGACCCCGCCTCTACGCGCGGGTCGCGTCGGGGTCTTCGCGCGCTTCGAGCTCGTTGCCCAGCACCTCGGCCGAATCCTCGCCCGGCGCTTCCGGCTTCAGGCGGCGGCGCGTGTGCCCCGCCGCGCGGGCATTGCCGCCCTCGTTGGGGCGCTCGGGCTGCACGAACACATTGGCCGGCGGGGCATACCCCCGCTTGTCCTGGCCGAAGTACACGACGGTGTGCGGGTACGGCAGCTCGATGCCGGCGGCGTCGAAGTGCTTCTTCAACAGGCGGTTGTAGCCGCGCTGCACGGCCCACTGCATGCCCGGCGTGGTCTTGATCAGGATGCGGATGGTCACGCCCTTCTCGTTGACCGCGGTAACGCCCGCGACCGTCATCTCTTCCAGGATCTCAGGCCCCAGCACCGAATCGGTCATCAGCTCGGCGAAGGCGGCGCGCAGGTGCGCGATCGCGTCGTCCACGCTCTCGCGATGCGCGATGGTGTATTCCCCGAGGTGGTAGGAGAAGTCGCGCATGTGGTTGGCCACCACGTCGACCGACGAAAACGGCACCAGGTGATAGCCGCCGTCCAGCGTGCGGATGCCCACCGAGCGTATCGTCATCTTCTCGACCGTGCCGAACACGCCCGCGACCTGCACCACGTCGTTCTCGTTCATGCCGTTTTCGAGCTGGATGAAGATGCCGGTAATGATGTCCTGGACGAGCTTCTGCGCGCCGAAGCCGATGGCCAGGCCGACCACGCCGGCGCCGGCGATCAGCGGCCCTACGTCGATGCCGATCTGCGACAGCAGCACCATGACCGTCATGGTCACAATGACGATCAGCGCGGCGTTGCGAAACAGCGCCAGCAGGGTTCGTTCGCGCGCGCTGGGCATGCCCCGCCCCTCGCTCTGGCTGAGACGGTGCTCGATGATGCTGGCGATCACGGTCCAGGCCAGCGCCGCGATCAGCAGCACGATGCCGATGTTCACCACCATCTTGATGGCCGCGGCCCCGGCGTCCGAGGCCAGCCAGCGCGACAGGTCGAAGGCGTGCCACGCGTCGAGCACCAGCAGCAGCAGGACGATGCGGATGATCAGGCCCACCAGCTTCAGAATGGCGGGCACATAGGCATTGACTCGCGCCTCCAGCAGCGGAAGGCGCCGCCGGAGGTCTTCCGGCAGTTTGATCGGCTTGGACAGCACCGTGTTCAGCAGCAGGATCAGCAAGCTGCCCACGGCAAGAACCAGCAGCGTCTGCGCGGTGGCGCGGGCCATGAAGGGCAGGGCGTTGGTCGGGTCGACCTGGCTGACCACCAGCAGGATCGTGAAGTAGACGATGCCCAGCACGTGCCACACGCGCGACAGCACGCGCAGCCGCGATCCCATGAAGGTCGTCGCGCCGGCGGCGCGGCGGTCCAGGCGCTCTCGCACCGATTGGCGGTTCTGCCAGATGACGCGCACGGCGTACACGTACACCGCCAGCATGATGACCAGGTTGGCCAGCCGGCCCAGGGCGGGCGAGAGCGAGGCCGTGATCACGGGGTCGACCAGCAGCGTGCCGTAGCCTGCCGCCATGGCGATGCGCACCAGCCAGGTGTTCCAGTACCGCGCCAGTTCGTCGGACATGGGCAGCAGGCGCAGGCTGGGATGCCGCACGGCGAACACCGTGCGGATCAGCACCTTGACGATCTCCACCGCCACGAACGCCTGCAGGAACACGAGCGCGAGGGTGTCCAGCGTGCCGCGCCCGGGCGTGCGCCACAGGGCCGCGGCGGCGCCCGCGAGGGCGGCGAGCACCACGACGCCGACGTCGATGGCCAGCGCTCCCACGATGGCGCCCATGCGCCGGTACAAGGCGCGCAGGGAGGTCGGCGCGCCGCGCCGGGGCGTCGCTTCGGGCGCGCGGCCCTGCGCCGCGACCCAGCGATCGATGCGCGCATAGGTGCGCATGGCGATCGCGCGCAGCAGGATGAAGGCAATGATCGTGGCGATGGCGGCCAGCGCCAGGGGCAGCAAGGCGTTGCTGGCGGTGTCGCCGTCCATCCGCAGGCTGCGTCCCGAGGCCAGCGCGCGCATGTCGTCCGCGCCCTGCCCCATATCGCTGGCCAGGCCGGTCAGAAAGCGCTGCACATTGTCGGCCACTCGCTCCCGCAGACCGGGCTCGGCCGGCTGCGCGGACGCCTTGGCGGCATTCGCGGCCTGGGACGCGCCGGGTTTCGCGCCGGAGGCCTGCGCCCGCAGCTCGTCCACCAGCGCCTTGCGCGCATCGGGATTTTCCAGCAGGTCGGCCAGCGCCGCGGGAGTCAGCGCCTGGGACGACGCCGCCTCCTTGGCCGGCTGCGGCAGCAGGCTCACGGCCCGGGCCTGCCAGGCGAACATCATGCAACACAGCATCGATGCCAGCAGCAGTGCCGCCAGCCAGGGTCTCTCCCGTCGGCGCCGCCAGTAACCGGCGACATGGGTACGGGGACGGAATGAATTCGATGCTGTCGTCGCGGATCCAACCACTAGGGAACCTCCTTTGCGATCAAGGCCAAAAGACGGCGTGGCGACCGCGGTCGCCACGCCGCTGGACCTTAAATCATAAAGGCTTGGCCAAAAGAGACCTTTCCACAGGGAGGGAGATGGGAGCATGATGGTGTGTCTACGTCCTGGAAGGCACGCTGCGCTACGCCGTGGACGCGGATACCCGCGACCTTGGCGCCGGAGAGTGGATGTACAGCCCGAAAGGAAGCATCCACCAGTTCTCGAACCCGTTCGACGGACAGGCGCGGGCCCTCATCGTGCAGTCGCCCGACATCGGCGCCCAGTACTTCCTGGACGTGCAGGCGACGGCGAGCGCCGGCGGGCCGCCCGACAAGGCGGCCCTGGTTGCGGTGATGGCCCGCTATGGATTGGTTCCGGCCCGGCCTGGCGGACCGCAATAAGCGAGCGGCCATGTCTCTCGGCATGGCCGCTCCGGTAATGCCCGAGCGTATATCCCTCCCTATCGGGGTCCGATGGCGGCAGGCTTGATCAGCTTGAGCCCCCGCGCGGCGTTGTAGCCGTGGATCTCCTTCACGTCGAGCTTGCGCATGAACTCGATCGTCTGGGCATCGATGATCTGCCCCGGAACCATGATGGGGAAGCCCGGGGGATAGGGAATGACGAAGTTCGCCGAGACCAGATCGGGGCCGTTGGCCAGCCGTTCGTCCAGCTCCTTGCTCCTCAACGGAAGATATTCGCAGTCGTCTTCGTTGTAGGCGGCGAAGAACGCGGTGCGCATGTTTCCTTCCGAGGTGGTGCTGCCCGGGTCGTCGCGGTAGCCGTCGTGGAAGCGGCTGAAGTTGGGCAGATCGGGCACGTCCTCCATCAGGTTCTTGACCTTGGCGGCGAACTCCGCCCTGCCCGATTCGCCGGTCTCTTTCAGGCGCTTCTCGATCTCTTCGGAGATTTCGAGCAGCACCTTGACGAGGGAGGCGACGTCGCTGCGGGTGTTGTTGATATTGCTTTGCAGCAGCACGCTGTTGCGCGAAGTCTTGTTCAGCTGGATGTTGTAGCGCGAGGCCAGCAGGTTCTTGAACGCCGTGCCGTCGTAACCCGCGGTGCCGCAGACCAGGGTCAGCCGCGTCGGATCCAGGCAGAACTCGTCGTCCTTCAGGGCCTTCGCGGCGGTCAGCCAGTTCACGCCCGGCGCCAGGAAGTCGGTGAAGCCCGAGGCGCGGAATTCCTCGGGAATCATTTTGTCTGCCCCCAGCACGCTGAAGTACCTGGAGATCACCGGGTGCTTCGCCACTTCGCGGCGGATGGCCAGGGCCACTTCGATGGCGCGCATGACGAGTTCGTAGCCTTCCAGCTCCATCTGCCTGCGGGCGATGTCCAGGGACGCGATGATCTGGGCGTTGGGCGAGGTCGAGGCATGGATGAAGACCGCCTCGCGGAACGCCGAGACATGGTGTTCGTAGTCTTCGTCGCGCACCGCCACGATCGACCCCTGCCTCAGGCTGGACATCGATTTGTGAATGGAGTCGGTTTCGTAGACGCGCACCCGCAAGGCGCCGGGGTTCGGCACCAGCTCGCGGTCCAGCAGGCGCGGGTCCCGGGGATCCAGGTTTTCACCCAGCTCCGCGCACTGGGCTTCCCATGCCTGTTGCGAGGCCGGATCGTCGCGCCATTGCTCCAGCGCCGCGGCCGCGCCCATCGCGGTGCGCATGCGCAGGAACGGCGACCAGCGCGCGAAGCCGAACCAGGCCTCGTCCCACAGGAAGATCAGGTCCGGCTTGATGGCCAGGCATTCCTGCATGACCCGGCGGGTGTTGTAGATATGGCCGTCGAACGTGCAGTTGGTCAGGGTGACCATGGCGACTTTGTCGAGCCGCCCTTCCGCCTTCAGGTCCAGCAGCGCCTGTTTGACGGTGCGCAGCGGGACGGCGCCGTACATCGAATACTCGGTCATGGGGAAGGCTTCCACGTACAGCGGCTGCGCGCCGGACAGCACCATGCCGTAGTGGTGGGACTTGTGGCAGTTGCGGTCCACGATGACGATGTCGCCGGGCTTGGTGACGGCCTGGTAGACCATCTTGTTGGACGTGGAAGTGCCGTTGGTCACGAAGAACACGTGGTCGGCGCCGACGGCGCGCGCGAATTTCTCCTGGGCGACCTTGATGTTGCCGGTGGGCTCCAGCATGCTGTCCAGGCCGCCGGTGGTGGCCGAGGTTTCCGCCAGGAACAGGTTCAGGCCGTAGAACTCGCCGAAGTCTCGGATCCAGTTGGATTTGATGATGGATTTGCCGCGCGCGATCGGCAGCGCGTGGAAGGTGCTGATGGGCTTGGCCGCATACTGCTTCAGGTTGTCGAAGTGCGGCGTGGACTGGCGGTCTCGCACCCCTTCCAGGATGTTCAGGTGCACTTCCATCGGCTCTTCCACCTCATAGAACACCCGCCGTATCACCGACGCTGCCGGGTCGCCCGCCAGTTTTTCCACTTCCCGGTCGGTCAGCAGATAGATGTCCAGCTCGGGCCGGATGTTGGCGATGAGGTGGGCCAGCTTCACGCCGACCGCGCGCGGGGCGTCCACGCTGGTGTCCAGATGTTGATAGACGCTCAGGAAATTGCGCAGCAGCGTGGCCTCGTGCTTGGACGGGATGGGAATGCCGTCGTAGATGACGACAGCCTCCAGCTTGCCGTTGAGTATGGTGGCCAGCAGCGCGTCCTCGACGCTGCCCACCATGACCGGCTCGTAGATCATGGTGTCGTCGTGCCGCCGCAGTTCGCGTATCTCGCTGGCGATCGCGGCGGTGCGCGCCGCTGGCGCCGGGCTCACGAACAGGGCCTCGAAATAGGGCCGGTGCGCGAGGCTGCCCCCCATGCCGGGCGGGGTGCGGTCCGGGCCGCTGGCGGAAGACTCTTCCGCGGCCTCCCACTCGCCTTCGTCGTAGCGGTAGCTGCCCGATAGCAAGGCATTGCTCATCCGCAGGATCAGCCGCGCCGTGCCCATGGCGTCGCCGTCCGCGATCCGGTCATCCAGCGTGTGCAGCAAGCGGGCGCCCGGATAGGCGAAGTAGCTTTCCATCGGGCGCAGTTCGGCCAGGGCGTCCTGCACGGGGGCGGCGCCCGCCGCGCTCTTGCCGCTGCGCATCTCGGCCGCCCAGGTCTGGGCCTTGGCGTTCATGTCGCGCCACCGGTCCAGGCGCGCGGCCGAGTTCGAGAACAGGTGGTCCAGTTGGTTGTCGTGCGTTCCGTTCGTCATGGCAATCCTCGGATTTCAGGCGAAAAAAGGCCCCGGCCGCCAGGCGGCCGAGGCGTTGCGCGTCGCTATGAAAGAATCATGATGACCACCATCCCCCAGATGGTCAGCAAGGTATTACCCACTGCGTATGTCACCGTGTAGCCCAGGCCGGGAACCTGGCTCTTGGCCTCCTCGCACACCATGCCGAGCGCCGCGGTGGTGGTCCGCGAACCGGCGCAGATGCCCAGGATCAAGGCGGGATCGAAGCGGAAGACGTACTTGGCGATGAGCATGCCCAGCACCAGCGGCACCGCGGTCGCGAAAATGCCCCACAGGAACAGGCTGATGCCCAGCTTCTGCAGGCCGGCCACGAAGCCCGGTCCGGCCGATATCCCCACCACGGCGATGAACACGTTCAAGCCCACGGAGTTCATGAACCAGAGCGTGGGCTCCGGAATGCGGCCGAAGGTGGGGTGGATGGCGCGGAACCAGCCGAATATGATGCCGGCGATCAGCGAGCCGCCGGCGGTGGAAATGGTGAGCGGAATGCCGCTGACGTTGATCACGATGGCGCCGATCAGCGCGCCGATGGTGATCGCCAACGAGACGAAGGCGACGTCGGTCACGGTCGTGGGCCGGTCGACGTAGCCGAGGTTCTGGGCCGCCGCGTTGATGTCCTGGGTCCGCCCGACCACGGTAATGACGTCGCCACGGAACAACTCGGTCTTGGGCAGAATGGGAATCACGGTCTCGGTCGGGCCGCGCCGGATCTTCTTCAGGAACACGCCGCGCGCGCCGGGCCAGTGCGCCAGTTCTTCCAGCGGCTTGCCGTCCACCTTTTTGTTCGAGACGTAGATGTCGACGCCTTCGGTCTTGATGTCGAGCAGCTCGGCATCCTCGACTTCGCGGCCGCTGGGTCCCAGCCGCGCGATCAACTGGTCGCGCTTGCCGCCGATGGCAACGATGTCGCCGGGCTCGATCACCGTGGCCTGATCGACCTCGATAATCTTCCCGCCGCGTCGGATCCGCTCGATAAAGGCGCGGAACCCGGCCTGCGTTCCCCCCTCAAGTTCGGCCACGGTCTTGCCGATGAAGGGGCTATGCTCGGCCACCGAGTAGGCCCGCAACTCGAACTCGTACCAGTGGGTCCCGTCCGCCGGCCCCTGGCCCGCGCCCAGCTTCTGTTCGTACGCCTTGCAGGCCGCGACCAGGTCGATGCCCAGCAGCTTGGGGCCGATCTGCGCCAGGATGATCGCCGAGCCGACCGTGCCGAAGATATAGGTGACGGCATAGGCGATCGGCATGGCATCCAGCAGCTCCTGGGTTTCCGCGGGTGAGCGGGCCAGGCGGTTGATCGCGTCGGTCGCCAGGCCCATGGAAGCGGAGATGGTCTGCGATCCGGCGAACAGCCCGGCCGCGGAACCCAGGTCGTATCCCGCGATCATCGCGGCCACGACCGCCGCCCCAAGCGACAGCAAGGCCATGATGACGGCGAAGATCGCCTGCGGCAGCCCGTCCTTGGCGATGCCGCGCACGAATTGCGGCCCCACGCCGTATCCCACGGCGAACAGGAACATCAGGAAGAAGACCGACTTCACGTTGGGGGAGATCTTGACCCCGAGGATGCCGATGACGATGGCGACCAGCAGGGTCGACGTCACGGCGCCCAGACTGAAACCCTTGAAGCTTTTCCCGCCTATCCAGTAGCCGATGCCCAACGCTAGGAAGATGGCGATTTCCGGATAGGCTTTGAGGGTGGAAACGAACCAGGTCATGACTTTCTCCTTGGTGTTCCCCGGCGCGGGGAGCGTGTCGTCATGCGAGCCGGCTTGCCGCCGGCTCGTGGAGGTGTTCGTGTTGGTTGGGCGCGGATCGCGCCCGGGTCAGCGGCCGCGCGGCTTGCGCGCGTATCGGCCGGGTGTCGCGGCGTGCCCGGCGGCCGGCACTGCCGGCGGCTGGCGGCCGGGCGGGGAGGCCTGGCGCCGGTGGCGCGAGGCCCGCCAATTCCTGGGGGCGGGCCGCAGGGGGCCGCCCTGGAAAGCGAAGGGAGAGAAGCTGGCCTGGCAGGGTGTATTCCGTGTGTTCATTGCACTTCCCGTGGAGCAGGCAACGACTGGAAACAAGGGCCGGACCAGCGAGGAACATCCCGGCCATGGGCGGTGTGGCGCCCATGGATGAATCTATGCTTTGAAACAGGGCCGCTCAATTGGCCGCTATGACTACGCCTGTACTACTTTAGTAGCAATCCGGCGGCCATCGCGGCCAACGAGGCATGCGGCCTAGTACCTTGCCCGTAAGTTCAGCATGACGCTGCGGGGTTCGCCGTAGTAGTTCGAGCCGTAGGCCGCCCAGACGCGCTGGTAATAGACCTTGTCGAACAGGTTGTTCACCGTGAGGGTCGCATCCAGGTTTTTGTTGAAGCGGTAGCCGGCCTGCGCGGACACGGTGGTGTATGGGCGCTGTTCGAACTTCACGGGACCGTTCAGGCGGTACATGCTGCTCACGCTGCGCAGCCCCGCGCCCAGCGACAGGCCTTCCAGCGAGCCGGTGGCGAAGGTGTACTTGGTCCAGAGGTTGAAGGTGTGGCGCGGCGTGATGAAGGCGTACTGCTGCGACTTCTGTTCTTCCGTGCCCTTCAGCGTCTTGGTGGTGGTGTAGGCGTAGCCGGCCGTGACGTCCCAGCCCGGCGCCGGGCTGCCGCTGATCTCGGCCTCGAAGCCTTGGCTGCGCATCTTGCCGGCGGCCATCGAGAACAGCGGATTGTCCGGGTCCGTCATGGCGCGGTTCTCGTCTTCCATGCGGAAGAGCGCGGCGTGGCCGTTCAGGCGCTTGTCCAGGAATTCGCCCTTCAGGCCGATCTCGAACTGCTTGCCGGTGCGCGGATCGAGCAGCTGGCCGTTGACGTCGGTGGTGGTCTGCGGCGTGAAGATGCTGGTGTAGCTGGCGTAGGCCGAGAGTTGCTCGTTCAGGTCCACCACCAGGCCCAGGTAGGGCGTGAACTTGCCGTTGATTTCGCTCTTGGTGTTGGTGAACTGGTTGAAGTAGGCGTTGCGATTCTCGGTCCGGTTTTCCCACCAGCTCAGGCGGCCGCCGGCGATGATGGTGGCGGCGTCGGCCACGCGCAGGTTGGTGCGCGCATACAGGCCGTATTGCTGGGTCTTGCCGTCGTTGCCGTTGGTGAACGCGTAATCCGGCTTGGGGACATCGTTGTCCGGGTGGTACAGGTTGATGTCGGCGTTGTCGCCGCCGCCGTAGCGGAAGTTCTTGTGGATGTTGCGGTAATCGGCGCCCACGATCAGTTCGTGTTCGCGGCCGAAGGCCTGGAACGGCGTGGCGACGAAGGCGTCCAGGCCGTAGGTCTTCCAGTGGCTGCGGTACTTCCACGACACCAGGCAGGTGTCGCCGGTTTCCGGATCCACCGCGCAGTCGGACCAGCCGAACTCGCGGCTGGGCTCGTCCTGCTCGCGGTAGATGCCGCTGACCTTGATGCGGCCGCCGTTGGACAGGCGGTGTTCCACGTCGGCGAAGTACTCGGTGACTTCTTCGGTGATGTGGTTCCAGCTGGGATCCAGGTTGGTCGAGCGGCGCACGTCGAGCAGGCTGCCGTCGGTATAGCCGGGCAGGCCGAAGAAGGGGCGGCCCTTGTACTGCTGGTAGGTGGCGCCGGCGGTCAGCACGGTGTCGGGCGTCAGGTCGAAGCTCAGGGTGCCGTAGAACAGTGGCTTCTCGGTGTAGACGCCGTCGACGAAAGAGCGGCGGTCGTCGTAGGACGCCACCAGGCGGCCTCGCAGCCGGCCGTCGCTGTCCAGCGGGCCGGTGATGTCGGCCTCGGTGTAGTAGCGGTCCCAGGACCCGGTCATGACCTGGCCGCTGAAGGCGAAGTCCTTCTGCGCGCGCTTGCGCACCAGGTTGACGGTGCCGCCGGGATCGCCCGCGCCCTGGAACAGGCCCGAGGGGCCGCGCAGCACCTCGATATGGTCGTAGATCGCCAGGCCGAAGCCCGAGCTCAGGTCGTTGCCGGTGCTGGCGGGCGTGTTCACCCCGTCCACCTGGATGGTGTCCAGCGCGTAGCCGCGCGAATAGAAGTTGCCATGGTTGCCGCCGATGCTGCCCGCTTCCACGGTGATGCCGGTGACGGTGCGCATGGCGTCGTCCAGGTTCACCAGGTTCTGGTCGTCGAGCAGCTGGCGCGTCACCACCGAGACCGATTGGGGGATCTGGCGCAGGCTCTGGGCGTTCTTGCCCAGGGTGACGGCGGGCGTGGTGTAGGAACCCGTGCCCTCGGTCGTGGCGAGGTCGTTGCCGGTGACCGTGACCGGGGCCAGCGTGGTGGCGTCGCCGGCCGACGAGCCCGCCGGCGCGCGCACCACGAAGCCCGTGGCGCTGGGCACGGCCACCAGGCCGCTGCGCGCCAGCAGGCGGTCCAGGGCGGCCTGCGGACTCATCCTGCCGGACACGGCGGGCGCCTGCAGGCCGGCGACGGCGTCGGGGCTGAACAGCACCTGCACCTGGGCCTGGCGGCCCAGCGCCACCAGGGCGTCGGCCAGCTTGCCGGCGGGCAGGTCGAAGGCCTGCGCGGCCGCGCCCTGGGCGTGCGCCACGGAGGGCGCGAACGTCTCTACCGCCAGCGCGGCGCTCATGGACAGCGCGCACAGCAGCGCGTAACGGCCGGCGTTCAGCCGGCAACGGAAATGGCGTTGCGCCATGGACTTTCCCCAGTCAAGAAGTGGATCTTCACCGGGGAAGACGCGCCAGCCGCCGGAACCCGTACGTCCGAAAGAAAAATTATTCGCAATTCGGCACAGGCGGGGTTCAGCGGCTGGCGATCACCGCCGACCCGTCGGGCCGGCGGCTCAATGTGACGGGCAGCAGGCCGGGCAACGTGTCCAGGAAGGCCTCGGGGTGGCGCAGGTCCAGCGTGCCGGACAGGCGCAGGCCGCGCGCGCGCTCATCGGCGAAGCGCACCGGGGCGTCGCGGTACAGGGCCAGGTAGCCGGCAAGCTGCTGCAAGGTGGCGTCATGCACCACGGCCACGCCGTCCTGCCAGGCGCCGACCTCGCCGGGCGCCACGTGCTGGCGGGCCAGCAGCCGGCCGCCGGCGCGCGCCAGCAGCACGGTGTCGCCGGGTCGCAGCGTGTGTTCCTTGGGGCCGTCGGCGCCGTCGGCATCCAGCAGCACCTGCCCGCTGCGCACGCCGACCTGCAGCATGTCGGGCAGCAGCAGCACGTTGAACTCGGTGCCGATGTCGCGCAGTTCGGCGCCGCCGGCGGTCACGACCAGGGGGCGGCGGTCGGCGGCGGCGTCGATGTAGACTTCGCCGCCGTCGATGTCGATGCGCCGCTCCGCCAGTGTGTAGCGCACGCTGACGCGGGTGCCCACGTTGGCATGGACGCGGGTGCCGTCGGGCAGGTCCAGGCTGCGGGTCTGGGTGGAGGCGTTGGCCACCGATTCATAGCTTACGGGCAGGTACTGGTAGGCCGCGCCCGTCACCAGCAGCAAGGCGGCCAGCGCCCCGCCCCAGCGCAGGAACGCGGGCCGGCGGGCGGGCCGGGGCGGCGCGGGCGTCTTGGCGCGAGCCGGGGCCGGGCGCGGCAGCGAGGCCATGTCTTCCCAGACCTGGGCCAGGCGTTCGTATTCCTGGCCGTGCAGCGGGGATTCGGCCAGCCACGCCTGGAACGCCTGCTCGGCGCGGGCATCGGACGCGACTTCCCGGCGGCGCAGGAACCAGGCGCTCGCGGCCTCTTCGACGGCGGATAGGGAGTGGGATTGGGTCATGATGCTTCGCCGTGGACGTGACGCTTGCAATGCGCCAACGCCAGTTGCAGGTGCTTTTCCACCGCGCGCACCGAAATGCCCATGCGGTCGGCGATCTCCTCGCAACGCAATTCATCATACCGATAAAGCAGGAAGGCCTCGCGCTGGCGCGGGGGCATCGCGTCGATGGCGGCCTGCAGCCGGCGCAGCCGCTGGTTCACGTCGGCGCGCGCCTCGGGCTGCGAGCCGGCGTCGGCCGCCAGGCTGTCGGCCTGCGGCGCGAAGTCCCGGTCGTCCAGGCTGGCCGCCAGGTGCTCGCCGCGCACGCCTTCGCGGCGCCAGTGGTCGCGCAGCAGGTTGCGCGCGATCTCGTACAGGTAGGCGCGGGGCTTCTCGGGCGGCTCGGCGCCATGGCTGGCCGCCAGCCATTTGGCGAAGGTTTCCTGCGCCAGGTCCTGGGCGGTGTCCGGCGAGCGCTTGAGCTGGCGGTTCAGGAAACCGACCAGTTCCGCGTTCCACGCTTTGTACGCCTCGGCGATCACGCCGAAGAAACGCTCCCCCATGATGCCCCTGAGTACACGTCCGCCGCGAGGCCAGGGGGCCGGGCGCGTCGTCATGGATTGAATGGAATGATAATGATTCCTATTGTATCAACTTTGGCGGGCAATGCGGGCGCGGCCCCGGGGGCGGGCCACCCTCATTTCGCGCCGACGATTTCCAGCGAGCGTTCGCGCGCCATGGCGAACTGCGCCTCGTCGCCCATGGCCGCGGCCACGTTGGCGATGGCCTGGTAGGCCAGCAGATCGAAGGCGAGCCTGGCCGGGTCGGTGGACGCGGGCAGTTCTTTCGCGGCGATGGCTTCGCGCGCGAGGGTTTCGAAGCGTGCGCGCGCTTCGTTCCTGTGCTGGTTCACGCGGTCGCGGATCGCGCCGGGCCGGGTGCGGTATTCACTGCTGGCCGCCGTGAGGAAGCAGCCTCCCGGCAGGCTGCGGCCCTGCACGAACTGGAACCAGCCCGTGACCAGCGCGCGCAGCCGCTCGGCCGGGCGCGCGAGCGCCATTGCCGGCGCCACCACCGCCGCGCGGTACAGGTCCACCGCGCTTTCCAGCGTGGCCAGCTGCAGGGCCTCCTTATCGCCGAACAGCACCTGGATGTTGCCCTTGGCCACGCCCGCTTCGGTTGCGAGGCGCCCGAAAGTCAGGCCCTCCAGCCCTTCCATCGACGCGATGCGCGCTGAATGGGCCAGCACCCCGGCGCGCGCCTTTTCGCCCCGGATGCGGCGGCGATCCGTTTCAACCATGAGTCCGTCCTTGCTTGTCAGCATGCGATTCTTCAATTTAATATACGATCGTACGTATATTAATTCATCCCCTCTTTCTGGCCGATGTTATGACCGACACCTCTTCCGCCGGCTCCGGCCGCTGGTTCGCCCTGGCCGCGCTGCTTTCGGCGAATTTCCTCATCATTCTCGACCTCTTCATCGTCAATGTCGCCCTGCCGAGCCTGCAGACGGGGCTGGACGCCAGTTTCTCGCAGGTCCACCTGGTGATCGTCGCCTACAACGCCGCGCTGGCCGTGCTGCTGATCACCGGCGCCCGGCTGGGCGATCTCTTCGGCCGCCGTCGGATCTTCCTGTGGGGCATGGGGCTGTTCACGGCGTCGTCGCTGATCTGCGGGCTGGCCCCCGGTCCCGGGATTCTAATTGGCGGGCGCGTGATCCAGGGGGCCGCCGCGGCCATGCTGATGCCGCAGGTGCTGGCCTCCATCCGCGTCATGTTCGATGGCGCCAGCCGCGCGCGGGCCTTCGGGGCGATGGGCGCGGTGCAGGGCGTGGCGGCGACCATCTCGCAGCTTGCGGGCGGCTACCTGATCGAGCAGGACTACGCCGGCCTGGGCTGGCGCACCATCTTCCTGATCAACCTGCCCCTGGGGCTGGCCGCGATGCTGGCCGCCCGGCTCTGCATCCGCGAAACCCGCGCCCCGGTGGCGAGCCGGCTCGACATCGTGGGCGCGGTGCTCGCGGCGCTGGGCCTGTTCCTGCTGCTGGTGCCCATCATGCTGGGGCATGATCATGGCTGGCCCTGGTGGTCTTACGCCGGTCCGGTGGCCGCGGTGCCGGTGCTGGCCGCCTTCGTGCGCTACGAGCGCGGGCTGTCGCGGCGCGGCGGGGTGCCGTTGATCGAGATGGCGCTGTTCGCCAATCGCCGCTTCGTCACGGGCATCGGCGCGGTGTTCCTGTTCTTCTCGGCCATCAGTTCTTTCTTCCTGTCGCTGACCATGCTGCTGCAGTTCGGCCTGGAACTGAGCCCGTTCGCCGCGGGCGCGGTGTTCACGCCGTCGGCGGTCGCGTTCTTCGCGGCGTCGGTCTGCGGCCCGCGCCTGGCGGAGAAACTGGGCCGCCGCGCGCTGCTGCTGGGCGTGGTGGTATTCGGCGCCGGCATCGCGCTGTCGGCGGCCGGCGCGATCGTGGACGCCTCCAATCTGTCGCTGATCGTGGCGGCGCTGGTGCTCAACGGCGCGGGCCAGGGCATGGTGATCCCCCTGGCGTTCAACGCGGTGCTGGGGGCGGTGCGCGCGGAGGATGCGGGCATGGGTTCGGGGATCTCGTCCACCATGCAGCTGACCGGCACCACCGTCGGCGTGGCCGTGGTGGGCGTGGTGCTGTTCTCGGCCATCGGCTCGCCCGATCTGCCGGGCGTGGCGCAGGCGCAGCACTACGGCCATGCGCTGGCGTGGGCCACGCTCTACAACCTGGCCGCAGTGGCCGCCAGCTTCCTGCTGTTCGCGCGGTTGACGGCCAAGGCGGCGGACGCCGGCGCCGTGCCGGCGGCGCGCCCGGCGCCGGCGGGCGACTGACCCGCCCGCCTCGCCCGGCCGTCCTCTCGTCCGGCGAGGCGCGGCCGGGTCAGGCCGGGGTCAATGAGCGCAGCTTGCGCAGTTCCGGGAACCACCACATCCACAGCCCCGCCACCGCCACGGTGCCCACGCCGCCGATCACCACGGCCGGCACGGCGCCGACCAGCGCGGCCAGCATGCCGGACTCGAATTCGCCGAGCTGGTTGGAAGCGCTGACGAACAGCGTGTTCACCGCGCTGACTCGGCCCAGCATATGGTCGGGCGTATTCAGCTGCACCAGCGAGGACCGCACCACCACGCTGATGGCATCGGCCGCGCCCAGCACCACCAGCGCGGCTACCGACAGCGGGATCGAGGTGGACAGGCCGAACACCGTGGTGGCCACGCCGAAGAGCAGCAGCGCGCCGAACAGCAGCCGTCCCACGTGCTCGCCCAGGGTCAGCCGGGCCAGCGTCAGGGACATGAGCATCGCGCCGCAGGCGGGGGCGGCGCGCAGCGCGCCCAGCGCCCAGGGACCGGCCTGCAGGATGTCCTTGGCGAAGATGGGCAGCAGCGCCGTGGCCCCGCCCAGCAGCACGGCGAACAGGTCCAGCGACAGCGTGCCCAGCAGCAGGCGGCGCTGGAAGATGAAGGTGATGCCCGCGAACAGCGTGCGCCAGGTGGTGGGCTCCTTGCGCGGGGGCGCGCGGTCCACGGCCATGCTGGCGATGGAGGCGAAGGCCGTCAGGTACAGCGCGGCGGCCACGCAGTAGATCCAGCCCGCGCCCAGGCCGTAGCCGACGCCGCCCAGCGCGGGCCCGGCGATCTGCGCGATCTGCCCGCCCGAGGACGACAGCGCGGTGGCGCGCGGCAGCCAGGCGCGCGGCACGATGGCGGGAATCAGGGTGGTGAGCGTGGGCGCCTCGAAGGCGCGCGCCGAGCTCATGACGATGAGCGTGACGTAGATCAGCGGCCGCCCGCCCAGGCCGTGCAGCGCGGCCAGGGCCAGCGTCAGCGTCGCGAGGGCCTCGATGGCCATGCAGATGGCCACGATCCGGCGGCGGTCGTAGCGGTCGGCCACGTGGCCCACCACCAGCGTCAGCACGGCCATGGGCAGGAACTGCGCCAGCCCGATCAGGCCCAGGTCCAGCGCGCTGCCGGACAGTTCGTAGACCTGCCAGCCCACCGCCACCGAGACGATCTGGAAGGCCAGCGAAGCGCCCACGCGGGCGCACAGGAAATGCAGGAAGGCGGGGCGGGAAAGCGGACTGGGGGAGTCGGGGGCGGGCATGGAGGGGTGGACGGGCGGGGCGCGCGGCAGGCGCCGGAACCGGCATTCTAGGGACAATTCGCTGACGGGAAACTAAGAGGGTCCGAGCGCCGGGGTTTTCATTTATGCGCGAAATGCTGGGCAGGCGTATATATTTTCGTTTTCCGCATTAGCGCCTTCGAGGGGCATATCCGCCATGGCCACCCTTCCCGATCTCAGTTCCCGCGAGCTGCAGGCGATCTGCATGGTCGCCGAATGCGGCAGCTTCGTGGCCGCGGCCTTGACGATGAACATCTCGCAGCCCGCGCTGACGCGCACGGTGCAGCGCGTGGAAAAGGCCCTGGGCGTGGAACTGTTCCATCGTTCCACGCGGCGCGTCGAGACCACGGCGGCGGGCCAGGAGTTCGTGTCGCTGGCGAACCGCGTGCTGTCGGACCTGCGCATTTCGTTCGAGAACATGCGCGAGATCTCCGATGAGCAGCGCGGCCGCAGCATCGTGTCCGCGGTGATGTCGGTGGCCTATACGCAGCTGCCGGGCATCGTGGCCCGGTACCGGGAATCGCGGCCCCGCATCGAACTGCAGATCCGCGAAGGCGTGCATGGCACGGTGCTGGACGACGTGCGCAGCGGCGTGGCCGACATGGGGATTACCTACATTGACGAGGTGCCGGGCGAATTCTCGGTCGTGTCGCTGGGCCGCGAGGTCTTCCATGTGGTGATGCCGCGCAAGCATCCGCTATCCACGCAGGCGGGTTTGACGCTGGAGCAGCTGGCGCCGTACGCGCTGGTTTCGCTGCCCCGGGAGGCGCAGACGCGGCGCCTGATCGATAGCCACGCCTCGATCGCCGGCGTGCCGTTGCGGCACGCGGTCACCGTGAGCCAGTTCGCGACGGTGATGCAATGCGTATGGGCGGGCGTGGGGATCGCCATCGTTCCCGGCGGCGCGGTGCCGGCCGCGTTGAGCGCGGACCTGGTGGCGCGGCCGCTGACCCGGCCGGCGCTCAGCCAGGCCATCGGCGTGGTGTATCTCAAGGAGCGCGGCCTGACGCCCAGCAGCAGCGGCTTCCTGGCGCAGTTGCGCAGCGACTGGGTGCAAGCCGTTCCCGTCGCGCGCGGTCGCCGCGGGCGGCGCGACGGGGCCTGACCGTTCTCTTTTTTTTCAGGCGTCATCGGCCGCCGGAGCGGCGCCGAGGCCCAGGCCCGTCGGAAATGCGCGCGCAGCCGGTCAGGCGGAGGCCTGTTCCAGGAAGCGCTGCGCATCCAGCGCCGCCATGCAGCCGCTGCCTGCGCTGGTGATGGCCTGGCGATACACGTGGTCCTGCACGTCGCCGGCGGCGAACACGCCGCTTACGCTGGTCATGGTGGCCAGCCCCCTGCGGCCTGCCCGCGTCACGATGTAGCCATCTTCGAGCTCCAGCTGGCCTTGGAACAGTTCGGTGCTGGGCCGATGGCCGATGGCCACGAAGCAGCCGCTGACTTCCAGGTCCGCGCGGGTATCGTCGGCCAGGTTGCGGATACGCACGCCGGTGACGCCGGAATCGTCGCCCAGCACGTCCTCCAGCACGCTGCGCAGGCGCAATCGGATCTGCCCCTGCTCCACCTTGGCGGCCAGCTTGTCCAGCATGATGGGTTCGGCGCGGAAGGTGTCGCGCCGATGAACCAGGGTGACGGTGCGCGCAATGTTGGACAGGTACAGCGCTTCTTCCACCGCCGTATTGCCGCCGCCCACCACGCACACGTCGCGACCGCGATGAAAGAAGCCGTCGCAGGTGGCGCAGCCGGATACGCCGCGGCCCATGTAGGCCTGTTCGGACGCGAGGCCCAGATACCGCGCGACCGCTCCCGTGGCCACGATCAGCGCATCGCAGGTATAGGCGGCGCGTTCGCCGCGCAGCACGAAGGGCCTGCGCGACAGGTCCACGCTCTGCACGTGGTCGGCGATGACGTCGGTGCCGAAGCGCAGCGCATGATCCTGGAAGCGCTGCATGAGCTCCGGGCCCTGCACGCCGGCCGCATCGGCGGGCCAGTTGTCCACGTCGGTCGTCGTCATGAGCTGGCCGCCCTGCGCCATGCCGGCGATCAGCACCGGACTGAGGTTGGCGCGGGCGGCATAGACGGCGGCGGCGTATCCGGCCGGGCCGGACCCGAGAATGAGGACCCGCGCGTGGCGCGGCGTTTCGGCGGCGCTCATTGCAGGCGGATCCCGGCGCGTTGCACGATCTCGGCGTAGCGCTTGGCTTCGCTGCGGCAATAGGCATCGAACTGTTCGGGCGTGTCGCCCACCGGCATGGCTTGCGAGTCGGCCAGGCGGGTTCGCACGTCCGGCTGTCGCAGCACGCCGCTCACCGTCTTGTAGAGGGCGGCGATCAGCTCGGGCGGTGTCTGCGCCGGCGCCCACATGCCGTACCAGGTGGTCAGGTTCACGTCCGGATAACCCAGTTCGGCGAAGGTCGGCACGTCGGGCAGCGCCTCCACGCGCTGCGCGGAAGTAACCGCCAGCGCGCGCAGCTTGCCGCCCTTGACCAGGCTGATCGAGGACGGCATCGAATCCAGCATATAGGTGACCTGGCCGCCCACCACGTCCGTGAGCGCGGGCGCGCTGCCCTTGTACGGGATGTGGGTAACGTCGAGTTTGGCCGCGGCCTTGAAGACCTCGCCGGCCAGATGGCCGGGCGTGCCGTTGCTGGATGACGCGAAATTGTGCCGGCCGGGTTGCGAGCGCACCAGCTCGATCAGCTCTGCCACGGAGCGCACCGGCGAGTTGGCGCTGATCACCAGCTGGATCGGCGTGGACGCGAGATTGGTGATTCCGCGGAAGTCCCTGAGCGGATCGTGCGACATATTCGCGTAGAGCGCGGGATTGACCAGCTGGCCGGAGACGTTGATCAGCAGCACATAGCCGTCCGGGGCCGCCTTGGCCACCATGTCGGCGCCTATCATGCCGCTGGCGCCCGGCCGGTTGTCGATGACGACGGATTGCCCTAGCTTGTCGGCCAGCGTCGTCGCGACGATGCGGCCGACGATGTCGGTCGGGCCGCCGGGCGGATAGGGAATGACGACGCGCAACGGCTTGGATGGATAGCCGGCGGCGGCGAAAGCCCTGGCGCCGCCGCCCAGCGCGCCCAGGGTGGCGCCGGCCGCGCCGATCAGCAGGCGGCGCCTGCGCGGGTTGCATGATGCCTCTGCTCGAATGCGTGGTTCCATGGTTTGTCTCCCTTGTCGCTTTCTTGTGTAGGGCACAGCTCAGGGGCCGACCGCGATCGCGCCATTGCGTCGCAGTTCGGCCAGCGCCCGCGGCGCCAGTCCCAGCACGTCGCGCAGGACCGGTTCCGTATGGGCGCCCAATACCGGCGGCGCGCTGCGGTACTCCACGGGCGTCGCCGATAAATGCAGGGGGTTGCCGACCAGCTCGGCGCAGCCCGTTTGCGCGCCGGGCATCGGCACGCGCATGCCGCGTTGCAGGACCTGGGGGTCGGCGAATACTTGTTCCAGGCCGTTTATCGGGCCGCAGGGCACTGCCAATGCTTCCAGTTCGCGCAGCCAGTGCGCGCTGGGTTCGAGCGCCATCCGCGCCTGGATCTGGGGGATCAGCGTGTCGCGCGAGGCCAGGCGCGCGGTGTTGGTGGCGTAGCGCGGATCGTCGGACAGCTCGGGGCGGCCGATGGCGCCGCAGAAGCGGCGGAACTGCGCGTCGTTGCCGACCGTCACGATGACGTGGCCATCGCGGGTGGCGAAGTCCTGGTACGGCACGATGTTCGGGTGCGCATTGCCCAGGCGTTCCGGCTCGCGCCCGCTGGCCAGGAAATTCATGGCCTGGTTGGCCAGCGCGGCCACCTGCACGTCCAGCAGGGCCACGTCCACGTGCTGGCCTTCGCCCGTGCGGTCGCGATGCGCCAGCGCGGCCTGGATGCCGGCGGTGGCGTACAGGCCCGTCAGGATGTCCGTCAGCGCCACGCCCACTTTCAGCGGCCCGGCGCCGGGCTGCCCGTCGCCGCGGCCGGTGATGCTCATCAGGCCGCCCATGCCCTGGATCAGGAAGTCATAGCCCGGGCGCGCGGCGTAGGGGCCGTCCTGGCCGAAGCCGGTGATGGAGCAGTACACCAGCCCGGGATGCCGAAGCCTGAGCGTGTCGTAGTCCAGCCCGTAGGCCCGCAGCCCGCCCACTTTGAAGTTCTCGATCAGCACGTCGCATTGCGCCGCCAGCGCGGCCACCAACCGCTGCCCGTCGAGTGTGGCGATGTCCACGGCGACGGACTTCTTGTTGCGGTTGGCGCCGGCGAAGTAGGCCGATTGCGCCACCTCGCCCCATTGCGGATCGCTGATCCACGGCGGGCCCCAGGCGCGCGTGTCGTCGCCCTGGCCGGGCCGTTCGATCTTGATGACCTCCGCGCCGAGGTCCGCCAGCAGCTGGCTCGCCCAGGGGCCTGCCAGCACGCGCGAAAGGTCCAGCACCCGCAGGTGCGACAGTGCGCCCATCGTTCCCCTCCCCGTGTCGGCGCGCCGCATGGCGCGCCGTCGCGACGCCATGCGGCCGCTATTGCAGTTCCACGCGCACCTGCAGCGGCGCCTTGGTGCCCAGCCACACCTGCTGCGCCTGCTCCTTGATCTGGGCGACGCGCTGCGCCACTTCCTCGGCCGTGATGGAGCTGACCGGATGCGCGATCACGACGGGCTCCAGCGCTTTCATGCCGATGGCCTGCCGGGTCAGTTCGGTTTCGCGCGCGAATTCGGTGGTGATGATGACGGCGCTGGGCACGCCCAATCGTTCCAACGCGATCGAGTCGCGCACGCAGGCCGAGCAGCACGAGCCGCAGTCGCCGATGGCGGTCAGCACGATGTCGTTTTCGGCCGCGATGCGCTCGATGAGGTCGGGCGCGGCGTCCTTGGAGAAGCTGTGCTTGACGTAGTAGTTGACCTGGGCGAATGCGATGTCTTCGCCCAACGCGGCCGCCGCGCCGCGCAGCAGCTTGTTGGCGTTCCACTTGGAGTTGTCGAGGATGCCCAGCCGCAGCCCGGCCAGGGTTTTCTTGCGCGCCGATACCGGCGTGTCCTCGAAGCGCAGCGCGCCGCGCGGGTCGAACACCGCGACTTTTTCACCGTTGTTCATCTGCATGTCATTGCTCCTGGTTGTCGTGTCCGCGACGCCTCAAATGGCGCAGGCGCCGCTCGTGCAATCGCCGGCTCCGGCGGCGCTGGCGCCGTCGACCGCGCGCAGCACCGGCGTGCTCATGTGCCCCCAGCCCGGGATCAGCACGGAAAAGCGGCCGGCCTCGCCGCCCATCACGAACAGATGGATGTGGTCGGGGCTGTGCACGATGGGGATGCGGGTGTCGTCCTCGCGCTTGTAATACTTGGGCAGGTTGCGGTTGTAGACCTTGCCGTAGCGATGGCCGTAGGCCAGGTCGATGAAGCGGTTGCCGTGGTTGGCGTACAGGTAGTTGCGCACGTCGGCGCGCGACCAGCCGTGCTTGCCGATGGTCTCGGCATGCTCCAGGCCCAGCACCACGGCGATATGGCCGCCCAGCACGGCGCTGTTGGACGCGATGGTGCTCATGGCGGAGCACATGGTGTCGAGGATGCCCTCGGGGTCGTTCGAAATGTGGTTGGTCACGCTGTGCGGCGCTTCGGCGGCCATCGCGAAGACGGTCGAGTCCTCGGGTTTGTAGCCGTGCTCCACGTGGTACGGCGCCAGGGGGCTTTGCAGCTCGTTTTCGCAGACGCAGTAGGTGTACTTGCCGGGATGCCCCAGCGTGCTCTTGTCCAGGTCCCCGGGCCAGCCGCCGCCCACGTTCAGCATGATCAGGCGCAGCGCCCGGCCGATGGTGGCGTTGGCGCGGTTGCCCGAACCGAAGGCGTTGACGCCGCCGTTCATGCCGATCTCCCGGGCGATCGGCCCGTTGACCACCAGCAGGGGCGAGGCCACGTGCGTGGTCGCTTGCACGCCGTTGAGATTGAAGGCCTGGTCGGTAATGGCCTTTACGCCCGCCAGCACCACCGGCGCGTATTCGGGCTTGCAGCCGGCCATCACCATGTTGATGGCCAGGACCTCGCGGGTCAGTTCGCCCCAGCGCGGCGCCACGCGGGCCTCCACGAAGCCGGCGTCTCCGCCCAGCCGTTCCACGATCTCGTCGATCTTCTGCCGCGTCGGCGGCACCACCGGCAGGCCGTCGGTGAAGCCCCGCTCGTAGTAGTACTCCACCAGGTCCACGCCGGCCGGAACCATGCCTGTCGGCGACGCGTTAGTCTGCAGAACCGCGCTCATCGGAATCTCCTCGTTGCTGTCGGATGACGTTGCGAAGAGCATAGGAGTCGCGCGCTATTTATAACAAGAACAATCTATTACGATAAATGATTGCGAAAAACGCATAAATAAGCGTATGCGTGGCGCGCAAATGGATCGGGGCGGCCCGCAGGCCACCCCGATCCATTCCAGCGGCGCAAGGCGACGCCGCGCGCGAGAGGTGCCGGGCTATTCGCCGATCGCCACCAGTTCCGCGCCTTCCGTGACCTGGTCGCCCACGGCATAGAACACTTCCGTGACCGTGCCGTCGGCCGGCGCGGAGATGGTGTGTTCCATCTTCATGGCTTCCATGACCAGCAGGGGCTGGCCCTTCTCCACGGTGTCGCCGGCCTTGACCGAGATCGAGATGATCTTGCCCGGCATGGGCGCGGTCAGGCCGCCGCCGTGCTCGCCTTGCGTGTCCTGCGAGTGCGTCAGCGGATCGTAGAGCTCCAGCGCGTGCGAGCCGGCGTCGGTGAAGACGTGGGCGCGGTCGGCGTGCAGCACGACGGTGCCGGCGCTTTCGTGGCCGTCCAGCGTGATGCGCAGGCCGAAGGAGAGGTTGGGGTTGGCGCTGGCGTGGGCACGCCATTGGAAAGCCTGCGGACCGTTGCCGCAGTCCAGCGTCCAGGCCGAGCCGTCACGCGCGATGAGCGCCTTGCGGGTTTCGCCGTTGTCCACCCATTGCAGTTCGCGATGGTAGCGGCCGCCCAGGCGCCAGCCGTCGCGGGCGTCCCAGGGATCGCCGCCGGCCTTGCCCGGCGCGCCCAGGCCCTGGCGCACCAGCACCGCGGCGCTGGCCAGGGCCAGCACGGCGGCGTCGGCGGGCTGGGGTTCGGGCAGCAGCGTGGCGCGTTGGCGTTCGATCAGGCCGGTGTCCAGGTCGGCGGCGGCGAAGGCGCTGTCCTTCATGAGCCGCGACAAGAACGCGACGTTGGTCTGCACGCCCACCGCCTGGGTCTGCGCCAGCGCTTGCAGCATGCGGGCGCGGGCCTGGTCGCGGTCGGCGCCATGCACGATGAGCTTGGCGATCATGGGATCGTAGTAGGGCGTGATCGTGTCGCCCATGCGCACGCCGCCGTCGACGCGAATGTCGCCGTTGACGAAGGCGGTGTGCGCCGGCAGGCCCAGGTAGGCGAGCGTGCCGATGGACGGCAGGAAGCCCTTCTCGGGGTTCTCGGCGTAGATGCGGGCCTCGATGGCGTGGCCGGTGATGCGCAGGTCTTCCTGGCGCGCCGGCAGTGGCTGGCCGGCGGCCACGCGCAACTGCCATTCCACCAGGTCGTGTCCCGTGATCATTTCGGTGACCGGGTGCTCGACCTGCAGGCGCGTGTTCATTTCCATGAAGTAGAAGCGGCCGTCGGGCTCGGCGATGAATTCCACCGTGCCCGCGCCCACGTAGCCCACGGCTCGGGCGGCGGCCACGGCGGCCTCGCCCATGGCGCGGCGGCGCTCATCGGTCATGCCGGGCGCGGGGGCTTCTTCGATCACTTTCTGATGGCGGCGCTGCACCGAGCAGTCGCGTTCGAACAGGTAGACGCAATTGCCCTGCGTGTCCGCGAACACCTGGATCTCGATGTGGCGGGGCTTTTGCAGGTAGCGTTCGATCAGCACGCGGTCGTCGCCGAAGCTGGAGGCGGCTTCGCGCTGGCACGAGGCCAGCGCGTCGAGGAAGGCGCCGGACGATTCCACCACGCGCATGCCCTTGCCGCCGCCGCCGGCGCTGGCCTTGATCAGCACGGGGTAGCCGATGGCATCGGCCTGCTCTTTCAGGAACTGCGGATCCTGGTTGTCGCCGTGGTAGCCGGGCACCAGCGGCACGCCGGCCTTCTCCATCAGGGCCTTGGCGGCGGACTTGCTGCCCATGGCGGCGATGGCCGACGCCGGCGGGCCGACGAAGGCGATGCCGGCGTTGGTGGCGGCCCGGGCGAAGGCTTCGTTTTCGGACAGGAAACCGTAGCCGGGGTGAATGGCCTGCGCGCCCGTATCGCGCGCGGCCTGCAGGATGGCGTCGGCGCGCAGGTAAGTGGCGCGCGGCTCGGCGCCGCCGATATGGACGGCCTGGTCGCAGGCGGCGACGTGGCGGGCGTTGGCGTCGGCGTCGGAATACACCGCGACGGTGCGGATGCCCATGCGGCGGGCGGTGGCGGCCACGCGGCAGGCGATTTCGCCGCGGTTGGCAATCAGCAAAGTGTCGAACATGGATGTCATCCAGGCTGAAATTATTCTTGGGCTGCGGTGTGGGCGGCTGCGCCGGCCTACATCCGGAACACACCGAACTTGGTGTCTTCGATGGGCGCGTTCAGCGCGGCCGACAGCGCCAGGCCCAGCACGCGGCGCGTGTCGGACGGCGCGATGATGCCGTCGTCCCACAGGCGCGCCGTGGCGTAGTAGGGATGGCCTTCGTGTTCGTACTGTTCGCGGATGGGCGCCTTGAACGCGGCCTCTTCGTCCGCCGACCACTGGCCGCCGCGGGCTTCGATGCCGTCGCGCTTGACGGTGGCCAGCACGCTGGCCGCCTGCTCGCCGCCCATGACGGAAATGCGCGCGTTGGGCCACATGAACAGCATGCGCGGGGAATAGGCGCGGCCGCACATGCCGTAGTTGCCGGCGCCGAACGAGCCGCCGATCAGCACGGTGAACTTCGGCACCGCGGCCGTGGCCACCGCCGTCACCATCTTGGCGCCGTGGCGGGCGATGCCTTCGTTTTCGTACTTGCGGCCCACCATGAAGCCGGTGATGTTCTGCAGGAAGACCAGCGGGATCTTGCGCTGGGCGCAGAGTTCGATGAAGTGCGCGCCCTTCTGCGCGGACTCCGAGAACAGGATGCCGTTGTTGGCGACGATGCCCACGGGCATGCCGTGGATGTGGGCGAAGCCGGTCACCAGCGTGGGGCCGAAGCGCGCCTTGAATTCGTCGAATTCGGAGCCGTCCACGATGCGCGCGATGACTTCGCGCACGTCGTAGGGCTTGCGGGTGTCGGCGGGAATGATGCCGTTCAGTTCGCTGGGGGCGTAGCGCGGTTCGCGCACCGGCACGGTGGCCAGCGGCTGCGGCTTCTTGCGGTTCAGGCGCGCGACCGCGTTGCGCGCCAGCTGCAGCGCGTGCATGTCGTTGGCGGCCAGGTGGTCCGCCACGCCGGACAGGCGGGTGTGCACGTCGCCGCCGCCCAGGTCCTCGGCGCTGACTTCCTCGCCCGTGGCGGCCTTCACCAAGGGCGGGCCGCCCAGGAAGATGGTGCCCTGGTTCTTGACGATGATGGACTCGTCGCTCATGGCGGGCACGTAGGCGCCGCCGGCGGTGCAGGAGCCCATCACCACGGCGATCTGCGAGATGCCCTGCGAGGACATCTGCGCCTGGTTGTAGAAGATGCGGCCGAAGTGCTCGCGGTCGGGGAAGACCTCGTCCTGCTGCGGCAGGTTGGCGCCGCCCGAATCCACCAGGTAGACGCAGGGCAGGTGGTTCTGCGCGGCGATCTCTTGCGCGCGCAGGTGCTTCTTGACCGTCATCGGATAGTAGGTGCCGCCCTTGACGGTGGCGTCATTGCAGACGATCACGCACTCCGTGCCCGCCACGCGCCCGATGCCGGTGATGACGCCGGCGCCGGGGGCTTCGCCGCCATACATGCCATGGGCCGCCATCGGTGACAGTTCCAGGAAGGGCGTGCCCGGGTCGATCAGGTGTTCGACGCGCTCGCGCGGCAGCAGCTTGCCGCGCGCCACGTGCTTGGCGCGCGCGGCTTCGCTGCCGCCCAGCGCCGTCTGCGCCAGCTTCTGGTTCAGATCGTCGAGCTGCGCCTGCATGGCCTGCGCATTGTCGGTGTAGTCCTGCGACCGCGTATTGATGCGGGATTCGATGATGGGCATGGGGTTCCACCCGTCCTGCTTGTTGGAGATTTGTAGGCGCGTAGGATGGGTGGAGCGCGAGAGACTGCAGGCAGGAAACCTGATGCTCATCGCGCGTAACCCATCGAACGGTCGTTGTGCTTAAACCGGAACTCGAAAGAATGCGGGGCGTTGCTCGATGGGTTGCGCGCGATCCGGGTTTGGGTTCTTTTGTCGGATTTCGCGCGCTACACCCATCCTACGGGTCAGATCATCTCGATCGCCATCGCCACGGCTTCGCCGCCGCCGATGCACAGCGTGGCCACGCCGCGCTTGCCGCCGGTCTTGCGCAGCGCGCCGACCAGGGTGGCCATCAGGCGGGCGCCGGAGGCGCCGATGGGGTGGCCCAGGGCGGTGGCGCCGCCGTGGACGTTGACCTTTTCATGCGGCAGCTTGAAGTCGGCCATGGCGGCCATGGTGACCACCGCGAAGGCTTCGTTGATTTCGTAGAGGTCCACGTCCTCGGCCTTCCAGCCGGTCTTGGCGAACAGGTTCTTCAGCGCGCCCACGGGGGCGGTGGTGAACCAGTTGGGTTCCTGCGAGTGCTGGCTGTGGGCCACGATGCGGGCCAGCGGCTTGACGCCCAGCTTCTCGGCGGTGGAGGCGCGCATCAGCACCATCGCGGCGGCGCCGTCGGAGATCGAGGAGGAGTTGGCGGCGGTGACCGTGCCGTCCTTCTTGAACGCGGGCTTGAGCGTGGGGATCTTTTCCGGCATGGCCTTGGTGGGGGCCTCGTCGGTGTCGATCACCGTGTCGCCCTTGCGGCCGGCGACCGTCACGGGGGCGATTTCCCACTTGAAGCTGCCGTCTTCCGAGGCGGCGCGGGCGCGGCGCAGCGATTCCAGCGAGAAGGCGTCCTGCTGCTCGCGGGTGAAGGAGTACTTGGCGGCGCAGTCCTCGGCGAACACGCCCATGGCCTTGCCCTTGTCGTAGGCGTCTTCCAGGCCGTCCAGCGCCATGTGGTCGTACACGGTGTTGTGGCCGTAGCGGTAGCCCTGGCGGCCCTTGAGCAGCAGGTACGGCGCGTTGCTCATGCTCTCCTGGCCGCCGGCGACGACGATGTTGGCGGTGCCCGCGGCCAGCAGGTCATGGCCGAACATGGCGGCCTTCAGGCCCGAACCGCACACCTTGTGGATGGTGGTGCAAGCGACGCCCAGCGGCAGGCCGGCGCCCAGCGCCGCCTGGCGCGCCGGGGCCTGGCCCTGGCCTGCCTGCAGCACGTTGCCCATGATGACTTCTTCGACCTGCTCGGGCTTGATGCCCGCGCGTTCCACGGCGGCCTTGATGGCGACCGAGCCCAGTTCGTGCGCGGCCAGGCCGGACAATGCGCCCAGCATGCCGCCCATGGGCGTGCGGGCGACGGAAACGATGACGATGGGATCTGACATGACTAGCTCCTGTGAGGGTCGGGACAGCTCGGGTTACGAGGCCGCGTCGGTGCCCGGCGGGCGTTCGGGACGCAGGCGTCTGTCCGTATCGTAAGGGAAAAATTCTTCAATCCGGCCTTGCGCCACGTGCGTCCGGCACGCCTGCCACCATTCCGGTTCCAGCAGATCGGAATGGTGACGCATGAAGGCGCCGCGCACGCGCGCGTCGCCCAGCAGGAATCGGCCGAATTCTTCCGGAAACACATCGTTCGGGCCGATGGCGTACCAGGGTTCCGCCGCCATTTCCGCCTCCTCGTTGGGAGCGGGCGGAATGCGGCGGAAATTCATTTCCGTCATGCGCTGGATTTCGTCGTAGTCGTAGAACACGACGCGGCCCAGCCGCGTGACGCCGAAGTTCTTGTACAGCATGTCGCCGGGGAAAATATTGGCGGCGGCCAGCTGACGGATGGCGTCGCCGTATTCGCGCACGGCGGGGTCCAGCAGCGCGTCGGATGCCTGTTGCAGGTACAGGTTGAGCGGTGTCATGCGCCGTTCGATGTAGACGTGACGGATGACCACCGTGTCGCCCGATTCTTCGATCAGGCTGGGAACCAGGCGGCGAAGCTCTTCCAGCAAGGCGGGCGCGAAACGGCTGCGCGGCAGCGCCACCTGGGAGTATTCCCAGGTGTCGGCCATGCGGCCCACGCGGTCGTGCAGTTTCACCATCTGGTACTTGCGCCGCACGGTGGCGTGGTCCATGCCGTCCTTGTCGATGCGGTCCTTGATCAGTTTGAAAACGTAGGGGTAGGACGGCAGCGTGAACACGCACATCACCATGCCCTTGATGCCGGGCGCGATGTCGAACGCGTCGCGCGAGTGCGCCAGGTGGTGCAGGAAATCTCGGTAGAACAGCGTCTTGCCCTGCTTCTGCAGGCCGATCATGGTGTAGAGCTCGGCCTTGGGCTTGCGCGGCAGCAGGCTGGACAGGAAATTCACCACCGCCGCCGGCGTTTCCATGTCGACCAGGAAGTAGGCGCGGGTGAAGCTGAACAGGGTGCTGAGGTCGTCCGCGCCCAAGAGCAGCGCGTCCAGCCGCACCTGGCCCGCCGGATTGCGCGTGAGCGCCACGGCGAACGGATACACGGTGGACTGGTTGATCAGGCGGCCGACGATGTAGGCGCCCTTGTTGCGGAAGAACAGCGAGCCCAGCGCGTGGATCTGGCAGTCGCTGGCGATGCGCCGCCCCACATCGCGCGGAAGCTGGGCGCGCAGCTGCTTGATCGCGGCGCGCGCGAGCAGCCGGGTGTCGCGCGGCAGGTCCTCGAAGGGCAGCGCCAGCCCGAAGTCGGCCACCATGCGGATCAGGCTTTTCTGCAGGCCCTCGGCCACGGGGTAGTACACCCGGTACGACGGCTTGTGGCTGTCCAGGTAGTCGGTGGCCACGGCCGGGCGCACGAACAGGAAATCGTTGTGGAAGTAATCGCGGTGCAGGATGCGGCAGGAGACCGAGTTGAAGAAGGTCTCGGCGCATTCGGGCTGGCGGTGGTCGCCCAGCAGGCCCACGTACTCCTGCTTCACTTGCTGCCAGAAGGCCGTTTGCGCGGTGTCCAGCGGCGCGGGCGCGTCGGGGCCGCCGCTACCGTTGGCGCCGGCGCCGTTCGCGCCCAGCGCGGCGCCCGGCCGGCCGCGCAGCGCGCCTTCCAGCTGCGCGGCGCATTCGCGCACCCGCATGTCGTAGTACTCGATGCGCTCGCGCGACAGGTGCTGGATGCCGTGCCAGTCGCCGGATTCGAACAGCGCCTTGGCCCGCTGGGCGCTGTAGCGAAAGAGCGCGTAATGGCGGTCGAAGCCCGCCAGGATCAGCCGCGCGACCTCCAGCGGCGAGGGCCCCGGAGCGGGGGCCTGCTCGATGCGCTGGACGTCGGACGTGCGGATCATGGCGGGCCGATGCGTCAGGCGGTTTCGTTGAACAGTTCGCGGCCGATCAGCATGCGGCGGATTTCGCTGGTGCCGGCGCCGATCTCGTACAGCTTGGCGTCGCGCCACAGGCGGCCCACCGGATACTCGTTGATGTAGCCGTTGCCGCCCAGGATCTGCACGCCCTCGCCCGCCATCCAGGTGGCTTTCTCGGCCGTGTACAGGATCAGCGCGGCGCAGTCCTTGCGCACCTGGCGCACGTGTTCCGCGCCCAGCTTGTCCAGGTTCTTGCCGACCTGGTAGCAGAACGCGCGGCTGGCCTGCAGCGTGGTGTACAGGTCGGCGACCTTGCCCTGGATCAGCTGGAATTCGCCGATGGCCTGGCCGAACTGCTTGCGGTCGTGGATATAGGGCACCACCACGTCCATCACGGCCTGCATGATGCCCAGCGGGCCGCCGGACAGCACGGCGCGTTCGTAGTCCAGGCCGCTCATCAGCACCTTGACGCCGCCGTTGACCTGGCCCAGCACGTTTTCCTCGGGGATTTCGCAGTCCTGGAACACCAGTTCGCCGGTGTGGCTGCCGCGCATGCCCAGCTTGTCCAGCTTCTGCGCCACCGAGAAGCCCTTGAAGCCCTTTTCCACCAGGAAGGCGGTGATGCCGCGCTGGTGGGCCTCGGGATCGGTCTTGGCGTAGACGACCAGGGTGTCGGCGTCAGGGCCGTTGGTGATCCACATCTTGGTGCCGTTGAGCACGTAGCGGTCGCCCTTCTTGTCGGCGCGAAGCTTCATGCTGACGACGTCCGAGCCCGCGCCGGGCTCGCTCATGGCCAGCGCGCCCACGTGTTCGCCGGAGATCAGCTTGGGCAGGTACCTGGCCTTCTGGGCCGCCGTGCCGTTGCGGTTGATCTGGTTCACGCAGAGATTGGAGTGGGCGCCGTAGGACAGGCCGACCGATGCGCTGGCGCGGGAGATTTCCTCCATCACGACCATATGCGCCAGGTAGCCCAGGTTGGCGCCGCCGTATTCCTCGTCGGCCGTCATGCCCAGCACGCCCAGCTCGCCGAATTTGCGCCAGAGATCCATGGGGAACTGGTCGCTGCGGTCGACTTCGGCTGCGCGCGGCGCGATCTCGGCCTGCGCGAAGTTGCGCACGGCGTCGCGCAGCATATCCAGGTCTTCGCCCAAGTCGAAGTTCAGTCCAGGAAGATTCATCGATGTCTCCGTGATAGTGGGTACTTACATTCTTATGGGCGCCCGTGCTCGGCGCCTTGCCGCCGCAGGAGGACTCATGATGCGCCGATCAGCCATCGCTACGCAATGATGCAGTGCAAATATTACGTTTACGTAAACGTAAATTGGAGTCGGGTTATCCCTAGGGGAAACACGCTTACGCAGGGAAGACGGCTGAGTAATATTTGAATCTGTCCCTGAAATTCGGCTTTACCGCGACGGAGTTGCCGTGCTCGAACTATCCAATCTCGAAGAAATTGTGGCGCTGCGGCGCGATATTCACATGCATCCGGAGCTCTGCTACGAAGAGCATCGCACGGCCAGGGTGGTGGCGGACACGCTGCGCGGCTGGGGCATCGAGACGCACACCGGCATCGCCAAGACGGGCGTGGTCGGCGTGATCAGGCGGGGCGCGTCCGACCGCGCCATCATGCTGCGCGCCGACATGGATGCGCTGCCCATGCAGGAAGAGAACCAGTTCGAGCACCGCTCGCGCCACGACGGCAAGATGCACGGCTGCGGCCACGACGGCCACACCGCCATGCTGCTGGCGGCCGCGCAGCACCTGCAGACGGCGGGCGGCTTCGACGGCACCGTCTACCTGTGCTTCCAGCCGGCGGAAGAAGGCGGCGCCGGCGGCCGCGCGATGATCCAGGACGGGCTGTTCACGCGCTTCCCCTGCGAGGCTGTGTTCGGCATGCACAACTGGCCGGGCCTGCCCGCCGGATCGTTCGGCGTGTGCGCCGGCCCGATGATGGCGGCGGCCAATGGCTTCAAGATCACGGTCAAGGGCAAGGGCGGCCATGCCGCCGCCCCGCAGGATTGCAACGACCCGGTGCCCGCGCTGTTCGCCATCGGCCAGTCGCTGCAAACCATCCTCACGCGCAGCAAGCGGCCGCTGGACGCGGCCGTGCTCTCCATCACCCAGGTCCAGGCCGGCGGCAGCGTGATCAACGTCATTCCTAACACGGCCTGGCTGGGCGGCTCGGTGCGCGCCTACAGCACCGACGTGGTCGACCTGATCGAGCGCCGCATGAACGAAATCGCCGGCAGCATCGCGGCGGCGCATGGCTGCGAGGCCGAGGTGTTCTTCGAACGCCGCTACCCGGCGCTGGTCAACACCGTGGCCGAGACCGAGTTCTGCATGGGAGTGATGCGCGAGGTGGTGGGCGAAGACCGCGCGCTCACGATCGAGCCGGCCATGGCGTCGGAGGATTTCGCCTTCCTGCTGCAGGAGAAGCCCGGCTGCTACGTGTTCCTGGGCAACGGCGACGGCGAGCACCGCCTCGCGGGCCATGGACTGGGCCCCTGCATGCTGCACAACGCCAGCTACGACTTCAACGATTCCCTGATTCCGGCGGGCGCCTCGTACTGGGTGCGCCTGGCGCAGCGCTACCTGGCGGCCTGAGCGCCGCGCCCGCCCCGGTTTACCCAACGCAGTGCTACGCAATATCCACTAGGACAATATGAAAAAGACTTTGCTGATCGGGGCCGCGGGGGCGGCCCTGGCAATCATGGCCGGCGGCGCCGCGGCGCAGGACTGGCCGGCGAAACCCGTTACCCTGGTCGTGCCCTACACCGCCGGCGGCAGCGCCGACGCGATCGGGCGCCGCCTGGGCGACGTGCTGCGCAAGGAAGCCAACGCCACCGTCATCGTCGAGAACAAGCCCGGCGCGGGCGCGTCGGTCGGCACGGATTTCGTGGCGCGCGCGCAGCCGGACGGCACCACGCTGCTGCTGGCTTCCACCAGCCCGCTGACGATCTTCCCGCATCTGGCCAAGACCAACTACGACCCGATGAAGGACCTGACGCCGGTGGCCAGCGTGGCGGTCGCGCCCGTCGCCATCGTCGCGACCAAGGCGCTGCCGGTGAAGGACTTCGCCGGCCTGGTCGACTACGCCAAATCGCATCCGGAAGGCGTGCGCTACGGCACGCCGGGCCAGGGCACCGTGGCCCACATCGGCATGGCGGCGGTCACCACCCAGACCGGCACCAAGATGCTGCACGTGCCCTACCGCGGCAACAGCCAGGCGCTGACCGACGGCCTGGGCGGCGTGGTCGAGCTGCTGGTGGTCAATAGCGACGTGGTGCTGCCGCACGTCGCCAGCGGCGCGCTCAAGCCGCTGGCCGTGATGGCGCCGCAGCGCCTGGCCGCCTGGCCGGACGTGCCGACCATGGCCGAGCTGAAACTGCCGCAGGCGCAGTACTACTCGAACTTCGGCGTGTTCGCGCCCGCGAACCTGCCGCCGACCGTGGCGCAGCCGCTGCAGGCGGCGTTGGCGAAGGCCGTGGCCAGCGCCGAATTCCAGGACCTGCTGGCCAAGTCCTACCTGCAGCCGGGCACCGCGTCCGGCGACGCGTTCGTCAAGCAGGTGCAGGCGGAATTCGCGAACAACGCGCGCATCATCAAGGAAGGCAACATCAAGGCCGAGTAAGCGCCCAGCCGGGGGCCCGGCTCGCCGGGCCGCGCGGCTTCAGGGTTTTTGGGCGAGCAGCTCGCGGCATTGCCGCTCCTGCAGGGAGATTTCCTGCAGGGTGTCTTCGATGTCGCGGCGCTGCTGTTCCAGGGTGGCGCGGTGCTGTTGCAGTACGCTCAGGTATTGGCGCAGCTGGACCTCGGTATCGCCGGGCCCGTCGTACATGTCGATCAGGGTCAGGATCTCGGACAGCTGCAGGCCCAGGCGTTTGCCGCGCAGGGCGAGCTTCAGGCGCGTGCGGTCGCGCGGGCCGAAGATGCGATTGCGCCCCTCGCGCGCCGGGCTGACGATCCCCTGGTCTTCATAGAAGCGGATCGTGCGGGGCGTGACGTCGAACTCGCGCGCGAGTTCGGAGATGGTCCAGGTTGACGAGGGCATGCGAGGGGTGGCAGTTTACGTAAACGTAAATTATGATGACTTGACCATAACGTCAAGCGTGGAGCGAGAGGCAATGAATCCCAACGAGCAGAAACTGCAATACCCCTGGGCCGATTTCCAACCCGAGGCCGGCCGCGCGCACGTGGTGGCGGACGGGGTCAAATGGATACGGATGCCTTTGCCGTTCGCGCTGGATCATATCAACCTCTGGCTATTGCGCGACCGCATCGACGGCAAGGACGGCTGGACCATCGTCGATTGCGGCATCTCGCGCGACGAGGTCAAGACTCTGTGGGAACAGGTCTTCGAAAACGAGCTGGAAGGCCTGCCCGTGCTGCGCGTGCTGGTCACCCACATGCACCCCGACCACGTCGGCCTGGCCCACTGGCTGTGCGAACGCTGGAACGCGGGCCTGTGGATGACGATGACCGACTTCATGGTGGCATCGCTGTGGTCTTCGCGCCGCGGCGACGCGGGAGGCGGCCCGGGCGGCCAATCGGCGGTCGACCACTTCGCCCGCCACGGCCTGACCGATCCGGACGCGCAGGAACAGATCCGCCAGCGCGCCAACTACTACCCCAATCTGGTGCCGGCGGTGCCCTCGCGCTACACCCGCATCCTGCACGGCGACCAGGTCCGCATCGGCGGACGCGACTGGCGCGTGATCGTGGGCTACGGGCACGCGCCGGAACATGCGTCGCTGTTTTCGCCCGACCTGTCGGTGCTGATCTCCGGCGACATGGTGCTGCCGCGCATTTCCACGAACGTAAGCGTGTTCGACTACGAGCCGGACGCGAACCCCCTGCCGCTCTACCTGCGCTCGCTGGATCGCTACGACGACCTGCCCGAAGACACGCTGGTGCTGCCCGCGCATGGCCGGCCCTTCAAGGGCCTGCACGAGCGCATCAAGCAGCAGCACGAGCACCACCGCGACCGCCTCGCGGAAGTGCTGGAGGCCTGTGCCGGCCAGCCCCAATCCACGTCGGACATCGTGCCCGTGCTCTTCAAGCGCAAGCTCGACCTGCACCAGCTGACCTTCGCCATGGGCGAGGCGCTGGCGCACCTGCATGCGCTGTATTTTGAAGGCAAGCTCAAGCGCGAACTGGGCGCGGACGGCATCGTGCGGTTCACGTCCGTCTAGGCAATGCCGGCGGAACGGCGCCTGCCCGCGGGCGGCGCCGTCGCCTTTACCGCGACGCAGTCGCCAGGCGCACGGCCAGGCCCACGAACACCAGCGCGGCGATCCGGTTGAGCCAGCGCTTGGCGGTCACCGACCGCTGCAGCAGCTCGCCGAAGGCGCCCGAGAAGAAGGCGATGGCACCGAACACCAGCAGCGTGGAGACCATGAACACGGCGCCCAGCTGCATGGTCTGCACGCCCACGCGCCCGAGCGCCGGCGAGGTGAACTGCGGCAGGAAGGCGAAGAAGAACAGCAGCACCTTCGGATTGGTGAGGTTCATCACGATGCCGCGCCGGTAGAGCGCGCCGGGCTTCATCGGCTCCGGACGCGAGCCCGCGTCGCCGCCGACGGGGGCGCGCAGGATCTGCCACGCCAGGTAGGCCAGGTAGGCGGCGCCCGCCAGCTTGAGCGCGGTGAAGGCCATGGGCGAGGCCGCGAACACGGCGGCCAGCCCGACGGCCACGGCGGCGGTATGGCCCAGCAGGCCCGTGCACAGCCCCAGCACCACGAACATGCCCGCCTTGCGGCCCCAGATGGCCGATTGCATCAGCACGAACAGGTTGTCCGGCCCCGGAGTCAGGGCCAGCAGGACGGCAATGCCGAAGAATGCGATCAGGGTATCGATGGGCAGCATGGGTTTCGCCTGGAACGGATCGGCCGGCCACGGTCGGGCCGGAGATGGCATCATAAAGGCAAAGCCCCGGGGCGCTTGAGCGCCCCATGCGTCCCCCGCGACGTTCCAGGCCCCCGAACATGAGAGACAAGCCCATGCCCCCCACCGCCGCGCAGTCCCGCCCGGAAGACGAAGACCCGACCCGCGCCGACGAGCGCCCCGACGCCGCGCTGGAAGCCTGGCTGATCGCGCGCCACAGCTGCCGCGCCTTCTTGCCCGAGCCAGTGCCGCGCGCCACCATCGCGCGTATCCTCGACCTGGCGCAGCGCACCGCTTCCTGGTGCAACTGCCAGCCCTGGCAGGTGGCGATCACCGAGGGGGCGGGCACCGAGCGGCTGCGCGCCGCGTTGCAGCAGCGCGCCGAGCAGGCGGGCTTTACCCCGGATTTCCCGTTCCCGCGCGAGTACCAGGGCGAATACCTCGCCCGGCGGCGCGAATCGGGCTTTCAGCTCTACGGCGCGGTGGGCGTGGCGCGCGGCGACCGCGAGGCCTACCGCCGCCAGGAAATGCGCAACTTCCAGCTGTTCGACGCGCCGCACGCGGCCATCATCACCACCGACGAGGCGCTGGGCGAGTACGGCGCGATGGATTGCGGCGGCTATGTCGCGAATTTCCTGCTGGCGGCCCAGGCCAACGGCGTGGCGACCGTGGCGCAGGCGTCCCTGGCCATGTACCCGGAAGTGCTGCGCGAGGTGCTGGGCCTGGCCCCGGACCGCCGCGTGGTCTGCGGCATTTCCTTCGGCTACGCCGATACCTCGCATCCCGCCAACAGCTACCGAACCCGTCGCGCGGAGCAGGCCGAGACCGTTAGCTGGGTCATGGATTAGGAACTGGGCTTCGAACTGGCGGATGTCAGGGTTCTTTAGCCGCCGAGGCTGCCCTGCGCCATTCCGATGCTCGCCCCACTGGGGCTGCGCTTCGGATGGCTCCGGGGTCCTCGGCTTACAGCCGCGTCATGCGATGGTTTTGGCCCTGGTTCGTGGGTAGATGT
>NZ_BCTQ01000008.1 GCF_001571365.1 Achromobacter denitrificans NBRC 15125 | reverse complement strand
CCGCGGGCCAGTAGCCGCAGGGCCGAGGCATTGATCTCGGCGCCCAGCACCGATTGGGCGCAGCCGTCCAGCAGCGCGACGCGGCGGGTCGCGTCCGCGGGCGGCTCCGGATCGGGCTCGCCGCGCCGCGCCAGCGCCGCCAGCCCGGGCGCGGCGGACAGGGAGGCCAGCGCGCCCAGCGGCCCGCCCAGCCGGCCCGCCGCGCCGCGCAGCAGGCGGCCGGCGGCGAGTGCGGGGCGCAGCAGCGCGGGCGTCGTCAACACGCGGGCCAGCGCCGAGCGCAGCAGGCGCTGCGGCAGCGGGCGCACCCCGCTTTGCTCGATGGCTTCGCGCGCGCCGTCGATGACGTCGCGGTACGACACCCCGGCGGCGCAGGTGGTCTCGCAGGACAGACAGGACAGGCAGCGGTCGAGATGGCGCACGGCGGCCGGGCTGGGCGCGGCGGTGCCGGACAGCACTTCGCGGGCCAGCGCGATGCGGCCGCGCGGCGAGTCGAGTTCTTCGCCGTCGAGCACGTAGGTGGGACAGACCGCGGTGCAGAAACCGAAATGCACGCAGCTGTCGGCGGCGGCGCGGGCGGCATCGAGGCGGTGGATGGTGATGGTTTTGGACATGGTGCGACAGGAGCTTGCCGGCCAGCGCCGGGATGGAGCTCATTCTGTCGCGTGGCGCGGCGCGGGGCTGTGCCCAGCGCGCCAGCGGGCGCCGCTCAGGGCGTCAGGCGCGGGCCTGGCCCTGCTTCAGCAGGTTCACGGGCAAGTCGCCGTAGCGCTCGGAGAAGCGCCGCGTGAAATGGGAGAGGTTGTTGAAACCGCAGGCGAAAGCGGCTTCGCTCACGGTGCGCGTGCGACCGGCCGAGAGCAGCTCATGCGCCAGCGCCAGGCGCGCCTGCACCACGTAGGCTTCGAACGACAGCTGGGCATGGCGGGCGAACAGGCGGTGCAGGGTGCGCACCGAGATCCGGCAGGCGGCCGCCGCCGACGCGGGCGATAGCGCCGGGTCGGCGATCGCGGTGTCGATGTGGCGCTTCACGCCGACGAAACTCAGTTCGGTGGACGGGGCGGCGGACGCGTCCGCCACGGACGCGCAATGCAGCGCGACGATCTCGATGACCGTATCCAGCAGCGTATCGACGGTGCGGTCCTGGAGCTTGACCGCGGAATCGGTCAGCAGGCGCATGGTCTCGGCCAGCACGGGGGCGAAGGGCATGTCGGCTGGCAGGCTGGCCGGCGCCCGCAGCCGTCGCAGGCCCGGGGCGCGCGCGCTCAGGGCATGGCGCGGCAAGAGCACCAGCCGGCGCGCCGTGGATTCCGGAAACGTGATGTCGAAGGCCGAGCCGGTGTCCAGCAGGCCGAATTCGCCCGGTTGCAGGCACAGCTGTTCATCGCCCTGGGAGATCAGGGCGCGGCCTTCCAGCTGCAGGCTGAGCATGAGGTGGTCGCCGTTGACGCGGCTGACGTGGCGCTGCGAGCGCCGGATCATGTGCGGGGAGCTGGCGAAATTCACCAGGCGGGCGCCCGAGCGCGTCTGGCTGGACATGGTGCCCGCGAAGCCGGCATCCGGCTCGGCGCGGAACTCGGAATCGAGCACGCCGGCGCAGACCGCGTCGTGCCAGAACGCCAGGGCGTGCTGGCCGTGATCGTGGGTGCTCCAGTTGTGCCATTCAGGTGCCATCTCGGCTCCGGGTACGTCTCGGGCTGTCGCTGCCAGCGGCATCGGCTGGCACGTTGGGTCGTGCCCAATGTAGCCAGCCGGTGGAGAATGGGCCATCCGTGCATTCCCCAGTAACGGCGCACTGTGTTCAACGAATGGAGCGTGGCATGAAACGGTATCTCTCTTTGTGGGCGGGCGTGATGCTCGCCGTGTCGGCCTGTCATGCCGCGGCGCAGGACTACCCGGCGCGGCCGGTGCGCATGGTCGTGGGTTTCGCGCCGGGCGGCGGCAACGACATTCTTGCCCGCCTGATGGCCGAGCAGCTCCAGCGCCGGCTGGGTCAGCCCTTCATCGTCGAGAACCGGCCGGGTGCCAGCGGTGCGATCGCCATCGGCGCAGTCAAGCGCGCCGAGCCGGACGGCTACACCCTGTTGGTGGGGCCGAGCAGCGGCATGACCGTCAATCCCGCCATCTACCGCGATCTGGACTACGACCCCGTGGCCGACTTCGCGCCGATCTCCCTGGTCGGGGACATCCCCATGATCCTGGCCGTCAAGGCGGACAGCACCGCCCGCTCCGTGGCGGACCTGGTGGGGCAGGGCAAGAAAAGCGGCAAGCCTTTGTTCGCCGGCGCGGGCGCCAATTCGTTCCAGCTCGCCACCGGGGTATTCGCCAGCCGTGTCGGCCTGGAAGCGGAGGTCGTCAACTACAAGGGCAACTCCGCGGTGGTCGCCGCGCTGCTGGCCAACGAGATCGACTTCGCGCTGATCGACACGGCGGCGGTGCTGCCGCAGATCCGCAGCGGCCGGCTGAACGCGCTCGCCGTCACCGGGGCCAAGCGTTTCGCCCTGCTGCCCGACGTGCCGACGGTCGCGGAGTCCGGCGCGCCGGGTTTCGCCATGTCGTTCTGGTCGTCTCTGTACGCGCCGGCGGGCACGCCGGCCGCCGTCATCGAAAAGCTGCAGTCCAACGTTGCCGCCGCCGTCCGCGAGCCCGCGGTGTCCGAGCGCTTGCTGGAGCTGGGCATCGAGCCCGTGGGCAGCGCCTCGAAGGCCCTGGCCGAGACCATGGCCAAGGAGATCCCGATGTATGCGCAGGCCGCCAAGGCGGCGAACCTGTCGCCGACGAAATAAGGCGGCGGCCGCCGGACTGCCGGATGGCAGTGCGGCGGCCGCGCGGCGTCAGATCATCAGTTCGATCAGGAAGGGGCCGTCGGTCCTGAAGCTGCGCGCCATCAGGTCGGCGCACTGCTCCATGGTGGTGGCGCGGGCGGCCTCGACGCCCATGCCGTCGGCGATGGACACCCACTTCAGGTCCGGATTGCCCAGGTCCAGCATGCTCATGGCGGTCGGGCCCGGCGTGGCGCCGACGCCCTGGTACTCGCCGATCAGGATGTTGTACTTGCGGTTGTTGAGGATGATGGTGGTTACGGGCAGCCGTTCGCGCCCCTGCGTCCACAACGATTGCAGCGAGTACATGGCCGACCCGTCGGCCTGCAGGTTGATGACCCGGCGCTTGCCTCCCGCGCCCAGGGCCGCGCCGGTCGCCACCGGCATGCCGTCTCCGATGGCGCCGCCGGCCAGGTGCAGCCAGTCATGCATGGGAGCCGCGTGGGTGTGGGGGTAGAAGCCCCGGCCGTAGGAAATGCTCTCGTCCGAGACGATGGCCTGTTCGGGCATCAGCGCCGCCAGCGTCCGGGCCAGCCCCTCGGGGGTGGGCGCGCCGCTGGCGGCCTCGGGCCGCGGGCCGGGGTCGGGCAGGGGGGCTTCGGGCGCGCCCAGGCTTTCCGCCAGCGCCAGCAGGGCCGCTTCCGGATCCTGGTCGGGGCGGGCCAGCACGTGCAACTGGGCGTGCGCGGGGTATTGCGTCGAAGGCTTGCCGGGATAGGCGAAAAAACCGACGGGGGGCTTGGCGCACACCAGGATGATGTGGTCGTAGCGGGCCAGCGCCGCGATCGCCTGGTCGGTGCCGTAGGGCACGCGTTCCAGTTGCAGGGTGCCTCGGCCGCGCGCCACGTGCGCCGTGACGTAGTCGGCGCGGATATCGGCGCCGCAGGCCTGCGCCACCCGCCAGGCGAGGGCTTGCGAGGCGCCCAGCACGCCTCTGCCGGCCAGCAGGATCAGCACATTCTTGCCGCCGCGCAGGACGCGCGCCGCATTGTCCACCGCGTGAGGGTCCAGCGGCGCGGGGCCGATCGCCGGCAGGGCTGCGGCGACCGCGCCGCCTTCGTTCCAGGACGCGTCGGACGGCAGGATGAGGGTGGCGACCTGTCCGGGGAAGGCGTTCGCGGCCTGCACCGCCGCCGCGGCGTCGCCGCCGACGTCCTGCGCCCGCGTGCTGGTGCGCACCCAGCTCGATACCGTGCGCGCCATGGCGTCGGTGTCCGCCGTGAGCGGCGCGTCATAGGGGCGGTGGTAGGTCGCCTGGTCGCCGACGATGTTGACGATGCCGCTGCGGGCGCGGCGCGCGTTGTGCAGGTTCGCCATGCCGTTGGCCAGGCCGGGACCGCAGTGCAATAGCGTGGCCGCCGGCTTGCGCGCAATGCGGAAATAGCCGTCGGCCATGCCGGTGACGATGTTCTCCTGCAGCCCCAGCACGCAGCGCATGCCGGGGACCTGGTCCAGCGCCGCGACGAAGTGCATTTCGCTGGTGCCGGGATTGGCGAAGCAGGTATCGACCCCTGACTGCAACAGGGAATTGACGAGGCTTTTGGCGCCGTTCATGGCGGAGACTCCTGAAGAAGGAAAAAGAGAGGTGGCCGCAGCGGGGATCAGGTCACCGGGCACAGGCCGCCGTCCACGTTGATGGCGGTGCCGGTGACGTAGGAGGCGAGATCGGAGGCCAGGAAGCAGGCGACGTTGGCGAATTCCTCCGCGCGGCCGATACGGCCCAGCGGGACGGCCTTGCCGCGTTGGGCCAGGTATTCGTCGAATGGCGCTTGCGGCTGTTCGCGTTCATGGAAGCCCTTCCATTGCTCGGACAGGATCAGGCCCACGCACAAGGCGTTGACCAGGATGCCGTGGGGAGCGAGTTCCGCGGCCATGATCTTGGTCAGCGCCAGCCCGGCGGCGCGCGCCAGCGCGGTGGGGGCGCCGCCCGCGGACGGCGCCTTGCCCGCCACGCTGACCACGTTGATCACCCGGCCCCATGCCCGCTCCCGCATGTGCGGCAGGGCGAGCTGGACGATGCGCAATGCCGCCGCGACTTTCAGGTCCATGTCGCTGCGCAGCGCCGCAAGCGCGATGGCCTCGATGGGCGCGCGCTGGGAGGTCCCGGCGTTGTTGACCACGATGTCCACGCCGCCGCACAGGCCGGCGGTGCGCTGCCAGGCCGATTCCAGCTGCGCGGGGTCGGTGACGTCGCAGGCGACGGCCCAGATCTTGCGGGCGGGGGCCGCGCGGGAGAGTTCGTCGGCGGCCTGTTGCAGGGCCGAGGCGGTGCGGGCCCACAGCACGACATCCGCGCCGGATTGCGCCAGGCGCTGTGCCACGCTTTTGCCCAGGCCCTGGCTGCCGCCGGTGACCAAGGCCACCTTGCCTGTCAGATCGATCAACATGGAAGCGACTCCTCCTATTGCGCGACGGCGCCGAATTGCGCCACGACGTTCTTGTACCGCTCAAGCTCGGCCTGCATGAAATCGAGCACCTGCGCCGGCGCCATGGGGCTGGCGGCCACGGCGCCCAGTTCGCCCAGGCGCGCCTTCAGGTCGGGCGAGGCCATGACGGCGTTTATCTTCTCGTTCAGGTAGTCCGTTACCGGTCGGGGCAGGCCCGCCGGCCCGGCGATGGCGTACCACGCGCCCGTGACCATCCCGGGATAGCCCAGCTCCGTGAAGGTGGGCACCTCGGGCAGCATGGGCAGGCGTTGCGCCGCGGCCACCGCCAGGGCTTTCAGGCGCCCCGACTTGATGAAGGCAATGGTACCGGTATCCAGCGCGAACGACACCTCGCCCGCCAGCAGGGCGTTGCCCGCGGGGCCGCCGCCGTTGTAGGGAACGTGCACGATGTCCAGCCCCAGCTGCTGCGTGAACATGGATCCGGCCACGTGCTGCGAGGAACCGATGCCGCCGGACGCATAGTTCAGCGCGCCCGGACGCAGGCGGGCGTCGCGCAACAGCGCGTCCAGCGAGGCATAGGGGGAGTCGGCCCGGACGACCAGGATGTTGGAATTCGACGTAACCAGCGCCACCGGCGTCAGGTCGTCCACGGGCTTGAACGGCTGGGCCTTCATCAGCCATGGATTGATGGCGTTGGTGGAACTGGTGGCCAGCAGCAGGGTATAGCCGTCGGGCGCGGCGCGCGTGGCCTGCAGCGTGCCGATGTTGCCGCCCGCGCCGGGTTTGTTTTCCACGACCACGGACTGGCCGATGGACTGGGACAGGTCCCGCGCGATCAGGCGCGCCGCGGCGTCCGCGGGGCCGCCCGCCGACCAGGGCACGATCAAGGTGACCGGCCGGTCGGGGTAGCCGGCCCGCGCGGCCAGCGGGGCGGAGAGGAACAGCAGGGCCAGCAGGCAAAAGCGCAGCCAGCCATGGCGCAACGGCGCATGGAAGCAAAGGCGAGGCATGGGAACTCCGATTCGGGCGGGAGGGGCCCGGTGGGCCCGTCTCCTCGGGGTTGGGGGGCGTTACTCCAGCTTCAGGCCGACCTCATGGATCAGGGTGGACCAGCGCTCGATCTCCGATCGGATCAGCTGGGTCACCGCCTGCGGATCGCTGCCGGCGACATCCATGCCGAGGATTTTGTCCTTGACGTCGGGCTGGTCCAGCACCTTGCGCAAGGCCGCGTTGAGCCTGTCCACGATCGGCTTGGGCGTGCCGGCGGGCGCCATCAGCGCGTACCACTCGCTGACCACGATGCCGGGGTAGCCCAATTCGGTGAACGTGGGTACGTCGGGCATGACGGGCGAGCGCTCCCTTGCGCTGATCGCCACGACTTTCACGCGCGGGTCCTTGCTCTGGTAATGCGGGCCGATGAGCGTCACGGTGGGGAACTGGGCGGCGATCTGCCCTCCCATGAGATCGACCAGCGCCGCGCCGCCTCCGCGATAGCTCACGCTGATCATCTTGATGTGCGCGTCGCGCTTGAGCAGTTCCCCGGTCAGGTGGGTCATGCCGAGCGCGCCGGCCTGGCCGAAGGCGTACTTGTCGGGATGCGCCTTGGCATCGGCCACGAACGTCTTGAAGTCCGCGATGCCGCCCGCCGCCTTGGGGTTGATGGCCATGACGATCGGAACGGTGCCCATCATGGAGATCGGCTCGAAGCTCTTGATCGGGTCGTATTCCAGATCTTTCTGCAGGATGGAGTTGGTGGCCAGATTGCTGATCACCATCCCCACGGTATAGCCGTCGGGCGCGGCCCGGGCCAGCATGCCGGCGGCAATCCCGCCGCTGGCGCCGGGATGGGGCATCACGATGACGGGCTGACCCAATTCCTGTTGCAGCTTCTCGGCGATCACGCGGGAAAATACTTCGCTGACGCCCTTGTAGCCGATCAGGAAATTGATCGGCTTGCTGGGATAGGTGTCGGCTGCCAGGGCGGCGCCGCTCATGATGCCGAAGGCCAGGCTCGCGGCCAGGGCGCGCCGCAGGCGGCTTGCCATTGTTGATGCCATGCTTGTCTCTCCTTGTCGGGGGCTGGGCCGCGGCTCTGTTGGCAGCGTTGCCGTGGGACTGCGTTATCGGATCTTGTACTGTCGGATGGCCTCCACCAGCCCGGCGCCGTCGCGGATCGCCGCCTGCATGCGCTCCTCGGTCTCGTGCATGGCCCGCGCGCGTTGGGCGACTTCCCATGCCTGCGCCGCGGGAACGACGATGACACCGTCGTGGTCGGCGATCACGATGTCGCCGGGCGCCACCAGCACGCCGCCGCACACGACCGGCTGGTCGATGGCCAGCGTGACGATGTGCTGGAAGTTCACCCGCGGGCTGGTGCCCTGCGCGTAGACCGCGATGCCGATGGCCGGCATGTCGGCGATGTCGCGGACCGCGCCGTCGGTGACGACCGCCTGGGCGCCCCGCGCCGCGGCCCGCGTGGCCATATTGGCTCCCCAGGTGGCGCCCGAGGCGTCGCCGCCCAGCGCGATGACCAGGATTTCGCCCGGCTGCGCGGAGTCGATGACCTGCTGCGTGCCCATGGCCAGGTCCGGGCCGAAGGCGGGCTGACGGGCGTTGGCGGCGGCCGTGCTGCGATTGACGGTGCGCGCCCGTCCCGCCACCGGCGCGCCGCTGAGATGGCGCACCCGCGTATCCATGACGCCATTGGGCAGGCCCATGGCGTGCATCGCGTCGAACACGATGGCGGCGCCCAGTCCGGCGAAACGCTCGACGAGGGCGTCCTCGCCATTCCGGCCGCTTGCCGGATCCGTTGCTGTCATTGCGGTCTCCTTGTCTGGTCTGGCGGGTCGCGGGCTTAAGGCCGCGCTGCGCGGATGTCGGCGCACAGGGCCGCGGCGGATCGGAGCAGGAGCGGAAGCAGGCCCACCACGATGATGCGAAAGCCGCTGTCCAGATAGGGGGCGGCCGAAGCGCGGTCGGTGGCGGAGGCGCCGAAAGGGATGGCGCCGGCGCGCGCCAGCGCCGCCACCTGCGCGACCGCGGACGCGAGCGCCGCGGGGTTGTGCTCGCCGCGCCCGAGCGTCACGCTCAGGTCACCCGTTCCCAACAGGACGAAGTCCACGCCCGGGGTTTCGGATATGGCGCGGGCCTGTTCGATGGCCTGGGGCGTTTCCAGCATGACGCCCACCACGACCTTGTCCTGGACGTGGTCCAGCGCGTCCCAGCCGCTGCGGCGCGTGTAGCCGTAGGCGCGCGCATAGAACGCGGCGCCGCGCGCGCCCGCCGGCGGATAGAGCGCCTGGGACACGGCGGCCCGGGCTTCCTCGACCGACGAGACCTGCGGCACCAGGATGCCGTCGGCGCCCGAGTCCAGCACCCGCCCGATGAATTCCTTGGAAGCCGTGGGCACGCGCACCAGCACCGGCACGCCCACGGCCTGCGCCGCCCGGATCATGTGGCGGATGTCGGCGAAATCCAGGGGGCCGTGTTCCGCGTCCAGCACGACGAAGTCATAGCCGGCATGCGCCGCGATCTCGACCAGTTCGGGGCTGGGAGCGGGAACGAACGCGCCGGTAAGCGCCTGCCGGTCCCGCATGCGGGCCTTGAGCCCCGTGTCGTCCCGCTGCTCGCTGCCGCTCATGCCACGCATCCTTGTCCTGCGGCATCCGGTCCGACGCCGGCGGGGGAAAGTCCTTCGCGTTGTCTCATCACTGCCTCTTATCGTGGAATAGAATTCCGATGACTTTTCGGGCTATCGGCTTCGCATCGGTCTTTGCGGCCCCTGGGTATTCGCGCATGGCGCGGAGCGTTGTGCTTTCTCGATGCGGCATGGGCAAATGATATCGTTCGATCCCACCAGCACAAAGGGAGTTATTCTCTTCAAAATTCCGGAAAAAAATTCATGAAACCGACGATCAAGCAACTCGAAGCCTTGTATTGGGCGGGCAAGCTGGGCAGCTTCCAGGCCGCGGCGGCGCACCTGCATACCTCGCAATCGGCCATCGCCAAGCGCATCGCGGAATTGCGCGAGATCTTCCAGGTGCGGCTGATCGATCCGGCCTACCGGCACGCCAAGCTGACCGACCACGGACAACGCCTGCTGGCCGCGGCCGAGGAGGTGCTGCATGCCAACGAACGGCTGATGGAGCGCATGGGCTATCCCTTCGGCTTCACGGGCGTGCTGCGCCTGGGGGTGAGCGAACTGGTGGCCGTGACCTGGCTTCCGCGCCTGATCCAGGAGGTCAAGCTGCAGCATCCGCAGGCCGTCATCGAACTGGAGGTGGGGGCGGGCGGTTCCATCCTGGATCTGCTCAAGGCCGGAAAGATCGACCTCGCGCTCGTGCCGGGACACACCTGGGGCGAACAATTCGAATCCGAGGAACTGGCCGAGGTGGAATTCCAATGGATGGCGAGTCCGCGGCTGGGCTGTCCCAATCGCATCCTGACGAACGCGGAGTTCTCGTCCTATCCGATGCTGGTGCATTCGCGCCACGGGATCGGCACGCAGCTGTTCGCGCAATGGCTGCGGCGCAACGGCATTTCCAACCATCGTGTGTTCACGGCCAACAGCATGACGGTCATGGTTCAGCTGACCGTGGGCGGCCTGGGGCTGAGCAGCCTGCCGACGGAGTATGTCCGCCAGTTCATCGAGGACGGGAAGCTCGTCCGGGTGAGGACCAGCGCGCGCTTGCCGCGCGTGAAGTACTTCGCCGTCTACCGCAACCGCGCCGAGTATCCGTTTCTCGAAACCCTCATTCCGCTGGCGAAGTCGCTTTGCGATTTCAGCCTGACGGGCGCGACCTTCTCTTGATCCCGCGCCCGCGGCTTGCCGCGGGCCGCTCGGTAAAAACCCGGGTTTCTTCTCTTTTTATGTCGTATTACGATCTATTTAAAAATGGCTCGGACATAACAAGGAGCGGGGATGGAACTGTTAGACAACCTCATGCTGGGGTTCTCGGTGGCGTTTACGCCGGAAAACCTGCTGTATGCGCTGCTGGGATGCGTGCTGGGCACGCTGGTGGGCGTGCTGCCGGGTCTCGGGCCGGTGCCGACCATCGCGATGCTGCTGCCCATCACCTACGTGCTGCCGCCCGTCGCGGGGCTGATCATGCTGGCGGGCATCTACTACGGCACCCAGTATGGCGGCTCGACCACCGCCATCCTGGTGAACCTGCCCGGGGAAACCTCCGCCGTGGTGACCGTGCTGGACGGCCATCAGATGGCGCGCAACGGACGCGGCGGGGCCGCCTTGTCGTTGGCCGCCATTGGCTCTTTCTTCGCGGGCACCGTCGCCACCATGCTCATCGCCGCGTTCGCGCCGCCGCTGGCGGAAGTGGCGTTCAAGTTCGGCCCGGCGGAGTACTTTTCGCTGATGACGCTGGGCCTGGTCGGGGCGGTGGTGCTGGCGTCGGGCTCGCTGGTCAAGGCGATCTGCATGATCCTGCTCGGGCTGCTGCTGGGGCTGGTCGGCACGGACGTCAATTCGGGCGTGGCCCGCTACGACTTCGGCATTCCGGAACTGCAGGACGGCATCAACTTCGCCATCGTCGCCATGGGCGTCTTCGGCTTTGCCGAGATCATGAGCAACCTGGAGCTGAAGGACAAGCGCGTCGAGATCACGGACAAGGTGGGGTCGCTGTATCCGAACCGGCGAGAGATGCGCGAGGCGGCGCCCGCCATCGTCCGCGGCACCGCGGTCGGGTCGATGCTGGGCATCCTGCCCGGCGGCGGCTCGGTGCTGTCGGCCTTTGCGTCCTACACGCTGGAAAAGAAGATATCGCGCGAGCCGGAGCGCTTCGGCAAGGGCCATCCTGCCGGGCTGGCAGGCCCGGAATCCGCCAACAACGCGGGCGCCCAGGCATCGTTCATTCCACTGCTGACGCTGGGTATTCCGGGCAACGCCGTCATGGCGCTGATGGTCGGCGCGATGACCATCCACAACATCCAGCCGGGTCCGCAGGTCATGACCAGCCACCCCGACCTGTTCTGGGGGCTGATCGCGTCGATGTGGATCGGCAACCTGATGCTCGTGATCCTCAACCTGCCGCTCGTGGGGCTCTGGGTCAAGCTGCTGAAGGTGCCCTACCGCATCCTGTTTCCGGCGATCCTGGTGTTCTGCACCATAGGCGTGTATTCGCTGAACTACAACACCTTCGACCTCTACATGACGGCGTTCTTCGGTGTGGTGGGCTACCTGTGGAGCAAGCTGCGCTGCGAGGGCGCGCCGCTGCTGCTCGGCCTGGTGCTCGGTCCGATGATGGAGGAGAACTTCCGCCGGGCGCTGCTGCTGTCGCGCGGAGACTTCATGACCTTCCTGGAACGGCCGCTGTCCGCGACGCTGCTGGGCGCGGCGGCGGTGCTCGTCATCCTGGTGGCGCTGCCCAACATCCGCAAGAAGCGCGAAGAGGCCTTCGTCGAAGAGGACTGAGCCGCCGCGCGCAGCCGGCCTTCAGGGGGCGTCGTGGAAGGACAGTTCCAGCCCGATGCGCGTGCCGCCGCGCACGCGGCTGATGGCGTGTTTCAGGTTGACTCGGTAATCGCCGCCGGCGCCGCGCGCGGGACGGTGCGCCGTGGCGATGAGGGCGGCGTCGCCCAGCCGCAGGGGCAGCACCATGGGCCGCGACTGCATGCGGGGGCGCTGCTCCGTCATGACGAACTCGCCGCCGGTGAAATCCCGGCCGGGTTCGGACAGCAGCGCCACGCATTGCAGCGGGAATACGTGCTCGCCATCGTGCTGCTGGTGCAGCGCGACGTAGCCGTCCTCGCGCAGCAGGCTGAACCGCGACAGCGGGCGCGTCTGGCGCGCCTGATGGCAGCGGTGGATGAAATCCGCCAGTTCGTCCGGGTAGCGGCTGGCGGCGCCCAGCCGCTCGCTCCAGCGGTTGGCGATGGGGACGAGATGGCGGTAGAGGGCCTCGCGCCATGCCGCCAGCGGCTCGGGCAGCGCGGCCGGAAGGCGGTAGAGATCGCCCGCGCCCGCCGGCGCCGCGTCGGCGGCCAGCCGGCCCAGCGAGCGCGCCTGTTGCGGCGCCAGCCAGCCGGGCAGCAAGGCATAGCCTTCCGCGTCGAGCTGCGCGGCGATGTCGTCCCAGTCCAGCAGAGCGATGGCGGGCGCGTCGCCGTCCACGGCGATCCGGCCTGCGCGGACGGGGTGGGGGGCGAGCGGGAGTTCGGCCTGCATGGTTTCAGCGCGCGTCATGGAAGATCACGCCCAGCGTATGTCGCTGCCCGCCCAGCAACCGGCTGACGCCGTGCCGCATGGCGGCCCGGCGCAAGCCGCCGCGCTTGCCGGCGATGGGGCGTTGGTTCACGGTGAACACCAGCGCGTCTCCCCGCCGCAGGGGCAGCACCTGCGCCACCTGCTCGTCGGAGGAGGTTTCCGTCATGACGAATTCGCCGCCGCTGAAGTCCTTGCCGGGCTCGGACAGGAGGATGGCCGTCTGCAAGGGGAAGACGAGTTCGCCGTAGAGATCCTGGTGCAGGCAGTTGTAGTCGCCTTCGCGGTATTCGAGGATCAGCGGCGTGGGCCGGCGCTGGCCGGCATGGTGGCAGCGCGCGAGGAACGCCTCCAGCGTTTCGGGGTAGTGCTGGTTTATGCCCAGCAGGCGGTTCCAGCGGTTGGCGATCGGCGCGAGGCGGGGATAGAGCGCATGGCGCAGGGCGTCGACGAGCGGCGGAAGCGGGTAGGAAAAATACTTGTACTCGCCCCGGCCGAACCCATGGCGGCCCATGACGACGCGAGAGCGGTAGCAGTCCTCTCGCGGGTACAGCGCGGTCAGCGCCTGGCATTGGGCCGGGTCGAGCAGGGCAGGCAGCACCGCGTTGCCGTAGCGGTCGAGGGACAGGCCGATGGCTTCCCAATCCTGCCGTGAGACCGCGCCGGGCACGGCGTGGGCGCCCGGGGGCGTGCTGCTTTCCATGATCTATCGCCGGAGGTTGAACGTACCCGGTCAGTGTAGATCGCGCGGCCTCGCCTGGGACTCCGGATCTTGCCATGGCCGGCCCGGCCCGGCCCGGCCTTAGAAGCCGACGGCCTGGCCGTCGCGCCGGGAATCCGACGCGGCCACGTAGCCGCCCTGGGGCAGGCGGCAGATCAGTTGCGCCGAGCCGAATTCCAGGCTGTCGGCGGGCGCCACCGCCACGTTGTGGCCGCGGGCGCGCAGCGCCTCGACCACGTCCGCGGGCAGGTGCGCTTCGACGTTGACCACGGGGCCCTTCTCCACGCGGAAGCGCGGCGCGTCGCTCATGGCCTGCGGGTTCTGGCCGAACGCGGCCAGGCGGGTGACCATTTGCAGATGCCCTTGGGCCTGCATCGATCCGCCCATCACGCCGAACGACATCAGCGGCTGGCCGCCGCGCGTGACGAAGGCGGGGATGATGGTGTGCATCGGCTTCTTGCGCGGCGCCACCTGATTGGCGTGGCCGGGCGTGAGCACGAAGTTCAGGCCGCGGTTGTGCAGGCTGATGCCCGTGTCCGGCACCACGACGCCGGAACCGAAGCCGTGGTAGTTGGACTGGATGAAGGACACCATGGTGCCGTCGGCGTCGGCCGCCGTCAGGTACACCGTGCCGCCGGTGGCCGGCGTGCCCGCCACCGGCACGCTGGCGCGGTCCATGGAGATCAGGCGCGCGCGCTCGGCCAGGTAGGAGCGGTCGAGCAGGGCGCGGGCGTCGGTGCGCATGTGGCGCGGATCGGCGACGTGGTGATGCAGGTCCGCGAAGGCCAGCTTCATCGCCTCGATGCTGACGTGGTAGTAGTCGGCGCTGTCGCGGCCCATGCCTTCCAGGTCGAACTGTTCCAGCATGCCCAGCGCCATCAGCGCCGAAATGCCCTGGCCGCTGGGCGGGATTTCGTGCAGCTCGTAGCCGCGGAACGACTGGGAAATGGGGGCGACCCATTCGGGGCGGTGCTCCGCCAGGTCGGCGGCGCTGAGCGCGCCGCCGGTCTGGCTGGCGAAGTCGGCGATCTTGCGGGCCAGTTCGCCGCGGTAGAAGCTCTCGCCGCCGCTTTCCGCGATGTCGCGCAGGGTCTTGGCCTGGGCCGGGAAACGCCACCATTCGCCGGCTTGCGGGGCCCGTCCCTGCGGCAGGAAAGCCGCGGCAAAGCCTGGTTCCTGCGCCAGCCTGGGCGCCTGCGTCGCCCATTGGCGGGCGATGGTGGGCGATACCGCGAAGCCCTCTTCGGCGTAGGCGATGGCGGGCTCGAACAGCTGGGCGAAAGGCAGCTTGCCGAAGCGCTCGGACAGTGCTTTCCAGCCCGCCACCTGGCCCGGCACGGTGACGGTGCCCCAGCCGGTGCCGGGCATGGCGTCGCGGCCGTTGAAGTACTCCGGCGTCCAGGCCGCGGGCGAGCAGCCGCTGGAGTTCAGGCCGTGCAGCTGGCCGCCGTGCCAGACCAGCGCGAACATATCGCCGCCGATGCCGTTCATGACGGGTTCCAGCACCGTCAGCGCGATTGCCGTGGCGATGGCGCTGTCGACCGCATTGCCGCCGGCCAGCAGCATGCGCAGGCCGGCCTGCGCCGCCAGGGGTTGGCTGGTCGCGACCGCGTTGGCGGCCAGGACCGGCATTTTTCGGGAGGCGTAGGGAAAGGACCAATCGAAGGGTGAGGACATGGGTGCTGGAGCTCGTCTTGGAAATTACTGCGGGGTGATGCCGGCCTGGTCGATCAGCTGCTTGGTGCGCGGGATCTCGGCCTTGATGAAGGCGGCGAATTCTTCGCGGGTGCCGCCGCGAGGCTCGGCGCCGGTTTCCGCCAGCTTACTGCGCAGCGCCGGATCGGCAAGCACTTTGTTGACCGCGCGGTTCAGCTTGTCGAGCACCGGGGCGGGCGTGCCTTCGGGCGCCACCAGGCCGTACCAGGGCGCGATGTCGTAGCCGGCATAGCCCTGTTCGGCGATCGTGGGGATGTCCGGCGCCAGCGCCGAGCGCTTGGAATTGGACATGCCGAGTGCCAGCAGCGCGCCGCTCTTGGCCTGCGGCAAGCCCGTCATGATGGTGTCGAAGTACATCGAGACCTGGCCGCTGAGCAGCGCGGGTATGGCTTCGCCCGCGCCCTTGTAGGGCACGTGCAGGATGTCGATGCCTGCCACGGACTTGAGCATTTCGCCGGCCATGTGCGAGGTGGTGCCCGTGCCGAAGGAGGCGTAGGTCAGCTTGCCGGGATTGGCGCGCGCGTAGGCGACCATTTCCGGCAGGGTCTTGAAGGGCTGCGAGGGATTGGCCAGCAGGATGTTGGGCGTATAGGCCACCATCGACACGAGCTCGAAGGCGTCGGGGTCGTAGGCCAGGCGTTTTTGCAGATAGCGGTTGGTCACGATGGCGGCGGGGCCGCCCATCAGCAGCGTGTAGCCGTCCGGCGCGGAACGCGCCACCGAGGCGCTGCCGATGGCGGCCGCCGCACCGGGACGAGCCTCGACGACGAAAGGCTGCCCCAGCTCCGTCGACAGCGCCGCGCCCAACTGGCGCGAGATCAGGTCGGTGGCGGAACCTGCCTGGAAGGGCACGACGATGCGCACGGGATGCTGCGGCCAGTCGGTGGCCTGGGCGCCGGCCTGGGCGGCGCAGGCCAGGGCCGCGGCGCCTGCCAGCGCCCGGATGAGACGAAACTTCATGGATTCCCCTTGATCGCGTTTATGAAGGCGTGGGGGGATTAGACGCAATGGCTCGTCCGCCATCCATTGGTGTTTGCATCCATGGATCATTGGATCCAATTTGTGTTATTTTTGCGTTTATCTATCATGGCGGCTTTGCGGGGCCCGCATCAGGCGGCCTTGAGTATCAATAGGCCCCGGCCTTGGGAAAACGATGCTGCAATTCCAGAAGACAGCGATCAGCGCCGAAGACGAGGCGTACCTGCACCTGCAGCGGGAGATCCGGCTTGGGCGCTACGCGCCGGGCCAGCGGCTGGTGCCCGAGGTGGTGGCCGCCGAGATCGGCACCAGCCGCATGCCCGTGCGCGGCGCGCTGCGCCGGTTGGCCTCCGAGGGCCTGGTCGAGATCCGCGCCAATCGCGGCGCGGTGGTGCGCGGCCTGAACCAGCAGGAAATGCTGGAAGTGTTCGAAATGCGCTCCGTGCTGGAAGGCCTGGCCATGCGCAATGCAGTGCTGAATATGAATGCCGAGCACATCCGCCGGCTGTCGAATTCGCTTGAGCTGCTGGAGCAGGGCCCGGGCGAGGACCTGGACTGGACCACCGCCCACCGCGAATTCCACGAATACCTGTGCAGCTTCTGCCAGCAGCCGCGCCTGCTGCGCCAGCTCTCCGAGCTGCATTCCGTCGTCGAACCCTATATGCGCCTGTGGGCGGCCCAGCCAGGCCGCGTCCTGCGGGTGCGCGAGTCGCACCAGGAGCTGATCGATGCCCTGCGCACTCGCGATCCGGCGCGCTGTGAAGCGGCGATGCGGCAGCACGTGCTGAACACGGTGCCGGCCTTGCAGGCGTTCCTGGAGCAGGCGGCCTAGGGCGGCCTTGCTTTAGACTGGGGCATCCGTAGCGACGAGCCCCGCCATGACCGAATCCGCCGACACCCTGATCCGCCGCCTGGCGTTGCAGCCGCATCCCGAGGGCGGCTACTACCGCGAAACCTACCGCGCCGCCGGCGCCGTGACGCGGGCCGACGGCAAGCGGCTGGCGGCCAGCACCGCCATCTATTACCTGCTGTGCGACGGCGCCTGGTCCGCCTGGCACCGCATCCGCGCCGACGAGCTCTGGCATTTTCACGCCGGCGCGCCGCTGCACGTCCACGTGCTGGCGCCCGACGGCGGCTACCGGCGCTTGCGCCTGGGCAACGCGCTGGCCGACGAGGGCGCCGAATTCCAGGGCGTCGTGCCGGGGGGCAGCTGGTTCGCCGCCGAGCTCGCCGAACCGGGCGGCTACGCGTTGGCGGGCTGCACGGTGGCGCCGGGGTTCGAATTCAGCGAGTTCGAGCTGGCCGACGCCGGCGAACTGCGCCGCCTGTATCCCGCGCAGGCCGAGCTGATCGCGCGGCTGGCGCGCTAGCCGCCGCTGGTTCGCGCGGGTCGGCCCTCATCAGCTGGCCGGCGACAGTCCGGGCGGGTCCGCGTGACCGGGCGTCAGTCCGCGCCCTGCGCGTCCGGCCTGGCGGCCTGCCGTTTGCGGCGGGGCAACTTGGCCTCGCTGGCGAGCACACCGGCCACGATCAGCCCCGCGCCCAGCAGCGCCAGCGCGGGCAGGCGGTCGCCGGCCAGCCGGCCCACGATGCCGCCCCACACGGGTTCGCCCGCGTAGATGACGGTGGCCCGCGTGGGCGACACGGATTTCTGCGCCCAGTTCATGGTCAGCTGGATCACGGCGCTGGCCAGCCCCAGGCCGATCGCCGCGCCGGCCCACAGCCACGAGAAGGCGGGCACCGATTCGCCCAGCACCGGCATGAGCGCGAATGAAACCAGCCCTGCCGTCAGCAGCTGCACCGCGGTCACGCGGCGGCTGTCCACCGATTTGGCGAACAGGCCGATCAGGATTATCTCGGCGGCGATGGCCGCGGCCCCGGCCAGCGTGGCCGCTTCGCCCGCGCTGAAGTTCAGGGCGCCAGCCTGCGGTCCGGCCAGAAGGACCAGCCCCGAGAAGGCCAGCGCCACGCCGACCCAGCTCATCACGCCGGGCGGCTTCTTCAGCACGGCCCATTGCAGCAGCGGCACGATGGGCACGTACAGCGCGGTGATGAAGGCCGATTGGCTGCTGGAGATCGTCTGCAGGCCGTAGGTCTGCAGGAAGTAGCCGAGGAAGAGGGCGCTGCCGATGGCGATGCCGGCGCCGATCTCGCGGCGGGTGATCCCCGCCATGTGCTTGCGGAACAGCAGCAGCGCCATCCCGCCCGCGATCGTGAAGCGCACGCCGACGAAAAACAGCGGTCCGCTGTGCTGCATGGCGATCTGGATGATGAGGAAGGTGCTTCCCCACAGCATGGTGACCAGCACCAGGGCGATTTCCTGGCGGGACAGGGCGAACATCGATGTCTTGGGTGTCACGGCTTGCGTCGAATGCTACGAAATGGTGGGCAATATACTGCACCGCCTTCGGGGGGCTGGCGCGGCGCGCGCCGGTCCGAATGTGGGTCCGAACCCGGGCCGGAACCTCGGCCCGGCCGGCGGCGGTGACCGCTCACCGAACAGGTTTTGCGCCGGGGCGCCTGGCCTGCATATAGCCGGGAGTAATATGACACGTCCGGCAGCCCCAGGCCGCCGGAGAACCCGCCGTTTCGCGCCTCATTCTTTCCCGGCCTGCCGGCCGCGCCGCCTTTGCGCGCCGCCGGCGGCGTCCGCGGATCCGGGCGCGCCGGCGGGCATAAAAAGATATCGAGGAGAAGCATACGTGGACAAGCAAGAGTCGGGCGGCTGGTATTTCGGCTGGAATATCGTTGGCGCCGCTACGGCACTCACCCTGTTGACCGTCGGCCTGCGCATGGGCATCGGGCCGTTCTTCCTGCCCATGGCGGAAAGCCTGGGCTTCACCCGCAGCACGCTGTCCGGCATCGTCGCCATCGGCATGCTCTGCTATGGCCTGGGCATGCCTCTGGCGGGCTATCTGGTCAGCACGCACGGCACGCGCTTCGTGCTGCTGAGCGGGGCGGCCATCGTCGTGGCCTCGTCCATCTGGACCGTGTTCGCGAGCGGGCCCATCGAATTCCTGCTGTCCTTCGGCGTGGCCCTGTCCATCGGCCTGGCTTTCACCAGCCCGGTGGCGCTGACGCCGGTGATCAGCCGCTGGTTCACGCGCCAGCGCGGCATGGCGCTGTTCTTCCTGTCCACCGGATCGATGGCCGGCATCGCGCTGATGACGCCCACGCTCACGTTCGCGATCTCCGCCGTCGGCTGGAAGGAAACGCTGCTCGGATTCGCGGTGCTGTTCGCGCTGCTGACCGTGCCGGTGGCGCTCTTCCTCATGCGCGACGAGGCGCCCGAGCATACCGACCTGCTGCCTCACCAGATCGTGAAGAATGCCGGGGCCGCCAAGCCCGCGGCCAGGAAGCCGACCCCCAACGTGCGCGGCGCGCTGCGCACGCTGCCGTTCTGGCAGGTGGCCCTGGGCCTGTTCGCCTGTGGCTTCAGCATGAACCTGCTGGGCACGCACGGCGTGCCCATGCTGATGGACCACGGCTTCGACGCCACCACGAGTTCGCTGGGCATCGGGCTGATCGGCCTGGTGGCGATCTTCAGCACGCTGGTGCTGGGCCGCATGTCGGACCAGGTCGAGCGCCGCAACATCCTGGCCGCCATCTACCTGGTGCGCGGCCTGGGGTTCTTCGCGCTGGTGATGGTGGGCGCGCATTGGGAACTGTACGCCGCGGCCACCATCGGCGGCATCGTGTGGGCCGGCAGCGTCGCCTTGTCGTCGGCGATCCTGGCCGACGTGTACGGGATCCGCCTGGTGGGGGTGCTGTACGGCCTGGCCTACCTGGGACACCAGGTGGGCGGCATGATCAGTTCATGGCTGGGCGGCTGGGCCTACGAGACCTTCGGCACGCATTGGGTGGCGTTCGGTTCGGCCGGCGCGCTGCTGTTGGCGGCGGCGCTGATTTCCCTGCGCCTGCCCGCGCGCGGCCTCTTGAGCGGGCAGGCGGCTGCCGCCGGCAGCCGCTGAGCCGGCCAGGCCCTAGCGGTCTTTCAGCAGCGACACCAGTTCGGGCACGTAGCGGTCGCCGCCGCCCTGCGTGACCGCCTGGTCGAAGGTGTGCTGCACGGCCGCGCCGATTTCACGCACGGCGCCCGTCTCGGCGGCCATGGTGTTGTAGTAGGACAGGTCCTTCTGGGCGTTCGACATGAAGAACCGCAGCGAAGAGGGGTCCTGTTCCAGCAGATAGGGCTTGATGCGCTCCAGGGCCACGCCGCCGCCGCCGCCCTTGGCCAGCACGTCGGCGAACACGGCCGGATCGATATCCGAGCGCAGCGCGCAGGCGGCCGCTTCCGACAGCAGGGCGACCACGCCCAGCGACACGTAGTTGTGCAGCAGCTTCATGCGGTGGCCGGCGCCCACCGGGCCCGCATGCGTGATGTTCTCGGCGAAGCAGGCCAGCAGCGGCTTGCATTCTTCAAATAGCGCGGCGTCGCCGCCCACCAGCAGATTGAGCCGGCCCTCGGCGGCCTCCTTGGGCGTGCGCGTCATGGGCGCGTCCAGGAAGCGGCCGCCCGCCTGCACCACGGCCTGCGCCACTTTCTCGGTGGAGGAGGGGATGGCGGTGGAGCAGTCGATGATGACCGTGCCGGGCCGGATGCCTTCCAGCACGCCGCCCGCCGACAGCAGCACGGCCTCGACCTGCGGGCTGCCGGTGACGCACAGGATGATCACGTCCGACTGGGCCGCCAGCGTGGCGCCGTCGGCCACGCTGGTCGCGCCGGCGGCCTTCAGCGCATCCAGCGGCTGGTTGCCGGGATGGTCCAGCACCGTCAGCGTATGACCGTGCTTGACCAGATTGCTTGCGATGCCATGGCCCATGAGGCCGATTCCAACCATGCCGACTTTCGCCATCTTCCACTGCTCCTGCCATGTAGGGTGTTTGTTATCGCGTAAATCTTACTCCGACTTGCGGCGCTTCGAATATGCCGAAAGTAGCCTTCGAATCTTTCGGATGGTAAGGGGCGAAGGGCATTCCTAAAATCGTTCCACAGCCGCAGGCCTTGCCAGGCGCGGACCGAAATACAACGGAGACAGCCGCCCTCGGGGCGGCGCACAGCACCATGCCGCAAACCGCAAACGAGCCGGCGTCCAGCGCCGAGCGCCATTATTTCGAGCAGCTCGCGCAGGGCCGCTTCGCCATTCCGCAATGCCAGGACTGCGCCAGGCATCATTTCTATCCCAGGGTGGTCTGCCCGCATTGCGGCTCCGACGCGCTGCGCTGGGTCGAGCCCAGCGGCCGCGGCGAGGTCTATTCCACGACCGTCGTGCGCGCCAAGGGCGGGGACTACACCGTGTGCCTGGTGGACCTGGAAGAAGGCCCGCGCCTGATGAGCCGCGTGGTGGACATGCCGGTGGACGCGGTGCGCATCGGCCAGCGCGTGCGCGCCAGGATCGACGCCGTGGACGGCGCGCCCCTGCTGGTGTTCGTGGCGCAGACGGAGGAACGGGCATGAGCCGGAGCTATCGCGGCGCGATCGCCGTCCTGGGCACGGGCATGGCCGGGCTGGGCGATTGCCAGGGCCGTACCGAGCAGGAAATCATCGCGCAGGCCTCCCGCCGCGCCGTGGCCGCCAGCGGCCTGAAGATGCGGAACATCGACGGCATCATCACCTCCAGCCTGACCTCGCCCTGGTGGGTGATGCGGATGGCGGAATACCTGGGAATCCGCCCGCGCTTCTCCGACAGCACCATGTTCGGCGGCTCGTCCTTCATCGCCGACCTGAAGATCGCGGCGATGGCGATCGAGGCCGGCCAGTGCGAGCACGTGCTGGTCTGCTACGGCGCCAATCCGCGCAGCGCGCCCAGCAGCACGCAGATCAACCAGATGCGCGCGGCGCTGGACCCGCAGCCTTACGAGCATCCGTACAAGCCCTTCAATCCGGTATCCAGCTATGCCCTGGCCGCCGCCCGCCACATGCATCAGTACGGCACCACGCGGCGGCAACTGGCCGAAGTCGCCGTCGCGGCGCGCAAATGGGCGCAACTGAATCCGGATGCCTTCCTGCGCGAGCCGCTCACCATCGACGAGGTGCTGGGCGCCAAGATGATCTCGGATCCGCTCACCGTGCGCGACTGCTGCCTGGTGACCGACGGCGCGGGCGCCTTCGTGGTGACGCGCGCCGACCGCGCCCGCGACCTTCATCCGCGCCCCATCTACGTGCTGGGCACCGGCCATGCGCACTGGCATCGCCAGATATCCTGCATGCCGGACGTTACCGTCACGCCGGCGGTGGATTCAGGCCGGGCCGCCTTCGCCGAGGCCGGCCTGACGCCCGCCGACGTCGACCTGGTGGAGCTCTACGACGCGTTCACGATCAACCCCATCCTGTTCCTGGAAGACCTGGGCTTCTGCGCCAAGGGCGAGGGCGGCGCGTTCATCGGCGGCGGCCGCATCGAGCCGGGCGGGGACCTGCCCATGAACACCAACGGCGGCGGGCTGTCGTTCACCCATCCCGGCATGTACAGCATTTTCCTGGTGATCGAGGCCGTGGCGCAGCTGCGCCGCGAGGCGGGCGAGCGCCAGGTGCCCAAGGCCGACGTCGCGCTGGTGCACGGCAACGGCGGCGTGCTCTCCAGCCAGGCCACCGCGATTCTCTCCCACTCCCTGTGACCCACGCCATGATGAACAAGACACTCGATTCCGCCGCGCAGGCCGTGGCCGACATTCCAGACGGCGCCACCGTGCTGGTCAGCGGCTTCGGCCTGTCCGGCCAGCCCGTCGAATTGCTCGACGCGCTGGTGGAGCAGGGCGCGAGCGGCCTGACCGTGGTGTGCAACAACAGCGGGGCCCGCGACAGCGGCCTGGCGCGCCTGATCCGGCTGGGCCGCGTGCGCAAGCTGATCGCCTCGTATCCGCGCGGCGCGGAGTCCCAGGCTTTCGAGTCGGCCTACGCCGAGGGGCGCATCGAATACGAATGCGTGCCGCAGGGCACGCTGGCCGAGCGGCTGCGCGCCGCGGGCTCGGGCCTGGGCGGCTTCTTCACGCCCACCGGCTACGGCACGCTGCTGGCCGAAGGCAAGGAGACGCGCCTCATCAAGGGCGTGGGCCACGTGTTCGAGGAACCGCTGCACGCCGACTACGCGCTGGTGAAAGCCTATTGCGCCGATCCCCTGGGCAACCTGGTGTACCGCAAGGCGGGGCGCAATTTCGGCCCGCTCATGTGCATGGCCGCGGCCACCGCCGTGGTCCAGGTCCATGCGCTGGCGGAGGTCGGCGGCCTGGACCCGGAGCACGTCGTCACCCCCGGGATCTTCGTGCAGCGCGTGCTGCGCATCCCCGACGCCCAACTGACCGGAGCCCTGCAATGATCCAACGATATTCCCGCGAGGACATCGCCCGCCGCGCCGCGGCCGACATCCCGCCCGGCTCCTACGTGAACCTGGGCATCGGCCTGCCGGTCATGGCGCTGGATTACTGGACGCCGGAGCACGGCGTCACCGTGCACAGCGAGAACGGCATCCTCGGCATGCGGGCGCGCACGGAGGCCGATCCCGTGGACCCGGACCTGACCAACGCGGCCAAGCAGAACGTGGCGCTTTCTGAAGGCGGCAGCTTTTTCAACCATGCCGACTCCTTCGCCATGATGCGCGGCGGCCACCTGGACTATTGCATCCTGGGCGCCTACCAGGTCTCGGAAACCGGCGACCTGGCCAACTGGTCGCTCGGGCAGCCCGGGGTGGCCGCCGCCGTGGGCGGAGCCATGGATCTGGCCGTCGGCGCCAAGCGCGTGCACGTGCTGATGGAACACCTGACGCGGGACGGCCGGCCCCGGCTGCGCCGCCAGTGCGACCTGCCGTTGACGGGCGCGGCCTGCGTGGACCGCGTCTACACCGACTTCGCCACGCTGGACGTGACGCCGCAGGGCTTCCTGGTGCGCGACATGGCCCCGGGCCTGACGCGCGAAGCCCTGCAGGCCGCCACCGACGCGCCGCTGCGTTTCGCGCAGGAGCTTTGCGATGTCGAATGACGCCCGGCTTGAGGAATTCCGCGCGGAAGTCCGCGGCTTCCTGCGGACCCATCTGCCCGCCGACCTGCGGCGCAAGGTGCTGGACCACCAGCGCCTGGACAAGCAGGACTTCCAGCGCTGGCACCGCATCCTGCACGAGCGCGGCTGGGTCGCGCCGAACTGGCCGGCCGAACATGGCGGCGCCGACTGGAGCATCCTGCAGCGCAACGTGTTCGACGAAGAGTGCGCCCTGGCGGGCGCGCCCGAAACCGTGCCCTTCGGGCTGCGCATGGTGGCGCCCGTCATCATGGCCTATGGCTCCGCCTGGCAGAAGAGCCATTTCCTGCCGCGCATCCTGAGCGGGCAGGACTGGTGGTGCCAGGGCTACTCCGAGCCGGGCGCCGGCTCGGACCTGGCGTCCCTGACCACGCGCGCGCGCCGGGAAGGCGACGTCTTCGTGGTGAACGGCCAGAAAACCTGGACCACCTATGCCCAGTACGCCGACATGATGTTCTGCCTGGCGCGCACCGATCCCGACGCCAAGGCGCAAGAGGGCATTTCCTTCCTGCTCATCGACATGCGCAGCCCGGGCGTGTCGCTGCGGCCCATCCGGACCCTGGACGGCGGCGAGGAAATCAACGAGGTCTTCCTGGACGAGGTGAGGGTGCCGGTCTCGCACCTGGTGGGCGAAGCGGACCGCGGCTGGACCTACGCGAAGTACCTGCTGTCGCACGAACGCTTCGGCGCGGCCCGGGTGGGGCGCGCCAAGCGCGAGCTGGGCCACCTGCAAAGGCTGGCGGCCCAGCGGAAGGTTGACGGCCGCCCGCTGGCCGAGGATCCTGTCTTCGCGCAGCGGCTGGCTCAGTTGGAAATCGACACGCTGGCGCTGGAGCAGGCCAACTTGCGGCTGATCGCGCGGGACCAGCGCGGCGCCGGCCATGGCGCGGAAGCCTCGATCCTCAAGTACCTGGGCTCGACGCTGGCCCAGCGCATCAGCGAGGCCCTGGTCGACACCGCCGGCACGCATGCGCTTGCCTACCGTTCCGACGCACTCGAACGCGGTTACGCTCAGGGCGACCCGACGCCCGAGGAAGAACTGGAAGCCATGCCCGGCTTCTATCTCAACCTGCGCAAGATCTCGATCTATGGCGGAACGGACGAAGTCCAGAAGAACATCATCGCCAAGCTCGCCCTGGGCGCGGCGGACGATTACAGCGAGGACCAGCGCGCCCTGGACGATGCCGTCGGACGGTATCTGCAAGGAGAGTATCCGGCGCCCGCCGCCCGCGAGATGCTCGCCGGCGATGCGGATCCCGAAGCTTCGCCGCACTGGCGCGCCTTCGCGGACATGGGCCTGTCGGGCCTGGGCCTGCCGGCGTCGGCGGGCGGCATGGACGGCGGACTCGCCGAGCTATGCGTGGTGATGGAGCGCTTCGGCCGGCACCTGGTGATCGAACCCTACGACGCCAGCGCGGTGCTTTGCGGCCAGTTGCTGGCGCGCCTGCCCCAGGGCGAACGGACCCGCGCGCTGCTCGCCGGGATCGCGCAAGGGACGGCGCCTGTGCTGGCCCATGCCGAGCCGGATTCGGACTGGCCGCTGGACGCGCCGGGCGCGATGGCGGCGACGGCCGAACCGCAAGGCGGCGGTTGGAGGTTGAATGGCGTCAAGCGGCGCGTGCCCTACGGCGCCGGCGCGCGGCAGCTGCTGGTCACGGCGCGAGACGCCGAGGGAATGGCGGTGTTCCTGGTCGAGGCCGGCAACGCCGGCCTGCGGCGCGAGGGCGCGCCGGGGCTGGACGGCCGCCCCTACGCCGATATCGTGCTCACGGATTGCCAGGTCGATGCCGCCGCCCGGCTGGGACTGGCCGGCGAGGCCCTGGAGCAGGCGGCGGACGCGGCGCGCGTCGCCCTCTGCGCGGAGGCGCTGGGCGCCATGCAGGCGCTGCTGGAGGCCACCCGCGATCACGTGTCGGCCCGCCGCCAGTTCGGCCAGCCGCTGGGCCGCTTCCAGGCGGTGCAGCACCGCCTGGTGGACATGCTGCTGGCCCTGGAGCAGGCGCGCTCGCTGACCTGGCTGGCCGCCGCCGCGGATGCCTCCGATGCGCGCCGGCGCGCGCGCCTCGCGTCGGCGGCCAAGGCCGGTTGCGCGCAGGCGGCCCGCTACATCGGCCAGCAAAGCATCCAATTGCACGGCGGCATGGGCATGACCGACGAGCTGCCGGTAGGCCATTACGTCAAGCGCCTGCTGGCCATCGAACACACGCTGGGCGACGCCCGTTACCATCTCAACCGTTATCAGCGGCTGGCGACGGCCTGAGCCGCGCCGCCGAAAAGGGCACATCATGAGCTTGACTCCCACTTCGCCGTCCCGCGATCTCTCCGCCACCGTCCGCTACGCCCTGCACGGGCGCGCCGCGGTGATCTTCCTGGACAACCCGCCCGTCAACGGGCTGGGCGACACGGTGCGCCGGGGCATCCACGAGGGGCTGGCCGTTGCGCAATCCGATCCCGCGGTGGACGCCATCGTTATCATCGGCGCCGGGAAAGCCTTTTGCGGCGGCGCCGACATCCGCCAGTTCAATACCCCGGCCGCGACCGCCAGGCCCATGCTGCGCGACGTGATCGCGGCCATCGAAGCCTCCGCCAAGCCGGTGCTGGCCGCCATCCACGGCTTCGCGCTGGGCGGCGGGCTGGAGCTGGCGCTGGGGTGCCACTACCGCGTCGCGCAGACAGGCGCCCGGCTGGGGTTGCCCGAGGTAAACCTCGGCCTGGTGCCGGGCGGAGGCGGCACGCAGCGCCTGCCGCGGCTGATCGGCGTGATGCCGGCCCTCGACATGATCCAGACCGGCAAGCCGCTGGAGGCCAGCGCCGCCCTGGCCGCGGGGCTGGTGGACGCCGTCGCCGAAGGCGATCTGCTGGCCGCCGCGCTGCCCTACGCCCTCGAACGCGCGGCGCAGGCCTCGCATCCCATCGCCTCGCGCCGCGCCCTGAGCGCGCAAGGCGCGGATTTCCCGGGCGCCCGCGCCCGGCTCAATCCCAAGGCCCGCAACGCGCTCGCGCAGCGCGCCGCGATCGATTGCGTCGAGGCCGCCACGCGCCTGCCCATCGAGGCCGGGCTGGACGAAGAGCGCCGGCTGTTCGACGCGCTGGTCGAGGGCGACGCCTCCAAGGCGCTGCGCCACCTGTTCTTCGCCGAGAAAGAGGCGCCGCGCGTCAAGGGCGAAGGCCGCGCGGGCGCGATCGGGCGCGTGGGCATCCTGGGCGCCGGCACCATGGGCGGCGGCATCGCCATGGCGTTCGCCAACGCCGGCCTGGACGTCACGCTGTGCGAGCGAGATCGGGCGGCGCTGGACCGGGGCATGGCGCTGATCCGCAAGAACTACGACATTACCGCCGCCAAGGGCAAGCTCGACGCCGCCGGCGTGCAAGCGCGGATGGCGCGTATCTCGCCCAGCCTGGACCTCGCGGATCTGGCGCAGGCCGACCTGGTGATCGAAGCCGTATTCGAGGACATGGGCGTCAAGCAGGACGTGTTCCGTCAGCTGGACGCGATCTGCAAGCCCGGCGCGATCCTGGCCACCAATACGTCGCGCCTGAACATCGACGAGATCGCGGCGTGCACCAAGCGCCCCGAGGCCGTGATCGGGCTGCATTTCTTCAGCCCCGCCAACGTCATGAAGCTGCTGGAAGTGGTGCGCGGCGCGCGCACCGGCGCCGACGTGATCGCCACCTGCATGGCCGTGGCGCAGAAAATCGGCAAGATCCCCGTGCTGGTGGGCGTGTGCGAAGGCTTCGTTGGCAACCGCATGCTGACGGGCTATTGGCGCGAAGCGGGCTTCCTGCTCGAAGAGGGCGCCAGCCCGCGGCAGATCGACGGCGCGCTCACGCGCTTCGGCATGGCCATGGGGCCCCTGGCCATGGCCGACCTGGCGGGCATGGACATCAACTGGGCCACGCGCAAGCGCCTGGCTCCCACGCGGCCCGCGCACCTGCGCTATTCCAAGGTCGCCGACCGCATCTGCGAACTGGGCCGATTCGGCCAGAAGACGGGGGCGGGCTATTACCGCTACGAGCCGGGCAGCCGCGAGCCGCTGCCGGATCCGGTGGTCGACGGCATCATCGAAACGTGCGCGCGCGAGGCGGGCATCGTCCGCCGCGCGGTGTCCGACGAGGAAATCGTCGAGCGCTGCATGCTGGCGCTGGTCAACGAAGGCGCGCGCATCATCGAAGAAGGCATCGCGCAGCGCGCTTCCGACGTAGACGTGGTCTATGTCCATGGCTACGGCTTTCCGGGCGCGCGCGGCGGCCCCATGTTCTACGCCCGCACGCTGGGCCTGGCGGCGACGCTGGAGAAACTGCGCGCCTTGCGGCGCGAACATGGCGAGCACTGGGCGCCCGCGCCGCTGATCGAACGCCTGGTGGAGCAGGGGGCGACGGCGTTCTGACGCGTCCGCGCCGTGGCCAGGGCCGCGCCCGGCGTCATGCCGGCCGCGGCCTTCTTTGCGATACTGTAATGCCCTGGACCCACTCTTCAGCCATGACAGACACCATCCCTTCCGGATTTACCCCCTGGCATCCGAGCAGTCCCTTCATGGCGCACCTCGCCGACCTGGGCGCGCTGTACAAGCGCGACGCGGACAGCGTGTTGGCCCTGCGCGTGGGCGTGGCGCATACCAATATGCACTCGATCGCCCATGGCGGGCTGCTGGCCACGCTGGCCGACAGCGCGCTGGGACACACCATCGCGCATCAGGCGCAGGTGTCGGTCGTTACGGTGCAGATGTCGGTGGAATACCTGAACCCGGTCAAGCCGGGCGACTGGCTGGAGGCGCACGTCCGGATCGACAAACAGGGCAAGCGCCTGATCTATGCGACCTGCCTGCTGCAAGTGGAAGGCCGCGTCATGCTCAAGGCCAACGCGGTGTTCGCCGTGCGGGCGGCGCCCACGCCGGCCTCGGACGGCTGAAGCGGGCGCGGGCCGGCCGAGCGGCCGGTGCGCCGCCTGCGGCTACTCGACCTTGACGCCGGTGGTCTGGACCACGTTGCGCCATTTGGCCGTCTCGTCCGCCACGAAGGCCGAGACCTGCTTGGGCGTCATGGGGCCCAGCGGCTCGCTGTTCTGCCCGGCCAGCCGCTGCACCATCTCGGGCGAGTTCATGATCTCGCTGGTGGCCTGGTTCAGCTTGGCCACGATGGCCGGGTCCGTGCCCGCGGGCGCGTAAAAGCCCAGCCAGGTGTAGACGTCCAGGCCCGTCGCGCCGGACTCGGCGAAGGTGGGCAGGTCGGGGAACAGCTTGCTGCGCTCGGCGCTGGCGACCCCGATGGGACGCAGCTGGCCCGACTTGATGAAGGGCGCCACGCTCATTGCGTCCTGCACGGCGACCTTCAATTCTCCCGACACGACCGCGTTGGTGGCGGGCGACGCGCCCTTGTACGGAATGTGCTCCATCGGCACGCCGGTGATCTTCTTCAGCCACTCGCCGCCCAGATGGGTGGAGCCGCCGAAGCCCGCCGAACCGTAGGGCACGCCGGGCTGCGCCTTGCCCCAGCTCAGGAACTCCGGAATGGTCTTGACGGGCAGCGCCGCGTTGACCACCACCAGGTTCGGGGCGCGCGCGAGAATGGCGATGGGTTCGAAGTCCTTGACCGGGTCGTAGCGGACCTTGTCGTTGACCGCCGGGCCGATGACGTGGCCGGTGGCGTTGATCAGCAGCGTATAGCCGTCGTTCTTCTGGCGGGCCACCAGTTCGGTGCCGACCTGTCCGGCGGCGCCGGGCTTGTTCTCGACCACGAAGGTCTGGTTGAAGCGCTTGCCCAGCTCGGCCGTCAGCAGGCGCGCGACGATGTCGGTCATGCCGCCGGGGGCGAAGGCCACGACGACGGTGACGGGATGGTCGGGGTACTCGGCGCGGGCGGCGCCCGCGCCCAGGCTGCTCACGAGCAGCGCGCCCAACGCGCCGCGTCGCAGGATATTGCGGATCATGGTTGTCTCCAGGAGTCTTATCGTGAGGAAGGCGCGACTGCCAGTGCGCCTCCGCGAGGCCAGTATGGCGGCGCCTGGCGCATTACTCCATCCGAAATATTCGAACCCAACGTTCGTGCCTGTCTAAAGCGCCGCGGCGGCACTGAAGGCGCGCCGGCCGATTGAATGCGCGCGAACGCAGCGTTCGAAACATTCGACTCCTCGCCGCGCGAGTCGGCCTGCATAATTTTCCGGATCGTCTGAATCACGGAGACACTATGCTTCACAATGCCTTGCGCGGCGTAAAAGTCGTGGACCTTTCGCGCATTCTCGCGGGTCCCTGGTGCACGCAGAATCTGTCCGACCTTGGCGCGCAGGTCATCAAGGTGGAACACCCCGAGCGCGGCGACGATACCCGCGGCTGGGGCCCCCCTGACCTGCGCGCGGCCGACGGCGGCGCGTCGATGTCGGCCTACTTCATGGCCTGCAACCGCGGCAAGCAATCCGTCGCCATCGACTTCTCCACCGAAGCGGGCGCGGCCCGCGTGCGCGAACTGGTCGCCGACGCGGACGTGCTGGTCGAGAACTACAAGGCCGGCGGCCTGCGCAAATACGGGCTGGACTATGACTCGCTCGCGAGCGTCAATCCGCGCCTCGTCTACCTCTCCATCACGGGCTACGGCCAGTCCGGCCCCATGGCCGGCAAGCCGGGATACGACTACGTGTTCCAGGGCATGGGCGGGCTGATGAGCTATACCGGGCAGCCCGACGGCACGCCCGGCGCGGGCCCCTTGCGCACCGGCGTCGCGGTGGTGGACCTGATGACCGGCATGTACGCCACGTCGGCGGTGCTGGCGGCCCTGCGCCAGCGCGACCAGACCGGACGCGGCATGCCGCTGGACATCTGCCTGCTGGACGTGGCGGTGGCGCTGAACGCGAACCAGGGCGCCAATTACCTGGTGTCGGGCGAGGCGCCCAAGCGCAGCGGCAACGCCCATCCCAACTGCGCGCCGTACGAGGTCTTCGCCTGCGCCGACGGCCACCTCATCCTGGCCATCGGCAACGACGGCCAGTTCGCGCGCTTCAGCGGCGTGGCCGGGCACCCGGAATGGGCGGCCGACGCGCGCTACGCCACCAATAGCGCGCGCCTGGCGCACATGGACAGTCTGCGGCCGCTGATCGCCGGCACCCTGGCGGGCGCTCCGCGCCAGCGCTGGACCGACGCCTTCGACGCCGCGGGCGTGCCGTGGGGCCCGATCCACACGCTGGACGAGGTGTTCGCGCATCCCCAGGTCCAGCACCGCGGCCTGCTGCAGACCACCAGGCATCCGGTGCTGGGCGAGCTACGCCTGGTGCGCAACCCCTTGCTGGCGGGCAGCCCGCCCGAGGCGCTGGGCGCGGCCCCGCCGCTGCTGGGCGAGCATACGCAAGTTGTGCTCGCCGACACCGCGACTTTGTGATTCATCCGAGGAGACAACAATGAAATCCCTACGCTTCCACCTCGCGGCGATCTGCGCCTGCGCCGTCCTGCCGGCCGTGGCCGCCGCCGAGTATCCCGACCGGCCCATCCGCCTGGTCGTGCCCTACGCGGTCGGCGGCACCACGGACATCATCGCCCGCGTGGTCGGCGCCAGGCTCGGCGAGCGGCTCGGGCAGTCCGTCGTCGTCGAGAATCGTCCCGGCGCCGGCGGCTGCATCGGCTCGGCCTATGCCGCGAAGCAGCCCGCCGACGGCTACACCCTGGTCATGGCGGTGGAGAGTTCACACGCCGTCAATCCCAACGTCTACGCCAGGAGCGCCTACGACCCCATCAAGGACTTCGCGCCCATCAGCAACCTGGCCGACGTCCCCAACGTGCTGGTCGTGAATCCCTCGGTGCCCGCCCGGGACCTGGCCGCATTCTTGCGGCTCTTGAAGGCCGAGCCGGACAAGTACGCCTTCGGATCGTCCGGCAACGGCGGGCTGAGCCACATGAACGGCGAGCTGTTCCTGAAGACGACCGGCACCCGCATGCTGCACGTTCCCTACAAGGGCCTGGGACCCGCTCTCAACGATCTGGTGGCCGGCCAAGTGCAGGTGGTGTTCGACAACATCCCGTCCTCCTACCCGCTGATCCAGGGCGAGCGCATCCGCCCGCTCGCCGTGGCGGCCAGGCAGCGGCTCAAGGTGCTGCCCGACGTGCCGACCTATGCCGAGGCCGGCTTGCCGGCCATGAACAATCCGTCCTGGTTCGGCCTCGCCGCGCCCGCCGGCACGCCGGCCGCGGTGCTCGACAAGCTGAACGCGGCGGTGCGCGAAGCGCTGGCCGATCCCGCCACGGTGGAATCCATCGAGAAGCAGGGCGCCGTGCCCAGCCCGATGTCGCGTGAAGAATTCGGGGCGTTGATCGCCCGGTCCTACGGCCATTGGAAGACGGTGGTCGAAGACATCAAGTTCGAGAAAATGCAGTAACAAGGAACCCTCATGAGCATCAAGACCTTTGCCGTTTCCCATGCCCGCGCCGAGATCGACGCATCCGGCATCGCCACCCTGACCATGGAGGACGCTGGCGTCCTGAACATCCTGAGCACGCCGGTGATCGATGGCCTGCGGGAAGCGCTGGCCCGATTGCGCGAGGACGACTCGGTGCGCGTGCTGGTGCTGCGCGGCGCCAGCGACCGGGCCTTCGTGGCCGGGGCCGACATCGCGGAAATGGCCGCGCTGGACGAGCCCAAGGCCCGGCGCTTCATCTCCAACCTGCGCGACCTGTGCAACGCGGTCCGGCATTTCCCCGTGCCGGTCATTGCGCGCATCCCGGGCTGGTGCCTGGGCGGCGGCCTCGAATTCGCCCTGGCCTGCGACCTGCGCATCAGCGCCGACGACGCGCAGTTCGGCATGCCCGAGGTGAAGGTGGGCATTCCCTCCGTGATCCACGCCGCGCTCATGCCGCCGCTGATCGGCGCCGCCAACAGCGCCTGGATGTTGCTGACCGGTGAGCTGATCGACGCCCGCCTCGCCCGGGAATGGGGCCTGGTCAACGCCGCGGTGCCCAAGGCCGAACTGGACGACGCCGTGCGCAAGCTGGCCGAGGGGTTCGCCGCGCTGGGCCCGGCGGCGCTGCGCCAGCAGAAGAAGCTGCTGCGCCGCTGGGAGACGATGTCGGTGGACGAGGCGATCGAGGACAGCGTCGCGGAATTCGGGGCGGCCTTCAATACCGGCGAACCCCAGAAGTTCATGAACGAATTCCTGGAAAGCAAGCGCCGCGCCAGAAGCTGACCCGTCCCCGGAAACCTGGGCAGGTCCCCGGCCCGCATGAGGCAGGATGCGGCGCCGGGTCGAAACAGGCTTTGCCCGCCGGTGGAACTTTCGCCGGGAGGCTGTTACTCAGACCGTGAACCTGGCGGGCCATCCCGGTCCGCCGCCCTTCGAACATCGATTCACGGGAACGCCATGGTCACGCAAGTGCAGGGAACATCGGGCCAACTGCAAACGAATTTGCTCGCCCGCATGGGAAATCAGTTCCAGCATTTCGCCGCGGTGATCGGCCAGGGGCTGAGCCGCGTCCTGGCCCAGGCCCAGAACGCTCCCGTTCCCCAGTTCGGTCAACGCTACGCCCCGGTCAATGGGAATGCCATCCAGGCCAACGTGGCCGGATACCGCGTCCTGGGCGACAAGGCGAAGGGGGTGGAGCCGGGTTTCATCGCCAAGCGCGACTGGACTCCCGGCGACGAGGCCAAGTTGCAGAACCCGCAGCACAAGTTCAATACGCTTGCGCATCAACTGACGACCCGTTGGCTCGACCCGCAGCCCGCGCTAGGCGGCCCGAGCGATCAAGCCCTGGAAGCCATGCTTCAGCGGGTGCTGGGGGCCATCGCCGGATCGACGTCGCCCCATGCCCAATCGGCCCAGGACTTGCTGCAGCCCGACGATGACACGGGCGAGCTGAACGTATTGGCGACCTTGCGGGGGGGCGTGGCCCTGGACATCGGCTTCCGGAGCGCGATGATCGCCGACATGGTGCAGGAGGCCTTTGTCGGCAGCGCGCAGATGGCCGACCAGGCGCGTGCCGGACAGGCCACCGAAATGCTGGGCCGGCTGCGCCAGGGCGTCATGGACGTCCAGCCGAAGTTCAACAAGAACCACTACATCAAGCTGGATTACTACGAAGCCGACAAGTCCGGGGACAAGTACCAGATTCCCCTCGACAAGTCGAAAGGCGCGCTGCACCGCTGGTACACGGGCGCTACCGCCAAGGACCGCAACGAAGGGGCGGTGCGCGAGGCGCTGGCCAACGACCTGATGCGCAGCCTGGGCATCCAGAGCCAGAAGCTCAAGATCGTGGAAGGCCAATACGCGGACGGCACGCCCAAGCTCATGCTGGACGGCACGCACGTGGACGGCGCGAACGGAAACTCCTTCAGCGACTTCGACGGCAAGCCCTTGCGCGGCGAGCGTTATCTGAAGGATGGCGTGCTGGTGCGCAATACGCAGGCACAGGGCGACGCGCCCGGCGTCTTCAGCGGGCCGCCGGTACTGGACTCCAGCATGAATGAGCTGGGCCGCAACAAGATCCTGCTGCTCTTGATGGCCGATCGCGATGCGCTCGGCTCCAAGGGCGGCAACAAGGGATACGTCGGCAATACCTTCGTGGGGATCGATCCCGGCCATGCGCTGGAGAGCGGCCTGCTGGGGCGGCGCGGCGACATCAATTCGGATTTCTCGTTCAAGCAGCCCGGGGTGCTCGCCTCCCAGGGGTACAAGAATTTCTCCATGTTCGATCAGACCCCGCTCTCCGAGAAGATGGAAGGCGTGCGCCAGATCGCCCGCTTGAAGGAATCCGGCGCCGACACCCGCCTGTTCGACCTGTATTCCCAGCAGTTCGGCAACGGCCGGCCCGCGGCCGCCGATTTCGACCAGCACATCCAGGGCCTCAAGGCGCAGTACGAAGGGCGCCGCGACGACATCCTGCAGATATTCCAGGAACGGCTGGACGTGGACAATTTCGATTTTGGCGTCCCGCCTACCGATGCCCTGCATGCCGGCCTGCGCGACGTCTCCCTGAATCTGCTCGACGGCCTGGAAAAATTCACCTCGCCCACCGTCGCCAGGACCGAGCACGGCATCGAGCTGCGGCATCCGATGATCGCCGATCCGGCCAAGCGCAAGGAATGGCATATCCGCCAGGAGGCCGGCACCAACGACCTGCTGTTCACGTGCTCCGCCTCGAAGGGCGACGTCGCCAAGATGCGGCAGGCGCTGCAGGCCTACCTCGGGCCGCTTGCGGCGCAGGGGGGAGCGGCGCTCGCGACTTCCGCCAACGGCAAGGAGGTCTCGCTGCGCGTGCCGGTGGGCCTGGTGACGCAGTTCGGCGGGCTGCTTTCGTCCACGTCCATCCTCAACCACAAGCACTGAACCGCTCCGGCTTCGCCCGTCCCGCACCCAAAGGAAATCCGCCATGCCCCCGACTCTGCCCGCCAAACTCTCCGCCATGGCCAAGGCCCTGGGCCGGGACGATACGCTGTTCGACGAGCAGGGCGCGGGCGCGCTGCTCGTCGACGGCATCGTCCTGCTCTTGCAGTATTTCGTCGAAGACGATGCGCAGGTCCTGGTGCTGGCCGCGGATCTGGGCCCCGTTGCCCAGGAAGCGCGCGCCCGCGTCTATCCCATGATGCTGGCCGGGAACACCTCCTGGCGTTCGGTCGCGGGCGGCGCGCTCGCGCTGGACGAGACGCGTCACCATGCGATGTTGATGCTGCGCCTGGACCTGGCCGAACTCGACGGCGCCGCCCTGACCGGACGGCTCCACGCCTTCAGCGACGCCGCGGTGAGCTGGCGCGCCCGGCTGGACCTGTCGCAGCCTGACGGCGCGGCCCCGCCCGCCGCCCAGCCCGAGCCGGCCTTCATCCCGGCCAGTTTTGCCTGATACCTCCGGCCCTTATCCTCGCCGCACAATCCGCCCATGAACATCGACACCTTCCTCGCGCTGGTCAACGCATACTGCACGCGGGCCGGCCTGCCTCCCGCCGAACTCCACGACGAACACTGCGTGCTGATGCCGCAGCCTGAACAGGCCGTGATACTGGCCTGGGACGGCGCGGAAGAAGAGGTGGTGCTATTGGCCCCCGTGGGCGCCGAAGCCGCCGCGCTGGACGGGGAGTCCGCCGTCGAACTGCTGGGCGACGCCTACCTCGGGCAGAACCTGGGCGGCGCCGCCGCCGGCATCGACCCGCGGACGGGCGGCCTGGTGCTGTGGCGCCGCCTGCCCGCCTACGGGCTCACGGCCGACAGGCTGGAGCGCGCCATCGGACGCACCGTGACGGCGGCGCAGGCCTGCGTGGGCGTTTGACCGGCCTGGTTTGCGCGGGGATTGAGCATCAGGGCTTGCGTGGGGGTGGGCGCTAGGGCTTGCTCGGGCGCTCGAACGGCTGGCCCTGGCGAACGCTCAGTCCGGCTCGCGGGTGGCCGCCACGATGGGATCGTCGAGCAGGTATTCGGCGACCTGCTCCACGAAGGGCGAGGGCGGCACGCCGGCCTGGGTGACGAGCGTGAGTTCGCGCAGCGCCCAGGGTTCGCTCAAGGCCACGGCCGCGATCCGCTCTTCGCGCAGCGCGCTGGCGGCCACGCTGCGCGGCACCAGGGACACGCCCACGCCCGCCTCCACCATGGACAGCACCGCGTCGAAAGTATGCACGTGGATGCGCACCTTGGGCGTCTTGCCGGCCAGCTTGGCCATGTCGCGCAGGAAAACGTAGTTGCTGCTGCTGCGGCTCATGCAAACGAAATCCAGGTCCAGCACGGCCGGGAAGCGCACCGGCGAACTCTCCACCACGGGATGGTTCAAGGGCGCCGCGATGATCAGCTCATCGACCGCGTAGCGCGTGGCGTTGACGCCGGCGGATTCGGCCCGGCCCGCGAAGATGCCGATATCGGCCTCCTGGCCGGCGATGGCCGCCTCGATGGTATTGCTGGACCGCTCTTCGAGCAGGATATTGACGTTGGGATTGGCCGACAGGAAGCGGCTCAGGCTGGGAACGATGAATCCGTTGAGCGAACTGCTGTTGGCGAACAGCTTGACGCTGCCCTTCAGCCCGCTGGCGAAGCCGCTGACTTCGCCGTGCATGCGTTCCACTCCCGCCAGCAGCGAGCGCACGTGCTTGAGCACGAAGTCGCCTTCGGGCGTGAGCTCCATGCCGCGCGCCTCCCGCTTGAACAGCGGCACGCCCATCGCGAACTCCAGGTTCTTCAGGCGATAGCTGGCCGAGGAGGCGGTCAGGTGCACCGCGTTGGCGCCGCCGGACAGGCTCTTGGCCTCGGCGATCGCGAGGAACAGGCGGAGATCGGTAAGTTCGTAGCGCATCGCCCAAGATTACCGTAGTTGGCGCGCCGGCGTCACTCGGCGCCCCGCCGTCACAGATAAGGCGTGGCCAGCCAGATCACCTTGTTGCGCAGCCGCTTGGCGAACGGCGCCTGTTGCAGGTCTTCCAGCGTTTCGCGCTTGGCCTGGCCGATCAGCGCGTCGACCCGCGCCGCGATCCAGCGCGCCACGCCGGGATCGTAGATCTCGGTATCCAGCTCGAAATTCAGCCGCAGGCTGCGCGGATCCAGATTGGACGAGCCCACGTAGGCCCAGGCATCGTCCACGGTCATCAGCTTGGAATGGTCGAACGCCCCGCCCGAGCGCCAGACCCGGCAGCCGGTGCGCACCACCTGGTCCAGCTGTGCCGTCATCGCGTAATCGACCAGCCGCAGATTGTTCTTGCCCGGGATGACGATATCCACCACCACGCCGCGGCGGGCCGCCGTGGCCAGCGCGCCGATCAGCGTCTGGTCGGGCAGGAAATAGGGCGACTGGATCCGGACATGGCGCTGCGCCACCGCCAGCGCGCCCAACAGCATATTGTGCGAGCTGCCCAGCGCCCGATCCGGTCCCGACGGCACGCAGCGCATCGGCACGGCGCCGCTCGGGGGCAGGGCGCTGGGATCGAACCAGGGCTTGGCGGGCAGCGATTCGTGCGTGGTGAAATTCCAGTCGTGCGCGAACACGGACATCAACTGGGTCACGATCGGCCCTTCCACGCGGAAATGCGTATCGCGGTTGGTCCCGGCGCCGGCCAGGGCGCTGACGAAGGCCGCCCGCACGTTCATGCCGCCGGTGAAGCCCACGCGCCCGTCGATCACCAGCACCTTGCGGTGGCTGCGCAGATTCGCGTAGGGCATGCGCAGCACCCCCAGCGGGTTGGTCATGAAACGGGCCACCGGCACGCCGCCGCGGGCCAGCATGCGCACGATGGGCGGGCGGGAATACTTCGAGCCGATGGCGTCGATCAGCACCCGCACCTCCACGCCGCGCGCCTGCGCCTCGATCAACGCCTGCGCCATCTCGCGCCCGATGGCGTCGTTGTCGAAGATATAGCTTTGCATCGCCACGGCATGGCTGGCGTCGCGGATCGCCTGCAGCATGGCGGGGTAGGCCTCGTCGCCGCCGGCCAGCGGCTGCACCGCATTGCCGCCCAGCAGCCGGAACCGGCTGACGCGGTCTCCCAGCACCTTCAGCGACGCGAACTGCGGGCCCGAAATCGGCACCACGTCCACCGGTGCCGTCTCGACCTGCTCCGCATCCACCACCATCGCCTCGTCGCGCTGCTGCGACAGCCGCGTCTTGCGGATCCGGTTGATGCCCGCCACGAAATAGAACAGCGCGCCGAACAACGGCGAGAACAGCGCCACCCCGACCCAGCCGATGGCCGCCCGCACGTCCTGTTTGGTCATTGCGGCATGCACCGCCGCGCCCGTCCCGGCCACGATGCTGATGGCAAATACAAGATGGGGCCAGTAATCGATCAAAATAGCGTGTATGCGGTCCATGGCGATGGCGTGAGCGACAGCCTCCAGAGGGGATCAATGCGCAAGGATATCAAGGCGGCGCGCCCTGGCAAGTAGGGCGCCATCGCCTCGTTTCACACCTTTCTGAAAAACATGCTAGAATTCGGCCTCTTCGTTGATGACCAGCTCTTTTCAGGGCAGCGCAGCGAAGAAAGCAGTACCAGTGGTGGCTGTAGCTCAGTTGGTAGAGTCCCGGATTGTGATTCCGGTTGTCGTGGGTTCGAGCCCCATCAGCCACCCCAAAAATCCCATAGAAATCAGCCGCTTAGAGCGGCTTTTTTCTTTTCTGCGGTCTGCTATTTTCTAATTTATCCTAGACTTTCTAATTTGATTAGAAGGTCGGCGTTACCTTCACCTTCCTGCGGCGGTCGTAAACTCGACGCGTCGTAGCCGCGTTTTTGTGTGTTTCTGGGTTTTGATCGCGGCTCACCATCTCGGTTACGTACATGGCCCGCAGGTCGTGGGCCGTGAACCGTTCCCCTCCCGCTTTCACGAAGGCGGCCATGATCTTGGACCAGTTCGCCTTGAAGCCGGAATCCGTATAGGGGGCGCCTGAACGGGCTGCAAACACATACGGGGTGTCGTGCTTCTTCGACAGGCGTACGGCTTCTGCCAGGAGCTTGCTGAGAAGTGGGGACCACGCTATTAGGTACTCCCGGGAGGCATCGGTCGCCTTGATTTTGACCGCCTGTACCTTCACCCCTTCCTGCGTGAGTGAGGATTCCTCCAGGCCCAGGATCTCGGCCCGGCGACGCCCAGTTATGCCCACCATCAAGCCTATCAGAGCCGTCATATAGCTGCCCTCGCCGCGAGCCTTGGCGATCTCTAGGAAGGTGTTCACCTCGACGTTTTCCGGTTTGCGAGAACGCGGCCGCTCCGGGTTGCGGCTAACCCCGTGGCATGGGTTAGTGTCGGCCATTCCATGGCGGATGCCATAGTTGAACGCTGACCCAAGAGCAGCCATTTCCCGGTTCGCCCTGACGCCTCGCCCTTTCTCGCGCATGGTGTCCAAATACTTACCTTTGTGGGCAGCCTTGAAATCTCGCGGCTTCATGTGCCCAAACAATGGCAAAAGGTGCGTGTCGAAGGCCTCTTCGTAGTCGTCCACGGTGCGCTCAGCAAGGGCTGATGGATCGGCCTTCTCGATCAGCTTTCTCTGGAACGCAATGAATCCTTTGCACATATCGGCAATAGAGCCCTTTGCGTATCCGCCACCTTGGAGCTCCTTGGCTAGGCGCTCCGCTGCAGCGCGGTCGTTGCCCAGCCCGTGGTACTTCTGGTTGATGATGGTGTAGTAGGTGTCCTTGTAGCGCCCGTGCTTGACATACACGCGCAAGGCAAGGTGCTTGTCTGAAATCCGCATTCTGCCCATTAGGCGATCCCTGCTGCCTCCCAATTAGGTTCTGCGCTGGTACTGACGTCGGGGGCTGTGACGCCTTGGCGCTGGAGATAGTAGGCTCGGGCGACGATAGGGCGCCCTAGACGGTCCTGGTCGAATCGCCACTTGTGAGCCTTCAGCCATCGCCGCTGCCAAGCTGGGTAGCGGTAGCCGGTGATTCTCTCCAATTCGGCTTCGGATAGGGTGAGTTCCATATCGCTTCCAAAACGAAGCCCGCACTAGGCGGGCCGCTTGATGAATTGCATCATTAATGATGCGTAATTGAATTCAGTGATTCATTAATCACTCGTAGACCGCGCCTCCGTCGGTGTGCGAGTTGCCGCTTTCCCGCGAGGCTGGAATCATTGCCTGGCGCTGGCTGGCGGCCGGTGAGGGCGCAGAAGTTGCCGGTTCTTCTACCGGTTGCGCGGACAGGGCGGCGCGGGCGCGTTTCTCCTGTTGAGGGCGTAGCTTCGCCACTCCACCTGACGCCGCATCGTCCACGATCCACTGGAGCACGTCTCGCATCTTTTCGTACTCGTCAGCATTCCCGGCGCGTTGCTGGCGGTCGGCCAGGATGGCTGTTCGGGTATACGCTCGGGCCCAGTTTTCCAGAGCCCTGGCCATGGAATCCGAAATGAGCGCCGCCCATTTGTGAGTGATAGGCGGCAAGCGCGGCAGCACCACATCGCCCAGTCCCTGCGCCATATGCTCGGTGCCTTGAACCGCCTCGCTGGCCTGGGGCGCGGCACTGGCGATGGCGTCCAGCGCGCAGATTTCCAGGATGCCGGCTAGGTCGTTGCGAACCTCGTCCTCAGACCGTAGCGTCAGTTCGTTCATGAACCGTTCCCACCAGGCAGGAAGACCGTCTACGGCGCTGGCCTGGGGCGCGGCATCTAGAATGGCCTGCACCAGGCCGACAGCGTTATCCAGGGTGCCATCGTTGCAGAAGACAGCCAGCGCCTCATCCGCCTCGGGCAGCTCGGCAATGCGCAATGCATTCTGCCAATCCGTCGGCGGCGCCTCCCCGGCTACAGGGGCGCGCACAGGCACGGCCGCATACGTGCCGTCGCCGTTGCTGCGTCCGCATTCATAGTGCGTAACCGGGGCGCTTGCCAGGGCGCTTGCCGCAGCGAGCAAGATTTCGCACTCACTGGTCGGCGCGACTGACGCCATACTGTGCAGGCTGGCCACCAGGTCATCGGCTACAGGGGCGCGCAGTTGCGACAGCACAGCGGCCTCAATCTCGCGGATACAAAGCTCGGCGCTGCCGGTGCTTACTCCGAAGACGCAAACCCAGTCTTTATAGAGTTCCCCGATCTGCTCCCGAGTCAGGACAGTTTGTTGGGGCGCCGCCTGGGCGGCGTTGTTCTGGTTGGTCATGTCATTGATCCTTCGCGGTGGTCGGGTTCGCGAGCGCGTGGGCGACGTGACGGGCATAGGTGCTGACGGCGCGCCAGTACGCGGCCATAGGCGCTTTGCGCCGGCGCCAAGCCGTTTCAGCTTCGGTGTTGGCCTGGTCGCGCAACTCCCGCATAACCGCTTCGATGCGTTCGCGGTCGGCCTTGGGCAGCTGTCGGAGCGCCTGCCCTGCGGGGAGACGCAGTAGAGGGTTGATGTATCCCATGCTCACTTCTCCGCGCCCTGGCGCCGCAGTTCATCTCGCCTGTCCAGATAGGCCAGAATGAAAGTGACTGCGGTGCTGTAGCCGCACCCAGCGGCAAAGCCGAGGGCGAGATAGGTCCAGGTCATGTCCTTTCCTTGGTGATGGGCTGGGCGGCGGCGATGCGTTCCGCGCAGCGCATGCCGAGTGCGAAGCCGATCCACATCGTGTCGGTGTCGCTGTCCAGGTAGTGGGAGAAGGTGTCGTTTATCTCCATCGCGCCCAGTGGCGTATTCGCCTTGAGTGCCGGCGTGTTGTTGATCGCGCCTTCGAAGTAGCTGCGCATTTCGGCGACGGTGATGCGGCCCGGCTTATCTTTGATGGTGAGCATCACGTCTCCCCCTGCTGCGGGACCTGGGCGGCGTGATGCGCAGCCGCTTCCTCCGGACTGGCAAGCTCGAAATGCGGATGCTCGATGCCGTCGGGCGTCACCACCACCATGCGGTGGGTCTTGAACAGGCCGCCCAGGCTCCAGTTGCAGGGCTGGCCGTCGGGCTCCTTTCGAGGCGACCCGGCGCCAGTGAAGCGCCCCACGCAGCCAACGCCGACATGGCACGCCACGTCGCCCCACTCCTTACCCGCACCGGCCGCGATGAAGTCGAGTCCGTTCTGCAACGTGCCGCACATCGGGCACTTAACCGTCGTCAGTTCGCTGCTGCTGGCTTGGGCCTTGCACGCGGCGTGAAACTCTTCGAGGGTCATGCGCTTCATGCTGCCTCCCTTTCAATGGCACGATACATGCGGTCAACCGCCTTCTGCCGGGCGTCCAGCTTTCTTGTTCGCATCAGGTGGTCGTGCAGAGCTTTGTCGTAGGGTTCGATCTCGCGTAGCAGCCGAATCTTTTCTTGGATGTCGGTGGTCGCGTTACATTGGACGGCCAGTGCGTCGCGCTTCGCGAAGTCGGGTTTGTCAGTTTCCCAGCGGGCAAGCTCCGCATCGAAGTCGGCCATCAGCTTCTCGCTAGCAGTCTTCCAGCGGATGAAAAGCAGGTCCCGGCGACTGATGCGCAGGAAGAACCCCTTTTCACGCACGAAGGCGATGATTTCCTCCTTCGTGAACTCATTGAGGACATCGAGGCCATTTGTCATGCCTCACCCCCGTTGCCCCGCTGGGCGGCAATGGCTGCCAGGCGCAGCCGTTCAATGTCTTCACCTGCCTTCTCGGCCCACTGGCTGCCGTGCTTCAGGTAGAAGCCCAGGAGGTAGTGGATGACGGTGGCTTGTTCGGCTTCTGCCTTCTTGTCGATTTCGACGCCCGACAGGCGCAGCAGTTGCGCAATCCGGATGCAGGTGAAGTTCGGACGGCCGAGAATGTCGATCAGGTCGGCATTGAGTTCCGGCAGCGCCAGCGCATCGCCAGCAGCGGGAGCCGGCTGGCGCAGGGCGTTCATGGCTTCATACAGCAGCAGTGTCGCGGTGTTCTCGCGCCCATGCCTGCCAATGTAGTCCCTGATACGCAGGGCCACGTCGTCAGGGGAGCCATAAGGCGGCGTCTGCACCGCGGCAGGCCGGGAGGTATCAGGCGAACCCAAGGCGGCGCCCATGAAGCTGCTGAGGGCTTCGTCGGCGCTGGTTTGGGATTTGGGGGCGCTCATGCTGTGGCTTCCTCTTTTTCAAGGTCGATGGGGGCCTGCGTATCGGGGGCGGCCTGCTGTGCCTCCTTAGCGGCTTTCTCGGCGCGTTTGGCGCGGAGGGCTTCGACGGCGCCGTGGGCTTGGAACAGGTCCAGCAGGGCAGCGGCCGGGATGGTGATCGTTTCGCTTGCTACGCGGCCTTCCTGGATGTCCAAGAGGGTGGCGCGCTGGTTGGCGTCCAGTCGCTTGATGAAGGTGTCGACGCCGCTGATGAGCGGGGAGACGACCTTGCGGGGGAGGGCGCGGCCGTGGATGGTGCTGGCGGTCACCTTAGATTTGCCGGCGGCCTTGGCCTGGATCACCTTGCCGCTCAGGAACTCTCCGGCCTGGGCGCCGTGCTGGCGAACTGCGTCTATCGCGACCTCGGCAGAGACCGTGCCGCCGCGCACCAGCGCTTGCACATCCGGCTCGGCGTCCGCGAGAACGAGGTAGTTTTCGATATGGGGGCGGCTGCGGTGGACGAGAGCCGCGATTTCTTCGGTATCCAACCCCATGCCGCGGAACCGCTTAAAGCCGCGTGCAGCCTCCAGAGGGCGCAGCTTCACGCCTTCGTTGCTGGTGTAGATGCGCGCGCGGCGCTCTATCTCGTTTCCCTGGAAGCCGACGACGGAGACCCATTCAATGGGCGCGCCGCGTTGGATCGCACGGCCGAGCGCGTCATATCGCCGATGGCCGTCTACGACTTCGACGCCTGAGCCGTCCGGCAGGGCAACGACTTCGAGGGCGGGGAACGTGCCGCCGTTCAGGATGTAGGAGGCCAGGGCTTCGATCCCGGCATCGTATTCCTCATCCAGGTCGCGGAGGTTGAAACCCTCCTTCACGCGGATATCGGAATAGCGGACTTTCATTGCATCGGCGCGTTTGATCGTGCCGTCCTTGATCATCGTCTTGAACGATGCGGGGGGAGCGTTCATGGTTTGGCCACCTTGTGATTGGGCTAAGATTCTTCGCGTTGGAATGGAGGTCAGAATGGAAGACTCGAATAGCCGTTTTGGCGCGGCTATCCGCAGGGGATTGGAGCGGTTTTGCTACGAAAGCCGCCTGTGCGGGGAAAGCGCTGCGGATCGGCCGACTCAGCCGATTCACGAAATGAAAGTTAGTGTGGAGGAGGCGCGCCTCGTGGAGTGCTGGCGAGCAGCACAAGGAGAAGCCGCTCGTCAAGGAGTGGATGTCCACACTTTTCTTTTAGGACTGGGCTGCGATGCAGACGGCGAGCTGATTGAGTTTTTAGCGATGCCGCAAAAATCGCGGAAATAGCCGACGCGGCCTGACCTGCATGACGTTTAGGAGAGGTACCCGAGCAGCCAGCTCAAGATCTGCGGTCCTACAAGGCAGAACGCGGCCAGCGCCAAGCTGGCGGGCCAAGCCCACAGGGGGATATCCGCGTCTTGGCTCCAATTGCCTTGGCCGGCATGGTCGCTCGGGGCGATCAGAGCGCCCAACGTGCGGGCTTCCTGCTTAATCGTGATGGGATGACGATGGCGCACCGGTGGCACGCTTGCGCTGATGATGTTCACTTCGGGCTCCAGGTGTCGCGGGAGGCGCGCCGGCGGGCGATGTGATCGCCAATGGGCGCCAGCACCAGCCGCGCGAACGCGAGCAGGCCCAGGCCCCAGGCGAGGGTTTCAGTCAAGGTCATGGGAATCTGCGCAGAGGTGCGCGGAGGTCACTTGATGGGTGAACGGGCTGCTGACGACTCTTCAGGCGGCCCTGAGCATGGTCGGCACATGTGTCATTTAGAAACGGTCATATCTTTGTAGCCGCTCATGACCCATAGTGCGTATAGGGATACTTTTCCCTGGAAAATCTAGGACTTACATTGAAGATTGAAACTGGTGTTGTGAAGTGGTTCAACAACGACAAGGGCTTCGGCTTTATCATGCCGGAGCTGGGCGGTAAGGACCTCTTCGCTCACTACTCTGAGATTCAGGGCAGCGGGCACAAATCTCTTGAAGAGAACCAGCGTGTGTCGTTCGTCGCCGGCCAAGGACAGAAAGGTCCTCAGGCGACAATGATCAAACCGATTTAAGAACCGGCTGGCTTGCCCTAAGGCAAGCCAGCTGGCACCTAGCAAGTGGGGCCGAATCCTTTGAAACAGGGAATTTGGCCCTTTGGCTTTGGGCGACCGAAAGCTACTTGCTGATCGTGTTGCCGAAGTTGAAAACGTCGATCAGTTCTTCAATGAAGCGTACGAGTGCTTCGAGCATGGCATTGCTCCGTGGGGGTGGGGGGATTGGGAAGGGGGCCGGGTTTCCACCGGACTGCCCGCCTGGATTTCTCGGCGGTCTACCCCTCATGCCGAAGCTTCGGGCGAATTGGAATGGATTGCGCCTTTTGTGCGAGTTGCTTGTTCAGCGATCGCAGATAACATATTGAAAAATTGCGGGGCAACCATGAAAGAACGTCTGTGGAGAGCGGGCCTGATTTTTCTCTTGCTCGGAATGTTTGGTAGCGCAACCGCTCAGCCGACTCAAGCGATAGGTGCAGATGCAATGAAGGTCGCTTCTGCAGTTCTTGGTCTGGCCTCTCTTCAAAAGGAAACCAAACAGTCTTTCGCTCAGCGCGTGGGGCCTGCATTCCGACGTTTAGTAGCGATTGAAACTATGACGGGCGTTGTTTTCGGCCCTGCGTGGAGAACGATGCCCACATCGCAGCAAGCGGAGGCGATCGAGCTATACAGCCTGTTCGTGATGAGGACGCTGCAAGGTTTCTACGAAGCGGTGCTGCCATCGCAATTTGGAGCAGCGACAGGGGAAATGCTCCGAAGCAAACCCGGATCCGTCACTGTGATACAGATCACGTGCCTTAGGCTAAACATGGCGGACTGCATTTACTATTCGGCGAAATCGCAGGCCGGCGAGCACCAGATTGAGCTTCAACTCCTTTACATCGACGGGAAGTGGCGAGTGGTCGAGATGAAGATAGCCGGCTTGTATTTGCAACAGACATACCTTTCGGTTTTCAGGTCTAATATCAACTCCAGCTCAGTCGAACGTCTTTTGGAGCACCTTCGCGCCCGAGTCAATAGTTGATTAGAAAAGGATCGTCCTGGGCGCTTGCCCGGCGCAGTAATGCGGGGCGCTCAGTTGTTTGTAATCCGCCCAATCCAGCGCCGCGTAACCGCTGCGTCGGCACCAGTCGCAGTAGTGCCTATACCGGCGCGCCATAAGTTGCAGGTCTATGGTCATCTCCTCAGTACGGGATATGGCGGGGAGGGCGAGGGACCGGCACCAGGGCGCCGTAGTCATCCATGACGGCGTTGAAAAGACCCGGGTTGGCCCAATCGGACCAGTTGTCCCAAGCGCACCAGTAGCGGCGGTCCCAGTACAACCGGTTGCCGAAGACGCCGCCCGGCGTTTCGGACATGTAGGCACCGCCGATGCCGTCGTGTGTCTCGATGATGGGCATTTCGGCGTCTCGGGATCCGTAGTCGTACTGCTCGGAAGCGGCCGAGGCTACGCCATCCGAGTTCATGTCGAATTCGAGGCGCGTACGGCCGACGTAGAGGGCGAGCAGGGTTCCTTCGAAACCGCCCACAGCATTGGGAAGGTACCCAGGCGTAACCTGCTTGCCGTCCAGCTTCATCGAGTAGCAGCGGCCCTCCTTATCGAAATCAAGTCTGTAGTCTGCGGCGTACTTCTTGGTCTCGCTGGTCCCGCTGCCGTAGCGGCTCCCTTTGTTCGTCTCGCGGTCAAGGTAGAGGTGCGAGAACCCGTACTCTTGCTCAAACAGCGCGTAGAACGCTTCGCGTTCCTCGACGTGCAACCCGTGCCGCGCATCCTCCATCAGTTGGGATAGCTTCAGCGTGGCCGGCATGTCGGGCATTACGCTGGCGGCGGCCTTTTCCAGCGCAGTATTGAGGGCGGTTGCGTTCTGACCGTGAACCGCGTTGCGCAAAACTTCGTTCAACACATGCTGGAGCTTCGCGACATCGGCAATTTCGATGCCGTGCGGCATCGCTGCCGCAAGCTGGTCCTTGAGAACGGTGCGGAAGGTGCTCCGGTAGCCCGTGGCGTCATCAATGGCGCTGGTGATGGCGCCGATGATGTGTTTGTCCAGAATGGGCTGGAGCTTTTCGGGTGCGAGTGCCTGTGCGACGGCTGCTTCCAGGTCGATATTAACTTTTAGTTCCATGGGATTCCTTTGCGCGGGCATGCGCTGGGATGGGGGAGTGCTTCGGTAAGCGCTGACTCGCAGCGCTGGCCGAAACCCGCTTTTCAGCGGAATCGGGTTGCCGGCATTCCATCCGGCGTGACCGTTTCTGTTCTTGGCCGTCTACGCCTCACCCTGTTGACCCGTGGACCGCGCTATGTCGGGCTGGATACGGCAGGGACACCGCGCAGAGCTGCGGCCATGCCCGCAGGTGCGATTGAGCCGGGGAACGCCCCACAGGTGGGGCGAGCAACATCGGCGGCTGGTTGTTAAAGAGCGGTGCTCGCCTTCCCCATTCCGACTTTGTGGCGGTAACGTCTCCCGCTTGAGGCGATGCCCTGACTGCTGGCTGCGGGTCCGTGGGGTGAAGCAGCCATATGCATGGCGTTAAGTGAACTATACATATCAGGCGGAATGAATGTCAAGTGAACTAATCATTCGCGGGATTGAAAGTGTCTAGCCGGCTGCGCAGGGCGAAAAAAAACCGCCTATTGGGCGGTCGGTTTTTGTATAGCTGGCTTGCTATCCCCGGCGGTAGTAGCGCCGGTGTTCCATCATGGTGCCAATGATGATGAGCGGTTCTTGCCTGCTGTACAGCGTCGGGAAGTCCTCATTGAGGGGAACGAGTTCAAACACGTCGTTCCCATTGTCGTCAATGCCACGGGGGCGGTACTTCTTGAAGGTCGCTTCGTAGCCGCCATTGCGCGCAACTACGAAATCCCCAGGCTGCGGGCACACTTCCTGGTCCACGATGATCCGGTCCCCCGGCTTGAAGTCAGGGAACATAGACATTCCCGCAATTTCAAGTGCGAATGCGTGTTCCGACAGATCCATGTCGGTTAGCAGGTATTCCAAGGCTTCTCCCGAGAAGGCGGCGCCTATCTCAGTAAGTTCGCCGGCCTGAACGTAGTTTATGAGTGGTACACGCCTCGATCCTATGGATGATGGGACCACGTTGCTATCAAAATCGGGTGACAGGAGTGCAGCACCTGGCTTCTTGGACCCCTTACCGCTGCCCAGCCAGATTGGATTCACTCCCAGAGCTTGCGCCGCCGCCAAAAGGTTATCGGCGGTCAGTTCTTTCGTGACCCCGTTAAACCAAAACGAAACCGCCCCTCGCGACAGTCCGACGCGGCGGGCAAGTTCCGATTGAGATATTTGGGAATCGGCGAGCGCCTCTCTAAGGCGTTCTTGCAGTGTGCTCATGTTTAGTAGATTAACCGCTTGAATGTTTAGTGTGCTTGCCATATCATTTGTCTAGTTCACTAACCAAACCATCGAGCAAAAGCCGTATGACTAAACAAGAGGCGATTCGGGCATTCGGAAGTGGCGCGGCCCTGGCGCGCGCCCTCGGGCTCACGCGGGGCGCCATTTCGCAATGGCCGATGCAGCTGGATCAGACTCGGGCGGATCGCGTCAGCGGCGCCGCACTTCGACTTGGGAAGCGGCTTCCAAGTGAATGCAGCAAGCCGGAGCCTACCCATGCATAGCCGCTCCCGAGACCTAGAAAGGCAGGTCCGTCTCTTTAGGCAGCGTCTTGTCGATAGAGAGCGACATCTTGGTCGTGGTGGAAAACGCAACGCCATCGCCAAAGTTCATTTCATGGATTCGGACCTCGACTGCGGAGCCGCAAAGCTCTGACAGAGCTTTGGCGATAGCGGTCTGAATCTCTTCGGTCGAGTGTTGTTTTAGGGGGATATCAAACATGGAAGGCTTTCCTTTCGATAGTGAGGTGCCGGTTTTATTGCTCATGGGATGCGCCGAAATTTTCGGGCACCGCCAGATGGGCGAGCGGGCGACCAAATTGTATTTCCAGGCCGTCGGGTGTGGCGATGCCGACCGATTGGCGGACGCGCTGCGGCACGTCCTGCGTCATGGCAACCACTTTCCGACACCCCGGGAACTGCGAAACGAGCTGGGAATTGAAGCGCGGAGCGAGCCCTCCCATGCATAACCTCTACGCCCGCTTCTTGCCATGGCTGCGCCGTATGGCATTCCAACGCCATGCGGCGGAGTCTAGCGATCTACAGGCGGTCGTCGTGCAGATCGTTTTAGATGATCTGAGGAAGAACGGCCGGCTCGCACGAGCTCTGCGGGGAATGGTCAGCCCTGCGTGTTCGGTGACGTTGCAAAACCGAGGCGGATGGCCCACGACGGCGCATGCCCGGCCGATACCGCAGCCGGTGGTACCAGCCAAGCCCGGCGACAAGGTGCAGATCGGCCCACTCGACGTTTGAAGGATGTTTTCCATGCTGCGCATCTTATGGACGGTGCGGCAAGAACGAAACCCTGATATTTCCAGATTCCAAGGTAAGACCTAATGACTAGCCGCCTGAACTCCCACAACTGGCTTGATGTTCTCTACAACGATGTCCGCAGTACGCCTGGGGGCGTGAAAGATGCGGCGCTGTTCTTGACGGAACGCCGCGGCAAGCAGATCCACTACGAATCCCTGCGTGCCAAGCTGAATGGCCAGGAAGGCGAGTCGATCACGTTCGAAATCGCCGACCTGCTGACCGAGTGGATGTCGCAGAAGGCGGGGGCGGCTGCGTACGCGCATCGGTGGGCGCAGACCTATGCGACGGTCGAACATGGGCTGACCTGCCTGGACGTGCCGCCGCCTCCTGAGGGCGGATGGCCGGACGAACTGAAGGCCGTCTTGCAAAAGGTGATGCAGGCGGGTGCGAAGGTCGGTGGCTTGAATACTTCGACGCTGGAGGCGCTGGCGGATGGTCATATCGACGCCAATGAGCGCAGTCAGCTGTACGCGCTGTTCATGGAGTTGGCCGTTCTCGCGTTCCGTGGCGCCCGCAACGTGTCGAGGGTGCAATGCTGATGCGCGGCCATTCTGGCGTGCCCGTGCGGGTGCGGGTCCAGGCCACGGAGCGTAAGGGGGCGGCGCTGTCGCGCGCGGCTGCAATGATGTGCAACGGCGCGAAGTTCCAGCGGTGGGTTGTCTCCCGCATCGGCGCCGCCCCTGAGGGCGTGTCGCCTGGCCAGCACGCTGCGCAATATGTGCGCGACATGTGCGGGATCACCAGCCGGGCGGAACTTGACCACAACGCCCAGGCGGCAACGCTGTTCCATGAAGCCGTGCGCAAGCCCTTCGTGAAGTGGAGCGGCATCTATGGCTGACTGCCTGCACATGTTCAGGGGCTACCGCGTGCCGCCGGAGACGGTGGAGGCGGTCCGCCGGGCCATTATCGAGACGCCGCGGCGGATCGATGTCCGGGCCTTGCGGGAGGCTGTCGAACCGGCGCTAGTGCCGGTCAACCCCTGGCCCAGCACCACGCGAAGCGAAGCCGCCCGCTGCGCGGTCAGCGCCTTCCTGTTCGACGCAGTTCGGGCCGGCCTAGTCAAACGGCGCGTGAACGCCTTGCAGCTTCCCGCCTGGTGGCGCGTCCGCAAGCCCACGGGGGCGGTATGTCGTTGATGCGCCGGACGCCGCTCAAGCAGAAGACGTCACTGAAGCGCGGGGCCCCGATGCGCCAGCGCTCCGGCATGAAGGCCGCTGGGAAGCGTATGCCCAGCCGCCGCGCCAAGCCGCGTGCCACCAAGACCATGTATCGCAACCCTGGCTTGCTGGCCCTGGCAAAGGGCATGCCCTGCAAGATCCGCGTACCTGGCGTGTGCTGCGGCGACCGCAGGACCGTTGTTGCATGCCATTCGAACCAATCGCGCCACGGCAAGGCCGGCTGGCTGAAGGCGCATGACTGGGCCACCGCCTGGGGCTGCGTGGCGTGCCATGCCTACATCGACCAGAACGCCACTGGCGCGACCTACGAAGAGAAGGTCGCGCTGTGGGAGGCTGGATTTCAAGAAACCCGCTTGTCCCTGATTGTGCTGGGCCTCTGGCCTCTTGAGGCCGAGATTGGGTATTTGAGCTTGTATGGAGAGTCGCCATGAGCGTGAAAGTCATGGGGATGGTGTTTGAGCGGTATCCCAACGGGGGCGGGGAGATGATCCTTGCGCTTGCGTTGGCGGACCATTCGAGCGATCAAGGTACGGGGATCTATCCGTCCATCGCGTCCCTGGCCGAGAAGACCCGCCAGTCCGTGCGCGCCGTCCAGTACCAACTGCGCGGCATGGAAAAGGCCGGCTGGTTGATCCTGGTGAATGCGGGCAATGGCGGCCGCAATCAACGCCGCGAATACCGGATTTCCGAGGCTTGGATAAAGGGTGCAGATTTTGCATCCCTCAAGCCGGCGGCCCCGGAACAAGAAAACGGTGCAGATTTTGCACCACCCGAAGCAGCGGAAAAGGGTGCAAGCCACGACACAAAGGGTGCAACTGACGACGTAAAGGGTGCAAACGACGACACGAAAGGGTGCAACGGGTTGCACCCGCATATAACCGTCATAGAACCGTCAGAACCATCAAGAACCGTCACAGGCGCGCGCAAGCGCTCGCCGGGGTTCGATCCGATGTGCGTGGAGTTGCCTGTTTGGCTGGATGCGGAATTGTGGGGGCGCTGGGCGCGTCATCGTGCACAGCTTCGCAAGCCGCTGACCGAAGAAGCCGCCAGGCAGCAGGTCAAGGACCTGGCGAACTTCCGCCAGCAGGGCCACACGCCGGAAGCAGTCATCGAGCATGCCATCGGCAAAAGCTGGCAGGGCCTGTTCGCACCGAGCGGCACCGCATCCGGGGGCGCGCCGCGTCCCGGCAAGTTCAATCCCACCGACTACGTAAACCGCAATCGAACCTCTGGAGGCCCCGACTATGACGACGGTCGCACAATCGACGCCTGAGCGCTCCGCCTGGGCTGTCCCGCTGGCGAAGCTGGAAGGCATTTCGCTGATCGACCACCTGTGGAACCGGCTCTCGGGCACGTATGGGGGGCGCTGGCTGAAGGACTTCCCGGACATGCAGAGCATCGAGAACTGGAAGGCGGCATGGGCGGAAGCGTTCGACGAAGAGGGGCTGACGCCGCGCGACGTGGCTGAAGGGCTACGAGCCTGCCGCCGCATGTTCCCGGACTGGCCGCCCGCCGTGGGCGAGTTCATCCAGGCGTGCCGGCCGGGCCTGATTCCGGAAAACGCTTTCCACGATGCCGTTGCGGGGATGACTGCGCGCCGCCGTGGGGAAATGGGGCAATGGAGCCATCCGGCCGTGTACTGGGCCGCCGTGCGTGTCGGATCCCATGACTTGCTGAACTGCGGGTACTCGGTGATGCAGTCGCGCTGGGAACGTGCCCTGTCGGACGAACTGGGGCGGGGCGAATGGGCGGCCATCCCTGCGCCCGCCGTCGCGTTGCCCGCGCCGGGGGCGACCCATGCTACGCCGGCAGAGGCCGCCAAGGCGCTGGAGGCGATGGGGGCGGGCGCGATCCTGAATCAATCGGGCCGTGATCCGCTGCGCGGGTGGAAGCGGGTGATTACCGAAACCGAGAACCCGAAGGGCAAGCGCTACTCGCCAGGGATCATTGCCATGGCGCGCAATGCGCTGCGCCTGGGCGTGGACCAGGGGGCGCAGGCATGAGCGCGATGCAGCGGAACAAGGGCGCGGCCTATGAACGCAAGGTGGCGAACTTGTTGACGGAGGCGACCGGCACGACCTGGCGTCGCCGGGTGCGCAATCAGGCGGGTGATAGCGACGTTGTGGCCGATGAGCCCGCATTTGCGCTGATCAGCGTCGAATGCAAACACGCGAACACGCTTTGCCTGCCGGCCTGGTGGCGTCAGGCCCAGGACCAGGCGGGCGCGGAGGGCGTGCCGGTGCTGATCTACAGGCAGACGGGGGCGCGCGGCGAATCCGTGGTGGTGGACGCGCACCACATGAACCCGAAGATTTATCCCGTCCGGGGGCGGCACACCGTCACCCTCGGATGGGAAGCGGCAATGCAATGGATGCGGGAGAAGTTGCCCGCGAAAGTGACTTATTCCCCGGAGATTATTTGATGACGACGATGACTATTTCCCGGCTGCCCGCGGTGCCGGCCGTGAAGCCGAAGGCCGAGCCGCTGTTCAAAAGCGCACATGCCGCGCTGGTGTTCGCGCTCCAATACTCAAAGCAGCAATATGACCGGCCGATGATGAATCGCGTCGCCGCTGGACCATCTGCGCACGAAGGTAAGGGGCTCTCTGGTATTGATGGAGCGGGCCAGGCTGGCATGATCCGTGCCGAATTAGAGCGGTTGTCGAAGCTCCAGCAAGCAGTCTTAATTGCCGCCGCCGCGGATCAACGAGTGGCCTGCGAATGTCGCGCGTCTTGCTGCGTCGGTTGGAAAGTCAACCCGGAGTGGGCTGATGCCATTTCTGATTTGACCGCCGCAGCGGCATCCGCCGCATTGTCCGGGTGCGTGTCCAATGGGCGCCTCAGGTCGGGGCTTATTCAGCGCATGTTCGGAGTGAAAGCGAGTTTGGTGGATTTGGCTGAACGGTGTCATGTTGATCCCGATACAGCGGGCTCGCACAACGCGAAAATAAAGAAATGGCTCTTTGGGGGGGCTATTGCGCGCGGGCTTGGGCCTTCTGTTGGCCTCCATCAGCAGGCGCACCAAGCGATTTGCGAACGCTTAGTGCGCTGCGGCTGGATTGACGCCCCGCCCGCCCAGGGGCAGGCTACTGTGGGCTGAACCAACAAATTGCTTCAGGGGGCGGCGTGGTTGGCTGCCCGCGCCGCATATTCGCGTTGATAGAAGCGATATATCACTTTGTGAAGGATGGGCCCAAGCTTGTGGTTCTTCACTGAGCCCATATAGGCAATATGCTCCAGGTTGCCGAAATTCTGTGGTGTCAGAAATGCAGCTGCGTCTTCAAGAAACTGATCTAGGAACGCGAACGCAGAGGGGAAGGCGTTAATTTTCGTGGTAATGGCCGTCAATGCTCTACCCTTGACACTTGCGGCATCGAGTTTCTGGAGCTCCTGTATGGTCGCAAGTAGGTCGTGTTCGATCGTATTTGCAGCTTTTGGATAGTCGCGGAGTGCATTGATTCCTTGAACGGTAGCGATGGTCACTAGGTTCGCGCGTTGTTTCGTGTCGGTTGCAAGCTGTTGCTCCGCGGCAGTCAGTTCCTGGCGGACCCGCACCCTACCGCCTTCTCGGATCAATAGTTCCGTGGCGCGATTGATGTCCGTATCCCGCCGAAGTGCGGATCGAATTTCCGCTAAGGCGGGATACACGGAATCAACTGCGCGCTTCAGGGCGTGACACCGGGCAAGGCTGACCTCGGCGCTCTGTTGAAGTTCCTGAATGGACTGCCTGCGCTTCTGCTCATCTACGCGTGCCGTGAAGCGTGCAACCATTTCCGTGAAGTCTACTCCCAGCTCACGCGCTCCACAGACGTTACCGCAAATGGTCTCCACGCCTTGCTTTGTCGAGATTACATAGCCGCGTTGGTGCAACTGGTTGCAGTTATTCAGGCCGCAGCGAAGCTGCATTTCTCGATCGAAGTCATACCCTCCGATGATGCGATCTAGGTCTCCATTGGCTACTTGAATCTGCGCCTGGAAATTCTCTCTCCCGGTGATTTCTTCATGAGACTTGAACAGAATTGCCACGTCACCAATATTCGCCAATCATGCCTCCGTATTTTTGCTCCGCGATGCGGTGTCGAAAGGACGCTACAGATAATACGCAAATTGGCCAGCTTAGGCGTGTGAGGCGCCTGGTCACTAAAACTATTGACGGTTCCGTTTTTTTAACCGAAGATACGTTCCTAACGGATAAGGTGTATTACTTCGTCCAGACAAACCCGCCACGCGAAAGCTGGCGGGTTTTTGCATTTCTGCCGGCATGCTCATGGTGAGCCGCCGGCCTTCCAAGCCGCGTAGTGAGGGTTCGATTCCCTCTGTCCGCTCCACACAAGCCACAGCCCCGATACGGATAGTCCGGTCGGGGCTTTTGCATTCTCCGCCCTCCCGCTACCGAGGGTCGTGCGCTGGGCATGGCGTGCGGGGTTGGTCATCGCGCCGGGCGGTGTGCAGTAGGTAGCACCCGGCACCAATTCAAAGGGGTCAGTTATGGCAGCAGTTCCCGAAAGTGCGTCGCCCGCGCCGTCGCCCAGGCTGGGCCAGAAGCCGCGCTACGTCATATCCCAGAAAGGGACGCGCACGACAGTGAGCGTGGATGGCGTGGCTATCCGCCGCCTATCGGGAGCGAGCGTGACGTTCGAGCCGGGCGGGTTGCCTAGCCTCACGCTGTCCTTGATCGCGCGGGATGGTGAAGTGGAGTTCGATCAGGCCCGAGTCGTCATCGCTGGAGTGGATATGCCCGAGTGCATCAAGCAAGCCCTGTTCCTGCATCTCAGTGATCTGTATGAGGTTGGGCAGGTCGAGGTCACGTCTCTCGAAAGCGAATGCTGCGAGTATCAGCGGGTCGCGGTGGCGCGCTGATGCCGACCCGCCCCGGAAAGCTGAAGCGGGTAGTGTCGACCGCTAGGCATGAGCCAGAGCCTCCCGCTTACGGTCAAGGCCGCGGCGGTCGGCCATGGCGCCGGCTGCGTGATCAGATCATGGAGCGCGATGGCGGGCTATGCCAGTGTGAAGCCTGCCGCGCACGGTTGCTCCCACGGGTCGCCCATGAGGTCGACCACATCGACAACACGAGGGACGCGTCCGGGAGGCTGAACGATCAGCCCAGCAACCTGCGCGCGATGAACCGAGACTGCCACGCCGAGAAGACCCAGGCAGAGGCCTTGCGCGCAAGGGAGCGGAAAAACCGTCCTGGGACCCCGAGGGCGTGACCTGAGCGGGGAGGGGTGGGTCGAAAGTCGGGCCGATTTTGCCGGACACCCGACGCCCAGCCTTTTTTTTGCGCAGTCATATCAGAAAAACGCGTTTTTTTGGAGGCGATATGGCCCCACCGAAGAAGCCGGTCCAGCTGAAAGTTGTGGCCGGCACAGCGCGTGCGGACCGAGACTCCCAGCCGGAAACTCAAGCAGTTGAACTGGAGTTGGTCTTGGATGTGCCGGAGGCGCCTGACTGGCTGCCGAACAAGCACGCCGAGGCCGAATGGCATCGGCTCACCCGCATCTTGCATTCGAACCGCCTGCTTACCGAGGCGAGCCTGTCGCCATTGGCGATGCTCTGCGCGCTACACGGGAAGCTGGTGCAACTATGGATGGCTGGTGAAACCCCTACCGGTCACATGCTCGCGCAATACCGCGCCCTGGTTGGCGAATTCGGCCTCACGCCTGTCGCTCAGGGAAAGGTGAAGGGGTCCGCCCCTGTCGCGCAGACTGGCAACAAGTTCAAGACCAATGGGAAGCGACGCAGCGCGTGATTATGTCGGCATTGCCACCAAGTACGCCCAGGCGGCGGTGGCCGACAAGGGGCGCAAGAAGCATGGGCGTTGGATACGTCTCGCGGCGAAGCGGTTCCTGGATGACCTGAAACGGGCACGGCGTCGCGGAACGCCGTTCTTCTTCGACGAGTGGCATGCAAACGATGCGTGCGATTTCATCGAAAAACTGCCGCACGTCGAGGGTAAGTGGGAAACGCCCACCATCGTCATGCACCCGAGCCACGTGTTCTTCGTGGTGCAGCTGTTTGGATTCCGGCGGCGCGAGGCCATCAAGGTCGACGGCTGGGGTGACGACGACACATTCCATCCCCGGCGCTTCACCTCGGCGCTGTTCGCGGTGGCGCGAAAGAACGCCAAGAGTACGCTGGCCTCGGCAATCTTGTTGTACTGCCTGTGCTGCGAGCCGGAAGAGGGCGCGCAGGTTATCAGCGCAGCCACCACCTTCGACCAGGCCAGCATCATCTTCCGCGCCTCCAAGCGCATGGTGGAGAAAACGCCGGACCTAGCAGAAGCCTTCGGCCTAGCCACATGGGCGAAGTCTATAAGCCGCTTCGAGACGGGCAGCAGCTACAAGGCCGTTCACGCCAAGGCCAGTACGCAGGATGGCTTGAACCCGTCCCATACGGGGCTGGACGAGATCCACGCTCACAAGACGGCCGACCTGTTAAACGTGCTGCAGTCGGCCGCTGGCGCGCGGGCAAACCCGCTCTGGCTGTTCACGACCACCGAGGGATACACGAACGCCGGCCCTTGGGCCGAAATCCGCGGATTCGTGTTCGCGCTGCTGCGCGGAGTATTGGGCACGCAGGCTGACCACTTTCTGGCCTTGTTCTACGCACTGGACAACGAAGACAAGTCCGCGAAGATCACGCAGGACGACGAGTTCGACGAGTCGAAGTGGATCAAGGCGAATCCGCTGCTGGATGTCAATCCGCACCTGAAGGCGGCCATCCGAAAGGAGGCCGTTGAAGCCAAGCAGATGCCATCCAAGCTGGCGGAATTCCGCATAAAGCGGTGCAACAGGCCGGCATCGACCGCCAGCGGCTGGGTCGACCTGACCAAGTGGGCCAAGTGCGGCGGCGCTGTTGATTTGGACTGGCTGGCGGGCTACCCATGCTGGGGCGGCCTGGACCTGGCCAGTACCACGGACATCGCCGCATTCCGCCTGTTGTGGCTTGTCGAGGGTGTCTGGTACACGCACGGCTGGCGCTGGGTGCCATCCGAGGCGGTGAAGCAGCGCACCGAGCGCGCCACAGTGCCGTATGCCGGCTGGGTGGAGGCTGGATACTTGCTCCAGACTGAAGGCGACGTGACCGACTACTCGGTCATCGAGCGCGACATATTGGCCGCGGTGCAGCGCTTCGACCCGCAGCAGATTGCATATGACGCCTGGAACGCGGCCGACTTGGTGAACCGCTTGGTGGCGGCAAGCGTGCCGATGGTGCAGTTCGTGCAGGGCACCAAGAGCTACCACCCGGCGATGCAAGCGCTTGAACTGGCCTATGTGGGCGGCAAGCTGGTTCATGGCGGCGACCCAGTGCTGACATGGTGCGCTTCGAATCTAGTGGCGCGCCGCGACGTGAACCTGTCCATGGCACCGGACCGGAAGCGTTCGGCGGACAAGATTGACGATATGGCCGCGCTGCTGATGGCGATGGGCTTGGCCGTGGCCTCGGATGACGCCGAGGACCTTTCAGACTTCTTTAAAAACGCGGTGATCGGATGAAACATAAAGCGCAAAAGGTCGGCCGGCTCCGCGCCGCGGTGCTGGGCTGGCTTGGCGCGCCGTTCGGCCTCACCGACGCTGGCGCGTGGGCCCGGCTCGGCGTCAGTAGCTCGGCGGGGGTCAATGTCAATGACAAGAACGTCCTGCAACTCTCGGCCGTCTGGGCGTGTGCACGGCTTATCTCCGAGACGATTGGTACGCTGCCACTTGGCATGCATGAGCGCGCGAGCGGTGGTAAGCGGCCGGCGCCTCAGCATCCGCTGAACTTCATCATCGGCACCCAGCCGAATCCCGATTCAGTGTCATCGGTTTTCTGGGAGGCGGTGGTGGCGGCAATGCTCTTGCGAGGCAACGCGCATTGCGAGAAGCTGTTGGTCGGCGAAAGGGTTGTCGGCCTCCAGTTTCTATACCCGGGGCGCCTGACGGTCTCGCGGAAAGGCGATGGTTCGAAGGAGTATCGGTACACCGATGACGACGGCCGGCAGCGTGTAATCCCGGCGACGAAGGTATGGAGAATCCCGGGCTGGTCGCTCAATGGGAAGGATGGCGTGTCGGTGGTTCACTACGGCGCCCAGGTCTTCGGTTCAGCGCTGGCCACGGACGAGGCGGCGGCGGGCGTTTTCAAGCGCGGCCTGATGCCGACAACCTGGTTCAAGTACCCGAAGATCTTGAAGGACAATCAGCGCGAGGAAGCCCGGGAGATGATCGAGGGGCGGTTGTCGGGCGCGGTAAACGCCGGGCGCCCCGCGATTCTCGAAGCCGACATGGAGGTCGGCACGATCGGCATCAATCCCATTGACGCGCAGTTGTTGCAGTCGCGCGGATTCAGCATTGAGGAGATCTGCCGCTGGTTCCGTGTGCCGCCGTGGATGGTCGGGCATACCGAGAAGTCGACCAGCTGGGGAACGGGCATCGAACAGCAGATGATCGGCTTCCTGGTGTTCACGCTAAGCCCATGGCTCAAGCGCATCGAGCAGTCCATCGTGAAGGATCTGCTGATGCCCGCGGAGCGAGTACGGTACTACCCCAAGTTTGCTGTCGAAGGCTTGCTGCGTGCCGACAGCGCCGCCCGAGCTTCCTTCTACAGCGTCATGGTGAACAACGGCATCCTGACCCGTGACGAAGTGCGCGAGTTGGAAGACCGCGCGCCCATGGGCGGCAACGCTGCAGTTCTGACCGTGCAGACGGCGCTTACGCCGCTGGACAGTCTGGGCAGCAATACAGCTGACCAGCAGGCCCGCAATGCGATGGCCAACTGGCTGAAAGACATGATGGCCTCGACGGCCGACACCTGAGGTATCCCCACATGAGCAAGAAGAACCTGCCGGCCGCTCCGGCGGGCCGCCCCTGCGCGGCTGTTTCGGCCTACATGTCTCCCCGCGCCCTGGAGCGCTGGGACGCCGGCGTCCGTGCAGCGGTCGAGGATGATGCAGAACGGACGATCAGCGTTTACGACGTGATTGGCTATGACTGGTGGACAGGCGAAGGCGTGACTGCCAAGCGCATCGCCAGTGCGCTGCGCAGTATGGGTGCGGGCCCCGTCACCGTGAACGTGAATAGCCCCGGCGGGGACATGTTCGAGGGACTGGCCATCTACAACCTGCTGCGCGAACACCAGGGCGAGGTGACGGTCAAGGTGTTGGGTCTGGCCGCCAGTGCCGCCTCGATCATCGCCATGGCGGGCGACAAGCGCCAGATTGCTCGCGCGGGGTTCCTGATGGTCCACAACTGCTGGGTGATCGCACAGGGCAACCGACACGATTTGCGCGAGTTCGCCGACACGATGGAGCCCTTCGACGCTGCCATGGCAGACATCTACGCGGTCTCTAGCGGCCAGGAGCTGGCCGAAGTTCAACGCCAGATGGACGGCGAGACGTGGATAGGCGGCAGCCAAGCCATCGACCAGGGCTACGCCGACGAGTTGCTGCCGTCCGACCAGGTTGGCAAGGGCACCAGCGGCACGTCCGCCAGCGCGGTGCGCCGCATCGAGTCGGCAATGCGGGCGGCGGGCCTGCCCCGTAGCGAGGCCCAACGCCTGATCTCTGAATTCAAGTCCAGCCTGAGCGATTCGGCTGGCAGCGGTGTGCGTGATGCCACCGGACGCGGCATGGGTCACCCGGCTGCCCTCAGCACCACGGCCGATCTGGCCGCATCTCTCACAACGATCCTCAAGTAAGGAACACATCATGACGCCGGAACAACAAATCGAACAGATCAACGCCAGCCTGAAAACTGTCAGCGACCAGCTGAAGAGCATGGCCGAGAAGGCCAACGCGCGTGGCACGATGGACCAGGAACTGCGCGCCGATATCGACAAGACTCTGACCACGCAGGGTGAACTGCAGGCCCGCCTGGCCACCGCCGAACAACTCCTGGCGAAGTTCCAGAATGGTGGCGGCGAAGGTGCACGGCCCAAGTCGATGGGTGAGCAGTTCACCGAGCGCGAGGACTTCACCGCCTTCGCCTCCAATCCGCGCGGCAAGTTCCGCGCGCCCGTCAGCGCCGAGATTAGCACCACGACGGCCGGCGACCTGGTCGTTCCCCAGCGCGTGCCCGGCATCGTCGCGCCGCCCAGCCAGCAGCTGCGTGTGCGCGACCTTCTCAGCTGGGGGCGCACCTCGTCCAATGCGGTGGAGTTTGTGCGGGAAACCGGCTTCACCAACAACGCCGCGCCCGTGGCTGAAGGCACCCTCAAGCCCGAGTCGACGCTGATGTTCGAAGATGCGTCGGCGCCCGTGGCCACCATTGCGCACTGGATCCGCGCGACGAAGCAGATCCTGTCCGACGTTCCGATGCTGCAGTCGTATATCGACGGCCGCCTGCGCTATGGCCTCAAGCTGGTCGAAGACCGTCAACTGCTCAAGGGCAGCGGCGTGGGCCTGAACATCGACGGGGTTTACACGCAAGCCATCGCCTACGCCAATCCTGGTGTGGTGGTGCAAGCCGAGAACCGCCTGGACCGCCTGCGCCTCGCCCTGTTGCAGGCCGAGCTGGCCGAGTATCCCGCGGACGGCATCGTGCTGTCGCCCATCGACTGGACGGCGATCGAGCTGCTGAAGGACACGACGAACGGTTATCTGTTCGCCAACCCGCGCTTCGTCACGCAGGCCGGCCTGTGGGGACGCTCCATCGTCACGACCACGGCCATGGACGCGGGCGACTTCCTGGTCGGCGCCTTCGCCATGGGCGCGCAGGGCTGGGACCGAGAGGACGTGAATCTCACGGTTTCGCTGGAAGACCGCGACAACGTCGTCACCAACCGCGTGACCCTGCTGGTTGAAGAGCGCGTGGCGCTGACCGTGTTCCGGCCTGAGGCGTTCGTCAAGGGCGGCTTCGACGGCCTCGACGTGCCGGCCGGCGGTTGAAGCAAATGGGCGGCGGTCAACCGCCGCCCATCCACCAGGAGATCCACATGGAAGTGAAAGCAATATCCCCCTTCGAGCACATGGGAACGCGCCGTCGCGGTGATGTGTTCGAAGTGTCCGAACGAATCGGCGAGCGTCTGGTCCAGAAGGGCCTGGCGGTGCTCGTCTCCCCGACGGTCAAGGAGGCCGCATCCGGTGACCCCGCGGACGACTCCACCGGAGCCGGCGAGCCGAGTGCCACTTCGCGGCGCGCTCGGGTCAAGAAGGATTGACCATGTCCGTGATCAGCCTCGAAACCGCGAAGCGGTTCCTGGATGTCATTCACAACGCCGACGACGCGAAACTGCAGATGCTGCTGAACAGCGCCGAGGACGAGGCGGTGCAGTACATGAACCGGGGCCTGCTGGAGCCAGTCCCCGCCGCGATCCTGGTGGATGGCGTGCTGGTCGACGCTGATCCGCTTACTGCGCCGCTCGACAGTATGGTGCTGGGTGTGATGCTGCTGCTCCAGGCCTCGTATCAAGCCAGCCCCGACGACATCGCCAAGCTGCGTGCCGCGGCCGAAGTGAAGCTGGCGCCGCACCGCATTGGATGGGGGGCGTGATGCTGGCTCACCGACTACGCCACCGTGTGACCTTCGAGGCGAAGGGCGATCCCGTGCGCGACGAGAACGGCTACATCGTGCCGGGCAGCGGCGGATGGCAGATCGTGGTGCTGGACGACGGCTCGCGGCTCGAAGATGTGCCCGCCGAGGTCCTGACGGGTCCAGGCCGCGAGTTTCAAGGCGGGAACGCGACGCAGGCGGAGGTCGGCGCGCGGGTGAACCTGCGCTGGTTTCCGACCAGCCCAACCCTGCTGGCGTCCTGGCGCCTGCGCTGGGACGGCCAGATCTTCAATATCCAGTCCGCCGAGACGGACGCTACGGCGCGTCGCGAGTGGCGGCTGCGTTGCGTGGATGGACCGAGCGAGGGCCAATAGCCATGAATACGCAATTTCCTCCTGTGCGAAGCCCGTCCTTGCCGGCACGCGGCACAAATTCGCAGATGGACCGCATCGAAGCGAGCCTGGCTCGTATCGAGGGAAAACTCGACGTGCTGCTGGAGGCGCTGGCCGCAGATGGCGAGTTGGAAGAACCGCCCGCGATGACACTGGACGGCGAGATGGCAGGGGAGGCCCGGCCGGAAGGAGAGCCGCTGTGAAAGTCGAAATGAAGTTGCGCGGCGTCGATGAGGTGATGCGCACGCTTCAGTCGCTGCCCGCCGAGGTCGTCTCCAAGCGCGGTGGGCCGGTGAAGACTGCGTTGGCGCGTGGCGCCCGGTATCTGCGAGACAGGGCCAAGGAAAACCTCCAGGCCTCGATGGTGAATACCGGGGACGAATCCAGCGGCTTGCTGCTGCAGAACGTCATCGCCAGCCGTGGAAAGCCCCCAATCGGCAGCAAGGGCGAACGTTACCTGGTTCGCGTGCGCCAAAAGACCTACACGCGCAAGGGTAAGGAGCCCGTGACGACCCGCAAGACGGCGGCGCTCAAAGAGTACGGATCCAGCCACCAGCCCGCGACGCCGTGGCTACGGCCTGCGGTCCAGCAGCACGGCCAGCGAGTCATCGAACTGGTGAGCACTGACGTGGCGCGCCAGATCGAGAAGGTCGTCGCCAAGGCCCGGCGTGAAGGGAGGCTGTGATGCTGGCACCCGTATTCAAGACGATCAACACGCCGGCGGTGCGTAGCCATGTCGGTGCAAACCCGAGAATCTACGTGTCGGGCATGGCGCCGCAGGGTACGCCGACGCCGTACATCACCTGGTTCACGGTCATCGATAGCCCCTACGACCAGCTAAGCGGGCCTCCTGATGCCGACAGCGGCACGGTCCAGATCGACTGCTGGACAGGCCCGGACGATAGCCAGGAGGCCGTCTGCATATCGCTGGCGGGGGCGGTGCGCGATGCGCTGGACGCGGCTGGCATCGCCAATCGCATCATCGTCCACACCCGAGAGACGGACACCAAGCTGTTCCGCATTGGGCTACAGGCCGACTTCATCAGAGGCCGGTAAGCCGTCTGTTTTCCTACCCCTTTAGCCCGCCATGTGCGGGCCTTTTTATTTCGAGGTCATCATGACTGCTGGCGTTATCAAAACCCAGGGCACTCACCTGTTCGTGCTCAACACCCTGGCCACCCCGGACCCGGTCATCCTGAAGATGGCCTGCCCCACGGGCATCACGGGCATGGGGGCGGGCACCAAGTCGCAGATCGACGTTACCTGCCTGGATGCGACCGAGGACCAGGAGTTCATTCCCGGCCTGGGCGCGCCCGGCCAGGTGTCGGTCCCGTTCAACTTCATTCCGACGGCTGAATCGCACCAGGGCATTCTCACGGATCTGAAGGAGTCCGGCGCCGTGCTGGACTGGATCACGGGCTTTTCCGACGGCGTGGCTCCGCCCACTTTGGATGCCGGTGATGTGCTCGTCTGGCCGGTAGCCCGCACCGCAGCCCGCTTCCAGGCGTACATCGCGGAGGTGACGATCGATGCCGCCACCAACGACCGCGTGACCGGGACCCTGACGCTGCAGCGTTCGGGCAAGGTGGCCTGGAACTTCAAGCCGGCGGCGTAAGGGGGGCAACATGGAAAAGCAAGAACTCCCCGACGCGCTCTTCGTCAGCGACCAGGTTGTCGATCGCGAGGTCGAACTGGGCGACGGCAAGAAGCACAAGCTGTACTTCAAGGCGATCAGCCACGTCGAGTTCAACAAGTGGGTGACTGCTCTCACTTCGCCGGACGAAGACGTGCGCGATCGTGCGCACAGCCGCCTTGTCGTCGCCAGCATGGTGACGGCCGACGGCAAGCCGGCGCTGGACCTGGAGCGAGCCAATCGCATCAAGCCCAAGGTGCTGCGCAAGCTGTCGGAAGTGATCGCCGACATCAACGACTTCGCGGACCTGCGGGGAAAAGGCTAACGGGCGAGATCCGCTTCTGGCACATCCTGGCCCTGGGCCTGGGGCGGACCATCGGGGAACTGAAGAGCGTCATGACGGAGCCCGAATTTCGATCCTGGCAGCAGTTCTACCAGGAGTCTCCCTTCGACGACCTGCATCGGTACCACCGCCCCGCGGCCATGCTGGCGCACGTCCAGGTAGGCGGGGATTTCCCTGCGCGCCTGGATTGGCTCGTCGGCGGTTTGGGTCTTCGGCAGGACGACGACCCTATGCCGTTGCTCTCGGACCAGTTCTCTGAAGCGGACCTCAAGTCGTTCGCCGCCCTTGGAATGAAGCCCTCGCGGGCATAGTAGGTACATGAAATGTCAACTGCCGGATCAATCGTGGTCGACCTGCTGGCTCGGACCGGCAGCTTCGAGACCGACATGGACCGCGCTGCCCGTACTACCCGTCGGGCGGGGCGCGAAATGGAACAAAGCGCTGAGCAGGCCGGCTCGTCCTGGACGCGCGCCTCTGCCCTGATTGGGGCGGCGTTTGCTGGCATCTCGGCCGGTAGCGTGCTGACCGCGTTCGTCCAGAACACGATCAACGCACAGAACGAGCAGGCGCAGCTGGCCGCGGTGCTGGAGTCGACGGGCCGCGCGGCGTCTATGAGCACTGACAGCCTGAACGCCATGGCCGACGCGATTGAGTCGGCCAGCACGATCTCGGCCGGCGAGGTGAACGAAGCGCAGACTGCCCTTTTGGCCTTCACCGGGGTTGCTGGCCAGGAGTTCCCCCGTGCAATGCAGGCGGCGGCCGATATGGCGGCGCGCACCGGCATGACGATTCGCGCTTCTGCGGAAACCATCGGTCGAGCGCTGGACATTCCCTCCCAGGGACTGGCCGCGCTAAGCCGGCAGGGGTTCCGGTTCACGGAGGAGCAGAAGGCCCTAGTCGAGCAGCTGGAGCTCTCCGGTCGCACCGCGGAGGCCCAGGCCATCATTTTGCGCGCCTTGGAGGAAAGCTACGGTGGCGCGGCAGCTGCTGCGCGCGATACGCTGGGTGGCGCGCTGCTGGGTCTGCGCAATACGGTGTCTGCGCTACTGACGGATGAGAGCGGCAGCCTAACCTTTCTGCGCGATGTCGTAGAGGGGCTGAACTCTGCACTGGGATCCGACGCCGCCAAGGCTGGGCTCAACGCCCTGACGGTGGCTGCTGGTGGCCTGGCTGCGGTTATCGGTGCAAAGCTGGCGGCGGCAGTGCTATCAGCCGGCTTGTCGATGACGGTGTTTGCGGCTCGCGCAGTCGCCGCTTCGACCGGTATGGCTGGCGTGGCGCTAACCCTCGAAGTGGCAGCCTCCAGGATGGCAGCCATGGGGGCAGCGTCTCGACTGGCAGCAGCGGGCCTCGCCATGGTCGGCGGGCCTCTCGGTGTTGTTGCGCTTACGGTTGGTGCTGCGGGTTATGCGTGGCTGCAGTACGGCCGGGATGCACGCGATTCCGCGTCGGCTGGCGCGCGCGAAGTGGCTGATACCAGGCGAAGCGTCGACGAGCTGCTGACGTCATTCCAGAAGCTGAACGACCTGCAACGCCAGCAGGTCATCAGCATCAAGACGGATGACCTGAATGCGGCCCTCAAGGAAAGCCAAGCCGCAATCTTCGAACTGGGGAATGCCTTCACGCCGGCGCTGACCGAGGGCGCCCGCGCGGCTGCTCAGTACCGCGCCGACTTCACCGCGGAAATGAAGGCGGTGGCGTCCGATACCAGCCTGTCGTCCGAGCAGATGGCCGCCTCGCTTGCCGCCTTGGTCGAGTCCTACGTCTCGTCGGGTCGCGCCAGCGAGTCGAGCCGCGGGCGGCTGGTTGAGTTTGCGCAGAAGGTGATCGAAGCCTCGGGGAACGTTGCCGGGTTGCGCCAGGAGATCGAGGCGCTGACGGGGGCGCAAGCCGCCGCGGCGGGTGGGGTGGCGCCGGTCATCAACGAGCTGGACAAGTACCGGGCCGCCTACGACAAGTTCCTGAAGGAGTTCGCCACGCCCGGCGAGCGACTGAAGGGGGCGGAGAAGGAGTGGCGCGCCGCGCTGGGGCCCTTGTTCGACAGCGATGCGCAGAAGCGGCTGAACGACCGGTTCCTGCCGAAGGGTAGCGCGCAGCAGGCGAGCGAGTTGCAGGGCTTGGTCAAGCGCCTGGAAGAGCAGCGCGCGACGCTGGGCATGACATCCGACGCCCAGGAGCGCTATCGCATCGAGCAGGCCAAGGGGTCGGAGGCGCACCGCGCCCGCGCCATCGCGCTGTTCGACGAGATCCAAGCCTGGAAGGAGGCCGAGGAGGCCACCAAAAAGGCCGCTGAGTCTGCGCGCTACTTCGACGCGGTCCAGCGTGAGATAGACCTGTACCAGCGTGAACGGGACATCGAGGTCGCGGGCGTCGGGATGACCGACCAGCATCGCGAGCAGTTGGAGCAGGAGGTGGCGATTCGGCAGAAGTACGCCGAGCGCCGCCGCAAGCTGGAGGAGGACCAGCAGGTCGAATCCACGCGCCTGGACCAGGCTGCGTACGCGGCGCGAATTGAAGCCTTGCGCGATGCTGAAGATCGCCAGGTAGCAATCCTTCAGGATTCCGCCGCCCGCAAGCGCGAGGCGGAATCCTCGTGGCAGTTGGGCATGTCGCGCGGGTTGGGGAACTACGTTGACAGCGTGCTGAACGTGGCTTCGTCAATTGAAGGTGCGGTGACAAACGCGTTTACCGGCATGGACGACGCGCTGACGGGGTTTGTCCGTACCGGGAAACTGAGTTTCAAGGATCTTGCCGACAGCATCATTTCCGACATGGCCCGAATTGCCATTCAGCAGAGCATCACCGGCCCCCTGGCTGGCGCCCTGGGCGGCTTGCTGGGCAGCTGGATGGGCAGCGGTTCCGCGGTATCCGGCTCAAGCCTGCAGGGCATTGGCGGCACTGCGGGCGGATTGCTGGACAGCATCCAGTTTTCCTCGGGCGGCTACACCGGGGACGGCGGCCGCTTCGAGCCGGCCGGGATTGTTCACCGCGGCGAGGGCGTGCTGAACCAGGACGAGATCCGTGCCCTGGGTGGAGCGAGCGGCTTCCACGCTTTGCGGCGCTCCATTCGGACGGGCCACGCGGTAGGCGGGATGGCTGGATCTCCAGCGCTTCCACCGCCAGCTGGCCGCGCGCAGTCGGGCGGCGCTCTGCAAGTGGAGATCATCAACAACGGTACGCCGCAGCAGGTGACGGGCGTGAATCGTCGCTTGGACGTGAGTGGCGAAGTGATCAGCATTGTCGTGAGCGACTTGCAGCGAAATGGCCGATCCGCCCAAGCGGTGCGCGGCGTAATGGGAGGGTGACATGGCGGTATTTCCGAGCTACGCAAAAGTGCTGCTGGAAGGCTTCAAGGAGGATGCCGACTATGGTGTTCTGCGCACCGACATGGACGGCGGCATCACCAAGCAGCGGCGGCGCTGGACCACGCCGATCGTCACCCGCGACGTGGTTATTCATGTGGGGAGCGTGGCGCAGAAAAACGCATTCGATGCATGGATGAGGTCCGACTTGAACGGCGGCGGCGGGTGGTTTGGTTGGACTGACCCGCTTGACTTGGTGCTCAAGCAAGCGCGGTTCGTGTCGGGGAAGGTTTCCTGGTCCAGCCCAGGAAGGGTATGGCGGGCAACGGCTCAGCTGGAAACGGTGGGCTGATATGAGCCGGAATTTTTCCCCCCGGGCCAAACGCAACCTCAACGCGACCAGCGCGGACGAGCCGCTCCTGGAACTGATCGAGATCACGCATTCGGATCTGGCGGTGCCGGCGCGATTTGTGAACGACACAGTGGATATCGATGTGGAGGGCCACAAATTCCTCGCTTGCCGGTTCGACCTATCGCTGCCGGATGACCAGCATGAGCAGGTGCCCGGCGCGAAGCTTGAGGTCGACAACATCGGTCGAGAGTTGACGGAATGGCTTGAGGTGAGCCAGGGTGGCGCCGGCGCTCGGTGCCGCCTCATCCTGGTGCTGCGTTCAAACCCCTCCAATCTGGAATTCGATATGACGATGGACCTGGCGGGCCTGTTGATCTCGAATTACCGGGTGTCCGGCGAACTCGGTTTTAAGAACACGTTGATGCAATCCGCAGTGGCGGTGCGCTTCGATCCGACCACTTCGCCTGGGAATTTCTAAGATGCACTGGACGGAAAAATACATCGGGCAACCCTATGTTCCCGAGACCGGCGATTGCGCCGCGTTCGCCGAACGCGTCGCCCGCGAGTACCTGGGGATCACTCCGGGTTTGCCGAGCGGGCACGAGGTGGCGCTGCGCGCTCAGGCCGCGCAGATTCGCGCCAACCAGGCGCAATTTGCAGATCCTGTTATTGCCCCGATCGAGGGGCACCCGGTGCTGCTGCGATCGCGCGGCGACCTGTTCCACATCGGTGTCATGGCGTTCATGGCGCATGAATGGTGGGTGATGCATGCCGACCGCGCTTTCGGCGCCGTGGTGCGCCAGCGCCTGCGCGACATGATCCGCGTCGATTACAAGCTTGAGGGATATTTCCGATGGAAGACGTGACGCAGACAGTCGTTCCTGCCGGGCCGATCGCATCGCCGTCGCTCGTGGTGTATCCGCGTCCGTTTGAGAGCGGCGATCGCATCGATTGCTACGCGGCATTCCTGCCGGGTGAGACGCTGGGCGCCTTCATGCGGCGTACGCGCATCGCCGCGCCGTCGCGGGTGCTGCGCGTCGAGCACAACGGCCGCCCCGTGCCGCTGGCGCTGTGGGATCGGCTGATCCCTCGCCAGGGCGATATGGTGGTTGTAAGCGCCCGCGCTTTGGGGGGCGGTGGCGGCGGGAAAGTGCTGCGCACGGTGGCCATGTTGGCGGTCGTTGCCGCGGCGTTCTACGCCCCGGCGTTCGCCGGCCTAACCAAGATGGTCGGCGGCATCGAGGTTGCCACGCTCGGCGGTTCTGCCCTGTCGGCTGGCATCATGCTCGGCGGCTCCTTGCTCGTTGGCGCGCTGCTGCCGCTGCCTACGCCCACCGCCGCGAAGCTGGGCACCGGTCAGAAGTACGAGAGCAGTCCGACGTACGCGATCCAGGGCGGGCGCAATCGGTCCCGGCCCTGGGAGCCGATGACGCTCATCTTCGGCCGGCACAAGGTAGTTCCAGATTCCGGGGCGAAACCCTACTCGCAGTATGTAGGGGACACGCAGTTTCTGAACCAGATCTTCCATTTCGGGCTTCAGCTCAATGGCATTACGCTGAGCGATTTGAAGATCGGAGAAACGCCGGTCTCCAATTACCAAGGGGTCCAGCTGCAATCGTCCGACCCCAACACCGGCGCGCTGTCCATGTTCTCCGGAAACGTGGATACGCTGCAGGGGTTCACGCTGCAATCCGGTGTGATCAACACTCGCACGACCCCGAGCGATGTGACGCATATCTCCGTTGAGATTGCGTCGCAGCTGTTCTACGTGAACGACGCCGGGGGGCTGGAAGCGCGATCTGTTGACCTTCGCTTGCAGTATCGGCCGGTCGGCGGGGCCTGGGCGGACATTGGCCTGCTTAACGATGCCATCTATGCGACCCATTACTGGGCCAAGATGCAGATCGATACCGGCACGGGCGGAGGAGATGCGGGCGAGGCCTACCGACGTGAACAGCAGGTTGGGTTTGGCTCGACAAATCCGGCTGACCATACGGATGGTGAAACGTTCGTCATCAAGCCCGGGTACAGCTTTGGCGGCGGCGATGCGGGCGAGACGGTAGTGCCACCGGTCATGGGCGTTTGGCGCTGGAAGCCGCACCCTTTCCAGATGGGCCAGCCCTGGTACGGAATCGCGCCCGATCCTCTGATCGGTTACAGCACAACTCCCGGCGTTCGCGTCACCGGTGCCCGGCAGGAGCCGACGCGCCAGACCGTCTCGTGGAATGTCCCGGTTGGCATGTACGAGGTCCGCGCCTGGAAGGTGACCGCTGACATACAGAGCAGTCGCGAATCGAACCAGACGGCGATCAGCCAGATCCTCTGCTACCAGACCGACACGGCCGATTACTCGGGTCAGCTGCGTGTGGCGCTGCGTATCCAGGCGTCGTCGCAGCTGAACGGGGCCGTTGATGAATTCAGCGCTATCGCTTCAGCATGGTGCTCGGTCTGGACGGGCTCGGAGTGGAAGTGGACTACGACGAGCAACCCGGCGTGGTGGTTCCTGTGGTTCGCGCGCGGCAAAAGGGACTCGGCCGGGCAGCGCATCTACGGTGGTGGGCTGACCGACGCCCAGATCGACTTCGAGTCCATCAAGGCTTGGGGGCTATGGTGCGACCGAAAGCGGCTGACGTTCGATTATGTCCTGGATCAGAAGATGAGCGCCGCGGCCGTGCTCCAGATGATCGCCAGGGCAGGGCGCGCATCGATGACGTACCAGACTGGAAAGCTAGGGGTCGTGTGGGATGCCGAGAACCTACCGGTATCCGCCATGTTCGGGCCGTTCAACGTGCGCGCGGGCTCCTTCAAGATCACCTACATCAACGAGGGCACGGTCGACGAGATTGTGGCCAACTTCGTGAACAAGGACGCGGGCTGGGTGATGGACGAGGTGCGCGCCAAGGTCCCGGGCGCCATCGCTACCAATAATCCGCTGCAGCTGGATTTGGACGGCTGCACGAACGCCGACATGGCCGGGCGCGAAGCGAACTTGATCGCTGCTAGCCAGGTGTGGAAGCGCCGGCGCGTCTCCTGGGAAACTGACCTTGAAGGCTTGGTCTGCACGCGCGGCGACGTGGTGTCGTTCTCGCACGACCTGACCGTATGGGGCTACTCCGGCCGCCTCATGCCGGGCAGTGGTGGCGCGCTGATGAAGTTGCAGCAAGCCGTGCCCAGTGCTGGAAGCGGCACGGTCATGTTGCGCGACCCCGACGGCAACATGAAGGTCGTGACGGTGTCCTCCGATGTGGGAGAGGTTGACGAGCTCACCATCGTGACCGACCTGGACGGGTTCCCGATGCCGGGGGATGAAGGGTACGAGGACTGTTCCCCCTTTGATTGGGCATGGCAGTTCGACCCGTTGGCGACCCCGGGCCGGCGGTTCAAGGTCTCGGGGGTGGCGCCGGCCGGAGATGGCCTGCGCTTCGAGGCGATCGATGACGACCCGGAGTACTACGCCTGCGAGTCGAACCCCTACCTGTACACGCCGCCCCGCGATGGTGGGCTGCTGAGCGGCGTGATGTTCTCCCTGAGCGCTACCGAATCGATCGTGAGCGTAAGCGCCGACCAGATCCGCGTGGGACTGTCCTGGGCGCTGTCCCGCGATATGCCGGTGCAGATCAAGGTAGCGGTAAATGGCGTGCAGCGCGTCGCGCAGACCGTCGAGGGGCGCTCGCTCGACCTCGTCGTGCAGACGGGAGACGTGATCGTTGCGACGGTGGTTCCCAAGGGGTCGACCGGGGCTGGCACGCCGAAGACGTTGACCTACAAGGTCGAAGGCCTGGCCGCGCCTCTGCCGCCGGTGGAGGGGCTGACGACGGTGTTCCGCGATGGCCTGACCGTGTTGAGTTGGCGGAAGGTCATGGATGTGCGGGAACCGGCCTATGAGGTCCGGATCGGCGACAGCTGGGCAAACTCGCGCCTAGTGGGCATAACGAGCTCGCAGGACATGCTGGCGGTCGGCAACGGCGGCTACTGGGCAGCAGCGCGGTTCAAGCTGTCCAATGGAACAGTCGTGTACGGGCCCGCAGCTGGCATTGCGATCTCGGGCGCGGTGCTGGTGCGAAATGTCCTGCTGGTTCAAGACGAGGCGCCGGAATGGACCGGCTCTCTTTCCGGCGGGGCCATCGTCTACGAAGGCAACCTGTCTTTGGCCGCCCAAGGCGACTTGCTGGCAAGCCCCGATCTCTTGGCAGAATCGGATCTGCTGTGGATGGGAGGTGCAGCACCAGAAGGAACCTACACCAATTCGGTGAGCGACCAGGTTGATATTGGCTACGTGGCGCCTGTGCGCATCGATTTCGATATCGAATTTCTGGCGATCAGCCAGGACGATGACCTGTTGTCCATCCCTGACCTGCTCGCGGTCGATGACCTGTTGAATGGTTCTGCACGGCAGGCCATCACGCTGAGGCCGCAGATCCGCCATGCGCAGGAGGATGGGGAGTGGTCGGAATGGGTGGACTTCGTCCCTGGCCTGGTCAATGCCAGGCACTTCGATGTGCGCCTGTACCTGGCCACTGCGAACCCTCGGATCATTCCGCTTGTGTCGCGATTCCGCTGGACTGTCGATGTGCCAGATCTGGTTCAGCGCGCCGAGTCCGTCGCGGTTCCGGCCGCGGGAATGCGCGTGACGTTCCCCAAGCCCTTCCACGCACGGCCCAATCTTCAAGTCACGATTCTGGACACTCAGAACGGCGACCGCGCTGTTGTATTGGCCGCGACGTCCGATGAGCTCGGCTTCGACATCAGAATTTTCAACGGCTCCATTCCGGTGGAGCGCTCGATCAACTGGATTGCTCAAGGGTACTGATATGCAGGCACCTCCTCAATTGTCGATCACGCCGCCACAACCTGGCGTCGTGGTCTTCCCAGCGCTGAATGATGCGCTTCAGACCATCGCCACGGACTTCTCGGGCGATACCGACCCCGCTGCGCTGGCCTGGCCTTTATCGACTTGGGCGGATACGGCAAACAATCTCATCAAGCGGCGGAATGCGGCCCATACGGGATGGGTGACCGAGGGGGCTTTGCTCCGGTCGCATATTCCGTCTTTCCCCTTGGCGGAACTTCCGACCCAAGATATCGGGCTGATCTTCGTGCCCGAGGATGGCTTTTATCGCTGGGTCAGTGGCGCCTATGTCAAATCCGACTTGTCGTTCTCGGTGATCGCCACGTTGAAGACCCAGTCGGCCGCAATATTGGGCGTGGGGCAGAGCTGGCAGGACGTCTCGGCCAGCCGTGCCGCCGGAACCATCTACACCAACAGCACGAGCAAGCCAATCCTGGTCAGCGTTCGCGGTATTGGGTCCGGTTCTTCCATCAGCTTGTCCCTACAGGTTGACGCCGTTGTTATGGATCGTCCCGGATGGCCGAGTACGTTTTCTGGCGGGACCGTCGCCGGCTCGATGATCGTGCCGCCCGGATCGACTTACCGGGTGTTCACTGACGGCATCGTTTCCATTGTGTGGACGGAGTACCGCTAATGCAGAACTTCAAAGACCCCGCTACTGGCCAATTCTGGGCGTTGGACGACGACGTCGTCGTAATCGTGACGGAAGCGGGCCGGGAGTTCCGCAACGCGTTGGGCGAAGTTTTGACGGTCATTCCCTCGACGCTCCAAGCTGTCGCATCGGTGCCGACCCCCGAAGCGCCTACGTTGGACGAGCTGCGCGCGGCCAAGGAGGCCGAAATTAACGCGGGCTATGCCGCGGCGGCCGCAGCACTCGCTGATGGATATCCGGACGCTGAACGCGAGACCTGGCCGGTGCAGATCATGGAATCTGCTGCCGTGCTGGCGGGCTCCGACGACGCTACGCCGTGGATCGATGCGGCGGCGCCGGCGCGCGGCATCACGCGCGAGGAATTGGCCACGAAGATTCGCGACATGGATCTGCAGTATCGCCAGATCATTGGAGCGCTGACAGGCAAGCGGCAAGCCCTGCGAGGCCTGGCGCTGGCGGCCGAAACTCCTGAGGCCATTGATGCGGTCGTGTGGGACTGACCTTCCGTACCTAGCCAATCTCCAATCAGATCAACCCGCTTCGGCGGGCTTTTTTACGCCCCAAAAATAGGAAAGCAAATGACAGAACCCAACGCAGTGACCGCCTGGGTCGTGAGCGCCATCGTCGGCGTGGCCGCACTGGTCACCAAGCTGGACCCCAGCGCAGTGATCGGGGCTTTCGCGGGCAGCGTGACGTTCGCGCTGACCGCGAAGGACGCGACCTTGTGGGCGCGTGCGGTCTACATGATCGTTTCGCTGGTGGTGGGCTACGCCGCGGTGGCGGATGTCGCCGCGCTGTCGCCCATCAAATCGCCGTTGCTGATCGCCTACGGCGTCTCGGCGCTGGTGGTTCACCTGACGCTGGTGGCAATTGACCGGATCAAGTCTATCGACCTTGCCGAATTCTGGCGGTCGGTGTTTTCCAAGAAATAAGGAGAGCGTCATGCTGATCGAAACCATCATCGTGCTGGCCAGCGTGCTGACGGCCGGACGGCTCATCTGCTGGCGCCGCGGCGGCTGCCGGTACCGGCCCGGTGTCTCGCTCCTGGCGTACCTGCTGATCGTCGCGGCCGGCGGCCAGGCCATCGACATCGTGATCGGGCATGCCCCGGTCACAGTGTGGCAGGCCGTCATGTCGGTCACGGTCTGCGCAATCGTCTGGCGCTCGCAAGGAAATGTCGCCGTCATGGGGCGGACGGGGGTGTGGTCATGACGCTGTTGCAGACCATCGTTCGGACGGCCATCGATCCCGCGTTGGCGCTGCTGCCCCCCAGAATGGACACGCCGGCCGCACGCATCATGCTGCTCGCCACCGGCCTGCAAGAATCCAAGTTCAAGGATCGGCGCCAACTCGTGGGCAACCCGCCGCGTCCTGTCGGCCCGGCAAAGAGCTTATGGCAGGCGGAACTGGGCGGCGGGATGGTGCACGGTGTTCGGCTGCACGTCGCCACGCGCGCCACGGCCGCGCACCTGTACCAGGCCCGGGGCGTACCGGCGCGCGATGCCGCGATCTGGGACGCCATCGAGCATGACGATGTGCTGGCGGCTGGCCTGGCGCGGCTGCTCCTGTGGAGCGACCCGGGCCGGCTCCCGGCGGTCGGCGATACCGAGGGCGCCTGGGCTCTGTACCTTCGGACCTGGCGCCCCGGAGCCTACGCGCGCGGCACGCCGACCCAGCGTGCGGAGCTTCGTGCGAAGTGGGCCGGCAACCATGCCCAGGCATTGACCGAGGTGGCACCGTGAGCGCGCTGGCGCGCGCCGCCGGCGCTCTGGCAGGCTGGCGAGGCTACGCGGCGGCAGCACTTGCCGGTGGCCTGGTCCTGGGCGGCGCGGCCTGGCAGGCCCAGGGCTGGCGCTGGGACGCGAAGACGGCCAGGGCCGAGGCATCCCGCGCGCAGGAACGTGACGCCCAGGCCCAGGCCACTATGACCGCCATCGAGGCGGCCCGAGATGAAGAAAGGCGGCGCACGGCCGCGGTGGAGAAAGCCCGTGATGATGCACAGAACCAAGCCGCTCGCGCGGCTGCTGATGCTGCTGGTCTGCGTTCTGAGCGCGACCGGTTGCGTACCCACGCCGACGCGCTGGCTGGCGCCGCAATCGCCCGAGACCCCGCCGCTGCCGACGGAAGCCCGGCAGGGGCCGACGCCGTCGATCTGCTTGCCTACATGCTCGGCAGGGTTAGCGACCGAGCTACGGAACTTGCAGGGGTTGCAGATCGTGCCCGCATCGCGGGACTGACCTGCGAGCGGACCTATGACGCGCTGCGGAAGTGATAAGGGCAGGGCTTAGCGCAATGTGCCGACGAGCTTCACGCAGTCGATGGTTACGCCCTCGGCGAGGCTATAACTGTCGCCACAGGCAACTCGACGCGCCCAGGCCCACATGCTGAAGCGTTGGCCTGTCTTCACATTCGCAACCACGTCCGCCCCGGAACGGCGGGCTTCGTCAGCGGCTACCTGAAGCACCTCCGTGCACTCCCATACCAGCGCTTTGAGCCCAACAGCTTTCCAATTGGGACAGCGTCAACGTCCGACGGTGGTGGGGCTGGGGCGAATGCTATGCGACGGCCGGCATTGGGCGTCCCGAGCGTGATAAATCTAGACGAACTCGCTCTGACGAAGCTCTAAGTCCTTCTGTAGGGATTGGTCTGCGCAGGAACGCCGCCTCCAAGGCTCCATTTTGGGCTCACGTGGTGGGAGCGGTAGGCTCCGAAGGCTTAACGGCAACTGACTTTGCCGGTCCGCATTGAAGCGGCGAGTGCTTCTAGCTCTCGCTGATCCCACATCCCGATTCCTGCTACCCATGCAACTGCTGTCGACCCTGTAGCTGCGGTTCGAATGTCCACCCGCAGAAGATCACCAGTGGCGCTAGGGTGCTGCACGCGCACTACACCGGTGGAGTTGTCGGAATATAGGTTTCCGCTTACCGTGAAGGATCCTAAAAGTGGGCCGCCGGCATCTGAGTGGCACTCGCGCGCGAACGCGTCTGCGCGTCTATATGCTTCCTGGTAGGTGGTATCTGTCTCGATTGTCATTGACGGGCTCGACTTGGTAATGCCCGTGATGCAGCCGGAAAGAACGATAGCGATGCCGAACACCCCGATGACGCGTCTCATACTCTGCTCCAGGAATGGCGGCAAGGACTGTAACACGTCGACGAAGCTGAAAGGCCAAGCATCTTCTACCTCGACGGCATGCCCTTGCGCAGCTTGCGCGGCTCTTCCAGCAGTTCTGCCGTCATCTGGTCACGTTCCAGCACACAGGGCTCGTCCTCTAGCCCCGCCAGCAGACCGGCGGAGATGGCCGCGCAGGCCAGCGCAGTTCGCTTGTCGATTACAACCGGTTTGCCCGTTGCGAAAGCGGTTCCGCGTTCCCAAGCCTGCAACGTGGGCAGGGATACGCCTAGGGCTTCCGCGGCTGCGCGCTGCGAGTACCCCATGCGATGGCGCCAGGCTTGGAAGTCGGCCGGCGTCATATGCGTACCAACTCGGACTCGTGGCCGGCCATGTCGACGAGGTAGGACGTTCCCTGCTCATCGCGTACGGCAACGCCGCGAAAACCCAGGATCGCCGCGGCGCGGGCGGTGATTGCCTGGATGTCCCACGATATTTCGCCGAGGTCATCTTCGATCCCGTCAAGGTCGAAGACCGATTTCGACTCGTCGATCAGGGCCTCGGCGTCGTCTTCGTCGAGGCCGAGGCGAGCCGCTAGTTCGTCAACCAGCGGTTGCAGCCTGGCCGCGTCTTCGTGATAGAACAGTCGGCCTGCGTCGATGATGCTGTCGTCGTCGATTTCCAGGCTGTACACCAGCGCTTCGCCTGCTGTCATCGTATAGGCGCGGGCGGAGAAAAACAGAAATGAGCCGAAACGGCCGGTGCTGGTGATCGTGCTGATTTCGCTGGGGCTGGTGTGAAAGAGTTGCATGTCGCTCTCCGCTTTTGACTAAATTATATAGTCATGCAGAAAGGCGTCAAGCTTTTGCCGCTACCCATTGCATCCACCAACCCTGATAGTAGCGCTGGCCGTCTATCTCTTCGAAGCCGCAGATCATCATCCCGCGATCAGAGCCAAACGTCAGCAGTTCGGGCTCCAATAGGTCAGGGATTGCCACTTCAGGCCCGGTGTCATAGCCGTGGAGCGGCTTCATTGTCATTACTGAGACATACCGCTTCAACTCTGGATGCATGATCGAATACATGCGCACCGTCCCGACAGCGATCCGGCCGGGGTCGTTGTCGCGGCGTCGCTCGCCGCGCTGATGGGTGCGCTGTACGGCGCATTTGAAGTCCACAGTCATGCCCAATATGCTGTATAAATAAACAGTATATTTCAGACGAATCCTAGTGCAATTCGGCCCCGATTTCGGCCGGCAGGAGACGGAGCATGGCCGATACGGAATGGACGCAGAGGGACGACTACTACTGGGAGGGGCCGCCGGGCTGGACGATCTGCCGCGTGTTCGTGGACGGCATGTGGCAATACGAGCTCTGGTTTAGCCGGGGAGGCGGCGGCACGATCTACGGCATGCGCGGCTCGCTGGGCGCGGCCCAGGACCTGTACCAGCAGAAACTAGGGTAGCGAACTACTTGGGCTGGGGCTCCGCGACCAGGCGCTCGGCCGGGTAGGGCAGCAGGAACTCCCGGGTGTCGGCTACCGGGGCTGTCAACCAATCCGCGTAGGCTCCCTCCGGCAGGATCACGACCATACGCTTTTCCTTGCCGGCCTGGTGGTAGTGCTTGAACAGCGGGTCATCGTCGGCGTTGATGGTGAGCACGGTGTAGCTCAACTGCCACTGGCCTGCCGCGTCGCGGTAACGGTCCCACAGGCCGGCAATGCCCATGGGCGCGCCGTCGGCTCGGGCGAAGCGAGTAGGGACGGGATGTTCCCCTCGCTGCTCATACACGGGGCGCCAATCGGGCTCGAAGATGGCCTCGGCAGGGATGATGCAGCGCCGGCCATGTTGCGAGGCCAGGCGGAATGTCCAGATTTCATGGGCCGTCTCGCTCTTGGAATTGAAGGGCGCGATCTTCTCGGCCTTCGCCAGCTTCTCGGGCGGAGTGCTGGGTGCGATCATGCCCCAGCGGCCGACGACCGCTTCGCGCTCCGGTACCGCGTCGTCGCCGGCGTCATGCTCGGGCGGCCGCCGGATGAGCGGCCCCTGGTACCCGGGCCACATATCCGACTTCGGTGGCAGCGGAATCCCGCGCGCGCCGAAGTACTTCTCCAGCTGTTCCTGCTTCTTGAGCGCGGTGTAGTGGCTGCACATGGTGGCCTCCCGGTCGGAAGGGCCAGTATAGGATCAGTCCAGGCCCGCCGCGGCCTCGGAATGGTGCTGGAGGTAGTAGACCAGCGCGCGGACGATCAGAGCGATCTGCCGCTGCTGCGCGACCGGCAGGGCGGCGAATTCCGCGACGGTGAAATATTCGTTGTAAGGCCAGATTTCCATGCCCATCACACTACCCCATTGCGGGCGATCATGTGGCCCTGGGCAGTAAATCTCGGACTGACTAGTCTTATAGGTCTGACAAGGGATTGGGCCTGTCACGACTTTGTCCCGTACACTCAGGGGCCTTATAACCAGAAGTGAGAGATTCGGCCATGTCAGATTCAAAAAACATCAGTCAGATTTTGGCGGATCGCCAACAGGCCGTGGATGCCATTGAATGGGATGAAGTGGAGCAAGAATATCGGGTTCCTGCCATGGAAGCACTAATTTCGGTACCGAAGTCTTATCTGCAGGATTCTGCCGGACAGGTTCGCCAAATTCTTCGATTGCTGGAAAAAGGCGCCACTCCGCAAACCGTGTTGGCGTTCGCAATTAAGGCGGGCCTAAACACCTAAGGGCGGATGTAGGGCGATCGATGCCGTCAGGTCTGTGCGTGCAGATCCAGCACCCGCCGGGATGGATCTGAGAGGGCTTGAAGTAGGATATGGCTGGATGAATGCACAGCCTTTTCGTTCTAATATTCAAGCAGGAAGGCGCATGATTGCGTGTTCGTTGGAACGTGTTTATTAGAAGAATTTCCCCACCAAGCCGCATGAATACTTGTAATTGGCCCGGATTGTGATTCCGGTTGTCGTGGGTTCGAGCCCCATCAGCCACCCCACAGAATACAAATGAAATCAGGCACTTGCGCGAAAGCGGAGTGCCTTTTTTCATTCTGCGATATAAAAATCAGAACGAAATCGCAAGTGTGAGAACGGCGCCCCGCTGTGGCCGAGGCTCGTGAGATAAGGCGATGGTCCATGCTTGCGGGCACGCGGCCGGGTATGTGTGGGCGGCGAAGTCCCAGCAAGGCTGGGAGCGTGATCTGGGCGCCTGTTCAGGTGTCGATGCCCGGCTTCCCGTCCGGGGAGGATACCCTGGGGAAGCAGAGTGTGAATGTGGTGCCGCCTTCGGCAGAACTCACTACATCCACATGCCCCTCGGATTGCGACATGTAGCCATACACTTGGCTCAAGCCCAATCCCGTTCCCTTCCCGTCTTCCTTGGTGGTAAAGAACGGTTCAAAGATGTGATCCAGAACGGTGGGGGGGATGCCCTCGCCATCGTCCGAGACGCTGACGATTACAAATCGCCCTGTGGCGATGCGCCCGGGCCCATCGGGATGCGATTCGGCGCCGCTGACTGCAATTTTCACATTGCCGCCATATGGCATTGCGTCTCCGGCATTCACCACCAAATTCAACAACGCGTTTTCCAGCTGGCTGACGTCGGCGCAAATGAAGCACGGCTCTTCAGGCAGCTGGTAATGCACTCGAACCGCGGAACCGAGCGTTGCTTGGAAGATTGGCTTCATGCCCGTGACACAGGCGCCCACGTCCACCTGGGTCGGCGCGAGAGGCTGGCGGCGGGCATACGCAAGCATTTGTTGCGTTAGGTGGGTCGCTCGTTGCGCGGTCTCCGCAATCGCATCGAGATACTTGAGACGCTTTTCAGGCGCGAGCTCGGGGTTGCGGAGTAATTCGGCCGCCCCGTTGATGATCGAGATGAAATTGTTGAAATCGTGCGCCAGCCCGCCCGTCACGCGACCAAGCGCCTCCATTCTCTGGGCCCGATGCAACGCCAGCTGGGTGGCCTGCAATTCGAGCTGGCTTTGTCGCTTCTCCGTTACATCACGCGTGACCTTCGCGAAACCGATGGGAGCTCCCGATCCATCCAGTATGGGATCTATGACGACGCTCGCCCAGAAGCGCGAGCCATCTTTGCGTACTCGCCACCCCTCCGCCTCAAACCTGCCTTCGGTCGCCGCGGTCGCCAATGCGCATTGCGGAACTCCTGCAGCGCGATCCTCTTCCGTGTAGAAGCGGGAGAAGTGCTGGCCGATGATTTCGGAGGCTTCGTAGCCCTTGAAGCGTTGCGCGCCAGCGTTCCAGCTTGCGACGAAGCCATTGGCGTCCAGGAGAAAAATCGCATAGTCGAGGACCCCTTCCACCAGAAGCTTGTAGCGGTATGGTTCGTCAAGTTCCGCCAAGCTACTGATGTGTGCGGCAGTCCCTAGTTTCGGGGGCTCAACGATGCTCATCGTCACTCCAATACGCGATCCTGGGGTGATCAATTATGGATCGAGATAGGCCTCCTCGCAAAGCGCTCATGGTGCCCTAACGCGCTTCCCGCATATGGCGGATTGCGCGCTGTGGTCGCGGATTTAAATCAGAGTGAATTCCATGCGCGGACGGTCATGCTCCCCAGTCCGCTCGACATTGCCATCATGTCAAGGTTGACCGGGGTGTGGCGCTACCTGGCGGTGCAGGTCAGCGGCCCTGAAGGCCGCCGCCGCTCAGGACGCGGTTCAAGGATTCCAGCAACAGGTTGAGCGTGGGGCTGCGCGGCGCGCCCTTTCTCAGGACCAGCTCGTAGGGCTCGCTGCGGGATTTGAGTTGCAGGGGCAGCACGCCGACGAGGCGGTGGCGGCAGAAGTAGTTCGCCACGTCGTCGGAAACCAGGGCCACCAGGTCCGTGTTGCGGCTGAGCAGGGAGAGCGTGGTCAGGGTGGACGTGGTTTCGACGAGGTGGAGCGGGAAGTTGAGCTGCGCTTCGTGGAATTCGCGTTCGAGCAGGCGGCGCATGGGCATATGCGCGCGGTAGACGACCCAGCGGTTGTCTTGCAGTTCGGTCAATTCCACGGATTTGGCGCCCATGGCCGGGTGATGCACGTTGGCGATCACCGATAGCGCTTCGTCCTTGATGAAGAGCGATTCGTAGGTGTCGGGGTTCCTGCTGACGGAGGAGCGGCAGATGGCGGCATCCAGCAGGCCGCGGTCCACCAGGCCCAGCAGCGTTTCGCTGGTGTCTTCCACGACTTCCAGGGACATCCGCGGCTGCTGCTGGAGCAAGTCGGAAATCACGTCGGTCAGCAGCGGCACGGCGCCCATGATGGTGCCGATGGCCAGCCGGCCGCCCGCGCCGCTGGCGATCGCGTCCAGCTCAAACCTCAGGTTATTGATGTCGGCCTGGATCAGGCGCGCGAAACGCAACACGCACTTGCCGGCCTCATTAGGGATTAACCCTCGGTTGGTACGCTCGAAGAGCTCGACCTGAAAGGTCTGTTCCAGCTCGCGCAGGGCCTTGCTCGCACCGGGCTGGGTGAGCCCGACCTTGTCCGCGGCGCCAAGCAGGGAGCCGCTTTCCTCGATGGCGATCAGCAGCCGCAGCTGCTTGGCATGCAGCCGCGACATCACGGAATTCAGGCTCGGGGTCGTGTTCACTATGAGTGAAAGTTATATCTCTATCGCAAGCTCTCAGTGTACCGAAACGGGAGCCATCCCTAGACTGCCCCTCGCATAACTGTTTTAACGAAGAGGCGATATGGCTTTGATCAATTACGTGACCGAGGTGCGTTTCGGCACTGGCGCGCTGGCTGAACTGAAAGAGGTTTGCGAGAAGCTGGGGATCCAAAACCCCTGCATCGTGACGGACAAGGGCGTGGAAGCCGCGGGCATCGTCGATAAGGTGCAATCCGTGCTCGGCCAGCGGGGCACCGTGTTCAACGAGACGCCGCCCAATCCGTCCGAGTCGGCGGTGCGCGCCGGCGTCGAAGCCTTGAAGGCCGCCGGCTGCGACGGCATCGTCGCGGTGGGCGGCGGTTCGTCCATCGACCTGGCCAAGGCGGTGGCCGTGGCGGCGCGCCACGAGGGGCCGTTGCGCCAGTTCGCGCTGATCGAAGGCGGGCTCCAGCGCATCACCGCCGCCACGCTGCCCATCGTGGCCATTCCCACCACCGCGGGCACGGGCAGCGAAGTCGGGCGCGGCGCCATCATCATCCTCGACGACGGCCGCAAGGTCGGCATCCTCTCTCCGCACGTGATTCCCAAGGTGGCGATCTGTGATCCGGCGCTGACGCTGGGCCTGCCGGCCGGGCTGACGGCGGCTACCGGCATGGACGCGATCGCGCACTGCATCGAGACGTTCCTGGCGCCGGCGTTCAATCCGCCGGCCGACGGCATTGCGCTCGACGGCCTGTGGCGCGCCTGGAGCCACATCGAGCGGGCCTTCCACGAGCCCGCCGACGTCGAGGCGCGGACCAACATGATGAGCGCCTCGCTGCAGGGCGCGCTGGCGTTCCAGAAGGGCCTGGGCTGCGTGCACAGCCTCAGCCATTCTCTGGGCGGCATCAATCCCAAGCTGCACCATGGCACGCTCAACGCCATCCTGCTGCCTGCCGTGATCCGCTACAACCGCGGCGCCGAATCGGTGGCGCGCGAGGACAAGATCGCCCGCCTGTCGCAGGCCATGGGCCTGCCGGCCGCGGTATCGATCGAGGACGCCCTGGTTGCCAAGTCGCGCGCGCTGCAGTTGCCCACGGGTCTGGGGCAGCTGGGCGTGACGGAAGATCTGTTCGACCGCATTGTGCAGGGCGCGCTGGCCGACCACAGCCACCGGACCAATCCGCGGGATGCCTCGGCCGCGGACTACGTCGAGATGCTGCGGCAATCGATGTGACTTCCATGCGTGCGCGCCCCGGCGGGGTCGCCGGGCGCGCATGGCGATACGACAGCCAATCATAGAAATAAGCAGGTGGAGACATGAGCAGCACCTCTCTCAACGCACTGGATTCCATGAGCTCCAAGGAGACCATGGTTCCGGATTCCGAGCGCCGCCGCGCCCTCTTCGGGAGCGCCGTCGGCAGCACCATCGAATGGTATGACTACTTCCTGTACGGAACCATGTCGTCCATTATTTTCGCCAAGCAGTTCTTTCCCAGCGACAACGCGCTGGTGAGCCAGATGCTGGCGCTCGCGACCTTCGCGCTGGCGTTCCTGATCCGCCCGCTGGGCGGCGTGATCTTCTCGCACATCGGCGATCGCGTCGGCCGCAAGAAGACGCTGGCCATGACGCTGTCCATCATGGGCCTGTCCACGGTGCTCATGGGGCTGTTGCCCAACTATGCGCAGATCGGCCTGGCCGCGCCCATCCTGCTGACGGTGCTGCGCCTGATGCAGGGGCTGGCCCTCGGCGGAGAGTGGGGCGGCGGCGTGCTGCTGGCGGTGGAGTATTCGCCCCGCAACAAACGCGGCTTCTATGGCGCCGTGCCGCAGACCGGCGCGGTGCTGGGCCTGGCCCTGGGCAACATCATCACTTCGATGCTGAGCGCCGGCATGAGCGAGGAGGCGTTCCTGTCCTGGGGCTGGCGCATTCCCTTCGTGGGGTCGATCGTGCTGGTGCTGATCGGCATGTGGATCCGCAATGCCGTGGGCGAGACCCCGTCGTTCAAGAAGATCCAGGCCACGCGCGGCAGCGCGCGCATTCCGCTCAAGGAGACGCTGCAGCACCATTGGCGCGAAGTGCTGATCGCCATCGGCGCGAAGGTCATCGAGACGTCGACCTTCTTCCTGTACGCGACTTTCACCATCTCCTACATGATGGACCACGGCTTCGCGCGCTCCACGATTCTCAACATCGTGCTGGTGTGTGCCTTGATCGCGTTCCCGTTCATGCTGTTCTTCGGGCACCTGTCGGACAGGATCGGCCGCAAGAAGGTCTTCATCCTGGGCAGCGTGGCGTTTCTCGCGTGGATCTTTCCCTATTTCTGGCTGCTGGACCAGAAGTCCGTTCCGGCCGCGGCCCTGGCCATCGTGGTGGGCCTGGGCATCATCTGGGCCAGCTACGGCGCCATGATCGGGACCTTGCTGGCCGAGGCGTTTCCGGCGGCGATCCGCTACACCGGCATGTCGCTCGGCTACCAGATCGGAGCGGCGCTGGTCGGCGGTCCGATGCCGCTGATCGCCACCGCGTTGATCGCCTATTTCAGCGGCAGCTATGTGCCGGTGGTGTTCTTCCTCGCGGCTTGCGCGCTGGTCTCCATCGTGGCCGTATCCCTGGCCCGCGACCGCAGCGGCCAGCCGCTGGACGACTGAATGCCATCGCCTTCCTCCATTTCAACCATTGAACAGGAACCTACCTCCATGCAACCCACCGGAGAAATGTTGATCGGCCGCGAGGCCGTCCGCGGCCAGGCTGGAATCCAGCGCGCTTTCAATCCCGCGACCAACGCCGAGATCGCCGAGCCGGCATTCGGCCTGGGCTCGCGCGAGGACGTGGACCGCGCCGTGGGCCTCGCCACCAGCGCCTTCGATTCCTATCGCAACCTGCCGCTGGAGCGCCGCGCCGCGTTCCTGGAAGCCATTGCCGACGAGATCATGGCGCTGGGCGATGCCCTGATCGAGCGCGCCCATGCCGAGAGCGGCCTGCCCGTGGCCCGCCTGACCGGCGAGCGCGCCCGCACCACCGGGCAGCTGCGGCTGTTTGCGCAGGTCGTGCGCGACGGGCATTTCCTGCGCGCCACCGTGGACAACGCGCAACCCGCGCGCCAGCCGGCGCCGCGCGCCGATCTGCGGCTGGCCAAGATTCCTCTGGGTCCGGTGGCCGTGTTCGGCGCCAGCAATTTCCCGCTGGCCTTCTCGGTGGCCGGCGGCGATACCGCGTCCGCGCTGGCCGCGGGGGCGCCCGTCGTCGTGAAGGCGCACAGCGCGCACCTGGGCACGTCCGAACTCGTCGGCCGGGCGGTGCGGCAGGCCGCGCAGCGGCAGGGCATGCCCGAGGGCGTCTTTTCGCTGCTGATCGGCGCGGGTCGCGAGATCGGCGAGGCGTTGGTGGCGCATCCCGGCATCAAGGCCGTGGGCTTCACGGGCTCGCGCCAGGGCGGCCTGGCGCTGCTGCGCATCGCCAACAGCCGCCACGAGCCGATTCCCGTCTATGCCGAGATGAGCAGCATCAACCCCGTGTTCCTGTTGCCGCGGGCGCTGTCCGCCAGGGCCGAGGCGCTGGCCCAGGGCTTCGCCGACTCGCTGACCCTGGGAGCGGGCCAGTTCTGCACCAACCCCGGCCTGGTGCTCGCCATCGACGGGCCGGACCTGCAGCGTTTCGTGTCGGCGGCCGGCCAGGCCTTGAGCGGCAAGGCCGCGCAGACCATGCTGACCCCAGGCATCCACGCCGCCTACCAGAGCGGCCGGGCGCAGGTGGACAGCCTGGAAGGGGTCGAGCGCGTGGCTTGCGGCGCGCAGGCCGCCGGCCAGCCCAATGCGGCCGAGGCCGCGCTGTACGTGACGGACGCGCAGCGTCTCTTGCGCACGCCCGAACTGCAGGCAGAGATGTTCGGCCCGGCGTCCGTGGTGGTGAAGGCGAGCAGTCTGGACGAATTGCTGGAGGTGGCCGAGCTGCTCGAAGGCCAGCTCACGGCGACCCTGCTCCTGGACGAGGGCGATCACGACGCCGCGCGCCGCCTGCTGCCGGTGCTGGAGCGCAAGTGCGGCCGCATCCTGGCCAATGGCTTTCCGACCGGCGTCGAGGTGTGCCATGCGATGGTGCACGGCGGCCCGTTCCCGGCCACGTCCAACGCCATGTACTCCTCGGTGGGCGCCAGCGCCATCGACCGTTTCCTGCGCCCGGTGTGCTACCAGGACATTCCGGACGCCTTGCTGCCGGCCGCCCTGCAAAACGCCAATCCGCAGGGCCTCTGGCGCTTGGTGGACGGCGCCGTGACGCAGCCCTGAAGCGGGGTAGAATCCAGTGACGCGGCAGCGGTGGCACGCTGCCGCGATCGGCCGCGGCTCCTGGCGAGCCCTGTAAGGCCGCGCATTGGCAGGCATCGGCAGGCAATGGCGGCTTCCGCAATTCCGGATGGATTCGCGCTTCTCTCATGCCCAGAAAAATCCCCCCTTTGAACCCGCTCCGCGCCTTTGAAGTGTCGGCGCGGCACATGAGCTTCACCAAAGCGGCCGAAGAACTGTTCGTAACGTCTTCGGCCGTCAGCCATCAGGTCAAGTCGCTGGAAGAGAACCTGGGCATCGCCCTGTTCGTCCGCGACTCCAAGACCCTCACGCTCACGCCGGCGGGCAAGGCCTATCTGCCCGGCGTGCAGGAGGCGTTCCGGCAACTGGAGGTCGCGACCTATCAGCTGCACCGCGAGAAGAGCACTTCGCTGCTCAAGATCAATCTGCCGCCGACCTTTGCCGTCAAGTGGCTGATCCCGCGCCTGAGCCGCTTCAGCCGCGAGCATCCGGACCTGGACTTGAAGGTTTCCACTTCCAAGCTCATGGCGGATTTTTCCCGCGATGCCGTGGACATGGAAATCCGCTACGGACGCGGCGTGTATGCCGGGCTGCACTCGGAGCTGGTGCTGCCGGTGGAGGTGTTCGCGGTGTGCAGCCCCGCGCTCCAGCAAGGGCCGCATCCCATCCATGAGTTCGCCGATCTTCGGCACCATGTGCTGCTGCACGACGACAGCACCTACGATGACGTCAGCAACCCGAACTGGGGCACCTGGCTGGCGCACATGGGCGTGCACGACCTGGACGCCGCCCGCGGCCCCTCGTTCTGGCCCAGCCACCTGGTGATCGACGCCGCGATCGACGGGCAGGGAGTGGCGCTGGTGAAGAAAAGCTGGGTGAGCCAGGACCTGGCGTCCGGCAAGCTGGTGCGCCTGTTCCCGGAGCACAGCCTGCCCATCGAGTTCGCCTATTACCTGGTGTTCCCGCGCAATCGCCTGGAGGATCCGCGCATCGCGGCCTTCGTCGACTGGATGCGCGAAGAATTGGCTCGCGACCCGCCCGCCTAGCAGCGGGCCGGGCCGCCGCTCACGGCGCGTTCGCGCCGATCCGATAAATGCGGGCCGCGTTGCCGGCCCACAGCGCGTGCCGTTGCGCGGGCGCCAGGGGCGCGATGGCCTCGGCGAAGGCCGCCACGATGGCGGGGTAGCTGGCGACGAGGCTGTCTACCGGGAAATTGCTGGCGAACATGCAGCGCTCGGGGCCGAAGAGGGAGATGGCGGTCCGGATCAACGGAATGTTGGCCTGCGCCGACCATGGCGAGTCGAGCTGGCCCAGCCCCGATATCTTCAGGGCGGCGTTGGGCGCCAGGGCCAGGGTTTCCAGCGCCTTGCGCCAGCCCGCCAGCCCTTGCGGGCTGCGATCCGAAGGCAGGCCGGTGTGGTTGAGGATCAGCGTGGTGGCCGGAAAATCGCGCGCTAGTTCCAGGGCCTGTTCCAGATGCCACCACGGCGCCTGGAGGTCGAACGACAGGCCGAACCGCTGCAACTGCGCATAGCCGTCGCGCCAGCGGGCATCGTCCATCGATCCCGGCTGGCCGCGGCGGGCGCCGTCGGCGCGAGGCGACGCGGCGGGCTTGTGGCGGATGCCGCGGACCATGTCGAACGCGGCCTGGGCCGCCAGGACCTCCCCGGCATCCGGCGCGCCCAGATCGGCGTGCGCGACCAGGACCGTGGGGCGCTGATGGCGCTCTGCCAACGCGGTCAGCCAGCGGGTTTCGTCCACGGGTCCGCGGCGATCCCATTCCGCTTCGATGTGGACGGTGGCCATGGGCGCGCAGCCCCGGGTGTCGGCCGCGTAGTCCTCCGGCAGGTAGTTGCGCCGCAGCGCTTCGTAGCTGCCATAGCGGAAGCCTTCGACGGTCTCGCCCTGCAACCACGGATAGGGATTCCGGTCGAGGTCCCAGAAGTGCTGATGCGCATCGATGAATGCCGGAATGTCGTTGTCTGCAGGGTTCATGGCCGGGTAATGCCGCGGAGGGTCGATGGAAATGTACCGCTTATGCGGGCACGGCGGTTTTGCCGCGCGCGCCAAACGCGCCGGCGGCCTGCAGCCGCTCGATGCGTTCGGCCGACAGGCCCAGTTCCGAGAAGACCTCTTGGGTGTGCGCGCCGAGCAGGGGCGCGACGCGGCGGATCTGTTGCGGCGTGCCCCGCAGCTTGACGGGGAAGCCGAGCATCTTGACCTTGCCTTCGATGGGATGTTCTCCCTCCATGACCATGTCGCGGGCCCGGGCCTGTTCGCAGTCCAGCGCTTCCTCGTAATTCTGTATGGGGGCGGCGGGCACGCCGGCGGCCAGCAGCAGGTCCACCCATTCGGCGGCGGGGCGGCGGGCGAACTCCTGTTCCAGCAGCGCGATCAGCGCCTTCCGGTTCTTGAGGCGTTCCACGTTGTCGGTGAAGCGCGGGTCGGCCAGCAGGTCCGGGCGCTCGATCACCGCGCACAGGGCGGCCCACAGCTTGGGGTTGGCGGCGCCGATGACCAGGTGGCGGTCGGCGGCGCGGATCGCCTGGTAGGGCGCGCTCATGCGGTTGGCGCTGCCCAGCGGGGAGGGCACGCGGCCGGTGCCCCAGAATTCGGCGGTTTCCCAGATCGACAGCCCCAGCGCGGTTTCGAAGAGCGAGGCGTCGATGTATTGGCCCTGGCCGGTCTCTCCGCGGCCGATCACGGCGCTCAGGATGGCGTAGGCGGCAAACAGCGCCGCGCCCAGGTCCGCGAAGGGCACGCTGGACTTCATGGGTTCGCCGCCGGGCTCGCCCATCACGCTCATGGCGCCGCAGCTGGCTTGCGCGATCAGGTCCAGGCCGGGGCGCAGCGCCCAGGGGCCGGTCTGCCCGAAACCGGAAATGCTGGCGTAGACCAGGCGCGGATTGATGGCCTGCAGCGTGGGATAGTCGATCTTCAGCCGGGCGGCGACGCCGGGGCGGTTGTTCTCCACCAGCACGTCCGCGCTGCGCACCAGCTCGTAGAACGCTTCGAGCCCCTGCGGATTCTTCAGGTCGATTTCGACGCTGCGCTTGTTGCGGTTCAGGGCGATGAAGCCGCCGCTGTCCTCGCCCTTGAGCTTGAAGCCCATGGCGCGGCGCGTCTGGTCGCCGACGCCCGGCGTTTCCACCTTGATGACATCGGCGCCCATGTCGCCCAGCAGCATGCAGCAATAGGGGCCCGCCATGATCTGGCTGACGTCGAGGACGCGGATTCGGGAAAGAGGAAGAGTCATTGCTATCGGAAGGATGGAAAAAGTGGGCGGGAGAGATCAGCGGCCGATGAAGGCGGGGCGCTGCTTGGCCAGGAAGGCGCGGTAGCCGATCTGGAAGTCCTCGGTTTCGAAGCAGTCGTACGCCACTTCCTGTTCCGAGTCCGTCAGGGGCTGGGGCAGGGCCAGCCGCCGCACGAAGTCCTTGTGCCAGCGCGCCACCAGCGGCGCGCCCGCGGCGATGCGGCGGGCGGCGGCGGCGCCTTCGTCCAGCACCGAGGCGTCGGGCACCACCCGGTTGACGAGTCCCTTTTGCAGGGCTTCGGCGGCGTCGAACACGCGGCCTTCCAGCACGATCTCCAGCGCCACGGCGGGGCCGGCCAGGGCGACGAGGCCGCCCAGCTCGCCATAGGACATCACCAGGCCCAGGCGGTTGATCGGGGCGCCGAAACGGCTGGATTCCCCGCAAAGGCGCATGTCGCAGACCGAGGCCAGCTCCAGCCCGCCGCCGACGCAGGCGCCCTGGATGACGGCCAGCGTGGGATGCCGGCTGGCCGAGACCGCCTGCATGGCCCGGTGCGTCACCTTGCCGTAGGCCATGGCCTGCGCCTTGTTCAGCCGGGTGCGCGGAAACTCCTCGATGTCGGCGCCCGCGGAGAAGGCGCGCTCGCCCGCGCCGCGCACCACGATGCAGCGCACCGAGTCGTCGGCATCCAGCTCCTGCATCAGATCGCCCAGGCGTTGCCACATTTCCAGGTTCATGGCATTCATCTTGAGCGGATTGTACAGCGTGAGGGTGACGATCTGTTGCTCGTCGCGGGACAGGAGGATTGCGTCTTCCATGGATCGAATGCCTTATATCGGGTGGGGCGAAGTTGCCATCGCATGCGAAAAGTGTAGGAAGGCCTGCCCACACCCTCAACCGAGAAAAATTGGGTGTCTGCCCAAGAAAAACTCAGCTAGCGGTGCATGAGAAAAACTTGTCGATCGCCTGAAATATTCCACGTTGTTGGGCGGGATGACGGCTCCTATACTTTTTTCGACCACAGCCTGAGGAGGCCATCCGGACCTCACCGAAGAAGCAGGCGCGGCAGCAGGAAACCAAGGAGACGAGACATGCAACGACGCCAATTTCTGGTAGCGGCGGGGCTGGCCGCCATGCACGGCATGGCCCGGGCCGCCAGCGCGGGAGAGCTGCTGCCCAAGGCCCCCATCCGCATCGTGGTGGGTTTCCCGCCTGGCGGCGGAACGGACGTGGTGACGCGGGTGCTGGCCCAGCAGCTGGGCAGCCGGTGGGGCCGTACCGTGGTCGTCGAGAACAAGACCGGCGCCGCCGGCGTGATCGCGGCCGAGTACGTGGCCAAGCAGGAGGCCGACGGGACCACCTTGCTGATGACGAATTTCAGCAACCACGTGGTGGCGCCCAGCCTGTATCCCAAGCTCGGCTACGTGGTCGAGCGCGACTTCACGCCCATCACGCTGGTGGGAACCACGCCTTGCCTGCTCATCTGCCGCAAGGAGCAGCGGGCGCAGACGCTGGAGGCCATCGTGCAGCGCTGCAAGGACAGCCCCGGCTCGGTGAGTTTCGGTTCGGCGGGCGCCGGCTCGATACAGCACCTGGCGCTGGAGATGTTCCAGCTGCGCACGGGCGTGAAGGCGCTGCACATCCCGTACCGCGGGTCGGCGCCCATGATCTCCGATCTGATCGGCGGCCAGATCGACTACAGCTTCGAAACCATGGCGTCGGCCTCGCCCCAGGTCCAGAGCGGGGCGGTAGTGCCCATCGCCCAGACCAGCCTCAGGCGCGCCCAGGCGCAGCCTTCGGTTCCCACGCTTGCCGAAAGCGGTTATCCGGGTTTCGATGCGAGGGTCTGGTACGGGATCGTGGGGCCGGGCGGCATGCCCGAGGCCCTGGTCCAGGCGATGAGCCAGGATATCAATGACGCGCTGGCGGTGCCGGCGGTGGCCGAGAAGCTGCTGTCGCTCGGCGCGGAAGACGGCGGTGGGTCGCCGGCGCAATTCGCTTCGTTCATCGCAAGCGAAAAAGCCAAATGGGCCCAAGTGATTCGCGATGCAAATGTGACTGTCTGAAGATGAACACGGAAAAATTCGTAATTGAACGCACCCTTCCCGAAGACCTGGCCGCGGCCGCGCTGGTGGGCCGGGTCTGGCGTCCGGGGGGCGTGGACGGCAGCCTGGAAGGCCCCTGCGTGGTGGCGGTGCGCGACGGCCGCCTGGTCGATCTGAGCGCCCAGGCGCCCACCCTGTCCGCCCTGCTGGAGCGCGACGACCGCCTGGCGCTGGCCGCGAGCGCGCCGGGCGCGGACCTGGGCCCGGTGGCGGATTGGCTGGAGAGCAGCCTGCGCCATAGCGGCGATCCGCGGCACCCCCATCTGCTGGCGCCCTGCGATCTGCAGGTGGTCAAGGCGGCGGGGGTTACGTTCGCGGCCAGCATGCTGGAGCGCGTGATCGAAGAACAGGCCCGCGGAGAGCCGGCGAAGGCCCATGCCATCCGGGCGTCGATGACGGCCATCGTGGGAGAGGACCTGTCGGCCATCGAGCCCGGTTCCGACGAGGCGCTCAAGCTCAAGGAAATGCTGTCCGGCCAGGGCTTGTGGTCGCAGTACCTGGAAGTCGGCATCGGCCCCGATGCCGAAGTGTTCACCAAGGCGGCGCCGCTGTCCTCGGTGGGACATTGCACGGCCGTCGGCCTGCATCCGGCATCGCACTGGAACAATCCGGAGCCGGAGATCGTGCTGGCGGTGAATTCGCGCGGCGAGATCGTGGGCGCCGCCCTGGGCAACGACGTGAACCTGCGGGACTTCGAGGGGCGCAGCGCGCTATTGCTGGGCAAGGCCAAGGACAACAACGCATCCTGCGCCATCGGGCCGTTCGTGCGCCTGCTGGACGGGAATTTCACGCTGGGCGACATCGCGTCGGCCGACGTGCAGATGACGGTGTCCGGCACCGACGGCTTCGTCCTGCAAGGCAGCAGCTCCATGCAGTGCATCAGCCGTTCGCCCGAGAGTCTGGTCAAGCATGCCATGGGTTCGCATCACCAGTATCCCGACGGCATGTTCCTGTTTTGCGGCACCATGTTCGCTCCGACCGAGGACCGCGGCGCGCCCGGCGCGGGCTTTACCCACCGCGTGGACGATGAGGTGCGCATCTACAGCGCCCGGCTGGGCGGGCTGTTCAACCGGGTCGGGCTGAGCGACCGCCTGCCGGCCTGGACGTTCGGCATCGGCGCGCTGATGCGCAATCTGGCCGCGAGAAAGCTGATCTGACATGAATCTCCCTAGCATCGGTTTTATCGGCATCGGCCTGATGGGCGAAGCCATGACGCTGCGCCTGCGCGACCAGGGCTATCCGGTCTTCGTCTGGAACCGCGAGCCCGAGCGGCTGCCGGCGGTGGAGGCGGCCGGCGCCATTGCGCTGGCATCGCCGGCGGAGGTCGCGCGCCACGGCGACGTGGTGCTGATGTGCGTGCTGGACGACGCGGCGGTGGACTTCTGCACCCGAGGTCCGCAGGGCATGGTCCACGCCGGCGGCGAGGGCAAGCTGATCGTCGATTTCTCGACCATCGCGCCGGGCACCACGCGGACGCTGGCGGAGCATGCGCTGCGGCGGGCGGGCATGCGATGGGTGGACGCGCCGGTGTCCGGCGGGCCGCAGGCCGCGCGCGAAGGCCAGCTCACCATCATGGCGGGCGCGAGCCCCGCGGATTTCGAGCAGGCCCGCCCCGTGCTGGAGGCGCTGGGCGGCCAGGTGACGCTCATGGGGCCGGTCGGCGCCGGCCAGACGGCGAAGATCATCAACCAGGCCATCGTCGGCGCGGGCTTCGTGCTCATGAGCGAGGCGGTTTTGCTGGCGGAGGCGTCCGGCATCGACGCGGCCAGGCTGCCGGACTGCCTGAAGGGCGGCTTCGCGGACAGCGTGCTGCTGCAGAAGCTCTATCCGCGCATTCTTGAGCGGCGCTTCGATCCCCCCATCGGCTACGCGCGCCAGCTGGCCAAGGACATGGCCGCGGTGCAGGCGCACGCCCGCGAGGCGGATTGCGCGCTGCCCCTGGTGGAGGAGGCCGCGAGGCTGTTCTCGCGCTACGTCGAGGCGGGCGGGGCGCTTGCCGATTCGGCGTCCATCATCCGCCTGTACGAAATGGGGCGGGCCGGCGCCAAGGGAGAGGACGCATGAAGCGGACCATCACCTGCGTCGAGGACCTGCGCGCGCTGGCGGAAAAGCGCGTTCCCCGCATGTTCTACGACTACGTGGACGTGGGTTCCTGGACGGAGAGCACCTACCGCGCCAATGCGGCGGACTTCCAGCGGATCCTGCTGCGCCAGCGGGTGGCGCGCGATCTGTCGCGCCGCTCCGTGCGTTCGACCATGGTGGGCCAGGACGTGGCGATGCCGGTGGCGATCGCGCCCACGGGCCTGACCGGCATGCAGCACGCCGACGGGGAAATCCTGGCGGCGCGCGCGGCCAAGGCCTTCGGCGTGCCTTTCACCCTGTCCACGGTCAGCATTTGCTCCATCGAGGACGTGGCCGAGGGCACGGACGGGCATCCGTTCTGGTTTCAGCTGTACGTGATGCGCGACCGCAAGTTCGTGCGGCGGCTGATCGAACGGGCCGCCGCCGCCGGATGTTCCGCGCTGGTGGTAACGCTGGACCTCCAGATCAGCGGCCAGCGCCACAAGGACCTGAAGAACGGCCTGTCCGCGCCGCCCCGGCTCACTTTGCTCAATCTGCTGAACATGGCGGGCAAGCCGCGCTGGTGCCTGGGCATGCTGGGGACCAAGAGGCATACCTTCGGCAACATCATCGGCCACGTCGACGGCGTGGACAACATGACCTCGCTGGCCGAATGGAGTTCGCAGCAGTACGACCCCGCGCTCAGTTGGGACGACATCGCCTGGATCCGCCGGCTGTGGAAAGGCAAGCTGATCCTGAAGGGCATCCAGGACGTGGAGGACGCGCGGCTGGCGGCGGCCAGCGGCGCCGACGCCCTGATCGTGTCCAACCACGGCGGGCGGCAGCTGGACGGCGCGCCGTCCTCGATCCGCGCGCTGCCGGCGATCGCCGAGGCGGTGGGCTCGGACATCGAGGTCCACATGGACGGGGGCGTGCGCTCGGGCCAGGACGTGCTCAAGGCCATCGCGCTGGGCGCCAAGGGTGTCTATATCGGCCGGGCCATGCTGTACGGGCTGGGCGCCATGGGCGAGCAGGGCGTGGCGCGGACGCTGGAGATCATCCGCAAGGAGCTCGACCTGACGATGGCGTTCTGCGGAAAAACCGACATCCGGGAAGTGGATGCCTCCATCCTGCTTCCCGCCTGACAACGATTCTTGAACATAAGAAAACTGGAGACCATCATGCATCAATCCCTCTCGAAGACGCCCGCGCCGGCGCGTCGCAGGCAGCTGCTCGCGGGCATGGCCATGCTGGCGCTGGCCGCGGCGCCGGCGCTGTCCGGGGCCGCGGACTATCCGCAGCACCCGATCCAGCTGATCGTGCCCTACCAGGCCGGCGGCGGCGCGGACGTCATGGCGCGGGCCTTTTCCAAGGCCGCGGCCAAGGTGATGCCGCAGGGCATCGTTATCGTCAACAAGCCTGGAGCGGCCGGCGTGATCGGCTGGCAGGAGGTCATCCGTGCCAAGCCCGACGGCTACAAGGTCGCGCTGACGACGGTGGAGATGACATTTCTTCATTACCTGGGCCTGGCCAAGTTCGACCAGCACGCGCTGCGCCCGATCGCCAAGCTGAACGCGGACCCGGCGGTGGTCGTGGTGCGCAGCGACTCGCCGTACGCCAGCATCGAGGATTTCCTCTCCCAGGCGCGCAAGCCCGACGCCAACATCCAGATCGGCAATGCCGGCCAGGGGTCGATGTGGCACATGGCGTCGGCCGCGCTGGCGGAGAAGGGCCAGGCCACGTTCAACTACATTCCCTACCAGGGCGGGGCGCCGGCGCTGCTGGGCCTGCTGGGCGGGCACATCGACGCCGTGATCGCGAGCGCGCCGGAGGTGATCCCCTACGTGAACTCGGGCAAGCTCAAGGCGTTGGGGGTCATGTCGGAAAAGCGGATCAAGGGCTTGGAGAACACGCCCACCCTGCGCGAGCGGAACATGGATCTGGTGCTGGGAACCTGGCGCGGGCTGGCCGTGCCCAAGGATACGCCGGACGCCGTGGTGCAGGTGCTGCGCGAAGCGACTGAGAAGTCCATGCGAGATCCAGAGCTGCGGGAAGTGATGGAAAAGCAGTTTTTCACCACGGACACGTACGAGGACGCGCCGGCGTTCGCCGCCAGCATGGATAAGGAGAGCGCCGAGCTCAAGGTGGTCGCCAGCGGTATCGCGCTGCGTCCCTGAGGAAGCATCGCGGCGCTATGCCGGCATGGCCGGTAGCGCCGCGAGCACCCGGCGCAGCGCATCGATGTCCACCGGCTTGATCAACACGTCGTTCATGCCGGCGGCGCGGGCGCGCGCGATCTGCTCCTCGCAGACGCCGGCGGTGTATCCGATGATGGGCAGGCGCGCCGCGGCATCGTCGCGCTGGCGCAACGCCCGGGCGAAGGCATAGCCGTCCATGACCGGCATGGCGCAGTCGCACATGACCAGGTCGAATGGGGCGCGCTCGATCTGCGCCAGGGCCGCCTGGCCGTTGTCGGCGGAGGCGACCTCGTGCCCCAGCTTCTCCAGCTGGCGGGTCAGCAGCAATACGTTCGACGCCTGGTCGTCGACCACCAGGACGCGCAGGCGGCCGCCTGCGGGGGGCGTCCCGTCCGTGTGCGCGGCATCGGGCGGCGCCGGCGGCAGCGGTATGCGGGCGGTCATGGTGGTGCCGGCTCCCCATAGGCTGTCTATGGTGATGGTTCCTCCCATTTTCTTTACCAGGCGATCGCAGACGTACAGGCCGAGTCCGGTGCCTTGATCGGTCGGCGGCTGGGCCTGCTCGACCTGAACGAACGGATGGAGCAGCGTGTCGAGCGCGGTGGCGGGGATGCCGATACCGGTATCGGCCACCTTGAAGGCCATCCATTGCCCGTCGCCTTCGGGGCCTTCGATGTCCAGGCGAACCTGGACCGAGCCCTTCGCGGTGTAGCGGATGGCGTTCGAGACGAAGTTGTTCATGACCTGCTTGAGGCGCAGCGGGTCTACGTTGTGCAGGACGGCGGCGCCTTCCGGCGCCTCGGCGCGCATCGAGAGGGCCACGCCCTTGCTGGCGGCGATCGGCCGGAACGTGTCCACGACTTCCTTGACCAGGTCGTGCAGCCGGGTCGGGCGAGGCTGCAGCTTGAACTTGCCCGCCTCCATCTTGGAGAGATCGAGCAAGTCGTCGATCAAGGCCAACAGGGACTTCGCGGCGAGATGGGCGGTGGCCAGCAGGCTTCTGTCGTCCACGGGCAGGGTCGGGTGCGACAGCGCCAGGTCCAGCATGCCCATGATGGCGTTCATGGGCGTGCGGATCTCGTGGCTGACGGCGGCCAGGAACGTCGACTTGGTGCGGTTCGCGTTTTCGGCGCTGTCGCGGGCGACGGCCAGTTCCTTCAGCACGCGCTGCCGATGCGTGATGTCCATCCACCCGCTGACGACGCCGACCACCTTGCCCCGGGCGTTGCGCAGCGGTTCCATCCAGTTTTCCACGCACATGGCCTTGCCGCGGGCATGGAACTCGCGGTCCTTGCACAGCGCGAGCCCGGTGGTCATGACCGTTCGATAGTCTTCCTCGATCCTGGCGATGTCCAAATCGCAGCTCAGACGGCGCAAGGCGCCTTCCAGCGTCGTGCCCATCAGGACGTGCTTGGGCTGCATCAGCAGCTTTTCGTACGACGAGTTGCAGGCGATGAGCTTCAGGTCGAGGTCGCGCAGCGTGATCGGCTGCGGGATGGCGTTCAGGACGCCCAGCTGAAACGCCAGGAGGTCTTTCAGTTTTTCCTCGGAGCGGGCGTGCTGGCGCGCCTTGCGCTGTAGCAGGATCAGGGCGATCAGGGCGATGAACAGCCCCGCCGAGCACACGATCTGCGTCAGCGTCAGCCACGCCTGCGCCAGGCGGCCCGCATTCGCGAACAGGGATCCGGCCCGCGCGCCGGGCGGCGCGGCCCAGGCGAGCAGCGCCAGCCCCGGCTTCAGCCAGCGCAGGGGAACGCGATGCGCGGGATAGCGGCAGGGCGGAGGAAGCATGGATCGGGCACGTGCAAGGGTTGGGGGCGCGGTATCAATCTAGGTCCGCGCGCCCGTCGCGTGCCGTGGAAATGTCCGAACGATTTGTCGAAATTTCATACGCGCCGCGCATCCCCAATGTGAAATTTCCCACGTACGGCATGCCTGCCCGCCATTACAGTCATGGCACCCGGCCCAGCCCGATTCCAGGAACCCGGCATGACTTCGTTGCCTTGTCGCCCCTCGGCCCCGCTCGTGACGGACCGCGACGTTCAGGCGCTGTTCGAGGACGGACCGCCGCTGCACCTTGAATTCCAACCCCAGTACGACCTGCGCAATGGCCGGCTGTCGTCGGCGGAAGCGCTGGCGCGCTGGTCGCACCCCGAAAAGGGCGACGTCCCGCCGGCGGACTTCATGCCGGCCATCCATAGCCTGGGGTTGGAGCAGGCGTTCTTCGAGCGGGTTTGCTCGCTGGCGCTGGACGCCATCCGGGTACTGAACTGCCACGGCATCTTCATCCCGATCGCGATCAACGCCTGCGCCCGGACGCTGGCCGGTCCGCGCAGCCTGGCGTTCCTGCGGCGCGAAGCGCTGCGGCGGCGGATTCCTCCCTCGCACATCCGTATCGAGCTGACGGAAGAGATGGCCATGGAAGGCCGACCCGGGCTGTGCGAGGCCATGGCGCGCTTGCGGGCCTGGGGCTGCGAAGTGGCGCTGGACGACTTCGGCTCCGGCTATTCGAACCTGGCCATGCTGGCCCGCCTGGATATCGACGAGCTCAAGCTGGACCGGCAACTGGTGGCGCGGGTCGACGACAGTCTCGTCGCCCGCGAAGCCGTGCGCTTCGCGCTGGCGCTCGGCGAGAGGATGGGATGGCGCGTCGTGGCGGAAGGGATCTCGACTTCGGCCGAACTGCGCGCGCTGCAAGCGCTGGGTTGCGGCCACGGCCAAGGCTATTTGCTGGGCAGGCCGATGCCGCTTTCGCGGCTGGCGGCGCTGGCCGACGCGGGGGCGGGATCCGCCATGCCGGTGTCTTGCGCGCAATGCCGCAGGCTGGAGCCGGGGCGCCCGTGCGTGGCAGGGTATTGATCACGGCTCGCTGATGTTCCGATACACGAGGTTGCCGGCCAGGATGGAATCGATCAGCACGGACAAGTTCCGGGTAGTGCCGTAGGCCGCGGCGTCGATTACGCCGTGGGCGCCCGCCTGCACGGCGAGGTACGCGAAGTTCTTCCATCGGGGTTCGGCACGGACCGCCACTTTCGCGCAAGGGAACAGCGCCCGCACCCTTACCGTGGCGGCCAGGCAGCGGGTCACGCTTTCGGCGATGTCCAGCAGCACAAGGTCGGGTTGCTGCGGATACGTTTCGTGCTCGAAAAAACGCAGGTCCTGCGCTTCGATCAGCCACACGGTCGGGGCGGTCTGTCGTCGCAGTGCTTCCTGGAAGTCGCGGTAATCGGAAAGCCTGTCGGTAATTATTATCGTATTGGCCAGCATATCGCTCTCCCTGTTATCTACCCCTGGCTGCGCCGGCGCGAAGCGTCGACGTTGCGATGAGACAAGTTTGCAGCGATAGCAATATGGGAACACCTAGGAAATTTCCGACGATCTAGTAGGAGATTTCGTAGCGGACCGATGGTCTGCCGCTTTGCGGCCGGAACGATTCGGAAATTTCCGCAAGCCGATTTGGCGTCTTCCTACACGTGTCGATGGCGCGCATCTCTATGCTCCGTACGAGTGCCGTGGAGCATGGGCACGATGAGGCGCGGGCAGCCTTCCTCGCCCGAGAATTCAACACAGTGGAATTTCCTTATGCTGTCCATTTTTCATTCCCGGCCCATCGCGGCGGGGCGCGGCTTGCGGTCCGACGCCCATGCCCGCGCCGTCGATTCTCCGGCGCCGCAGGCGTTCGGCCTGGGCGGCCTGCGTCAGCCCCTGGTGTTGACGACGGTTGCTCCGCCGGAAGAGGACGGCCCCGCCGGAGTCTTGCCGGAGCCCATCCGCAATGCCATCGTCGAGGGCGGCGCGAGCGCGCTGCGGGCCTGGCGCAACTATTGCGGGATTTCGATGCGGACGCTGCAGCTCCGGACGGACACCAGCTCCGCCACCCTGCAGGCGATCGACCGCGGCGACGTGACCATCTGCGAGTGGACGGTGGGCGCGCTGGCCAAGGCGCTGCACGTCGAAGCGTGGCAACTGCTCGAAGCGCAGGCCCTCGCATCGCGCCAGGGCCGCGCCCGCGTCTCCAGCGAGAAGTACGCCGGCTTCGCGAAGTGACCTCCTAGAAGGCGATTTTCACGCCGAGTTTTCCGTTCAGGCTATGGCCTTCGCCGCGAAGGCTGACTTCCGAACCCACGCTGCCGTAGAGCGATACGTTGCGCTTCACGCCCACGTCCGCGCCGAGGTTGAACTGGGCCGAGAGCCCTCTCATGTCGGCGCGGAACGGCACCTCGCCGCCCTGCGACGAGAATGCCGTGGCGGGGTTCGCGAGGAACTCGTTGACGAGGCTGGCGCGCAGCCAGGTCGTGGCGACGCGCCGGTTCTGGCCGCTGGAGTCCAGTTCCACCATGCGCGCCACGCGCACGCCCACGCGGCCTCGCAGGCTGTCGACGTCGCTGAATCGGACGCGGGCCACGCCGTCGTTGGCGTCGTTCAGATTGATCTTCTGGTAGCTCAGCTGGGCCTGCGGCTCGATGACCCATTCGTCGTTGAGACGGAAGGGATAGCCGCCCTCCAGCGACGCGCCCAGGCCGTGGCCGCGGGTGCGGACGTCGAAGCCGGATGGCGAGCGGGCATTGTCGACGTGATACTTCGTGCCCTGGATGATGGCATCGGTGTACCAGCCGTCCTTGCCGATATGCGTCCAGTAGCCGCCCAGCGAGAGGCCGTCGAGCTGCGCGTCGCCCGCGTCGCGGCCGCCGGCATGGGTGACGTCGGCGCTGGCGCGGCCGAAGGCGACGTAGGTTCCGGCGCGATCGATGCTGCCGGAAGGGGCTTGCCGCTGGTAGAGGTCGACCCCGGTTTGCAAGGCGTAGACCCGATAGTCGTAGTCGGGGCCCTTGGAGCCGTAGATGCCTGCCTGGCCGGCGTCGCGCTTGCCGGTGACGCCGATGGCGCGGCCCCATGCCAGGGGCGCGGCGTCGCTGGCGATGCCCGGGCGGAACATACGCTCTTCGCCCATGCGCTCGTGCAGCGAGTCCAGCAGCGCATCGCCATAGCGCAGCGCCAGCGTCGGCGTGGCGACGGCGGCCGACACTTCGGGCCGATAGTCGGGCGGCGCGGGAGGCGTGGGGCCGGGGGCCGGGTTGGGATCCGGATTGGGATTCGGGTCCGGCTCCGGGTCTGGCTGCGGGCACGCGGGGTGGGACGGGGCCGAGGCGCAGTCCACGGTCGAGCGCAGGTACCAGTTCTGTTGGCCGTTGCCGTCGACGCCGGCGCGGAACAGCCGGTAGGCGTAGGGGCCGGCCGCGATGTAGCCCCCGGGATTGCCGAGCGCGAACGCGCCGGCCGCGGTGGTGGCGCCATGGATGGCGTCGACGACGCGAATGCCGTTGCCGGTGGTCACGGCGCCCGGCCCGCCGGCGTTTTCGACGAGGAGGGTGGACGTTCCCGACGCGGCGCCGCCATCGATCACCAGGCGGTCGGACGGCGAGCCGTCGGCGCCCAGATAGGTGTTGAGCGCGATGGTGCCGTCGTGGCCGACGTAGTTCGGCGTGGTCAGCGTCGTGCCGGGCGAGGTTCCCGTTCCCATGGAGATCCGCCCCGCATTGCTCAGGCCTGCGACGGCCTGGCTGTAGCCGTTCAGGTCCAGGGTGCCGGCGGCCGCGACGGTCATCGCGGACGACGGGCTGAACGCCGCGGGCGTTCCCGCCCGCAGCACGCCGGCCTCGACGGAGGTGGCTCCGCCGTAGGTGTTGTGCGCCGTCAGCATGGTGACGCCGGCGCCTATCTGGCGCACCTCGCCCGCGCCGGACACGACGCCCGCGAAGGTCACGGCGTCCGCGCGATTGAAGACCAGGGCGCCTTGGTTCAGCACGTCGCCCATGATGGCGCCTGTGGCGCCGCCGTCGCCCAGTTGCAGCACCCCGCTGGAAATCGTGGTGCCGCCGGCGTAGCTGCTGTCCGCCGTCAGGATCGTGGTGCCGGCGCCATGCTGCTCGACGGCGCCCGTGCCGGAGATGGCGCCGGCAAAGGTCAGGGTGTCGGAACGGTTGAACACGAGCTTGCCGTTGTCCGTCACGTCGCCGACGATGGAACCGGTGGTGCCGCCGTTGCCGAGCTGCAAGGTCCCGGCGGAGATCCTGGTGCCGCCCGTGTAGCTATGGTCGGCCGTCAGCACCGTGGTGCCGGCGCCCTGTTGCCCGACGCCGCCCGTGCCGGAGATGAGCCCCGCGAAGGTCGCGGTATCGGAACGATCGAAGGCCAGCGTGCCGTTGTCCGTCACGTCGCCGACGATGGAACCCGTGGTGCCGCCGTTGCCCAGTTGCAAGGTTCCGGCGGAGATCGTAGTGCCGCCCGCATAGCTGTGGTCCGCGGTCAGGACCGTGGTGCCGGTCCCGGTCTGCGCGACGGCGCCCGTGCCGGAGATGGCGCCGGCAAAGGTCAGGGTGTCGGAACGGTTGAACACGAGCCTGCCGTTATCCGTCACGTCGCCCACGATGGATCCCGTGGCGCCGCCGTTGCCGAGCTGCAAGGTCCCGGCGGAGATGGTGGTGCCGCCCGTGTAGGTGTTGCCGCCCGTCAGGATGGTGGTGCCCGCGCCGTCCTGATGGACCGCGCCGGTGCCGCTGACCGCGCCCGCCAGTGTCAGGGTGTTGGAACGGTCGACGACCAGCGTGCCGTTATTGGCCACGTCGCCGACGATGGCACCGGTGGCGCCGCCGTTGCCCAGTTGCAGGGTGCCGCTGGAAATGGTGGTGCCGCCCGTGTAGACGTTGTTTGCCGTCAGTATCGTGGTGCCGGCGCCGGCCTGTTCGACCGTGCCCGACCCCGAAATGAGGCCCGCGACCGTCATGCTGTTGGAGCGGTCGAACTTCAGGATGGCGTTGTTCAGTACGTTGCCGGCGATGGAACCGGAGGTGCCGCCATTGCCCAGTTGCAGGATCCCGCCCTGGATCGTCGTGCCGCCGGTATAGGTGTTGTCGCCGGTCAGGACGGTGGCGCCGCTATAGACGCCGACGCGGCCGGCGCCCGATATCACCGGCGTGAACAGATAGCCGCCGCTGGCGTCGGTGTGGTTGAAGACGAGCGAGCCGGTCGAGCCCAGCGTCACCGACGGGGAGGCGCTGGTCAGCACCAGGCTGCCCGGCGCGGCCGCGGCGTCGGTGGCAGCCGCGCCGATGTTGATGACGCCCTGCGAGCCGGCGGTCACGCCCGCTCTGGCGCTTGCCGCGGTGACCACGGCATTGTTCGAAATGGTCAACGCGCCCGAGCCGCCATGGCCCACCGTGAGCGTGCTGGAGTTGGTCCACGAGGAGCCGGTTCCGTCGACCGTGACCGAGCCCGTCGCGCTCGCGGTGCTGCCTATGGTTCCGAGCGTGCTGGACACGGCGCCGCCATTGGAGATGATGAGCTGGCCCTTGCCCATGGTGCCGACGCTGAGTTCGGCGCTGCTGTTCCACTGCGACCCCGCGCCGCTTACCGTCGCCACGCCGATGCCGGTCGTGTCGTAGCCGACGTAGCCCAGCCCATTCGTCACGACGGCGCCGCCCGTGATCTGCATGACGCCGTGGCCCGTCTGGCCCACGCGCATGAAGCCGGCGGTGTTCAACTGGGAACCCGCGCCGCTGATCGTCAAGGTGCCGCTGCTGCCGGCGGCCACGCCCAGATAGGTATTGGTCGTGCTGGTCACGCGGCCGCCATTCGAGATGTTCAGCGTGCCAGTGCCGATGTTCCCGATATTGAGGCCCGGGCCGGTCGTCCATTGCGCCCCTGCGCCGCTCACCGTCACCGTGCCCGTGCTGCCGGCTTGACGGCCGATGAAGCCGGAGCCGCTGGAAACGGAGCCGCCGGCGTTGATGTTCAGCGTGCCGCTGCTGGTATTGCCGACCGAGAGCGAACCCGCGATGGTCCAGGGCGAAGTGTGCGTGCCGGGCACGCTGACGACGGCGCCGCCGTCTATGGTCTGCGAGGAGGCGGGGGGCACGCCGGCCAGCGTCAGCAGGGACGCGACGGAGAACAGGAAGGGCGAGCGCAGCCTGTCCTGCGAGTGCTTCGGGAGAGGGCTGCCGGTCTGCCGCTGAGGGGCTTCGGTGAGCGCCGGCCGGATGGCGGGCGCGGAGGAGAAAAGCGGGGACATGATGAATTCCACGAGTCAGGTGGCGTTCGTGCCATGCGGCGCGACGCCCGGGACGCGGGAAAGCCAGTGTCCGCGGCGCCCTTGGAAAAAGTATGGGTCCGCGGCAGAAATCGTCGATTGGGAAGCCGCCCAAACTATCTGGCGAAATTTCCGAAGGAGGGGGGAGCGCGCCGCAGTTCGCGCAGCGCGGCGCACAGGCGGTCCACGCCCGGCGCGAAGATCGCGTTGAGGTCGGGCAGCAGCTTGTCGGCCTCCGCGCGCGAGGCCGCCTCGATGCGTTCGCTCAGGCGGGTGAGGGAAGCGCAGCCGGCCATGCGCGCCGTGCCCTTGATTCGGTGGGCCAGGGCGCCGGCGGCAAGCCAGTTTCCCTCGGCGCAGCGCGCCCGGTAGGCGGCGATGTCGGCCTCGCCGGTCGCGATCAGGCTGTCGATCAGTTCCCCGACGATGGCGCTGTCGCCCTCGACGAGGTCATGCAGCGTGGCCGCGATGGCGGCGCACTCCGCGTCCGCGGGCAGGTAGTAGCCGGTATCCAGCAGGGCCCGGGCCAGGCTGGCTTCGGTGGCCGGGGGCATCACCACGGCCTGCATGCCCGGCACGGGAGAGCCGGAGCCGGAGATGGCGATCCGGATCGGGATGTCGGAGACGCCCGCGGGCAGTTTCCCCTCCTGGAGGCCGTCGGCATCCTCGTCCGCCAGCAGGACCCGGGGCCGGGCCTCGGGGCCGGCCCCCAGGTCGGCGGCGTGCAGTTGCGCCCGCAGGCCGAGGCCATCGAGCAGGCCCGCCAGTTCCGCCATGCGGGCATGGCGTTTTCCCAGGATCAGGGCGCGATTCATCGGCGGCCGGGAGACGTCAGGGAGCGATGTGGCATTCCCGCGCGAAATCCACGAGCTCCACCAGGGTCTGCACTTCCAGTTTCCCCATGATGCGGGTCTTGTGCGTGCTGACGGTTTTGTTGCTGATGAAGAGCGCCTCGCCGATTTCCTTGTTGGACAGGCCGCGCGCCAGCATCTGCATGATGACGATTTCCTTGTCGGACAGGCGATTCAGGCGGTCGACGTTCTGGGTGGCGCGTTTCGGACGCCCGGCGTGCGGCCCGTCGGTGTTAGGAAACACCGAATACCCCGCCAGGATGGCCTCGACGCAGCGCACGATCTCGGAGATATCCTGCGCCTTGCTGACGTAGCCGTCCGCCCCGGCCATCTTGACCCGCGGCGCGAACACCGCCTGGTCCTGGCCGGAGACCACCAGGATGCGGATGGCCGGATCGATGGCGCGGATGCGCGGAATCACGTCCAGCCCGTTGATCTTGGGGATATCGATGTCCAGGATGACCAGGCCCGGGGCCGAATCCTTCACGGCCTGTATGGTGGACTGACCGTTGTCGGCTTCCAGTATTTGCGTCACGCCCAGCACTTGGGACAAGTGCATTTTCAGCACCAGGCGCAGGGAGGGGTGATCGTCGACGATGAGTACGGTGGTCACGGTCGGGTCCATTTTTCTATGCAGGCGCGCAGCGTCGCCAGGTTGACGGGCTTGACCAGGAAATCATTCATGCCCGCCTCGCGCGACCGCTGCACATGGTCCGGCGACAGGTCCGCGCTCAGTCCGATGACCGGCAGGCCGCGCAGTCCCGGGTCGGCCAGTTTCCGTATGCTCCGGGCCAGTTCGAATCCATCCATGCCGGGCAGATGGCAGTCGGTAATGACGAGGGCGTAGCGATTCCGTTCCATCAGCTGCAAGGCGTCCGATGCGTTGGCGACGACGTCGGGGGCGCCTCCCAGTTTTTCCAGCAGGTTGCGGACGACGATCTGGTAGGGCGCGTGGTCCTCCACCACCAGGATCCGCAGCGGCGGGCCGTCTTTGGAATTCTCCGGCAAACCGGCGGGCATTCGAGTAACCGAACAATTCAATTGCAATATGGTAAGACAGATTTTCCGGAACTCCTGCCACCGTATCGGATTGCCGCTGAGGATCTGGGGCGTCCGCGCGGCGGCGGAGGCGGGCGGGCCTTCCTGCACCAGCTGGATGACGGGCGGGCCGCCCGGCGGCATCGGCCTGTCGGCGTCCACGATGCGCGCGTCGGCGTCCTCGTGGGCGTGGACCAGCGAAAACCCCAGCGTTTCGGCATAGGCCCGCAAGGCCTTTTCATCCTGGTTGCGGCGCACCTCGATGGCGATCCGCTTGCCGGCTACCGCGGGCTCGGCGTCCGACGGCCGCGTGACCTGCAAGGGCAAGCGCGTTTCAAAGACGCTGCCGCGGTTTTCCTGGCTTTCCACGCGGATGTCGCCGCCCAGCAGGCGGGCCAGGCGCATGCTGATCGCCAGCCCCAGGCCGCTGCCGCCGAACTTGCGGGCGATGGAGGCATCGCCCTGGGCGAAGGGGTCGAAAAGGCGGTGCTGCATCTCGCGGGTGATGCCGATGCCGGTGTCGGCGACGGAGATGATCAGCTGCTGGCCGGCGCCGTCGCCCGGAGCCAGGTCGGGATCGACGGAGACCGACACCACGATCCCGCCGGTTGCGGTGAATTTCACCGCGTTGCCCACCAGGTTGATGACGATCTGCTTGATCCGCACCGGGTCGCCCACGAATTCGGCGGCCACCTCGCGCGCGATGCACAGATCCAGGGTCAGCCCGCGCCGCCGCGCGCCGGGCGAGAAAATCGGCAGCACCTGGTCGAACAGTTCCCGTATCGAAAAGGGAATGGCCTCGACGGCGAGCTGCCCGGCCTCCAGGCGTGAAAAATCGAGCACGTCGCCGATGATTTCCATCAACAGGTGCGAGGCGTTGTCGGCCAGTTCCACGTGTTGATGCTGGGTGGCGTCCAGGGGCGAGTTCCGCAGCATTTCCAGCGCGCCGACCGCGGTCGCCAGGGGCGTGCGGATTTCATGGCTCATCACGGCCAGGAAGCGGGACTTGGCTTCGGCGTTGGCCTCCGCCGCGGCCTTGGCCTGGCTCAGCGCGAGGCCGTCGCGATGCTCTTGCGTCACGTCCAGCAGGTAGCCGTTCCATTCCGTGACGCCCTCGGCGGGGCTGCGCGGAACCGCGGTGCCGATGCGCAGCCAGCCTTCGTCCTCGGGGCGGTGCATGGGCAGATCGATCTGGATGGGCGTATGCCCGCTGCGGGACTCTTCGAGCGCGGCGCGGGCGGCCGGCCAGTAGTCTTCCAGCACGTTCGACCGGGGCAGGCCGCCCGAATTCATGTGGATCTGGTTGAGCGAAGTGCGCAGGAAGCGATCGGTGTGGCCCACCAGGTAGGAGATCCGGCGATTGCCGTCGATTTCCTCCCGCAGCCGGAAGAACGCCATCGGCAGCGTGGCGACCAGGTCTTCCACCGTATCCTTGATCTCGCGGGCCTCGCGTTCGGCCGCCAGGCGCGCCGAGATGTCCACCACCGCCACCAGCGCGCCCCGCTTGGCGTCCTCGGAATAATAGGGGCGGACAATCAGCAGGCCGTCCACGAAGCGCCCGCTGGCCGTGCGGAAATTGATGACTTCGGTGATCGCCTGATCGGTGATCACGCACTGCGCCGCGAAATTCTCCAGTTGCGCGCCGAGGGAGCCGGCCTCTCCGGGAAGGCGGCTGGCTTCGACCCCGATGAGCTGGCTGCGGTCCGACCCGACGGTTTCCTCGAAGGCCTTGTTGACGGCGAGATAGCGGTGCATGCCGTCCAGCGCGGCGATCAGCGTGGGCGTTACGTCCAGCAGCCCGGCCTGCACCTGGGCCGAGGCGCCCGCGGCCTGGAGCCGGCCGCGCAGCCGCCGGGCTTCGGCCATGGTGTTGCGGGCGTAATACAGCAATACCAGCGCGGCGCCCAGGAGGAGGAGGGCTGTGCCGCCAAGAACGGCTTCCAGATTGGACAAGGACATGCTTTTGCGCTCACTCTGATCGATGACGATGGTGCAAGCTCTGATGCCTAGGTACCGGGTCCGCGCGCGGCTTAACCGTGCTGGCGACTAGCATACCGCCGAATGGATGAATTCCCGTCCCTTAAATTTTTGAATCCGTTTTCGAATCCAGCCCGCGCCGGCCGGCCGGGAACGCGGCTTGCTGCGCCGGCTCGCATGACGCGCAAATCCACTCCCCAGGCCGCGGGCACCGTGGCCGCCTATCCCCGGCGAGCCGGTGCCTCGGAGCACGAAGCCGCCTCGCAGGACGCGCTGGCGCACCGCCTGGCCGCGCTGCTGGGCAGGCGCTTCGCGCCCGGCTACCGTCCCAGCCGCCATCGCGAGGAGCCGCCGCCGTACTACGTGCCCGACCGCAGCATCGTCGGGACGGCGCGCGCCGCCGTGCTGGGCATCAGGCGGGCCGCCGACCTGTACGGCGGCGTGGTGCCGCACGCCTTCGTGGCGACGAAGTCGATCAGCCACGGCCTGATCGGGCCGCAAGCCCGGGCGCCCCGGGCGTGGGCCGTTGCGCTGCCGGATGCGCTGCGCGACGTCGTGCTGGCCGGCTACACGGCGTTCTGCGCCGAGGATGCGCTGGCGGCGGGGCAACGCCTGCTGCGGCGCGGCCCGCTGCGCCTGAAGCCGGCGGACGCCTCGGCCGGGCGCGGGCAGGTGGTGGCGCGCGACGAGGCGGCGCTGCGGGCCGCGGTGGCCGCGCTGTCGCCGTGGATCATGGAGCGGCTGGGCGTGGTGCTGGAAGAGGACCTGGCCGAGGTCGAGACCTACAGCGTGGGCTGGGCCCGCGTCGGCAAGATGGAAATCGCGTACGTCGGCACGCAGGAACTCACCGACGACAACGAGGGCAATGCGGTCTATGGCGGATCGGCGCTGCGCGTGGCGCGCGGCGGCTTCGACGCGCTGCGTGCCTTGCCGCTGGATGAACGTGAACGGCACGCGGTCGACATGGCGTGCCGCTACGACGCGGCGGTGTCGGCCGCCTATCCCGAGTTGCTGGCTTCCCGCCGCAATTACGACGTGGCGTTCGGGCTCGGCGCCGGCGGCGCGGCCCGCGCCGGCGTGCTGGAGCAGTCGTGGCGGGCGGGCGGTGCCAGCATCGCCGAACTTGCCGCCATGCAGGCCTTCGCGCTGTCGCCGGGCTTGAAGGAGGTGCGCGCCGAGACCCGGGAGCGCTATGGCGCGGACGTGACGGCGCCGACCGCCCAGCGCCTGGTGTTCCACGGCGTGGATACGGCCGTCGGCCCGATCAGCAAGTCCGGCGGCATCCTGGAGGCAGGCGATGGCGGCGCATAGCAATGCCATCGCGCTGGAGGTCGACGGCGTGGCGCTGGACGGCACCTTCCTCACCCCGGAAGACAAGGTGCCGGGCGTGCTGTTCATCCACGGTTGGGGCGGCAGCCAGGAATTCGACCTGTCGCGCGCCAAGGGTATCGCCGCGCTGGGCTGCGTGTGCCTGACCTTCGACCTGCGCGGGCATGCCGCCACGCAGGCGCAGCAGCGCCAGGTCACGCGCGAGGACAATCTGCGCGACGTGGTGGCGGCCTATGACCGCCTGGCGTGCCATCCTTCGCTGGATTCGGGTTCGATCGCGGTGGTGGGCAGCAGCTACGGCGGGTACCTGGCCGCGTTGCTGTGCACGCTGCGGCGCGTGCGCTGGCTGGCGCTGCACGTGCCGGCGCTGTACCGCGACGACGAATGGCTGCTGCCGAAGAACCAGCTCAACCGCGAGACGCTGCGCGCCTATCGCAGCGCCTACGTTCCGGCCGAAGAGAACCGCGCGCTGAAGGCGTGCACCGAGTTTTCCGGCGACGTGCTGCTGGTGGAGGCCGAGCACGACAGCTACATCCCGCACTCCACCATCATGAGCTACCGCGCCGCCTTCCGCCGGTCTCATTCGCTGACGCATCGCATCATCGATGGCGCGGACCACGCCTTGAGCGAGAAGCCCGCGCAGCGGGCCTATACCTCCATCCTGGTCAACTGGGTGACGGAGATGGTGACGGGCGCGCGCATGGGTGAAGGGCGCGGTGGCTTCTGAATGCCGGGCCGCGCGCGTCAGTTCTTCAGGTTGAACGTCTTGGTGGTCTTGCCATTGGACAGGCGGCACTGGCCGGGCTCGGTATTGGGCTTGGCGGACACCTTGCCGTAAAGCGAATTCTTGTTGTGGATCTGGTCCTGGCTCGTCGTGGTCCAGCCGTTGGCCGCGACCGTCATGGAGGCGCCGCTGGGAAACGTGAATCCCGCGTTGCCTTTGCCCGGCGTTCCCTGCGCCTTGAGCGGGTACAGCGTCGCCGGGTCGCGGCTGGAGACGGCGAAGTAGCGCGCGTTGGCATCGCGCCAGATCGCCAGCGAGGACGTCATGCTGGATTGCGCGAACGCCGGCACATTGCATTCGTACACCAGGGTGGCCGGGACCGCCTTGCCGGCAGACGCTTCCTTGGCCGGCCCGGGCTGGCTCGCAGGCGATTGCAGCATCTGCGTCCCTTTCCGTATCACCTCGTCCACGCAGGCCTTCGCCTGCGCCTCGGGCAGGGCGTAGCATTTGGGCAGTTCCTTTTCATTGAACGCCCGCACGCGATCCATCTGCTCTTGCGTGGGCCGGGCCAAGGCAGCCTGGGAAAGAACGCATAGCGATGCCGCGACAATCGTGCCGATGCCTGTGTGGTTCATGATGGCGACCCTCCGTGATGAGCCTACTTGTACGCCTGGGCCGCAAGCCGGGGTATCGGTCCGGCCTCGGGCAGAAGCATGAGCCGCCCCGCGAAGAAGACCTACGGCTCCGCGCAGGCATGCCGCGGCCCGGCCCGGCGGAGAGGGGGACTGTCCCTCGCTTGACGCGTGGGGCCGTCCCTGGTTTGCGGTTTGGAGTTGGCCCGGCGGGCTTGCTATAAAGATGCCTGCAAGCTTTTTCGCAAGGGTAGGGCACATGTCGATTCAATCGTTGGGGCGCTTCGGCGCCGCGCTGTTCGTGGCCGCGCTGGTTGCCGGCTGCTCCTCGACCAGCAGCCCCGGCAAGTCGGAATCCCAGACATCCGGCGGCAGCGGTGGCAGCGCGTCGCGGGTCAGCGCCGAGTGTAAGGCCAACCGCAGCAAGTGCCTCTACAAAGGGGCATACGAGTCCGGCGAGCGCGACTACGCCGAAGCAGAGGCCAGGCGGCTGAACCTGGCCGAGGTCGAGCGCCTGCGGCGCGCTTTCGGCCGCTAGGCGCGCCGCGCGCCCGGCAAAAAGCCCGCTGCTTGCGCCGGCGGGCTTTTGTTTTCAGCTTTCGTCTTTGCTTTTCTTCCTGCGCCGGGCGACTGCCCGGAGTATTTCGCCTGTTTCGAGTCGGTACACGCCGTCACCCTCCCTGGTCACAGTGCCGCCGGTGGACAGGCGGCAGGTCAAGACAGTGCATGCATCAACATTCGGATCTGTCGTGGGCTGCTGAACGAGATGTCTCTCGATCCGGTACTGGACTCCCGCTCCGGAGACCGCGATCACATCCTCCAATCGTCTACACGATATTGACATGATGAACCTCCCGTACTCGCGCCACGCTGAAACCTGTGGCACCGGGGTCATCGTCACAACTGGGTTTGGCGCTGTCAATGCCGCAATCCCGCATTTTCAGCGGGTTTGCGAGGGGCCTCCCAGGAAGCCTCGTGCGTACGAACGAGGCGATGCATGCGTCTGGTCTAGGGCTTTTTCAGCCGCAATCCGCGGCTGGATCTTCGCGGCCTATTCGAGTTTGACGTTGGCGGCCTGGATGACTGCGCGCCATTTCTTGTGGTCCGCGGCGATCGTCTGCGAGAACTGCGCGGGCGTCGTCGGCATGGCGGTGGCGCCTTGCGCCGCCAGGGCGTCCTGGATGTCCTTGAGCGCGAGGATGTTGTTCAACTCCTTGTTCAAGGTCTGGATGATGGGCTGGGGCGTTTTCGCGGGGGCGAGCAGGCCGTACCAGACGCGCACGTCGAAGTCGGGATAGCCCAGTTCCGCCACGGTGGGCACGTCGGGCATGGCGGGGCTGCGCTTGAGCGACGTCACCGCCAGCGGCACGGCGCTGCCGGCCTTGATCTGCGGCGCGGCGGAAGGAATGGAGGTGAAGATCACGGGCACCTGGCCGCCCAGCAGGTCCGCCATGGCCGGGCCCGAGCCCTTGTAGGGCACGTGGATCAGCTTGATGCCGGCCTGAAGCTGGAACAGTTCGGCGGCCAGGTGGGTGATGGTGCCCGCTCCCGGAGAGCCGTAGTTGATCGTGCCGGGCGCTTTCTTGGCGGCGTCGATCAGGTCCTTGAGCGATTTGTACGGGCCGTTCTTGCCCGCCACGACCACCAGGGGCGCTTCGCCGACGATGCCGATGGGCTCGAAATCCTTGAGCGGGTCGTAGGACAGCTTGCTGTAGAGCGAGGGCGCCACCGCCAGGTTGTCGACCTGGCCCATGACGATCTCGTAGCCGTCTGGCTTGGCGCGGGCCGCGGTGCCGATGCCGATGGTGCCGCCGGCGCCCGGCCGGTTTTCGGCGACCACGTTCCACTTGACCGTATCCGACAGCTTGGCGGCCACCGTGCGCGACAGGAAGTCGGTGCCGCCGCCGGGAGTGAACGGCACGATGACCCGTATGGGCTGGTTGGGATAGGGGTCGGCGGCGGCCGCGGGGGCGCTGGCGGCGAGCGCGCAGGCCGAGAACATCAGGGCACGTAGCATCATGGTTGTCGTCTCCTTTACTTGGTGGGCGCGTCCGGTCATGGATGCCGGACGTCGTGGACTGCGGTCGTATTCGCTGGGCGCGCGCCGGCGCCCCTAGATGGTCCCTTTGGCGCGCAACGCCTCGATCCGGGGTTCGGGCAGGCCCAGTTCGCGCAGCACCGCGGCGGTGTCCGCGCCCAGGGACGGCGCGGGCGCGCGGGCCCGGCAGGGCGACTCCGCGAACTTGATCGGAAACCCGAGCATGCGCACCCGCTGCCCGTCGGGGTGCGGGACGTCGATGGCCATTTCCTGGTCGGCCACCTGCGGATCGTCGAACACCTCGCGCAGGTTCAGCACCTGCCCGCAGGGCACGCCGTACTGGTTCAGGCGCTCGATCCAGTAGCGGCTGGTCTCCTGGCGGGTGCGCGCCTCGATGGCCGCCTTGATGGAATCGCGGTTCAGCATGCGGTCGGCGTTGGCCTGGAAGTCCGGATGCGAACGCAGGGATTGCAGCTCCAGCGCGTCGAGGAACTTCTCGTACATGGCGTCGTTGGACGGCGCGATCGCCACCTGGCCGTCGGCCGTCTCGAACAAGCCGTAGGGCGCGACGATGCCGTGGTCGTTGCCGGTGCGCGGCGGAAGCTCGCCGCTGGCGAAGTAGTTGGAGGCCTGGAAGCTGAGCAGGCCTATCATGCTGGACATCAGGCTGACGCTGACGGAATCCCCGCGGCCGGTGCGTTCTCGGCGCAGCAGCGCCGCCAGCACGCCCAGCGCGCCGTTCATGCCGGCCACCAGGTCGCTGATGGGCGGGCCGGCGCGCATGGGCGGATCGTTTTCGCCGCCGTTCAGGCTCATGAAGCCGCTCATCGCCTGCGCGATGAAATCGAAGGCGGGGCGGTCGCGGTACGGGCCGGACGTGCCGAAACCGTTGATGCTGCAATGGATGATGTCCGGGCGCAGCGCCTTCAGGGCCTCGTCGCCGAACCCCATCCGGTCCATGATGCCGGGGCGGTAGTTCTCGATCACCACGTCGCAGCTCGGGATCAGCTGGCGCAGGATGTCCTTGCCTTCCTCGCTGTACAGGTCGAGCGTGACCGACTTCTTGTTCCGGTTGTAGTTCGCGAAGTACCAGCTCAGGCCGTCCCGGATCACGCCCTGGTGCCGGACCGGGTCGCCTTCCCCGGGCGCTTCTATCTTGATGACTTCGGCCCCCATGTCGGCCAGGATGGAGGTGCAGTAGGGGCCCGAAATGATGCGGGTCAGGTCCAGGATGCGGATTCCGGTGAGGGGCATGTCGTGTGTCTATGCAGTTATCGGGAGGAAACGGGCCCTAGCCGCCCAGGCCGGGCAGCCACAGGGTCAGGGGCGGGAAGGCGCAGATCAGCGCAAGCACGATCAGCGACCAGATGAAGAACGGAACGATCTCGCGCACGATGGGGCCGATCGGCGTGCGGCCGACGGCGGACGTGACGAACAGCAGGATCCCGACCGGCGGGGTCAGCATGCCGGTCATCAGGTTGAGGATCAGGATCATGGCGTACTGGATCGGATCCAGGCCCAGCTGCGCGCCGATCGGGAGCAGCGCGGGCAGGGTGATGATCATGGCGGGCAGCGGTTCCAGGATCTTGCCCACCAGGATGAGGAACACGTTCACCGTCAGCAGCACCACCCAGGGCTCGTCGGAGATGCCCAGGATGCTCTTGGCGATGGTGGCGGCGATGCGCGATTCGCTGATCAGCCAGCTGAAGGGGCCGGCGGCGGCCAGCAGGAACAGGACGACGGCCATGGTCCGGCCCGCGGCGTAGAAGGCCGAACCCAGTTCGCCCGGTTTCAGCTCCCGGTAGACGGCCAGGCCGATCAGCAGCGCGTAGACGGCGACGAAGGCGGCGGCCTCGGTGTCGGTCAACAGGCCGAAGCGGATGCCGGCGATGATCAGGACCGGCATCATCAGCGCCCAGATGGACGCCCGCGTCACGCGCGCCCGTTCGGGCCAGCTGGCCCGAGGACGCGACTGGTAGCCGTGCCGGCGCGCCTGCCAGGCGCAGATGGCCATGTAGCCGGCCAGCAGCATGAAGCCGGGGATGATGCCGGCCAGGAACAGGCGGATGATGGACAGGTTGGCCAGCACCGCGTAGACGATCATGGGGATCGACGGCGGCAGGATCGGCCCCAGCATGGCGCCGCAGGCGATGACCGCTTCCGGATAGCCGCGGCGGTAGCCTTCGCGTTTCATGGACGGGATCATGGCCGTGCCGATGGCGCTTGCGTCCGCCACCGCGGAGCCGCTGATCCCGGCCATGACGAGGTTGGTGGTCAGCGAAACCTGCGACAGGCTGCCGCGCATGTGGCCGACCATGGCCATGGACCAGTTGATGAGCCGCAGCGTGACGCCGCCGCGGTTCATCAATTCGCCGGCCAGGATGAAGAGCGGGATCGCCACCAGCGCGGTCTCGTCGATGCCGCCCAGCATCGAAAGCGGGGCCTGCACGATGTCCACGCCGCCGCCGCCCTTGAACAGCATGCCTATCATGGCCGCGGTGATCATCGCGAAGCCGATGTCCAGTCCGACCAGGATCAGGACGATGAACAGGATCACCGAAAACAGGATCATGGGTGGGTCCCCGGAAGATCGCCGTTGCCCTCGTCGCGGGCGAAGGCGTCGCGCGGAACCGGCGCGTTCGGGATCAGCAGGCGCAAGGCCAGGAACAGCATGAAGAAAACCATGCCGGCGGTCAGGGCCGCGTAGCTCACGGCGTAGGTGAAAGGGGTGCCGACGATGTCCTGGAAGTGGCCTACCTCGACCACGTCCAGGCCCTTGTAGAAGAGGGTCGCGGCCAGCGCCAGCAGCAGGGCGTCGAACAGGCGGTCGCGCACCCGACGCACGCGCTCGGACAAGTGGCTGTCGATCAGGTCGATCACGACGTTGCGGCGTTCGCGCAAGGCCATGGCCGCGCCCAGGAAGGCGCACCACAGCATGCCGATGCGCGCGAGCTGGTCCCAGGCGTCGAACTGCGTCTTCAGCAGGTAGCGGTCCAGCACCTGGGCGAAACAGAAGACCAGCACCACGGCCAGGGTGAGCGCCACGCCCAGCCGGCCGATCCAGCAGACGACGCGGTCGGCGCGCAGCACGCGGGCCCGCCAGGCGGATCCGGTGGCCGCGGCGGGGCGGGAGCGGGCCGCGGCCGGCATCGGGGCGCTCATGCCGGGCTCCTTATTCCTGCATCTTCTGGATGCGTTCCACCATGCCGGCGGGCCAGTCCTTGCCCTCGTACTGCTGGTAGACCGTGGCCAGCGCCGCCTTGAACGCCGCCTTGTCCGGCTGCGTGTAGGTGACGCCGGCGTCTTTCAGGAGCTTGACCGCATTGTCGTCCAGCTCCTTGTCCAGCCGGGTGGCGACCTGGCCGCCGGCCCGGGCTGCGTCGATCAGGGCCTGGCGCTGCTTGTCGTTAAGGCCTTGCCACACGCGTTCGGAAATGAACCAGCCGGTCAGTTCGTAGGCATGGTCGGTGGCGGCCCAGAACTTGGCTTCTTCGTGGAAGCGCAGGGGAATGGACAGGTCGAAGCCGTTGTCCTGGCCGTCGATCATGCCGCGGCCCAGCGCGGTGTAGATTTCGGTCATTCCCAGCGGCACGACCTGCGCGCCCAGCTTCTCGAAGGTGCTTTTCAGAATGGGGATGGACGGCACGCGCAGCTTCAGGCCCTTGACGTCCTCGGGCTTGTTGATGGCGCGCGATACGGTCTGGAGCGCGCGCGGCGAGCGGATGCCGAAGGCGGCGAACACGCGCACGCCGGACTTCTTGGCGACGTCGTCGAAGATCTTGGCGAACTCGTCGCTGTTGATGATGCGCTCGGCCTGTTCGCCGCTCTTGAAGAGATAGGGCGCATACAGGATGTTCAGCGGTTGCGCGCCGCGCAGCAGCACCACGGAGCCCAGGCCGAAGTAACCCATGTCCAGCGTGCCCAGCTGCATGGACGACAGGATCTTGCTGATGTCGCCCAGTTGTCCGTCGGTATAGACGTGCACCTGCAGATCGTTGCCGGACTGCTTGCCGGCTTCGTCGGCGAAGGCGCGCATGGCGTGGTCCCAGGGGCTGTTCGAGGCGGCGATGGTGGCGATCTTCATCTCGCGGGCCTGCGCAACCCCGGCGGGCAGGAGCGCGCCCGCGGCGGCGGCCGACAGCGCCAGCACGATGGCCGCGCCACGGGCCAGAAACGGCGATAGCTTCCTGTTCATCATGTCTCCCCCCGGCATTGTCGTAGTGTCCGGTGATGTGGATCCGCCTGGTCCGGGTGGACGGCGGGTGCTGCGGTCGGCGCGGGTCACCCGTTCCAGTGCGCGGGCTTGAGCCCCGCCACCGGGGAATCGAACACCGCCAGGCTCGCGCCGTTGATGCTGCCCAGGTAGGCGGTCTTGCGGTCGGGGCCGCCGAAGGCGATGCTGGTGATGTTCTGGAGCTTCTTGCTGTGGTTGTCGTAGACCATCGGGCGGCTCAGCCGGTTGGCCAGGTACTCGGTCTCCAGCCTGTCGATGTGCGCGGGGTCGCCGTCCTCCAGCACGAGCTGCTGCCGGCCGTCGGGGCTGACGCGTATCACCCGGTTGGACACCACGCTGATCACCCAGATGTGGCCCGCTTCGTCGATGGCCATGCCGTCCGGGTAGGTGCCCTTGCCGAATTCGGTGATTACCGTGCGTTCGCCGAGATCGCCGTTGGGGGCGACGCGAAAGCGCAGCAGCCGCCGGCCGAAGGTCTCGTTGACGTACAGGTAGGCGCCGGTGGGATCCATGCGGCATTCGTTGGTCCAGTGCACGTCCTGCGCCACCACGCGCGTGCCCCGGCCGTCGTGCACCGCGATGTAGCCGTCGGCGATGTCGCGCCTGAACTGGTGGTCGCCCTTGCGCACCGTGCTCACGCAGATCCACAGCCGTTCGCGGTCGTCGAGCCAGACGAAATTGACGCTGGGCAGCGCCACGCCGTCGATTTCCATGATGTGGGGCGCGGCCGAGCCGTCACGCTGCACGCGCCAGACGCCGCCGTCGTCGGCCAGGTTCGCCACCGCGAACGAACCGTCGGGCAGCAGCGCGAAGCCATTGGGGATCAGGCCGGCCTGCGCGCCGATGAGGCGGGCGCTGCCGCCGGGCTGGATGTGGCGGATGCCGCCGGCCTTGTCCGACACGTACAGGTCGCCGGCGGCGGTGGCCAGCACGCATTCCGGGCGGTTCAGGTTGACGCCGGCTTCGCGCACCGCGCTCAGGGGCAGCAGGGGGGCGGGATTCGGTTGGCTGTCCATGCGCCTTTCCTCAACCGACCGCGCCGACGGCGCCGCCGTAGTCGTGCAGGTTCAGGCGCGGGCCGGCTTTCATCAGCTGCCCCGGGAGATTGCGGCCGATCACGCTTTCCAGCCGCTGCGCCACCTTGATCAGGGCGCGCAGATCGATGCCGCTGTCCACGCCCATTTCGTCGAGCAGGTAGACCAGGTCCTCGGTGCAGATGTTGCCCGTGGCGCCCGGCGCGAACGGGCAGCCGCCCAGCCCCGCCAGCGACGACTCGTACGACGTGACGCCGGCGCGCAGCCCTTCGGCGACGTTCACGAGGCCGATGCCCCGCGTGTTGTGGAAGTGCAGCGAGATCTTCATGTCGGGGTGGTCGGCGCGCAGCGCCTCGACGGTGCGGCGCACCAGCGGGGGCGTGGCCATGCCCGTGGTGTCGCCCAGCGTCACCGCGTCGAAGCCCAGCCCCGCGAAGTGGGAGAAGATGGCCTTGATCCGCCCCAGGTCCACGTCGCCCTCGAAGGGGCAGCCGAAGGCGACCGCGATGGCGCCCTTGCGCTTCATGGGGTGATCTTTCAGCAGCGCCGCGATGTCCTCGATATCGCGCAGCGATTGTTCGACCGGGCGGTTCAGGTTCTTGGTGTTGTGGCTTTCGGTGGCCGACAGGAACACGACGATCTCGTCGGCCTTGGACTTGAGCGCGTTTTCGACGCCCTTGCGGTTCGGCGCCAGGGCGCCCAGGACCACGCCGGGGCGCTTGCGCACTTTCTCCAGGACGTCGTGGGCGTCGCGCATCTGCGGCACCGCGCGCGGCGATACGAAGGAAGTGGCTTCGAAGTGCCTGACGCCCGCGTCGATCAGGGCGTTCAGTATCTCGGCTTTGGTGTCGGTCGGCACGAATTCGGACTCGATCTGCAGCCCGTCGCGCAAGCCGACTTCCACGATTTCAACCCGGTCTGGAAGGCTCACGGCGCTTGTCTCCTGGTGCCCGGCTCCTGCGCCCGCAAAGGCCTTGCGCGGCGATGTCCGGGACGGCGTTGTCGGTCACTATCTTCAGTGATCGACCCAGGCGGGACAATTCGTGAATCTTCGGCCGGGTATCGCGAAATGCGATGCCTCCGGCCGCGGCCGGCGGGCCTGGGCAAGGCCGCGCATTCATTGCTGCGCTGCGGCCTCGGCGATCAGATGGTCCAGCAGGAGGCGGGCGGCGCCCGACAGCGATTCATTGCTGCGGACGCACAACTTCAGCTGCCGGCGCGCCCAGGCGTCGGTCAGCGGAACCACGCAGAGTTCGTCGCAGGCATAGACGGACAAGGCCTTAGCCGGAACGATGCCGATGCCGAGATCGGCGCGCACCATGGATACCAGCGCATCGTAGGACGTGACCTGGAAGCGCAGCCGCAGCGTGCGGTTCATGGAGGCGGCTTCGCGGGTGAACAGATAGTTCGCCGCGCTGCCTCGGTGCATGCCGACGTGGTCGTAGTCCAGGGTGTCGGCGAAGGCCACGCGTTCGCGCCCGGACAAGGGGTGCCCGGCGGGCGCCACCAGGGCCATCACGTCGCGGTGGTAGGGGAAGATATCCAGGCCATTCTCGTCATCGGATTGCGTGTAGACGCCGATGTCGGCCGCGTTGTCCGCCACCGCGCGGGTGACGCCGGCGCTGACCGATTCTTCCAGGTCGATCTGCACGTGGGGATGGTCGATCAGGAAACGGCGCAGCTCCATGGGCAGGAACTGCGCGATCGAGGACAGATTGGCGGCCACGCGCACGCGCCCGCGCAGGCCGGCGGAGTAGTCGCGGATTTCGTCGGCCAGGTCTTGCGTCTGGTGCAGCAGGGTGCGCGCGCGCCGGGCCAGCGCGCGGGCGGCGCTGGTGGGCTCCACGCCGCGCGCGTGGCGCTGGAACAGCGGCACGTCCAGCACGCGCTCCAGTTCGGACAGGCGCTTGGACAGGGCCGAGGGCGCGATGTGCTCGCGCGTGGCGGCGGCCGTGATACTGCCTTCTTCCAGCACGGCCAGGAAGACCTGCAGGGTGTAGAGGTCGAGACGAGGATTCATGCGGGCCTACTCGGACTTGCCTGCCCGCGAGGATAGCGGCTGTCTCGCCAGCCATCGCTAGGGGATTACGCTTAGGGAGCGTTCCCGCCATAAGGAGCCGCGCACAGGCGTGAAATCGGTCGTCAGGCCCGGCGCGGCCGCCGCCGCGCGGCTGTGTCCTTGCGTGTATCTCAGGTGCCCGCGTCCGCCTGCCAGGCCGGGTTCCAGACGGCTTCCCAGACGTGGCCTCCGGATCCTGGAAGTAGCCGGCGTAGCCGCCCCAGAAAGTGTCGTGGGCGGGCTTCAGGATGCGGGCGCCGGCGGATTGGGCCCGGGCCATGACGCGGTCCACTTCCTCGCGCGAGCCGACATTGTGGCCCAGCGTCAGGTTGGTGGGCGATGCCGGGCCCGGCGGCAGGCCGGTATCGTGGGCGATGCTGGCTCGCGGCCAGAGCGCCAGCTTCAGGCCGGGCTGCAGGTCGATGAACACCACCGAACCATGCTCGAACTCCTGCCCGATGATGCCCGGCGTGGGCAGGCCCAGGCCGTCGCGATAAAAGCGCAGGGCGAGGTCCAGGTCGTCGACGCCCAGGGTGATGACACTGATGCGGGGATGCATGGCGCGCGCTTGCGGAGAAAGCAAAAGCCCAGTGTATATCGCGGCATCCGCGCACGCCGCGCTCAGCCGATGTCGGCCCAGTGTGGTGTCGCATCCTGCCGCAGCAGCTCGCTCGCCGATACCACGGCGATGCGGCCGTCGGCCGTGCCCAGCGCCAGCCGGTCGCCGCGCGCGGCCATCGCATGCGCGACGGTGGGCAGCCCTTCCAGGCGCAGCTTCGCATTCCGCCGGATCCCGCCGGTGCCGGCATCCATCAGCATCAGGGTGCCGTCCAGGAAGGCGGCGGCGACGAGGCCGGCTTGCGGCAAGGCCACGATGGCGGCCGCGCTGGCGCGGGTCGGGTGGCGCCACGACGGTTCCTTGCCGTCCAGCCGCCTGCGATAGATGAAGCCGGCGCAGGCGTCGCCGACAGTGGGCGAATAGTGGCGGCCGGCGAGGACGACCGCCGCGCCTTGCGCGTCGTCCAGGTAGCAGCCGCAAAGCTCCATGGCATGGCTGGCCGGCTTGCCGTCGGCCTTCAGCACCGGCCACAGCCGGCGGACCCGGCCGTCCGCATCCACGACGCACAGATGCTTGTGTTCGTGCGAACCGGCGGGCGTGCCCTGCAAGGCGAACAGGCAGGGCGCGCCGTCGATCCGGAGGTAGTGGTTGAAGCAATCGTAGTGGCCCAGGTCCAGGCGCCGCTCGTCGCCGCGACGGAGGTCGCGCAGCAGGTCCAGGGGCCGCTGCGGGCGGGGATAGCGGTTCATGCGCCCCAGCAGCATGCCCTCGGACGAGGCCGAAAACGTGAACTCGCCTTCGTAGGCGGCGACGAGATCCAGGCCGTCTTCGGTCCAGCGATAGAGCCGGGAATCCTGCGACCACCTCGGCGCGGAACGGTCCGCGGGCGCCGCCGCGTGCACGTGGACGCCGGCCGCGAGCAGGATCTCGCAACCGTATCCCTCGCCGGTGTAGCGCGTGGCGGCGCCGCCGCGGACGTCGTGGATTTCCAGCAGGCAGCCGCGATGCGCCGCGGCAATCCGGTAGTCGTCCAGCCAGGCCAGGTCGTGGATGGCGCCGGTCTGTTCCAGGCCGGGCAGGCCCAGCCATTGCGCGAGCCGATCGGCGGGCGCGGCGGCTTGCGCGCAAGGCGCTTCCTCCGGCGCGGCGTCGTCGGCGCAAAGCGCCGGGCTCTGCGCGGGGGCTTTGGACCAGGTCGCCTCGCCGTACGGAACGCGCACGCGGTACAGCGTGTTGAACGCCGCGTCGGGCGTATCGGGCAGCCCCTCCCATTCTTCGTCCCAGGGGCGTACCCAGGCCGTGATGCCGCGGCCATCCGCGTCGCAGGCGCAGCGCGCGACTTCGGGCATGCGCTCGAACAGGCGAGCGTGGCGGCCGTTGCTCCAGTCCCAGGCGACGAGCTCGCCCTCGAACAGATAGCCTCCGTCATAGCTGCCGGCGCCGATCGCGGCGACGCTTTCGGTGGGATGGAAGGCGACGTCGTTCACGGGATGGCGCAGCGCGTCCAGGGCGGCGAAGGGCGAGGATTCGCCGCGGCGATACAGGGCCACGCGGTAGCGCAAGGCCTGGCCGCCGTAGGCGGCGCGCGCCCGCGGAACGGCCAGCAGGGGAAACTCGGAAGCGACGGCCGCGATGCCGCGCGCGGGATCGAAGAAAACGCCGGTAATGCGGGCGCTGCCGCGCAGCGGCGGGTCCGAAAGCGTGGCCATGGTTCGGGCTGTCCTGGCGTTTGCGCTCAGCGTTCGTCGACCGTGCGCAGCAGCGCCGAATCGAACATGGCCGCCGGCGAGATGATGGGTTCGTCCCAGGGCACGTTCTTGCCGTAGCGCTCCTGCATCTTGGCGCGCACGGCGGGCGAACTCAGGTCGAACTGCCGGAGCGGCGCGGTCGCGCCGATTTCCAGGCCCAGCGTGCGCTGGTAGATTTTCCAGACCAGTTCGGAGCAGTAGATGTTCTCGTCAGACCAGGCGAAGACCAGGTCGTAGGGTTTGCCCACGAACCCGGCGCCCGCCTCGGCAAGCCGTTCGCGCGCCGGCGGGGTGAGCCGCTCGGCGTCGCGCAGGCGTTTGACCACATAGTGCCCGCGTTCGCCTTGCGCCGCCCACTGATCGAGCGGCGTGTAGCCGACCCGGGCGGCGGCCTCCAGCACGTAGGGGCGCCCCTGGCGCATCACGATCATGCCCATGTGGCTATACCGCGAATGGGTTGCCTGCTGGATGGCCAGGCTTTGCGCCGACCGCGATTGCTGGAACACGAGATCGCCCGTCTGGACCTCGGGCGCCGCCGCGGCGGCCAGGGAAAGCGCGGACAGCGCGGCCGCAGCCGCGGCGAGCGTCCGCGCGGCCAGAGTCATGTACGGGCCCGGCCGGCAACCGGCGCCTCTTTCTTGCCGCGCGGCTTGGCCGCGGGTTTCCGGTCTTCGACGGGAGCGTCGAATTCCTGTTTATTGCGTTCGCCACGCGGGGTGTTTTCCGGGTGGGGTTTGGGAAAAGCCCAGGGCTTGGTTTTCTGATCCATTGCATGTACTCCTTGCACAGGCGGAACAGTAGCATTAGCCGTGGTCATGGGTAAGTGAGGGTTGACGTCAATATTCATCACATCGTGTTATTTGAAGGGAAAATGCGACGGTTTCGACCCGGATCCCTTCGCGATTGTTCCCGGCGCGCTTGCGGCTAGCCGGCTTCGGGCCTTTCGTCCTGCCAGATGCGGTCGAACTGCTCGCGCACGTGGCGCGCCCATTCGTCGATGGCGCTGCGCACGTCGTCCGCGGTGGGCTTGCGGTCCGGCGGCAGGTTGCTGCCCGTCACGGTGCCCACCGACGCGATCAGCAATTCGTTGGTGTTGGCGTCGCGCAGCGCGGCCTCGATCAGCAGGCGCGCGGATTTGTCCCGCAGCCCAGCCGCCTTGGCGGTCTGGCCGATCACGTAGCCTATCGGGATGTACTCCATCGCGCGCGGATCGCGGTCGTTCTTGAAGGTGCCGGTAATGGCCGCGCGCAGCCGCAAGGCGCGCGGCGCGGGATGGGCCAGCAATTGATAGCCCGATTGCGCGAACTCCCGCCGCAGCGCTTCGTTCATATAGTCCAGCGCGCGCTCGCGCATGGCCGGGTCGTCGCGCATGTCCAGGTCGTCGGGACGGTCGCCCTGTATGTACTCCATTTTTTCCAGGATGAGCTTCTTGTCGTACAGGCTGCCGATCGACGGGCCGGGGCGCACCCAGACACGGCCGGCGTTCCAGTCGGGGTCCTGCCGGAGCTGGCTCTGGCTTTCGCCCAGCGAGGTCGAGTAGTCCTGCGCCTTGGGCAGGTTGGTGCAGCCGGCCAGACCGATGGCCGCGCAGCAGGCGGCCAGCGCGAGATGGGTGTTCATGTTTTCTCCTTTTGCGGAAAAATGACACCCGGGCGCGGGTTGCCGGACGGCAGACGTTGCAGGCGGGGGCGTACCGGCAATTATGGCGCGGCCAGCCGGCGACGGGCGCGTCTGGCTCCATGAAAAGAATTCTTGGTGGCCCTGGCAATGGGGCCACGGTGGCGGTATGTTGGGTGTTTCCCCGCACACTCGATTCCCGCCATGTATCTGCCTTCCGCCTTCCGCGAAGATTCCCTCGACGTTCAGCACGATTTCATCCGCGCGCACCCCCTGGGCGTGCTCACGACCGCGGCCCAGGGCGGGCTGATGGCGAACCACATTCCCTGTCTGCTCTATCCCGAAGGGCCTTGCGGCGTGCTGCGCCTGCATGTCGCGCGCGTCAATCCGCAACTCGCGGAACTGGCCTCGGGACGGGAGTGCCTGGTCGTCTTCCATGGCCCGCAGGCCTACATTACCCCGTCCTGGTATCCGACCAAGGAAGAAACGCACAAGGTCGTGCCCACCTGGAATTTCGTGGCGGTGCATGCCTGGGGCGTTCCGGCGATACAGGATGATCCGGCCTGGCTGCGGGCCCAGCTCGACGCGCTGACCGACAGCCAGGAAAGGGCGCGCGCGCTGCCCTGGCGCGTGGACGACGCGCCAGCCGATTTCATCGCCGCCCAGATGCGTGCGATCGTCGGCGTGGAGATCCGCCTGACGCGCATCGAGGGCAAGTGGAAAGTCAGCCAGAACCGCGCGCCCGCCGACCGGCGCGGCGTGGCGCAAGGCCTGGCGGACGAGCAGGGCGATGCCGTCATGGCCGGGCTGGTCGCGCGCCGCGGCGGACTGGAGTGAACCGACCGGCCGCGAAGCTCGCGATCGCGGCGGCTTGCAGGCAGGCCGCCGCGGCCAGGAACCAGCCCAGCGGATGCCCGGCGGCTTCCGACAGCACCCGCAGCAGGCCGAACAGGGCGGGCGCGAACGCGTAGGCGCCTTGCGAGATCGCCACGATCAGCGGCACGACGCGTTGCGCGTCCTCGCGCGAGAATTCGGTCTGGGCGATCAGCGGCGGCAGCGACGTCGCGTTGCCGATTCCCGAGCCGAACAGCAGCACGCCCAGCCACACGGCCCAGGCATGCTCGGCGGCCAGCATCAGGACCAGCGATCCGCAGATCTGGATGGCGTACGCCAGGCACGCCACCTTGCGGCGGTCGGCGCCCGCCGGCATCAGCCAACCCACCAGCGTGCGCCCGGCGATGGCGGCGGCGGTGGCCAGGCCCATCGCCAGGCCGGCCGTCTGCGCGCCCAGCAAGGGGGCCAAGAGCGACAGCAGGTGCGCGATCAATCCGATCTGCGCGAACAGGCCCAGCGACGTGCCCGCGGCCAGGGTCAGGAAGGCCCGGTCGCGCCGCAGCTCGGGCACGGATGGCGGTTGCGGCGCCGCGGCCAGGGCCTGTGCCGGCGCCGCCGCGCCATCGGGCGCCTGTCCGAGCTGTTGCGGCGTGACGGCGAACACCTTGAACGACAGCGCCGCGATTACCGCCACCATCGCGATCCCCACCCACAAGGCCGCCTGCGCGAAGCCGATCGTGCCGATCAGGTAGACCCACAAGGGCGAGAACACGATGCCGCCGACGCTGGCGCCGTTGTAGGCCATGCCGAGCGCGGCGGGGCGGCGGCGCGCGAACCAGGGCGAGATCAGCGCGTTGACCGCGGCGGCGCCCAGCGTCACCCAGCCCATGCCGCTCAACAGCGCGGCGGCATAGAGCTGCCAGGGCTCGTCCGCGCGGGCCCAGCCGTTCGCGCCCAGCGCGAGCAGCAGCGCGCCGCTCAACGTCACGGCGGGCACGCCGAAGCGTCGGTACAGGCGAGGCAGGTTGGCCACCACCAGCGTTCCGCAGAGGAAGTGCAGGGTGACGGCGCCGGAGATGAGCGCCACGCCCCAGCCGGTGCGCTGCGCCACGGCGTGCAGGAAAACGGGCGGCCCGTAGAAACCCACGCCCCAACCGAAGATGGCCAGCACGAAAGTGGCGGACAGCACCGTCCAGCCGAAGAATGCCCGGGATTTGCGCATGGGGAGTCCGGCGAGGCCGGCTGTCTTGTAGTGATGACTCGCAGTATGCTTGAGCCTGCACACGATACTTTGACCCGGAGCGAATCATGGAATCCACGTTCGCCGACATCAATCTTTCCGCGGTGGCGGGCGCCATCGCCGACCCCGCGCGCGCCCGCATGCTGTGCGTGCTGCTGGATGGTCGCGCCCGCACGGCAACCGAACTGGCGGCGGTCGCGGACATCGGCGCTTCCACGGCCAGCAGCCATTTCCAGCGCTTGCGCGAGCAGGGCCTGGTGGAGATGGCCGTGCAGGGCAAGCATCGCTACTACCGGCTCGCCAACGGCGAGGTCGCCCACGCGCTGGAGGCCCTGCTGGTGGTGGCGGGGGCCGAGCGCGCGCCGTTCAAGCCGAATACGCCTTCCGCGCTGCGCGAGGCGCGCACCTGCTACGACCATATGGCGGGCACGCTGGCGGTGCGCATGCACGACGCGATGCTGGCCCGCCGCTGGCTGGAAGCCGACGGGCGCGACTACGCGCTGACGCCGCTGGGCGAAGCCGCGCTCGCGCAGATCGGCGTGGATGCCGCGCAGGCGCGGCAACGCCGCCGGCGCTTTGCCTGCTCCTGCCTGGACTGGAGCGAGCGTCGCTCGCACCTGGGCGGCGCGCTGGGCGCGGCCCTGCTGGATGCGCTGCTGCGGCGGGGCTGGGTCAGCAAGGACCTGGATTCGCGCGCGCTGGCTCTCACGAAAAAGGGCGAGCGGCAGTTTCCCGCGTTTTTCGGCAACCCCGAGGCGGACGCCGTCGCGCCGGATGCCGCCTGGCGGCAAGGGCGGGGGCAGGCCGCGAATCTGCCGCGGGCGACGGCATGAATCCGTCCGAAAGTGTGGATACGCAACAGCTTTAGGGTAATCCCCGTGAATCGGCGCGGGGACGCATGGGCGGGGCTTGCCAGGTTCCCGCGCAGGCCGCGTCACGCTTGGCCATGCGCCGGATGGGTGTTGCGCTCGCTCGGTCGTCGAGAAACGGGGACGCACCTCTTGCGATGCAACAATGTTTCTAGTTTCTGCCTGAGTTACAAAACATATCTGAACTGTCATGGACAGCCGGAGTATGCTGGATCGCAGAAAGAGGGCATCCGAAGTGCATCAGAACAACTTGATCTACAAGGGATACCGGCTTACGGCCAAAGTGTCCCGGGGCGCCGGCGCCGAGGTTGAAGCGCCGCCCAGCGGCCCCGTCTTCATTGCGTCGGTGATGGTGGTCCAGGCGGGCGCCGTACTCGAAGGCGGCGACGAATATCCGGTCCCGTGCTTTGCCGAAGGTGGTTTCGTCTTCAGTCCGCGCGAAGCGGTGCATGCGGCCATCCTGCATGGCCGCGAAATCGTCGACGGCCTGACCAACATGGCTTCCTGACGCCGTCCTAGCTGGAAAAGACTTCGCGCCAGTCGCGCGTCTTGGCCAGCGTCTGCACGGTGGCGGATTGTTCCAGGATGGTCACCGCCTTCTTGAATTCATCGGCCGAGGCGCCGTCTTCCAGGATGACCATGCGCGAGTTGCGCGCATCGGCCATTTTCACGTCCGACATCTTGCCGTGGGTCTGGTAGACCTGCGTCCAGTCCATTTTCTTGCCGGCTTTCAGAGCGATCGGCTCGATGTACGTCAACGCCGTGCTGCCGGAGGCGCGCACCGCGTAGGCGAAATCCGCCGTGTGCCCGCTGCTGCCCTTGGCGCGCGCGCCCTTGACCAGGCGGTTCACGCCCACGCCTTCGGCCAGCGCGCGGCCCACCTGCGCGCGAAAGCGCAGCTGGCTGAAGCGCGGCATCCACTTGGCGCACTGGAACGACAGCGCCATCGCCAGCTTCACCGCGTCCCACAAGGCTTCCTGCAGCTGTTCGTTGGGGCCGGACGCCACGATGGCGCCGCTGCGGTCGAAATGCGCCAGGCTCACGCCCGGCGTTTCGTTCAGCAGGTCGATGCGCTTGGCGGGCAGGTCGATGCCGTAGCTGGACGCGTGCATCGCGGTCTCACAGGCGTCGGTCAGGTAGAAAGACGACTCGTCGGGATGCGCGATGAAGAATGCCGCATGCTGTCCGTCCAGGCCCAGCGTCATGGGCGATACGGCGCGGATGGCGTGCTCGCCGGCCGGCAGGACAGTCCAGCCGGAGGCTTCCAGAAAATTGCTCATAGGATCAGTTCGATTTGGCGGCCTTTGAGGGGATGCGCGAAACCGCCGGTCAGCGTCAGGTTCGCCCGCGGCAGGAAGTACTGCATCAGCGCGCCGATGGTGTGGAGGGCGGGCACGACGGGCTCGGCATAGCCCTCGCCCTCGTCCACCCAGAGATGTTCATGGCTGCGGTCCGCCAGCGCCTTGCGGAATTGCGGCCGGCCTTCGCCCACCAGGCTGGTGTGGAAGGAATCGTCGGTGTCCACGCCGAACACGCGGTGCGGCCCCACGAAGAGGCTGGCGCAAAAGGCCTCGGCCAGGAAAATGGTGGCCTGCCCGTGCACGGCGGTGCGCGCCCCGCGGTAGGTTGCGCGGAAGATCACGTCCTCGCGCACTTCTCCCTTGATCCGGCACGGGCTCGCGAATTCCATCCACTGGAGGTCGGTGAGGGCGGGCTTCGGAATCCAGGCTATCGGCTTTACGGTTTCCTTGGGCTCGGCAAGGATCTCTTGCACCTCATCAGCGGTGATTAGCGGTTCGAACTTCTTGGCCATGGAACGGATCTAGGGTCTGGGGAATGCGCGCGCCGGCGGATCGAGCCTGGCGCGCGCCGCGCCGCTCGACCGAAGGCGCGCGTGGAAACGCGCGCGCAACGCGGCGAGGGGGCGTAATCTTACAAGATGAAGACGCCGCCGCCTTGCGGGCTGTATGGATATACAGGCAAGGCGGCGCGGCGCGGGCCTACAGGCTGCTGGCCGAGAACGTGTCGCACTGCTTGATGCTGCCGCTTTCCAGGCCGCGCTTGAACCAGCGCACCCGCTGGGCCGAGGAGCCGTGGGTGAACGTGTCGGGCACGACGTAGCCCTGGCTCTGCTTCTGCAGGCGGTCGTCGCCGATGGCGGTGGCGGCGCCCAGCGCTTCTTCCACGTCGCCGCCTTCCAGGATATTGCGCGCCGCATCGGCGCGCTGCGCCCACAGCCCCGCGAAGCAGTCCGCCTGCAGTTCCATGCGCACCGACAGCGCGTTGGCCTGCGAGGGATTGCGCCGGCGCAGGTTGTCGACCTGGTCCGAGATGCCGAGCAGATGCTGGACGTGGTGCCCGACCTCATGCGCGATCACGTAGGCCTGGGCGAAATCGCCCGGCGCCTTGAACCGGTTCTGCAATTCATCGAAGAAGGCCAGGTCGATGTAGACCTTGCTGTCGCCCGGGCAATAGAACGGCCCCATCGCCGATTGCCCCGTGCCGCAGGCCGTGGGCGTGGCGCCGCGGAACAGCACCAGCTTGGGCGCCACGTACTGGCGGTTCAGGTCTTTCTGGAAAATGGCGCTCCAGGTGTCCTCGGTTTCGCCCAGCACCTTCGAGACGAAGATGGCCTGGGGATCGTTGGCGGGCGGGCGCGAGGCCGGGGCCTGCTGCGTGGTCGGGGGGCCTTCGGCCATTTGCAGGACCACGCTGGGGTCCACGCCGAAGTACATGGCGACCAGGGCCAGTACTATCGTACCGATGCCGATGGTGCCTCGTCCGCCGATCCGCGGCCCGCTGGCGCGGCGGTCTTCCACATTGTCGCTCTGGCGCGAGTTATCAAGGCGCATTCTATTTCTCCGGGCGGGATCGGCCGTCCCGCCATTTTGCATCGCCGCCCTTTACTGGGCGACCTTCAAGAATGTTAGGATAAACCCATGGCTCTGTATTTCTCCATTCATCCCGCGAATCCCCAACCGCGCCTGCTCAAGCAGGCGGCCCAATGGCTTGCCGACGGCGGCCTGGTGGCCGTTCCCACCGATTCCAGCTATGCGGTCGTCGCCCGCCTGGACGACAAGGACGCCGCCGACGGCCTGCGCCGGCTCCGGGGCCTGGACGAACGCCACCATCTCACGCTGCTGTGCCGCGACCTGGCCGAAATCGGCCACTTCGCCCGCGTGGACAACCGCCAGTACCGCCTGCTGAAAGCCGCGACGCCCGGCCCCTGGACCTTCATCCTGGAAGCCACCAAGGAAGTGCCGCGGCGCGTCTCGCATCCTTCCCGCAAGACCATCGGCATCCGCGTGCCCGACCACCCCGTCATGCTGGGCCTGCTGGAGCAGGTGGGGGCGCCCTTGCTGTCGACCACGCTCATCCCCAAGGACGAGTCCGAGGCGCTGAACGACGCGGAGGAAATCCGCGAGCGCTACGACCACTCCCTGGCGGCCATCATCGACGCGGGCGCCTGCCCGCAATCGCCCACCACCGTGATCGACCTCACCGGCGACGAGCCGGTGGTGGTGCGCGTGGGTCGCGGCGACCCGGCGACGCTGGGCCTTGCCTGATCGCGCCTGCTGCAATGCTTCGCGGAACGGCTCCCGCCGGCCCGCGGCTCATCTACAATCCGGTTCGCCATGAACGACATCATCCAAACCATTGCGGTCTACGCGATACCGGTCATTTTCGCCATCACCCTGCACGAGGCCGCGCACGGCTTCGTCGCGCGCATGTTCGGCGATCCCACGGCCTACCAGGCCGGCCGTATCAGCCTGAACCCGGCGCGCCACATCGATCCGGTCGGCACGCTGCTGGTGCCGGTGGCCATCCTGCTGGCGTCCAAGCTGCTGGGCAGCCCCGGCATGCTGTTCGGCTGGGCCAAGCCCGTGCCGGTGGACTTCGGGCGCCTGCGCCGTCCCAAGCAGGACATGCTGTGGGTCGCGCTGGCCGGCCCCGCCGCCAACCTGCTGATGGCGATCCTGTGGGCGTTTTCCCTGCGCCTGTTCCTGGAATCCGGTCTGCAGGAATCGTTCTGGTTCGAGATGGCGGTGGCCGGCGTCAACGTCAATCTGGTGCTGATGGCGCTGAACCTGCTGCCCATCCTGCCGCTGGACGGGGGACGTATCCTTTTCAGCCTGCTGCCCAACCGCCTGGCCTGGCAATACTCGAAAATCGAGCCCTATGGCCTGGTGATCGTCGTGGTCCTGCTGGTGACCGACGTGCTGTGGCTTTTGATGCGGCCGGTGCTTGGGTTGGGAACGACAATCGTTCAATGGTTTCTGTAAGATTTTGGCCAATTTCCGTTAAACTCAGCTGTTTCACTGATTCTGGCCTTGGGGCATCCTGCCGCAGGGCCTTGGAGCCCTACATTTATGGCATCCCCTGCAACCGCCGCAGGCGTTAATTTCCAGGGCAGCATGGTGGCCCTGGTCACCCCAATGCAGCCCGACGGCAGCCTTGATTACGCTGCCTACCGGTCGTTGATCGACTGGCACGTCCAGGAAGGAACCGACGCACTGGTGGTGGTGGGTACCACCGGGGAGTCGCCCACGGTCTCCATGGAAGAGCACGCGGAACTGATCCGCGTCGCCGTCGAGCACGCGGCGGGCCGCATTCCGGTCATTGCCGGGGTGGGTGCCAACTCCACCGACGAAGCCATCCACCTGACGCGCCACGCCAAGGCCGTCGGCGCGCAGGCCGGCCTGTCGGTGGTTCCGTACTACAACAAGCCTTCCCAGGAAGGCCTGTACCGCCACTTCCGCGCCGTGTCGGAAGCCGTCGACCTGCCCACCATTCTGTACAACGTGCCGGGCCGCACCGTTGCCGACATGAGCAACGATACGGTCCTGCGCCTGGCCCAGGTGCCGGGCATCATCGGCATCAAGGATGCCACCGGCGACATCGCCCGCGGCGGCCTGCTGCTGCGCGAAGCGCCGGCCGGCTTCCAGGTCTTCAGCGGCGACGATCCCACCGCCGCCGCCCTGATCCTGCTGGGCGCGCGCGGCAACATCTCCGTGACCGCCAACGTGGCGCCGAAGCTCATGCGTGACCTCTGTGCCGCCGCCCTGGCCGGCAATGTGCCGAAGGTGCGCGAACTAAATGCGCGCCTGGCGCGTCTGAACAAGGCTTTGTTCGTTGAAGCCAATCCCATCCCCGTCAAGTGGGCGCTGGCCGAATTGGGCCGCAGCGCACTTGGCTACCGGCTGCCGCTGGTGGAACTGGGGGCGCAGCACCATGCGACGGTGCGCGACGCGCTTCAGGATGCGGGCCTGCTCTAAATATCGTGAGGATACGTATGAACAAGCGTCATGCCGGTTTGTCGGCATTGATGTCTCTGGTGTTGTTGGCCGGTTGTAGCGAGGTCAATCAACTCCTGGGCAATGAAGAGTCCGTCAATTACAAAAGCGCGGTCACGCAGCGTGGAGAGCCCCTGAGCATCCCGCCCGACCTGACGCAGGCCAACAGCGATCCGCGCTACCGCGCGCCCGCTTCGGGTTCGACGACGTACTCGCAGTTCCAGCAGCAGGGCGAGGCGCAAGCCAGCGCGCCCAAGACCAGCAACGTGCTGCCCGCTCGCACGGACATGCGCGTCGAGCGCGACGGCGACCTGCGCTGGCTCGTCGTGGACCGTCCCCCCGAGGACGTGTTCCCGCGCCTGATCGACTTCTGGACCGAAAGCGGCTTCACCGTGGCCAGCAACAGCCCCAGCGCCGGCCTGATCGAAACCGATTGGGCGGAAAACCGCGCCAAGATCCCGGAAAGCTGGCTGCGTCAGGCCTTGGGCATGATCCTGGAATCGGCCTGGGATAGCGGCGAGCGCGAGAAATTCCGCACGCGCGTCGAACGCGTCAACGGCCACACCGAAGTCTACGTCAGCCATCGCCAGATGCTCGAAAAGCGCGTCGGCGCCGACGGCGGCCAGGTGCAATGGCAGAACGGCAAGGAAGATCCGGGCCTGAACGCCGCCATGCTCGCCCGCATGATGGTCTACCTGGGTTCCGACGTCGACAACGCCCGCAAGCTGGTACAGCAGGCCGAGGCCGCGCCGCAGAAGCCGGCGGTGCAGCAGGATGTCCGCGCGCAGGGCGCGTCGCTCATCGTCAGCGAATCCTTCGACCGCGCCTGGCGCCGTGTCGGCGTGGCGCTGGACGGCGGCGGTTTCGCCGTGGACGACCGCGACCGTTCCGCCGGCGATTATTTCGTCCGCTACGTCGATACCGACACGGGCGAGAAGATCGAGCAGCCGGGCTTCTTCAGCCGCATGTTCTCGGGCGACAAGAAGGCCGAGGCGCCGCAGTACCGCATCCACCTGGCCGCCAGCGGCGACCAGACCCTGGTCACGGTGCTGGACGCCAATGGCGCGCGCGACAACAGCGCCACCGCCCAGCGCCTGCTGAGCGTGCTGAAGGACAAGATGTAAGGCAATCAGCCCGGCGCCCCGGCGCCGGCTGCAAGAAGAGGCCCCCGAGCGGGGCCTCTTTTTTTTGTCCCGGCGCGGCCAGGAGAGCGGCGCGCAGGCGGGGGATGCGCAGACGCAAAAAAGCCCCGGCAGTCGCGCTGCCGGGGCTTTCTTGTCCTCTCTCTGCGGGGGTTCGTCGCGGAGCGGTTTAGGACGCGGGGGTGGTCGATCCGCCCGGGGTGGTCGAACCGCCGCCCGGCGTGGTGTTGGGCGTGGGCGCCGGCGCCGGGGCAGTGGCCGGAGGCGTGGAAGGAGCAGGCGTGCTGGCGCCCGGAGCGGGGTTGGTCGCGGGCGCCGGGGCATCTTCCTTCTTGTTGCAGGCGCTGAGCGCGACGGCCAGCACCGAGGCAATAATCAAGGTTTTGCTCATCATTTTTAGACTCCTGTAGATGACGACTCTTGAAACCCCGTTAGGGGAAACCAGAATCCAGGCTACAGGAACACGCTGGCCGATCCCGTGTGAAAGTTAAAAAGGTGGCTTCCCAACGGCAACAAACCTTTCAGCTTCGTGTTATGTCTTTCCTGATGTGACGCGCCGAATAGACCTGTTTTCGTTCTGTCCTAGACAGATACGTACCCGTTTCCAGATACTACGCCGCCTCGAAGCGGATCCAGCCCGAATCCAGCCAGTCCGCCAGGCAGGAGCGCGCCTCGTCCGACAGGCGGGCGCAGGCCGGGTCGGCGCAGTCCAGGCTGCGCGCATCGGCCAGCGCGCGCAGCGCGGCATCGGCCGGCACCATGGCCGTCTCGCCGTTGATGAACAGCTGCTTGCCGCGATACAGCATGCGGCTGCGGCGATCCAGCACCAGCCGGCCCGACGCGGGCCAATCCTCTTCCAGGTCCACGTCCATGCCTTCGGGCCCGTCGAACACGCTGAGGTTGCTGGGTTCGGTCAGCCAGCAGCCCAGGAAGCGCGAGGCCAGCGCATCGTCGAAACGCAGCTTCTCCACCGTTTCCAGGGTGGCGGCCACCAGCGCGTCGGGCAGGGCGGCCGGCGTGTCGACGGCGGGCTGGCCCGGATCGCGGTAGACCGCGGACAGCTTGGGTCCGGGCAGGGCAGGCTCGCCATAGGGGCCGCCCAGCAGGCCGACGCGCGCCATGACCTGGTCGGCGGCCGCCTCCAGCAGGCCGCGGGCCAGCGTGGCCTGCGTGGGCGCGCGGAAACCGATGGAGATCGTCATGCACCCGTCGCCCACCGCGACGCCGTCGTGGGCGGCCTGCGGCGGCAGGTAGAGCATGTCGCCGGGCGCCAGCACGGCCGTTTCCTCGGGCTCGAAGCGGCTCAGGATCTTCAGCGGCAGGCCGGGCTCCAGGGACAGGTCCTTCTGGCGGCCGTAGCGCCATTCGCGCTCGCCCGCCGCTTGCAGCAGGAACACGTCGTAGCTGTCGAAGTGCGGACCCACGCCGCCGCCGTGGCTGGCGATGCTGATCATCACGTCGTCCAGGCGGGCGTCGGGGATGAAGCGGAACAGCTGCATCAGCTCGGACGCGGCATCGCTGTGGAGGTCCACGCTCTGCACCAGCAAGGTCCAGTCGCCCTCGTTGTCCTTCGGCAGCCGCGCGAAGGGCCCGTTCTCCATTTGCCATTCGCCGTTCTCGCGCCAGATGAGGCGCGACTCCACGTCGTCGCGGCGCGCCAGCTTCTTGATGGCGGCGATGGTGACGGGCGGCTTGAAGCCGGGGATCGCCTGGCGGATCAGCAGCGGCTTGCGCTGCCAGTGGCGGCGCATGAAGTCATTGGGGCTTTGGTTGCCCAGCAGCGGCAGGGGATGGTCGAGGTTCATTGGAGGTGCTTCTTCAAGCGGTAAAGGGCATCCAGCGCTTCGCGCGGGGTGAGGCTGTCGGGATCGATGGCGGTAAGTTCCTCGCGCAGCGCATCCAGCGCCTCGAAGGCGTCGACGCGTTCGGCCTCGGCGTCCGCGTGGGCGTCGGCCTCGGCCGCGGCCGAGAACAGGCCGAGCTGCGGCGTGGGCGCGCCCTGGGCTTCCAGGCGTTCCAGTTCGCGGGTGGCCTGGCGGATCACGGCGGCGGGCACGCCGGCGCGCTGGGCCACCTGGATACCGTAGCTGCGGCTGGCGGGGCCTTCGCGCACTTCGTGCAGGAACACGATGCCGCCCGCGGATTCCGCGGCGGCCAGGTGCACGTTGGCGGAAGCCGGCTGCTCGGCCGGCAGGCGCGTCAGTTCGAAGTAGTGCGTGGCGAACAGCGTCAGCGCGCGGTTGTGCGCCAGCAGGCGGCAGGCGATGGCCCAGGCCAGCGCCAGGCCGTCGTAGGTCGACGTGCCGCGGCCGATCTCGTCCATCAGCACCAGGCTGTTGGGCGTGCTGGCCGACAGGATGGCGGCGGCCTCGGTCATCTCCATCATGAAGGTCGAGCGTCCGCCGGCCAGGTCGTCGGCCGCGCCGATGCGGGTGAAGATGCGGTCGATCTTGCCGATGCGAGCGCGCGCCGCGGGCACGAAGCTGCCGATGCGCGCCAGCAGCACGATCAGCGCCACCTGCCGCATGTAGGTCGATTTACCGCCCATGTTCGGGCCGGTGATCAGCAGCATGCGGCGGGCGGGCTCCAGCCGGCAGCCGTTGGGCGTGAAGCGCTCGATCGCGTGTTCCACCACGGGGTGGCGCCCGGCCTCGATGTCGATGTCGGCCTGCTCGGACAGTTCGGGCGCGATCCAGTCGTGGCGGCGCGCGTGCTCGGCCAGCGAGGCCAGCGCATCCAGTTCGGCCAGTGCGGCGGCGCAGTCCGACAGCGGGCGCACGTGCTCGGCCAGCACGTCGAGCAGTTGCTCGAACAGCCACTTCTCGCGGGCCAGCGAGCGGTCCTGCGCCGACAGCACCTTGTCTTCCCAGGTCTTGAGTTCGGGCGTGATGTAGCGTTCGGCGTTCTTCAGCGTCTGGCGGCGGCGGTAGTCTTCCGGCACTTTCGCCGTCTGGCCCTTGGTGACTTCGATGTAGAAGCCATGCACCCGGTTGAACTCCACGCGCAGGTTGCTGATGCCGGTGCGCTCGCGCTCGCGGGCTTCCAGCTGCACCAGGAAGTCGCCGCCGTCGGCGGCCAGCGCGCGCAGTTCGTCCAGCTCAGAGTCGAATCCCGGGGCCAGCACGCCGCCGTCGCGGATGGCGACAGCGGGCTCGGCCGCGATGGCGCGCACCAGCAGGGCGGCCAGCGCCGGATCGACCGACAGGTGCGAAACCAGGTCGCCCAGGCGCGGCGAATCCGCCATCGGCTCGACCTGCTCGCGCAGCGCCGGCAGCGCCTGCAGCGCGTCGCGCAGGCTGGCGAGTTCGCGCGGGCGCACCGAGCGCAGCGCCAGGCGCGTGGCGATGCGCTCGATGTCGGGGAAGGCGTTCAGCGCGCCGCGCAGCGATTCCAGCAGACCGGCCGAGCCGAAACCGGACCCGCCGAAGGTCTGCTCCACGTCCATGCGGCCGGCCAGCAGCGCCGAGATGGCTTGCTGGCGGGCTTGCGCCGGTTCGTTCTCGCGCAGCGGGTGATGCAGCCAGCGGCGCAGCAGGCGGCTGCCCATGGGCGTGCGGCAATCGTCCAGCAGCGAGAACAGCGTGGGCGAGTCTTCGCCGGAGAGGGTCTGGGTCAGCTCCAGGTTGCGGCGGGTGACCGGGTCCAGCAGCACGTACTGGCCGGGGCGCTCGGCGGACAGCGTCTGCACGTGGGCCAGGGCCTGCGACTGGGTGCGGGCCGCGTAGCGCAGCAGGGCGCCCGCCGCGCAGACGCCGGCCGGCATGTCTTCGACATCGAAGCCCGCCAGCGTGTCGGTCTTGAAATGCGCCAGCAGGTGGGCGCGCGCGCTGTCGGTCTCGAAGTGCCAGTCCGGCACGCGGGTGCGGGCGCTTTCGAAGGGGAAATCGAATTCGGCGCCGTCGGCGCAGATGACCTCGGCGGGCGCGATGCGGTGCAGTTCCGATTCCAGCTGGGCGGGCGCGCATTCGGTCACGCGGAACTCGCCGCTGGCGAGGTTCAGCCAGGCCACGCCGGCGCGCGGCGCGCGCGCCGGGCCGATGACGACCACCGCGGCCAGCGCGCGGTCGGCCTTGGCCGGCAGCAGCGCGTCGTCGGTCAGGGTGCCGGGCGTCACGATGCGCACGATGCGGCGTTCGACCGGGCCCTTGGAAGCGGCCGGATCGCCGATCTGCTCGCAGATGGCGATCGATTCGCCCATCGCGACCAGGCGCGCCAGGTACTGCTCCATCGCGTGCACGGGCAGGCCCGCCATGGGGATGGGAATGCCGTTGGACGATCCCCGCTTGGTCAGCGTGAGATTGAGCAGGCGCGCGCCGCGCTCCGCGTCTTCGTAGAACATTTCATAGAAGTCGCCCATGCGGTAGAACAGCAGCAAGGGACCGGCCTCCGCCTTCAGGCGGAGGTATTGCTGCATCATGGGAGTGTGGCCCGAAAGGGCGTCGGCGGCGGAGTGGGGCGTTGCTGAATTCATGCCCGTAATTGTATCGGGCGGGCGAGGGGCTGCGGGGCCGAGCAACGGATTTCGAGCGTGTTTGTCTTTTTCAGTATTGGTGATGGCGAATGGGGAAGCGTTGCATCTGAGCCCGCAGTTTTCGCATGCATGAATGCTATGTTGGATCGATGTTGTCCCAGGCGATGGTGTCGATCTGTGTCGTTTGGCAATCGGGGCAGTTGCCTAAGAATGGATTGCTAGCCCAAGCATATGACAGAAATTCCACATTAGACGTAGGTGGCATGGCAGGCATCGACACCTGCCGCCACGTCTACGTCACTGTTGTGAAACGGTACTCAGTGCATGACTAGCCGGCAACTACATGTCAAACGCATGTTGGTGCTGAGAGACTTCATCGATGAGATCCTCCCACGGCCATCGAACAGTAGCGAACTGGCGGTATAGCAATAACTGTCTGTCGACAACGGTGATTTTCTCGTCTTGTGGGTCATAAGCCAACACTAATCCTCGGCCGTCCGAGTCAACCTGTAGCTCTGGAAAACGCGACAGAACGGCTTTCAGATTTCCCATCTGAATGCGTGGCTGCCGGGCATGTGCCGCAGCATAAATTACGCGCGCACTGAGGCCTTGTGAGAGCTGCTCATCCGTTGCCGACATGATTGCAGCCATTGCATGCGCGTAAATTCCTGTTGAATTTGGCCGGTTGCGGATGCCTTCACATACGCGTTTGGCGAAGGCTTGGTAGAGCTGATTGAGCTGTTCCGAGACATGCATTGCAGCATCTTTCACAGCATTTGGAAAATCCAATCGCAATGGGTCTGACCGCTTGGAACCATCGGGGATGTCCAACTCATCGGCTATTGTGCGTAGTGCCAGTTTTTGCACTAAGCCGACGCTTCCATACGAAATTCGCGCCAACTCTGAGGTCATCGGCTCTGACAATTCAAGACCCAAGTTCTTCGCCCCTTTACTAAGGACCGCCTTTAGTTCATGTTCTTGCCAAGTGACGGAAATTTCTTCGATACGATCTGAGAGGTCAGGGTTCAAAGTAATCAGCATATTTTCGCTGATCCAAACTCCGACAACCACCACGTAAGTTTTGTAGTCCCAGAGGGTCTTCAAATCGAACGCAAATTTCTTCTGTTCTTCGGTGGTTAGGTAGTGAAAATCCTCGATTACGAGAATTCGTCCGGAAGAGCGAATGATCTCTGCGATAAAGTCGAGATCATGGAGATCCTTACCTACAACTTTCGTAGTCTTTCCGGCCTCGTAACCGCCTTCAGTTTCGATTTCGCCGGTCACTTTGGCGAGGAGCTTAAATCCCGCTTCGCCTGAGGCCGACAGTCGCCCGTTCACGCCAAGTGTTCTTGTTCGTTCTCCCTCGATACTGATGTCGAGTTTGGCAAGGGCGTCCCGATATATATCAAGGGTAGTGTATTGAAGTCTGCATTGAACAATGATTGGGTCGTGCAATACGCGCTGGCGCAACCATGATTTGCCGGCTTTCGAAGCTCCCCTGATCGCGATATGCGTATGCTGGCGTTCAATCAGTTTGAGAAACTCCAAATCGAGATCACCTCGATCAATGTAGGAATATTCGCGAACCTCAGCCTGAATCCCAAATACTTCATGTGTCTTCATGTGCACACCCAGTAAATTATGGCAGCGTATTGTCACATAATGCGTGTTCCTTTGCAGGTGCCACTTCTTCCCCTTGCGTTCAGCTCAGCGCAAATTGTGGGTAATGCACAAAGTGGTGGTGTCTAGTGCGCAAGGGGGACGTAGGGTCGTCGCGCGGCATGCTCGTATGGAGCCAGCTTGGTGGCGGGACATGACTCCCACATGGATTTAACCACCCGTCCGCAGTCGACGAGACGATTGCGGCGAGCGGGAACAGATGCGCGCCGCAATCGACTTGAGAGGACTTCGTTTTCGCCGAAGCTCTATTTATTGATGATGTTGCCCAGTTTCTTGATGACTTCGCGCTCGGTGTCGGCGCTGGCCTCGGCCGCCTTGGTGTAGGACGCGGAATCCATGTACTGGGGCGAGACGCCGGATTGGCGCAGCAGGGCCAGGAAGGCCTCGTCCTTGAGCGTATCGCGGAACGCGCCGTCGAGCCTGGCGATCACGGCGGGGTCCATGCCCTTGGGGCCGGCGATGCCGAAGGGCGAGGTATGGACCACCGGATAACCGGACTCTTTCAGGGTGGGCACGTCGGGCAGGTCGGGCGAGCGGCGATCGCCCAGCGAGGCGAGGATGCGGACTTTGCCCGAGGCGACGTAGGGCAGGATGGTGCTGGCGCCGACCAGCACCTGGATGTGGCCGCCCAGCATGGCCGACAGGGCGTCGGAGTCGCCCTTGTAGGGCACGTGCGTCCACTTGGCGCCGGCGGCCTCGCCCAGCTGCACCATGGCGATGTGCTGGCTGCTGTAGGCGCCCGGCGTGCCGTAGGAGAGGGCGTCCGGCTTGGCCTTCGCGTAGTCGACCAGGTCGCCCAGCGTCTTCCAGGGCGAGTCGGCGCTGACGGCCACGTAGTAGTTGTAGCCGGCGATCATGGAGATGTAGGTCAGGTCCTTGATCGGGTCGTAGCGCGTGCCGGTGATGTGGGGCATGCGGAAGATCCCGATCGGCACCATGGTGACCGTGTAGCCGTCCGGCGCGGTGTTGAGCATCTGCGTCGCGCCCAGCGTGCCGTTGGCGCCGGTCTTGTTCTCGACCACGACGGTCTGGCCCAGCCGCTTGCCCGATTGTTCGGCCAGCGCGCGGCCGACCACGTCGGTGACGCCGCCCGCCGAGTACGGGATGATCAGGCGGATGGGGTGGCTGGGGTAGTCCTGCGCCAGGGCGGGGGTGCCGGCCGTGGCGGCCAGGGCCATCGCGGCTGCTGCGAAAATCTTCTTCATGCCATGTCTCCGTTATGTGTGCGGGGCCTCCGGTCGGGCGGAGGCCTGTTATAGGGGTCAGTCGATGATGCGGGCGCGGCTCTCGCCGAAGCCGATGCGCGGGTAGCCGTCGCGCTGGCAGTACGCCGTCAGCAGGATTTCGTCTCCCGCTTCCAGGAACAGCCGGGTTTCGCCCGAAGGCAATTCGATGGGCCGGGTGCCGCCTCGCGTGAGTTCGAGCAGGCTGCCGTGCCCGCCGTCGTCCGGCGTGGAGATGGTGCCGGAACCGAGCAGGTCCCCGGGGCGCAGGTTGCAGCCGCCCAGGGTGTGCTGGGCCACCATCTGCGCGGGCGTCCAATACAGGTGGCGCGTGTCGCTGGCGGCAAGCCGATGGGGGTCGAGCGCCAGTTCGCGCATGCGCGCCGTCGACAGCCGGGCTTCCAGCGCGACGGCCAGCCCGCCCGTGGCGGAATCGGCGTCGTCGCGCAGATAGGGGAGCAGTTCCGGGTCGTCGCTGCCGCGCGCCATGGGCGCGCAGCGGAACGGCGCCAGCGCGTCGGCCGTGACGATCCAGGGAGACACCGTCGAGGCGAAGTTCTTGCCCTGGAAGGGGCCGAGAGGCTGGTATTCCCAGGCCTGGATGTCGCGGGCGGACCAATCGTTCAGCAAGCCGTAGCCGGCCGCGTGGCCGGCCGCCGAGGCCAGGGGAACCGGAGCGCCCAGCGGATTGCCCGGCCCGATCCAGATCGCCAGCTCCAGTTCGAAGTCCAGTTGCGCCGACGGCCGCAGCGCCGGGACGTCCACGCCCTTGGCGGTCCTGACCTGGCCGGTCGGGCGCCGCACCGGAGCGCCGGAGGGGCGGATGGAGGAGGCGCGGCCGTGATACGCGATCGGCACGTGCTTGTAGTTCGGCATCAGCGGGTTGTCGGGGCGGAACAGCTTGCCCACCTGCGTGGCGTGGTGGATGCCGGCGTAGAAGTCCGTGTAGTCGCCGATGTCGGCGGGCAGGAGCATCTCGCATTCCGTCTGCGGATGCAGCAGTTGGCCGGCCAGCGCGGCGTGGCGCGCGCGTTGCGGATGGTTCGCGTCGAGCAGGGCGAACACGGCATGGCGCAGCGCCGTGCGCGCGGCGGCGGGCAGGGCCATCCAGGCATTGAGCGTCGGGGCCGCCAGGGCCTGGCGCGAGGCCGGCTCCAGGCCGTCGAGCAGGCCCAGTTCGACGGCGGCGCGGGCGTCCAGCACCCGGTCGCCGATCGCCACGCCCACGCGCGGCGCGCCGCCATCCCGGCGGAAGACGCCCATGGGCAGGTTCTGTATGGGAAAGTCCGCGTGGCCGAGGGCGGCGTCGATCCAGCTTGCCGCTTCGGGCGCGTGGGTATGGTCCAGCATCAGGGTCTCCAGAGTCCGCGGCTTCAGGCCGCCGTCGTGCCGCCGTCCATGGCCCATGCCACGCCGCGGACTTCGTCCGCGTCCGGCGAGCAGAAGAATTCGCACAGGCCGGCTATCTGCTCCAGGGTCACGAACTTGCCCGACGGCTGGCGCAGTCCCAGCAGCCGGTCGGTGGCGGCCGCGTTGTCCAGGCCGTCGCGTTCGGCCAGCGCGTCGATCTGCTTCTGCACCAGCGGCGTGTGGACCCAGCCGGGGCAGATGGCGTTGCAGGTGATGGCGGTCTTCGCGGTTTCCAGGGCCACGGATTTGGTCAGCCCGATAAGCCCGTGCTTGGTGGCGTTGTAGCCGGTCTTGCCGGCGCGGCCGCGCAGGCCGCTGATGGACGCCATATTGACGATTCGGCCCCAGTTGCGCGCGCGCATGGCGGGCAGCGCCGTGCGGATCGTGTGGAAGCTGGCGGACAGGTTGACCGCGATCATGTCGTCCCATTTCTCGACGGGAAAGGCCTCGATCTGGCTGACGTGCTGGATGCCGGCGTTATTGACCAGGATGTCCAGCGCGCCGTACGCCTCGTTCAGCTCCGCCATCATGGCTTCGATCTCGGCCGGCTTGCGCAGGTCGCAGGGTTGGAAGCGCACGGGCACGCCATAGGTTTCCCGGAATTCGGCGCACAGCGCGTCGGCGGCGGCCGCGTCGGCCAGGCCATTGAGGACCAGGGTGGCGCCGGACCGCGCCAGGCGCCTGGCCACGGCCAGGCCGATGCCGCTGGTCGAGCCGGTAACCAGGGCGACCCGCCCCGAAAGATCTGCCATCGTCGTGCCTCTACATCATGTCGTTGTTCGATGCATGGCAGGTTAAAACGGGTGGATTGAGTCGTCCAATTTATTATGGACGTATTATTTATATACACTGAGTATTAATTTGCGTGTCGGCCTGTAGGGAATCCGTCCGATGGAATTGCGCCACCTCCAGAGTTTCATGGTTGTCGCCACCGAGCTGAGCTTCACTCGCGCGGCCCTGCGGCTGCACATCGCCCAGCCGCCGCTCAGCCAGCGCATCCGCGAACTGGAAGAGGAACTGGGCGTAAAGCTGTTCGAGCGCAGCACGCGCAAGGTCACGCTCACCGTCGCCGGCCGCGTGTTCCTGGACGGCATCCAGCCCATGTTCCGGCAACTCGACGGCGCCGTGGAGGCCTGCCGCAAGGCCGGGCGCGGCGAGACCGGCAGCCTGCGCCTGGGCTACACCGGGCGCGCCAGCCACGTGCGCCTGCCGGGGCTGGTGCGCGACTGCCGCCGGCTCCACGGCAATATCGCGCTCGATATCCAGGGGCCGCTGCCCACCGGCGAGCTGCGGCTGAAGCTGCTGGACGGCACACTGGACGCGGCGCTGTGCTTTCTGCCGCTGGAAGGCCGCAACATCGCGTCGCACGAGTTCATGCTCAGCGAGTTTTCGATCGCGCTGGCCGACACGCATCCGCTGGCGGCCAAGGCCGATCTGGCTATCGCCGACCTCGCGCACGAGCCCTTCATCGCCTATCCCTCGGGCAAGGGCTTCCATCTGCGCGACGCCATGAACGCGATCTGCCTGGGCGCGGGGTTCATGCCGCGCGTGGTGCGCGAGACCGAGGCGTCGCAGACGCTGCTGTGCCTGGTCGCGGCCGGAACCGGCGTGGCCATCATTCCGCGCGATATCGAGTCGTTCAATATGGAAGGCCTGGTGTTTCGCCCCTTGCCCGCGGACGCGCCCAAGCTGCAGCACGGCATCGCGTGGCTGGACACCAACCAGAATCCGGCGCTGGGCCATCTGCTGGCGCTTTGCGGAGTCCGTTCCGCGAATAGATAGGGCGCGGCGGCCGCCGCCGCGGCGCTTGCGGCGGCGGGGCGCCGGCGTCACAATCGCAGCGCGCGGCCCAGTCTTTGCCGCCGGAGCCGTACAGACATGCAGGATATTCCCGTTCCCGAGACGCTGGACGCCAGCGCGCGCGTCACCATTGTCAGCGGGGCGCACCAGGCCGAGTTCGCGCCAGCGGGCGGGGGCCGGCTGACGCGCCTCTCCACGGGCGGGCACGATTGGATCGTGCCCTTGACCGACACGCACTGGCCGGCGGCGAAATGGCCGCGCGCGGGTTCCTACCCGCTGGCGCCCTATGCCAACCGCATCCGGGACGGCGTGTTCACCTTCAACGGCGCCAGGCATGTCCTGCCGTCCCTGTCCGGGCGTCCCCACGCGATCCATGGCGCGAGCCTGTACCAGGCCTGGCGGGTGCGCGACCAGGCCGAGGACTGCGTCGACCTGGTGCTGGATCAGCCGGCGGGCATGCTGGGCTGGCCCTGGCCGTTCGAATGCGTGCAGCGCTACCGGCTGGATGCGCGCGGCCTGAGCGTGGCGCTGGCCATCGTCAACCTGGGCGACACGCCGATGCCATTCGGCTTGGGGCTGCATCCTTATTTCACGGCGCAGCGGGTCACGCTGCATGCGCGGCGCCTGTGGCCGGCGGACGCGGACGGCTTGCCCACGGGCAGCCAGGTCGGCCACGTGCGCGAACTGCGGCGCTCGGCCGAAGGCTGCGATACCTATCTGTCGCAGTGGGAAGGGCGCGCCACCCTGCACTGGCCCGACGGGCACGAACTGGCGCTGCATGCCGATCCGGCCTTCGCGCACCTGGTGGTGTACACCGCCCCGGGCTCCGATTTTCTCTGCGTCGAGCCGGTGACCAACGTGGCGGACGCGTTCAATCTGGCGGCCGCGGGCGATACGCGCACCGGCATGCGGGTGCTCGAACCCGGCGCGCGTTTCAGCGCGACCGCCTTGCTGGGCCTGACCGCGCCGCGCGCGGCCCGCGCCTGAGCCGCGGCGCGAGGGCGCATGCCGCGCTTGGAAAGCGCGCTCGCCTGCGGCGATAATCCGGGCAATCCAAGTCTAGGGAGTCGATACGTGAAAAAGCTCAGCACCGAACAATTGCAGGCCGCGGCCGAGACGCTGCGCCGGGTGCAGGCAAGGCTGGCGCGCGCCGGCAACCTGCCGCTTGAGCCCACGATCTATGCCTGCGCGAAAGGCTTTCGCCGCAACGTGCCCGACTACGTCTGGTCCTGGCTGTCCGGCCTGCTGGCGCCGCACAAGAGCCTGTCATCCTGGATGGACGCGCACCAGCCGGGCTGGCGCGAAGGCAAGACGCCGGCCGCCGCGGTCTATGCGCGCAGCGAGAACGGCTGGTTCGAATGGCTGATCGCCGAACTGGAATCCGAGATCGCCGATCCCCATGCCCGCGCCAGGCGGGAAGGGCGCGGCTAGGCGCGACGCGGGCCGGCGCGGCCCGCGCTCAGGCGCGCTCGGCGCGCGAACGGCGCAGCAGGTGGAACAGCAATTCCAGCATGGCGGCCGCGAGCACGGCGGCCAGCACGGACCCCAGCACCAGGGCGTCCCACATGCGGGGAGGCCCGACCCGGAACTGGACGGTATCGAAGACGAGTCCGGCGGTGATGCCCGCCACGACGGCCGCTTTCCAGCCTTGCAGGGGGGCGAGCCTGAGCATTATCAGGGTGAAGGCCACCATCGCCCACAAGATGGGCTCAAGCATCTGATCGAGCAGGTGATCAAGCAGAGGAAACTCCCTATGGCGTTGCGCGCAGACGAGTTTTTACTGCTTTCTTGCCCTAATTGCGAGATGCCCCGCCCGCGGGCGGGCGGGGCGCGGCCTCCACACGGAGGCTAGAAGCCTTCCAGCACCACCTTGCCCCGGGCCTTGCCGCTTTCGATGAAGGCATGGGCGCGGCGCAGGTTCTCGGCGTTGATCTTGCCGTAGTGCTCGCCCAGCGTGGTGCGCAGCGTGCCGTTGTCGATCAGCCGGGCAGCCTGGTTCAGCAGTTCGTGCTGGGCGATCAGGTCGGGCGTATCGTGCAGGGGCCGCGCGAACATGAACTCCCAATGCAGCGAGGCCGACTTGGACTTGAGCAGGCGCACGTCGAGCGCGGCGGGATCGTCGATCAGCGCGACCCTGCCCTGCGGCGCGATGGCCTCGGCGATCTGCGGGAAGTGCGTGTCGGTGTGGGTCAGCGCGGCGATGTCGCTGACGTGCTCGAAGCCGATGCGCTTGAGTTCTTCCGTCAGCGGCCGGGTGTGGTCGATCACGTGATGCGCGCCCAGTTCGCGCACCCAGGCCTGGGTTTCCGGCCGTGACGCGGTGCCGATCACGGTCAGGCCCGTCAACTGGCGGGCCAGTTGAACCAGGATGGAACCCACGCCGCCGGCCGCGCCGATGACCAGCAGGCTGCGCTGGCTGGGGGCGTGGTTGTCCAGCACGCGCAGGCGGTCGAAGAGCAGTTCCCAGGCGGTGATGGTGGTCAGGGGCAGCGCCGCGGCCTGGGCATAGTCCAGGCTGGCGGGCATTGCGCCCACGATGCGCTCGTCCACGACGTGCAGTTCGCTGTTGGCGCCGGGGCGGGTCAGGGCGCCCGCGTACCAGACCCGGTCGCCGGGCTTGAACAGGCTGGTCTTGGCGCCCACGGCGCGCACCACGCCGGCGGCGTCCCAGCCGATGATCTCGGGCTGGCCGTCCTTCGGCTTGCGATTGCCGCGGATCTTCACGTCCACCGGATTGACCGAGATGGCGCGGACTTCCACCAGCAGGTCGCGGTCGCCCGGCACGGGATCGGCGACGGTGATGTCCTGCAGGGCTTCGGGATGGTCGGCGGGCAGGTTCTTGAAGTAGGCGATGGCTTTCATGGATAGGGCTCGGACAGGGATGGGGAATCAGAGGATGGAGCGGACCACGCCGCCGTCGACGCGCAAGGCCGCGCCATTGGTGGCGGAGGCCTGGATGGAGCTGGCGTAGACGACCATGTTGGCCACTTCTTCCACCGTGGCCAGGCGGCGCAGCAGCGAAGTGGGGCGGTGCTGGGCGATGAAGTCGCGCTCCATGTCGTCCTGCGTCACGCCTTGTTCCCTGGCCATTTCGGCGAAGAAATCGGCCACGCCTTCGGAGCGGGTAGGGCCGGGCAGCACGGCGTTGACGGTCACGCCGGTGCCCGCGGTCAGTTCGGCCAGCCCGCGCGACACGCCCAGCATCGCCGTCTTGCTGACGCCGTAGTGGATCATCTCGGCGGGGATCTGCACCGCCGATTCGCTGGAGATGAAGACGATGCGGCCCCAGCCGGCGGCGAGCATGCGCGGCAGGTAGTAGCGCGACAGGCGCACGCCGCTCATGAGGTTCACGTCCAGCATGTATTGCCAGTCGTCGTCGGTGATCTCGGTGAAGGACTTGGGCGCGAAGTAGCCGGCGTTGTTGATCAGGATGTCCACGTCCGGGTGCGCGGCCGAGATCGAGGCCGCGCCGTCGGCGGTGGCGAGGTCGGACTGGACCGTTCCGATCTGGGCGGAGGGAAACTGCCGGGCGAGGCTTTCGGCGGCCTGGGCGAGCTTGGCGGCGTTGCGGCCATGCAGGACGACGTGGGCGCCCGCCTGGGCCAATCCCTGGGCGATCGCCAGCCCGATGCCGCCGGACGATCCGGTGACCAGGGCCTTCTTGCCGTTGAGTTCGATGTTCATTGGGGACTCCTTGCGTGTCGGGAACAACTGCATGATTACCCAGTCCGCGGCGGGGAAAAACCGGCTAGCATCGCAGTCAGTTTCAATCATTCGTTGAAAATGAGAGCGCCATGGTGCGGTTCGAGGACCTCAAGATTTTTCTGGCCGCGGTGGACCAGGGCAGTTTTTCGGCCGCGGCGCGCGAGCTGGACCTGACGCCGGCGGCGGCCAGCGCGGCGGTCAAACGGCTGGAGCAGGCCCTGGACGCGCGCCTCTTCGTGCGCTCCACGCGCAGCCTGAGGCTGACGGGCGACGGCGAGCGCTATCTCGAATACGCCCGTTCCTCCATTTCCACGCTGGAAGCGGGCAAGAACGCCGTGGCGCGCAGCAAGACCGAGATCTCGGGCACCTTGTCGGTGTCCATCCCGTCGGACCTCGGCCGGCATGTATTGCTGCCCTGGCTCGACGCGTTCCAGGAACAGCATCCCCGCGTCGGCTTCCAGGTGCGAATCAGCGACCGCCTGGCCGACCTGTACCGGCAGCCCGTCGACCTGGCCGTGCGCTACGGCACGCCGACGGACTCCGGGCTGGTGGCCTTGCCGTTGGCCGAGCACAACCGCCGCGTGATCTGCGCCTCGCCCGCCTACTTCGCGCGCCACGGCATGCCGCAGGCGCCGGCGGACCTGCGCCGCCACAACTGCCTCTCCTTCGTGCTGGGCGAAACCCTGCACGATCGCTGGACGTTCCTGCGCGCCGACGGCTCCACGCTGACCGTGCCGGTCAAGGGCGACCGCGTCGGAGACGACGGCGAACTGGTGCGCCGGTGGGCGCTCGCGGGCCAGGGCGTGGCCTACAAATCGCGCTACGACGTGCTGTCGGACCTGCGCGCCGGACGGCTCGTCGAGGCCCTGGGCGACTACGCCAGCGAGCCGTCCCCGCTGTACCTGCTGTGCGTGCACCGGATGTTGCTGTCGCCGGCGGTCCGGCGCCTGCGCGAGTTCCTGCAGGAACGCTTCAGGCAGTTCGAGGCGGGGTAGCGCGGGTCTCGCCGCATTCGCTCAGTGCGCGTGGGCGGCGCGATTGGCCGCGCGGGTGCGGGCCGCCTTCTTCGCGGCGGCCGACCGGCCCGCGGCGCCCTTGGTGGCGGCGGCCTTCTTGGCCGCGGCCGAACGAGACGCCGCCGTGCGCTTGGAGGCCGCGGTGCTGGCCTGGCGCGACAACGCCGAGCGCGATGCCGGCTTGGCGCTTTCGCGTTTCAAGGCGGTGGTGGTGGCGCGGGCGCGCGTGGCGGACTTGGCGTGCCCGTCGCCGGCCGCATGGCTGTCCTGCGCGGCCTTGCGCTTGGTGGCGGCGCTGGCCTTCTTGGAAGCCGGCAGCTTGACGCCGGCGCGGCGGGCCTTGGACAGGCCGATCGCGATGGCCTGCTTGGTGGACCGCACGCCGTGCTTGCCTTCGCGCACGTGCTCGATTTCCTCGCGCACGAATTCTCCGGCCTGCGTGGATGCGGACTTGCCTTGACGTTTGTCGCGCGCCGCTCGTTCCAGGGTTTTTCGTTCAGGCATGACGATACCTCCTTGCTTGCGTTGCGGGTTGCGGCTCCGCGCGCCGAGTTCGGCGCGACGGAACTCGTAACACCACTCTAGCGCCGAGAGCGTATGCTGTGTGTTCGAATGGATTGCCGGTCGTAAGCGCCGGAACATCGCCGCCAGGCCGACGATTCACGACTCACCCCCCTTCGTGGAGACGAGCTATGTCGAATCACATCTACAAGCAAATCGAACTGGTGGGCTCTTCCACCAAATCCACCGACGACGCCATCTCGCAGGCCATCGAGCGCGCATCCGAAACCCTGCGCAATCTGGATTGGTTCGAGGTTACCGAGGTGCGAGGCCACATCAAGGACGGCAAGGTGGCGTACTGGCAGGTCGGCTTGAAGATCGGCATGCGGCTGGAGGGGAACAGCTGAGTCGGCACCGCTGCTTCTTTCTTGAGCATGCCTTCCAAGTGACTGTCGGATAAGGGCTTTTTCGGCTTGTTAGGCGACTGTTCATAGGCTTGTCCACATTCGCTGGGGACAAGCGGGGCCCGGTCGTGGCGCGGGCCTCGCCACCGCGCCCGCGCCTGCGTGAAGGCGCGGGCTTGCGCGTTTCTTGCCCGGTCCTTCCAAGTCGTTGGCCCATAAGGACTTTTGCGGTCTGCCCTCATACTGTCCTCAGGCTTATCCACATTTCCCGGGGACAACCGGGGCGTCGCAACCCGGCGATTGGGCCTTTCTTGATCACCCCCTGCAGGTCATTGATCTGCAAGGGAAATACCGACCTGCCCTCATACTGTCCTCATGCTTTTCCACAGAACGCGGGGACAAATCCACATTGCCGGCGGATCTGGCGCGCGGCATCGCCCGCAGGTCGGGTTTTAGTGGATAAGTGCGTCAAAAATCATCCAAAAGCATGATTGCGCAATTTTTGACCGGCCTTTGCAAGTGCTTGGCGGGGCAGGGGATTTTGGTTCTGCCCCAAGGCTGTCCTCAACCTTCTCCACAGTTGACGGGGATAAGTGGGCCCCCACGCTGCGCGCGCTTCGCGCGCTTGCTGCCCCCCGAGGGGGCTGGCCCGCCTTGGGGCGGCCCGGCGGCGGGCCGGCTATTTTTGCGGAGGCTGTGCAATCCGCCTCCCTCGCGCGCTTGCTGTTCTCCTAGGGGGCTGGCCCGCCTTGGGGCGGCCCGGCGGCGGGCCGGCTATTTTTGCGGAGGCTGTGCAATTCGCCTCCCTCGCGCGCTTGCTGTTCTCCGAGGGGGCTGGGGGGTAGGCCGATATTGTTGGGCCCCCACGCTGCATGCCTCGCGCAAAAAAAAGCCCCCCGACGTATCGGGGGGCGTGATCGCCTGGAGGTAGGGCAGGCGATCTCTGCCGGCTGGAGCGGGGCTCCTGGCCGGCAGCGGCGGCGATCAGGCGTTGAATTTCTTGATCCAGTCTACGTAGCGGTCGATCCAGCCTTGCAGGAATTTGCGCGTGCCTTCGTTGGTGACGTTGTACTGGTCGTCGATGAGGCCTTCCGTGAATTGGAGGAAGACTTCCGGCGTGGTCAGGGCATTGGCGCCTTCCGCGGCGAGGATGTTGCGCAGGTGCTGCTGCATCATCGCGGTGCCGGCGGCGCTGGGGGAGGTGCCGACGATGCCGACGGCCTTGCCGGTCCAGGAGTTCTGGCCCCACGGACGCGAGCCCCAGTCGATGGCGTTCTTGATGGCGGCGGGGACCGAGCGGTTGTGCTCGGGCGAGACGAACAGGATGCCTTGGGCATCGGCGATCTGCTGCTTGAGCTTGGCGGCGGGGCCGGGCAGGTTGTTCTCGTTGTCCTGGTTGTAGAGCGGCACGTCGCCCAGGCTGACGTATTCGAACTTGAAGTCCGCCGGCACCAGCTTTTCCAGCGCTCGGGCCAGCCGCAGGTTGAACGAGGCGGCGCGCAGGCTTCCGACGAAAACAGCGATCTTGTAGGTGCTCATGGGGCGCATGCTCCAAGCGGTGTAAGGGAACGATCAGTGTAGACCTGTCCGCACGCGGGCTCAATGCGGATCGCGCATATGGTTATTCAGCAAGATGACGCGCTGATGTCGGCGACGTTTGCCGTCGCGCACCGCCGTGGTGCGCGGCGCGGCCGGCCTTCACCAAGCTGGACCCTTTCGGCGCCCTGCCGCGGATCGCGGACGGGACCCGCCCCCTCCGGCGCGCGCCGCGGCGCGGCTGGCACGCCGCTTGCTTGCGATATGGGGCATAACACGCTGCACGCTGCCCCAGGAGTTCCGCCATGTCCAGTTCCGCCGTTCCCGCCCCGGTCACCATGTTGGTGACCCGGCATATCGCGCCCGAGCGCTATAGCGATTTTCTCGCCTGGATGCGGCAGGGGGAGATCCTGGCGGCGGGCTTTCCCGGGTTCCTCGGGTCGGGCGTGCTGCAGCCGCCGGAAGGCGGCGACCAATACCAGATCGTGCTGCGCTTCGCGGACGAGGCCAGCCTGAGCCGCTGGGAAAACTCGCTGCCGCGCCGCATGTGGCTGGAACGCGGCACGGCGCTGGTGCGCGCCAGCCATGCCCGCCGCGCCAGCGGCACCGACGGCTGGTTCGCGCCCAAGCTCAGCGCGCCGCCCCGCTGGAAGCAGGCGGTGAGCATCTGGCTGGCCTACTTCCCGGTGCTGCTCGCTTTCTCGATCCTCGCGAGCGAGCACCTGAGCGCGCTGCCCGTGTTCTGGCGCGTGCTGGTCACCAGCGTGACCCTGACGCCCATCATGGTGTTCGTGTGCATCCCCGTGGTGTCGCGGGTGCTGCAGCGCTGGCTGCGCGGCGGATGACCCCCGGGGAGCGGGGGCCGCCGCGCGTTACGCGGCCCGCGCGTGGCGCTTGGAATACAGGCGGTGCAGCGTGATTTCGCGCACGGCCGCCTGGCTGTCCAGGATGTGCGCGCGCAGCAGCCGCACGGCGCCCGCGGCGTCGCCGTCCAGCGCCGCGGCCAGGATTGCGCCGTGTTCTTCGTAGGTCTTGCCCACGCGGTCGGGCTGGGTGAAGTCCAGCCGCCGCACGATGCGGATGCGCTCCGTCGCGGCGCGGTGCACGCGCGATATCTCGGGGTTGCCCGCGGCGGCGACCAGGTCGATATGGAAGCGTTCGTCCAGGTCGGCCAGCCATTCGCAGTCGTTGGAGCGCTCGCCCGGGTCCACCAGCCAGGTGTCGGCCAGCCGCCGCAGCGCGCGCTGCGGATCGACGCCCTTGGCGGGCGCGCAGATCGCCTGCACCGCGGCCGCCTCCAGCACGCTGCGCAATTCGTAGAAGTGGTCCAGGGTGTCGAAATCCAGTGGCTTGACCAGCCAGCCGTTGCGCTGCCGCACTTCCAGGTAGCCCTCGCGCTCCAGCCGGAACAGCGCTTCGCGCACCGGCGTGCGGCTGACCTGCAGGCGGTCGGCGATCTCGGTTTCGGTGAAGCGGTCGCCCGGCGCCAGGCGGAACTCCAGGATGTCTCGTTTCAGCGTGCCGTACACGGTGTCGGCCAGTGTGCGGGGGATGTCGATCGCGGCGAAAGCACTTTCCATGTCGGGCCTCGGCGTTGCGGTTCAGAGAGGAAGGGCGCGCGCCGCGCCGGCCTGTTCCAGGACCAGGGCGGCGCGCAGGCAGTCGGCTTCGCGCCAGGGCGCGCCGATCAGCTGGACGCCCAGCGGCAGGTGGTCGTCCAGCCCGGTGCGCGGCCAGGTGGGGGCCGTGCATACGGGCAGGCCGATGCAGGAAATCGGTTGCGTCAGGATCCCCATGCTGGCCCGCGCCGGCAACTGCCGGCCGGCCAGCGTCAGCCAGTCGGTGCCGACGGGCGGGGCCGCGACCGGCGTGGCGGGCGCGATCAGCACGTCGTAGTCCTCGAACAGCGCCAGCGCCTCGCGATAGACGCGGTGGCGGATGCGCTGCGCGTGCTGCGTCCAGGCGGCGGGCACCAGGCTGCCGGCAACCAGCCGGTCGCGCGACAGGGGCTCGTAGTAGTCGTAATGCGTGACCAGCCGGCGGCGGTGCAGGGCGCCGCCTTCGGCCGCGGTAATGACGAAGGCGGCGGCGCGCGCCTGCTCGGCGCCTTTCAGTTCGACGACGCCGGCCGCGCCCAGCGCTTGCGCGGCGATCTCGACGGCGCGGCGGGCCTGGGGGCCGGCCCATTCCGAAAAATAGCCGTCCAGCACGGCGACGCGCAGGCGGGGCGCATCGCTCGCCAGCGCAGGCAGGACGGGCTCGGCGGGATGCTGGGCGCAGGCGACGTCCTCCGCGTCGGGGCCCTGCAGCGCGTCGTAGGCCGCCGCGAGATCGGCGGCGCTGGCGGCGAACGGCCCCAGGTGGTCTAGGCTGCCGACGAAAGGAAACGTGCCCGTCCGCGACAGCCGCCCGTAGGTGGGCTTCAGGCCGAACACGCCGCAAAGCGAGGCCGGCACGCGGATCGATCCGTTCGTGTCCGATCCCAGGGCCAGCGGCACCATTCCGCCGGCGACGGCGGCGGCGCTGCCGCCCGACGAGCCGCCCGCGATGCGCGAGGGATCGTGGGGATTGCGGCAGGGGCCGTAATGGGTATTCTCGGTGGTGAAGCCGTAGGCGTGCTCGTCCATGTTCAAGGCGCCGACGAGCACCGCGCCGGCCGCGCGCATGCGCTCGACCAGGCTGGCGTCGCGCCGCGCCGGCGGATTGGAGGCGTTGACCCGGCCGCCGGCCAGCGTCACTTCGTCGGCGATGTCGAACAGGTTCTTCACGGCATACGGGACGCCCGCGAGCGGGGGCAGCGCTTCGCCGCGCGCGCGGCGCGCGTCGATGGCCGCCGCTTCCTGCCGCGCCCGGCCTTCGGTGAGCGCGGTGAAGCAGTTGTAGCGGGGATCGCGCTCGCGCACGCGGGCCAGGGTGGCGTCCAGCACCGCCATGGCGCTGCGCTGCCCGCTGCGGACCTGGTGCGCGATGTCCTGCGCGGGGCCGCTCACGGGCGGAACACCGAGGCGGACTCCAGCTCCGTGGACAGGGGCTCGTCCACGAAGCTTGCGGCGATGTCGTGGATGCGCGAGAACTGCTGCACGATCTCGGCCGTGGCGGGTTCGCGCAAGGCATAGCCCGCGAGCGCCAGCGCGCTGCGCACGTATTGGTCGATGGTCTCCTGGGTCATGGCGGCTCTCCGGCGGCGGGATGGGTTACTTGCGCACTTCGCGCTGGAAAATCTCCAGGCTCAGCTTTTTCATCTGCACGAAGCTGGGCTCGGACAGCGTTTCCACGGTGCGGGGGCGGGCGTCGCGATAGTCCAGGATCTCCGCGACCCGGGTGGGGCGCTTGGTCAGCAGCAGGACCTGGTCGGCGAGATAGACGGCTTCCTCCAGGTCGTGGGACACGAGCAGCATGGTGGTGCCGGTCTGCATGAAGACTTCCTGCAGCTTCTCGCGGATGAAGAGCGTCATCTCGAAGTCCAGCGCGGAAAACGGCTCGTCCAGGAACAGCACCTCCGGCCCCGGCGCGAGGGCGCGCATGATGGAGGCGGTCTGCTGCTGCCCGCCGGACAGCTCGTAGGGATAGCGCTTCAGGTCGAACTTCACGTCGAACGACGTCACCAGTTCTTCCACGCGGGCATCCACGTCGGCCTTGCCGCGGCCTTCCAGGCGCAGCGGATAGGCGATGTTGTCGATGGTGCGCAGCCACGGGAACATGGCTTCGCGGTAGTTCTGGAAGACGTAGCCGATCTTGGTCTGCGCGAGCGACTTCCCGTCGAACAGGATTTCGCCCGCATCCACCGGGATCAGGCCGGCGATCATGTTGATCAGCGTGGACTTGCCGCAGCCGTTGGGGCCGAAGACGGACACGATCTTGCCCTTCGGGATGTCCAGGTTGAAGTTCTCGTAGAGCGGCCAGCCGGCGAAGTACTTGGTCAGCCCGCGGATCGTGATGTGGGTGCCCAGCGGGCCGGGCGTGAACGGGGCGCCGGCGGGGCCGGGGGCGATGACGGGATTGATGACGGTGGACATTTATCGGCCGCTCCAGTGGACGACGCGCTTTTCCAGCACGAGAAAGAGGATGTTCAGCACATAGCCGAGCGCGCCGGCCGCCAGGATCGAGGCGTACATCTCGCGCACGTTCAGCACCTGCTGCGCGTTGATGATGCGATTGCCCAGGCCGCTGTCGGCGCCGATGAACATCTCCGCCACGATCACGATGACCAGCGCCATCGAGACGCCGCTGCGCAGGCCCACGAAGGTGGGTTGCAGGCTTTCCCAGATCAGGACGTCCTTGAAGATCCGCCAGCGCGACGCGCCCATCACGCGCGCCGCCATGACGCGCTGTTTGCGGGCATTGATCACGCCGTAGGCGCTGTTGAACAGGATCACCAGCACCGCCGCGAAGGCGGCAATGGCGATCTTGTTCATGTCGGTCACCCCGAAGATCATCAGGAACAGCGGGATCAGCGCGGACGAGGGCGTGGAACGGAAGAAGTCCACCAGGAATTCCACGCTGCGGTAGGCCTTCTCGCTGCTGCCCAGCAGCACGCCCAGCGGCACGCCGATCACGCCGGCGATCAGGAAGGCCTGCAGCGTGCGGTTCAGGGAAGACAGGAAGTCGCCCAGCAGCGGACCGCCCGCCATGCCCTTGGCCAGGGCCGCGATGGCGGCGGCGGGCGTGGGCAGCAGGACGGGGCTGACCAGTTGCAGGCGCACCACCAGGTCCCAGACGACGAACAGGGCGAGCGGGCCGATCAGCGGCAGCAGGCGCGTGGCGTCGAAGCGGCGGGCGGGCCGTTTGGCCTCGGGAGCGGCGGCGGTCATTGCGGTGGCTCCCATGGCTCAGCCCTTGTAAAGCATGGTGGAGACGTCGACCTTCTGCGCGAACACGCCTTTCTCGGCGAAGAGGTCGAAGAATTTCTGGAAGTACTGGATGTCGTCGGGCGTGAACTCGTTGTAGAGCGTGTAGGCCGCGAGCGGCACGGCTTCGGTCATGGGGCCCTCGATCGCGGTGTAGCCCTTCATGTACGGGCGCGCCTCGTCGGGCCTGGTGCGGATCAGTTCGATGCCGCGCGCGTACGCGGCGATGAATTTCTTGCTTTCCTCGGGATGCTTCTTGAGGAAGGCGGTGGTCAGCGACGCCGATCCGCCGAACCACGGCGCCATCGGATCGCCCAGCACGTACTTGGCGATGACGCCCGCTTCCAGCACGCGGGTCGTGCCGTTCAGGCGGCCGACCGTGCCCGTGGGCTCCAGCGTGTAGCAAGCGTCCAACTGGCCGGCGGCAACCGCGGCGACGTGCTGGCTGATCGCCAGCTCGACCACGGTTGCCCCGGTTGCGCCGGCGCGCTCCAGCACTGCTTTGGCCAGCGTGGCGTTCTGGATGCCGGGTCCAGATCCGACCTTTTTCCCCTTGAGGTCTGCGATGGATTGGATGGGACTGTCTTTCGCGACGATGAACTCGTCCAGCACGTTCCTGGCGTTGCTGGGGTTGGACGCGAAAATCTTGAACAGGCCGGGCGAGGCGATTTCGCCGATGGCCAGGTTGGCGGAGCCGGTGCCGTTGGCGCTGCCGTCCGCGCGGCCGGCGAGCATGGCTTCCATGACCTGCTGCGCGCCCGCGAACTTGAGCGGCTCGACGTTGAGACCGGCCTCCTTGAAATAGCCTTTTTCCAGCGCCGCGTAGAAGGGCAGGCCGGCCGCCACCGGCCAGAAGCCGATGCGGATGGCCGGGCCCGTCTGCGCCCTCGCGATCGCGGGCGCCGCCAGGGTTGCCGCGCCCAGCGCGGCGCCCTGGATCAGCCGGCGGCGGGTGGCATTGAAGGCGTAGGGCGCGTTGCGGTGGATCATGTGGGGCTCCTGGTCTGCGAGGGAAATGGCGCTTGTGGACAAGCTTGCATACCAGGGATCAAGCAATAGTCGTGCCAACTCGCCGCCATCGGCCCGGCGCCCGGGGCGGGCCGATGACGGCCTCGGTCCGGTGCCGCGCGTGAACCACTTTGGTGCATGGTGCACCACTGAAGGGGACGTAACCCGCCGGATCCCGTGGCAGGCCCGATGGCGGTAGCATGTGGGCGGGATCGGAGCCTGTCGCTCCGAGGTTCCCGTTATTGCGCGACGCCTTGCGGCGTCGTACCGAGATGAACACGCGCTTTGTAGAAGCTTTTCTGTGGTCGGCGCGCCTGGGCAGTTTCCGGGCGGCCAGCGACCGCCTGCACATCACCCAGGCCGCCGTGGCCAACCGCGTCGCCTCGCTGGAAGAGGACATCGGCGCCCGCCTGTTCGAGCGCGACGCCAAGGAGCTCCGGCTGACCGCGATCGGCACCCGGCTGCTCGACTACGGCGAGCGCCTGCTGGAGATCCGCCAGCAGATCCTCTCGCTGGGCAAGCGGGGCGACGAAGTGTTCGGCCTGGTCCGCATCGGCGCGATCGAGACCGTGGTGCATACCTGGCTGATCGGCTTCCTGACCAACCTGCGGTCCACCTATCCGGGCATCGAGGTGCAGCTCACTTCCGAGACCACGCGCGCCCTGCACCGGGGGCTGCGCGAGGGCACGCTGGACATCGCGCTGCAGACCGACCTGCTGAACGATTCGGGCATCATCAGCACCGCCTGCCTGCCGATGGAGATGGGCTGGGTGGGGCCGGCGGGCGACGAGGACGCCCTGACCGTGCAGCAGCTGCTGGCCGAGCCGGTATTGACCATGAGCCCCGGCTCGCAACCCCATGAGGCGCTCAAGGCGCTGTATCGCGAGGCCGGCCTGCCGCAGGGCAAGGTGCACTGCGTCAGCTCGATCTCCGCGCTGGCGAGGCTGGTGCGCAGCGGCTTCGGGCGGGCGCTGGTGCCCCTGCCGCCCATCTACGAATACGTCGCCCGCGGCGAGGTGCAGATCATCCGCAGCGACCTGCCCGTCCCGCCCCAGCTGCTGGTGGTGAGCTACCTGGAAGGCGCGGGATCCGAGGCCATCCGCCTGGTGGCCGAGCTGGCCTGCCGGGCCTCGGATCAGTTCACGTCGTCCGTGTCTGCCCCACGGATGGGTTCGGCGCAATAGTGTTATCCCTAGGGCGGCTTTCAGTAATTCTGTTGCCGCGTAGAAAAATTACTCGTTTGTCCGCGAGCCGCGCGCCGGCTGAAGATGGGGCCTTCCGAAACCGAAGGAACCACCCGTTTTCCGCCCATGAGCACGTATACCGACTCCTCCCTCCCGCCCAACGGCCTGCTGTTCGTCGCTTCTGACGTCGACGCCGCCGACGAGGCCGACTTCAACCGCTGGTACGACCGCGAGCACGTGGAAGAGCGCGTGCGCATCCCGGGTTTCCTGTCGGGCGCCCGTTACCTGTCCCGCGAAGGCGGCCGCAAGTACCTGGGCCTGTACCGCACGCAATCGCTGGCGGCCTTCGCCACGCCGGACTACCGCAAGGCCTTCGAGCAGCAGACGCCGTGGTCCGTGGCCAACCTGGGCCGCATGCGCGACCCGATCCGCCGGGTGTGCGCGGTGCAGGCCGTGACCGGCTTCGGCACCGGCAGCCACCTGGTCGTGCTTGCGCTGCCGAACGTCGAAGCGGGCGAGGCCGCGATCGCCCGGGCGAGCCGGGTGGGCGCGGGGCTCGCGGAATCGGACGGCTTCGTTCAGTCCTATTTGCTCGTGCCCGATACCGCGCTCAGCACGCCGCTGCCCCGCGAATCCACCGAGAACCGGCAACTGGTGCCTATGTTCGTGGTCGAGGCCAGCACCGCGCCGGCCGCGCAGGCGCTGCGCGCCCGGGCCGCCTCCGCGTTCGAGGCCGACCCGTCCGGCGCCTGGCTGCTCGACCTGGGCTGGAAACTGACCGCGGCGGACCTGCGCTGAGCGCGTCGTCCCGGCATCACATTCATCCAAGAAGGGGAAATCCATGGCTGAAGAAACCTTGTACGACGCCGCGGCCGTCAAGACCGCGGCCGCGCCCGACAAGATGCGGCGTCTGGCCTTGGCCAGCTCGGTCGGCACCACGCTGGAGTGGTACGACTTCACGATCTACAACCTGATGGCGGCATTGGTCTTCAATGCCATCTTCTTCCCGTCCTTCGATCCGCTGACGGGCACCATCCTGGCGTTTTCCACCTATGCGGTGGGATACGTTTCGCGTCCGCTGGGCGGCTTCGTCTTCGGCCACCTGGGCGACCGCCTGGGGCGCAAGTTCGTGCTGGTCGCGACCCTGGTCATCATGGGCATATCCACCGGGCTGATGGGCCTGCTGCCCACCTACGCCTCGTGGGGCGTTTGGGCGCCCGTGGCGCTGGTGGCGCTGCGCTTCATCCAGGGCGTGGCGCTGGGCGGCGAGTGGGCGGGTGCGGTGCTGCTGTCGATGGAGCACGGGCGTCCCGACCAGCGCGGCCGCAATGCCTCGTTCACGCAGGTCGGCCCGTCCTGCGGCACGCTGATAGGCACCGGCTTCATCGCGGCCGTGACCGCCTTCCTCAGCCCCGAGGATTTCCAGGCCTGGGGCTGGCGCATTCCCTTCGTGTCCAGCGTGGCGCTGGTGATGTTCGGCCTGTGGCTGCGCCGCGGCGTCGAGGAAACGCCGGTGTTCCGGGAAATGGAAGAGAAGCGCGAAACCGCCAGCACGCCGATCAAGGAAGTGCTGGGCCAGCACTGGCGCCAGCTGCTGGTCGCGGGCGGCTCGCGCATCGGCTCCGATGTGCTCTACGCGCTGGTCGTCGTGTTCACGCTGACCTACGTGACGACGGTGCTGCACCTGTCGCGTCCCATGGCCTTGACCGCCACCATGCTGGGCGCGGCCCTGAATGCGATCGCCGTGCCGATCTGCGGCTACCTGTCCGACCGGATCGGCCGGCGCCCGGTGTACCTGGCCGGCGCGGTGCTGGGCATGATCTGGGCCTTCGTGTTCTTCGTGCTCATGGATACCGCCCATCCCGTGGCCATCTGCGCGGCAGTGGTGGTGGGTTTGCTGATCCACGCGCTGATGTACGGCCCGCAGGCCGCCTTCATCACCGAGCAGTTTCCCGGCCGCGTGCGCTATGCCGGCTCGTCGCTGGCCTACACGCTGGCCGGCATCGTGGGCGGCGGCTTCGCGCCGCTGATCATCGCCAGCCTGTTCAAGTCCTGGAATTCGACCTTCGCGATTTCCCTGTACGTGGCCGCCGCGCTGGTGCTGACCGCCGTGGCCGTGCTGGCCGCGAAGGAAACGGCCAAGTCGCCGCTGCAACGCTGACGGCGCCAGCCGGATCCGCCGCCGCCCGGGCCCGCGCCCCGGCGGCGGCGTGCCGTTTCAGGCGATATTGCGGTTGCCCAGCGGCTCGCCGGCCAGCCAGCGGTTGAAGTTGGCGACGAACAGGCCGCGCACGCGCGCGGCGTTGCCGTCGGAGAAGCCCGCGCTGTGCGGAGTGACGATCACGTTGGGCAGGTCCCACAGCGCGGAGCTGGGCGGCAGCGGCTCTTCCTGGAACACGTCCAGGAAGGCGCCGGCGAGACGCCCGGCGCGCAGCGACTCGATCAGCGCGGCCTCGTCGATCACGTGGCCGCGGGCCACGTTGACCACCATCGCATGCGCGGGCAGCGCGGCGAGCGCGTCGCGGTCGACCAGGTTGCGGGTGGCGGACGTGAGCGGGCAGGCCAGCACCAGCCAATCGGCCTGGGGCAGCAGGCCGGCCAGGCCGTCGTAGTCCACGCTGCGGCGCGCCAGCGGCACCGGCGCGCCGCTATGGCGCGCGACCGACACCGCCAGGCCCAGCGCGTCCAGCAGCGCGCCGATGCGCTGGCCGATGCCGCCCCAGCCCACCACCACCGCATGCTGGCCCGCCAGGTCCCGCGGCATGCGCTCGTCCAGCAGCGGCCGCCAGGCGCGGGCGCGCTGGTCCGCGGCCAGCGTCGGCAGGCGGCGCGCCAGGGCCAGCACGCCTGCAATGGCGGTCTGGGCCACCACGGGATCGCTGGCGCCCTGCGAAGTCATGACCGCCACGCCGCGCGCATGCAGGCTCTGGTAGATCTCGCGGTCGGCGCCGGCGGAGTGCACGTGCACCCAGCGCAGCGCGGGCGCATGCCGCATGGCCTCGTAGTACAGCGCCGTCGCGGCGTGGATGTCGAACTTGGTCGAGCGGCCGGTGATGTCGCGCGAGACGAAGGCCGTTTCGGCGGGCGTGGCCTCGCCCGCGACGGGGTGGACCAGCGCGTAGCGCCCCGCTGCGGGCGTGCCGTCCAGGGCCCGCCGCAGGGACGGCGCCTCGGTCGGGGAACAGAGGATGCGGATGGGCGGGCTTGGCGTCATGGCGGGGCGCGTTCAATTGGCCTGCGGCGCGAACTTCTTCACCAGCACGGCCCACTTGTCGTGTTCCTGCCTGATGAAGGCGGAGAACTGCCCCGCGCTGCCGCCCACCGGCTCGGCGCCTTCGCGCAGCATCTGCTCGTTGAGCGCCGGCAGGGCCGCGTTGACCTCGCGGTTGACGACGTCCACCACCTGCTGGGGCGTGCCCTTGGGCGCGAAGAACCCGAACCACGAGCCGGCGTCGAAGCCGGGATAGCCCGATTCGGCGATGGTGGGCAGCTCGGGCAGCGTCGCGGACCGCTGCGAGGTGCTGACGGCCAGCGCGCGCAGCTTGCCGGAACGGATGTGCCCGATCACCGACGGTATCGTGGCGAACATGAAGTCGATGCGGCCGGCCAGCAGGTCGTTGACGGCGTCCGCGCCCTTGTAGGGCACGTGCGTGGCATTGACGCCCAGTTCGTCCATCAGCATGTAGCTCGACAGGTGCGAGGACGTGCCGACGCCGGTGGAGCTGTAGTTGAGGTGGCGGGCCGTCTTGACGTATTTCAGGAAGCCCTGGATGTCCTTGGCCGGCGAGGCGGGCGGCACCACCAGCACGTTGGGCACCGTGGCGATCTGCACCATGGGGACCAGGTCGGTCAGGGGGCTGTAGGGCAGCTTGTTCAGCGACGGATTGACGGCGATGGGGCCCACGGAGTTGACGATCAGCGTATGGCCGTCGGCCGCCGCCCGCACCACGTATTCGGTGCCGATGTTGCCGCCCGCGCCGGGTTTGTTCTCGACGACGAAAGGCTGGCCCAGCTTCTGGGTCAGGGTGTTGGTCACGCTGCGGGTGAGGGTGTCGGTGGTGCCGCCGGGCGAGAACGCCACGATGACCTTCACCGGCCGGTCGGGATAGTCCGCGGCCGTGGCCGGCGGCGCCGCACAGGCGCCGGCCAGCGCCGCGGAAGCGAGCAGGGCTCGGGCAGTGTTCATGATGTCTCCTCGCGTGGATATCGTCGCTGTGTCGATGGCGCCGTGCCGCCACGCCGGCCGTCGCCTTGGGGGAAACGTCGGGGTCAGTCGCGATAGCCCGGGTCCAGCCGGTCGAGCTTGCGCAGCAGGGCGGGCCACTCCATCACGCCGTAGGGGCGCCGCGTGCCGGGCTGGTAGTTGTTCCAGGTGTCGTGCAGCACGGGCGCGGCCACGGCCTGCAGCGGCGCGCCCGTGGCCATGGCCGCCAGCTGGGAACGGCAGGCCAGTTCAAGCCGGTGCATCCAGTTGAAGGCCTCGCCGACCGTGCGGCCCACGGTCAGCGCTCCGTGGTTGCGCAGGATGAGCGCCTCGCCCTGGCCCAGGTCGCGCAGCAGCGAGGCCTGCTCGTCGGTGCCCAGGACCACGCCCTGGTAGTCGTGGTAGCCGATCTTCAGGAAGCGCATGGCGGTCTGGGTCAGGGGCAGCAGCCCGCACTCCAGCGACGAGACGGCCATCGACGCCCAGCTGTGGGTGTGGATCACGCAGTCCACGTCGTGCCGGTGGGCGTGCACCGCGCTGTGGATCACGTAGCCGGCCTTGTTGATCCCGTAGTCCAGGTCGCCGTAATCGGGCCGGGCGAGGATCGTGCCGTCCACGTCGACCTTGATGAGGCTGGACGCGGTGATCTCCTCGTACATCATGCCGTAGGGGTTGATCAGGAAGGCGTCGTTCTCGCCGGGGACGCGCGCCGAGATGTGGTTGGCCATCATGTCGGCCATGCCGTAGAGCTCGACCAGGCGGTAACAGGCCGCCAGGTCGACGCGGGCTTGCCATTCCGCGTCGGAGCATTGCGGGCGCATGGAGGATATGCGGAGGCGTCCCCGGGCTTGGGTGTCAGTCGTCATCGGAATTCGTGAAGATCCATTGCCGCCGCACCATGCCACGGCATCCATGGCTGGCAATTTATCTGCGGGAAGTGGCAGGGCCTAGCCATGCCTCCCGCATGGGGGCATCACGAATCGAGAAGGGTTGCGCCGGGCCAGCCGCCATGCCGGACCAGCGCGCGCATCACGTCCAGCAGCACCACCCGGGCGGCCAGCGCCGCCGGCGACAGTTCTTCGTCGTTGATGCAATAGACCAGGTTGCGGCGGAACAGGAAGGGATCGTCGATGGGGTGCATGCTGAGCAGGCCCGACTCCACCCGGGCCACGGCCGCGCCGGGCTGGATGGTGGCCAGCGCATTGGCCTGCACCAGGTCCATCAGCGTGGTCAGCCCGTCGACCTCGACGCCGATCCAGGGTTCCACGCCGGCGCGCTCGAACGCGGCCTCGACCCAGGCCCGCAGGCCGTGGGCCTTGCTTGTCACCGCCTGCGGCAGCGCGCCCAGTTGCGCCATGGAGATGGGCTCGCCGTCGGCCAGCGGCACCATGCCGCGGCGCGCCAGCAGGAACAGCCGCTCGTCCAGCACCGGGATGGCGCTGCGGCCCTGGTTGCTGTCGTTCTGGAACAGCACGGCCAGATCGAGCCGGCGCCCGTTGAGCAGTTCGCCCAGGTTGCCGGACAGGCCTTCGACCAGGTGCAGGCGCACGTTGGGATAGCGTTCGGACATGGCCGTGTAGAACGGCCGCGCCAGCACGGAGGCGGTGGTGGGCGCGAATCCCACGCTCACCATGCCGGACAGGCGCGCCTCGCGCGCCGCGGCCACCGCGTGTTCCGCGTGCCGCAGCGTGAGTTGCGCCTGCCGCAGGAAGGCCGTGCCCGCCGGCGTGGGCACGACGCCGGTATGCGTGCGCACCAGCAGCCGCGTGGCCAGCTCGCTTTCGAGGCGGCTGATCTGCTGGCTCAGCGCCGAGGCGACCACGCCCAGTTCGCGCGCGGCCCGGCCGATGCTGCCCAGTTCTGCGACGCGGACGAAGTAGCGGAGTTGGCGGAGTTCCATGGCGGGAGGCGGGATCGGAGAGGGGAATAGTAGTCGCTGGCGTAGCGCTCGGGCCGCCCGGCCGCCTCGGGGTAAGCCCGTCTGAACATTCAAAAAAATGTCAGGTATCTGACTTAATTCTGAACATCAAACGAAAATTGTTTACACTCTCATCCTCAAAATTCGAGGATGAGCGGACCGCCGCGGGGGCGGGTGTCGTTCCAGTTACGGGAGAAAGTCGATGCGCAAATTGCTGTTGGGAGCGGTCCTGGCCGCCGCGGTGTTCGGAGGGACGGCCCACGCCGCCGTCGAGCCCAAGGCCGTGGTCGCCACGTATTCGGACCTGGCGCTCGCCGGTTACGAAGATTCGCTGGCTTCCGCCAAGACGCTGCGCGCTGCCATCGACGCGCTGATCGCCAAGCCTGGCGCCGACACGCTGAAGGCCGCGCGCGAGGCCTGGCTGGCCGCGCGCGTGCCCTACCAGCAGACCGAGGCCTATCGCTTCGGCAACCCCATCGTCGACGACTGGGAAGGCCGCGTGAACGCCTGGCCGCTGGACGAAGGCCTGATCGACTACGTGGATGCCTCCTACGGCACCGAGAACGACGAGAACGCCTACTACGCGGTCAACGTCATCGCAAATTCCAAGATTTCGGTGGGCGGCAAGACGGTCGACGTCAGCAAGATTACGCCGCAGCTGCTGTCCGAGGTGCTGCATGAGGCCGACGGCAACGAAGCCAACGTGGCTACCGGCTACCACGCCATCGAATTCCTGCTGTGGGGCCAGGACCTGAACGGCACCGGCGCCGCGCCGGCCGACCGCAAGGGCACGCCGCAGGAGCGTCACTCGGGCAACCGTCCGCACACCGATTTCGATCCCAAGCAATGCACCGGCGGCCATTGCGAGCGCCGCGTCGAATTCCTGAAGGCCGTGACCGACCTGCTGGTGAACGACCTGGAAGAGATGGTCGGCAACTGGAAGAAGGACGGCGCCGCGCGCAAGGCCGTCGAGGAAGATCCCAAGGCGGGCCTGATCGCCATGCTGACGGGCCTGGGCAGCCTGTCCTACGGCGAGCTGGCCGGCGAACGCATGAAGCTGGGCCTGATGCTGCACGATCCCGAGGAAGAGCACGACTGCTTCTCGGACAACACGCACAATTCGCACTACTACGACCAGATCGGCATCCGCAACGTGTACCTGGGTTCGTATACCCGCATCGACGGCAAGACGGTCTCGGGCGCCAGCCTCTCCGAACTGGTGAAGGCCAAGGACGCCAAGCTCGACGCCGAAGTGCGCGCCAAGCTGGACGCCACCGTCGCCGCCATGCAGGCCATGAAGACGCGCGCCGAAACGGTGGAAACCTATGACCAGATGATCGCGGACGGCAACAAGGAAGGCAACGCCGTGGTGCAGGCCGCCATCGATCGCCTGGTCGACCAGACGCGCAGCCTGGAGCGCGTGATCGCGCTGCTGGAACTGGGCAAGGTCGCCATCGAAGGTTCCGACAGCCTGGACAAACCCGACGCCGTATTCAAGTGAAATTCGCATTAGCCGCCGTACTGGCGGCGTCGGCCCACGCCGTCGCCGCCGCAGCACCCGCCGCGCCCGCCGGGCGCGACGACCTGACGCCCGAAGACCAGAAGCGCGTAACCGCCATCACCGCGCCCGCGCGCGATTTCTCGAAGGCCGAAACCTTCGAGACCATGCAGGCCGGGGCGGCCACCACCAACAAGCTCATCAACGCCGACATCTTTTCGCAGCCGTCGGCCAACATGAGCTTCGAGGGGCGCCAGGAGTTCCAGGTCGGCAACGGCCTGTTCCGCAAGGACTGGGTCTCGGCGCCCGCGTCCACGCAGGCCTCCGACGGGCTCGGGCCGCTGTTCAACGCGCGCTCCTGCCAGGCCTGTCATACCAAGGACGGACGCGGCACCGTGCCCGGGTTCGATCCGCTGGAACGCACCGACGCCGTGGCGCTGCTGCTGCGCCTGGCCGTGCCGCAAGGGCCGGACCGCGGCCATCCCAAGCTTGCCGCCGGCGAAATCGCCTCCCTGCCCGAGCCGGTCTACGGCGTGCAGCTGCAGAACTTCGCGGTGGCCGGGCTGCCCGCCGAAGGGCGCATGGAGATCGAGTACGAGCCGGTCTCGGTGGCGCTGAACGGGGGAGAGACCGCGACCCTGATGAAGCCGACGTACCGCATCGAGAACCTGGGCTACGGCCCCATGCGCGCCGACACACAGATCTCGCCGCGGCTGGCGCCGCCGATGATCGGGCTGGGCCTGCTCGAATCCATCCATGAGGCCGACATTCTGGCCAACGTGGGCGCGGACAAGCGCGACGGCATCGTCGGCAAGGCCAACTGGGTCACCGACGTCCGCACCGGCGCCCGCGTGCTGGGCCGCTTCAACCTGAAGGCGGGGCAACCCACGGTGGAGCAGCAGAGCGCCGCCGCGTTCTCGAACGATATGGGCCTGTCGACGCCGCTGTTCCCCAAGCACTCCGGCGATTGCACGGCCGCGCAGCAGCCGTGCCTGGACATGCCGCACGGCGCGCAGCCGCGTTTCGGCCCCGAGGAAGTGCCGGGCAAGCTGATGGACTTCGTCACCATCTATTCCACCAATCTTGCCGTGCCCCAGCGCCGCGACGCCGACGACGCCCGCGTGCTGGCAGGCAAGAAGCTGTTCTACGAAGCCAATTGCGTCGCCTGCCACGTGCCCAAGTACGTGACGAGCCGCAACGCCAAGCAGCCCGAGCACCGGTTCCAGCTGATCTGGCCCTACACCGACATGCTGGTGCACGACATGGGCGACGACCTCGCGGACGGCGTGTCCGACGGCGAGGCCAATGGCCGCGAATGGCGCACGCCGCCGCTGTGGGGCATCGGCCTGACCAAGACCGTGAACCCCAACGCCACCTGGCTGCACGACGGGCGCGCCCGCAGTTTGCTGGAGGCCGTGCTTTGGCATGGCGGCACCGCCAAGCCGGCGCGCGACCGCGTCGTGGCGATGACGCCCGAAGAGCGCGCCGACCTGATCCGTTTCCTGGAGTCGCTGTGATGGCAGCATTGCCCAAGCGCGTAATCAAGCTGGCCGCAGCAGTGGCCTTGACGGCGGCCGCGCCCTGGGCCGCGGCCGCCGGATTGCCGGCGGACCTCGGCGAGCGGCTGGCGCGCGATTACGCCCGCCCGGCCGTGGCGAAGATGGCGGAGGCCGCCTCGGCGCTGGACGGCGAGCTGCGCGGTTGGTGCGCCCAGCCGGCCGCGGCAGGAGCGGCCCGGGTCGGCGAGGCGTTTGAGACGCTGGCGCTGGCGTGGTCCGGCGTCGAAATCCTCCGCTTCGGACCGCTGGTGCAGGCCAACCGCTACGAGCGCCTGGCCTTCTGGCCCGACACCCGCGGGGTGATGCCCAAGCAGGTGCAGGCCCTGATCGCCGCGCAGGACGACGCGCTGCTCGCGCCGGGCGCGCTGGCGGGCCGCAGCGTGGCGGTGCAGGGGCTGCCCGCGCTGGAATACGTGCTTTACGGCGAGCCGGCCCTGCTTGGGCAGAGCGGCGCGCCGGGCTTCGCCTATGCCTGCGGCTATGCCCGGGCCGTCGCCGCGAACGTCGCCGCGATCTCGCGCGACGTGGCCCGGGCCTGGAGCGCCGAGGGCGACTTCGGCCGCCAGTTCGCGCGCCCGCAGGCGGGCAACGACCTTTATCGCGATCCGCAGGAAGTGGCGGCCGAGGCCATGAAGGCCCTGTCCACCGGACTGCAGTTCGCGCGCGACGTGAAGATCGCGCCGGTGCTGGGCGATTCCGCCGCGGCGGCGCGCCCCAAGCGCGCGGCCTTCTGGCGAAGCAAGCTGTCCACGCGCCTGCTGGCCGCCAACGTCGACGGCCTGAAGGCGTTTTATCTGGCCGGCGCCTATCCCTTGCCGGCGGGCGACGCCTGGATGGATGCATCGATGCGCGGCGAGTTGGGCAGCATCGCGCAGACCTTGCGCGCGGTGCCGGTTCCGCTGGAAGAGGCCCTGGCGCAGGAAGAGGGGCGCCGGCTGCTGACGCTGGCCGCGCTCACGCTCAAGAACGCCAAGGCCATCGTCGACCAGGACCTGGCGCCCGCGCTGGGCGTCATGATCGGATTCAATGCGCTCGATGGCGATTGACCGGCGCCGCTTTCTCGCGCTGGCGGGCGCGCTGGGCCTGGCGCCCGGCGCCGCGCTGGCCGCCTTGCCCGAGGACGGCGGGGCGCTGTACCTGAGCGCCCGCAAGCGCGGCGGGCGCGACGAGGCGGTGTTGCTGGACGAGGCCGGACGCGACCGGCTGGTGCTGCCGATGCCCGCGCGCGGCCACAGCTTCGCCATCGATCCCGCCGGCCGGCGGGCCGTGGTGTTCGGACGCCAGCCGGGCTTCTTCGCCCTGGCGTTCTCGCTGGACGGCGCGGGCGAGCCCCAGGCGTTGCCCCTGCATGAAACGCGGCATTTCTTCGGCCACGGCGCCTACCTGGACGGCGGCCGCCTGCTGGCCGCCACCGAAAACGACTTCGAGGCCGGGCGCGGCGTCCTGGGGCTGTACGATGCGTCGGCCGGCGGCGGCTACCGCCGGGTCGGCGAGTTCGACACCGGCGGCATCGGCCCGCACGAGGTCGTGCTGATGCCCGACGGCAAGACCCTGTGCGTGGCCAACGGCGGCATCCTGACGCACCCCGACTACGGCAAGCTGGAACTCAACCTGGACACGATGCGGCCGTCGCTGGCCTATATCGACGCGGCCAGCGGCGCGCTCCTGGAAAAGGAAGAGCTGGCGCCCGAACTGCATCGCCTCTCGATCCGCCACCTCGCGCTGGCCGCCGACGGCGCCGTCTGGTTCGGCTGCCAGTACATGGGGCCGGCCGCCGATCGCCCCGCGCTGGTGGGACGGCATCGGCGGGGCAGCCGGCTGGAGCTGTTCGAAGGGCCGGCCCAGGCGTTGCGCGAGATGCGCAACTACGTGGGCTCGGTCGCTGTGGACGCGGCCGGCGCGGTGGTCGCCACGTCGAGCCCGGTGGGCGGGCAGGTGATCTACTGGGACGCGGCCAGCGGCCGCTGCCTGGGCACGACGGCCCTGGCGGACGGCTGCGGCGTGGCGCCCGCCGCGGGCGAGGGCTTCCTGCTCAGCAGCGGCCTGGGCGCGATGCTGCGCGTGGATGCCGCGGGCGAACCACGGCAGGCGGTCCTGGCGCCGTCGCGCGAGCTGTCCTGGGACAACCATTTCCGCAGGGCCGCGGCCGGGGCCTGACCGCCTTCTTACAAACCATGACATAACAGGGCCGCGACGCGGCCCTTTGCGCAATGCGCATCTGATACAGTTTTGGTCGTTTTTTTCGCCCCATCAGGGGGCGGCGCGAGGGGCCCTGGCCGCCGGGCCGTCCCAGGTCGGAAGCGCCCTCCGGTGGGGCGCGACGCGGGGCAACACAGGAGAATCCATGGAAGAAGCCTTGAAAGAATTCAATACCTGGGCGCCCAAGCTCGTGGACCTGGGGACCAACCTGCTGGTCGCCCTGTTGATCCTCGTCATCGGCTGGTGGGTATCTTCCCTGCTCGGGAGCTGGGTGCGCCGGGCCGCGACGCGGTCCAGCAAGATCGATCCCACCATCATTCCCATGTTCTACAGCACCGTGGTCTGGACGGTGCGCATCTTTACCGTGATCGCGGTGCTGGCGCGCTTCGGCGTGCAGACGGCCAGCCTGATCGCCGTGCTGGGCGCCGCCGGCCTGGCCGTGGGCCTGGCGCTGCAAGGCACGCTGCAGAACATCGCGGCGGGCATCATGCTGCTGATCCTGCGTCCGATCCGCGCGGGCGAGTACGTGGCCCTGAGCTCGGGCGCGGACGGCACGGTGGAAGAGGTCGGCCTGTTCCTGACGCGCCTGGTGCAGGTCGACGGCATCCACCTGACCCTGCCCAACAGCACCGTGTGGAACGCCACCATCACCAACTACAGCCGCAACAAGACGCGCCGCCTGGATATCCCGGTGCCGGTGCGCTACGGCGACGACCTGGAAGTGGTGCTGGCCAAGCTGAAGGCGCTGGTGGACGCCCGCCCGGAAGCGCTGAAGGATCCGGAACCCCAGGTGAAGGTCTTCGACTACAAGGAAAACGGCGTCATCGTGAACGTGCGCGTCTGGGCCGAGGCGAGCAAGTACTGGGACCTGCGCTGGGGCCTGTACCAGCAGATCCGCAGCGAACTGGAGCACGCCGGCTTCCAGCCGCCGATCCCGCTGCGCGAGATCCAGAATCCGAAATCCGGAGCGGCCGCCTAGCGCGGACCGCGCTTTCAGCAGGAACGGAAACGGGCGCCTCGGGCGCCCGTTTTACATTGCGGCGGCCGACGCGGCCGGAGGTCAGGCTTGCACGGCCAGCCGCGCCAGTTCGGCCTTGATCCAGCCCGCGATTTCACGCTGGCGCTGCGCCGGCATGCGGTCGATGATGGCGGTGACGCTGACGGCCAGCAGCGGCGCGCCCTGGGCGTCCAGCAGCGCGCAGCCCACGCCCAGCGCGCCGCGCACCGCGTGGTTGCCGACCACGGAATAGCCGCGGGCGCGGGTGTTGTCGATCAGCCGGTACATTTCCTGCGGCGTCATGCCGCCGTATTCGTCCAGCCGGCCGGAGTTGCGCTCGACGATGCCGCGCGCCATGTCGTCGGGCAGCGCGGCCAGCAGGGCCATGCCGCCCGAGCCCACGCCCAGCGGCTGCCGCTTGCCGGCGTAGGTGGCCAGGATCTGCACGGGGTAGCTGCCGATCTCGCGATGCAGGCTGATCGAATCGTCGTCGTCGCGCACCACCAGGAACACCGCGTCGCCGGTGCGGTCGGCCAGGCGTCGCAGCACGGGCAGCAGCTGGCGCACGCGCGGATCGCGCGAACGGGTGTCCGGGTCCACGGCCAGCTGGGCGCGGTATTTCTTGGTGCCGGCCACGGGCAGCACCAGGCCGGCGTCCAGCAGGGCGGCCAGCAGGCGGTAGATGGTGGGGCGCTGTATGCCCGTCAGGCGCGCGATATCGGTCACGCTGAGGCCATCGGGACCCTGGTCCCGCAGGGCGGCGAGGACGGCCAGCCCGCGCCGCAATGTGCGTGGGCCGGCGGCCGCGGCATCGCTGTCTTGCATGTAAATCTCTGAAAACTTGGGGTTATTCCGGAACGGTCAAGGGAAAACCATTGTCCGCACCGTGGACTCTACCTTGATGTTGCGCCCATGTATAGCCGAGAATGCATCATCCAATAATTCGAATCGTCCATTTCATGGACAGTACCCGCACGGAGACACTATGACTACAGGTCACAAGCCTGGACTGCGGCGTTTCGCCGCCACCCTTCTGGCTACCGCCGCAAGCGCATTCGCAATGGGCTCCGCCCACGCCGCCTATCCGGACAAGCCGGTGCGCATTGTGGTCGGCTTTTCCGCCGGCGGCACCACCGACGTGATCGCCCGCATCATGGCCAAGGAACTGACCGAAAGCCTCGGCCAGTCGTTCGTGGTCGAGAACAAGCCGGGCGCCGGCAGCAACATCGCCACCGACCAGGTGAAGCGCGCCGATCCCGACGGCTACACGCTGCTGTTCGTGGCCGTGACCAGCGCCATCAACCAGACGCTGTACAAGAACGTCAATTTCGACCTGACCAAGGATTTCACGCCGGTGGCGCTGGGCGCCAAGGTGCCGAACATCCTGGTGGTGAACCCGCAGGTTCCCGTGAAGTCGGTCCAGGAACTGGTCGACTACGCGAAGAAGAACCCCGGCAAGCTGGCGTTCGCCTCGTCGGGCAGCGGCACCTCCATTCATATGGCGGGCGAGCTGTTCAAGATGCAGACGGGCATCGATGTGCTGCACGTGCCCTATAAGGGCAGCGCCCCGGCCGTCACCGACCTGATCGGCGGACAGGTCCAGTTCATGTTCGACAACATGCCTTCGTCCTGGCCGCACGTGCAATCGGGCAAGCTGCGCGCCCTGGCCGTGACGACCACGGACCGCTCCAAGAGCGCGCCGGATCTGCCCACGATGAAGGAATCGGGCTTTGCCAACTTCGATGTGTCGTCGTGGTTCGGCCTGATCGCCCCCGCCGGCACCCCGCCCGACGTCGTGAACAAGCTGAACGCAGCCATGGTCAAGGCGCTGGACAAGCCCGAAGTGCAGAAAAGCTTCGAGAGCCTGGGCGCGGTGGGCGTGAAGACCACGCCGGCCGAATTCGGCCAGTTCATTAAGTCGGAAGTGGAAGGCTGGGCTCCGGTGGTCAAGGCCTCCGGCGCCAAGGTGGATTGATCTTCGCGTTCCCGGGCGGCATGCCGCCCGGCGACCGATGCACGGGGACGGGCCATTGCCCGTCCCTTTTTTGCGCGGCGGATGCCGCGGCGCCTTACTTTTTCTTCAGCATGGCGGTGCACACGCCGCGCATCATGTCCACTTCGTCGCGGGTCAGGCTCAGACGGGAGTACAGGTGGCGCATGCGCGGCATGAGCTTCTTGGGATGCGCCGGGTCCAGGAACTGGACGCCGATGAGCGCTTCTTCCCAGTGCGCCAGGAAGGCCTGCACCGCCGCGCTGGAGGCGGGCGCGGCGCCGGGCGCCGGCTCCTGCGCAGTGGAGGCGGGCAGCAGCGCGGCTCCCTGGGCCACCAGCAGCGCGTAGCGCAGTTCCCAGGCCGCCAGCTGCAGCGCCTGGGCCACGTTCAGCGAGCTGTATTCGGGATTGGCGGGAATGTGGCAGATGCGGTGGCACAGGGCGATCTGGGCGTTGGTCAGCCCGGCCCGCTCGGTGCCCAGCACGACCGCGGCGATGCCTTCGGCCGTGTCCGCCAGGTGGTCGCGGGCCAGTTCGGCGGCCTGCCGGATGTCGCAGGGCGGGGGGCCCAGGTCGCGCACCCGGGCGGTGAGCGCGAAAGCCAGCGTCACCGGCTCCAGCGCTTCTTCGAGGGTGCCGTAGACCTGGGCGCCTTCCAGCACGTCTGCCGCGCCGCTGGCGAGCGCCACGGCTTCGGGCTGGCTGGTTACATCCGGAAACTTTGGGTCCACCAGCACCAGTTCGGAAAAGCCCATCGTCTTGATCGCGCGGGCCGCCGAACCCACGTTTCCGGGGTGGCTGGGGTTCACCATAATGAAGCGAACGCGTGAAAATGCTTGAGTCATTTAAAATGGCACGTTTGGCTTAGTGCCTTCCTGGTTTTTTGGGTCGATTTCCCCGGTTGGGGCAAGGGCGGCCCCGGGGCGCGGCAAGCGGCCTACCATCAAGCCAACTCATCGCATTCGTACGGAATTTTATGCACCCGATGCTCAACATCGCCATCAAGGCGGCCCGGCGTGCCGGCACCATTATCAACCGTGCCAGCATGGATTTGGAACGACTCAGCGTGGCTCGCAAGGGGCCGCGGGATTATGTCACGGAAGTCGATCGCGCCGCCGAGGAGTCGATCGTCGAGACGCTGCGCGCCGCGTACCCGGACCACGCCGTCCTGGGCGAGGAATTCGGCCTGCAGGGCCCCGACCAGGCCGAATTCCAGTGGATCATCGATCCCCTGGACGGCACCACGAACTTCATCCACGGCCTGCCCAACTACGCCGTGTCCATCGCGCTGACGCAGCGCGGCCAGGTCACGCAGGCGGTCATCTACGATCCGTCGCGCAATGAACTGTTCACGGCCAGCCGCGGCAGCGGCACGTTCCTGAACGACCGCCGCGTGCGCGTGTCGGGCCGCACCCGCTACCACGAAGCGCTGCTGGGCGCGCACTGGCCGAACGCCGGCGACCTGGAACAGGGCTCGGCGCGTTTTCGCCAGATGGCCGAAGGCAGCACCGGCGTGCGCCGGCTGGGCGCCACGGTGCTGGACCTGGCCTACGTGGCCTGCGGCCGCCTGGACGGCTTCTGCGGCGTGGGGCTGAAGCCCTGGGACCTGGCCGCGGGCAGCCTGATGGTGCTGGAAGCCGGCGGCCTGGTTTCCGACTTCGACGGCGAGCAGGAATGGATGGATACCGGCAACGTGCTGGCCGCCAGCCCCAAGATCTTCACGCAGATGCTGTCCGCGCTGAATCCGCCGTCGGCGGCCTGAGGCCGGGCGCTTCCGCGCCGAAAGCAAAACGCCCCGACGGGGCGTTTTTTTTGTCGCAGGGCCGCCCCAAGACAAAAACGCCCCCTTAGGGGGCAGCAAGCAAGCGAAGCTTGCGCAGCGTGGGGGCCATTTTTTGGCCCGCGCGGGCCGACGGCGCCTTGCCGGTCAGGACTCGGCGCCCTGCACGGCCAGCCCGCCGTCGGGCAGCGCGAACCAGGCGCGCAGGCCGTGTTCGCGGACGATGACGTCGGCGGCATCCAGCGGCATGTAGGAGAAGGCCGTGGACAGCGCGTCGGCCATGGTGGCGTTGGGCGCCATGACGGAGACGCTGCGGTACAGCGGCCGCGCCCGGCCGGTGCGCGGATCGAAAAGATGGGTGAACCGGCCTTCGGCGTCGATGGCCGTGCCATAGCCGCCGGAGGTGGCCAGGGCCTGGTTGCGCAGGCGCGCGGTGGCGAGCAGGGCGGCGGGGTTTTGCGGATCGGCCAGCCCGACCTGCCAGTCGGCCGGCGCGTCGCGGGTGTCCATGCCCTGTATCTCGCCCATGTCCACCAGCGCCCGCTCCAGTCCGGCTTCCTTGAGCAGTTCGGTGACGCGGTCCGTGATGTAGCCCTGCGCGATGCCGTTGAGCGTGATGCCCATGCCGGGGCGCTGCAGGGTGATGCGGTCGCTCTCCAATGCCACGTCCTCGTACGACACTCGCGCCAGCGCCTGCGTCACGGCAAGGGCGGGCGGGCCGTCGCGGCTTGCGCCGGGCTGCGCGAAATGCCCGGCATACAGCTTCCACAGCGGCTGCACGGTGGGATCGAAGGCGCCGCCGGTCAGCCTGCCGTACCGCTGGCTCACGCTGAGCAGCCGCAGCAGGTCGGCGGGCGGATTGTCGAGGTATCCCTGGCGGTTCAGGCGCGAGAGGGCGCTGTCGTCGCGGTACAGGCTGAAGACGGCCTCCAGCCGCCGCAGCTCCTGGAGCGATTGCGCGATCAGGCGCTGCGCGGCTTGCGGATCCGGGTGGTACAGACGCAACTCCGCGTCGGCGCCCAGGGCCACGCCCTGCCACACGGTCGGCGCGATCGACGCCGCGGCGCGGCGCGCGGGAAAGGGGGCGAGCGCCAGCGCGGAGGCGGCGGCTGCGATGCCGATGAAGCGGCGGCGGGTAGGATTCATGGCGATGGTCCTGCAAAGAAGGCGGGAGCCTTGCGGCGCCGGGCTATTGGGCGAAGACATAGGCCTCGGGCACCTCGGCGAAAGTGACGACCCGGCCGCCGTGGGCCTGGGCGAAAGTCTCGGCGCTGGCGCGCTGCGAGAACGGCATGGCGTCTTCGGCGCCCATGCCGCCGATGAAGCGGCCTTCGATCACGTAGAAGGCCTGGCGCGCATCGATCCAGGCGGCCGGATCGGGCGCGCCGTCCGCGCCGGCCGTGGCCATATCGTTGACGTAGATGGCGCTGATGGTCTTGGGTTCCTCGGGCAGCAGGGTGTAGGCGAAGACCTGCTTGATCGACGAGAACCAGACCGGCGCCGGGCGTCCCTTGAGAAAGAGCTGTCCCTTGGGGCCGTTGTGCTCGTTCAAGGCCATGCCGCAGTAGTGGCCCACGGATTCCAGCGTGACCGGCTGGGGCGCGGGCGGAGGGGCGTCGGGGCCGGCGCCGTTGCCGCAGGCGGCGGCGGTCAGCAGGGCCGCGAGGGCCAGGGCGAGCCGCAGGCGTCTCATAGCTGCTTCCTCCGGAAGGCGGCCGTCGCCAGCAGGAAGGGAACGGCGATCCACAGCAGCAGCGCGGCGATCAGCGCGGCCAGCGGCAGGCTGGCCTGGTCGCTCAGCCCCGCCATGCCGGCATACAGCGAAATGTTCTCGAAGCCCGTCAGGTTCAGCAGGCGGTAGACGTCGGAGGGATTGAACAGCAGCAGCGCGTTGAGCATCCCGGGGCTGACGTGACGGCCCTGGTCCGCCGCCAGGACGCCCAGCAGCGCCATGTCGTAGATCACCACGAAGAACAGCCAGACGCCCAGGGCGATGCCCGCCGCCGTGGCGCGCTCGCGCACCAGCGTGCTGATCAGGTAGCCCATGGCGAGAAAACTGGCGCCCAGCAGCACGCTGGCGCCGATCAGCAGCGCGAAGGGCTGCCAGGCGCTCGCGTCCAAGCCGCCATAGGCCCATTGCAGCGCCAGCCCCGCCGAGCCGTAGCCCGCGCCCGTGGCCAGCGCCAGGATGGCCAGGTGCCCGATGAACTTGCCCACCAGCACCTGCCAGCGCGAGACCGGATAGCTGAGCAGCAGCGCCATCGTGCCGCGGTCGACCTCGCCGACCACGGCGTCGTACGCCAGCAGCATGGCGATGAGGGGAACCAGGAAGATCGACAGGCTCGACAGGCTGACCACGGTGACGGTCAGCGGCTCGGCCTTGACCGTGCCGGTGGGCGAACTGCCCAGCAGGCCGAGGGCCAGCGCCAGCGCGGCCAGCAGCAGGGCGGTCGCGAGCACCCAGCGGTTGCGCAGCCCGTCGCGGATTTCCTTGCCGATGATGGTGGCTACGGCATTCATACGTCTTCCCGTTCAAGCAGATGTGCATAGATGTCGTCCAGACCCGGCACCTGGATGTCCAGGTCGTGGATGTCGGACGAGATGGCGCCGATGCTTCGGATCGCCGCGATCTTGTCGTGCTCCTGGCAGGCCAGTTCGTACCGGCCCGCCTCGATGCGGCGCCAGGCGCCGGGCGGCGGCGTGTCGGCGCTGGCCAGCGTGAGGCGGATGCGGATCGGCAGGCCGGTGGAGCGCCGCAGCGCCGACATGGCCCCGTCCGCGATCTTCCTGCCGGCCTTCATGACCACGATGCGGTCGGCGTGGCCGGCCAGTTCCGACAGGGCATGCGTGCTCAGCAGGATGGTGGCGCCGGAGGCGCGCAGTTCGTGCACGATGTCGTAGAACATCAGGCGCGAGGCGGGATCCAGCCCCGTGGTGGGTTCGTCGAACAGCAGGACCCGCGGTTCGCCCAGCAGCGCCTGGGCCAGCGCCAGGCGCTGGCGCATGCCCTTGGAATAACCGCCCACGCGCCGGCGGGCGGCGCCGGCGATGCCCACTTTCTCCAGCAGCGCGGGATTGCCGGACAGGGGCTGGCGCTTGAGCCGGGCGTAGAAGGCCAGCGTTTCCTCGCCGGTCATGGACGGATGCAGCGCGACGGTTTCGGGCAGGTAGCCGATGCGGTTGCGCATCCGCGCCGCGGCGGGGCTGTGGGCGTCGTGCCCGAACAGCGCGACGCGGCCGCGGGTGGGGCGGATCAGGCCCAGGATGAGCTTGATCAGCGTGCTCTTGCCGGCGCCGTTGTGGCCGGCCAGGGCGACGCATTCGCCTTCGCGCAGCTGCAACTCCAGGCCGTCGACGGCATGTTGCGCGCCATAGTGCTTGCTGACGCCGGACAGCGTCACAAGGTCGGTGTTCATGGGGACTCCTTGGGGCGGTCGGCGGCCGGTTGCGGCGGCTGCATGAGCGGGGCGCTGTCGATCACGCCGCCGGGCAGGATGGCGGGGAACTGCGATTGCGCCCAGCGCACGATGGTGATGGACGGGCTGTTGAGCAGGATGCGCGCGGCGGGCGCGCGCCACAGCAGCTGGTCGACCACGTCGTTCGGCCGGTAGGCGGTGTCGGCGATGCCGTCGCCGTCCAGGTCGAAGGCGGTGTTGTCGCTCCAATAGTTGCCGCGGCCGTCCACCGACCAGTCCAGCGTCCGGGTGCCGACGTACTTCACCTGGTTGCGGTTGTTGATGAAGGCATTGCCGGCGATCTGGTTGCCTTCCGAGCCGGCCGTGAAATGCACGCCGATCTCGCAGTTGGCGAACCGGTTGTCCTGGAAGACGTTGCGGTTCGCGTTGTAGATGAACACGCATTTCCCCGCGCGGTCCACCGAGTTGTCCGTGATGCGGGAATGGTTGGCGTAGTTCAGCATCAGGCCTTGCTCGCGGCTGTCCAGCGCCACGTTGCCGCGGACGATGAGCCGGTGCGAATACATGATGGCGTAGGCCACGTCGGTGCCGGTCGCGACGTTGCCGCTGATCTCGCTGTCGTTGGTGTACATGTAGTGCACCGCGTAGCGCAGGTCGTGGAAACGGTTGTCGTTGAAGGTGTTCTGCTTGCTGGTATTGACGAAGATCCCGTCGCGGCCGGCAGAGATGTCGTTGTCGAGGATCCGGGTGCCCGGGGTGTTCCACAACGTGACGCCGTTGCCGCGCTCGGCCACCCTGAGCTCCTTGTTGCCCACGATGCGGTTGCCGCGCACCAGCGCGTCCGAGGGGCCCCAGACGTGGACGCCCACGAGGTTGTCCAGGATGTCGTTGCCCTCGACCCGCGCGCGATGCGCCTCGCGGTCCAGGAAGATGCCCGCGTCCATCTCTGACAGGCTCAGGCCGGAACGGGTGACGGTCAGGCTGCGCAGGGACACGTCCGCGGCCTTGACCCAGACGGTGCGGCCCTGGCGCGTGCCCGCGATGACGGCCGAGCGGTCCTCCGGGCCTTCCAGCGTCAGCGGCTTGTCGATGACGATGCCGCCGGCGTAGGTGCCCGGGGCCAGCTTGAGCACGTCGCCGGCCTCGGCGGCCGCGATGGCCTGCGCGAGGTCGGCGCCGGGCGCGACCGCGTGCACGGCCGCCACCGCGGCGCCGGACAGCGCCAGGGCAAAGGCCGCCAGCGCGGCGCGGGCGGCCCCCCGGCCGCCGCTCGTCAGCATTGCGATGAGCCTCATGGACGCTACGCGGTCTTCTTCGGGTGGACGATCATCTGGCCGGACATTTCCATGTGCAGCGCATGGCAGAACCACTGGCAGTAGTACCAGTACACGCCCGGCCGGTCCGCCTTGAAGGTGACCGACGAGGTGGCCTGGGGCCCGATTTCCATGGCGATGCCGTGGCCTTCGAGCGTGAAGCCGTGCGTCAAGTCCTCGATCACTTCCATGTTCGTCACCACCACGGTGACTTCGTCGCCCTGGTTGACCTCGAACTTCTTGAGGCTGAACATCGGCGCGACCGCCATCATGTACACGCGCACCTTGTTGCCGTCGCGCACGACCTTGGCCGCGTCGTCGAGCGACACGCCGTCCTTCTTGGCCATCTGGCGGGCTTCTTCCCACATGGGGTCGTCGCGCTTCCAGACGCTCAGCGGGTGGACCTTGGAGCGGTGCACCAGGCACATGTCGTGCGGTTCGGCGAAGCTGGGGCCGTCATGCACCAGCTTCATCTCGTCGCCGGAGATGTCGATCAGCTGATCGTTCTCGGGCTTGAGCGGGCCGACGTTCAGGAAGCGGTCCTTCGAGAACTTGTTCAGCGACACCAGCCACTTGCCGTCGGCCTCGCGGGTTTCGCCCATGGTGGTGTGGTTGTGGCCGGGCTGGTAGTGCACGTCCAGCTTCTGGATGATGGGATCGACCTTCTCGCCCTTGTAGGCGCGCTTGGCCTTGTCGATGTTCCACTTCACCATCTGGCTGTCGATGAACAGCGTGGTGTAGGCGTTGCCGCGCCCGTCGAAGGCCGTGTGCAGGGGCCCCAGGCCCAGCTGCGGCTCGGCCACCACGCAGTCGCGCGGCTTGATCTTGTCGTCGAACAGGTCGTCCAGCGTGCGCACGTCCAGCACCGTGACGGTGGGGGACAGCTTGCCGTTGAGCACCACGTGGATGCCGTCGGGCGCGGCGTTGCAGCCGTGCGGCGAGTTCGGCACGGGAATGTAGCGGGTGTACTTGGAGCCGTGGCGCCCGTCGATGACCGGCACGCCGCCCATCATCTTGTAGTCGCCCGACTTGACGGCTTCCTCGATGCGCTTGATGTTGAACACCACCACCCAGTCCTGCTCGTTGGCGGACATCTCTTCCACCGTGACGCCCTTCTCGGAGTTGTAGCAGGTGGAGAAGGAGTACTTGCCCTGGTAGTCGGCGTCGCCGTTGTCCAGGTTGCCGTCGACCAGCACCTGCCAGGCGACCTTCATCGTGTCGCCGTCCAGCGCGGTGTAGACGGCGAAGAAGTTCTTCTTGGGATCGTCGAGCACCTTGCCGTCGTTGGGCAGCGGCGAGATGTGCTCGCCGTTGGCGAACACGTAGCCGGTGCGCGGATAGCGCTGTGGCCGCAGGCCGTGCACGCCGGACACGTTGGGCAGCTCGGTGATCTTGTCCGTCTTCATCACGTCCAGCCGGATGCGGGCGACGCGGTTGTTGGCCTTGTCGTTGATGAACAGGTAGCGGCCGTCGTAGGTGCGGTCGGTGAAGGACAGGTGGGGGTGGTGGGCGTCGCCGTTCGGGAAGACGCCGCCCTTGTCCTTGAGGTATTCGCGGGTTTCGGGCGTCAGGCCCTCGGTGAGGATCTTGCGGCTTTCGTTCGTGCGGCCCCAGCCGGTGGCGCTGCAATGGTTGAAGACCGGGATGCGGACCAGTTCGCGCATGGACGGCAGGCCCAGCACGCGGACCTCGCCCGACTGGCCGCTGGAGTTGAAGGCATAGTATTCGTCCAGCTCGCCGGGGCCGACGTGGCCCAGCACGCCGTTCGCGCCGGCTTTTGCGTCCTTGCCGTGCGCGGTGGGAATCTGCGCGCCCGCGACCAGGCCGGCCGCGCCGGTGATCGCTGCGGTTCCGAGGAAGCTGCGGCGGGTGAGGCCAGCCTTTTCGGGATTCTTGTCGGACATGGATAACTCCTCGATAGGAACGGCGGCGAACGCCGTGGTGTAAAAAATGACCGCTGGCGCGGCGCCCGCGGCGCGGGCGTTCCCGCTCCGGGACGGCCCGGGGCGGGAATGGGGGTTCAGGCTTCGGATTGCGGGTTCGGATTCGGGGCGCGGTGGATGACGATCGGCTGCTCGACGGGTTCCTCCGCGGCGGGCCGGCGGCGTTCCCGCTTGGCTTTCTTCTGGATCAGGTGCGGACACTTCTGGTCATGGTGGTAGAGCATCTGGCAGTGCAGGCACTGGATGCACTCGTTCGGGTTGATTTCGCCGGTGGGGTCGATGGCCTGCACCGGGCATTCGAGGTTGCAGCGCTGACAGGGGTTGCCGCAATCGCGGTAGCGGCGCAGCCAATTGAAGATGCGCAGCCGGGCGGGTATGGCCAGCGCGGCGCCCAGCGGACAGAGATAGCGGCAGAAGAAGCGTTCGACGAACAGGCCGGCCGCAAGCAGCGCCACCGCGAACACCACGAAGGGCCAGTAGCGGACGAAGCGCAGGATGATCGCGGTCTTGAAGGGTTCGATTTCGGACAGCTGTTCGGCCAGCGCCAGGTCGTACAGCGAGAAGCCGAACAGCAGCAGGAAGATCACGTACTTCAGCGTCGACAGGCGCTGGTTCACGCCGTGGCTGATCTTCACCTGGCGCACGCCCAGGCGCTTGGCCACGCGGTTGGTCAGCTCCTGCAGGGCGCCGAAGGGGCACAGCCAGCCGCAGAAGGCGCCGCGGTTCCAGAACACCATCGAGATCGCGGTGGCGCACCACAGGATGAACACCAGCGGATCCATCAGGAAGTATTCCCAGCGGAAGTCGCTGCGCAGCGCCGAGAAGAAGGTCAGCACGTTCACGATGGACAGCTGGGCCTGGCCGTACCAGCCGATCCAGAACAGCGCGAACGCCAGGAACGCCAGCCGCAGGCGGTCGTGCAGCAGGGGCCGGCTGGTGAGCTGGTCCTGGAAGAAGAAGATGCCGACCAGCACCAGCAAGGCCACCGTCAGGACGGCCACCTGGCCGGACTTGCCGCGCCAGATCTGTTTCCACAGCGCGGGCGCGGGTTCCTCGGCGGCCGCTTGCGCGGCGGCCGGGGCGGAATTGGCGGCCGCGGTCGCGGGCGTCGCGGCGGGCGGCTGCGCGCCGTCTGCGGGCCGGGTATAGGCCGAGGGCAGGTCGTAGCCCAGGTCGAAGGTGACGAACGCCTTGTCCTTCACGCTGAGCACGCGCTGCACCATGAGTTGCAGGCGCCAGGGCGCGACCGGGTCCAGGATGGCGTCGTCCGGCACCACGAACAGCGCGACTTCGCGGAACGCGGGGGCGCCCTCCGCGACGACGTCGGCCAGGCGCTGGTGGTTGCGGTCCCGGAAACGGAAGCTGCCTTCATCCTGGATCACTTCGATGCGGTCGAAGATGCCGCCGCGCACGTAGCCCGATCCCTTGAAGGAATAGCTGCCGTTGCCCGCCACCAGCACGGCCTGCTGGCCGGGCTTGAGCCTTTCCTTCAGGCGCTGCCATTCGGTGTCGCCGAGCAGGCTGCGGCCGATCGCGGGCACGCTGACGAGCGCGGCGTAGAGATCGATGAAGGTATCGTCGTCCGACTTGCCGTCGCCGCCGGCCGCGGCATCGGCCCTGCCGGATTCGCGGAAGGCGCGGTCGACGTCTTCGGGCGTCAGCCGCAGATTGCGCACGGCGCCGGCGTCGAGCAAGGCCTGCCACGACTGCGGCGTGTCCTGTTTGTCGTCCACGACGCGCGCGGCGACGGGCGCCGCCTGCTGCGCGGGGGCGGCCGTCTTGTCGATGCCATGGGCGCGCGCCACGGCGATGGCCGAGCGCGTGATGCTGTCGCCGATCACCATCAGCGTGACGGTCGCCCCGCTGATGATGTCCACGGGCGGCGGCGCGCCGTGGCGGGGAGGGGAGTCGACGAAATTGAGGCCGACGTAGCCGCTGATGAAGTGGTCCACCTTGGCTTGCGGAATGCCGATGAGCACGATGGGCTCATGGTGTTCGACCAGCTTGGCGCCCATGATGCGGCCGTCGTTCGCCAGCGCCACCAGCACGTCGATGGGCTTGCTGGAATAGCCGCGGGTGTTGACCACGTCGGAAGTGAGATACACCACGCCCACCTGGCGTCCGCCCGCGTAGGCCTTGGCGACCATCGGCTTGCCGGCGGGAGCGTCGACCCGGTCGGCGCCGGGAAAGAGTTCGCCTATCGGCGTGGAGGCCAGGAAGTCGGGCAGCCGCTGCGCCTGCGCGATGCCGATTGCCGTTCCGAATAGCAGCAGGATGAGAAGTGCCGCCTGGATGAACCGAGTGAACCGTAGCCCCGCCGCTGTGCTGCCTTGCATGCTCGAACTCTACTTGTTTGCAATTGTTTGCAGGCATCCTACGAAGATGGAAGACCCTTCGTATTGCGGTTTGTCAATGGGCACGGTTTCGGTGCGCCGGATGGGCCAATACCCCTATGCGGCATGGGGATTTCCCCTGTTTTTGGGCATCTGAACGGGGTGGGATTGATGTCCGTCAATAGCGCGCTTTTTTCGCCGTCTTAGACTTGTGCGTGGCGGCAGCGACGCAGGCATGTGCCTGGCGCGAGTCGAAGAATGGCCGCCCTGTTTACGGAGAGTCTCCATGCTGGCAAAAGCCACCCTAGCTATCGTTCTGTCCGCAGCCAGCCTGCCCGTGCTGGCTGCTCAATGCGAAGCAACCATCGAAAGCAACGACGCCATGCAGTACAACCTGAAGGAAATGGTCGTTGACAAAAGCTGCAAGCAGTTCACGGTGCACCTCAAGCACGTCGGCAAGATGGCCAAGGTCGCCATGGGCCACAACTGGGTGCTGACCAAGGAAGCCGACAAGCAGGGCGTCGCCACTGACGGCATGAACGCCGGCCTGGCGCAGGACTACGTGAAGGCGGGCGATACCCGTGTCATCGCGCACACCAAGGTCATCGGCGGCGGCGAATCGGATTCGGTAACGTTCGACGTGTCCAAGCTGACCCCGGGCGAAGCCTATGCCTACTTCTGCTCGTTCCCCGGCCACTGGGCCATGATGAAGGGCACGCTCAAGCTGAGCAACTGACCCCGCCCTAGCGCGCAGATACCGGCCCAGGGCCGGTTTTTTTTGTCTTGGGGCGGCCCTGCGAAAGAAAATGGCCCCCACGCTGCGCGCTTCGCTTGCTTGCTGCCCCCCAAGGGGGCGTTTTTGTCTTGGGGCGGCCCTGCGACAAAAAATACCCCCCACCGGCCCCTGGTTCCTACGGCCTAAATCGCCTGTGCATCAGGCGTACGGAGGGGGGGCGTCACCGGCGTGTCACGGATTTTCCATGTACGATTACCGGTCGTGTAACTTCTGGAGCTCCTGATGGAGTGGCTGCTGGACCCCACCGCGTGGGTCGGCTTGCTTACCCTGGTCGTCCTTGAGATCGTCCTGGGAATCGATAACCTGATTTTCATCGCCATCCTGGCGGACAAGCTCCCCCCTGCGCAACGCGACCGCGCGCGCATCATGGGCCTGAGCCTGGCGCTCATCATGCGCCTGGGCCTCTTGTCGGTCATGTCATGGCTGGTCACGCTGACCGCCCCCCTGTTTTCCATCGGCCCGCTGTCATTCTCCGGGCGCGACCTGATCCTGATGATCGGCGGCCTGTTCCTGCTGTTCAAGGGCACCATGGAACTGCACGAGCGTCTCGAAGGCTCGCAGCACGGGGGCTCCTCGGGGCCGCGGGTGTACGCCAGCTTCTGGGTGATCGTGACGCAGATCGTGGTGCTGGACGCGGTGTTCTCGCTGGATTCGGTCATCACGGCCGTCGGCATGGTGGACCACCTGGCCATCATGATGATCGCGGTGATCATCGCGATCGGCATCATGCTGCTGGCCTCCAAGCCGCTGACGCGTTTCGTCAACGCCCACCCGACGGTGGTGGTGCTGTGCCTGGGCTTCCTGCTCATGATCGGTTTTTCGCTGCTGGCAGAAGCGTTCGGCTTCAAGGTGCCCAAGGGCTACCTGTACGCCGCGATCGGCTTCTCGGTGGCCATCGAGGCCCTCAACCAGGTGGCGCGCCGCAATCTGCTCAAGCTGGATGCGCGCCGCCCCATGCGCGAACGCACCGCCTCGGCCGTGCTGCGCATGCTGGGCAAGCGTCCTCCGGCAGACGAACCCGACCTGCCCAGCGCCGACGGCCCGTCCGTCCCGGCGTTCGGCGTGGAAGAGCGCAACATGGTCAGCGGCGTGCTGACCCTGGCCGAACGGTCCATCCGTTCCATCATGACGCCCCGCACGGACGTGTCCTGGATCAACATCGACGATGATCCCGAGACCATCCGCGCCCAGCTGACCGAGGCGCCGCACAGCTTCTTCCCCGTCTGCCGCGGCTCGCTCGACGAGGTGTTGGGCATCGGCCGCGCCAAGGATCTCGTGGCCGACCTGATCACCGAGGGCCGGGTGCGGCGCAACCGCCTGCGCGACCCCATCATCGTGCACGAGTCCATCGGCATCCTGCGCCTGATGGATACGCTCAAGCGCTCGCGAGGCCAGCTGGTGCTGGTGGCCGACGAGTTCGGCGCCATCGAGGGGCTGGTGACGCCCATCGACGTGTTCGAGGCGATCGCCGGCGAATTCCCCGACGAGGACGAACTCCCCGACATCGTCGCCGACGGCGACAACACCTGGAAAATCGACGGCGCCGCCGACCTGCATCACGTCGAGCAGGTGCTGGAGACCGAGGGCCTGGTCGACGACGCCCAGGACTTCTCCACCCTGGCGGGCTACCTGCTGTCGCGTTTCGGGCACCTGCCCAAGCCGGGCGACGTCTGCGAGTATGAAATCCATCACGACCATTTCCGCTTCGAAGTCCTGGAAATGGACGGCCGCCGCATCGCGCTGGTGCGCGTGGAGAAGCGGCCGCAAGAGCTGCACGCCGACGACGCCTCCCTTGCCAACGACTAACTGGAGCGACTCCGCATCGTGACCGAAAACGCGCTATACCTGATCAAGGCCTTCGTCCTGGGCATCATCGAGGGGCTGACGGAATTCATCCCCGTCTCCAGCACCGGCCACCTCATCCTGGTGGGCGACTGGATCAATTTCGAGTCCAGCCAGGGCAAGGTCTTCGAGGTGGTGATCCAGCTGGGCTCCATCCTCGCGGTGATGTGGGTCTTCCGCGCGCGCCTGCTGCGGCTGGTCCGCGGCACCCTGACCGGCGTGCCCAGCGAAGTCGCCTTCACCCGCAACCTGATCATCGCCTTCCTGCCGGCCGCCGTCATCGGGGCGATCTTCATCAAGTCCATCAAGAGCGTCTTCTACCACCCCAGCGTGGTGGTGGTGACCCTGGTGCTGGGCGGCCTCATCATGCTGTACGTGGAGCGCAAGACGCACCATACGCCGGGCGACCAGCCGGGCGCGGCCGACGATACCGCCTCCGACGAACGCGCCACGGCCCGGACCCTGGAGCAGATATCCTGGAAGCAGGCGCTGGGCGTGGGCGTGGCGCAGTGCCTGGCCATGATCCCGGGCACCTCGCGGTCGGGCGCGACCATCATTGGCGGCATGATCGCCGGCATCCAGCGCAAGACGGCCACCGAGTTCTCCTTCTTCCTCGCCATGCCGACCATGCTGGGCGCCGCGGTCTACGACATGTACAAGAACATGGAGCTGCTGACCCAGCACGACCTGGCCGGCATCGCGGTGGGCTTCGTCGCCGCGTTCCTGAGCGCCATGGTGGTCGTGCGCGCGGTGCTGCGTTTCGTCGCCAACCATACGTACCGCGTGTTCGCCTGGTACCGCATCGTCTTCGGCGCCGTGGTCGCGGCCTGGATCTTCACCCGCTGAAGCCTTCGCAGCGACGAAAAAGGGGCCCGCGAGGGGCCGTAGGATGGGTGGAGCGCGAGAGTTCTTAAGCCAGAACACCGCCATCCATCGCGCGAAACCCATGCGGTCATGGGCAGACTGGTTTTAGGTCTATGCCGGGCACCCTCTGCCCACGGCCGCATGGGTTTCGCGCGTTGAGCACCGGGG
>NZ_BCTQ01000007.1 GCF_001571365.1 Achromobacter denitrificans NBRC 15125 | reverse complement strand
TAATTCTTCACTGCCTCGCCGCTTCAGCGAACGCTTGGAGCGTCCTTGCTGCCTCGGCGTTGGCGGCTATCGAAACTTCAGGGTAAACCCTAATTTTTCGGTAACTGCCAAGCCCGAAACTATAACACAGCTTTTGCAGATTATGCAACTGGCTTCTGCCTAATTTGCATCCTATCTTGCAAAACCCCAAAACGCTTACCTGCTCGTCTTGCGGCGATCTGACGGGGTAACTTCAACACCCTGCCAAACCTGCTATGTGCCGGCGCCGCATTGCAGCCACCGAACTCACTTCGCCTTGCTTCCTGCTTGCCTCGCTGCTCAACAAACTGTTTGAACTGCGAAGGAGCGAGACTATAGCACAGAATTTGAACGTGTGTCGCCAGCATGACACCTATTTTGCAGAAAAGTGAATTTTTTTGGGGTCGGCCCCTAAAAACAGACACCTCCCGGCCACCCCTCTATATAGAGGAAGAAAAATCAGGGGCAGGAAGGGAGGAAGCTGGCCGCCGGCCGCGAGCCCCTCCCCTGCGCGCGCTAGATCCGCAGCTCCGTCGTCTCCTTGATCTGCTGGAGCGCGAAGAAGGATCGCATGTCGACGACCGCGGGGTGGCGCATGAGCGTGTCCATCGCAAAGCGCGAGAAATGCGCCAGGTCCGCCACCTGGATGCGCAGGAGGTAGTCCATGTCTCCGGACATGGCGTAGCACTCCACCACTTCGGGCCAAAGCTGCACGTCGCGCGCGAAGTCGCTCATGGGCGCATGGCTCGATCCGCTGTGCTTGTTCAAGCGGATATTCACATAGGCCAACAGGCCCAGGCCGACCTTTTCCGCATCGATCAGCGCCACGTACTTCTTGATGAACCCCTTCTCTTCCAGCCTGCGGACCCGGCGCAGGCAGGGGCTGGGGGACAGCGAAACGCGGTCCGCCAGCTCCTGGTTGCTCAAGCGCCCATCGCGCTGGAGCTCCGCCAAAATCCGTAGATCTGTCCGATCAAGCTCAATGTCAGACATTTTTAGCCCTCAACTCTTTATTGACGGCAATATTATTGCTCAGAGCCACCCCTTTCGCGACATGTTTGCAATTGTCTGCCCGCCGTTCCTTCCTACAATCTCCGTCTAGACTTGAAGAACAAGTCGTCCTTAAAACGATGCAAGGGAGCAGACTTATGAGCAGCGCATTCCAACCCTGGGACAACCCGATGGGCACCGCCGGGTTCGAGTTCATTGAATATGCCGCGCCGGACCCCGCCGCGCTGCGCAAGGTGTTCGAGCTGCTGGGCTTCAAGGCCATCGCCAAGCATCGCCACAAAGACGTGACGCTATACCGCCAGGGTGGCGTGAACTTCCTGATCAACGCCGAACCGGATTCCTTCGCCCAGCGCTTCGCCCGCCTGCACGGCCCGTCGATCTGTGCCATCGGTTTTCGCGTGCAGGACGCCAACGCCGCGTACAAGCGCGCACTGGAACTGGGCGCCTGGGGTTTCGATTCGCACAGCGGCCCGATGGAATTGAACATTCCCGCGATCAAAGGCATCGGCGACTCGCTGATCTATCTCGTGGACCGCTGGACCGGCAAGGACGGCCACGGCGGCATCGGCGACATCAGCATCTATGACGTGGACTTCGTTCCCGTGGATCCGGCCAACGCGCAAGCGGACCTGAACCACCGGGGCGCCGGCCTGACGCTGGTGGACCACCTGACGCACAACGTGCACAAGGGCCGCATGGCCGAATGGGCGGAGTTCTACGAGCGCCTCTTCAATTTCCGCGAAGTGCGCTATTTCGACATCGAAGGCAAGGTGACGGGCGTGAAGTCCAAGGCCATGACTTCGCCTTGCGGCAATATCCGCATTCCGATCAACGAAGAAGGCACGGAAGAGAAGGGCCAGATCCAGGAATACCTGGATCTCTACCGCGGCGAAGGCATCCAGCACATCGCCATGGCCACCGAAGACATCTACGGCACCATCGAGGCGCTGCGCAAGAACGGCGTGGTGTTCCTGGACACGCCCGATACCTACTATGAATTGCTGGATCGCCGCCTGCCCAATCACGGCGAAGACGTGGAGCGCCTGCGGAAGAACCGCATCCTGCTGGACGGCGCCCCCGGCGGCGGCCTGCTGCTGCAGATCTTTACCGAGAACCAGATCGGCCCGATTTTCTTCGAGATCATCCAGCGCAAGGGCAACGACGGTTTCGGCGAGGGCAACTTCAAGGCTCTGTTCGAATCCATCGAACTGGATCAGATGCGCCGCGGCGTGGTCAAGTCCGTCGACTGAACGCCCGCCCCCACACACACCTTCCCCCGGCCGGGGCTCCGGTGCCCAGCACCGGCGCCGGCCTTGAAACCTCACTGCGGTGAGGTTTTTTTTGCGCCGGCGGCGGCCTGCCGCCTACTTTTGCAGCCGGTCCTGGAACTGTTTGCGGAACTTGGCGACCTTGGGCGCGATCACGAACTGGCAATAGCCTTGTTCGGGATGCAGGGCGAAGTAATCGCGGTGGTAGTCTTCGGCCTGCCAAAACTTGGCGGGCGCCAGCAGCTTGGTCACGATGGGCGCGTCGTAGACCTTCTGCGCCTCGACCTCCGCGATCACGGCTTCCGCCTGTTCGCGCTGGGCCTCGTTCTGCCAGAAGATGGCGGATTCGTATTGCGGGCCGATGTCGTTGCCCTGGCGCCCCGGCGTGGTCGGGTCGTGCGTCGCGAAGAACACGCGCAGCAAATCGCCGTAGGTGAGTTCGGCGGGATCGAACTCCACGCGGGCGACCTCGATGTGGCCGGTCTCCTTGCCGCAGACCTGCTCGTAGCTGGGGTTGTCGACGTGGCCGCCGCTGTAGCCGGGCAGCACGCTCTTGACGCCGCGCAGCTCGGTGAACACCGCTTCGACGCACCAGAAGCAGCCGCCGCCGAGTACGGCGACCTCATTGCCCGGGGATGGTTGTTCTGCCATGACGATTCCTTCTTTCTCGACGGGCCCCGCCCTTGCCGGGCGGCGCGCCCTGATTCCATGCACGACGCGCAGATGCCTAGCCTACTGCTTTGCCGGCGCGAGCGACAAGATCCATTCCGCCAGATGGCGGGCATCTTCCGGGCTGACCTGGGTTTGCGCGGGCATCGGAACGGCGCCCCAGGCGCCCCGGCCGCCGCCACGGATCTTGCCCGCCAGGTAATCCACCATGGCGTCGCCCTGGCCCGCGTAGCGCTCGGCCACGCTCTTCAACGGCGGCCCCACCCGCTTGGCCTCGACCTGGTGACAAGCCATACAGGCCTTGTTCTTGGCGAGGTCCAGACCGGTGGTTTGCGCATGGGCCGCGCCCGCGCCCACGGCGCAAGCGACGGCCAACAACAGACTACTCTTCAAATGCATCGGTTACGGCCCCACGGCTCGCGGTGCTGGCGAGCTTGCCGAACTTGGCAAGCACACCGCGTGTATAACGCGGCTTGGGCTGAACCCAGGCCTGGCGACGAGCCGCCATTTCTTCGTCGCTGATATTGAGCTGCAACAGCAGCTTGTGGGCATCGATGGTAACCGAATCGCCCTCCCGGATCAGCGCGATGGGGCCGCCGACGAATGCCTCCGGCGCCACGTGGCCCACGACCATGCCCCAGGTGCCTCCGGAAAAGCGCCCGTCGGTAATGAGGCCCACCGTTTCGCCCAGACCCTGCCCGACCAGCGCGGAAGTCGGCGCCAGCATTTCGCGCATGCCCGGACCGCCCTTGGGGCCTTCATAGCGGATCACCACGACATCGCCGTCCCAGATCTCGCGGGCCATGATGGCCGTCATGGCATCGTCCTCGGAATCGAAGACGCGCGCGGGGCCGGTGATCACCGGGTTCTTCAGGCCGGTGATCTTGGCGACGCAGCCTTCGGGCGACAGGTTGCCCTTGAGTATGGCGAGGTGGCCTTGCGGATACAGCGCGCGATCCAGCGGCATGATGACGTCCTGGTCGGCGCGCGGCGCGTCGGGCACGTCGGCCAGGGTTTCGGCGATGGTCTTGCCGGTGATCGTGACGCAATCGCCATGCAGCAGGCCGGCGTTGAGCAGGATCTTCATGACCTGCGGAATGCCGCCGGCGCGATGCAGATCCGTCGCGACATACTTGCCCGAGGGCTTCAGATCGCACAGCACGGGCACGCGTTGGCGGATGCGCTCGAAGTCGTCGATGGTCCATGGCACCTCGGCGGCATGGGCGATCGCCAGGAAGTGGAGCACGGCGTTGGTGGAGCCGCCGGTCGCCATGATGACGGAGACGGCGTTCTCGATGGATTGGCGCGTGATGATGTCGCGCGGACGCAGCTGGCGCTTGACCGCCTCCACCAGCACGCGGGCCGACTCCGCCGCCGACGCGACTTTTTCCTCGTCTTCGTTGGCCATCGTGCTGGAATACGGCAGGCTCATGCCCATGGCCTCGAAGGCCGAACTCATGGTGTTGGCGGTGTACATCCCGCCACAGGAGCCCGAGCCGGGGATCGCGCATTTCTCTATCTGCTTGAAGTCCGCTTCGGGCATGCGGCCCATCGTGTATTCGCCCACGGCTTCGAAGACGGAAACGATGGTGAGGTCGTTGCCCTTGTAATGCCCCGGCTTGATCGTGCCGCCGTAGACGTAGATGCCCGGCACGTTGCTGCGGGCCAGCGCGATCATGCCTCCCGGCATGTTCTTGTCGCAACCGCCGATCACCACGACGCCGTCCATCCACTGGCCCTGCGCGGCGGTCTCGATGCAGTCCGCGATCACTTCGCGCGATACCAGCGAGTACTTCATGCCCTCGGTGCCCATGGACATGCCGTCGGAAATGGTGGGCGTGCCGAACACCTGGGGATTTGCGCGCGACGCGCGGATGGCGTCGATGGCGGCATCGGCCAGCCGCTGCAGGCCGCTGTTGCACGGGGTGATGGTCGAGTGGCCGTTGGCCACGCCGATCATGGGATTCTCGAAGTCGGCTTCCTGGTAGCCCAGCGCGTAATACATGGCGCGATTGGGCGCGCGCGCGACGCCTTCGGTGATGTGGCGGGAACGTTCGTTGTGCGGCATGGTCTGTGTCTCCTGTCGGCCATCGGGCGCGGACATGGCCGCCGCACCCGAGGAAGCTGGCTCGCTTGCTCGCGAATCTTCAGGGCTCGCCGGTTATTATCATTCAACTTTATTGTGTCGGGCAGACCATGCTGCAATATCCAAAATTCGACCCCGTCGCCCTGCAGATCGGGCCGCTAGCCATCCACTGGTACGGGCTGATGTACCTGGCGGGCTTCGCGCTGGTGTACCTGCTGGGTCGCCGCCGCATCACCAGCGGGCATACCACCTCGCTCAACGTGCGGGACCTGGAAGACCTGATTTTCTATAGCGTGCTGGGCGTGGTGCTGGGCGGACGGCTGGGCTACGTGCTGTTCTACAAGCCTGCGTATTACCTGTCCCATCCGCTGGAAGTGCTGTACCTGTGGCAAGGCGGCATGTCCTTCCACGGCGGCCTGATCGGCGTGATCCTGGTGATGCTGCTTTTCGCGCGCAAGAAGAAGCTGCCCTTTTTCGCCGTCAGCGACTTCATCGCGCCGCTGATCCCGCTGGGGCTGGGCTTCGGCCGCCTGGGCAATTTCATCAATGGGGAGCTCTGGGGCCGGCCCACCGACGTGCCTTGGGCCATGGTGTTCCCGGACAGCGGCGACGGCCTTCCGCGCCACCCGTCGCAACTCTATGAGCTGGGACTGGAAGGCATCGTGCTGTTCGCGCTGCTCTGGTGGTTCTCAAGCAAGCCGCGCCCGCTGGGCCAGGTAAGCGCGCTCTTCCTGATGGGCTACGGAACGTTCCGCTTCCTGGTGGAGTTCACCCGCGAGCCGGACAATTTCCTGGGCCTGCTCGCGGGCGGGCTGAGCATGGGACAGTGGCTGTCCCTGCCGATGGTCGCCCTGGGCGCCATCATGTTCAGCCTTACTGCAACGCGATCGTCCCGTTGACAGCGATACTGACCGTGACGTCTCCCGCTTCCAGGGGGACGTCCGGGCTGTAGCCGGCGGAGGCGTCCTTGGCCATGGCCGCGCCCATCATGCGGGGCATGGGCATCGGCCCCGAACCGCCGGAGCCGCCCAATTCCAGCTTGCTCAGGCGATAGCCCGAAAAGCCGAAAGCATTGGCGGCCGCCAGGGCGCGGTCCTTGAAAGCTTGCGCGGCTTCCTTGAGCAGCTTGCGCTCTTCGGCCTCGCGCGCCTCGCGCGACAACAGGAAGCCGATGTTGGAGATGGCGGTCTTGTCGGACAGCTTGGACGCCAGCGCCGCCGCGGCTTCGAAGTCCTTGGATTCGAGGATCACTTCGCCCTGGCCGCGCCAGGAAGCGATCTTGCCTTTGCTGCTGGTGTTGGGCCACACGTTATAGCCGCCCGTGCGCACTTCCACTCCCTTCACGTCGCGCGCGCGCTTGACCACGTCGTCCAGCGCGGCGGTCAGCTTCTTGCCGGCGGTGGGCTGGTCCGGCGCTTCGACCTCGGCCGACAACGAAATGCGGACCGTGTCCTGCTTCACCTCGGACGAGGCCGTGGCCTGCAAGGTCAGCTCGGGCGCGCGGCTCGCCGAGGCTTCCGCGGCGGGAGCGGGGGCCTGCGTTTGCGCGTAGATAGGTTGCGCGACGGCCAGAGCGGCCACGGCTGCGCACGCTGCACCGAGTCGGGTCAGCGAAAAAACGGGGGATTTGGACATGTACGGGCCCTAGGAAGACGATGGGGAGCCGGCGCGGACCTGCTCTTATGGCAGGCCCGCTGGGATAGATGCCCCGCCTGTGCCGTCAAGGCCGGCATCTCGAACCCTGAGGTTCAAGGTGGTCGCGTTCCGTAGAGCGTCGGGTTCGTCTACGAGAGACGATCACTCCAGCTCTGCACTCCCGCAACCAATATGCCATAAGACATAGGTTCAGAGAATGTATGGCCTAGTCACGAACACGGCAGGGACAAACTGAAAAATCTTGACTGCAGCCCGATGGACTACAGCTTGATGAACTCAGAGCAGCTTCTCTTGACCCGACAAGGCATCATCGAGCACTGCATTCATGTCCTCGATTCTACGCTTGAAGTCGCCGACCGCCAAACCGCCCAGCGGACCATCGGGCGCTTTCATCGCAAGCAGCTCGCCGGCGATCTGCAGCGCGGCCATCACGGCAATGCGTTCATTGCTCGAAACCTTGCCGGTGCCCTGGATGCGCAACATCAGTTGATCCACGTGACGCACCGCGGCCACCAGCGTGGGCTTCTCTTCCGCGGAGCACGCCAGGGAATAGTCGCGCCCCAGTATCGTTACATCTACGCGTTCCATCAGTGTTGCTCTCCAGACGGCGCGCCCGGCAAGCGGGCCAGCACGGCGTCGATGCGCTCGCGAGCCGACGTGGCGGCCACGCGCAAGCGCTGTAGTTCGGTATCGCGGTTCTGCAGGCTGCCCTGCAATTCGGTTTCCCTCGCGGAGAAACGCGACTCAAGCGACTGGCGCTCGGAGGTCTCGCGGGCCAGTTGTTCGCGCAGCGCGACTTCGGCCTGCTGGGCCTGTTCGAGCATGGCGCTGACGGCACCGTCGTGTTCCTGAAGCTTGCTTTGCAGCGTGACGATCTCGGCCTCGCGCTCGGCGGCGCGCTGCTTCAGCACGCGCTGTTCAGCTTCGGTTTCGTTCAGGCGTGCGCGCAACGCGTCACGCTCTGCGTGGAGTTGGCGGGTGCGTTGCACCAGTTGCCCGATGCGGGCAGCGAGTTGGTCTAGATCTTGCAGCATGGGCGCTATCGTAAACCATCCTGGGTTGTAGAGGGCCTCTTCACGCAAGGTGAGAAACCCGGCAATATTCAGTAGGAATTACGGTTGTAATTTCAAATTGCGGGATGGGACCTTACCTGATTCCGCGCCGGAAAAAAAACTCGACAACGAGAATCCCGCATCTGGCCGATCCGGCTTTCGCATTTCTTTCTATAAACTTTCACTTAGCTTTCAAAAAGCCCTCAAACTTCCCGCCCCGTTACAACTGGGGGTCGGGAGTTCCCGAATTTTAGGGAAAACCCCAGGCTTTCACCGACCTTACAGGGTTTGCAGCGTGGCAGGCGTCCATTACCATTCGCCCTTTCAAGAAACCACGCCGTCGCTTTCAGAAGAACAAATGGCACCCCGAAGTGCCTTTTTTGTGCCTGTCACCCGCCTTTCGGCGGGCCCTCCCGGCTACAAACCCTTTTTTATCTACATGCTGTAAACAGGAGCCAACCAATCATGCAGCTACGCAATCGACAGGACTTCTGGTCGGGGGTGATGTTCATCGCCCTTGGACTGGGATTCGCCTGGCAAGCCAGCAGCTACCAAATGGGTACTGCCGCTCGGATGGGCCCAGGGTATTTTCCTTTCTGGCTAGGCATTGTTCTCGCATTGCTTGGCGCCATCGTGCTGCTTGGCTCGCTGTCCAAGAAAGCCCACGAAACCCACGTCGACAAGTTCGACTGGCGCATCGTCTTCCTGGTGGTCGGATCGGTCGTGCTCTACGGCTTCATCCTCAAGCTGCTGGGTATCTACATCTCTGTATTCGTCCTGGTTGTCGTCAGCAGCCTGGCCAGCCATGAGTTCAGCCTGAAGGTCGCCGTCGCCAACGGCATCTTCCTGGTGGTGTTCTCGTATCTGGCATTCGTCAAGGGGCTGGGGCTGATTTTCCCGCTGTGGCCGTCCTTTCTGGGCATGAACTAAGGAGCTACCGGTCATGGAATTGTTTGACAACCTGATGTTGGGTTTCTCGGTGGCGTTCACGCCCGAGAACCTGCTGTACGCGCTGCTGGGCTGCATTCTGGGCACGTTGATCGGCGTTCTGCCGGGCATCGGCCCCGTCCCGACCATCGCAATGCTGCTGCCGATCACGTACGTGCTGCCCCCGGTGGCCGGCCTGATCATGCTTGCCGGTATCTACTACGGCGCCCAGTACGGCGGCTCCACGACAGCCATTCTCGTCGCGCTTCCCGGTGAGACATCCGCGGTGGTGACAGTGCTGGACGGTCACCAGATGGCCCGCAACGGCCGCGCCGGCTCCGCCCTGGCAATCGCCGCGCTGGGTTCGTTCTTCGCCGGTTGCGTGGCCACGCTGCTGCTGGCCGCCTTCGCGCCCCCGCTGGCTGAAGTCGCGTTCAAGTTCGGCCCCGCCGAATACTTCTCGCTGATGTGCCTGGGCCTGGTCGGCGCCGTGGTGCTGGCCTCGGGCTCGCTGCCCAAGGCGATCGCGATGATCCTGCTGGGCCTGCTGCTGGGCATGGTGGGCACCGACGTGAACTCGGGCGTCGCCCGCTTCGACTTCGGCATCCCCGAACTGCAAGACGGCATCGACTTCGCCATCGTGGCCATGGGCGTGTTCGGCTTCGCCGAAATCATGACCAACCTTGAGCAGAAGGAAAACCGCGTCGACATCACCGACAAGATCGGCTCGCTGTATCCCAACAAGCAGGAATTCAAGGAAGCCGCTCCCGCCGTGATCCGCGGCACGGCCCTGGGTTCGGCCCTGGGCATCCTGCCGGGCGGTGGCGCCGTGCTGTCGTCGTTCGCGTCCTACACGCTGGAAAAGAAGATCTCGAAGAATCCGGAACGCTTCGGCAAGGGCCACCCGGCCGGCCTGGCTGGCCCGGAATCGGCGAACAACGCTGCCGCGCAGACCTCGTTCATCCCGCTGCTGACCCTGGGTATCCCGGGCAACGCCGTGATGGCGCTGATGGTCGGTGCCATGACCATCCACAACATCCAGCCCGGCCCGCAAGTCATGACGAGCCACCCGGAGCTGTTCTGGGGCCTGATCGCCTCGATGTGGATCGGCAACCTGATGCTGGTGGTGCTGAACCTCCCGCTGATCGGCCTCTGGGTCAAGCTGCTGAAGGTGCCTTACCGCATCCTGTTCCCGGCGATTCTGGTGTTCTGCACGATCGGTGTGTATTCGTTGAACTACAACACCTTCGACATCTTCACCACCGCCATCTTCGGCATCATCGGCTACGTGTGGTCCAAGCTTAAGTGCGAAGGCGCACCGCTGCTGCTGGGCCTGGTGCTGGGCCCCATGATGGAAGAGAACTTCCGTCGCGCCCTGCTGCTGTCGCGCGGCGACTTCACGACCTTCGTGACCCGTCCGCTGTCCGCCTCGCTGCTGGCCGTCGCCGTCTTCCTGGTGATCCTGGTGGCCCTGCCCGCGATCCGCAAGAAGCGCGAAGAGACCTTCGTGGAAGAAGACTAAGGCATGGCCTGCCGCCGTCAGGCGGCGGTTCTGCCCCGAAAGCCCCCGGCCCCGGCCGGGGGCTTTTTTTTGGTTCATCGCGACGGCTAAAAAATTACTAATTATTACGACGCACTACAGACCGTTCCTAGATTCCGGCCGCTACGTTAAGCTAGGGGTTTACCCCACGCGATGATTCGAGATGAATTTCGACTGGAACAACCCCTACCCCAGCACCCGCCGGCCGGTGTTTGCCCGCAATATCGTCGCCACCTCCCAGCCCCTGGCTGCGCAGGCCGGCCTGCGGATCCTGGCCAGGGGCGGCAACGCGGTTGACGCGGCCATCGCCGCGGCCGCCACGTTGGCCCTGACCGAGCCGGTCAGCAACGGGTTGGGATCGGATTGCTTCGCTATCGTCTGGGACGGCTCGAAGCTGCATGGACTGAACGCCTCCGGCACGGCCCCCGCCGCCTGGAACCCGGACTACTTCCGGCGCAAACACCAGGGCCTGATCCCAGCCCGAGGCTGGGACAGCGTCACGGTTCCGGGCTGCGTGGCGGGCTGGGCCGCCCTGCACGAAAAGCTGGGCAGCCTGGCTTTCGCCGACATCCTGGAACCGGCCATCGAGTACGCCGAGCGCGGCTTTGCCGTGTCGCCGGTCGTACGCGAGAAGTGGGTGGCGCAGGCCGACGTGCTGCAGCCGCAGCCCGGCTTCGCGGACCATTTCCTGCCGCGCGGACGCGCGCCCCACATCGGCGAGCACTTCGTCCTGCGAGGGGCCGCGACCACGCTCAAACGCATCGCGGCCACCGGCGGGCGCGACTTCTACGAAGGCGAAACGGCCCATAAGCTGGTGGCGCACGCGCAGGCCCACGACGCGGCGCTCGCGCTCGCCGACCTGCGCGACTACGCGCCCGAGTGGGTGACGCCGATCAGCCAGCCCTATCGCGGCCATACTCTGCACCAGATCCCGCCCAACGGCCAGGGCATCGCCGCCCTGATCGCCCTGGGCATCCTGCAGCATTTCGACGTGGCGGCGCGGCCCGTGGACCATCCCGATACGCAGCACCTGCTGATCGAGGCCATGAAGCTGGCTTTCGCCGACGTCTACGCCCACGTGGCGGACCCGCGCCACATGCGCATGACGCCCGAGCAGATGCTGCAGCCCGGCTACCTGGCCGAACGCGCGCGCCTGATCGACCCGGCCAAGGCCCAGGCCTTCGCCAGCGGCCATGCGCCGCAGGGCGGCACGGTCTACCTGACCGCCGCCGACAGGAACGGCATGATGGTGAGCTTCATCCAATCGAACTACATGGGATTCGGCTCCGGCGTGGTGGTGCCCGGCACCGGCGTCAGCCTGCAGAACCGCGGGCACTGCTTCAGCACGGACCCCGCCCACCCCAACGCCGTGGCGGGCGGCAAGCGGCCCTTCCACACCATCATTCCCGGCTTCCTGATGCGCGACGGCGCCCCCGTCATGAGTTTCGGCGTCATGGGAGGCAATATGCAGCCCCAGGGGCAGGTGCAGACGCTCGTTCGCATGCTGGATTACGGACAGCAGCCCCAGGCCGCCTGCGACGCGCCGCGCTGGAAATGGAACCACGGCCTGGCGGTCGACGTGGAGGCCGGCCTGGCCCCGTCCGTCGCCCAGGGCCTGCGTGCCCGCGGCCACGTGCTGGAGGGCCTGGAAGACCCCTACATGGACTTCGGATCGGGCCAGTTCATCTGGCGCCTGGGTGATCCGGCGGTCGACGGCTACGTCAGCGCGAGCGACAGCAGGCGCGACGGACTCGCCGCGGGCTTTTGATTGCGTTAAGGTTAGTGTCCTCAGACTGACCTTACCCTCATAGAGCGGAGTTCCCTGCATGGCAACCATCGGTACCAAGAGCTACGACGCGGTCGCAGCCCAGAAAGTCACTTTCCTCGGATTGGGTGTGATGGGCCTGCCCATGGCCGGCCACCTGGCCCGCGCGGGGCACGACGTCACCGTCTACAACCGCACGCCGGCGAAGGCCCAGGCCTGGGCGGCCGAGTTCGGCGGCAAGAGCGCCGCCACGCCTCGCGAAGCGGTCGCGGGCGCGCAGATCGTCTTCGCCTGCGTGGGCAACGACGACGACCTGCGCAGCGTCGTGCTGGGGCCGGACGGCGCCTTCGCGGGCATGGCGCCGGGCGCCGTGTTCGTCGACCACACCACGGCCTCGGCCGACGTGGCGCGCGAACTGTACGCGCAGGCCAAGGAGCTGGGCCTGAATTTCGTGGACGCGCCGGTGTCGGGCGGCCAGGCCGGCGCGGTCAATGGCGTGTTGACCATCATGTGTGGCGGCGAGCAGGCTGTGTTCGACGCCATCAAGCCGGTGGCCCAGAGTTTCGGCCGCGCGGTCACGTTGGTCGGTCCCCCGGGAGCGGGCCAGCTGGCAAAGATGGTCAACCAGATCTGCATCGCCGGCGTGGTGCAGGGGCTGTCCGAAGCCATCGCCTTCGGCCAGGCGGCCGACCTGGACATGAAGCTGGTGCTGGACGTGATCAGCAAGGGCGCGGCGCAAAGCTGGCAGATGGAGAACCGCGGCGGCACCATGGTCGACGACAAATTCGACTTCGGCTTCGCGGTGGACTGGATGCGCAAGGATCTCGGGCTGGTGCTGGCCGAGGCCCGCCACAACGGCGCCCGCCTGCCGCTGACCGCGCTGGTGGACCAGTTCTACGGCGATGTCCAGAAACTGGGCGGCGGCCGCTGGGATACGTCCAGCCTCATCAAGCGCCTGCGCGACTGAACGCCGCGGCGCGGCCGATAAAAAAGGCGGGCCCGCGGGCCCGCCTTTTCCTTGCGTGCTTCCGCAAGCTTACGCCGCCAGGCCGGCGGGCGCGGCGTCGGCCAGCTGCGCGTCGATGCGCTGCTTGGCCTGGGCCAGGCCTTCCAGGACCGCGACTTCACCCAGGGCCATGCCTTCGGCGGCAATGAACGTCACGTCGGACATGCCCAGGAAACCGAGCATCTGGCGCAGGTAGGGCGTCAGCGTGTCGGACGGCGTGCCTTCGGCCTTGCCGCCGCGGGCGGTCAGCACGAACACCTGCTTGCCCTTGATCAGCCCTTCGGGCACGCCTTCGGACGTATAACGGAACGTGACCCCGGCCCGGGCGACGTGATCGAGATAGCTCTTGAACTGGGCGGGCAGGTTGAAGTTGTAGATCGGCACGGCGAAGACGATGCGATCGGCTTCCATCAGTTCGGCGATCAGGGTGTCGCCCATTTCGACGATGCGATGCTGTTCGACGGTGCGCGCATCGGCGGGCGTGAACAGCGCGCCGGCGGTGTTGCCGTCGAAGTACGGGATGGGCTGGGCGCCGAGGTCGCGCACCTTGACGGCCGCGGCCGGGTTGGCGGCCTTGACGCGCGCAATCAGGTGATCGGCCAATTGCTTGCTGTTGGAACGGTCGCCGAGAATCGAGGAAAGGATAACCAGGGTCTTCATTGCAAATATCTCCAGTGGGGCCCGCGCATCGCGGGCGGCGGGATCCGCCATCGCCGCGCCCGTTCCGGATCTAGCCGGGGGGTTTGGCCTGCCGCCGGGTTGGCGTTGGCGGATGCCGAATGCATGGCCTCACTGTAGACGGCTTAATTGATCACATAAATAGGGTTATGATGAACTGTTCGTTCCAGGCACAGAACAATCATGCAAGATCTCAATGACCTCTATTATTTTTCCCAAGTCGTCGAGCAAGGCGGCTTCAGCGCCGCCGCGCGGGCGCTGGACATCCCGAAATCCCGCCTGTCGCGCCGGATCTCGCACCTGGAGGAAAGCCTGGGCGTGCGCCTCTTGCAGCGCACGACCCGGCGGCTGCGGCTGACCTCGGCCGGCGAACGCTACTTGCACTACTGTCGCGAAATGGCGGCGTCCGCGCGCGCGGCCGACGAGGCCATGCGGCAGTTGCAGTCGGAACCGAGCGGGCCGGTCATCGTGAGCTGCCCGGTCTCCATCGCGCAGGACGTGCTGGCGCCGCTGCTGCCTGAATTCCTGGACGCATGGCCCGCGATTTCGGTGCAGTTGCTGGTGACCAACCGCCGCGTGGACCTGATCCGCGAAGGCGTGGACCTGGCGCTGCGGGTGCGCACCAAGCTGGATACGGACGCCGAGCTGGTGGTGCGCCATTTCGGCACGGCGCGCGGCACGCTGGTCGCCAGCCCGGGGTATTTGCAGCGCCACGGCGTGCCCGATACGCCCCAGGACCTGGCCACCCACACCACGCTGAGCTTCAGCGACCCGCAGCACGAAGTGCGCTGGCCGCTGCGCAACGACAAGGGCGAGGAAGTGCATGTCGAACTGAAGCCGCAGCTATCCTGCAACGACTTCATCGTGCTGACCGAAGCGGCGGTGCGCGGACGGGGCATCGCCCTGCTGCCTTCGATCGCGACGCATGAGCAGTTGCGACGCGGCCAGCTGGTGCTGGTGTTGCCGCAGTGGCAATCGCCCGAGGGCATCGTCCACTGCATCTACCCGTCGCGGCGGGGCATGATGCCCGCCGTGCGCGCTCTGCTCGATTTCCTGTCGGAGCGCCTGCCCTCCATGTACCAACGGCTGGAGAAGGCGCCCGCGCCGGCGGTTCAATAGCCGCGCGAACGCTCCACCACGCCGCTGATTTCCTCGCCGCGCAGCAGTTGCGCGACCTTGCCCGCGATCTGCGCGATGCTCTCGTCGCGCAGCGTGCGCGCCGCGATATGGGGCGTCACGTGCACGCGCTCGTCGCGCCAGAACGGATGATCGCGCGGCAGCGGCTCAGTGTGGAACACGTCCAGCGTGGCGCCGGCGATCTCGCCCTCTTCGAGCATCTGGATCAGGTCGTCCTCGACCAGGTGTTCGCCGCGGCCCACGTTGACCAGGTGCGCGTCGGGCAGGAGCTGCGACAGCGTGTCCCGGTTGAGGATGCCGACGGTGTCCGGCGTCAGCGGCAGGACGTTCACCAGGAAACGCGTGCGGGCCAGGAAGGCCGGCAGCGCGGCTTCGCCCGCGAAGGACTCGACGCCGGGGATGTCGCGCGGCGAACGCGACCAGCCCGCCACGGGATAGCCGAAGCCGGCCAGGATCTGCGCCACGCGCAGGCCCACCTGGCCCAGCCCGAGCACGCCCACCGGCCAGTCGGCCGGCCGGGTGCCTTCACGGGTGTCCCAATGCTGGCGCGCCTGGGCATGGTCGAAGGCCTCGAAATCGCGCGAGACCCGCAGCAGCGCGTACAGCGCGTATTCGGCCATCTGCACCGCCATGCCCGCGTCTTCCAGGCGCACGATGCGCACATGCGAAGGGATCTCGGGCATTTTCAGCAGCGCGTCCACGCCCGCGCCCAGGTTGAACAGCGTCTTCAGGCCGGTCTCGTGCTTGAAGAGCTCGGCCGGCGGACGCCAGACCAGGGCGACGTCCGCTCCCGACGGCGGCCCCTCGGGGTCCCATACCGAAATGCGGCAACCGGGCATGGCGGCTTCCAGTCGCGGAACCCAGGCGTCGGGATCGTGGTGGGGGCAGGCAAAGAGGATGTGCATGGTGGCTTTCATGTGCGGAACTCAGGGAACCCCAAGCATGAGGGATGCCGCGCCACAAATCAAACGGCCCGGCATGGGCCGGGCCGCTTGCTTGCCGGAAAGGAATCCGGTCAGGCCGCTTGCGGCACTTCGGGCTTGTCCCCCTTGTTCCGGCCGCGGCGGATGAACGCCCACACCTGCAGCAGGATCAGCAGCGCGCTGGCGGCGATGAACCAGGCGCTGATGGGACGCTCCACGAACACCGCCAGGTCGCCGCGCGAGAGCAGCAGCGCGCGGCGGAAGTTCTCTTCCACCATGGGCCCCAGCACGAAGCCGAGCAGGATGGGCGCCACGGAAAATTCCAGCGTCATCAGGATGGCGCCGATCACGCCGAACGCCAGCACTTCCCAGATCTGGAAGAGGCTGTTCTGCGTGCTGAACACGCCCACCGCGATGAAGAACAAGGCGGATGGGAACAGGTAGCGGTAAGGCACCTGCAGCAGTTTCACCCAGACGCCGATCAGCGGCACGTTCAGCACCATGAGCAGCACGTTGCCCACCCAGAAGCTGGCGATCAGCCCCCAGAAGATGTCCGGATGCTCGGTGATCAGCTGCGGGCCGGGCTGGATGCCCTGGATCAGGAGCGCGCCCAGGATCAGCGCCATCACGGCATCGCCGGGAATGCCCAGGCTCATCGTCGGGATGAAGTCCACCTGCGTCTTGGAGTGCGACGACGCCTCGGGCGAGGCCACGCCGGCGATCATGCCGGTGCCGAATTTCTCCGGCGTCTTGGAGATTTTGCGCTCCAGCGCATAGGCCACGAACGTGGTGATCGTGGGGCCGGTGCCGGGCATGGCGCCGAACAGGGTGCCCACGGTGGTGCCGCGGACCATGGGCCAGAAGGCGGTCTTCAGTTCCTGCCGGCTCGGCCGCATGTCTTTCAGGCGCAGCTTGGCGCCGCTGCCGATGATGCTCATGCGGTTGACGCTCATCAGGAAGTCGGCCACGCCGAACAGGCCCATCGAAATCGCCACCAGCTCCAGCCCGTCGGACAGGTCCAGCAGGCCGAACGAAAAGCGGATGGTGCCCGTGTTCACATCCGTGCCCACCACGCCGCACATCAGGCCGAAGAGCGTCATCGCCACGCCCTTTAGCGGCGACCCGCGGGACATGGTCGCGCCCGCCAGCAGGCCCAGCAGCATGATCGAGAAGATTTCGGTAGGGCCGAATTTAAAAGCCACTTCCACCAGCAGCGGCGACGCGAAGATCATGACGATGATCCCCACCGAGGCGGCGAAGAACGAACAGATCATCGTGATGCCCAGCGCCGTCCCGCCCTTGCCCTGCTTGGTCAGCGGATAGCCGTCCAGGCAGGTGACCGCGTGGGGCGGATGCGAAGGCAGGTTGAGCAGGATCGCGCCGATGGCGCCGCCGTACTGCGAGCCGTAGAAGATGCCGGCCAGCATCAGGATGGCGGGCACCGGATGCATGACGTAGGTCAGCGGCAGCAGAATCGAAATGGCCGACAGCGCGCCCATGCCGGGCAGCACGCCGATGAGGTTGCCCACCAGCACGCCGAAGAACGACCACATCAGGTTATGCCACTGGAACGCGACGCCGAAGCCGTACCAGAGGTCCATCAAGGATTGGGAGATCATGGCGCTTCAACCCCAGCGAAACAGCGGCAGCTGCAGTTGCAGCGCCCACCAGAAAACGACGACGGCGATCGCGACCATGGCGGCCGACAGCAGGAATGCCTGCTTGATCGTGTTCTTGCGATCGCCCAGCGCGGAAATGAACACGATGGCGAACGTGGCGGGCAGCAGGCCGCCGTAATGGCCCAGCAGCAGGAAGGCCAGGATGCCCAGCAGAATGCAGGCGCCGCCGCGGAAATCGGGCAGCCCATGGCCATGACCCTCGCCGGGCGCCGGCGCGGTCGTTTCGCCCGAGCGCGCCGAAATCGCGATCAGCACGCCGGTCAACGCCAGCAGGCCGCCCAACGCCGCGGGAAAGAAACCCGGGCCCATGTGGCTCAGCGAACCGATGTGATAGTCGGTGCCGCCGTAGATCGCCCCCAGGCCGATCAGGACCATCAGCGCTCCGCCGTAGTAGTCCTTTCTGTTGATTGTTTTTTGCACGTCATCCTCCTTCCTAATGCAGGGCACATGCCGGCCCTTGGAGGTGCCGCCCCAGGACGGACGCCACCCGGCCTCTGACGACAGGCCGCTGCGCAGATTACGGAAGGAAGCTGCGAATCCGCTTTCTACGCGCTGTCGCAATCCTGAATCCAGGGGTAATCCCTGACCGGAAGGCGGATCTCTTGTGTAAGCAGCGGTGAAAGCGGAATGCGCGACGGGCTATTGATCGCCCTTGAGTTCGACGTCGGCCGGACGCGGATACTGCGAGACCGTCGAGGCGATGGGCAGCCACAGCACCGAGGCCAGACCGACACCGCCCTGCCCGTTCGGTTCGCCGTCGCGCAGTTCGATATCGCCATCGTTGCGGCGCGCGTAGGCGCGCGCGATGGCGAGGCCCAGGCCCGAACCGGACGAGGCGATGGGCCTGTCCGTGCCGACTCGCTCGAAGCGCGCGAAAGCGCGCTTGCGCAGCACCGGTTCCAGCCCGGGCCCGTTGTCGGACACGGCGACTTCCGCGCGGTTCTCCACGCGGCAGACCGACACGGTGATGCGCGCGCCGGCGGGCGCGTAGTGGATGGCGTTGTGCACCAGGTTGGAGAGCGCCTCGTGCAGCTCCGCCTCGTTGCCCGAGACGGGCACGGGCGTTTCCAGCCCTTCTTCGGCGCCGGCATGCACCCAGCCCAGGTCCTGCTGCTTTTCGTGCGCCAGCGGCAGATACTGCAGCACCACTTCGCGCGACACCGCGTTCATGTCGAGCAATTGCCGCGGCAGCTGGTCGGCCTGATTGGCATGCGCCAGCGACAACAGCTGCTCGGTGAGGCGGCGGGTGCGGCCGAGCTGGTCGACGATGGCGCGCAAGCCCTCCTGCGCCCGCGCCGGATCGCGCTCGCGCAGCGCGTACTGCGCCTGCGTCAGCATAATGGCCAGCGGCGTGCGCAGCTGATGCGACGCATCGGCCAGGAATTGCGATTGTTCATCCAGCACGCGGCGGTAGCGCGCGATGTGGTGATTGACGGCATCGACCAGCGGGGAGACTTCGCTGGGCACCCGCGACGCATCCAGCGGCGTGAGGTCGTCGGGGCGGCGCCCCCGGATGTCGTTGCGCAGCCGGCGCAGGGGCTTGAGCGCCCACGACACGCCCCACCAGACCAGCAGCACCACCAGCGCCAGCATGCGCGTGTCGCGCAGGATTTCCTGGCGCCGCGCGCGGTTCTCGGCTTCGATGCGCTTGCCGGTGCTTTCGGCCACGACGACCAGCACCTGGCGATGCTGCCCCTGGTAGTACAGGTCGCGCAACACCGCGACGACCCGCACCGGATCGTTGCGATAGACGCTGTCGTAGAAGACCGGCTGGCCATTGGAACGCGGCCACGTGGGCGGACGCGGCATTTCCGGCATGCCGAGCAAGGTCTTGCCCGCGTCCCTGGGCACCGGCGAACCGTCCGGCAGCGGCGGATCGATTTCCTCGATGCGGAAGTACTTGCGCAGGCCCGCCCGGGATTCGAGCATCACCTGCGCATAGAGCGGCGTGGCGACCTGCAAGTTGCCGTCGGGCGTGAACTCCAGGCTGCTTTCCAGGACGCGCGCCGGCTCCACCAGCGCACTGTCGTAGGCTTCGTTGGTGATCTCGGCCAACGTGCGATAGTCGTTCAGGCTATCCACGACCAGCAGCACCACCACTCCCGGCAGCAGCAGGATGATGAGCAGCGCGCGGATGCCGACGCGCGGCAACCCGGGAATCCGCAGGCTCAAGCCGACTCGCTGGCGACGCTTTCCAGCATGTAGCCCAGCCCGCGCACCGTCACGATGCGCACGTCGCTGCCGGCCAGCTTCTTGCGCAGGCGATGCAGCACGACCTCGATGGCGTCGGGATTGGCTTCGCTGTCGTGCGTGAAGACCTTGCCGAACAGCTGGGACTTGTCCACCGGATAGCCGCTGCGGGTCAGCAGCGCCGCCAGGGCGGCGTGCTCGCGCGGCGTGAGGAACAGCAGGGAACCGTCCAGGGTGAATGCGCGGCTTTCGCTGTCGTAGGAGAGCGAACCGCATTGCAGGCGCGGATGCTGGCGGCCGCGGCTGCGACGCACCAGGGCCGTAAGCCGCGCTTCCAGTTCTTCCAGCGCGAAAGGCTTGGTCAGGAAGTCGTCGGCGCCCAGGTTCAGGCCCCGCACGCGATCTTGCAGGGCGCCCTGGGCGGTCAGCAGCAAGACCGGAGTGCGGTCGTCGCGGTTGCGCATTTCGCGCAGGACCACCAGGCCGTGCTTGTCGGGCAGGCGCAGGTCCATGACGATGGCGTCGTATTCCGTGCCGGCCATGAAGGCTTCGGCTGTCCTGGCGTCCGCGGCGTGGTCAGGCACGAACCCGCTCTGGGCGAGCGCGCGCATCAACCAGGACGCCATGTCCCGTTCGTCTTCAACCAACAATATGCGCATGACCGTCCGTTCCTTCGGGCAAATTCTCTGCCGCCCGCTGTCCGTGCACCCGCTGGCGCAAGTAGCGAGTTTCGTGGTGACGCCGAAAGAGGATAGCCGACAACTCGTTCAACGCCTGGGTATAGACGTCGCGCTTGAACTCGATCACGGCATCCAGGGGCACCCAATACTGGCTCCAGCGCCAGGCATCGAATTCCGGATGCTGCGTCGCGCGCAAGCAAACGTCGCTGTCACGTCCGACCAGGCGCAACAAGAACCAAATCTGTTTTTGTCCTTTATAGTGGCCGCGCCACTCACGCCGGACGAAGTGATCGGGCACGTTATAACGTAACCAATCGCGTGTACGCCCCAAAATACGGACATGCTCGGGCTTCAGGCCCACCTCTTCATGGAGTTCGCGATACATGGCCTGCACCGGGCTTTCGCCATATTTGATGCCGCCCTGGGGGAACTGCCATGCATGTTCCCTGATACGCTTGCCCCAAAAGACCTCGTTTCTACCGTTGACGAGAATGATGCCGACATTGGGGCGGTAGCCTTCGCGGTCAAGCATGGGCCACCCCCACCGAATTCAATACAATTACGGTCGATTATACGTATCTGCTGCCACCTTTAAACATGCGCGCATCCAACTACCACATCAACACCCTCAAAGAAGCCCCCTCCGAGGCCGAAGTCGCCAGCCATCAGCTGATGACCCGGGCCGGCATGATCCGCAAGCTCGCGGGCGGCATCTACACCTACATGCCCCTGGGACTGAAGGTCATCCGCAAGGTGGAAGCCATCGTCCGGGAAGAAATGAACGCCGCGGGCGCCATCGAGCTGCTGATGCCGGTAGTCCAGCCCGCCGAGCTCTGGCAGGAATCGGGGCGCTGGGAACAGTACGGCGCCGAGCTGCTGCGCATCAAGGACCGGCACCAGCGCGATTTCGTGCTGCAGCCCACGTCCGAGGAAGTCATTACGGACATCGCCCGCAATGAAATCCACAGCTACCGCCAGCTGCCGGTGAACTTCTATCACATCCAGACCAAGTTCCGGGATGAGCGCCGCCCCCGCTTCGGCCTGATGCGCGGCCGCGAATTCACCATGAAGGATGCCTACTCCTTCGACCGCGACGAAGCCGGCGCCCAGCGCAGCTACGACATCATGTTCGACGCCTACATGCGCATTTTCGGCCGCCTGGGCCTGGAATTCCGCGCGGTGGCGGCCGACACCGGCTCGATCGGCGGCACCCGCAGCCATGAATTCCAGGTGATCGCCGACACCGGCGAAGACCTGCTGGTCTACAACGCCGACTCCGACTACGCGGCCAACATCGAGCTGGCCGAGGCGCCCGCCCTGTACGCCACGCGCGGCGAAGCCACCCAGGCCATGGCCGACGTGCCCACGCCGGGCGCGGCCAAGTGCGAGGACGTGGCCCAATTGCTGGGCCTGCCGCTGGAGCGCACGATCAAATCCATCGTGCTGGCCACCGACGGTGAGAAGGGCGCGGAAATCTGGCTGCTGCTGCTGCGCGGCGACCACGAGCTCAATGAAATCAAGGCGGGCAAGCTGCCCGGCCTGGCCGGCTTCCGCTTCGCCACGGAAACCGAGATCGTCGAGCACTTCGGCTGCAAGCCCGGCTACCTGGGCCCGGTCAAGACCGCCCGTCCGGTGCGCGTCGTCGCCGACCGCACCGTGGCCAACATGGCCGACTTCGTCTGCGGCGCGAACAAGGAAGACTTCCACATTCAGGGCGTGAACTGGGGCCGCGACCTGCCCGAGCCCGAACTGGTGGCCGACCTGCGCAACGTCGTCGCCGGCGATCCCTCCCCGGACGGCAAGGGCACCCTGTCGATCCAGCGCGGCATCGAAGTGGGCCACGTCTTCTACCTGGGCAAAAAGTACTCGGAAGCCCTCAAGGCCACCTTCCTGGACGAAACCGGCAAGCCGGCGGTGCTGGAAATGGGCTGCTACGGCATCGGCGTGACCCGCATCGTGGGTGCTGCCATCGAACAGAACCACGACGCCCGCGGCATCATCTGGCCCCGCGCGATCGCGCCGTTCGAGGTGGTGATCTGCCCGGTGGGCTGGGGCAAAAGTGAAACGGTGCGTGACACCGCCCAGAAGCTCTACGAATCCCTGCTGGCGCGCGGCGTCGACGTCATGCTGGACGACCGCGATGCCCGCCCGGGCGTGATGTTCGCCGAGTGGGAATTGATCGGCGCGCCCCTGCGTGTAACAGTTGGAGAACGCGGGCTTAACGATGGTGTGGTGGAATTGCAGGCCCGTCGGGAAACCGAAGCGGCCAAGATTCCGGTAGAGTCCGCGCTTGAAGCCGTGCTGACGAAACTCGACACCCTGTAAACCTTGTAGTAACTACGGACTTCCCGCGTCCCGACCCCGAAATCTGCCTATCCGTATCGTGACCGACCCGAAGTCCCTCGAATCCGTCCTGCAAGTCCGTGTCTACTATGAAGACACGGACGCAGGCGGAGTGGTTTTCTACGCCAACTATTTGAAATTCCTGGAGCGCGCACGCACCGAATGGCTGCGCGACCTGGGGGTCAACCAGTCAGGACTGGCCGCCAGCGAGCAGCGGCTGTTCGTCGTCCGCGCGCTGGACATGTCCTACCGGAAGCCGGCTCGACTGGACGATTTGCTTACCATACGCAGCCGGGTCACACGACTGGGCCGCGCTTCGATACACTTCGCGCAGCGCGCGGAGCGCGACGGGGAACTGCTTGCCGAAGGCAACATCCAAGTCTGCTGCGTCGATGCCATTCACATGCGGCCGGCGGAGTTGCCGGCTGACGTTCGCGCCAAACTGGAATTCATTCAGGAATAACCATGCAAGTCACCAACGACATGTCGTTGCTTTCGCTGATCTCCCACGCCAGCGTGCCGGTCCAGCTGATCATGCTGATGCTGTTGGGCATCTCGATCATGTCCTGGACCTACATCTTCGCCAAGCGCCTGGCCATCAAGCGCGCCCATGCCCAGACCCGCCGTTTCGAAGACGATTTCTGGTCGGGCGGCGACCTGTCCATGCTGCAACAGGCCGTGGCCTCGCGCCGCGACGAACAAGGCGCCCTGGCGCGCATCTTCGACGCCGGCATGACCGAATTCCTGAAGGCCCGCCGCGGCAACGCCACGGGCGACGCCACCGCCCTGCTGGACGGCCCGCGCCGCGCCATGCGCGCTGCCTACCAGCGCGAAATGGACGCGCTGGAATCGCACCTGAACTTCCTGGCCTCCGCCGGCTCGGTTTCCCCCTACATCGGCCTGCTGGGCACGGTCTGGGGGATCATGCACGCCTTCATCGGCCTGTCGAACATGCAGCAGGCCACGCTGGCCTCGGTGGCCCCCGGCATCGCGGAAGCGCTGATCGCCACCGCCATCGGCCTGTTCGCCGCCATCCCGGCCGTGGTCGCCTATAACCGCTTCACGAACGACATCGACCGCATTTCGATCCGTTTCGACAGCTTCGTCGATGAGTTCCTGAACATTCTGCAACGGCAGGTGCGCTAATGCCCTCGGTAAGCTCACGCGGCAGGTCCGGCCGCCGCATGAAGGCCGACATCAACGTGGTGCCGTACATCGACGTGATGCTGGTGCTGCTGGTCATCTTCATGGTGACCGCGCCCCTCATCACGCCCGGCCTGATCCAGCTGCCTTCGGTAGGCGCCGCCTCCGAGGTGCCGGTCAAGCCGCTCGAAGTCCAGATTTCGGAAGACGGCAAGCTCGCCCTGCGCATGCGCGAACCCGGCGCCACGCCGCAGGACATCGCGCGCCCCGAGCTGGTGGCGCAGGTGCGCTCGCGCATTACGGCCGAAACGCCGGTGGTCATCGCCGCCGACGGCAAGGTGCCGTACGAGACGGTAGTGAAGGTCATGGATGAATTGCGCACCAACGGCATCACCCGCCTGGGTCTGCTGGTGGACCAATCCTCCGGCGCCTCCCAGCCCGCTCCCGCGAAAAAACGCTAACGCGACGCCTTCCGCCGGCGCCGCCGGCATGCAACGCTCATGACGCCACCCATTATTCGACATCGCAGCGGCCCCCCGGCCCCCCCGCCCAACCACGACAATCGCAAGGCTTTGATCCTGGCCGTCGCGGTGCACGTGCTGCTGCTGATCGTCCTGATCTTTGGCGTGAACTGGCGCTCGGAGAACCCCGGCCCCGTCCAGGTGGAACTCTGGGCCGACGGCAATTCACCCGTCTCGCCTCCGCCCACGCCCGAACCCGAACAACCCAAGCCGCAGCCCAAGCCGGAGCCGAAACCCGAGCCCGAGCCCGAGAAGGCGCCCGAGCCGCCCCCGCCGCCGCCCCCTCCGCCCAAGCCGGAACCCGTGGCCCAGCCCAAGGCCGAAGAGGTCGACCCCGAAATCGCGCTTCAGGAAGCCAAGAAGAAGCGCGAAGCGGAGGAAAAGGCACGCCAGGCCGCCGAAGCCGCCAAGGAAAAGGCGCGCCTGGAGGAAGAGCGCAAGCAGGCCGAGCTGAAAGAGAAGAAGCGCCTGGAACAGGAACGCCAGGCCGCCGAAAAGGCTGCCGCCGAGAAGGCCGCGGCCGAGAAAGCCGCCGCCGACAAGGCCGCCGCCGAGAAAAAGGCCAAGGACGACGCCGCCAAGAAGGCCGCCGCCGAGAAGGCGGCTGCCGAAAAGGCGGCCGCGGAGAAGGCTGCCGAGGAAAAAGCCGCGGCCGAGAAGGCTGCCGCCGAGAAGAAGGCGGCTGCCGAGAAGAAGGCCAAGGAAGAAGCCGCCAAGAAGGCGGCCGCCGACAAGGCGCTGAAGGACGCATTCCGCAATGACGCCATGGGCGCCGCCGGCATCCCTGGCGGCACGGCCGACCGCAACCAGGCGGGCGGCGGCCGCGACAGCGGCTACGGCGCCAAGGTCCGCGCTTGCGTGCAGCCCGGGGTGGCGTATCCGCCCCCGCCTCGCAGCGGATCGGAAAATCCCACGGCACAATACCGGGTACAGTTAGGTTCCGACGGGAAGGTCAATGGCGTGACCTTGACCAGTTCTTCGGGCAATGCAGGCTTCGACCGCGCGGTCGAGACGGGCATCCGCCGCTGCAACCCCTTCCCGAAGCCCTCGACGGGCCGCTACGAACCCATTATTGACGTTGTGTACAGAATGTATGATTGACAGGAGATTGAAGAATATGACTCCCGCTTATAGCCGACGAGTACCCCAACTCGCTCTCTGGCGATCGTATGGACTCGGCCTGCTGCTGTTGGCGCTGGCCTGCCTGATGGCCATGAAACCCGCCCACGCCCAGCTGCGTGTCGATATCTCGGGCACTGGGGCTACCCAGTACCCCGTGGCGATCGCCGATTTTGCCGTCGACGACACCCACGGCCGCGCCCTGGCCGAGGTGATCCGCGCCGACCTGACCCGCACGGGCCAGTTCCGCCTGATCAATGCCGCCGGCTCCGGCCTGAACGTCGACTCCCCCATTGCCCATGACGATTGGCGCGCCAAGGGCGCGGACTTCATCGCCTACGGCAGCATCTCGCGCGGTGCCGACGGCCGCTACGACGTACGCTACCGCCTGGCCGACACGGTCAAGAAGGGTCAGCTCGACGGCGTGGCGTTCTCCGGGACCGAGCAGGAGCTGCGCCGCGTCGCCCACCAGATCGCCGACCGCATCTACGAGAAGATCACCGGCGTTCGCGGCGTGTTCTCGACGCGTATCGCGTATGTGCTGAAGAAGGGCGCCACCTACGAACTGCAGGTGGCGGACGCCGACGGCCAGAACCCGCAAGTGGCGCTGCGTTCGCGCGAGCCCATCATTTCCCCGTCGTGGTCGCCCGACGGCTCCAAGCTGGCCTACGTGAGCTTCGAGTCCGGCAAGCCCGTCGTGTACGTGCACAATCTGGCGTCGAGCGCGCGCGCTCCCGTCGCCAACTTCAAGGGCAACAACAGCGCCCCCGGCTGGTCGCCCGACGGCTCCAAGCTGGCCGTGGCCCTGACCCGCGATGGTTTGTCGCAAATTTACATCGTTGGCGCGACCGACGGGTCCAATCCGACCCGAGTTACGCGTTCTCCCGGCATCGACACCGAACCGAGCTTTACGCCGGACGGGGCATCCATTATCTTTACGAGTGACCGCAGCGGCGGGCCGCAAATCTATCAGACCGGCTCGAGTGGTGGCGAAGCACGCCGCCTCACGTTTAATGGTGGTTACAACATCTCACCCCGAATTTCCCCCGACGGATCGACGCTGCTGTACGTTGCAAGACGCGACGGCGCGTTTCGAATCGCGTCGTTGAACCTGTCCTCAGGCGCCGAGACCTTGCTGACTGATGGTCGTGACGATCAGTCCCCGAGCTTTGCGCCGAATGGCATGCAAGTCCTTTACGCCGCCATCCAAAATGGCCGTAGCGTGCTTGCGGGTGTCTCGAGCGATGGCCGCGTACGGCAGACGCTTTCGGTACTGAACGGGGAAATACGTGAACCGACTTGGGGCCCATTTACCCGATAACACGTGTGACTCTCTTTGCAAAGGAACTATCATGAAGTCGCGCATTGCCAAAAGCCTAACCATCGCCGCTCTGGCTGCCACGCTGGCAGCTTGCAGCTCCGTCCCTCTCGACGATAAAGCGGGTCAGGGCGGAGGCGCTGGCCAAGGATCCTCGGCCTCCGGCCAGATCCTTGATCCCTTCAACCCCCAAAGCATCCTGGCGCAACAGCGCTCGGTATACTTTGACTTCGACAGCTACACGGTGTCGGATCAGTACCGCGGCCTGGTCGAAACCCACGCCAAGTACCTGGCCTCGCACCAGCAGCAGACCATCAAGATCGAAGGCAACACCGACGAACGCGGCGGCGCTGAATACAACCTGGCCCTGGGCCAGCGCCGTGCGGACGCCGTGCGCCGCATGATGACCCTGCTGGGCGTCAGCGACAACCAGATCGAAACCATCAGCTTTGGTAAAGAAAAGCCGAAGGCGACCGGTACGTCGGAAGCTGACTTTGCGGAAAACCGTCGCGCCGATATCGTCTATCGCCGCTAAACTCTCCGTATAGTCGAGTGTCCTACCACGCGTCGGGACGGTCAGCCGGCCGTCCCGACGTTTGTTTTTATACCCGGGAATTTTCATGCGCGATAACGTTCTGTCCCTGCGTCCTCTGATTGTGGCCACTGGCTTGGTGCTTGCGGCCCTGGCGGCCCCGGCCCATGCTTTTTCCGACGATGAGGCCCGCCGGGCCATCCTGGATCTGCGCCAGCAGGTACAACAGCAGAACGAGCAGAGCCAGCGCGCCAAGCTGCAATTGGCCGACCAGATCCAGGCCCTGCAGCAGGAAGTCGCCCAGCTGCGCGACCAGCTCGAACTGGTGTCGCGCCAGCAGCCCAGCGCCAAGCCGGGCGGCGCGACCGGCAGCACCAATCCGCCGGGCGCCTCCGCCGGCGACCCCCAGGAACAGGCCGCCTATGACGGCGCGATCGACCTGTTCCGCAAGGGCCAGTACAAGGACGCCTCCGAATCGCTGGCCGCGTTCACCGCCCTGTATCCTGCCAGCCAGCTCGCGCCCAGCGCCCAGTTCTACCTGGGCAGCAGCCGCTATGCGCTGAAGGACTTCAAGGGCGCCATCGACCAGCTGAACGCCATGGTCCAGAAGTCGCCCGACAATGCCCGCGCGCCCGACGCCCTGCTCGTCATCGCCGGCAGCCAGATCGAGCTGAACAACCGCGCCGGCGCCAAGGCCACGCTGCAGCGCATCGTCCGCGACTACCCGACCACGCCGGCCGCCGGCACGGCCAAGAGCCGGCTGCAGCTGTTGCAGTAATGCCGCCAACCGCAAGCGCGGTTGCCGCCTACCGGCACATCCTGCGCCGCCGGGCAGGGCTTATCGCCCTGCTGCTGGCGGCGATTTTCTTGGCGCTGCTGGCCGACTTCACCGTCGGACCGTCGGGCCTGCCATGGCGCGATCTCTGGCAGGCCCTGACGGATCCCGGCGCGGCCGACCCGACCTCCCGGGTCATCGTCTGGGACATCCGCCTGCCGTCCGCGCTGATGGCCGCCCTGGTGGGCATGGCCCTGGGGCTGGCGGGCGCCGAGATGCAGACCATCCTGAACAATCCGCTGGCCAGCCCTTTCACCCTGGGCGTCTCGTCCGCGGCCGCCTTCGGCGCCTCGCTGGCCATCGTGCTGCAACTGGGCATGCCGGGCATCCCGCCGGGCTGGCTGATCGCCGGCAACGCCTTCCTGTTCGCCCTGCTGGCGGCGCTGTTGCTGGACGCCGTGACCCGCTGGGGCGGCATGAACACCTCGGCCGTCGTGCTGTTCGGCATCGCCATGCTGTTCACCTTCAACGCCCTGGTATCGCTGGTGCAGTTCATGGCCAGCGCCGAAGCCCTGCAGAACCTGGTGTTCTGGACCATGGGCAGCCTGACGCGTTCCAGCTGGATCACCGCGGGCGTGCTGGCCGCCGCCTTCGGGCTGGCCCTGCCCCTGGCCATGCGCCAGTCCTGGAAGCTGACCGCCCTGCGCCTGGGCGAGGACCGCGCGGCCAGCTTCGGCGTGGACGTGCGGCGCGTGCGCGTCGCGGCGCTGGCGCGGGTCAGCCTGCTGTCGTCGCTGGCCGTCGCCTTCGTCGGCACGATAGGCTTCATCGGGCTTGTGGCGCCCCACATCGCGCGCCGGCTGTTCGGCGAGGACCACCGCTACTACCTGCCGGGCAGCGCCCTGGTGGGCGCGTTGATCCTGTCGCTGGCGTCCATCGCGTCCAAGAACCTTGTGCCGGGGGTGGTGGTGCCCGTCGGCATCGTGACCGCGCTGGTGGGCATCCCGTTCTTCGTATCGGTCGTGCTGCGGCGGCAGCTTCCATGACGCCAGCCGCCCACACCGCGCTGGCCGTCAACGGACTGACCGCGGGCTATGGTCGCGAGGACGTACTGCACGGCCTGACCATCCCCGCCCTGGAGGCCGGCGAAGTCACCGCCCTGCTCGGCCCGAACGGCAGCGGCAAATCCACTCTGCTCAAGGCCCTGGCGGGCCTGGTCCGCGCCCGGGCCGGCAGCGCGGCGCTGGGTGGGCAGGACCTGATCCGCCAGAGCTTCGGCGAACGCGCCCGCCGCGTGGTCTACCTGCCCCAGAGCCTGCCCGCCGCGGTGCATCTGCGTGTCTTCGAGTCGGTGCTGGTGGCGGCCAAGGCCAGCGGCGGCGAGGCGTCGTCCGCCGACCCGCAGGCCATCGAACGGCTGCTGGAACGCCTGGGCATCGCGCACCTTGCGCTGCACTACCTGGACGCGCTGTCGGGCGGACAGAAGCAGCTGGTGGGCCTGGCCCAGGCGCTGGTGCGCCATCCGCGCGTGCTGCTGCTGGACGAGCCGCTGTCGGCCCTGGACCTGAACTACCAATTCCACGTCATGCGGCTGCTTCGGCAGGAAACGCGGGAGCACGGCCTCATCAGCCTCATCGTGCTGCACGACCTGAACGCGGCGCTGCAGCACGCCGACCGCGCGATCATGATCCAGGGCGGCCGGCTGTATGCGGTGGGCGTTCCCGCCGACGTGATCACGCCCGCCTCGCTGGCGGCCGTCTATGGCGTCCAGGGGCGCGTCGAAACCTGCTCGCGGGGCCTGCGGCAGGTCTTGATCGACGGCCTCGAAGCGCACCCGCGCTAGGGCGGACTCAGGCGCGCTGCGCCACGTCCGCGACCGGCGCGCCGGTCATGTCGGCCAATTGCCGCGGCGTCAGGTTGAACACGGCATGCGGATGCCCGGCGGCGGCCCACAGGCTGTCGTAGTTGAACAGGTCCGCGTCCAGCAGCATCACCGGCTTGACCGTGTGGCCGATGGGGCAGACGCCGCCGATCGCGTAGCCAGTCATGTCGCGCACGAAGCGCGCATCCGCCTTGGCCAGCTCGCCCACTTGCGCGGCCACTTTCGCTTCATCCACGCGGTTGACGCCGCTGGCGATGACGAGCACCGGCGCGTCGTCCGAGGCGCGCCGGAAGATGATGGACTTGGCGATCTGCGCGACCTCGCAGCCCAGGCCGGCCGCGGCCTCCGCCGAGGTCTTGCCGGTTTGCGGCAGGACGACGACGGGCTTGTCGTGCCCCAGCTCCAGCAACAGGCGGGCGACGCGTTGGGCGGATTCGGGCAAGGCCGCAAGGGATTCGGGGGACATCGGGGCAGGCTCCGTTCTAGAAGGGCCGGCGCGGACCGCCGGCCGGCGGGTCGAAAGCGAGTTTATCAGCGTCCGGGCGGGACGGCTCCGGCGCCCGGCGGGCTAGAATGCGGGCCTGGCCCTCCACTCGACACCCATGCGTTCCGAACCCGTCCTGCCCCTGCAAACCGCGTTGATCGGCGGCTATGCCATGTCCTACACCGAATACGGGAGCGGCGCGCCCCTGGTGCTGGTGCATGGATCCCTGTCCGACTGCCGCTACTGGAAATCGCAGATGGCGCCCCTGGGCAGGTCTTTCCGCGTGCTGGCGGTATGCCTGCGCCGCTATTGGCCGGAAACCTGGGACGGCGAAGGCGAGGGCTTTTCGATCGATCAGCATGCCAGCGACGTGCTGGAGTTCATCGACACCGTGGCGGGCGGCCCCGCCCACCTGGTGGGCCATTCGCGCGGCGGCCGCGTCGCCCTGGAAGCGGCGCTGCGCCAGCCCGATGCCTTGCGCAGCCTGACCCTGGCCGATCCCGGCCTGCCGCTGCCCGGCGAGGACGACCTGCGCGGCGGCTTCCGCCAGCGCGCGCTGGCGCTCATCCGCGACGGAGAGGTCGAAACAGGCCTGGCGCTGTTCGTCGATACCGTGACCGGCCCCGACACCTGGCAGCGCATGGTGCCCTGGTTCAAGGAGATGGTGCGCGACAACGTCGGCACGCTGTTCGGCCAGGCGCTGGAAACGCCCGAGGCCCTGACGCCCGCGCAGATCGGCACCCTGGCGCTGCCGACCCTGCTGATCGGCGGCGCGCTGAGCCCCGCCCCCTATCCCGCCGTGCTCGACGCCCTCTCGCAGTGGCTGCCGCAGGCGCACCGCGTGACCATCACCGGCTCCTCGCACGGCATGAACCTGGGCAATCCGCGCGCCTTCAACGGCGCCATCCAGGAATTCATCGGCGGCTGAGCGCCCCTCAGGGTTCGACCGACGGCGTGTGCTTCAGGCGCCGCAATACGAACGTGGAACGGCTGTGGCGCACGCCGCGCAGCTTGTACAGCCGCTTGCGCAGGAAGGCCTCATAGCCTTCGGTGCCGGCCACGGCCACCTTGATCAGATAGTCGTACTCGCCCGTGACGAGAAAGGCCTCGACCACCTCCGGCAGGCGGGTGATCTCTTCGCCGAAGCGCGCCAGCGTTTCGTCGTCGTGGTGCTCCAGCGTGACTTCGATCATGACGGTGTCGGGCAGCCCCAGCGCCTTTTGGTTGAGCAAGGCCGCGTACCCTTCGATCACGCCGGCCTCTTCCAAGGCCTTGACGCGGTTCCAGCACGGCGTGGGCGACAGCCCCACCTGCTCGGCCAGCTTCAGATTGGTGAGCCGTCCGTCCGCGCGCAGCGCGCGCAGGATCTTGCGGTCGGTTTCGTCGATTTTGGGCGTGACGGACATGGAAGGCAGCACCAGAAGAGAATATCTCTTTAAAAACTGATTTTACAAGATAACTATTTTCCACCATCCGTAAATTCGGCGTGAATCCGGAAACCTATTTTCCCGCCCAAGCCCTAGACTCTCTTCCAAGACGGCCGCCTATCCCGGCCGGCGGATTTCGGCGCTGACGCTGCGGCACAACCCGGCGCGAGCGCCGCCAGTTCCAACGCATCATGCCGCGCGCCGATCCGCGCGGCGGGAAACCATGTCCTTCGCAGCAGCAGCACCCGCAAGATCCGGCCTGGGCCTGTCCGGCACCGCCATGCTCTTCACCGCCCCGGCGCTATTCGCCTCCAATATGGTCGCGGCCCGCTGGGCCCACGACGCCAGCCTCCCTCCCGTTTTCCTGGCCTTCGGCCGCTGGCTGATCGCCCTGCTGATCCTGCTGCCGCTGGCGGCGCCCGCCTTGCGCGCGCACCGCCACGCGCTGCGGCGCGGCCTGCCGGCGCTGCTGCCCCTGGCGGTGCTGGGCATGGGCGTGGCGGTGGCGCCGCAATACATCGGCGCCCAGACCACCAGCGCGACGAACATCGCGCTGATCTTTTCCTGCAGCCCCATCCTCGTGGCCCTGCTGGAGGCCGTGATCTGGCGCAAGCCCCTGTCGGCCCTGCGCGGCGCGGGCCTGGCGCTCGCGCTGGGCGGCGTGCTGGTGGTGCTGTCGCGCGGCGATGCGCAGGCGCTCGCCCATCTGGCATTCGGCCAAGGCGACCTGTGGGTGCTGTTTGCGGCCACCGGGTGGGCGCTCTATACGGTGCTGCAGAAACGCCTGAGCCTGCCCGCGGTGCCGGACAGCGCCCGGCTGGCCACGCTGATGCTGGGAGGCGTGCTGGCCCTGGCGCCGTTTGCCGCCATCGAAGCCGCCTCGGGCACCATGCCGCCCTGGGCCGATCCACGCCTGGCCGCGGTGCTGTTGTTCCTGGCGGTGGTGCCCAGCCTGGGCGCGTACTACGTGTACGGCCGGCTGATCAGCCAGGCCGGCCCCGCCACCGCCGGCCTGTCCATGTTCCTGGTGCCGGTCTACGCGGCGCTGCTGGCCTGGCCGCTGCTGGGCGAAGCGCCGCAGCTGTTCCATGCCTACGGCTTCGTCATGATCCTGCTGGGCGTGAGGCTGGCGTCGTCTCGCATGCGCGCGGCCGCCTCGCCCGCCGCCGCGGCGGCCTAGGGCCCCGCGCGCCTCCGGGAGGAAGCGCGCGGATTCCGGCCGGCGACGGGCCGGCTCAACGGCCCGCGCCGTGAGCCGCCATCACTTCCTGCGCCACCTGGCGCGGCGCCTCGGTGTAGTGCTTGAACTCCATGGTGTAGGTCGCGCGGCCCTGGGTCAGCGAACGCAGCGAGGTCGAATAGCCGAACATTTCGGCCAGCGGCACCTCGGCCCGCACGACCTTGCCGCCGCCCCCGGCGATGTCCTCCATGCCCTGCACCATGCCGCGCCGCGACGACAGATCGCCCATGACGTTGCCCGTGAAGTCCTCGGGCGTTTCCACCTCGACGTGCATCATGGGCTCAAGCAGCACGGGGTCCGCGCGCCGCATGCCTTCCTTGAAGGCCATGGAGGCCGCCATCTTGAACGCGTTCTCGTTCGAGTCCACGTCGTGGTACGAACCGAAGAACAAGGTCGCCTTCACGTCCACCACGGGATAGCCCGCCAGCACGCCGGCGTTCAGCGACTCACGAATGCCCTTGTCGACCGCCGGGATGAATTCGCGCGGCACCACGCCGCCCTTGATGGCGTCGACGAACTCATAGCCCTTGCCGGGCTCCTGCGGCTCCAGCTTCAGCACCACGTGACCGTATTGGCCGCGTCCGCCGGACTGCTTCACGAACTTGCCTTCGACCTCGTCGCAGGTCTTGCGGATGGTTTCGCGATACGCCACCTGCGGCTTGCCCACGGTGGCCTCCACGCCGAATTCGCGCTTCATGCGGTCGACCAGGATCTCCAGGTGCAACTCGCCCATGCCCGAGATGATGGTCTGCCCCGACTCTTCGTCGGTGCGCACGCGGAAGGACGGATCCTCCTGGGCCAGCCGGCCCAGCGCGATGCCCATCTTCTCCTGGTCGGCCTTGGTCTTGGGCTCCACGGCCTGGGAAATCACCGGTTCCGGGAACACCATGCGCTCCAGGATGATGACGTGGGAGGGGTCCGTCAGCGTATCGCCGGTCGTGACGTCCTTGATGCCGACCGCGGCCGCGATGTCGCCCGCATAGACCTCGGTGATCTCGCGCCGCTCGTTGGCGTGCATCTGCAGGATGCGGCCCAGCCTTTCCTTCTTTTCCTTGACGGGGTTGAACACCGAATCGCCCGATTTCACCACGCCCGAATAGACGCGGAAGAACACCAGCTGGCCGACGAAGGGGTCCGTCATGATCTTGAAGGCCAGCGCCGAGAACGGCTCGTTGTCGGCGGGATGGCGCTCGATCTCGCGGTCGCGCTCGTCATGGCCCTTGATGGCCGGCACGTCGACGGGCGACGGCAGGTAGTCGAGCACGGCATCGAGCATGGCCTGCACGCCCTTGTTCTTGAAGGCGCTGCCGCACAGCATGGGCACGATCTCGTTGGCGACGGTGCGCATGCGCAGGCCCTGCTTGATCTCCGCTTCGGTCAGAGGCTCGCCCGACAGATATTTTTCGAGCAGGGCTTCGTTGGCTTCGGCGGCCTTTTCGACCATCTTGTCGTGCCATTCCTGGGCCTGCGCCTGCATCGAGGCCGGGATGTCCTGGTATTCGAAGCGCACGCCCTGGCTGGCTTCGTCCCAGATGATGGCTTTCATCTTGACCAGGTCGATCACGCCTTCGAAGTGGTCCTCGGCGCCCACGGGCAGCTGGATGGGCACGGCGTCGCCCTTCAGGCGTTCGGCGATCTGGCGCTGCACGCGCAGGAAGTCCGCGCCCACGCGGTCCATCTTGTTGACGAAGGCCAGGCGCGGCACGCCGTACTTGTTGGCCTGCCGCCATACGGTCTCGGACTGCGGCTGCACACCGCCCACGGCGTCGTAGACCATCACCGCGCCGTCGAGCACCCGCATGGAGCGCTCGACCTCGATGGTGAAATCCACGTGGCCGGGCGTATCGATGATGTTGATGCGATGCTCGGGATAGTTGCCGGCCATGCCCTTCCAGAAGGCGGTGGTGGCGGCCGAGGTGATCGTGATGCCGCGTTCCTGCTCCTGCTCCATCCAGTCCATCACCGCGGCGCCGTCGTGCACTTCGCCGATTTTGTGAGTGATGCCGGTGTAAAAGAGGATGCGCTCGGTGGTCGTCGTTTTTCCCGCGTCGATATGGGCGCTGATGCCGATATTGCGGTATAGCTCGATACGCGTCTTGCGAGTCATGGCCTCTTCCTTGGAGTGAGCCGCCAGGCAAAGACGGCAAGCCCGACCGGGCGTTGCCGCGGCGGGCGCCATGCCGCAGAGAGTGCTTTGGGGGTGGCGAAATCGCGCCCGCGCTGATCCTCAAATATTACGCGTGCCGGCCTCAACATACAAAGGCCGGCGTGCGAAGCCACGGTGTGGGGCGGGCCTGGAACAGGACGAAAAAAAGCCCCTCCGACAAGAGGGGCTTGCGTGCCTTGCAACGGCCCCGGCCACCCGCGGGCGGCCGGGCCTGGAGGCAGGCGCTTACTTCTTTTCTTCCTTGACGCGATAGACCAGCACGGCGGTGCTGGCCAGCGACAGGACCTTGGCCGTGACGCTGCCCAGCAGCAGGCGCGACAGGCCGCTGCGGCCGTGGCTGCCGATGAAGATCAGGTCGCAACCGGCGTCGGCGGCAGCTTGCACGATGCCGTCGGCGACGTTGAAATTGGATACGGCGCGCGCCTCGGACTTCACGCCGGCGGTGTCGGCGCGATCGGTGATCTGCTTGAGGTACTTGTCGGCCTGCTCGGCCGAGGCCTTTTCGTAGTCTTCGTCGGTGATGGCATAGGCCGCGGCCATGCCGTCGAAACCGATCGTGGCGGCGAAAGGCTGCGTCACGTAGAGGGCGACGATTTCAGCGCCCACGGAACGGGCGAAGCAAATACCGGCATTGGCGGCTTGCGCCGAGAGCGGCGAACCGTCGGTGGGAATCAGGATCTTCTTGAACATCTGCCTGCTCCTGTTTGAGAGGAGTCTCAATGCTACCGGAAACCCGCCAGGTTCACATCAATTGAACCCGGCATCCTTGACGCGCGTCAATCCTGGCGTCAGCCCAGCTGCTGGGAGGCGGCGAACAGGTTGGTGCAGCGGGTGCCGGTGCGGCAATACGCCAGCACGGGGCTCGGCAGCGTGCGCAGGAGTTCGGCGAAACGCTGCACGTCGGCGGCGGTCATGGCGCTGCCCACCACAGGCTGGTACTCGACCTGCAGGCCGGCGGCGAGCGCCGCCTTGGACACATCCGCGGCGGTGGGCTGGTCCGGGCCGCCTTCGAAATCGGGACGGTTGATGATGACGCTTTTGTACCCCGCGGCGGCGACGTCCGCCATGTCGTCGGGACCGAGTTGGGGGGCCACGGCGAAATTCTGGGTCAGGGGCTTGATGGGTGCGGACATGACGTTTCCTTCAATGGCTGGAGATATCGCTACCCATTATTATTGATTGCCTGACCGGGTTTGCGCGAAGATTTTTTCAAGATCGGCCCAGATACCCCGATGGTCCGCGATGGTGACCGAGAACCGCAGCATGGTCGAGGGCGCCTGCGACGGCGAGAACAGCGTGCCCGGCGCCAGCAGCATGCCGTGGTCGGCCGCCACCCGCGCCAGCGCTTCGGTATCGCGCCCGCAATCCGCCCAGACGAACATCCCCGCGTACGGCTCGTGGTGCACCGTCAGCCCCAGCTTGAGCAGCCCTTTGAGGCAGCGCTGGCGGGCGTCGTCCACCCGCGCGCGCACGCGCTCGATGTGGCGCCGGTACTGGCCTTCCATCAGCACCCGGTGCACGACCCGTTCGCCCAGCTCGGGCGACGTCAGGCCGGCCAGCATCTTCAGGTCGGCCAGTTTCTGCAGGATGTCGGGATTGGCCGCCAGATAGCCCACGCGCAGGCTGGCCGCCAGCATTTTGGAATAGCCGCCCACCAGGATCACGCGGTTCAGGCGGTCCAGCACGGCCAGCTTCATCGCGCCGCCGGGATGCAGGTCGCCGTAGGTGTCGTCCTCCACCACCATGAAGTCGTGCCTCTCGGCGATCCGCAGGATGTCGTAGGCCGCGCCGGCCGACAGCGTGTGCCCGGTGGGGTTGTGCACGGCGCTGTTGACGATGAAGAGCTTGGGCTTGTGCTGGGCGGCCAGTTGCTCCAGCAGCGCCGTGTCGGGGCCGTCCGGGCCGCGCGGCACGCCGATCAGGCGCGCGCCGAAGGCGGCCAGGCGCCCGAAGATGACGAACCAGGCCGGATCCTCGACCAGTACAGTGTCGCCCGGCTTGACCAGGTACCGGGCGATCAGGTCCAGGCCGTGGGTGACGCCGTTGGTCGTGAGCAGGTTCAGTTCCGGATGCGCCGGCACCCCGTCGTTCTGCAAGGACGCGGCGATCTGCTGGCGCAGCGGCGCGAAGCCCTGGGGATGGCCGTAGCTCACCAGGTGGCCTCGCACCGAGCGGCCCACCGCGCGCACCGCGCCGGCCACCATTTCCGGATCCAGCCAGTCCGGCGGCAACAGCCCCGCGCCCCCCGGCATGCCGAGGGCGCTGGTCTCGCGGAACATGCTGCGCAGCAGCCACGCGACGTCGATCCGGGCCGGTGGCGCCAGGGAATTGGGGGAAGCCGCGGCCACCGCCGCCAGCGGGCCGCTGCGCGCCCGCACGAAGAAGCCCGCGCCCCGCCGCGACTGCACCAGGCCCCGCGCCACGAGCCGGTCGTACGCTTCCACCACGGTGAAACGGCTGACCCCGGACTGTTCGGCCATCTTGCGGATGGAGGGCAGGCGCGTGCCCGGCCGCAAGCCCTGTTCGTCGATGCGGCGGGCCAAGCCGTCGGCGAGCTGGGCCACCAGGGTGGCGTCGGCCTGGCGCACGGGCTGCCAAGGCAGGGAAGACGGCGTAGCGGAAGCAACTGTCATGGGGATTTCACCAGGCCAGTGATTAAAGTGACATGCAAAAGTGTACCGGTACTGTACCGATGACTATGCGTAGAGTGGCAGCAATAACGAAATCCCGCAACTGGTGGCTGTCATGACCCGTCCCGCTTTCTACCCCTCCTCCCAGGCCGCGGCCGGCGCCTCGGGCCCGCCCTGGGAAGGCTATGCCTATGGATTCCTGGGAGTGCTGGTCTTTTCGCTGACGCTGCCCATGACGCGCCTGGCCGTGGCCGACCTGCAGCCGCTGCTGGTCGGCCTGGGCCGGGCGCTGGTGGCAGCGGTGCCCGCTGCCGCCCTGCTCTGGCTGACGCGCGCGCGCCGGCCGAACCGCCAGGAGTGGCCCGGCGTGATCCTCGCCGCGCTGGGCATCGTCGTGGGCTGGCCGCTGGCCTCTTCCTTCGCCATGCAGACCGTGCCCTCGTCGCACGGCGCGGTGTTCAACGGATTGCTGCCGCTGTCGACCGCGGCCTTCGCCGCGCTGCGCAGCGGCGAGCGTCCGTCTCCGGCCTTCTGGGCCTGGGCCCTGGTGGGCGCCGCGCTGGTCACGGCCTATGCCTTGCGCCAGGGCCACGGCACGCTGTCCCTGGGCGATCTCTGGTTGCTGGTGGCGGTGGTTCTGGGCGGGATGGGCTACGCCGAAGGCGCGCGGGCCTCGCGCACGCTGGGCGGCGCGCGCACAATATGCTGGGCGCTGGTGATCAGCGCCCCCGTCGTGGCCCTCCCGGTGGGCTGGATGGCGGCGCAGGCCAGCTGGCCCGGCACCTCGGTCGTGCTCGCCTGCGCCTACCTGGCGTTCGGCTCCATGTTCCTGGGCTTTTTCGCCTGGTACCGCGGCCTGGCCGTGGGCGGTATCGCCCGGGTCGGCCAGGTGCAATTGCTGCAGCCTTTCCTCACGGTCGTGGCGGCGGCCCTGCTGTTCGAGGAAGCCGTTGAACCGGCAACCTTCTTCTTTGCCGCCGCCGTGATCGTCGTGATCGCCGGCGGACGCCGTGCCATCGTCAGGACCCGAAAATAATGAATCTGCTCCCCTCCAATTGGGCCGACGTGCCCCTGATGTCGCTGTCCCTGCTGGGCCCGCTGGCGATGTTCGCGCTGGTCAGTTCGATCACGCCCGGCCCGAACAACGTGATGCTGGCGTCCTCGGGCCTGAACTTCGGCTTTCGCCGCAGCGTGCCGCACCTGCTGGGCGTGAACCTGGGCTTCACGCTGATGATCTTCCTGGTGGGCATCGGCCTGGGCTCGGTGTTCCAGCAGGTGCCGCAGCTGTACACCGTGCTGAAGTACGCGGGCGCCGCCTACCTGCTCTACCTGGCCTGGAAAATCGCCAATTCGGGCTCCATGGACGATGGCGAAACGCGCGGCAAGCCTTTCACCTTCCTGCAGGCCGCGGCCTTCCAATGGGTCAACCCGAAGGCCTGGGTGATGGCCGTGGGCGTGGTCGCGACCTACACGCCGCAGAATGGCTTCTTCGCCAACCTGGTGATCGCCACCGTGGTCTGCGGCGTCGTCAACCTGCCCAGCATCGGCATCTGGGTGACTTTCGGCACGGCGTTGCGCCGCGTGCTCCATCGTCCCTGGGCGATCCGCGCCTTCAACGTGAGCATGGCGCTGCTGCTGGTGGCGTCGCTGTATCCGGTGGCGCTCGAACTGGTGCACTGACGCGGCGCTCAGGCCTGCAGGGCCACCACCACGGCCGGCGTGACCAGCACGTTGAACAGGCCCGCCATCACCATCACCAGGCCCGCGACCGCACCCTCTTCGGCCGCGAGTTCGCGGGCCTTCGCCGTGCCGGCGCCGTGGGCGCCCATGCCGAACAGCGCGCCGCGTGCCAGGGCCGAGCGCAACGGCAGCCAGCGGCGCATGAACTGACCGATGGCCGCGCCAAATACGCCGGTCACGATGACGAACACCGCGGTCAGATCGGGCACGCCGCCCACGTGGGCGGACACCGCCACGGCGAAGGGCGTGGCCACCGACCGCGGCAGCAGGCTCAACCGCAGGTCGGCCGGCAGGTCCAGCAGGCTGCCCAGCATCCAGGCGCTGGCGCCCGCGATCAGGCTGCCCACCGCGACGCCCGCGGCCAACACCGGCCAATAGCGGCGGATCAGCGCGCGCTGCTCGTACAGCGGCAGCGCGAAGGCCACGATGACCGGCCCCAGCATGGCCATCAGCCAGTGCGATCCCGCCATATAGTCGCGGTAGCCGGCGTGGAGCGCCACCGCCAGCGCCAGCAGCAGCGCGGGCGCGACCACCAGGGTCGAGGTGCACCAGTAGGCGTAGCGTCGGTAGAACAGCCGCGCGCAGGCGTAGGCGAATATGGTCGCCGCGGGCCAGAACAGCGTATTGAAATCAGCCGGCATGACGGTTCATCCAGCGGTAGCAGAGATCGATGGTCAGCGCCGTGCCGGCCATGACCAGCGCGGTGCCCAGCAGGATGACGGCAAGCAGCTTCAAGCCCAGCAGCCCCAGGAACTCGCGGTGGTCCAGCAACGACATCACGGCGGGCACGAAGAACAGCAGCATTTCGCCCAGCAGCCAGCTGGCGCCGCGATGCACGTTGCGCACGCGCAGGCGGCGTGTCGCCAGCAGGACCAGCACGATCGCCATGCCGATGACTCCGCCGGGCACGGGCAACCCGGAGACCTGGGCGAGCGCCTGGCCCAGCCAGGAGAACAGGACGATCAAGCAGATTTGCAGCACGCGGCTGCGGCGCAGCGCGCTGCGGGCGAGGATGGGGTAGCGGGACAAGGACATCGGGAGGGCGTTCCAGCGGCAAGCTTCTGTTTTACGCCCGGGCTCGCCATAGATAAAATGAATTCGTTGAATTCAACCTATTCCAATCAGGCATAACCATGGAACTGCGCCCCTTGCGCGCCCTGGTCGAGGTGGTGCGCCAAGGCGGCTTCTCGCAGGCGGCCAAGGCCGTGTTCGCGACCCAGCCCACCGTGAGCAAGGCCGTGCGCCAGCTCGAAGACGAACTGGGCATGCCGTTGCTGGACCGCCACGCCCAGCCGCCCCGGCTGACGGCCGCCGGCGAGATCGTGTATCGCCGCGCGGTGGCCATGCTGGCGCAGCGCGACGACCTGTATGCCGAATTGGACGAACTGAAGGGCCTCAAGCGCGGAGTCCTGCGCCTGGGCCTGCCGCCGCTGGGCAGCAGCACGCTGTTCGCGCCCATGTTCGCGCGCTTCCGCAGCCGCTATCCGCAGGTCGAGATCAGCCTGGTGGAACACGGCAGCCGCCGCCTGGAAGAGATGGTGATGGCGGGGGAAATCGAGCTGGCGGCCTCGCTCAAGCCCGTGCCGGACCACTTCGAATGGCAGCCGGTGGCGCGCGAACCGCTGGTGGCGTTGATGCCGGCCGACCACCCCAAGGCGCGCGCCGAGGCCGTCAGCCTGCGCGAACTGCGCGATTCGCCCTTCATCCTGTTTGAAACGGGCTTCGCCCTGAACCGCATTCTCCACGACGCTTGCGAGCGCGCCGGCTTCGCGCCCGCGATCGCGGCGCGCAGCGGCCAGGTCGATTTCATCGTGGCGCTGGTGGCCGCCGGCCTGGGGGTCGCCTTTCTGCCGCGCCTGAAGGCGCGCGAGGAATTGCATGCCGGCGTCTCGCGCGTGCCGCTGCGCGACGCGGGCACGGACTGGGAAATGGTGCTGGTCTGGCGCCGCGGCGGCTACCTGTCGCATGCCGCCCAGGCCTGGCTGGCCTTGACCCGCGAGGTGCATCCCGAAGTATGCTGATGCCGGAACCTCATCGCCTTGCCCGGGTCACATCGTTCATGCCCGCCCTTTCCCGCCACGCCTTCCGCCGTCTGTTCGCCGCCTCCCTGCTCGTGGGCGCCGGCGTAGTGGGCTGCACGCAACTGGATTCCTGGCAGCGCCAGACCATTTTTTCGCCGCAGGCCGAGCCCCAGACCTGGTGGCGCGAGCCCGCCGCGGGCACCCGCGTCTACGACCTGACGCTGGCCGACGGCGACCAGGTGCGCGCCTGGTACTGGCAGAGCCCGCAGGCCAACGCCCCCACCGTGCTGTACCTGCACGGCGCCCGCTGGAACCTGAACGGCAGCGCCTTCCGCATCGACGGCTGGACGCGCATGGGTTATTCCGTGCTGGCCATCGACTACCGCGGCTTCGGCGCCTCCACCACGCGCCTGCCGTCCGAGCAAAGCGCGCAGGAAGACGCCATCGCCGGGCTGAAGGAACTGGCCCGGCTCCAGCCCGACCCGTCGCGCCGCTTCGTCTACGGCCACAGCCTGGGCGGCGCGATCGCGATCGACCTGGCCTCGCGGCCCGAGCAACCGGACTTCGCCGGCCTGATCGTGGAATCTAGCTTCACCAGCATCGGCGCGATGCTGGGCACCCTGCGCTGGGGCAAGGTGCCGGGCGCCAGCCTGCTGGTCACGCAGCCGTTCGACTCGGTCGACAAGCTGGCCGCGCTGCACACGCCCATGTTGTTCATGCACGGCACCGCGGACCGCGTGGTGCCGCACACCATGAGCGACGAGCTGTTCGCCGCGGCCCGCAACGTTTCACCGGACCTGAAGCGCCTGGTGAAGATCGAAGGCGCCTCGCATTCGGGCGCCTTCCGCAGCGGCGAACAATACGAAACCGCCGTGAAGACCTTCATGCGGGACGCCAGCCGCGCCTACCAGCGCAAGGCGGGCTGAACCGGCCCGCGCGCCGCGCGGGAATTCACGCGCAGGGCGTCTGGCGCGCCACGGCCGAGGCGGCCGGCTCGTCATTGCGGCTCAGCCATTTCATGACCCGCGGACGCGAGCGGTCGTACGCGAGGTTGTAGAAGAAGGCGTAAGGCAGGTAGAACAGCACCAGCGCGATGTCCAGCACGAATGCCTCCCACAGGCTGATGCTGAGCCACCAGGCGGCCAGCGGGATCACGATCAGGATCAGCCCCAGCTCGAAGCCGAAGGCGTGCACCACGCGCACCCGCAAGTTGCGGGTCCAGCCGAAGCGGTTCTCGATGCGGTCGAAGCCGGCGTTGTAGATCATGTTCCAGACCAGCGCGATCCAGGCGATCACCGCGGTCAGCACGCCCATTTCGAACAGGGACTTGCCCATGGCCCAGGCCGCGACGGGCGCGCACAGGCCGATGGCGAGGATTTCGAAGAGAAAGGCGTGGAAGAAACGTTCTTTGAGGGTTTTCTTGGCTTGCGTCATGACCCACCTGAGGTCGGTTGCTACGGAACGGAAGCGATTTTCGACGATATTTCCGTTACCATAAAGATAGTATTCATCGGAAAAACCGATACAGCATCTTCAGCCCCCGAACTCCAGGCACCCCTTATGCGCCATTCATTGGAATCCCTGGCGGCGTTCGCCCAGGTCGCCTCGGAGGGCTCCTTCTCCGCCGCGGCCCGCAAGCTGGGCAAAAGCCAGTCCACCATCAGCGAGACCGTCGCCAACCTGGAGGTGGACCTGAACGTGGCCTTGTTCGACCGCAGCCAGCGGCAACCGGTGCTGACCGAGGCGGGCCAGGTCCTGCTGGGACAGGCCTTGCAGGTGCTCGCCGCGAACGACCGCCTGAACCGCAGCGCCAGCCAGCTGGCCGAGGGCCTGGAGCCGCGGCTCACTGTGGTCTTGTCCGATACGTTCCAGTCGGAAACCTTCGACACCATGCTCAGCCAGATCGACCAGCGCTATCCGGCGCTGCGCTTCGAATGCCTGATTGCCGAGTACGAGGACGTGGTGGCGCTGGTGCAGCAAGGGCGCGCGCACCTCGGGCTGATGGCGGCCCAGGAAACCTATCCGCCGGACGTGGCCCACGCCACGCTGGCCGAGCTGTCGGAAATCGTGCTGTGCGTGGGGCGCGGCCATCCGCTGGCCAAGCTGCCCAGCGTGACGGAAGACCAGCTCAAGTCCGAGCGCGCGCTGCGCCTGAGCACCTACGAGCTGGGCGACAAAGAGGCCGAGCCCGCCTATTCGACCTGGTCGGCGCCGGGCTATCTCATGCTGCTGGAAATGGCCAGCCGGGGGTTTGGCTGGACTGAATTGCCGCGCTGGATGATCCAGCGTTTCGGCCAGGACCAGCTGGCCGAGCTGAAGGCGCCGGGCTGGCCGCGCCACATCCGCGTGGACGCGGTCTGGTCCCGCCGCCGGGCGCTGGGCCCCGCCGGCGCCTGGCTGCTGCAAAGCCTGACGGGCGGCTAGGGCCTGTCCCGGCGCGTCACCGCGCCACCGCCGGCAGGCGCGAAATGTGCACGCCGTTGATGTTGAGCCAGTCGCCCAGCTTGGGGCTGGCCAGCACGTCGAACTCCGCGCGGCGCTGGCGCGACATGGCGCTGCCGTCCTTGCAGCCCACGGCGGGATGGCACATGAGCAGGTCGCAGTCGCGCGCGTTGAACAGCCAGTTCTGCAGCAGGTCCGCATAGCGCCGCTTGCCGCCGTCGAATCCGTAGACGCCCAGCAACCGGCGATTGGTGCGCAAGCCGTCCTTGTGCGCCTCGCGGGCCAGCGCCGCGGCGCCCAGGGCGCCGATGACGCGGGCCTTGAAAGCTTCCCGCAGCGGGATGCCGCTCTGCATGCCGGGCGTGGTCTGTCGCAGCCAGGGCCGGTTCTCGCCGTAGCGGCGCTTGAGCAGCAGCAACAGGCGCGAACGGATGCCGGGCAACTGATGGACGTGCTGGTGGCCGTCGACATAGTCCGGCGCGCGGCCGAGCGCGGCTTCGAACGCGTCGAACTGGCGCGTCAGCTGCGCATCGATCCAGGCGCTGTCCAGACGGCCGGCGTAGGCCTTGAGGATCAGCCTGCCCAGCGTGGGCATCGGCTCGGCCCGCGGCTCCAGCGATTCCGTGAAGTTCACGTGCAGGCCGACGTCCACGTCCAGCGGCGCCAGACGGCGCGCATCGGCGGCGAACGAAGGCCCCAGCGCCAGGCAGCTTACCGCGCTCAGGCGGCCCATGCCGGCCAGCTCGATCATGCCTTCATCGATGTCCGCATTCATGCCAAAATCGTCACCGCAGACCACGATACGTTTGCTCATCGCAATACCCCTTACTTCCATTTCCCCACGGTTTCCATGCGCGCCCTGCTGCGACAAGTAAGCACTTTCATTGCCGTCGGTTGCGCCGCCGCTGCCACGCATTGGGCCGTTGCCGTCGGCTGCGTGGAGGCCTTCGGGATGCCGCCGCTGGCCGCCAACCTGATCGGCTGGCTGGTCGCATTCGCGGTTTCCTTCGCGGGCCACTACCGGCTTACGTTCCGACATTCAAAAACCCCTTGGACAGTAGCAGCGCGTCGTTTCTTCCTTGTGTCAGCCGCCGGCTTCGCCATCAACGAGGCTTCATACGCCTGGCTGCTGCACAGCACCGCCATCCGCTACGACATCCTGCTCGCCCTGATACTGGCCGGGCTGGCCGTCGCCACCTTCATCGCTAGCCGGCTTTGGGCGTTCCGCCACAAACCCGCTGCCTGAGGGCGGCGTCCACCTCGACGCGCCACATGGCGTACTTGGCGCTGGTGACCACGGGCGACAGCCCCCGCAGCGGCAGGTAGACCGGGTTGTCCGCGGTGGTGCCCCACACCCAATAACGCGCCCCGTCCGGCGCCTTGCACAGGCGGGCGTTGAACTCCGCGGGGCTGACCAGCACTTCCTGGCCGGTGGCCGGATCGAACTTGGCCGCGTCGTACAGTTCCTTGCGCCAGTTGTCGCGCGTCGGCACCTCCGGATTGAGCCAGTCGTCCACCACCCAGGTCGGCCGGGGAGCGCGGGCGTACAAGGCCAGGTCGAAGGGATAGGTATGCAGCGACACGAAAGTGTCTTCCGGCTTCGCCTGTTCCCGCACGACCTTCGCCAGCGGGCCGGCGCTGCCTCGCGCGTTGTTGGCGGCGATGCCCACCGCGACCAGGCAGATGCCCGCGGCCACGGCGGCGCTCAGGCGCACCAGGCGCGGCGTGACGGCTTCGGTCTCGGCGCGCCAGGCGCCGAGGATGACTTCCGACAGCAGGAAGGCCAGCGGCGCCAGCGCGGGCAGCACATAGCCCACCAGCTTGGAATTGGGCAGCGAAAAAAACACGATCACCACCGCGAGCCACAGCAGCGCGAACCGCCGCAGGTCGCGCGCCGGGCCGTCGGCCCAGAATGCCTTGCGCAGGACCCCGCCGCCCCACAGGGACCACGGCAGGCTCAGGCCGGCGACCACCGGCAGGTAGAACCAGAACGGCTGGGCGTTGTTGAAGCCGCTGGCCGCGAAACGCTGGAAATGCTGATAGACGAAGAAATAATCGTAGAAGCCGGGAAAGCGCATCTGCATCAGCACGAACCAGGGCGCCGCCACCGCCAGGAACACCAGCACCGCGGGGGGCCAGAGCAGCGCGGCCAGGCCGCGCCAGCGCCGCCCCCACGCCAGCCAGAGGAACAGGATGGCGCCCGGCAGCACCACGCCGATCAGACCCTTGGCCAGCACGGCCAGGGCCGCCAGCGCGGCGGCGGCCAGCGACATCCAGCGGTACGCCTGCCCGCGTTCGGCGCGCAGCACCGTGTCGGCCGCGGCCAGCAGGCATAGCGTGATCATGCCGGCCACCAGCATGTCCAGGTTCGCGAACTGCGCGCCGCCGTAGAAGAACGGCATGGTGGCGAGGATCAGCACGGTCAGCGTGGCGGAGGCCGCGTCGCGGTAGCGGCGCAGAAAGCCGTACAGCGCCGCCGCCGCGCCCCAGGCCGCCAGCCAGGATGGCACGCGCGCCGCCCAGGGATGCACGCCGAACACGGAAAACGACAGTTCCGTCAGCCAGTAATAGAGCGGCGGTTTGTGGAAATACGGCATGCCGTCAAGCAACGGCACGGCATGCGAGCCGCTGCGCAGCATGTCCCAGGCCACGCCGGCGTAACGGCCCTCGTCGGGCAGCGTCAGGGGCCTGAGCCACGCCAGCCATGCCAGCCAAATCCCGATCGCGAGCAGAAAGCGTCCTGCCGGCGGGGTCCAGACGGAGCGCCCCCGGAGCATCGTGGCGAACATGTCAGCGCGGTTCCGGACGGGAAGCGCGCCCTTGGCGCCGGCGCACCACGAACAGCGGACGGCCCTTGACCTCGTCGAAGATCCGGGCGACGTACTCGCCCACCACGCCCAGGGAAATCAGGTTCACGCCGGCGAAGAACAGCACGGCGGTGACGATGGTGGTCCAGCCCGATACCGGGTTGCCCGACAGCAGGTAATCGCCCACGAGATAGCCCGCGTACGCCAGCGCCAGCACGGCGAAGGCCACGCCCACCAGGCTGACCAGACGCAACGGCCAGGTCGTGAAGGCGGTCAGCCCGTCCAGCGCGAGGCGGAACAGACGCATGCTGCCGAAACGGCTGTCGCCATGCATCCGCTCGTCCGGCGTGTAGGCCAGCGCCTCGCCCTTGAATCCAACCCAGGCATACAGCCCTTTCATGAAGCGGGTGCGTTCCGGCAAGGCGTTCAGCGCGTCCACCACGCTGCGGTCCATCAGCCGGAAATCGCCGGCATGGGCGGGCACGTCGACCCCGCGCGCGCCGCTCAGCAGCTTGTAGAACCAGCGCGCGCCCGAGCGCTTGATCCAGGATTCGTCGTCGCGGCTTTCGCGCACGGCGTAGACCATCTCGGCGCCCGCGGCCCAGCGCGCCAGCATCTGTTCGATCAGGGCCGGCGGATGCTGCAGGTCGGCATCCAGGCAGATCACGACGTCGCCGGTGGCGGCCTCCAGGCCCGCGCTGAGCGCCGCTTCCTTGCCGAAATTGCGCGACAGCTGCACGTAGCGAAAGCCCTCGTGCTCCGTCCATTCCGCCATGAGTTCCTCGGTGCCGTCCGTGCTGCCGTCGTCGGCCACGATCACTTCCCAGCCGGAGCAGAGGGCCGAGAGCCGGCTGCGCAGCAAAGGCAGCAGCACCCGCAGGTTCTCGCATTCATTCAGGCAGGGAATGACGCAAGTCACGCAGGTGTCGTACGGCACGTTGGCCGCCTGGGTCGACCAAAGCGATTCCACGGGGTACGTTTTGGTCAACACTTGCGGAGCGATGGGATCGGACCGGAACTGGATGTGCATAGAACTCTGAGCTCGGATTGCAGGACACTATGGCGGGCAGTATGAGGAGGGGCTCGTCGAATTTTCATGAAATACCCGCCGGCAAAGCGGGGACGGGCCGGCGTGGCTAAAATGCCCCCGATTCCCTGTATTCCCGATCGCCATGCAATACCGAGTCCGGACCATGCTTGCCAGCGACGTGGACGGCATCCTGGCCGCCCAGGCCCTGGCCTACCCCGAGTTCCTGCTGGAAAGCGCCGATTTCTTCCTGAACCGCCTCGCGCTCGCCCCCGCGCACTGCTGGGTCGCCCAGGCGGCCGCCCCGTCGGCCGGCGGCGCAAGCCTGCTGGGATACCTCGTGTCCTACCCCTGGGACGCTGGGCTGCCTCCCGCCCTGGATGTTGCGCTGCAATCGCTGCCGGCGGGCGCCGACCACTGGTTCCTGCACGATTGCGCCGTGGTGCCCGCCGCCCAGGGGCTGGGAGTCGGCCAGGCGCTGGTCCGCGCCGCCTCCGCCTGCGCCCTGGACAACGGCCTGGGCCGCGCCAGCCTGGTATCGCTGGGGTCCGCGACCGGCTACTGGCGGCGCCATGGCTACTCGCCCATGGACCCCGCCTCCGCCGGCCTGGCCGAAAAGCTCGCCGGCTATGGGCCGCAGGCCCTTTATATGTCGCGCGCCCTGCCGCTCTAGCCGGCCCCGACCCGCGCTGCCCGCCGCGGCGCCGACGGCAAGCGCCGCCCCCCGCCTGCCCGCCCTTCGGCCCATGTACAACGCCGCGACGGCAGACGTAACATAAGCCCATGCGTGTGAAGCGGCTGGGTTCCCGTAGCCGGAAATCTAACTGTGCCCTCCCAGGGCGCCAAGGCATCTATGATCTCGCTTTCGCCCGTTCAATCGTTCCTGGCCTGCTGCCTGGTGCTCGTCGTCGGACGGGTGCTGACCACCCGGATCGGCCTGCTGGCACGCTACAGCATTCCCGACCCCATCGTGGGGGGCCTGCTGTTCGCCCTGATCGCCTACCTGCTGTCGACCTGGGGCGGGATTTCCGTCTCGCTCGAAACCAGCATCAAGCCGACCCTGCTGCTGCTCTTCTTCGGCTGCATCGGCCTGACCGCCAACCTCAAGCTGCTGGCCAAGGGCGGCCCCAGGCTGATCGCCTTCCTGCTGGCCCTGATTCCCTTCCTGGTCCTGCAGAACGCCGTGGGGCTGGGCATGGCCTGGCTGCTGGACATGCATCCGCTGATGGGCTTGCTGGGCGGCACCATCACCCTGGTGGGCGGGCATGGCACGGGCGCCGCCTACGCCACGCGCTTCGCCGATTTCAACAACATCCAGGACGTGATGGCGCTGGCAATGACTTCCGCCACCCTGGGCCTGGTGCTGGGCGGCGTGGTGGGCGGCCCGGTGGCGGAATGGCTCATGCGGCGGCACAAGCTGTCTGGCAGCCTGGACCCCGCCCCCGGCGCCACGCATGACGCGCCCGACCTGACCGAAAACACCGGCCCCGCCACCGCCGGCACCTTCATCGTGTCGCTGACGGCGGCCTTCGTCGCCCTGGTCGTCGGCGGCTACCTCGCGGCGCTGGTCGAGGACGCCCCGGTGAGCCTGCCCAATTTCCTCTGGTGCCTGGCCACGGGCGTGCTCATCCGCAATGGCGGCGAGCACCTGGGCTTGAAGCTGGACGACCGCGTCACCGACATCATCGGCACGATCGCCCTCTCGCTCTTCCTGGGCATGACGATGATGACGCTGGACCTGTCCAGCGTGGCGCGCCTGGCCGGCCCGCTGGCGCTCATGCTGGCGGTGCAGACCGCGGTCTGCGCGGTGTACGCGGCCTGGGTGGTGTTCCGCCTGCTCAAGAGCGATTACGAAGCGGCCATCATGTCGGCGGCCTTCTGCGGCTTCTCGCTGGGCGCCACCGCCACCGCCATCGCCAACATGCAGGCGCTCACGCGCCGCCACGGCCCGGCGCCCGAGGCCTTCATCGTGGTGCCGGTCACCGGCGCGTTCCTGGTCGACATCCTCAACGTGATCGTGCTGACCTCGCTGATCTCCTTGCCGTTCGTGGGAGGGATGTAAGCATGTTCAAACGCCTCGTTCTCCTGCTTCTCTGCCTGGCCCTGACGGCCTGCGGCCGCGCGCCCGACACGGACGTGCTGCGCGCCGACGTCGAGCGCAGCCTGGCCACCGCCTACGGCGACGGCCTGTTCCGGATCGCCGAACTCAAGCGCATGGGATCCGCCACGGACAATACCGCGCCGGCGGGCGAAAGCCGCCGCGTGGTCTATTACGACGTCGCCCTGGACCTGGGCCGCGACATCTCGCTCGGCGCCTGGGACCAGCCCGGCGCGGCCTCGCTGGTCACGCTGCTGGGCGCGGGCCCGCGCAGCATCAGCGGCGTGAAATCCGGCGGCAACCAGGCCGGCGACCGCATCGTGGCGCATGCCAGCGCCATCTACCGACACGACGGCAAGACCTGGACGCTGGTGACGCCCGCCGGGTTCAAGGCGGCCGAAGCGCCCAGCCTGGATACCGGCGCGCCGCCGCCCGTGACGCGCCAACTGCTGGACACCCTGGACCAGATCACCCATTCGGTGGCCTACAGCGCGTCGAGCACCGCGCAGCACGTGGTGCAGCAGGAGCTGGAGCGCTCGGTGGCCCGCATCAACGGCCGGCTATCGCGCCTGCAGCAGGGCTATCCGCTGGCGGGCGGCCCGGACCGCGGCGAATACCTGGCGTTCGCCCGCGCCCTGACCGACGTGGCCCGCACCCAGCAGATCCGCGTGTCGCCGCTCATCACCGGCGGCGGCGCAGAGAACATCGCGCTCCTGCGCAGCGGTGACGCGGTGGTCGGGCTGGCGCAGGCCGACACGGCGCGTCTGGCCTACGACGGCAAGGGCCCGTTCGCGGCGCAAGGGCCGTTCACCGGCCTGCGCGCGCTGGGCAGCCTCTATCCCGAGCTGGTCCACATCGTGGTGCGCGACGACGCCTCCATCCGCGGCGTGCGCGACCTGAAAGGCAAGACCATCGCGCTGGGCCCCGAGGGCTCGGCGGTGCGCGCCACGCTGGAAGCGGTGCTGGCGGCGCACGGCCTGCAGTCCGGCCGCGACTACGCCGTGGCCAACACGCCCTTCGCGGCCTCCCTGCCCGCCTTGAATTCCGGCGCGGTCGACGCGGCCGCCCAGGTGATCGGCGTGCCAGCCACGCCCCTGCGAGACGCGCTGACGCAGGCCCGCCTGAAACTGCTGCCCCTGGACCCCGCCGCCATCAAGGCGCTGACGGCCTCGGACAGCTCCCTGATGCCGCTCGACATCGCCGCCGGCACCTACCCCAACCAGACGGAACCGATACCCACCGTGGGCATGGCGGCGCTGCTGCTCACCACGGCCGACCTGACCCGGGACGAAGCCCTCGTGATCGTGCGCGCCGTCTACCTGACCGGCCAGGACCTGCTGGCCGCCGGATCGACCCAGGGCGCCCAGGTTTCCATTGCGAATGCCCGGCGCGGCGTGACGGTGCCGCTGCATGACGGCGCCCAGGAAGGCCTGGCGGCGCTGGAACACGGCAAACCGCGATGAGGCGGTTGCGCTTATGATGGCGCTCCTCATCAGGAATACCCATGAACAAATTCGATTTGCAGAAAAACCAGGCCCTGAAGCTGGCCGGCCAGCTCAAGCAGTCCGGCACGCCGGACCGCTACGGCACGGCCTCGAATGCGCCGGACCGCCGCGAGCAGCGCAAGCTGGACCAGGCCGCCGGCCTGGTGCCCTTCCCCCTGAAGCTGTCCCAGGCGGACGCCGATCGGCTGCGCGCCGCGGCGGCCGAGCGCGGCGTCTCCACCAACGACATCGTCGCCGAAGCGCTGCGCAAGGCGCTGGGCGAATAGCGCGATGCATATCTGGGTCGACGCCGACGCCTGCCCCGCGGTCATCAAGGACATCCTGTTCCGCGCCGCGCAGCGCTGGAAGACGCCGCTGACCCTGGTGGCCAACCAGCCGCTGCATACCCCGCCCTCGCCGTTGATCCGCGCGGTGCAGGTGCCGCGCGGCTTCGACGTGGCCGACGCCCATATCGCGGAACGGGCGGAACCCGGCGACCTGGTGATCACCGGTGACATTCCTCTGGCCGCGCAAGTGCTGGAAAAAGGCGCGATGGCGCTGAACCCGCGCGGCGAACGCTATTCGCCGGAAACCATCCGCGAACGGCTGGCCATGCGGGACATGATGGAAGAACTGCGCGCAAGCGGGATCGACACCGGCGGCCCTTCGTCGTTCAGCCACGCCGACCGGAAGGCATTCGCCAACCAGCTCGACACCCTGTTGGCGCGCGTCGCGCGCCAGGGCTGAGGTCCGGACCCGCCGGCCGTCAATAGAAGGTGATGTAGGCCTTGTAGATGATCGTGCCGATGGCGGTGATCAGGCCCAGCCCCATCAGGCCCATGCCGATATTGCGATCGCGCAGCCCGAAGCCGACCAGCATGAGCGCAACGCCCGTGACTATGATGATCAGCATGGTGTTGGTATTCGGGGGCATCGCCTTCTCCTGTATGCCTAGGCCCGACTTTGGGCCGAGCCTTTGTTATCAATGATAGACAGGCCCGCAGTCGATGCGGCTCAATCGATGAAGGCCCGCTTGCGACATATCAAGAGAAGAGTAATGAATGGGCCGCGCCCGCGCAATGGATCGGGCCATGGGCGCGCGCCGAGGCGCTGCGGCGGTGGCGGCCACGCGACAGGCTCAGCAACGGGCAGGCCAACGGACAGACCGCCGCCACAGGCGCGCCGCCTTCTTTTACGATGCGAAGCGCCAAAACAAAAAAGCCAACCGCGAGGGCTGGCTTTTTGCATTGCGCCGTTTTACCTTGGGCGCCGACAACCGCGAGCTTGTGGCTGGCGTTTGTCTCTCAAGGGTCTTTGGTGGGTAGTACTGGGTTCGAACCAGTGACCCCTGCCGTGTGAAGGCAGTGCTCTACCACTGAGCTAACCACCCCGAAAGAGGCGAAATATTAGCACGTTTTTTTAAAGATGTGCAAGTCGCCTCGAAAAAAGTTCATGCGGCCGCGACCGGCGCGTCGATTTTTCGCCAGATGCACTCCCCGCCCACGGACTTGTCCAGGGCCGCCAGGTAGGCTTCGTGCTCGGCGAGGTCTTCGTCGCTGGCCTTCAGCACGGGCAGGCCCGAGGCATCGAACCTGGCCAGCACCACGCCGCTGCCGCCGGCGCTGTCGCCGTCGTCCACATCGATCAGCAGCGCGTCCTGGCCGCGGGTCATGGCCAGCCAGACTTCCGCCAGCAGCTGCGAGTCCAGCAAGGCGCCGTGCAGCGTCCGGTGGGCGTTGGAAATGCCGAAGCGGTCGCACAGCGCGTCCAGCGAGTTGCGCTTGCCGGGGAACATCGAGCGCGCGTGCAGCAGCGAATCGGTGATCGTTTCGCAAAACTCGGTCATCGGCCCGCGGCCGGTCTTGGCGAGTTCGGCATTGAAGAACTTTACGTCGAACGCCGCGTTGTGCGCGATGAGCTCGGCGCCCTGGATGAACTGCACGAATTCGTCCACGACCTCGGCGAAGCGCGGCTTGTCGGACAGGAATTCCGTGGTCAGGCCATGCACCGCCAGCGCCTCGGGGTCGCTGTCGCGGTCCGGGTTCAGGTAGATGTGCAGGTTGTTGCCCGTGGCCATCCGGTTGACGAGCTCCACGCAGCCGATCTCGACGATGCGGTGGCCCTGGGCGGGATCCAGTCCCGTGGTTTCGGTGTCAAAGATGATCTGGCGCATAACTATTCCGACGCTTGGGCGGGCGAGGCGGGCGGCGTGCGGGGAGCCGGAGCGGGGTCCGGATGATGCGCTTCGCTGCCGGCCTGGCCGGGTTTCTTGCGTGCGGTGGCAATCAGCGTGTAGGCCACCGGCACGACGAACAAGGTCAGTAGTGTACCCAGCATCAGCCCGCCGACCAGGACCCAGCCGATCTGCTGGCGCGATTCCGCTCCCGCGCCCGAGGACAGCGCCAGCGGCACGGTGCCCAGCACCATGGCACCGGTGGTCATCAAAATGGGCCGCAGGCGCAGCACGCTGGCCTCGGTCACGGCCTCGAACAGTTCCTTGCCTTCGTCGCGCAGCTGGTTCGTGAACTCCACGATCAGGATGCCGTGCTTGGTGATCAGGCCCACCAGCGTGATCAGGCCGATCTGGCTGTAGATCGACAGCGTGCCGCCAGTGAGCCACAGCGCCAGCAGCGCGCCGGTCATGGACAGCGGCACCGACAGCATGATGATGAACGGATTGCGCCAGCTTTCGAATTGCGCCGCCAGCACCAGGTAGATGAAGGCCAGCGCCATGGCGAAGACCAGGTAGATGCTGCCCGAGGAGTCGCGGAACTCGCGCGACTGGCCGTCCAGGTCGGTCACGATGGTGTTGGGCAGCACGTCGCGCGCCACCTGGTGCATGTGCGCCAGCACCTCGCCCAGGGCGTAGCCCGGCGCCACCGCGCCGTCGATCTTCACCGCGCGCAGGCGGTTGAAGTGGTTCAGCGACTGCGGCGACACGCCTTCGTGCACGCCCAGCAGGTTGTCCAGCTGCACCATGCTGCCGTCGCGCGCCCGAACGTAGATGCCGGAGATATCGGTGGGGTTGGCGCGGTCGCGCGGCGTCACCTGGACGATGACGTCGTACTGTTCGCCCTCGTCCTTGTAGCGGGTGACCTGGCGGCCGCCCAGCATCGACTCCAGCGTGCGCCCCACCGTGTCCACGTTGGCGCCCACGTCGGCCATCTTGTCGCGGTCCACGCGCACGCGCAGCTCGGGCGTGTTCAGGCGCAGGTCGGTGTCCAGGTTGATCAGGCCGGGATACTTGCGCAGCTCGGTCAGGAACACGTCGGTCAGCCGCGCCAGTTCCGCGTAGGAGGCCTGGCTCATGATGATGAATTCCACCGGCTTGGAACGCGCGGACTGGCCCAGCGACGGCGGATTGGTGGGGAAGGCGCGCACGCCCGGCAGCGAGGCGAATTGCGGCTGCAGCTGCTGCGTGATGGCCTGTTGCTTGCGGCTGCGCTCCTCCCAGGGCTTCAGGCGCAGGATGGCGGTGCCGTCGGTCACGGTGGGAAAGCCCACGGTCACCTGGCTGCCGCTGGCCTCCGGAATCTCCGAGTAGAACTTTTCGATGCCCAGCATGCTTTCGAGCGTGTAGTTCAGCGTGGCGCCTTCCGGCGAGCTGACGATGCCGAAGACCACGCCGCGGTCCTCGATGGGCGCCAGTTCGCTCTTGACCACCTTGAACAGCACGCCGCTGCCGGCCGCGACCGCCAGGCCGATCGCCACCACCACCCAGCGGTGGCGCAAGGAGGCCGACAGCACGCGCCGGTAGCCGTTGCTCATGGCGTTCAGCCAGCCCTCGATCAGGTTGTACCAGCGGCTATGGCTGCTCTGATGGCGCAGCAGCACCGAACACATCATGGGGGTGAGCGTCAGCGCCACGAAGCCCGACACCAGCACCGCGCCGGCCAGCGCCAGGGCGAATTCGATGAACAGCCGCCCGGTGCGGCCCGTGGCGAAAGCCAGTGGCGCGTACACGGTGACCAGCGTCATCGTCATCGCGACCACGGCGAAGCCGATCTCGCGCGAGCCGCGCAGGGCGGCTTCCTTGCGCGGCATGCCGTCCTCGATGTGCCGGAAGATGTTCTCCAGCACCACGATGGCGTCGTCCACCACCAGGCCGATGGCCAGCACCATGGCCAGCAGGGTCAGGGTGTTGATCGAAAAGCCGAACAGGTACATCAGCGCGCAGGCCCCCACCAGCGACACCGGGATGGTGACGATGGGGATGATGCTGGCGCGCAGGTTGCGCAGGAAGAAGAAGATGACCAGCACCACCAGGACGATGGCCTCGCCGATGGTGTGGAACACGGAATCGATGGAACGCTCGATGAACACCGACGAGTCGTACGCGATGTTCAGCTTCATGCCGGCCGGCAGGTTCTCGTTCAGGCGGGCCACTTCTTCGCGGGCCGCCTTGGACAGTTCCAGCGGGTTGGCGGTGGACTGCCGCGTCACGCCGATGTTGATCGCGGGCTTGCCGTTGAAGCGCGACAGCACGCGGTCGTTGGCCGCGCCGATCTCCACCTTGGACACGTCGCGCAGGCGGACGGGATAGCCCTTCACGTTGGCGACGATCACGTCCTCGAACTGCGCCGGCGTCTGCAGGTCGGTCGAGGACACGACCGAGAACTCGCGCGCGCGGGACTCGATGCGCCCGGCCGGGATTTCCACGTTCTGGCTGCGCAGCGCGGACTCGACTTCCTGCACGGTCAGGCCGTAGGCGGCGAGCTTGTCGCGGTCCACGTAGATACGCATGGACGGAAGGCGCTCGCCGAAGACGCGCACCTCCGCCGCCCCCGGGAGCACCGACAGGCGGGTTTTGATGTAGCGGTTGATGTAGTCGGACGTCTGGATGGCGGAATACGAGCCGGACTCCACCGCGATATAGATGATGGGCTGGGAATCCGCCTCGACCTTGCCGATGATGGGCTCGTCGATCTCGTCGGGCAGGAAGCGCCGGGCGCGCGACACCTTGTCGCGGACTTCGGCCGCGGCCGCGTCCGGGTCGCGCGACAGGTTGAACTTGATGTTGATGAGGCTGCGTTCGGAGCGGCTGCGCGAGGTCATCACGTCCACGCCCTCGATGCCGGCGAGCTGGTCCTCCAGCGGCTTGGTGACCTGGGATTCGATCACCTCGGGCGAGGCGCCCTTGTAGGTGGTGTCCACCGAGACGATGGGCTCGTCGATCTTCGGGTACTCGCGCACCGTCAGGCGCGAATACGAAATCAGGCCGATCAGCACGATGATCAGCGACAGGACCGAGGCAAACACCGGCCGCTTGATGCAGGTTTCCGAGATACGCATTGCGCTATCGCCAAAAATGGAAAGGGGCCGGCGTCACGCGCCGTTGCCCAGCACGGTCACGGCCGCGCCGTCCGTCACGCGCTGCAGGCCGGATACCACCAGGTTGTCGCCGGCGGCCACGCCGGTCAGGATTTCCACGCGGCCCTCGCGGCGCTCGCCGATCGTGACCTCGCGCCGCTCCGCCACGCCGTTCCTGACCCGGTAAACGTACTGCGTTTCGCCCGAGGGCGACAGCGCGGCCTCCGGGGCGACCAGCGCCTTGTCCTGGCTGAACAGCAGCTGCACCCGGGCGAACATGCCCGGCCGCAGCACCGCGTCCTTGTTGGCGACGGTGGCGCGCAGCAGGATGGAGCGGCCGCCGGCGTCGACCAGCGGGCTGACGGCATAGACCACGCCCTGGCGCTCCTGGCCCGGGAGCGCGTCCAGGCGCACGGTCAGCTGCTGGCCCACGCCCACCTTGCTCAGGTACATCTCGGGCACGCGGAAGTCCACCTTGAGCGGGTCGATCGCCTCCAGCGGGGCCAGGTCCTGGCCCTGGTTGACGTAGTCGCCCACCGAGACGCTGCGCAAGCCCACGATGCCGCCGAACGGCGCCGTGATCGTCATCTTGTCCAGCCTCGCCTGCGCCAGCGCCACGGCGGCTTCCTGCACCTTCAGCGTGCTGGCGGCCTCGTCGCGGGCCTGCTGGCTGACGAAGCCCTTGCCCTGCAGCTCCACCGAGCGCCGGTAGTGGCTCTGCGCCAGAGTGAGGTTGGCCCGCGCCTGCGCCAGTTCGGCGCGCGGCACGGAATCGTCCAGGCGGATCAGGGCGTCGCCCCGCTTCACCGGCTGGCCTTCCTTGAATTCGATGGACTGGATGCGTCCGGCGACCTCGGGCCGCAGCACGACGGACTCGTCGGAGCGCAGGCTGCCCACGGCCGACAGGCCGCGCGAGAAGGGAATTTCCTTGACGGCGGCCACCTCGACCCTAACGGGCGCTACGGGTGTCGCGGACGGCTTGGCGGCGCCGGAGGCGGCGGCCTGGGGAGGGGGGGTTCCGGGCGCGAGCCAGCGCGGCACAAAAACGCCGAGCGCGGCCCCCGCGGCCAACCCTGCCGCTACGGCGGCCAGCAGTACTGCTTTTTTCATGCGCGAATGAGGCGGTATCGGGGCGCGGGCCGAGCTAGCTCCGCCCGGACGGCGCCGCAGGAACTGGGATGAGGGTTGGCACTTTAGCACCCGGATTTACATACTGGAACAATCCAGAAGCCGGATGAAGAACTAAATTCACCCCGAAAGCCGGATTTGAGGGTATATCCCAATGCCCGCCGCCGCCGGCGGGATCGGATCAGCCCCGGCGGGCCGCTTCCACGCCCATATTGGCCAGCTGGTCGGCCCGTTCGTTGCCCGGATCGCCGGCGTGGCCGCGCACCCAGCGCCACGACACCGTATGGCGGCCCACCTGCTCGTCCAGCAACTGCCACAGCTCGGCGTTCTTGACGGGCTTTTTGTCCGCCGTCAGCCAGCCGCGCCGCTTCCAGTTGGCCAGCCATTCCGTCATGCCCTTCATCACGTACTGGGAGTCCGTATGGATGGTGACGGCGCACGGGCGCTTGAGCGCCCGCAGGCCCTGGATGACGGCCAGCAGTTCCATGCGGTTGTTGGTGGTCTGGAGCTCGCCCCCATGCAGCGTCTTCTCGTGGCTGCCCGCGCGCATCAGCACGCCCCAGCCGCCGGGGCCGGGGTTGCCCTTGCAGGCGCCGTCGGTCCACATTTCCACTTTCTGCTCGTTCGCTTTGCTGTCCTGCATGGTGCTGCCTGGTTTTCCTTGTTCGTGCTGAATCCTTGCCGGCCGGCCGCTCAGGAGCGGTCGAAGCCGTCGTCCGCCTGGCGGTTGACCACCACCGACGCGGCGCGCGCGCGCTTGGGCTTGGTCTTCCAGGCGGGCCCAATGATACGCATGCCGGCGACCCGCTTGACGGCAGACACCAGATAAACGGCCCCGCCCACGCTCCACCAGCGGGCCCCGGCCGACTCCAGGAAGGACCACCGCTGCAGCCATTTCTCGCTGCGGCAGGCCGGCGCGTAGCAGCCGAAATGACTTTCCTCGACCTCCAGCGAGAGCAGCTTGAACCAGTCTTTCAGGCGCGGCAACGACACCTGCGACGAGGGCGGCTGCGGCAGCCAGGGCTCCATGCCGGGCATGCGCGTGCGCGCGCCCCACATGCTCCAGGGGTTGAACCCCGAGATCACCACGCGCCCTTCCGGCACCAGCACGCGCTCGACCTCGCGCAGCACGTTGTGGGGTTCCTGCGTGCATTCGAAGGCATGCGGCAGGATGAGCAGGTCCACGCTCTGGGATTCGAACGGCAGGGCCTCGGGCTGGGCCACCACCACCCGCGACTGCCAGCCGGCCGCGCTATCATCCGAGGGGCGTTCGGTGCCCACGTAGCCCTTGAAGGGCATGCGGTTGGCCCGAAGCAGATTCATGTCGGCCAGGCCGACCTGCCAGGCGTAATATCCGAACACGTCCGCGACAGCCGCGTCGAACTGCGCCCGCTCCCAGGCCAGGACGTATTGTCCCGGCGGAGTCTGGAACCATTCGGCCAGTTCTACAATCGGCGGAGTATCTTCTGCCACGTTCTATTCCTTCGAATCCCATGCAAGCCTTGACCGCCCATTCAGGCGGCCGCGAGCGCAACGCCGCGGTCTTGCCGCTACCCGCCTTCACCGACAACTACATCTGGGCGATCGTCCGCGACGGCCAGGCCGCCGTGGTCGACCCCGGCGAAGCCGGCCCCGTGCTGCGATTGCTGGAGCAGCAAGGCCTGAGGCTGCGCGCCATTCTACTCACGCACCATCATGGCGACCACGTCGGCGGCGTATCCGAATTGTCCCGCATCGAGGGCATTACCGTATACGGTCCGGCGCGCGAACGGCTGCCGCGCTGCGACGTGCCGCTGGCCGAGGGAGACCGCGTGTCGATCCCCGAACTGGACCTGGACTTGCGCGTGCTGGACGTGCCCGGCCACACCGCCGGCCACATCGCCTACACCGGCCGCGCCGCCGGCCTTGAACCCGTTTTGTTCTGCGGCGACACCTTGTTTGCGGGCGGCTGTGGCCGGCTTTTTGAAGGCACTCCCGCGCAAATGCTTGATTCCTTGGAAAAATTTTCTGTTTTACCGCCGGATACACAGGTTTTTTGCGCGCACGAGTACACTCTAGCGAACTTGCGCTGGGCGTCGGCAGTCGAACCGGCCAACCGCAACCTGCAACAATGGCTTCAGCGGGCCCGGCAATTACGAGCAGAAGGCCTACCCACGCTTCCATCGACCATCGGTCAGGAACGCGCGACGAATCCGTTTTTGCGCACGCAACAAACCGAGGTCGTCCGCGCGGCAGAACGCTGGGCCGGCCACACCCAAGCTACGCCGGTCGAGGTATTTGCCTCCCTTCGTGAATGGAAGAACGAATTCAAGTGACAGCCCGATGAATCTATCCCGACTCCTTCTGCCGCTCATGCTGGCAGTCCTCGCCGGTTGCGCAGGAACCAAATCCCCCGACAAAAACCTCACTACCAATTCCCAAGGGCGCTACATCGCCCGGGACACGTCCAGAACGGTAGACCTCACCAACCCGCCTGCCGACGCCTGGGACCGCATCCGCCGCGGTTTCGCCATCCCCAACCTGAACACCGACCTCTCGCAGCAGTGGACCGACTATTACGCGTCCCACCCCGAGTCGGTGCAGCGCATGGCGGAACGGGCCGGCAAGTACCTGTATTTCATCGTCGACGAGATCAACCGCCGCGGCCTGCCGACGGAACTGGCGCTGCTGCCCTTCGTCGAAAGCGCCTACAACCCCACCGCGCTGTCGCGCGCGCAGGCCTCGGGCCTGTGGCAGTTCGTGCCGGCCACGGGCCAGCACTTCAACCTCAAGCAGGATTGGTGGCGCGACGAGCGCCGCGACCCCATCGCCTCGACCAACGCGGCGCTGGACTACCTCGAAAAGCTGTTTGAAATGCAGGGCGACTGGTACCTGGCCCTGGCGTCCTACAACTGGGGCGAGGGCTCGGTGCAGCGCGCCATGGCCAAGAACGAGGCGGCGGGCCAGGGCACGGACTACCTGTCCTTGAACATGCCCGATGAAACCCGCAACTACGTGCCCAAGCTGCAGGCCATCAAGAACATCATCGCCGACCCGCAGCGCTATGCGGTGGCGCTGCCCCCGGTGGGCAACACGCCCTACTTCGTGACGGTGCAGAAGAACAGCGACATCGACCTGGAAATCGCCGCCAAGCTGGCCGAAATGCCGCTGGACGAGTTCAAGGCGCTCAATCCCTCGTTCAACCGCCCGGTCATCCGCGGCGACCACGGTCCCACCCTGCTGCTTCCGGCCGACCGCGTCGAAATCTTCAACGCCAACCTGACCAACTACAAGGGTGACCTCAGCGCCTGGAAGATCTACCATTCGCGCCGCGGCGAGTCCTACGCCTCGATCGCCAAGCGTTTCGGCGTGACCGAAGGCCGGCTGCGCGAAATCAACGACATCGGCTCGCGCCAGAAATCCGCTTCCGGCCAATCCCTGCTGGTGCCCGGCGAAGCCGGCACCGGCGGCGTGCAACTGGCCTCCCTGGCGCCGCCGGTCGGCGCGCTGGAGTCGGCGCCGTCCACCGACAAGGCGCCCGCGGCGCGCGGCCGCGCCGCGCAGGCCCCGGCCGCCCGCGTCGCCAGCGCCCGCCCGAACGTCCGCACCCACAAGGTCCGCCAGGGCGATACCCTGTTCTCGCTGGCCAAGCAGTACGGCACCTCGGTAGACGCCCTGCGTGCCCTGAACAACATCAAGGGCAGCGCCCTCAAGGTCGGCACCCCGCTGCGGGTCCCGGGCACCAACGCCCGCGGCTGACCCAAGGCGAACGCCAAAAGGGCGCACCCGCGATGGGCGCGCCCTTTTTCATCGATGTCGCGGAGCCGCCGAACTCCTTAAAATAGGCGGTCTCCAGAAGGAAAAAACAAAGGATAGATATATGGGCTTTCTCGCCGGCAAGCGCATCCTGGTCACCGGGGTGCTTTCCAACCGCTCCATCGCCTACGGCATCGCGCGCGCCTGTCACCAACAGGGCGCGGAACTGGCGTTCACCTACGTGGGCGACCGCTTCAAGGACCGCGTGGGCGAATTCGCGGCCGAATTCGGCAGCAACATCGTGCTGCCCTGCGACGTGGCCGAAGACAGCCAGATCGACGCCGCCTTCGCCGAGCTCGGCCAGCACTGGGACGGCCTGGACGGCCTGGTGCACTCCATCGGTTTCGCCCCGCGCGAAGCCATCGCCGGCAACTTCCTGGACGGGCTGTCGCGCGAAGCCTTCCGCGTCGCGCACGACATCTCCGCCTACAGCTTCCCGGCCATGGCCAAGGCCGCGCTGCCGCTGATGGAAGGCCGCAACGGCTCGGTGCTGACGCTGACCTACCTGGGCGCCGAGCGCGTGGTCCCGAACTACAACACGATGGGCCTGGCCAAGGCCTCGCTGGAAGCCAGCGTGCGCTACCTGGCCACGGCGCTGGGCCCGCGCGGCATCCGCGCCAACGGCATTTCCGCCGGCCCGATCAAGACGCTCGCCGCCAGCGGCATCAAGGACTTCACCGCCATCCTGAAGTTCGTGGAAGCCCAGGCCCCCCTGCGCCGCAACGTCACCATCGAAGACGTGGGCAACGTCGCCGCCTTCATGCTGTCTGACCTGGCCGCCGGCGTGACGGGCGAAATCACCCACGTGGACGCCGGCTTCTCCACCGTCGTCCCGGGCATGGAAGACTGATCCCCCCGGGGGGGGCGGCGCGCAACGCCCCGCCCGCCGCGTCCGGCCGCTCAGGCCGGGCGCACCACCACGGTGGACACCTGCACGTCCACCGCGGTCATCAGCTTGTGGACCGGGCACTTCTCGGCCACCGCCAGCAGTTCGTCGATCTGCGCGTCGGACAGCTCGCCATGCAGCGTCAGCTTGGCCGTCAGCCGGTAGACGCCCTTGCGCTCTTCGCTGGCGTCGCGCACCACCTCCACCCCCACCGATTCCAGCGGCAGGCCCTTGCGCTGCGAATAAACCATCAGCGTCATCGCCTTGCAGCCGCCCAGCGCGGTGTCGAAATAATCATGCGGATCGGGGCCTTCGCCCTGCGGCTGCGGCATCGCCAGCGGCAACTCGTGGCCCTCGGCCACGGCGGTGAATTGCAGGGTATTGGGCGCATTCTGGCGCACGCGGATGCTCATGAATCGGATCTCCTTGGTGAGGCGCTGACGGATGGCCGCGAGGGCGGCCCCAACCCACGTTGTAGCACCTGCCGGCGCACGTTTCGGCTTCCCGCCCGGCCCGCCTGACGAAAAGCTGAACTTCCTGGCCCGCCGGCGGTCGGATATTCCTATCCGCAATACCGAACATTTATAGGGGGCCGCATGAGCGCCAGACAACTTCTCGATCAATTGCTGCAGTCCGGGCAAGGCCTGCTGTCGGACACCACCAATCGCGTGCAGAACGCCACCGGCGGCAAGGGTTCGTCCTTCCTCACCGGATTGGGCGGCGGCGCCTTGGGCGCGGGCGCCCTCGGGCTGCTGCTGGGCAGCAAGAAGGCCCGCAAGATCGGCGGCAAGGTCGCCATGTATGGCGGCATGGCGGCGCTGGGCGCCCTGGCCTACCGCGCCTATGGCGACTGGCAACGCAACCAGGCCGGCGCTCCCGCCGCGCCGCCCCAGACGCTGGATCGCCTGCCCGCGCCGGAAGCCGAACAGCACAGCACCGCCGTGCTCACCGCCATGATCGGCGCGGCCAAGGCCGACGGCCATATCGGCCCCGAAGAACGCGCCCTGCTCGAAACCGAACTGTCCAAGCTGTCCTCGGACGCCCAGGACCGCCGCTGGCTGGAAACCGAACTGTCGCGGCCGCTGGATCCGGCCGCGGTGGCGCAGTCCGCCCGCACGCCGGAGATGGCCGCCGAGATGTACCTCGCCAGCCTGCTGGTGGTGGACGAGGAAAGCTATATGGAGCGCGCCTACCTGGACGAACTGGCCCGCCAGCTCAAGCTGCAGCCCGGTCTGAAGGAACAGCTGGAGCAGCACGCCCGCGCCGCCGCGGCCTGAAGCCGCGGCCGGCCTAGTCGGCGCGCAAGCCGATCGCCGCCGTCAGGGCCCCGTAGCGGCCCATGTCCGCGGCGATCATTTCCTGGAACCCGCGGGGCGTGCTGCTTGCCGGCGTAAAGCCCTGCTCGCGCAGCGAGGCCTGCACGTCCGGGCGCTGCACGATTTTCGCCACCGCCGCATTCAGCCTGGCCACCACCGCCGGCGGCGTGGCCGCGGGCGCCAGCAGCCCGTGCCACTGGTCCAGCGCATACCCGGCCACCCCTTGCTCGGCGACCGTCGGCACCGCCGGCAGCAGCGGCGAACGCGCCGGCGACGTAACGGCCAGGGCGCGCAGCTTGCCCGCCGCGATCAGCGGCGCCGCGCTGGACGCCGTCACCACGCCCATGTCCACCTGCCCGGCCGTGACGTCCGTCAACGCCGGACCGCAGCCCTTGTACGGCACGTGCTGCAGCGAGACGCCCGCGGCGCGCGCCAGCATCTCGCCCGCCAGGTGCTGCGGCGTGCCGTTGCCGCAGGACGCGAACGGCAGGGGCTTGCCTGCCCGCGCCGCGGCCAGCGCGTCTTCCAGGCCATGCAGGCCTGAACCGGCCGGCACCACGAACACCGACGGCACGAAGGCCACGTTGATGACCGCCGTGAAGTCCTGGGCGGGCGAAAAGCCCGGATTGCGATAGACGCCGGGATTGATGGCGAACGAGCTGTTCACCATCAGCAGCGTATAGCCGTCGGGCGGCGACTCGGCCACGACGCGCGCGCCGATGTTGCCGCTGGCGCCCGGGCGGTTCTCGACCACCACGGGCTGGCCCAGCTGCTCCTGCAGGCTGGCGCCGATGCGGCGCGCCAGCAGGTCGGTGCCGCCGCCGGGCGGGAACGTCACCACGATGGTGATCGGATGGGTCGGATAGGCAGCGTCCGCGGACGGTTCACCGGACGGCGGATTGCCGCAGGCGGCCAGCGACAGCAGGGCCAGCGGAAAGATGGATCGAAGCAGGCGTTTCATGTTGCGAAGCGGCGGCGGGTACTCAGGCATCCAGGCCGATATCGAGCACCTTGGCGCTGTGCGTGATCCAGCCCACGGCGATCTGGTCGACGCCGGTGGCGGCCACCGCCGCGGCGGTTTCGGGCGTGATGCGGCCCGAGGCTTCGGTGATGGCGCGGCCCCGCGCCATTTCGACGGCGCGGCGCAGGTCGTCCAGGCTCATGTTGTCCAGCAGCACCACGTCCACGCCCAGCGACAGGGCCGTTTCCAGCTGTTCCAGCGTGTCGACTTCCAGCTCGATCTTCACCATGTGGCCGATGCCGGCCCGGGCGCGCTCGACCGCGATGGCGACGCCGCCCGCCAGGGCGATGTGGTTGTCCTTGATCAGCACCGCATCGTCCAGGCCGTGGCGGTGATTGCTGCCCCCGCCCACGCGGACGGCGTACTTCTGCACGGCGCGCAGGCCCGGCATGGTCTTGCGCGTGCAGGTGACGCGGGCGCCGTAGCCCGCGATGGCGCGCGCGATGGAGGCCGTGGCGCTGGCCACGCCGCTCAGGTGGCAGAGGAAGTTCAGGGCCACGCGCTCGGCGGTCAGCATGGCGCGGGCATTGCCGCGTATGCGGGCGATTTCCGTGCCCGGGCGCAGGTCCGCGCCGTCGCGCTGCGACACGACGAATTCGATGCCCGGGTCCATGGCGCGAAACGCCAGGCGCGCCAGGTCCAGCCCGGCCAGCACGCCCTCCTGGCGAGCCACGAGCCGCGTTTCGGCGACGGCGTCGGCGGGCACGATGGCATCGGTGGTCAGGTCGCCGGCGCGACCCAGGTCTTCCAGCAAGGCCGCGCGCACCAGCGGCTCCAGCATGACTTCCGGCAAGGGGGGGACGGCCAGTCGGGAGGCGGTCGATGACGCTGCGGCTTTAATGCTCATTTTGAGTATTTAGAGAGTAAAAAAAGGCGCGCAACGATTGCGCACCATTTATGCTAAGAGCGAGCATAAGGCTTGTCAAGCCTCACATTGCGCGGGACAGGGGCAATTTGCTGCCGGCGATGGCGCGTTCGAGCAGCACGTCGCGGCGGAACCGGAACAGCTTCGCCGGCCGGCCGGCCGTGCCGGTGGCCATCTCGCCGGTTTCTTCCACCAGCGCCTGCTGCTCGATCAGGCGGCGGAAATTCTGCTTGTGCAGGCCGCGCCCCGCCAATGCCTCGACCGCCAGCTGCAATTGCAACAGGGTGAACTGCTCGGGCATCAATTCGAACACCACCGGGCGGTACTTGATCTTGGCCCGCAGGCGCGCGATGCCGGTGGCCAGGATGCGGCGATGGTCGTGGCGCATGGGCTCGCCGGGCACGGCGGCGCCGTTGCCCCGGCCGCGCCGCGCGGCCTCGGGCACCAGCCCCGCCTCGAACAGCAATTCGTAGCGCTGCAGCACCATGTCCTCGTTCCAGGACGCGCCTTCCAGCCCGAAGGTGATGGCGGCGCGCTGGTGGCGGCGCCTGCGCACGGCCGCCTCCGTACTGTCTTCGCACCAGGCCGCCAGCCGCGGCACGATCAGCTCCTCGACCAGCGCGGGCGTGCCGGCGCGGCGATCTTCCCACGGAAAGTAGCGGTACCAGTCCTGCCAGCCGACCTGCGCCACGCCGGTTTCGCCCGCCTCGCGCGTCAGCCCCAGGTAGCTCACCGACATGACGCGCGCGCCCGACTCGTCGGAGCGGTCGCCGTCCGCGAAGGTGTAGAGCTGCTCGACGTAGCCCAGCGGATGATGGGTCTGCGCTTCGACCCAGGCGCGCAGGCCTGCCTGCAACGAACGGTGCGAGAGTTCGAAGGGGCCCGCGGGCAAGGCGCGCGCGTCTTCGGTCGTCAGCACGCGCGGCTCGCCGTTGGTGACGGCGACGAGCACGGCAACGAGTTCTGCATGGACGGAGCGTTCGACGGATTCGGTCAAGGTAGGCGTATGGAAAATGTGAACAGCGGGCGCCTTGCCGCAAAGCCGCGAGGCGCCCGAAATTATAAGGTTGGGGGCCTGCAACAGCCCCTTGCAAACGTGACAGAACAGGCCGCCACCGCGGCGCCGCGCCGTCCTAAGATGAAGTTGGAATCAGGCGCGTCGCCATCCTGGGACGCCCGCAAGCGGAGCAATCATCATGTTGAAAACTGCCCCAGATCCCAACGCCGCCAAGGCCGACGTCGCTGAAAAGCCCGTGCCTCCCGATCCGCGCAAAGGCACCGAAGTGATGCCGATGCCCGACCAGAGCAGCACGCTCGTCGCGGGCATGCCCCGCCGCGGCCGCGCCATCGCGGAGCCGGGCGAACCCGGCGTCATCACGCCCGAAGACGACGTGCTCGACACATCCTACGAAAACCGCAAGGGCTGAGCCCGCGCGTCAGGCAACCTTCGCCACCGCGTCGTCGCGCGTGTCCACCACGGTCAGGATGGCGAGAAAGCCGCTGATGTCGAACACTTCGCGCACATGCGGCTGCAGGGCGCACAGCACCAGCGCGCCGGCGCCCTGCTTCAGGCGTTTTGCCAAGACCAGCACGACGCGCAGCCCCGCGCTGGAGATGTAGTTCAGGTTGGACAGATCCAGCACGAAGCGGGTTTCGCCTTTTTCGACGTGGGACAGCAGGTCGGACTCGATGCCCGCCGCGTTGGCGCTGTTGATCTGGCCTTCGGGCGAGACGACCAGGACTTCTCCGATTTTTTCTATTGCGAGATTCATAGCGGTTCCCGAAAAGTGGCCGGCGCCGGGCGCCTGCGCAAGAGGACGGCGGCGCGATGGCGAGATGATACGCGAGCCCGCGCACTCTCTCACACCCTGTTCGCCGCGCGGGGCTATCGTGCATACTTGCGCCTGCACGTGCTCCACTGAACGCAAGGCGACTCATGCCCCCTCAGCCCGATACGCTGGACCTCGTTCCCGACCAGAACGCCGTTGCCGCCGCGCTGCAATGGCTCGAAGGAATTGCCGAGCGCGACGCATGGCCGCCCAAGCTGGGCTTCGGACTGTCGCTGAGCCTGGACGAGGCGCTGACCAATATCGTGGACTACGCCTTCGACGATCCCGCCGCCGCGGGATCGCCGCCCGCGGTCACCTTGCTGTGCCGCCGGGACGACACCGGGATCGCGCTGGAAATCACCGACAACGGCCGCCCCCACGATCCCACCAAGACGCCCCCGCCCGACCTGGCCGCCACGCTGGACGAGGCCGAGATCGGCGGCCACGGCTTGCGGCTCATGCGGCATTACCTGCATGACCTGCGCTATGCGCGCAGCGGCGACCGCAATCGGCTGACGCTGGTCGCGCGCGCCGAGTAAGGCGGATCGCGCGCGGCGCAAGGCGCTCCGCGGGGCCGATCGAACCACGCTATCGGTTTCCGTTCCCGATAGGCAGAAAGTACCGAACGAAACGGGCCCAACTGTCACTCATGCAAGGACTGCGCGCCGGTTGCGCGACGCTTTGCATTGATGCCGCCCGTGAACGCCCCCTATCACCCGCAAGGACTGACCGCACGCCCCCTGCACGCCCGCATCGACGCGGACGCCGTGCGCCACAACCTGGCTCGGCTGCGCGCCGCGTTGCCGGCCGGCGATGGCGCGCCCCGGCTCTGGGCGACGGTGAAGGCGGACGCCTACGGGCACGGCGTGGCGCGCATCCTGCCCGCGCTGCGCGCGGCCGACGGGTTGGCGGTGCTGCATCTGACCGAAGCGCGCGCGTGCCGCAGCATGGGCTGGGACGGCCCCATCCTGGTCTACGGCGGCCTCTACTCGCCGGCCGACGCGCTGCTGCTGGATTCGCCCCGCCTGCACCTGGTCATCACGCACGCCGCCCAGCTCGATTGGCTGACGCAGGCTCCGCTCGCGCAGCGGCCGGCCGTCTGGCTGCGCTATGCCGGCGACATCCATCACACCGGCTTCTGCGCCGAGGACTACGGCTGCGCGTTCGAGGCGGCGCGCGCCCTCGCACGGCGCGGCGTCATCGGCGAGATCGGCCACCTGAACCACTATGCCCGCGCGGATGAAGAAGACGGCATCGACGCCGCCGACGCCGCGTTCCGCACGGTGATCGCGAGCTTGCCCGGCCCCGTGTCCACCAGCAATTCGGCCGCGCTGCTGCTGCATGGCGCGCGCGCCGCCGGCACGCAATGGGTGCGCCCCGGGCTGGCGCTGTATGGCGCCAGCCCATTCGCCGATCGCAGCGCCGCGCAACTGAATCTGCGGCCCGCGATGTCGCTGCACTCGCAGATCGTGGGCATACAGCGCGTGCCCGCCGGCGCGGGCGTGGGCTACAGCGGCGCGTTCCTCGCGCCCGTCGCCACGACGGTGGGCATCGTCACCTGCGGCTATGCCGACGGCTATCCGCGCCACGCGCCCACCGGCACGCCGGTCATCGTCGATGGCGTGCGCACGCGGCTGCTGGGCCGCGTCTCGATGGACATGATGGCCGTCGACCTCGCGCCGGTTCCGCGCGCCTGCATCGGCGCGCCCGTCACGCTATGGGGCGCGTCGGGCCTGGCGGTGGAGGAAGTGGCGGCCTCGGCGGGCACCATCGCGGCCGAGCTGCTCACCGGCCTGAGCGCGCGCGTGCCGGTGCAGCTGGCCGGCCGGGACCCCGGGCCTTGAACGGCGACCGCGCCCGGCGCGGCACGCCCTCAGGCAGCGCCATCCCTGGGCCTGGCCGGAGCCAGCACCAGGAACAGCAGCGTGGCGCACAGGTAGATGATGCCCGTGGCCGCCAATCCCGCGCCCATGCCGGCCGCGCCGAACATGGCGCCCACCACCAGCGGCCCGGCCATCTGGCCGAGCTTGTCGGCGGCGCGCATGACGCTGGTGGCGCCGGCAGCGCCATAGCGCTGCACGTCCGGCAGCGCCAGCATGTAGGGCGACTGCGATGCGCCGGCGAAGCAGCTGGCCAGCGCCAGCAGCAGCACGGCCGCCGCCGCGGCCAGCAGGCCGCTGTTGAAGTACAGGCCCAGCATGCCCACGCTGCCGATCAGGCCGCCCAGCACGATCCAGCTTTTCTTGATGCGGCTGCGATCCACCACGCGGCCCATCAGCGGCCCGACGTAGATCACGCAAAGGCCATAGATCATCAGCACGCGCCCGATGCTGGACGCGGCCACGCCCTCGGCTTCCAGGTACAGCGGAAGCGCGAACGACAGCAGGCCCACCTGCGCGATCGAAAACGGGATGACGCTGCCCAGCAGCAGCAGGCCGAAATCGCGCGTGCACAACAGCCGCAAGGTGTCGGACAAGCGAGCACGCGTGCGCGCGGCGGCTTGCGCCACCTGCTTGCGTCCGCGGTCCATGTACGGCCGCATCAGCACCAGCACGCCGGCCAGCGGCAGCACCAGCATCGCGGCGCCCACGCCGAACACGGCGCGAAAGCCCGTCTGCTCCATCAGCATCGCGCCCACCGCGGCGCCCGACAGATGGCCCGCGAACAGGCCGGCGATCACGCCGGTCATGTTGCGGCCGCGGTACTGGGCGGGGCTGCGCGTGACGATGAAGCCCTGCAGCCCCATCCAGGTCAGGCCGTAGCCCAGGCCCACGAGGCCGCGCGCCGCGCTGAACATCAGCAGATCGCCGGCCAGCGCGCAGGCCAGCATGCCCGCGCACGACACCGCCAGCCCGGCCAGCACGGGCACCTGCCAACCCTTGCGGTCGGTCAGGCTGCCCGCGAGCAGCGAAGTCAGCAGCCCGCAGCCCATTTCGACGGAGATCGGCAAGGCCAGCAGAAGGTTGGCCGGCAGGTCCAGTCCGCCCGACGGCAGGCTGCGCGCATACAGCGGCAGGAAACCCAGCGGCAAGGCCCAGGCGAACAGGAAACCGAACATCACGGGACGCGCGATGCGGCCGACCTCGGACTCGTCATCGGGGCCCACGCGGCTGCCGTCGGGCAAGGTCGCGCGCGCGGCGAAGGCCCGGTTCATCAGCAGCGACAGCAGCAGCAACATCTCGATGGCGGCCACCAGCGCCACCGCCACGACGGTCACCGCGTCCAGCGCGCGGCTGCGCACGCCGGCCGCGATCACGTCGTCGGACAGCCGCAGCACCAGGTCGCCGCGCGCCCGCGGATCGGGATTCGAGGCGCCCAGCGGCAACACCAGCGTCAGGTCGTCGGACTGCGGGCGCGCCACCGGCAGCCCCGCCACCCCCAGCGCGCCTTTCGCGTCGGCGCGGCTCAGCACGCGCCCCTCGCCGTTTACCAGTTCGATCTGCGCCACGGCGGGAAAGGTCGCGGCCAGGCGCGAGAACGGCGCGTCCACGCCGCGCAGCCGGTCCAGCGTCAGGCCGTAGCCCAGCACGCGGTTCAGATCGCGCTGCAAACCTTCGGCGAGCAGGCCGACGTTGTTGCGCGTCACCTCCAGCCAGCCGCTGCGGAACGTGGAAATCGTGTAGGCCGCATAAACGCCTTGCGCCAACATCAGCGCCAGCAGGGGCACGACGAAGCGCGCCCTGCCGCCGGCGGCGAGCGAGGTCAGCGGCACCAGGTATTTGAAGACCGCGGCCAGACCCAGGCCGACCAACGCGGTCACGGCCAGCAGCACCTGCAGGTTCTCGACGATCAGGCTCCGGCTGGCCTCGCCGTCCTTGGCCGCCGACAGCACCACGGCGCCGACGACGCTTCCGCCCGCGCCGGCCAGCGGCACGGCCAGGGTCACGGTGCCGTCGGCCACCGACATGAGCGCGCCGGATGCGCGCCGCGTCGCGCGGTTGTCGCGGGCGGCGCCGGCATCGAGCGCCTGCGCGAGCGCGACGGCGCCGTCGGGCTGCGCGCCCTGTACGGCCAGCGTCTGCCCGTCGGCGCGCAACACCGCGGCGCCAAGCAGGTCGCGCGATCCGGCCACGCTGTCCAGCAGGCTGTCGCGCAGGCCGAAGTATTGCTCCAGCGGCTTGCCCAGTCGCAATCCGTTTTCGATGTTGCCCGCCGCGCGGCGGGCGATGACTTCCACGCGGTCGGCGGTGGTGTCGACCACCAGCCGGTTCAACGCGGACAGGCTCAGCGCGCCGATCAGCGCCTGCGCCAGCAACAGCACGGCCAGACAGGCCAGGGTGACTTCCAGTACCGGGCGGCGTCTCAGTCCCTCCAGCACGATTTGAATAGGCTCGCTACGCATGAGGCTGAAACACCGCAAAGTATTTACACACGGGCACCAATGGTATTTACAATTAATGCAAATTGCATCTTTTTTTACACCCTCATCGTCCTCCCCCACCGCCACCGCCTCCATGCCCGTCCGGTCGCTACGTAGCAAGATTTTTCTTCTGGTCGTAGCGCTCCTTCTCGCGGTGGCCGCGTTCGTGATGCTGACCTCGCAGCGCAACGTCACGCGCACGGTGATGAACAGCGAACGCCACGCCGTCAGCAACGTGATGGAACTGGTGCTGCGCGACGCCGAGGCCCGCTGGGCGGCGCTGCTCACGGACAAGATCACCACGGTGCGCAGCGGCCGCCGGCAGCTGATGCAGACGGGCACGGTGGTGGCTGCGGCGCTGAATTCCTACGCCGACATGGCCGATCGCGGCCTCATGACGCCGGGCGCGGCGCGCGGCATGGCGCGCGCCTGGATCAACCGCCTGAAGCTCGACGACCGGCGCTACGCCTTCGTCTACGACGCGGATTTCCAGGTCGTGGCCAGCGGCAACGCCGACATGATCGACCGCGATCTGTCGCAGCTGTCCGACTTCAAGAACCGTCCGCTCGCCCAGGCGCTGTACGAAGAAAGCCGGGCATCGGGATACGGCTTCGCCATCTATCGCTGGCCGCCCTCCGCGCAACGCGGCGACAGCGAAACGCGCTACGCGTACTTCGGCTATTTCCGGCCGTGGAACTGGGTCTTCGTCATCACCGACAGCGCCCAGGACGTCATCGATCAGATCCAGACGCGCCGCGAGCAGATGGAAAGCTCGGTGCGCGGCATGCTGGCCAAGCTGACGCTCGCGCAATCGGGCTTCATCTTCATCACCGCCGACGACGGCCGCATGGTGGTGCCGCTACCCGGACGGCAGGCGGGCCTGCTCGACGCCACCGACAGCAAGGGCGAGACGCTGCGCAGCCTGCTGGCCCGCCAGGGCGCGGACGGCGGGCTTCAAAGCCTGCGCTTCGACGGCGGAGGCGGCCCGTGGCAGATCGATAGCGCGCGGTTCGCGCCGCTGGGCTGGACCGTGGTGACGGCCGTGCCGGAAAGCGACCTGACCGCGCCGGCGCGCCAGCTGCTGAATCGCCAGGCCCTGATTTTCGTGGGCATGATGCTGGTGGCGCTGGTCTGCGCGTGGCTGGTGGCGGCGCGCGTCGTGCGCCCGCTCGAAACGCTCACGCACTATGCCCGCCTGCTGCCCGAGCAGGACCTGACCGCCGCGGCCAGCGTGCCCGCGAACATCGCCGCGCTGCCGGACAGGCACAAGGACGAGGTCGGCCGGCTGGCCGCCTCCTTCCTGTTCATGAACGACAAGCTGCGCGAGAACGTCGCCCGCCTGATGCGCGAAACCACCGCGCGCGAACGCTTCGAAAGCGAGCTCAACATCGCCCGCGCGATCCAGCTGGGGCTGCTGCCCGTGCCTCTGTCCAGCGCCACGCGCGAGCAAATCGACCTGAACGCCGTGATGCTGCCGGCCAAGGAAGTGGGCGGGGATCTGTACGACTACTTCACCTTGCCCGACGGGCGCCTGTGCCTGGCGATCGGCGACGTGTCCGACAAGGGCGTGCCGGCCGCGCTCTTCATGGCGGTGACCCGGACGCTCATCCGCGCCACGGCCGAAGACGAAACGGACCCGGCGCTGATGATGCAGAAGATCAACAACCGGCTGTCCGAAAACAACCCCAACATGATGTTCGTCACGCTGCTGCTGGGCGTGCTCGACCTGACCACCGGCGAACTGCAATGGGCCAACGCGGGCCACCTGCCGCCGGCGGTGATCGGCGCGGACGGCGTGGTGCGCCTGCTGGAAGGCCGCAGCGGCCCCGCCTGCGGCGTGCAGGAAGACCTGGAATACCGCGGCCTCTCCGCCGTGCTGGCGCCGGGTGAAATGCTGGTGGGCTATACCGACGGCATCACCGAGGCCGTCGATCCCCACAACGCCCAGTATGGCGATCCGCGCCTGCTGGCCGTCCTGTCCAATCCCCCCGTGCCTTCGGCCAAGCTGTCCAAGCGCCTGCTCGAAGACGTGCAGGCCTTCGCCGACGGCGCGGAACAATCCGATGACATCACCCTGATCGTGATCCGCCGCCCATGAAGAAATCGCTGCCCACCCTGATGCTGTGCCTGGCCTTGCTGGCGCCCGCCGCAAGCATGGCGCAGACGGCCGCGACGCCCGCCGCCCAAGTGTTCCCCACCAAGCCCGCCGCCAAGCCGGACGGCGCGAAATGGCGCATCGGCTACTTCGAAAGCGGCGACTACAGCGAATATCCCCGCACCCTGCGCGTCACGGTGGAGGGCCTGCAGAAGCTCGGCTGGCTGTCCCTGCCCGCGATGCCCGATGGCCTGAGCGGCCGGCAGATGTGGGAGTTCCTGGCCGACAACGCGCGCAGCGACACCCTGGAGTTCGTGCGCGACGCCTGGTGGCAGCCGGGCAACTTCGACGCGGCCCAGCGGCCCGCGGTGCGCGAGGCCATCAAGCAGCGTCTCTCGACCCGTCGCGATATCGACCTGATCATCGCCATGGGCACCTGGGCGGGCCAGGACATGGCCGCCATGGGCACGCCCGTGCCGACCATCGTGGCCTCCACCAGCGACGCCATCGGCGCCCGCATCACGCGCTCGGCCCAGGACAGCGGGCAAGACAACCTGCATGCGCGCGTCCAGCCCGAACGCTATCAGCGGCAGGTGCGCCTGTTCCACGAGATCGTGCCCTTCAAGCGGCTGGGGCTGGTCTACGAGGACAGCCCCGAGGGCCGTACCTACAGCGCCGTCGAGGCGGTCGAGCAGGTGGCGCGCGAGCAGCATTTCGAGGTGCTGACCTGCAACGCGCCGTCCAACGGCATTCCGCCCGAAGTCGCCACGCGCAACGCGATGGAGTGCTATGCCAAGCTCGCGCCGCAAGTGGACGCGGCCTACGTCACGGTGCACCGGGGCGTGACCCCGGCCTCCATCGACACCGTGGCCGAGATCCTGCGGCAGGCGCGCGTGCCCAGCTTCTCGATGCTGGGCTCCGAAGAGGTCAAGCATGGCTTGCTGCTCAGCCTGGCGCAGGCGGACTATTCCTACGTCGGCCTGTTCTACGCGGAAACCATGGCGCGCATCTTCAACGGCGCCAAGCCGCGCGACCTGTCGCAGGTCTGGATCGACCCGGCCAAGATCGCGCTGAACCTGGAAACGGCGCGCGTGATCGGCTTCGATCCGCCCGTGGACATCCTGCTGGCCGCCGACGAAGTGTACGAAGCGCAGTAACCCGGTGTTTCGGCCCGGCACGCGCAATGACATAAAATAAAGCGCAACGCGCGGCCGTGGAACTAAAGTAGACCTTGAGTTACTCACGCACAGGGTCGTAGGACCGCCACGGCCACGCATCGGACACGCCGGATTTCTTGGCTGCATGACAATTTCATCGGTTACCCCTTCGTCGCCATTTCCTTCCCTGGATGCCTTCGCCAAAGCGGCGGAAGGCGGCCAGGACGTCTACGTCGACATCGCCGGCGGCAGGCTGCAGGTGCTGGGCACCGGCACCACGCCCGGCGGCCGCAGCGTGGCCTGGGTGGCCCCGGATGTCGACACGGCCGCGATGTTCGCGCAGACGCTGGCGCACAGCTACGGCCAGGGCATCGCCAGCGCCGTCGCGCGCGAGCTGGGCCTGGAGCCCAGCCCCGGCAAGCCCTTGTCCGCGCGCACCGTGGCCGCCGCCATCGACATGGCCGAAACCTCCACCCACGCGCTGTCCGGCGTGGACTTCATGACGCGCCTGGCCACCTCGGCGGCCGGCAATACCCCCGCGTTCCAGCAGGCCTGCAAGGATGCCGGCGTGGCGCCCGCGAGCCTGGGCGCCGAGCGGCGGGCCGCGCTGGACCAGGCCATGGAAGCCCGCTTCGATCAGGCGGCGCGGTCGGGGCAGAGCCCCGTTCCCCTGGCAACCGCGGCGGGCTGGCTGCGCGAACTGCTCAAAACCGCCTGACCCGCGGCTGGCGGCAGCACCCCGCTCGCTTACTTGTTTTTACATATATGGCCGCATAAAGCCGGCTTTTGGCCCAATATTTCGATTTTGGAAATATTGTGACGGAGTTAAGCTGCGATAATTCGTTATCTCGGTAGTAACTTGTAGCTTAAGACACGTTTCTTTTCGCCACCTCATGACCTACCCCAGCGACAGCACACCCGCTTCTTCCGAAGCGGAAATGCCGCCCATTCGCTCCGACGAAGAAGGGCCGGGCTGGGGCCCGGGCGACGAATACCTGCTGCGGGATCTGGTGCGCGACCACTCCATCCGCCTGCAGCGCTTCATCATCAAGCACATCGGCAATACCAGCGAGGCCGAGGACCTGGCCCAGCAGGCCTTCGTCGAAGCGGCCCGTTCGTACCGCAACTTCCGCGGCGAATCGCAGCTGTCATCCTGGCTCTATGGCATTGCGCTGAACCTGGTCCGCAATCACCTGTCGCGCGCGCCCGAACGCCGCCACGCCTTCGTCAGCGACAGCGTGCTGGAAGAACAGGCCTCCCCCGACCTTTCCCCCGACCGCATCCTCGAGCAGAACCAGACCATGGCCCTGCTGCAGGAGTCCCTGGACGAGCTGCCCGAGAACATGCGCGACATCCTGCTCATGGTCGGGCTGGACGACATTTCCTACGAAGAAGCCGCGGCGCTGCTCACGGTGCCCATCGGCACCGTGCGCAGCCGCCTGTCGCGCGCGCGTTCGGCGCTGCGCGAAAAGCTGGCCCAGAAGGGCCTGCGCCTGGACGGCTGAGCCGCCCGCTACGGCGCGCGCCCGGTTCCCGGCGCGGCCACCGGCTCCACCTGGATCACCGGCCCTTGCGTGGCGCTGGATTTGCCTTCCAGGAGGGGCGCCGCGGTCGGCATTCCCTGCAGCCATTCCGACGCGCGCACCGGTCCGCCGCTGCTGCGCACTTCCACGTTGGGTCCGAACAGCACGCGCGTGCGCTGGCTCTGCGCCAGGTCCAGGTACTGCCCCGCCGTCATGGGCGTATCGCCGCCGCCCCAGGTCGCGTTCAGCATGGGCGCCATATTCGACGCGCCGCCGGGCGTGCCCACCACCTCGCCATTGATGGCGACCACCCGCGGCCGGATCAGGAACAGGCGCTCGCGGCGCTGCACCGTTTTGGACTTGTTGGAGAAGAAGATGCCCAGGCCCGGGATGTCTCCCAGGAACGGCACCTTGTCGACCTGCTCGGTGTTCTGGCTGCTGTTGTAGCCGCCGATCAGCAGCGTCTGGTCGTTGCCCACGACGGCCAGCGTGCTGATGTTGCTCTTGCGCACCGTGGGCAGGTTGTCGATCTGGCGTTCTTCCTGGATGCGTCCGTCTTCGATGTCCACCGTCAGTTCGACGCGGGCGCCGTCGCGCGATTCGATATGGCGCGGCGTGACGCGCAGCGACGTGCCGACCGTGACGGGCGTCACGGTGGCCACGCGTTCGCCGCGCGTCTGGATGTAGAACGTGTCCGACAGGTCGATCATCGCGCCCAGGTTGTCCGCGGTCAGGATGGAGGGCTGCGACAGGATGTTGGCCTGCCCCTTGGTTTGCAGGGCGCGCAGGCGGGCCACCAGGTTGCTGCCCACGCTGACGCCGATGGTGCCGGGCGATAGCCCCGCCGCGCTATCCAGCGGCAGGCCGCCGCTGGGCGTGAGCGCCAGGTTGCCGTAGCCGAAGCTGGTCGTTCCGGCGCGCGCTCCCCAGGTGACGCCCAGCTCGTTCACCAGGTCGGAGTTCACGTCCACGATCATCGCTTCGATCTCGACCAGCGTGCTGGGCAGGTCCAGCTGCTCGATCAGGCTGCGGTAGATGGGAATGCGGTCCGGGATGTCCTGCACGATGATGGCGTTCAGGCGCGCATCGGCCTGGACGGTGGGTTCGCGCAACCGCAAGCCGGGCTTGCCCACCGGCGCCGGGGCCTGCATGCCGGCCGCCGCGAGCGTCGGCGCGCTGTCGGCCGCCGGGCCGCCGTTGACCTGCGGAAACGCGGGCGGATTGTCGCGCAGCGGCGCGGCGATGGCCGCCAGCGTTTCGTTGTTGTTCCCGCCGCCGCCACCCGTGATCAGGTTGCGCAGCACGGTGGACAACCCCGGTGTCACCACCTTCTGGTCGCGGTAGCTGATGGTGCGATCGTTGACCGAGGCGTGCTTCAGGCGGAACACCGCCACCTGCTGCCCGCCGGCGCCCATCGGCAGCGCGGCGACGGTGCGCTCGACCAGGTCCACGTAGCCCGGAGGGCCGGACACCAGGGCGATGCCCTGGTCGGGCAGCTCGCCCCAGCCGAAGCGCGGATCCAGGATGCCCAGCTGCTGCAGGGCCTGGCGCAATGCGCTGATGGAACTGCCCATGGCGCTGACCGAGCGCGTCTTCATGTCGTTCGTGCGGCTGACGAAGAGCGTGCCGGCGTAGACGAACCAGTTGAAGCCGTACACCCCGCCGAGCCGGTCCAGGAACTCGGTGGGCGTGTTGGCATTGAACTTGCCGTTGACCGTGCCGGCGACGTTGGGCCCCATCTGCAGCGACAGACTGAAGCCGCCAGCGAACTCGCGCAGCAGCGTCTGCAGGTTTTCTTCCCGCGCGTAATAGCTATAAGGCACATTGGGCCAGTTGGGCGCCGCAGGCGCGCCGCCGGCCAGGCCCAGCGACAGCGCGGTCGCCAGAATCATCCGCTTCAAAACTCTATCTCCTCGGGTAGGGATCCCGGATATCTTGTTCATGCCAGCCGCCGCAACGCGCCCGTCCAGAACGACAGGGCGTTGGCGAAAGCGCCGATGGCCTCGTCCAGCGCCAGGTCGCCGCCGTCGGGCCTCAAGGTCTGTTGCAGCCATAGCGCCCTGCCCTGCGGATCCACGACGCAGCCGGCCGCGTGGCGGCTCAGCATGCCCGCGGCCAGCTTGCCGGCCTCGCGCGCCAGGGCGTCGCGCGCGGCGCCTTCGGCGGGCAGCGCGCACAGGCGCGCGGTAAGCGCCAGCCAGCCGTCGGGCGCGGCCTGCAGGTGGACGCGGTAGGTATCGTCGATCACGACGGTGAGTCTGCCGTCGGCGCGCGCGGGCACCGGCAGGCCGTGGCGGCGCGCGTAGGCGGAAATCAGGGGGTGCGGGGCTGTCATGGTTGCTGCTCCGGATCGGAGGCCATCTTGCGCACCAGCCGCAATACTTCGGCGACCGGTTCGATGAGCTCGCTGGGGATGTACTGGTCGGCCTGTGCGTCGGCCATCAATGCACGCGCCAGGGGAATGTTCTGCATCACGGGAACGCCGGCTTCGCGCGCTGCCCGCATCATCTGCTCGGCCAACGCGCCCTCGCCCTTGGCCAGCACGATCGGCAGCGGCGTCTCGTCGGGTTCGTAGTAGATGGCGATAGCCAGGTGCGTGGGGTTGGTCACCAGCACCGACGCCTTGCGCGCGCTGCCCACCGCTCCTTGCATCACCATTTCCTGGTGCAGGTGCTTGCGCTTGTGCTTGATGTGAGGGTCGCCCTCCATCTCCTTGAATTCCTGCTTGATCTCTTCCTTGCTCATCATCAGCCCCTTGCGGTACTGCATGCGCTGCCAGACGAAGTCGGCCAGCGAGATCACCACATAGGCGAACGCGATGTTCACCACCAGCGTGCGCATCATGCCGCCCACGCCCGCTTCCAGCCCGGCCAGTCCGCTGTGCGGCACCGCCATCAGCTCCGGCAGAGCATCGCGCACAACCAGGGTCACCAATACGGAAAGAAACGCGATCTTGATGATGGACTTCAACAGTTCGACCAGGTTCTTCTTCGAGAACATGTTCTGCAGGTTGGCCATCACGTTGAGTTTCTTGGCCGAGGGCTTGAGCTTCTCGAAGGCCAGCACCACCCCCACCTGCAGGAACTCCGAGAACATGCCGACGATCAGCACGATCAGCACGAACGGCAGCACCAGGAAGATCGCCTCGCGCAGCGCCGCGTCCAGCGCCACCGGCAGGGCCCGCTCGAACGGCATGCCCACCAGCGTGGAAGGCAGCAGGATCAGCCGGCCCAGCGATTCGACGATGCCGTGCGCGTTGCCCAGCATGTAGCCGAACAGCGCCAGCACCAGCAGCGTCTGGGTGAAATCCTTGCTGTGGGCGACGTCGCCTTTCTGCCGCGCCTCGCGCAGCTTCTTGCCGGTTGGCTGTTCTGTCTTTTCGCCGCTCATGGCGCCCGCCACTGGTTGTCGAGGAACGGCAGCGCCGAGCCGATCTGCCCGGTGGCCTCCCCGGCGTACTCGAACAGCGTGCTCATGTAGAGCACCAGCACCAGCAGCGCCAGCGCGCTCTTGATGGGCATGGCCAGGAAGAACACCTGCAATTGCGGCGCGAAACGGCTGACCAGCGCCAGCCCGACTTCGGCCAGGAACATGGCCACGATCGCCGGCGCGGCGAACAGCAGCGTCAGGCGCAGGAAACGGCCAAGCTGGTCCAGCATCAGCGGCACGCTCTCCGGGCGCAGGGTGGGCGTCCAGTCCCACAGATCCCACAGCCGGAAGCTGTCGTACAGCATGGTGAGCATCAGCGTGAAGCCGCCGCCCACCAGGAAGAACACCATGAAGGCCTGGTTGAACAGGATGCCCATGGGCGACGAATCGTTGCCCGTGGCCGGGTTGATGGTGGCGCCCAGGCTGGCCCCGCGCTGGTTGTCGACCACGAAGCCCACCGCCTCGAAGATCCAGAACGGGATGGCAACCAGAAAGCCCATCACCATGCCGACGAACACCTCTTTGACCACCAGCAGGGCGATGTCGAGCGTGCCCAGGTCGATGACGGCATAGCGCGGCGCCAGCGCGGGCACCAGGACGACGCCGATGGCCGCGCACACGGCATAGCGCAGCATGCCCGGCAGCAGCTGCCGGTTGAACAGCGGCAGCATCGCGCACAGCGCCAGTATCCGGGGCTGCGTCAAGGCCAGCGTGCCCAGGAAGACTTTCGCCTCAGCGTAGGTGATGCCCGAAATCATCTGCGTCAGTGGATCTTGTAGAAGAGGTCGAACACGGAAACCGTGAAGTTGTAGAGCTCGGCGCTGAGCCATCGCGCCGTGAGCAGGATGGTGGCGAACACGGCGATCAGCTTCACCGCGAACGACAGCGTCTGCTCCTGGATCTGGGTCAGCGCCTGGAACAGCGAGAACAAGGTGCCCACGATGGCCGCCACCGCGATCGGAGGCAGCGACAGCCACAGCACCAGGTACAGCGCCTGGGTCATGTAGGAAACGAGATCGACGGTAGCCATGGCGCGCTCAGCCGTAGGACAGGACCAGGCCCTGGATCAGCCGGGTCCAGCCGTCGACCATGACGAACAGGAACAGCTTCAGGGGCATGGAAATGGTGACCGGCGACACCATCATCATGCCCATCGCCAGCAGGATGTTGGACACGATGAGATCGATGATGACGAACGGCAGATACAGCAGGAATCCGATCTGGAAAGCGGCCGTCAGCTCCGACACCAGGAACGATGGGATCAGCACCAGCAGGTCGTCTTCCTTCAGGTTGCGGGCGGCCTGTTCGCCCCACAGCTCGCGCGCGGTGCGGACGAAGAAATCCCGCTGCTCGGGCCGGCTGTTCTTCAGCATGAAAGCGCGCATGGGCTCCGCGCCGCGCGCCACCGCGTCCATGATGCCTTCGAGCCGGTCCGCCGCCGGCGCCCCGGGCGCCACCGCGGCGGGCGGCGTCCGCAGCTCGTCGCCGATCTGCATGACCACCGGCCCCATGACATAGGCCGACAGGATCAGCGCCAGGCCGTAGAGCGCCATATTGGGCGGCACCTGCTGCACGCCCAGGGCATTGCGCACCAGCGTCAGCACCACCGCGATCTTCAGGAACGAGGTCGTCATGACGGCGGCCAGCGGCACCAGCGCCAGCAGCGCCAGGACGACCGCCAGGCTGATGGGATCCGCGCTGCCGCTCATGCGCCGGCCTTGCCCAGGCTGCGCAGGGTCACGCCTATCCTGCCGTCGATTTCCACCAGTTCGCCCGTGCCGAGCAGCGCCCCGTTGGCGCGCACGATCACCGGGCCGTCGGCCAGCGGACGTTCGAGGTCGAAGGTTTCGCCGGGTTGCAGCTGGCGCAGCTCCCCCAGCGTCAGCTGGCGTTCGCCCAATTCGAACGTCAGGCGCACGGGTATCGCGTCCGGGTCGAACGCGGCGTTGGCGCCAGGCTCGGCATCGGCCGGCAGTTGGGGCGTCTCGGTCATAAGGGAAGTCCAGCCTTGGGTAACGAGGTATGAGGATTGTTCTTGGCGCACGCGCAGGCCCTGCCCGCCCGCCGCCAGCCACAGCTCGCCTTCGGGCGAAACCAGGTAGTGGTCGAGGAAAATCGTGTCGCGCGCCTGCAGGCCCCGCAGCTCGGCGGCCGTCAGGTCCGTCCAGCCCAGGCGCGCGGCCACGCGCACCGGCACCGCGTCCAGGTCGGCGCCGTTGCCAGACGGCTCGGCCCGGCCGATCAGGCTCGCCAGCAGCATCAGGCCCAGGCCGTCCGTGTCCAGCGTGGCGTAGACGGTGTCGCCATTGGCCGGATTGCGGGCGGCGATGGTCCAGGACTGCGGCAGCCCGGCGGGCGCGCCGCCCATGCCCACGACCCGCGCGGGGCCGCCGGGAGACGCCTCGTTCAGGGCCGCCGCCGCCTCGGCCAGCAGCGTTTCGATGGCCGCGGCCGCCAGCGGCGCCGGCATGGCGCCGGGGTCGATGCCCGGCAACCGGGCGGCGAGCCAGGCGTCGAGCGCCGACGGCGGCAAGCCCAGGCGCAGGCGGGCGCCGGCCCATTCCACGTCGGCCGCCAGGGTCGCTGACTGGCGCACCGCATCCGGCACGCCCAGGGTGAAGCCCAGGCGCCACGGGGCGGGTTCGGCGTCGGCGCCGGCCTGGGGCCGGAGCGTGACCGTCAGGTCCGCGCCATGGCGCGCGATCAGCGAACGGGCGCGCGCTTCATTGCCGCTCAGGCGCGGCAAGGGATGAGGGGAAACGGAGGGATGGGGACTGGCAGTCATGGGATTCTGTGGGGATCAGCGAACCGGCGCATCGGCGTCGGTCTCCGACAGGCAGGGGTCTTCCGGGTCGTCCGTGCCGACGCGCACCCGGGTCGGCCTGCCCAGGCTGTCGGCCAGCTCGGCCGCCAGCTCGGGCGCCATGGCGCAAAGACGTTCGCGCGAGCGCTCGTTGGCGCAGATGAAATCGGCCACGCAGCGGCCTTCCTCTTCGTAGACCGACACGCTGACGCCGGGCAGCACGTCGTCTTTCAATTCCACGCGGACCTGTCGGCGGCCATTGCTGCCGTCGGCCACCAGCAGCTGTTCGGCGCTGTCGCCCAAGGCGCGCGCCAGGGCCTGCGCCTCGCCGCCAGCCGGCGCCGCCGCCACTGCCGCGCCGAACAGGGAGAACGGCGAAGGCGCGGCGGCCGGCGCGGGCGCCGCGTCCGGCTCGCCGCGCGCCATGGCTTGCTCGAACGCGTGGCGGTCGGCGTCGCTGGCCTGGCGGCCGGCGGCCTGGCCGTCGGAATTCGACAGCATGCCGGAGCCCTGGGGGATGGCCGTTTCCAGCCCGATGCGTCGGTCTATGCTCATGCCGGCTCGAACTCCTCGTGCTGCTCCCAGTCTTCGCGGTCGCGCGATACCGAGGCGGCCTCTTCCATTTCCAGGTCTTCCTTCTGTTCGAGCGCCTTCAGGTGTTCATCCAGGTGGATGCGCGCCAGCTCCACGAACTTGCCCGTCAGCCGCACGGCCTGCCGATGCTGCTCGCGGCTGGCCGCCAGCGCCTGATTCTCTTCGTCCAGCCGGCGCTCGGCGGCTTCCACCGCCTGCTCGCGCTGCCGCTCTCCTTCGCGCAGACCGGCCACGTCCTGCAGGACGTTCTCGATCTCGCGCACTCGCACCACCCGGCTGCACAGATCGCCGTACATCGCCGTCTCGCGCCGCGCGGCCTCGTCGCGGTAGGACACCAGCGCCGACTCCGAATCGCGCCGGGCGGCGTCGGCCTCGGCATGACGCTGGCGCTGGCGCGACACCGCAATCTCGGCCTGGCCTTCGCGAAAGCGCTTGATGGCCAGCAGTTCGTCGAACACGCTCATGACGTCCCCACGATTTCGGTCATGCGCGCCAGCGCCTCCGGCAGCGTCGCGCGCTCGTCGGTGCGCTGGCGCAGAAAGGTATTGATCGCGCCGATCTTGTCGATGGCCTCGTCGGTGACGGCATCGCCGCCGCGCTTGTATTCGCCGATCTTCACCAGCAGCTCGACCTCCTGGTACTTGGCCATCAGCTCGCGCAGGCGGCCGGCGGCGCGCTTGTGCTCGGGCGTGATGACGGCGTTCATCACCCGGCTGGCCGAGGCCAGCACGTCGATGGCGGGGTAATGGTTGGCCGCGCCCAGCTTGCGCGACAGCACGATGTGGCCGTCCAGGATCGAACGCGTTTCGTCGGCAATGGGCTCGGTCATGTCGTCGCCCTCCACCAGCACGGTGTAGAGCGCCGTGATCGAACCGTGCTCGTTCATGCCCGCGCGCTCCATCAGCTTGGGCAGGGTCGCGAATACCGACGGCGGATAGCCCCGGCGGGTGGGCGGCTCGCCTGCGGCCAGGCCGATCTCGCGCTGGGCGCGCGCGAAGCGCGTCACCGAGTCCATCAGGAACAGCACGCGCTTGCCCTGGTCGCGGAAATATTCGGCGATGGCGGTGGCCACGTAGGCCGCCTTGGCGCGCTCCATCGAGGATTTGTCGCTGGTGGCGCAGACGATCACGCTCTTGCGCCGCCCTTCGCGGCCCAGCTCGTGCTCCAGGAACTCGCGCACTTCGCGGCCCCGTTCGCCGATCAGCGCCACCACGGTGACGTCCACGTCGGCGCCCTTGACCAGCATGCCCATCAAGGTGGACTTGCCGCCGCCGGCCGCCGCGAAGATGCCCATGCGCTGGCCCTCGCCGCAGGTCAGCACGCCGTCCAGCGCCCGCACGCCCAGCTCCAGCGGCTCGGCGATGATGCGGCGCTTCAGCGGATCGGGCGCCTCGGCGAACACCGGATAGAACTTGCTGGCTTCCAGCGGGCCGAGCTCCGCCTCGTCCAGCGGGCGGCCCAGGCCATCCAGCACGCGGCCCAGCAGGCCGGGCCCCACCGGCACCATGTGGGCGCGGCCGGTCGGGATGACTTCGGTGGCGGTGGAGATGCCGTACATATCGCCGATCGGCGTGAGCAGCGCGGCATCGCGAGCGAAGCCCACCACCTCGCCCTTCATCTCGAAATCCTCGCCGGGGTTGCGCAGGATGCAGACCTCGCCCACCTTCACCGTCGGCACCACGGCCTTGATGATGGTGCCGATCACCTGCGTGACCCGCCCCTTGATGCGCAAGGTGGGGGTGTCCTGGAGCGCAAGCCCCATCATCTCGGCGATGTAGTCGAACTGGCGCATGGCTAGGTGTCCGTCCTAGACCCGGCTGCCCAGCGTGCGCTGGAACGCTTGCCGCAAGGCCTGGATCTGCCCGTCGAGGCTGGCCTCGACCATGCCGATCTCGCTTTCCAGGATGCAGGCGCCGCGCGCCAGGCGGCCGTCGGCCAGGATGTCCAGGTAGCCCACGCCGGGATAGGCCGCCAGCAGATCGTTGATCTGCTCGCGCACCGTCTCCACCTCGGCCGGGTTCAGCCGCAGCGTCATCTGCTTCTGGTTGCGCACGACGGCCAGCGCGTTGCGCACCACCACCATCACCTTCTCGCGGTCGTCGAAGCCGTCCACGACCTTGCGCACCGCCGCCATCACCAATTCGACCATCTCGTTCTCGACCCCGGCGAAGTACTCCACCGTGCGGCCGACGGTTTCGATCATCTTCTCGGCCTGGTCCAGCAGCGCGGACTCGCGCCCTTCTTCGTAGCCCCGGCGACTCTCCTGCTCGAACGCCGCCTGGGCGCCGCCCACGATGGCGTCGGCCTGCTCGCGCGCCCGGGCCAGCAGGTCTTCCGCGCCGGCCCAGGCCGCGTGATCGGCCGCGCGCAGCACCCGCAGGGCGGGATCGACGCGGCCGGCCGAAGCCCGGGGCGTCAGCGGATCGCGGGGAATGAGGAATGCCATGTGGGATCCGTGTTCTTCAATATCGATAGCCCGAGCGACAGGGCGTCGGCGGCAGGCAGGGGGGAGTCCTGGGCCGGCAGATCGGGCAGTTTCAGTTCGGCGCGCAGCAGCAGCTCTGGCCCCGCGCCGCTCAAGGCGGCTCGCAAGGCGCCATGGCCCAATGCATCGACCGCGGCGGCGGCCTGCCCGGCTGGCCATGCCGCGCTTTCGGGAAGGCCGGCATGCAGGCCCGCGGCCGTTCGGCGCGCGAAATCCATCAGGTCGGCGCCCAGGCCGGCGATCAGCAGCCGCACCTCGTCGCCCGCGATGGCGCGGCGCAGGCGGGGCCCGCAGAGCACGGCGCCCAGGCGGCGCGCGCACTGCGCCAGCGCCTCGGGCGCCAGCAGCGCCAGGGCCAGTTCAGGCCTGCCGGCGTCCGTGACGGGCCGCTCCAGCAGGCCCAGGCCGCGCAGGATGTCGCGCGACCAATGGCGATGCCAGGCCGCGTCCAGGGCGGGCGTGGCGGCGATCGCCTCCAGCGCCGCGGCCGGCGCGAACGCAGCGAGGCGGCTGGGATGCAGGGTGCGGCTGGGCAGCTGGTTGAACTCCACCAGCCGCCGGCCCAGCGCGCTTGCCGCGGGTCCCATGGTCAACGCGCCTCGCCCACGGGCTCGCGGCGCTCGGTCGTGGCCTTGGCGCGCGCCGGCGGACCGTAGCGCCACAGCAGCCAGCCCACCGTGCCCGCCAGCGCCAGCACCAGCAGCACCAGCGCCACCAGCCAGGCGGTCAATACGCCCGACGAACCATCCGCGACCTCGATGCCCAGCACCTGCCGCATGGCGCTGCCCGCGGGCGCGGCGGCGGCCGGTTGCGCCGACACCAGCGCGATCGACACCCGGTCCTCGGTCAGGCCGGGAATCGCGTGGGTGACCAGTTTGCGGATCTGAGGCTGCAGGGCGTCCAGGTTGTAGCCGGCCTGGTGCTTGATGAATACCGCGGCGGTCGACGGCGTGGTGTTCTCGCCCACCCCGCCCCGTTCCGGCAACACCACGTGCACGCGGGCGGCCAGCACGCCATCCATCTGCGACAAGGTGTTGGTCAGTTCCTGCGACAGCGCGTAGATATAGCGGGCGCGCTCTTCCAGCGGCGAGGACACCAGGCCTTCCTTGCGGAAGATCTGCCCCATGCCGTCGAAGCGTTCGCGGGGCAGCCCGCGGGCGCGCAGGATGTCCAGCGCGCGCGCCACCTGCTGGCCGTCCACGGACACGGCCACGCCGGTCTTGGTCACGGCCTTCTGCGCCGAAATGCCGGCGTCGAGCAGCACCGACAATACCTCGTTGGCTTCGCTTTCATTGGCGGCCGAGAACAGCTCCACGCGCGAGCCGCAGGCGGCCAGCGCCAGCGTCAGGCCGATGGCCAGCAAACGCAGGGCCGTCATGCCGCGCCGGCCGGCCGAGGAAAAAAAGGACGAACGGGAAACACCGCGCATCACGACATCCTGACCAGCGAATCGATGTTCTGCGTGCTGCGCGACACCGCCTTGCCCACCATTTCGTATTGCACCGACATCTGCAGCATGTCCGCCTGCAGGCGCATCATCTCGGCCACCGACGGCTGCGAGGAAATGGCGTCCATCCGGCTGGATATGCCCTGCCACTTTTCCGAGTACTCGGTGGTGGTGCTGCGCAGGCTGGCCAGGATCTGGTTGCCTAGCGTCTGCGGAGCGGCGTCGACCGGCGCGGCAAAGGCCGATTGCAGCGCCGATTGCAGGCCGGTCAGGGCGGGCGCGCCGGCCTCGGGCGCGCTCATGATCGCATTGAAGCGTTCGGTGGCCAGTTGCGCGGGCGGCGTCGTGGGGGTGGACAAGATGGGCGGCAAGGCAGCCGAAAGCGCGGCGATTTCCATGTACGCTAGCTCCAGAATCGATGATGACAAGCAGTCTCGGCGCGCATCACGCGCCCTCCTGCGGCAGGCCAAGCAGCGCCCGCGCCAGGCGCGCGCCGTCTCCGCCGCCTAGCGCGACCGCTTCCAGCAGGCGCGCGCTTTCCTGGCTGCGGCCCGCCAGTTGCAGCGCGAAGCCGCGCCACGCGTCCAGCAGCGGCCGTTCGGCCGGATCGGCGAGCACGGCGCTCTCCAGCAGGCGCACCGCATCCGGCGCGCGACCCGCGTTCAGCCAGGTCACGGCCAGCCCGATCACCGGGTACGCCCGGCCGGGCCGCAAGCGCCGCAACGCGGAAAAAATCGTCTCGGCACGGGCGGAATCGCCCGCGCCGGCCGCCAGGAAGCCGACTTCCGACAGCAGTTTGGCGTCGTCCGCCAGAAGCACAACAGCCGTCTCCTGGGAGACGGCTTGGGCCGTTGGGACCTGGACCCTGGCGGGCCGGGGGGATGAAAGGTCGCTATCGTCCATGTTTCACGTCTCGGCCTCCCGCAGGGAGAGTTGCAACAGCGCCTCGGCCCGCGCGCGCACGTCGTCGGGCGTGCCCGGCGTGCGCAGCAGTTCCAGCGTGCGGCGCGCCTGGTCCAGCTGCTGGGCGGCCAGCTGGCATTCGGCGATTCGAAGCGCCGTGTGCCATGAATCCGGATACAGTGTGAGCACCAGCGAATAGATCGTGATGGCCTCGTCGGGCCGGCCCAGCATCTGCAGGCATACGCCCAGCCCAACCAGATAATGCTTGCGGGTGGGGCCGTATTGCGCCAGGAAGGCGAACATCGGCAGCGCCTGCGCGTATTGCTCCTGCGCGGCATGCGCATACGCCAGGGCGTACACCACTTCCAGCTGCTCGGGCGTCAGGCGCCCGGAGGACGGCAGGCCTTCCAGCCCGCGGCGCAGCGCCACGCTGAATTCGTCGGGTTCGATCGCGCTATCTGCCATCTGCTTTCCTTGTTGCATAGTCATGCGCCGGGCGGGCCGTCAGACCGCCATCCGCTTGCCGATGTTCGCAGTGATCTGCGACATGCTGTCGGCCGCGCCGTTGATCATCTGCGACACCATGCGCAGGCCTTCCTCCATCTGCTTGATCACCTTGGTGATCTCTTCCTGGGCCTCTTCCATCTTGGCCTGGAGCTTGCGCGTGATGGCGTCCATTTCCTTCTTGTCCGCCTGGATGTTGTCGGCTTCGTTCTTGGTCTTGGCCACCGAGATCTTGACCGCGCCCTGGGCGATCTGCGTCGCGCCTTGCGTGATCTGGCCGACGGCGCCCAGAACGCGGGCCGTGGTGCTGACCGCGCTGGTGCCCCCGGAGAGCGCGATGGTCACCGCGCCCACGGCGATGGTCGCCGCCAGGGCGAAGGCCATGGTCAGGGCCATGGTGGTCTTGGGGTCGGCGCCCGCCAGTTCGGCGATGCCGCCCGCCAGGCCGCCCAGCAGGCCCGGTTCGATCATCAGCATGGCCGGGGACGCCAGGCCCACGAGCCCGGCGACCACCTTGCCGATGCGCTGCGCGGTTTCCTCGTCGACGCCGCAGGCCTGCAGGAACTTGCTGGCCACGGTGGTCATGAGGTTGCTCAGGCTGATCTCGGGCCCGCCGCATTCCTTGGAGATCTGGTCCGCCAGGGCGATCGTGGAGCCGATCAGGCCCATCACCGCCAGCGCCAGCAACGGCGCCGCCGCGCCGCCGGAAACCACCGATCCCGCCGAGAGCGCGACCACGGCGATGGCCGAGAACACCACCGCGGCGATCTTGCCAATCCAGCCGAAGATCTTGCCCAGGATGCCCTTGCTCGCGGCCTCCTCGCATTTCTTGACGTAGTCCTGGATCTTCTGCAGCTGCGCCTCGTTGTTCTTTTCCATCTTGGTGCGCGCGGAGGCCAGGTTCTCCTTGGCGCTGGCGATCTGCACGGCATCCGACTTGGACCGGATGCTGCGCAGCAGGTCGATCATGTCGTTGGCGGAAAACGATTGCGCCGGCGGTTCCAGAACGGGCGCGCCGTTGCCGTTGAAGATGCCATCGGAGCGTCCGCCCGCCGCGCCCTTGGCGTCCGGCAGCGAGCCCGCCATGCCCACGAAGGCGTCGAGCAGTTCGCGGACCTTGGCGGTGGCCTGCGCGGCCTGGGCCGCCGACGCGCCGGTATCGCCCGGCAGGGCGGCGCCCGCCGGCAGCGCGGGGCTGCCGATATTGGAGGAAATGGAATTCATGTCGGGATCCCCTGGCCTGGACTCAGATATTGCGGGCGATGCCGCGGTTCGTTTCCACGCGCGATTGCTCGATGGCCGACAGCTTGTCGCGCACGTCGCGGATCACATCCATCATTTGCTGCGCCAGTTCGTTGGCCTGCTGCATGCCGGATTCGTGCACCTTGGACTGCGCCTCCAGCTCGGAACGCTTGGCGTCGTGCTCGGCGGCCTTGCGCTCCTGCGCGGCGTTCACCATGGTGCCGATCCCGCTAGCCACTCCGGAGTAGCCCGCGCCCTTGTCGGAATAGCTCTTGGCCAGGCTTTCCGAGCCGCCGGAAGCGACCACGCCGGCCTGCTGGAAGCCCGCCCGCACCTGGGCCAGACCGCCCGCGATCTGGAAGGCGCCCTGCGTCATCGCGCCGACCATGCGGTCCTGAGCGGCCTTGCGCATCTCGTCGGCGGCGCCCTTGAGCGTGTCGACCTGCGCCTGCAGTTCAGTGGCGCGCACTTCCCGCGCCGACGAGCGCATCGTCTGCGCCAACTGCTGGAACAGCATCATGAAAGCGTAGATGTCGGTCTGGACTTCCTGCTCGCTCAGGCGCGAGAGCGCATCCAGCGCGGAACCCGCGCCGGCGCCCACCTGCCCCTCGGGCGCTTGCAGCGGGCTGGCTCCGCCGGCGGCCTCCTGCAGCTTGCGGCTCATGGCCGCCTGGATCTGCCCCAGCGCGTCGGCGTCCAGCGAGCCGATCGACCCCATCGCGTCCAGCAGGTTCTGCCGGATCGCCTCGCTTTCCTTGCCGGCGGACTGGAGGGTGTCGCGTATGCCCTTGAGCACGTCGGGAGACGCGTTCTTGATCAGGTCGTCGAAGTTGGCGGGCAGGTTCGCGCCGCCTGCGCCTACGGAATTGATGCTCATGGATTGGCTCCGGTATCTTGGCCGCGCGCCGCGAGGCGCCCGGCAGGGTTCAGGCCCGCGGTCCCGCCAGGGCGTCGCGCAGCACCCGCGCGCGCGCCGCCAGGGTGGCGTGTTTTTCCTCGCCTTCGCACATCGCGGCCACTGCGTCCAGCGCCTCGATGGCTTCGTCGCGGCGTCCGATCTCGACCAGGGACTCCGCGCTGTAGTAGAGCGGCGCCGGATCGAGCGGATCGGCCGCGATGGCCGGCAGGTATTGGCGCAGGGCGTCCTCGTGCCGGCCCAGCATGCGGCCGGCCGCCGCCAGCGCCAGCCCGTAGCGGGGCTGCGTGTGGTCGTAGGTGACCAGCGCGGAAAACACCTTGAACGCTTCGCTGTAGCGCTGCTGCTCGTACATGGCATGGCCCAGCGAGTACATCGCCTCCAGCTCCTCCGGCGTCAGGCCCAGCACGTCGCCGAGCTTGCCGCCCGCGCGGATGTAGCTGGCCAACCCGCCGGTGGCCTCTTCCATGGCGGCCTCAAGGTTGCGCGCGAGGACGGCGCTTTCTTCCGGGCTCAGACTCATGTGGTTCTCCTCGTTCCGGGGCGTTGCCCGCTTCACACCATGGGACGCATTTTCTTCATGCCGCCCGACGGCGCCGGCGCGGCGAAACTCTGGCGCGCCAGTTCCTGGGCCACCTCGTTCTCCACCGCTTCCAGATCCTGGCGGAACAGCGCCTCGGCCTCCTCCCGCTCCTTGGGACCCAGCCTGTCGGCGCTGACGGCGCGCACCTTCTCCGGGTCCAGGCCCTGGTCGCGGTAGAACTCGTCGCTGCGTTCGAGGGCGCGGCGCGCATCGTCCAGCGCGCGCTCGGCGTCGGCATGGATCTGTTCGGAGGTCTTGTGCTGGCTCATGTCGGTCTTCCGGATTCGGGTTGGATCGGGTGATTCGGTCAACGCATGTTGCCGATGATGCTGGAGCGGCTGTCCTGCATCTTCTTGATGAAGTTCGTCATCACGTCGAAGGCTTCGTTGCGCTTGTTGGTCATCCCCTGCAGGCGCGTCATATCCATCTGCTGGGTATTCGACAGCGCGTCCACCTTGTTCTTGATGGCCTGGATGGCGGTTTCGAGGCTGCCCTTGGTGACATTGCTGATGCCGTCGTCGACCTTGAGCTTGTACTTGTCGGTGTTCAGGTCCATGCCAGCTTCGCCCATCGCCTTCCACATGGCGTCGCGCATCTGGTTGTAGCGGTCGTCGTTTTCCGTGCCGGCCTTGTTCCAGTCGGGGATGTCGCCGTCCTTCATCTTGGTGCCGCCGTCCTTGCCGGACTTGAACAGGCCCGCCAGGGCGTTCAGGCTGTTCATGGCCTCGTTCAGCTTGGCGATATCGTTGTTGCGCTGCTGCACTTCGTTGATCTGGGTCTGCAGCTGGGCGTCCAGCAGCTTGACGCGTTCGCCCTGCACCATCATCAGGGCCGTTTCCAGGTCCATGCTGGACAGGTCGATCTGGCCGATGCTGGAAGCGCCGTTGGCGCCGGTGGCAGTGATGCTCATTGTTCTCTCTCCAAGGATGGCGCCGTGTTATCGGGACATCGCGCCCGGGTCCCGGCTGCACCGGCCCCGCATGCCGCATGAGTAACGGCGGCGGGCCGGAAGTTCCACGCCGCCTGCGGGCGCGGATCGCCGGGTCAACGCATGTTGCCGATGATGCTGGAACGGTTGTCCTGCATCTTCTTGATGAAATTCGTCATCACGTCGAAGGCTTCGTTGCGCTTGCCGGTCATGCCCTGCAACCGCAGCATCTCCATTTGCTGGGTATTGCCCAGCGCGTCGACCTGGTTCTTCAGCGAGGACATGTCGTTCTTGTTGGTTTCTATCGTGGAGGAGTTCTTCTTGATGCTCTCTTCCAGCGCCGCGACCTTGGTGTCGATCTCCTTCTGCCAGCCGGCCACCACCCTCCCCTTGGCGTCCATGGTGCCGTTGCCGTCCACGTCGCGCGGCGCGTCCGCGCCGCCGGGAATCGTCAGGCCGGAGGCCTTGATCTGGTCCAGCGTGGCGTGGGACAGCGCCTTGTCGTCGCCCTGCCCCCAGGACAGCCCGTACCAGCCCTCCGGATTCGGGCACTCGCTGGCCTTCAGCCGGGACTGCAGGTCCTTCAGGTCGGCGATCTGCTGCTGCATGGTGAGGTTGGCCTCTCCCAGCTTGCTGTTCTCGGACGTTTTGGCGGTGATCGAGTCGTTCAGGCCGGCCATCTCCGCATTGCGGGCATTGACCGAATCGAGCTGCTGGCGCAGCGCATCCTCCAGCAGCTGGGCACGCTGGTTCTGCACCGCCAGCAGCGCGGTTTCGAGGTCCATCGAACTCAGGTCCATGCCCGATATGCCGCTGACTCCCGCTCCGGAAACTGTGGACATTCCGTACTCCTCCTGCGGCGCGTCCGCTTCGGTGCGCGCCTCGCTGATTAAGGGTTAACCCTCAAGATTTCGCGGATCTCCGGGTCATCCGCCCCGAGTCCGCCGCCATGCCGTGTTCGTAACGTCCGCCCCGCCTTGGTTCCATCGATTTGCCATGGAACTTTCCCGGCCCCGCCGTTACTACCACTGACTACGCGCGGCCCGTACCGGCCGCCTGACACGTCCTATGAACCGTATCGAAGCTGGCCTTCCCTCTTCTTCCGCTTTCTCTTCGATGACCTCGCAGGCCGACGTCCAGCATGGGCAGCCGCAGGTCGGCACGATGCTGGGCCAGGCCGCCGTCGCGGTCGAAGGAGAGTTCTCGCTGGCCGACTCGGCCGAGGAACTCAGTCTGCACATGGCCGAGAAAACGGAAGACAAGCACCACGCGGAACGCAAGATGCGCGGCGACGCGCCCATGCAGACGATCAGCACCGAAGCCATCCTCGCCTACCTGGCCGAGACCCACGATGCCGACGCGCAGGAAAAGCTGATCGAGCTGGCGCGCCATCTGCTCAGCGGCAAGGCCGACCCGCGCCAGGCCGCGGGCCAGGCCTTCGGCGACGTATCGCAGCAATACCTGGCCTTGCAGTACGCGCTGCGCCAGGGCGAAAGCGAAGGCGCCTCCGAAGAAGTGCTGGACGCATTGCGCGAGGCCCGGGCCGACCTGGAGCTGGAGAGCGGCCCGCAGATCCGCGCCGGCATGAACACCATCGGCGCGGCATCCGCCTATGCCGGCGACGCCCGCGGCGTCGCGGACTTCCAGCGCACCTACCGGGACGTGGTGCTGGGCGAGTCCAGCCTGGCCAAGACCCTCGCCCTGGCCCTGGAACGCTTCGGCGGCCAGGAAGTGGGCCGCGGGTTGCGGCAGCTGATCCAGGCGCTGGGGCTGGACCTCGCCGCCGCGCGCCCCTCCACCAGCCCCGACCGCCTCCAGGCCCTGATGCAGGACCTGTACCAACTGGGCACCGCCGTCACCGTGCTGGAGGGCTGCGCGGAGCTGGCGGAAAAGATGGGCCGCGAGCACGGCGTCGCGGTCGCGTCGGAACGGCTCATGCAGGACCTGGTGAACGTCAGCAATGAAAAGTGGGTGTCCGAGTCGCGATTCTCCGGCCTGGCCGGCTCGCATGGCGTCTCCGCCGTGGAGGGCCGCATCGCCTTCCTGGGCGGGGTGCGCGCCGTCCTCAAGGACCTGCCCGTCACCGTCTACGCCGACACCGACATCCGCCAGTCCGTCCTGAACGCCGCCCAACTGGCGCTGGACGCCGCCATCGACGAGGAATACGAATGAACAGCCTGGACCAGGCCCTGCACGCCTTCGGCGAAGACATCGGCATGCCCGGACTGGCGCTGGGCGCCCGCGGCAACGTGGCGCTGCAACTGGAATCTGGCCGCCGCGTGGCGATCGAGCCCTCGGAAGACGAGGTGCTGGTGTACGTCTCGGACCCCGTTCCCTACGACGCCCCCCAGCGCCTGATGCAAGCCTGGCGCCGCGCCCATCATTCCCGGCAGGACGGCTGGCCGGTGCAGGCGGCGCTGCGCGAACAGGACGGCCTGCCGCGGCTGCTGGCGGCCACCCGGCTGGCCGCGGCCGACGCCAGCGCGCTTCGGCTGAAGCAGGCCGTCGACTACCTGTCGCGCTGGCTCGATGCCGCGCGCGACGATTGAACCCCGGATCCGGAGAACCCTTATGTCCGACATGCGCATCAACGGCCTGGCCTTCGACCGGGGCATCGACGGCATTTCCTATGCGAGCCGCGATGCCGGCAGCCAGCACCTGCCCGAGCGCCAGGAACTGGCGCCGCCCGCCGACGGCGTGCGCGCGCAACTGGCCCAGCTGCTGGACAAGCCCACCACGGCGCGCTACCTGGACGACAGCCTGCGCCCGCCGCTGGCCAACCGCGATCTGCTGATGCCCGCCAAGTTCCAGCAGGCCCTGCAATCCGCGCTGGACGGCCTGGGCGCCGCCGCCGAGCAAACCTCGAACCAGGAAGATTCCCGCGTCCTGAACCGCGCGCTGCGCCTGCTCAAGGACGAGGCCGGCCTGCGCGACCTGGTCACCATGTACCGCAGCGCGCTGTACCAAGGATGAACGCCCGATGCCGCTGAAACACGAGGCCCGCGAGCTGCTCAGCCTGCTGGCGTACGTCTACCTGGAGAACAACCGGCCCGAAAAGACGGCCGTGCTGCTCAACGCCCTGCGCGCGCTGGGCCTGGCCGGCACGCGTGAGCTCGCCACGCTCGCGCTCGCGCAGCTGCGCGCCGGCAAGGCCGAGGCCGCGCTGTCCACGTTGGAGGCCCTGGCCATGCAGGGCGGCGTCGACGCGCCGTTCCACCTGATCCGCTCGCAGACGCTGCTGGCGCTGGAGCGCCGGGACGAAGCCGCCGCCGCCATGCGCGCCTACGTCGCCTCCCGGCCCGCGGCAAGCCCCGCGCCCACTGAAACAGAAACGACCTGAGCCGCGCCATGCAAGCCCTGAACCGCATCGTCGCCGCCGCCACCAGCCGCAACGATATCGTCCTGGCGATACTGATCGTCTCGATCATCTTCATGATGATCCTCCCGCTGCCGACCACCCTCGTGGACGTGCTGATCGGCGCCAACATGACGCTGTCCGCCATCCTGCTGATGGTCGCCATGTACCTGCCCTCGCCGCTGGCGTTCTCGTCGTTTCCGTCGGTGCTGCTGGTGACCACGCTGTTCCGCCTGGGCATCTCCATCGCCACCACGCGCCTGATCCTGCTGCAGGGCGACGCGGGCCACATCATCGAGACCTTCGGCAACTTCGTGGTGGGCGGCAACCTGATCGTGGGCCTGGTCGTCTTCCTGATCCTGACCATCGTGCAGTTCGTGGTGATCACCAAGGGCGCCGAGCGCGTGGCCGAAGTGGCCGCGCGCTTTTCGCTGGACGCCATGCCCGGCAAGCAGATGTCGATCGACGCCGACCTGCGCGCCGGCACCATCGACATGGACGAGGCCCGCAAGCGCCGCTCCGTCGTCGAGAAGGAAAGCCAGCTGTACGGCGCCATGGACGGCGCCATGAAGTTCGTCAAGGGCGACGCCATCGCCGGCCTCATCATCGTGGCGGTGAACCTGCTGGGCGGCATCCTCATCGGCACCATGCAACGCAACCTCAGCGCCGGCGAAGCGGTGCAGGTCTATTCCATCCTGACCATCGGCGACGGCCTGATCGCGCAGATTCCCGCGCTCTTCATCGCCATCTGCGCCGGCATCATCGTGACGCGCGTGCAGACCGGCGACGGCCCCTCCAACGTGGGCAAGGACATCGGCGCGCAGGTGCTGGCCCAGCCCCGCGCGCTGCTGATCGCCGCCGCCATCGCAGTGGGCATGGGCCTGATCCCGGGCATGCCCACCCTGACCTTTCTCGCGCTGGCCGCGGTGGTGGGCACCATCGGCTTCGTGCTGCTGCGCGGAACCCGCAAGGTGGTGGACGGGAAAACCGGCGAAATCACCGAAATTCCCGCCCTGGCGGCCGACGGCCAGAAGCCCGCCGCCAAGCCGCGCACGGACGGCAGCGCCGAGTTCGCGCCCACTCTGCCGCTGATGATCGACGTGGCGGCGCACCTGCAGCGCAGTTTCGACGCCGACGAGCTGAACGAAGAACTGCTCAAGATCCGCCGCGCCCTGTACTTCGACCTGGGCGTTCCCTTCCCCGGCATCCAGCTGCGCTTCAACGATGCGCTTCCGCAGGACACCTACAACATCCTGCTGTCCGAGGTGCCGGTGTCGCAGGGCAAGCTGCGGCCCGGGGCCGTGCTGGTGCGCGACACCGAGCAGAACCTGCAGGCGCTGCAAGTCCCCTACGAAACCGACAAGCGCTTCCTGCCCAACATCCCCACGATCTGGGCCGGCGCCGAACTCGCGCCCACCCTGGCGGCCGCCGGCATCCCCTACCTGGATCCCCACCAGGTGCTGACCTGGCACCTGGCCTTCGTGCTGAAGAAATACTCGTCCGACTTCATCGGCATCCAGGAGACGCGCTTCCTGCTGACCGCCATGGAAGACCGCTTCCCCGACCTGGTGAAGGAAGCGCTGCGCGTGATGCCGGTGCAGAAGATCGCCGAGATCATGCAGCGCCTGGTGTCCGAGGACATCTCGGTGCGCAACCTGCGCGCCGTGCTGGAAGCGCTGATCGAATGGGGCCAGAAGGAAAAGGATTCGGTGCTGCTCACCGAATACGTCCGCGTCTCGCTCAAGCGGCACATCAGCTACAAGTACTCCAGCGGCCAGAACATCCTGCCGGCCTACCTGCTTGCGCCGAACGTCGAGGAAACCGTGCGCGGCGCGATCCGCCAGACCTCGGCGGGCAGCTACCTGGCGCTGGATCCGAACGCCTCGAAGAAGCTGGTGGACAACATCAAGCGCGCGACCGGAGACCTGAACGCCACGGCCCAGAAGCCCGTGCTGCTCACCTCGATGGACATCCGCCGCTATCTGCGCAAGATGATCGAACAGGACCTCTACGAGCTGCCCGTGCTTTCCTACCAGGAACTGACGCAGGAGATCAACGTGCAGCCGCTGGCGCGGGTGGATCTATGAACGCGCGGCGCAACGGAGTCCCGACATGAGCGACGCCCTGGAACTGCGCGTCCTGAGCGGCCTGCACCGAGACGCGCGCTGCCTGGTGGAAGACGGCTCGGTGCTGGGCGCCGATCCCGCCTGCGACGTGGTGCTGGCCGACGAAGGCATGAGCCCGCGCGCCGCGCGCGTGCGCATCGGCGCCGACGGATGGGACCTGGCGTCCGGCGACGGCACGCCGGACGCGCCGCCCGCCACGCCGTTCAACCGCCCCGTCCCGCTGGGCCCGGTCTGGATCACCGTGGCGCGCCGCGACGCCCCCTGGCCCCGGCTACCCGAGCCGGACGCGGACCCTGCCGCCGGCGGCGCGCCCGCCCCCATCCTCGCGTCCGAGCCGCAGCCCCCCGCGCCCACACCTGCGCCTGCGCGCGCCAGCGCCGCGACGCCTGTCGCCGACGAAGACAGCCAGCTGGAGCGCAGGCTGCCGCTGCCGCCCCCGCCGGGGCGACGCCGCAAGCGCGATTCCTGGCCGATGGCGCTGGGGCTGGGCGCCGTGGCCCTGACCATCATCGTGGCGATCGCGCTGGCGCTGATTCCACCATCCACCGCCAAGCGCGCGCCGACTCCCGATCCGCGCCTGGCCGCGGCCGAGAAGTCGGTGGGCCAGATCTCGGCCGTATTCGAACGCATGGGGCTGACATCCCGCCTGCACGTGGCCCTGTCGCGCGACGGCACGGTCACCGTTTCCGGTTGGGTGCGCAACGCGGCCGAGCAGGACGCGATCGCCTCCGCCCTGTCGCAGATCTGGCCCATGCCGGCGATGCGCATCAGCAACGAGGACGAAGCGGTGCGCACCGCGCGCGCCGCGCTGCGCGCCTTCAACGTCAAGTACGAGCCGCAGTACCAGGGCGACGGCCGCCTCAACATCGCCGGTATCGCCAGCAGCGCCCGCGAGCGCGCCTCGGCCCTGGACGCCTTGCGCGCGCAGTTGCCCGGCATGACGGTGCTGGGCAACGACATCAAGCTCACGCAGCAGCTCAGCGACACCTTCTCCAGCCAGTTGGTGGACGAAGGGCTGTCGGGCGTCACGCTCGCCTGGAAGGCGGATTATCTGGACATCGCCCCCGGCGCGCTGGACGACGACCAGATGCAGCGCCTGCAGGCGCTGGTGGCGGATTTCAACAAAAGCCACCTGGACGTGGCCCGGCTGGCGGCCGCCAGCGCGGCCGCGCCGGCCGACAGCGTGCCTTTCACGATACGCAGCGTGGTCGGCGGCGCGCAGCCCTTCATCGTGCTCGAAGACGGCAGCAAGCTGCTGGTGGGCGGGGTCTACCGCAAGTACCGCCTCGTCGCCGTGGAGAACACCCGCATCATTTTCGAGGGGCCGCGCAACGCCATCGTGACGCGCTGAACGCGCCGCGCTCCCGTTCGACACCGGAATCCGCCCATGAACGCACCGATCACCCTGACCGAACTCGAAGAACGCCTGGCCGCCCCCGGCGGCGCGGAACTGCGCGCCTCGCTGGTCGGCCGCCTGGCCGCGCTGGAAGCCGGCGCGCGCGCGCAGCTGGACGCCGGCCTGGCGCCGGCCGCGTTCCAGCATTGCGCGGCGCTGGCGGAGGCCACGCGCGCCGCGCAGGAAGTGCTGGCGGCCGGTTCACTACCTTCCCCGGCCGGCGCAGCCGCGCCGCCGCTTCCCTTCAATCCCCTGTCCCGCTAAGGAGACGCACCATGGCACTCAATGGCCTCACGGGCTCGTCCGGCCTGAACTTCAACGCCGTCAACAGCACGATCTACGACAGCATCCGCACGCAGGAAACCAACCTGCAGGCCACGCTCTCCAGCATGCGCACCAATGCGGACGGCAGCGTCTCGCAGGCCGAGCTGCTGAAGATGCAGCAGCAGGTCCAGCAATGGACGATGATGATCGACATCCAGAGCACCATCACCAAGCAGATCGCGGATTCGCTCAAGGGCGTGATCCAGAAGTCCAGCTAGCCGGCGCTCGCGGGCGGGCGCGGGCCCGCCTAGGGTCTGTCGACAGGCCCTAGACCGACTGCATCATGAAGGCGGGATTGCGCCGCAGCGCATCGACGTCCGGTTCGGCGCGCGCGCTGCGTTTCTCCCAGGTCTCGACCTGGACCAGCAAGGCGTCGATCGCGGCCATCAGCGTGTCGGCGCGGCACGCTTCGCGCGCGACGCCGAGCTGCAGGTGCATGCGCCCGTCCGGCGCCGCGCAAGCGACGACGCCGCCGCCCGCCTGCATGAAGTTCGCCTGCGCCGCCAGCAGGGCCTGGGCGGCGTCCATCTTGCCGCCCACCGCGCACGACAGCAGGATCTGCGCGCGCGCGCCGTGCTCCACGATCTGGACGAGATGGCGGCCGTCGAATGCCAGTTGGCACAACCCGCCTTCGGACGGCGCCAGCGCGGGAATGCCCAGCATCTGGCCGAGTTCGGAGAGCATCCGCACGAAGAAGGGATCTGACACGGTAGGCTGGCGGCCATGCCGGGCGCCGCGAGATGCCGGCGGCCCGGATGCCATAGGGATGGACGAGCCGCTCATCTTACCTTCGTTCCCCTCATCCCCCAAGCGCCGAAATGCAAACGGATCACAACGGAATCGCAGCCCGCGCCCGGCAGACCGCGCGCAGCCGGCGCGGATCGCCCTCGCGCTCGCGCCACAGGCGCAGCAGCCGGTCGGCGCCGGTGTTGCGGGCATCGACGGCATACGCGGCGTAGTCCAGCCAATGGCGTTCGCCATCGTCCAGCCCGCGCGCCGCGACCGCCAGCGTGTCGCGCGCGAGCGCCCATACCGCGTCGTGGTCCAGCGCGTGCCGCATCGCCTCGGCGCGCAGGTCGCGCAAGCGCAGCCAGCCCCACTCGCGCAGCAGCGCTTCGGCTTCGTCCAGGTTGCGCATCAGGCCCAGCTGCAAGGCCGAGGGCGCCATCACGAGGGTGGCCGCCACGCCGGCGCCGGCTTCATCGACCAGTTGCGCGTCGGCGAAGCCCGCGCCGGGCGCGCGCCCTTCGATGTAGCCGACGGCGCCCAGCCGGAGATACAGTTCCTCGATGCCGCCCGGCCGCTTCCACGCGGCGCGCAGTTCGTCCAGTTCGGGATGGGCCGCGAGCCGGTAGCGCCAGCGCGCATCCAGGAAATGCGCGAACTGCGAGTATTCGAAATGCCCGCCTTGCGGCGCCATCGTCACCGCGCCGCCCGTGTCCGTCCGCAGGCCCGGCCAGCCGTCCGACGCCATGAACGCCGACAGCGAAGGGCTGCCTTGCAGATACACGCCGACCGCCGACTTGTAGCCGTCCTCCACCGTCAGCGGCAGGCAACGGCTGGCGGTGCCGGGGCCGAACATCCAGCGGAAGTAATCGCCCAGGTCCGCGAAAGGCCGTTCCGGCAGGCGTTGCAGCCGGTGGTCGCCGGCATAGCGTGAATGGCGGAACATGCGGTCCCAGACGGTCAGGCGATTTTCCTTGTAGCCCGTGACGCGGCCGTTCTCCAGCGGGCTGTTGGCGAACACCGCCACGCTGGCCGGCGCCAATCCCAGCACCACGTTCAGCGCGCGCGCGGCCTGCCGCACGTCCACCGAGGTGCACGGGCTGTTCTGCGCCTTCGCGTCGATGCCCACGCGGTGCAGCCATTCCCGGTGCCCGACCAGCTCGCGGTAGATGGGACGAGGCACCTGCACCCGGGCATACCATTGCGGGTCCAGCGTGCAGGCCGGATGCTCGGAAACGTTCAGCACGGTTGCGCCCTCGGCCGCGAGCGCGCGCTGCGCGTCCTCCAGTTCCCGCCGGACGCGGCGGGCCAGTTCGGCCAGCCCGCCTTCGGCCGCGCCGACCGGCGCGAACGCCGTCTCCAGCAGGTTGAAGCCGTTGTCCAGCCCGCTTTCGCCGGCCGCCACCGACACCGCCACGTCGCGGCCGCCGATGCGCGAGATGTCCGGCGCCTCGTCGCGCTCGGCCTTGATGCGCGCCAGCCTCGCGAAGTAGCCTTGCACGGGATGGCTGGCGCCGTCGTCGCGGCGCGCTACGGCCATCTCCATTTCCAGGCCCAGCGTCTGGCCGGCCGGGGCGATCATCGGCCCGCCCCGCAACAGCGGCGGAAAACGCGAAGGGATCGGGAACGGGCGGGAAGCATGGCGAGCTCGGCGGAAGATGCGGTCTTGCGGACTTAGTAACGCGAACGCCGTCCGCGTTCCCGCCGCCGCGCCGGTGGTCGCCCCGAGCGGGGCTCAGCTCAAGGCCGGCCAGGCGTCGAACCGCGCCGCCAGGATGTCCACGAACGCCTCCGTGACCGTCGAGGGCGCGGTCTGCGCGGGATAGGCCATGCACACCCGCACCGGCAGGCGCGGCGTGAACGGCCGGATCGCCAGCCGGTCGGCGAACACCGCGGCGATGTAGGGATTGACGATGCCCAGCCCGTTGCCGGCGGCCGCCAGCGCGCAGATCGTCGACGAATAGGTGGTCTCGATCTCCGAGGCCGGCAGCACCCGGTGCGCCTGCATCTCGCCGCGCAGCTGCAGATAGACGTCGTCGTCCGCGTTCAGCACCAGCAGCCGGCGCGCGTTCAGGTCCAGGATGTCGATGGACGGCTGCCCCGCCAGGGGATGGTCGGGCCGCAGCACGCAGACCGCCTCGCTTTCGTGCAGGCAGCGCAGGTCCAGCAGCGCGCCGTCCAGCGGCGCCGCCGTGACCACCACGTCGTAGGTGCCGTGCAGCAGCCCCTCGCGCAGGTACTGGCTGCCCATGGTCTGCATATTGATGTGGACGTCGGGGTAGCGCTGCGCGAACGCTTCGACGGCGCCGGGCAGCACGCCCAGGCCCAGCGCCGGGGTGCAGGCCAGCCGCAGCACCCCGCTGCCGCTGCGCCGCATCGCCGCGAGCCGGTCCTCGATGCGCTCCAGCCCCACGAAATGGCGCTTGACCGTATCGAACAGGTCCTTGGCCTCGCGCGTGGGCCGCAGGCGCCCGCGCTCCATGTCGAACAGCTTCAGCCCGCTGGCCTGCTGCACCTGGCCCAGCAGCCGGCTGATGGAAGGCTGCGTGGTGCGCAGCATCTGGGCCGCGCCGGTGGTGGTGCCGGCCAGCATGACCGCGTGGAAGGCTTCGATCTGGCGGAAATTCAGCGGTCGACTCATGGCATTCCAAGGTATTGCAAATATGCATAGCCTATGTGCAAAAAAGAATTTTTTCAAATACCTATGGACTCCTACACTGGGCTTCCCAGGGTGCCGCCAGATGCGCCCGGATATCCCAACCTTCCAGGGGAAGCCTCATGAATCCTCGCCGTTCCTGGCGTCACATCCTTCAAACGCTGTGCCTGGCGGTCGCCGGCGCCGCCCTGCCCCTCGCCGCCCACGCGCAGGCCGGCTATCCCGACCGGCCGGTGCGCATCATCGTGCCGTTCACGGCGGGCGGCAGCTCCGACATCCAGGGCCGCCTGCTGGCCGAACACCTGGGCAAGCTGTACGGCCAATCCGTCGTCGTCGAGAACCGCCCCGGCGCCGGCGGGCACATCGGCGGGAAATTCGTCGCCGACTCCGGCCCGGACGGCTATACGCTACTGCTCGGCTCCATCGGCCTGCACGCCACCTACGGCGTCTACAAGAGCCTCAACTACCAGCCCGCGCAAGACCTGAAGCTGATCACCGTGGTGGCCGAGATGCCGCACGTGGTCGTGGCCAATCCGGCGCTGGAGGCCAACACGCTGGCCGAACTGACCGCGCTCGCCAAATCCCGGCCGGACACGCTGCATTTCGGATCCGCGGGCGTGGGTTCTTCGGTGCACATGGTCGGCGAGCTCTACAAGATGGCCGCGCAAGCGCCCATCGTCCACATTCCGTACCGCGGCAGCTCCGCCGCCACCAACGACCTGCTGGGCGGCCAGATCCAGCTGCTCTTCGAGAACGTGCCCACGACGATCGGCTACATCGAGGCCAAGAAGCTGAAGGCGCTGGCCATCACCGGCGCGAGCCGGTCGCCGGCCCTGCCCGACGTGCCCACCGCCGCCGAGGCCGGCCTGCCCGGCCTGACCGTCACCTCGTGGACCACCCTGGCGGCCAGCAAGGACGTGCCCGACGCCCTCATCGACAAGATCAGCGCCGACCTGCGCCGCGTCTACGCCGACCCGGCCTTCCGCGCCGGCCTGGAACGCCTGGGCATGACGCCCGTGGGCAACGACCCCGCGCAGGCGCGCGAATTCGTGGAACGCGAACGCACCCGCTGGAACAAGGTCATCGAGACCGAACACATCACCGCGGGCTGAACGCCCGCCCGGGCGGCGCGCGGCCTCGCGCCGCCGCCCGTCCCCGCCGTCCCTTCCCCCTCCCGCCATCCATGAATCGCATGCTCGCCACGTCCATCGCCTGCCGCCGCCTGGGCGTCACGCCCCATCACCATTTCTTCGGCTACTACAACAAGACCGTCTGGCACCGCGACGGCCGCTACCTGCTGGCCAACCGCACCCTCTTCAAGGACGCGCGGCTCACGCCCGAGCTGAGCGCCGAGGTGGGGTACTTCGACCTGGGCGACGGCGACCGCTACCACGCCGTCGGCGACACCACCGCCTGGAACTGGCAGATGGGCTGCCAGCTGCAATGGCTGGATGGGCTTGCCGAGCCCCAGATGATCTACAACTGCCGCAGCGACGACGCCGACGGCGTCTACCCCGGCTTCCGGTCGGCCATCCACAACGTCGCCACCGGGCAGACGCGCATCCTGCCGCTGCCCATCTACGTGGCCGCGCCCGACAGCCGCTACGCGCTCTGCGTGGACTACCGCCGGCTCTATATCACGCACGAGACCATCGGCTACAGCGAACACGCGCCCGGCCCGGTCGCCAACGCCCCGGCCGACGACGGCATCCGCCGCCTGGACCTGGACAGCGGCCAGCACCGCCTGCTGGTCAGCTACGCCGACCTGCGCAATTTCCATCCGCGCGCCTCGATGGAGCGCGCCATCCATTGGGTCAGCCATATCGAGGTCAACCCCGCTTCCACCCGCATCCTGTTCCTGCACCGCTGGACGGAACGCGTGAAGGACGAGACCTGCTTCCTGCATCGCCTGATCACCATGAACCCCGACGGCAGCGACATGCGCCTGCTGGAATGCTCGGACCATCCGCTGCCGCAGCTGGCCGACGACTTCGACCCGGACGCGGTCGGCACCTTCGACTACGAGAAGTCCGAATACCAGATCTCGCATCCGCTCTGGCGCGACGACGACACGATCATCGTGTGGGGTCCGCATGCGGGCAGCATCCATTACCACCTGTACGAAGACGCTCCCGGCGGCCGCGTCGAGGTCGTGGGCGACGGCGTGCTGACGGAGAACGGTCACATGACCTTCTCGCCCGTGAATCCGCGCTGGCTGCTGAGCGACACCTATCCCGACTCCCGCACGCACGAGCGCATTTTGTTCCTCTACGACATGCGCACCGGCCAGCGCCACGCCCTGGGCAGCTTCTACGCCGACCCCGGCCTGTCCAAGGAAAACCGCTGCGACCTGCATCCCCGCTGGAGCCGCGACGGCACCCAGGTCTGCATCGATTCCGTGCACGAAGGCGAACGCCAGATGTACGTGCTCGACGTCGCGTCGATCGTCGCCTGAACGGGGCGCAAGCCCCCGTTTCCGCAGGGTAAATCCCGGCGGCCCGGTCCTACGCGCGGACCGGGCCGGCCGCTACCATGTCGGTCAAGACCGCGGAATTCACACGATCGTCACCCCTGTGTCATGCGCAGCTTCTAACCTCGCTCTCGCTTTCACTTTCCTTACAAATAACTTGCGACTCGATCGCTCTTCTATGAGGTTGGAATGTCCTACTTGACCGACAAATTGCGCGCCCCCTATCGCGAAGCCCAGGGAGAAGTGACGGTACCGGGTCAGATGCTGGAAGACATCGTCGCCGCGAATCCGGAACGCCGCACCTTGCTGAAGAACAGCTTCGGCCTGTCGATGCTCTCCGTATTCGGCGCCTCGACGCTGCTGACGGCCTGTGGCGGCGACGACGATGACGACGACACGCCCTCCACCGGCGGCGGCGACGGCAACGGCTCGCCCGGCGGCGAAACCGGCGGCGGCACCGACCCCGCGCCGACCGGCCCCGACTACTCGGTCACGTTCAAGCCGCTGGGCGACAAGATCGTCGCGGACACCGTCACGGTTCCCGAGGGCTATGTGGCCGAAGTGCTGTACTCGGCCGGCGACAAGTGCGTGATCGGCTCGGCCGGTTACGCGGGCATTCCCCAGTCCTACCCCGCCACCGAGACCCAGTCCGGCGGCCAGCACGACGGCATGCACTTCTATCCGCTGGCGGGCGTGGATCCGAACCAGGGCGGCCTGCTGGTGCTGAACCACGAGGCGCTGGACAACGCCACCCTGGACCAGGGCGTCGAAGGCCTGCGGACCCGCCTGTCGAACGTCGGCGTCTCGGTCGTCGAGATCGCGCGCGGCAGCGACGGCGCCTGGTCGGTCAAGACGGACTCGCGCTACAACAAGCGCTACACGGGCAATACGGTCTACAACGTCAGCGGCCCGGCCAAGTCGGTCGTCGGCGCGACCGTCGTGGGCACCCTGAACAACTGCTCCAGCGGCGACACGCCCTGGGGCACGTACCTGACCTGCGAAGAGACGCTGAACAACTACCACTACCAGGCCGGCGACACCGGCAAGCCGGCCGACGAAGGCTACGGCTGGGTCGTGGAAATCGATCCCCAGAATCCGGACTCGACCGCCGTCAAGCGCACCGCGATGGGCCGCTTCAGCCACGAAAACACGGCCTTCATGCTGGACGAGAACAACCGCGTCGCGTTCTACATGGGCGACGACACCACGCCCGGCTGCATCTACAAGTTCGTGGCGAGCAAGCCCTACGATCCGGCCAACCGCGCCAACAACATGGGCCTGCTGGACGAAGGCACGCTGTACGCCGCCCGCTTCAACGACGACGGCAGCGGCAACTGGGTCGAACTGACCGTGGGCAAGAACAACCTCACCGTCGGCGCCACCGACCCGGGCAACTTCACGCAGCTGGCCACGGGCACCGTCATCACCGGCACCATCGTCGACTTCAACACGCAAGCCGACGTGCTGGTCAACACCCAGGCCGCCGCGCGCGTCGCGGGCGCCACGCTGATGGACCGCCCCGAATGGATCACGGTCGGCGTGGACAAGACCGTGTACTGCACGCTGACCAACAACGGCAGCCGCCGCCGCACCAGCGCCGCCAATCCGCGCGCCAACAACTCGCACGGCCACATCATCCGCTGGCACGAGCGCGGCAATTCCCCCCTCGCGACGACCTTCGAATGGGACCTGCTGCTGCTGGCCGGCCGTGACGCCGCCGACGGCGTGGCGTCCAACCTGACCGGCAACGTCAACGGCGATACGTTCTCCAGCCCCGACGGCATCCGCGTCGATCCCAAGGGCCGCCTGTGGGTGCAGACCGACGCCGGCACCGGCACGTCCACCACGGACTTCTTCGGCAACAACTCGATGTACTACATCGACCAGAAGACCGGCGAATCCAAGCGCTTCCTGGTGGGACCGCTGGGCTGCGAAATCACCGGCATCGCCTACACGCCCGACCTGACCGCGTTCTTCATCAACATCCAGCACCCGAACGCGGGCTGGAACACGCTGCGCGCCGGCGGCGGCGACGCCCGCTCCGCCACCGTGGTGGTGCGCCGCAGCGACGGCAAACCGGTAGGCGCCTAAGCGCCCTGCCCGCGCCCCCGGCCTCCCAGGCCGGGCGGCGCGGGCTTCGCCGCGCAGCGCCCGCCCCGGGCAAAGAAAAAGCCCCTGATTTCTTTACGAAATCAGGGGCTCATGCATTCTGGCGGACAGAGGGGGATTCGAACCCCCGATACGCTTTTGACGTATACACGCTTTCCAGGCGTGCGCCTTCAACCACTCGGCCACCTGTCCTAACTGCGTTTTTCGCGGCGGTTTTCACTGCTGCAAAAAATGCGAATCCGCGATTCTAGCAGATTGCGCGCAGGAGCGGCAAGCGCCCATAGAAAAGGGGACGCCTTGGCGCCCCCTCCTTCGGCCCGCCGGGCGGCTAGGGCCAGTTAACACGCCCTAGTTCTTCGCCGGGGGATCCTGCTCGCGGTAGGAGCTGACCGTGCCGTCCGGCTCGGTCTCTTCCAGCCGCACCCGGAAGCCCCACAGCCGCGCCAGGTGCTTCATGACCTGCTCGGCGTCTTCGCCGGCCAGCGGCCGGCCCCGGGTCTTCAAATGGCGCAGCACCAGGGAGCGGTCGGAATCGCGGTTGAAGCGCACCACCTGGATGTCCGGCACCTGGTTGTCGCGGTTGTGCTGCGCGGCGAGCAGGCGGCGGATGTCGCGGTAGCCTTCGTCGTCGTGGATCGCGACCACCTCCAGCTTGGGATTGGCCTGGTGGTCGGAGATGGCGAAGAAGCGGAACTCCCGGATCAGGCGCGGCGACAGGTACTGCGAGATGAAGGACTCGTCCTTGAAGTTGCGCATGGCGAAGTCCAGCGTCTTGAGCCAGTCGCTGCCCGCGATGTCGGGGAACCAGCGGCGATCCTCGGGCGTGGGCGCCTCGCAGATGCGGCGGATGTCCGACATCATGGCGAAGCCCAGCGCATAGGGGTTGATGCCTCCGTAGCCGCGCTCGTCGAAGCCCCGCTGGCTGACCACATTGGTGTGGCTTTGCAGGAACTCCATCATGAAGCCGTCGTTCACCAGCCCTTTTTCATGCAGCCGGTTCAGGATGGTGTAGTGCCAGAACGTGGCCCAGCCTTCGTTCATGACCTTGGTCTGCGTCTGCGGGTAGAAGTACTGCGCGATCTTGCGGACGATGCGCACCAGTTCCTTCTGCCAGGGCGCGAGCTTGGGCGAGTACTTCTCGATGAAGTACAGCAGGTTTTCTTCGGGTTCGGGCGGAAACACCGACGCCTGGACGCGCGTGTCCTTCTCGTCCTCCAGCCGCGGCAGCGTCCGCCAGAGGTCGTTGTACTGCAGGCGGGCGTGCTCTTCGCGCTCGGCCTGGCGCGTGGCCTCTTCCTTGTAGGAAATCGGCGCGGGGCGCTTGTAGCGGTCCACCCCGTGATGCGACAGCGCATGGCACGAGTCGAGCACCGCCTCGACCGCGTCGATGCCGTAGCGGTCTTCGCAAGCCATGACGTATTTGCGCGCGAAGACCAGGTAGTCCAGCACGCCGTCCGCGTCCGTCCATTGGCGGAACAGGTAATTGCCCTTGAAGAAGGAGTTGTGCCCGTAGCATGCATGCGCGATCACCAGCGCCTGCATCGTCATGGAGTTTTCTTCCATGAGATAGGAGATGCAGGGGTTGGAGTTGATCACGATCTCGTAGGCCAGCCCTTGCATGCCGCGACGATAGAACTGCTCGTTGCGGATGAATTCCTTGCCGTAGGACCAGTGGGGGTAGCCGATGGGCAGCCCGGCCGAGGCATAGGCGTCCAGCATCTGCTCCGAGGTGATCACCTCGATCTGGTTCGGATAGGTGTCCAGGCCGTATTCCGCGGCGATCCTGGAGATCGCCTCGTCATAGGACTGGATCAGCTCGAACGTCCATTCGGAACCTTGCGAGATCGGCCGGGCGCTGCCGGCGGCCTCCGGCTCCACGAGAGCTCCGACGATGGTATTCATGCGGTCTCCTTCTTGAACAGATCATGGAACACAGGAAAGATCTCGCTGCGATCGCAGATGCGCCGCATCACGAAATGCGGCTCCAGTTTCTGTTCGTATTCCGCCCACAGGCTGCTCTTGCGGGCCTCCTGCGAATCGGGGACTTCGATGTAGGCGAAGTAGCGGGTGGCGGGCAACAGGTGTTCGGCCAGGAAGCGCGCGCTCTTGCCCGCGTCTGCCCCGAACGAGTCGCCGTCGCTGGCCTGCGCCGCGTAGACGTTCCAGGAGCCCGGCGGATAGCGCTTTTCGAGGATCTCGCGCATCAGTTCCAGCGCGGACAGCACGATGGTGCCGCCGCTCTTGGGATCGTAGAAGAAGGTCTGTTCGTCCACTTCCTCGGCGTTGTCCGTGTGGCGGATGAAAACCAGGTCCACGTGCTCGTACTTGCGCGACAGGAACAGGTAGAGCAGCGAGAAGAAGCGCTTGGCCAGGTCCTTCTTGCCTTCGTCCATCGAGCCCGACACGTCCATCAGGCAGAACATGACGGCGCGCGCCATCGGAATGGAAACCGACACGCGGTTGCGATAGCGCAGGTCCAGGTCGTCCAGGAACGGCACGCGGGCCAGGCGCTCGCGGCAATCCTCGACTTCCTGCTCCAGCGCCTCGATCTGGTCGGCGGGCGCGCCCGCCTCGCGCGCCTTCGCCAGGCGTTCCTCGGCATCCTCAAGATCGGCCCGCGCCTTCACGCTGAGCGCGACGCGGCGCGCCAGCGAGGACTTGAGGGTGCGGCTGATGCTCAGCATGCTGGGCGAGCCGGACGTCGTGTAGCCGGCGCGCTGCCACTTCTTCTGGCTGACTTCGCCCAGCTGCGTGCGCGCCATGTGCGGCAGCTCCAGGTCCTCGAAGAACAGATTGAGAAACTCGGCACGCGACAGGCTGAAGGTGAACTGGTCGACCGATTCACCCTCGCCCGGCTCGGACCCGCCTTCCCCCTGCCCGCCTTGCGGCCGGTCGAAGGTGTCCCCTTTGGCGAACTCGCGGTTGCCGGGGTGCACCATCTCGCGGTCGCCGCCCGAGCCGTGCCGGAAGGACGGCTCGGAGATATCGCGGGCGGGCAGGTTGATTTCGCCGCCCTGGTCCATGTCCTGGATGGAGCGGTCACGGATCATCCCGTGGACCGCCTTGCGGATCTGGTCCTTGTAGCGCCGGAGAAAACGCTCCCGGTTGACGGCGCTTTTATTGCGCCCGTTCAGACGGCGATCGATCAGTGAATTCATGATTCACCTCGCTCAGGAAGACTTCCTCACACGCAGGTACCACTCGCACAGCAGCCTGACCTGCTTTTCCGTGTAGCCCTTTTCGACCATGCGATCCACGAAGCTCTGGTGTTTCGACTTGTCCTCGGCCGAGGCCTTGGCGTTGAAGGAAATCACCGGAAGCAGGTCTTCCGTGTTCGAGAACATCTTCTTCTCGATCACTTCGCGCAGCTTTTCATAGCTGGTCCAGGTGGGGTTGCGCCCGTTGTTGTTGGCGCGCGCCCGCAGGACGAAGTTCACGATCTCGTTGCGGAAGTCCTTGGGATTCGCGATACCCGCCGGCTTTTCGATCTTTTCCAGCTCGTCGTTCAACGCGCTGCGATCGAAGCTCTCGCCGGTTTCCGGATCGCGGAATTCCTCGTCCTGGATCCAGCAGTCGGCGAAGGTCACGTAGCGGTCGAAAATGTTCTGGCCGTACTCGGAGTAGGACTCCAGATAGGCGGTCTGGATTTCCTTGCCGATGAACTCCGCGTAGCGCGGCGCGAGGTAGCCCTTGATGAACTCAAGATAGCGCCGGCGGATTTCCTCGGGGTAGTCCTCGCGGCCGATGCGCTGTTCGAGCACGTACATCAGGTGCACCGGATTCGCCGCCACTTCCGTCTGGTCGTAGTTGAAGACGCTGGACAGGATCTTGTAGGCGAAGCGCGTGGACACGCCAGTCATGCCTTCATCGGTGCCGGCGTAATCCTTGTACTCCTGCAGCGCCTTCGCTTTCGGGTCCACGTCCTTCAGGCTTTCGCCGTCGTAGACGCGCAGCTTCGAGTAGATGCTGGAGTTCTCCGGTTCCTTCAGGCGCGTCAGCACCGAGAATTGCGCCATCATGTCCAGCGTTCCCGGCGCGCAGGGCGCGGAGGACAGCGAACTGTGATGCAGCAGCTTCTCGTAGATGCGGACCTCTTCCGACACCTGCAGGCAGTAGGGAACCTTGACGATGTAGATACGGTCGAGGAACGCCTCGTTGTGCTTGTTGTTGCGGAAGGTCTGCCATTCCGACTCGTTCGAGTGGGCGAGGATCATGCCGTTGAACGGGATCGCGGAAAAGCCCTCGGTGCCCTTGAAGTTGCCTTCCTGGGTGGCCGTCAACAAGGGGTGCAGCATCTTGATCGGGGCCTTGAACATCTCCACGAATTCGAGCAGGCCCTGGTTGGCCAGGCACAGCCCGCCGGAGTAGCTGTAGGCGTCCGGATCGTCCTGCGAATGGCGATCGAGCTTGCGGATGTCCACCTTGCCGACCAGCGAGGAGATGTCCTGGTTGTTTTCGTCGCCCGGCTCGGTCTTGGCGATGGCGGTCTGGCGCAACACGGAAGGATTCAGGCGCACGACGCGGAACTGCGAGATGTCGCCGTCGAATTCCTTCAGGCGCTTCACCGCCCACGGCGACATGATGCCGGTCAGGTAGCGCCGCGGGATGCCGTATTCCTTTTCAAGCGTGTCGCCGAAGCGTTCCGGATGGAACAGCCCCAGGGGCGATTCGTTCACCGGCGAGCCCTTCAGGGCATAGATGGGGAAGCTCTCCATCAAGGCCTTGAGCCGCTCCGCGATGGACGACTTGCCGCCGCCCACCGGACCGAGCAGATAAAGGATTTGCTTGCGCTCTTCCAGTCCCTGGGCGGCGTGCTTGAAGAACGCGACGATCTGCCCGATCACGTCCTCCATGCCGTAGAACTCCTGGAACGCGGGATAGCGCCGGATGGTCCGGTTGGAAAACAAACGGGAAAGACGTGGGTCGTTGCGCGTATCCACGATCTCAGGTTCGCCGATCGCGGCCAGCATGCGCTCAGCGGGGCTGGCGTACGCCATGGGATCGCGTTTGGCGAGGCTCAGATACTCCTCAAGGGAGAGTTCTGATTCCTGCTCTCTTGCATACTGCGACTTGAAGCCTTCGACGATGTTTTGCACGGAAACCTCCTACAACACGCGAAAAATCCAATACGTCCCTACGTGTCCCCATTGTGCCTCAGCCCCCGCGCATTACTAGACAATCTCGCGATAAGCATCGTCGGCCGGATGGTATGTTGCTTTCGCCACACATCAACCATGGGCACGATCAGGCCCTTTCCGTTTAGGCTGCACCCTTCTGACACAAGTTCCGTCAGGGAATGCAACTTACGTGAAGAAGTTCGTTCGTTCGCTTTCAGCATATCGCCGTATGCGCGCATGGTTGACGCGCCTGCACATGAAATGCTCAGCAATGTTTTGAAGGGAAGAGCGATATCCTGAGGATTCTTATGATTCGGGCTTAAACCCGATGCGCCCGCTATGCGATGGCAGCGGACGGTCTGAACGGCGCGTTGCGTCTTCGTTCAGCAGCGTGCCGGTTCGGTCGTGAAATAGCGCCGAGTACGCGGCACGGGAATCCGTGGTGACGAGGGCGCGTGGCACTGAGCGGTTTAATCCTTCAGGGCGTGTCGCCAAGTCATATGCCTATGCTATAGCCAATTGACGGTTTTGTGGCAATTCATTTTGCCCATCGCTGAAAATAGTCGCGACTGGCGCGCGTTCTCGCGCATGCGATACGCGTCGGTCCGATGCCGTCGACGCGCGCCGATCGCGCCGGGAGCCCCGGAAAACAAGGCTCTCCGCGTTTGGCAGCCGCGAACGCGGAGTGCTAGTACCCCTGACGTCCTTGCGGTTTAACGCGATCAGGAAAGTTCAGGCAGATCGACCCGGCCCAGCAATTCCCGCCATGTTTCGGCCACGCGCGCGCGAACGCGCAGGTCCGCGCCGACCCGTTCGGTGTCGATGAATTCGTAGCGGCGGGCGGCTTCCAGATGCTCCAGCATGGGCAGCCGGACCATGCCTGCCGCATCGCCCAGCAGCACCGGCGCCAGATACAGCAGCAGTTCGTCCACGCAACCCGCCGATACCAGCGCGCCGCTCAAGCCGGCGCCGGCCTCGACGTGCACTTCATTGACCTGCTCCTGGGCCAGCCAACGCATCATCGCGGGCAGGTCCACGCGGCCGGTTTCCTCGCCGGGCAGCATCACGACGCGGGCGTTCCGGGCCCTCAGGCGCTCGGCCTTGGCCGCGTCCTCGCGCGCCGTGAACAGGATGACTTCGGCGCCGTCGAACAGCCTGGCGTGCTCCGGAATCTCGAAACGGCCGTCCACCACGGCCTTGCGCGGCTGGCGAGGCGAATCCACGCCCCTGGCATTGAGCTGCGGATCGTCTTTCAGCACGGTGCCCATGCCGGTCAGGACCACGCAGCTGCGCGCGCGCCAGCGGTGCCCGTCGGCGCGGGCATCGGGGCCGGTAATCCACTGCGACACGCCGTTATGCAGCGCGCTGCGTCCGTCCAGCGACGCCGCCATCTTCATCCACACCCACGGCAGGCCGCGGCTCATGCGCGAAATGAAGCCGGCATTGACCGCCAGCGCCTCTTCCCGGCAGATGCCGGTGGTCACGGCGATGCCGGCATCGCGCAGCCGCGCCAGGCCCTGCCCGTTGACCAGCGGATTGGGATCGCCCATGGCCACCACCACCCGCGCCGGGCGGGCCGCCAGCACGGCGTCCACGCACGGCGGCGTGCGGCCGAAATGGCTGCACGGCTCCAGGGTCACGTACAGCGTGGCGCCGGCCACCGATTCGCCGCGCGCCTCGGCGTCGCGCAGCGCGCGGATTTCGGCGTGCGGACCGCCGGGCGGCTGGGTCGCGCCCTCGCCCAGCACGCGTCCGTCGCGCACGATGACGCAGCCGACCCGGGGGTTGGGCGCGGTGGAATACATAACCGTCTGCGCCAGCGCCAGCGCGCGTCGCATCCAGAAAAGATCGTCGTTGTCGCTCGGGATCATCATGTCCAGGATTGTATGCCGCGCCGGCTCCCCGGCGGGGGGCCGGCGGAGGCCGCCACGGCACCGTCACCGAATGTCCGTTTCGGGCCGATAGGCGTCTTTCGCCGCGCCCTCGATGGCGCCGGATTGCAGTAAAAATAGCACTACACCCTTTTGATTCCACTGCCTGGAGCCCGGTTCCATGAAACAAGCGCTGATCGTCATCGACGTACAAGACTCTTTCCGGCAACGTCCGTTTTGGGATGAGACCGAGTATCCGGCCTTCGTGGAGCAGATCCAGTCGCTGATCGACGCCGCCGCCGCCCGGGACATGCCGGTGCTGCAGGTGTTCCACACCAGCGTCTCCAACGACCCCGCCAACCCCTTCTCGCTGGCTTCGGGCCACGTCCGGACGCTCAAGGAACTGCGCATCCACCCCACGGCCGTGTTCCACAAGACCGTGCATTCCTCGCTCTACGCCAAGGATGCCGACGGCGCCAGCCTGCACGACTGGCTGAACGGCCACGGGATCGAGGAAGTCGTAATCTGCGGCATCCGCACCGAGCAATGCTGCGAAACCACGTCGCGCCACGCCAGCGACGCCGGCTTCAAGGTAGTGTTCCCCACCGACGCCACCCTCACCTTCGCCATGCAGAGCCCGTCCGGCAAGCACTACACGCCCGCCGAGATCCGCGACAGCACCGAACTGGTCCTGCAAGGACGTTTCGCCCGCATCGCGCGCGCCGCCGACGCGCTGGCGGACTGACCCGCCACGGGAGGCCGCCATGGTTCCGGTGTATTTCGTGCTATCGCAAGGCATCGTCCTGCTGGACGTCGCCGGCCCGGCGGAGGCCTTCCGGGTGGCCAACAAACTGTGCCCGGACGCGTTCGAACAGCATTTCTGCGGCCCGTCGCGGGAGGTCGAAAGCGGCATTCCGGGGCTGCACCTGGCCCATCTCAAGCCGCTCCCGGCCGCTTTGCCGCCCGAGGCGCTGGTCATCATCTCGGGCGTGGTGGGCAAGCCCACCCGCCTGGACGACCCGCAAGCCCGCGCCATCATCGACTGGCTGGCCGTCCGCCACCCGGCCGACGGCTTCACGCTGATGACCGTCTGCGCGGGCGCGCTGTTCGCCGCCGCGGCCGGCCTGACGCGCCAGCGCGACTGCACCACGCACCACACCTGCCTGGAGCAGCTCGCCGGCATCGACCCCAGCGCCCGGCTGCACGACAACCGCATCTTCGTCGAGGACGGCAAGCTGGTCAGCAGCGCCGGCATCACGGCCGGCATCGACCTGGCGCTGCACATGGTGTCGCGCCATTGCGGGCCGCGAGTGGCCAGCGAGGTGGCGCGCGACATGGTGGTCTACCAGCGGCGCGCCGGCACGGATTCGACGCTTTCCCCCTGGCTGGACCACCGCAGCCACCTGCATCCGGGCGTGCACCGGGTGCAGGACGCGGTCATCCGGGATCCGGCCGCGCCCTGGTCGGCGCAATCGCTGGCCGACCACGCGCATACCAGCGCGCGCCACCTGACCCGGCTGTTCCGCGAACACGCCGGCTGCACGCCGATGGACTATCTCTATCAGATACGCGTCGCGCTGGCGCGCGACTTGCTGCGCGAAACCCGCCTGGACCTGGAGCGGGTGGCGGAAAAATCGGGCTTCGGGTCGGCGCAGCACATGCGCCGAGTCTGGCGCAAGTTCCAGCCGCTCACGCCCAGCCTGGCGCGCTCTCCCGTCGCGCAATGAAGCGCGCGGGCTATTCCTTGCGCAGCTTGCCGGGGAGCAAGGGGCCCTGCATCTCGCGGATCGCCTCGACGAATTCGCCGATGTCCTCGAAGCTCTTGTAGACCGAGGCGAACCGCACGTACGCCACCTTGTCGAGTTTGCGCAGCTCGTTCATGACGAGTTCGCCGATATGCTCGGACGGCACTTCCCGCAGCCCGCTGGCCAGCAGCTGTTCCTCGATGCGCGCAACCGCCGCATCGACGTCTTCGGTGCTGACCGGGCGCTTGCGCAACGCCAGGCTGAGGCTGGCGCGCAGCTTGCCGGGATCGTAGTCGCTGCGGCTGCCGTTGCGCTTCACGATGGAAGGCATGGCGAGCTCCACCCGCTCGTAGGTGGTGAATCGCTTGTCACAGGACAGGCAGCGGCGGCGACGGCGAATCGCGTCGCCCTCTTCGGAGACCCGGCTGTCGACGACCTGCGTTTCGGCATTGCCGCAAAATGGACACCGCATGTGTGATCCCTAAAGGCACTGGTGGCAATAGTTAAGCATATTGTAACGACGCGCCCGGCCGCCAGCGTCAAACGGGCTAATCCGCGTCCGCCCCGGAAAGCAAAGGGACGGCGCCTTGCGGGGCCGTCCCTTCGACTGGACCGGCTTGCGGGCACGGAGCCCGCAGGCAGGACGCGGGCTTACTTCTTGCCGTAGACCGGCAGGCGCGAGGTCAGTTCATTGACGCGGGCGCGCACGGCGGCGATGTTGGCTTCGTCGCGCGGATTGTCCAGCACGTCGGCGATCAGGTTGGCGGTCAGCTCGGCTTCCGCTTCCTTGAAGCCGCGGGTGGTCATGGCCGGCGTGCCCAGGCGGATGCCGCTGGTCACGAAGGGCTTTTCCGGATCGTTCGGGATGGCGTTCTTGTTGACCGTGATATGGGCCTGGCCCAGCACGGCTTCCGCTTCCTTGCCCGTGATGCCCTTGGAGCGCAGGTCCACCAGCATGACGTGGCTTTCCGTGCGGCCCGAAACGATGCGCAGGCCGCGCTTGACCAGCGTGTCCGCCAGCACCTTGGCGTTCTTGACCACTTGCTGCGCGTAATCCTTGAATTCGGGTTCCAGCGCTTCCTTGAAGGCCACGGCCTTGCCGGCGATGACGTGCATCAGCGGACCGCCCTGGATGCCGGGGAAGATGGCCGAGTTGACGATCTTCTCGTGTTCGGCCTTCATCATGATGACGCCGCCGCGCGGGCCGCGCAGCGACTTGTGCGTGGTCGAGGTGACGAAGTCGGCGTGGGGCACCGGGTTGGGATAGGCGCCGCCGGCGACCAGGCCCGCGTAGTGGGCGATGTCGACCATGAAGAGCGCGCCGTTTTCACGGGCGATGCGGGCCATGCGCTCGAAATCGATGTGCAGGGCGTAGGCGGAGGCGCCGGCCACGATCAGCTTGGGCTTGTGTTCGCGGGCCAGTTGCTCGACCTGCGCGTAGTTCAGGACCTCGTTTTCGTCCAGGCCGTACGAGATGAAGTTGTACAGCTTGCCCGAAGCGTTGACCGACGCGCCGTGCGTCAGGTGGCCGCCTTCGGCCAAGCTCATGCCCAGCACGGTGTCGCCCGGCTTCAGGACGGCCATGTACACGCCCTGGTTGGCCTGCGAACCCGAGTTGGGCTGCACGTTGGCGGCTTCGGCGCCGAAGATCTGCTTCAGGCGGTCGATGGCCAGCTGCTCGACCACGTCCACGTACTCGCAACCACCGTAGTAGCGCTTGCCCGGATAGCCTTCGGCGTACTTGTTGGTGAGCTGCGTGCCCTGGGCTTCCATGACGGCCGGGCTGGCGTAGTTCTCCGAGGCGATCAGCTCGATGTGCTGCTCCTGGCGGACGTCTTCCTTCTGGATGGCGGCCCAAACGTCGGGGTCAGCCTTGGACAGGGTGAGGTTGCGGTCAAACATGACGGGAGGTTCCTGAGGCGGTAAGAGAGGAGAAAACTGCGCCCGGGTGGGTAAACCCGGAGAATGAGGGATAGTTTACCGCGTCAGGCAGAATCAATTGCTCCCAAAATGCCGGGAACCCGGGCAAAATTCCCCGGATGGGCGCGAAAACCACGCCATCCCGCCGGGACCGAAAACCCCTCTCAATCCGACTTGAGAAACTTTCATGCAAACTTCCACGCTCATAACCTACTCGCTAGTAGCCGCGCTTAGCGTCGTCAGTCCCGGCCCCGCCACCCTGCTGGCCATCCGCAACGGCGCGGCGGGCGGATTCCGGGCGGTGCTGCCGTCCACCCTGGGCAACGTCACCGGCCTGTTCCTGCTGTCGGCCGCGGCCATGCTGGGGCTGGGCGTGGTGCTGCAATCCTCGGCCATGCTGTTCCTGTTCCTCAAGCTGGCGGGCGCCGCCTACCTGCTCTATATCGGCCTGCGCCACCTGCTGGGCCGTTCGAACATCGCGCCTCCGCCTCCCGGGGACGCCGCGCAGGTGCCCCGCGGCGCCGGCCGGCTCTACCTGGAAGCCGCCCTGGTGGCGACGATGAACCCCAAGCCCATCCTGTTCTTCACGGCGTTGTTTCCGCAGTTCCTGGACGCGGCCGCGCCGCTGCTGCCGCAGTTCTTCATCCTGACCGGCATCTTCACGGCGATGTCGCTGGTATCGCTGCTGGTCTACGGCACGCTGGCCCACCGCGCCCGGCGCCTGCTGCGCCAGCCCCGCATCGTGGTCTGGATCAACCGGCTGGTCGGCACCCTGTTCATCGCCTTCGGACTGGCGCTGCTGCGGCTCAAGCGCGCCATGGGCTGAACGCCCCGCGAGGGCGAAAAAAAGGCCGCAAGCGTTGCGGCCTTGTTCGTGGCGGAGCGGATCAGGCCGAAGTGGCGCCGATCTGCTTGGGAGCCAGTTTCGGGTTGAGCGTATAGGTGCCCGTGAGCGATGCCTTGGCCAGCACGTGGTTCTGCATCGCCCGCAGCGCGTCCTCGCCGGTGAAAGCGCCCTGCAGGTTCAGGCTGTGCACGTCCAGGGCGTACAGCGTGAACACGTAGCGGTGCACCAGCGCGTCGTTCCAGGGCGGGCACGGGCCGTCGTAGCCGAAGTAGTCCCCGCTCATGTCGTGGTCGTTCGCGAACCACGAGGAGTAGGAGTTGATGCCCTGGCGCGCGTCCATGGGCGCCAGGGGGCCGCCCTTGCCGCGCGGCGTGATGCCGTTGGAGAAAGTGCCTTCCTCGATTTCACGCATATCGGCGGCCAGGTCCACCAGCACCCAGTGGAAAAAGTCCACGCGCGGCAGATCGGCCGGCACTTCGCGGCCTTCCTGGTTGACGTCGTCGGGACGGGAAGGCACGTCGGGATCGTGGCAGATCAAGGCGAACGACTGCGTGCCCGCGGGGACGTCGTCCCAGGAAAACTGCGGGTTGAAGTTGTCTGCCAGCGCGACGTGCGATTGCGCATCGATCTTGCCGAACGCGTAGCGCTCGGGAATCGACTCGTGATCGGAAAATGACAAACTCGAAAGTTCCATGTCGTGCTCCTAGAAATGCCGCAAAGGCCCCACTGCCCCTGTCTGTACCCTCAGCGTATCAAAAAAAGCCCCCACGCGGCGCGCTACGCGCTTGCTGCCCCCCGAGGGGGCTGGCCCGCCTTGGGGCGGCCCGGCGGCGGGCCGGCCATTCTAGAAAGCCCCCACACGGCTCGCTACGCGCTTGCTGCCCCCGAGGGGGCTGGCCCGCCTTGGGGCGGCCCGGCGGCGGGCCGGCCATTCTAGAAAGCCCCCACACGGCGCGCGACGCGCTTGCTGCCTCCCGAGGGGGGCTGGCCCGCCTTGGGGCGGCCCGGCGGCGGGCCGGCCATTCTAGAAAGCTCCCACGCGGCGCGCGACGCGCTTGCTGCCCCCGAAGGGGCTTGGCCCGCCTTGGGGCGGCCCGGCGGCGGGCCGGCCATTCTTGCGGAGGCTGTGGATGCCCTCACTCGCTGTCCCCAAGGGGGCGTCTTTTGCCTTGGGGCGACCCTAGGGCAAAAGCTCCGCAATCAGGGATTCAAGTTAACACGCGCAAACTTGCGCTTGCCCACCTGAACGACGTAAGTCCCGGCCGGCAATTGCAACGATTTGTCTTCCACGCGGTCGCCGTTCACGCGCACGCCGCCCTGCTCCACATTGCGTTGCGCCTCCGAGCCGGAAGCGACCAGGCCGGCTTCGCGCAGCAGCTTCAGGATGCCCACGGGCGCCCCGCCGATGTTCACTTCGGGCATGTCCTCGGGAATCGCGCCGTCGCGGAAACGGGCTTCGAACGCGGCCAGCGCCTCGTCGGCGGCCTTGGCGGAATGGAAGCGCGCGATGATTTCCTGGGCCAGCATGACCTTGGCGTCGCGCGGGTTGCGGCCGCCGTCGATCTCTTGCTTGAGCGCGGCGATCTCTTCCAGCGAACGGAAGGACAGCAGTTCGAAGTAACGCCACATCAGCGTGTCGGAAATCGACATGAGCTTGCCGAACATCGAATCGGGCGACTCCGAAATGCCGATGTAGTTGCCCTTGGACTTGGACATCTTCTCTACGCCGTCCGTCCCCACCAGCAGCGGCATCGTCAGGATGCACTGCGGCTCCTGGCCGTATTCCTTTTGCAGCTCGCGGCCGACCAGCAGGTTGAACTTCTGATCGGTGCCCCCCAGCTCCAGATCGGACTTCAGCGCCACCGAGTCGTAGCCCTGCATCAGCGGATACAGGAATTCATGCACCGAGATCGGGATGCCGCCCTTGAAGCGCTTGGTGAAGTCCTCGCGCTCCATCATGCGCGCCACCGTGTAACGCGAGGCCAGCTGGATCATGCCGCGCGCGCCCAGCGGGTCGCACCATTCGGAGTTGTAGCGGATCTCGGTGCGGGCCGGATCGAGCACCAGGCTGGCCTGGGCGTAATAGGTCTTGGCGTTGGCCTCGATCTGCTCGCGGGTAAGCGGCGGGCGCGTATTGTTGCGGCCGCTGGGATCGCCGATGGTCGAGGTGAAGTCCCCGATCAGGAAGATGACGTTGTGGCCCATGTCCTGCAGCTGGCGCATCTTGTTCAGCACCACCGTATGGCCCAGATGGATGTCGGGCGCGGTCGGGTCCAGCCCCAGCTTGATGCGCAGCGGCACCCCGGTGGCGCGGCTGCGGGCCAGCTTGCGGGCGAACTCGGATTCGACCAGAAGCTCGTCGCATCCGCGCTTGGCTATACGCAGATCGGCTTCGACTTCAGGGGTAATAGGGGCTTCTGAGGATGACATGGCAGGGGGACCAACGCGGCTTCAGCCGACAAAAAGGTGTAAAAAGTGACGAAAACTATCGAAAATTCTAGCCGAATCGGCTAGGATACCGCCCTAATCATACGCAATTGCCAGGTATACGCAGTTGCGGTCGCTCTACCACCCGTTGTTCACAAGATGCGCCTCGCGCCAGCCCTTGCCCCGGAAACCGTGGCGCGCGAGGGCTTGTTCGCATCGCGCACCCTGCGAGCTCCTGCCACCTGAGAGGGTATCTTCACGATGAATCGTGGCCTCCACGAACTGGCGAGTAGCATCAAGCGCAAAGTTGCTGCCCTGTTTGCGCCCGCAGAACCCAAGCCCCACCGCTCGGGACTTTTCCGGCGCACTCTCCTCGTCTCCGCAATTGGTCTGTTCGCCGGCGCCGCCGCCCTGGGCATGGTGCAGCAACCCGACCGCAGCGAACTCCCCCCGTCCCGCATCATCCACAGCGTTCTGCCGCTCAGCGCCGAGCAGGTCGAAGTCAGCGCGCCCAGCGCCGCGCCGTACATCAGCGAGACCCGCATCCGGCCCGGCGACACCCTGTCCGCCGTGCTGCAGCGCCTGGAACTCGACGCGCCCAACCTGCAAAGCTTCCTCACCCACGACGCCAGCGCGCGCAGCATCTACAAGCTGTACCCGGGCCGGTCGGTGCAAGCCGCCACCGACGAGGAAGGCAAGCTGATCTGGCTGCGCTACATCCATACTCCCGGCAACGAGACGGACGGCCAGGTCGTGACGCGCATGCTGCACGTCGCGCCCGCGGGCGACAGCTACAAGGCCGAGGAAGTCACCGAAAGCACCGAACGCCAGACGCGCGTCGCGGTGGGCACGATCAAGTCCTCGCTGTTCGGCGCCACGGACGCCGCCGGCATCCCGGATTCGGTCACCATGCAGATGGCCGACATCCTCAGCGCCAAGATCGACTTCCTGCGCGACCTGCGCCAGGGCGACCAGTTCCGCGTGGTCTACGAAGTGCGTTCGCACGACGGCCGCTACGCCGGCGCCGGACGCGTGCTGGCGCTGGAATTCATCAACGGCGGCAAGACCTACAGCGCCGTCTGGTTCAGCCCCGACGAAAAGAGCGGCTCGTACTACGACTTCGACGGCACCAGCCTGCGCGGCGCGTTCCTGCGCACCGCCCTGAAGTTCAGCCGTATCAGCTCCACCTTCGGCATGCGCATGCACCCCATCCACAAGACCTGGACGGGACACAAGGGCGTGGACTACGCGGCGCCCTCGGGCACGCCGATCCACTCCACCGCCGACGGCACCGTGGAATTCTCCGGCTGGCAGAACGGCTACGGCAACGTCGTCATCGTGAAGCACCACGGCAAGTACTCGACGCTGTACGCCCACCAGAGCCGCATCGCGGAAGGCATCACCAAGGGTTCGAAGATCTCGCAGGGCCAGTTGCTCGGCTACGTCGGCGCCACCGGCTGGGCGACGGGCCCGCACCTGCACTACGAATTCCGCGTGGACAACCAGCCGATCGACCCGCTGTCGGTGGACCTGCCGGTCGCCCGCAGCCTGGAACCCGCCGAAGTGCGCGCGTTCAACCAGGCCGTGGCGCCGTACAAGCAGCAGATCCAGCTGCTGACCGAGTTCCAGCAGACCCTGCCCGACGCGCTGACCAACGTGGCCAGCCGCTAGGCGACCCACCCCGCAGAACGTCCCGAAAGCGGCCGCGCAGATTCGATTGCGCGGCCGTTTTTTTTTCGCCGCCCCAATCCGGGCAGCGGCCCGCCCGGCCGGCATGGCGCGGGGTATCCTTTCCTTTTCCCGCCCAGGAGGCGCCCGTGACCTCACCCCAACCCGCGCACCGCGAGGATTCCCGCCTCTACATCGGCTTGATGTCGGGCACCAGCGTCGACGGCGTGGACGGCGTGCTGGCGCGCCTGGGCGACGGCCAGCCACCGCAGGTGCTGGCCAGCGCCAGCCTCCCCATGCCGACGGACCTGCGCCAGGAGTTGCTGGCGCTGAATCTATCCGGCGAGGATGAACTGGCCCGAGGCGCGCTGGCCGCGAATGCGCTGGCCCGCCTGTACGCCCAGGCGGTGTCCGACCTGCTGCGCGAAGCCGGCGTGGCCGCTCGCGACGTGGCGGCCATCGGCGCCCACGGCCAGACGGTCCGGCACCGCCCCGACAGCGGCTATACCGTGCAGCTCAATGCGCCCGCCCTGCTGGCGGAATTGTCCGGCATCGATGTGGTGGCCGACTTCCGCAGCCGCGACGTGGCCGCGGGCGGCCAGGGCGCGCCCCTGGTGCCGCCCTTCCATGCCGCCATCTTCGGCGCGCCCGAAGGCCGGGCCGTGCTCAACCTGGGCGGCATCGCCAACGTGACGCTGCTGGAACCGGGCAAGTCGCCACGGGGCTTCGATACCGGCCCCGCCAATGTGTTCCTGGACGGCTGGTGCCAGCGTCACCTGGGCGCGCCCTACGATGCCGACGGCCGCTGGGCCGCCAGCGGACAGGTCCTGGCCCCCCTGCTGGAATTGCTGATCGCCAGCGAGCCGTGGTTCGCCCTGCCGCCGCCGAAATCCACGGGCCGCGACCTGTTCAACATGCAATGGCTGGACTCGCGGCTGGCCGAGTTCGACGGCCCCAGGCCGGCGCCGCAGGACGTGCAGGCCACACTGCAGCGGCTGACCGCCCGCACCGTGGCCAACGCCATCGATGCCGCGGCAGCGGGCACCCGGGAAGTCTTCGTCTGCGGCGGCGGCGCACGCAATCCCGGCCTGATGCGCGAACTGGCGTACTGCCTGCAGCGCCCGGTGCGCGCCACCGACGCGCTGGGCGTGCCGGCCCAGCAAGTGGAAGCCCTCGCCTTCGCCTGGCTGGCCCAGGCCTTCGTGGCGCGGCGGCCCGCAGGGCTGCCCGACGTCACGGGCGCGCGCGGCCCCCGCATCCTGGGCGCGCTCTATCCCGCCTAGCGCCCAAATGAAAAAACCCTCCGGCGCGCGCCGGAGGGTTTCGATCCTGACTGCTCGGACGGCGGCTTACACCGAGAACGAGGAGCCGCAGCCGCAGGTGGTGCTGGCGTTGGGATTGCGAATGACGAACTGCGCGCCTTCCAGGTCTTCCTTGTAGTCGATTTCCGCGCCGACCAGGTACTGGAAGCTCATGGGATCCACGAGCAACTGCACGCCGGCCTTGTCCAGCACGGTGTCGTCTTCGTTCACGACTTCATCGAACGTAAAGCCGTACTGGAAGCCCGAACAGCCGCCGCCTTGCACGAAGACGCGCAGCTTGAGCTCGGGATTGCCTTCTTCGGCCAACAGATCCTTCACCTTGGCCGCGGCCGAGTCGGTAAAGACCAGGGGAGCAGGCGGGGCGGCCTGCAGGTCGACGGTTTCGGTCACTGCATTCATGGTTCACTCCTGGCCGGATCGGCCATATTTCGATGAGCGGCCTCGCCGCTCGTATGGTGTCACTATAGCGCAGGGTTTGCGCAGACTCAAAGTTCCAGCTTGACACTGCGGGAAGCGCGGACCGTTTCTCCCTCCAGGACGCTCACGGTCACGCTTTCGGGGACAAATCCCTCGGGCACGGCCAGGACGCCCTGGCTGCGCTGATACTGGTCGAACTGCAGGGCCAGCGATGCCGCCGCGGTGCTTTCACCGGTGACGGCCACCGGCCCGGACTCGGCCTTGACCTGCATGGGGGCCAGGTCCACGGTGACCGTTTCGCCCTTCAGCGTGCCGGTGGCCTGGAACCGCAGGGCGCCGGCAAACGGCGCGGCGCCGTTGCGGCCGCTGCGCATCAACAGGACCTTGTAGCGCAGGCCGCCTCCGTTGCGATCGATCTGCACGCTGCGGATGTCCACCGCCCCTTCGGGGCCGGGGGGCAGCAGTTGCTCATAGAACGCCAGTTGATCGCGCACCCGGCCCACTTCGGCCTGGGCGGCGCGCAACTGGGTTTCCAGTTCCTGGCGGGCCGAACGCTCGATGACCAGTTCGCCGTCGGCGGTGTCGAGCTGCCCTTGCGTATAGCGCAGCTGCGTGGCCTGCTGGCGCATGGCCTCTTCCTGGGCCTCGGCCTGCCGGGCGCTGATGACGACCGCGTCCTGGGGCCGGTACAGCTGGCGGGCATAGAAATAGCCCGCCGAACCGCCCAACAGCACGCCCGCGAGCAAGCCCGCGAAAATGCGCGCCAGCCCGCCGGCGCGGCGGGCCTGGGGTGTTGCGGTGGGGTCGGCTGGCATAAAGAACGGCGGCTGGCGGCGGCGGGGCCGCCAGCCCAGGGAACATCAGGGCAGGATGGCGACCTGGTCCAGGCCGGTGGACTCGGGGATGCCGAACATCAGGTTCATGTTCTGGACGGCCTGGCCGGCCGCGCCCTTGACCAGGTTGTCCTGGACCACCATCACGATCAGCTGGTCGCCGTTGCCGGGACGGCTGAGCGCGATGCGCAGGTTGTTGGAGGCGCGCACCGAGCGCGTTTCCGGCAGGCTGCCCGCCGGCATCACGTCCACGAACGGCTCGTCCGCGTAGCGCTGCTCGAAGAGCGCCTGGAAATCGGTGTCGCGGGCTTCGGGCAGGATGCGCGCGTAGATCGTCGAGAACATGCCGCGGATCATCGGCACCAGGTGGGGCACGAAGGTCAGGCCCACCTTGCCGCCGGCGATCTTCTCCAGCTGGGCGACGATTTCGGGGTGGTGACGGTGGCCCGCCACGCCGTAGGCCTTGAAGTTGTCGGAGGCTTCCGAGAACAGCGAGCCCACTTCCGCCTTGCGGCCGGCGCCCGACACGCCGGACTTGCAGTCGGCGATCAGGGTTTGCGCATCGACCAGCTTCTTGCCGCCTTCGAGCAGCGGCGCCAGGCCGAGCAGCACGGTGGTGGGATAGCAGCCGGGATTGCCGATGACGCGGGCCTTGGAAATGGCTTCGCGGTTCAATTCCACCAGGCCATACTGGGATTCGGCCAGGATGTCCGGGCAGGTATGGGGAATCTTGTACCAGCGTTCGAAGGTGGGGATGTCCTGCAGACGGAAGTCCGCGGCCAGGTCGATGACCCGGGTGCCGGCGGCGATCAGTTCCTGGGCCTGGGCCATGGCCACCCCGTGGGGGGTTGCGAAGAACACCACGTCGCAATCCGTCAGCGTGGCCTTTTCCGGCGCCGAGAAAGCGAGATTCACGCGGCCGCGCAGGTTCGGATACATGTCGGCGACAGGCAGCCCGTCTTCCTTGCGGGACGTAATGGCGGTCAGTTCCACGTTGGGGTGCTGCGACAGCAAGCGCAGCAGCTCGACGCCGGTGTAACCGGTGCCGCCGACGATGCCGACCTTGATGCGGGTATTCGATGCTTGGGCCATGGTATGTGCTCTTCGAAGAACGAGGATAGATTGTATCGCTCGGGACAGCGGGTGTTGCGGCAGAGCGCCCGGAACGGCACCGCAAACCCAAGGTCCGACCGGACGGAGCGCGCGGAGTTCCGCGCGGGCTCCAGACGATGGGAGGAGCCCCCCCCAACGCTGCGCTCGCCAGGCGAGCTTGCTGCCCGCACAAAGGCGCGCTTTTGTCTCGCGGCGGCCCAGCGACAAAAAAGCCCGCCGAAGCGGGCTTTTTTGCAGGGCGCGATTAGCGCTTGCTGAACTGCTTGCGACGACGTGCCTTGCGGAAGCCGACCTTCTTACGTTCGACTTCACGGGCATCGCGAGTCACGAAGCCGGCTTGCGACAGCGCGGACTTCAGGGTCGCGTCGTAGTCGATCAGGGCACGCGTGATGCCGTGACGGACTGCGCCGGCTTGGCCGGTTTCACCGCCGCCGTGCACGTTGACCTTGATGTCGAACGATTCCAGGTGGCCGGTCAGTTCCAGCGGCTGGCGCACGATCATGCGGCCGGTTTCGCGGGCGAAGAACTCGTCGACGGGCTTGCCGTTGACGACGATCTTACCCGTGCCCTTCTTGATGAAAACGCGAGCCACCGAGGTTTTGCGACGGCCGGTTCCGTAATTCCAGTTACCGATCATGGCGTTTCCTTAGATATCCAGCGTCTTGGGCTGCTGGGCGGTGTGCGGGTGCTCGGCACCGGCGTACACCTTCAGTTTCTTGATCATGGCGTAGCCCAGAGGACCCTTGGGCAGCATGCCCTTGACAGCCTTCTGGATGGCACGGCCGGGGAAACGCTCTTGGAGCTTCTCGAAGTTCGTTTCACGGATACCGCCCGGGTACGTGGTGTGGCGGAAGTACTTCTTGTCCTTCGCCTTGCTACCCGTAACGACGATATCGGCAGCGTTGATGATGACGATGTAGTCACCGGTATCAACGTGCGGCGTGAATTCAGGTTTGTGCTTGCCACGCAGACGACGTGCGACTTCGCTGGCCACACGACCGAGGACTTTGCCCTTGGCGTCGATCACAAACCAGTCACGTTGGACTTCATGCGGCTTGGCCACAAAGGTCTTCATGATGGTTCCTAAGAATGAAATATTTCTCTGGCCGGAACATCCCTGCCAGGTCTCTCCCTAACCGAGCCGAAATCCGCGGATTTCCCGAAAACGCCAGGAAAACCGCAATCATTTCAGCCGAATCAGCGTCTCGCCTAAGCGTTATTACCCGCCCGTGCAATGGCCAAAATGAGGGAAAGCCTGCAATTCTAACACAGCTGCTCAAAAAATGGGCAAGTGCTTGAATTCCGGGCGAAGGGGGTCCGGCTGGCGCCGTCCCCCTTTCCCGGGAGCCGGCGCCCTGCCGGGCGGCCCATCAGGCGCCCAGGTAGGCTTCCAGGACGCGGGGATGGCCCAGCAGTTCGCGGCCGGTGCCCGTCAGCGCCATGGCGCCGTTCTCCAGCACATAGCCGTGCTGGGCGATCTTGAGCGCCTGGCGCACGTTCTGCTCCACCAGGAACAGCGTCAGGCCGTCGGCGTTGATCGCGCGCAGCGAGCGGAAGATCTCCTGCACCACGATGGGCGCGAGGCCCATCGAGGGTTCGTCCAGCAGCAGCAGGCGCGGCTTGGCCATCAGGGCCCGGCCGATGGCCAGCATCTGCTGCTCGCCGCCCGACAGGTTGCCGGCGATGCCGGTGATCCGCTCTTTCAGGCGCGGAAACAGGTTGAACACGTATTCCAGGTCCGAATCGACATTCTTGAGGCCGCGGCGGTAGGCGCCCAGCTCCAGGTTTTCGAGCACGGTCATGGTGGTGAGGATGGCCCGCCCTTCCGGCACCTGGACGATGCCGCGCGCCACCAGTTGATGGGGCGCCAGGTTGGTGATGTCCTCGCCTTCGAAGGAGATCTTGCCACGCGCCTTGGGCAGCAGGCCCGACAGCGCCAGCAGCGTGGTCGATTTGCCGGCGCCGTTGGCGCCGACGAGCGCGGTGATTTCCTTGGCGTTCAGGTCCAGGTCGATGCCGCGGACGGCTTCGATGTGGCCGTAGTTGACCTCAAGCCCGCGGACTTCCAGCATGGCGCTCATTGCGGAGCCTCCGCTTGTTCGGTGTCTTCGTCGTCTTCGCGGCCCAGGTAGGCTTCGATGACCTGTTCGTTGTTGCGGATCTCTTCGGGCCCGCCGCAAGCGATGATCTTGCCGAAGTTCAGCACCGCGATGCGCTCGCACAAGCCCATGACGAAGCGCATGTCGTGCTCGATCATGAGGATGGTGTAGCCGCGGTCGCGGATGGCCAGGATCTCGCGCATGAGCTCGGCGCGTTCGCCGGTGTTCATGCCGGCCACGGGCTCGTCCAGCAGCAGCAGCTTGGGCTCGGTGGCCAGCGCGCGCGCCAGCTCCAGGCGGCGCTGCTCGCCGTAGGACAGGTTGTCGGCCAGGTCGTTGGCCTTGTGGTCCAGGCGCATCCAGGTGAGCAGTTCGTGGGCGCGCTCGCGGGCGCGCCGTTCGTGCTCGCGGTAGCCCGGCAAGCCCAGCAGCAGGCTGGGGAAGCCGTAGTTCATGTGGCGGTAGGCGCCCACCACCACGTTTTCCAGCAGCGTCATCTCCTTGAAGAGACGGATGTTCTGGAACGTGCGGGCGATACCCATGCGGGTGATGCGGTGCGGCTTCTTGTCCAGGACGCTCTGGCCGTTGAACGTGATGGTGCCGCCGCTGGGGGGCAGCAGGCCGGTAATCAGGTTGAACACCGTGGTCTTGCCGGCGCCGTTGGGGCCGATCAGGCCGAAAATGGCGCCTTCGGGCACGGACAGGCTGACGTCATGCAGCACATGCAGGCCGCCGAAGCTCTTGGAGACGGAAGAAAGCTCAAGCATGGCGCTTGCCTCCCTGGCGTCCTTGGCGCATCCAGCGCTTGAAACGCGCCGGATCCCAGATGCCTTGCGGCAGGAACAACACAATCACCACCAGAATCACTCCGTTCGCGACCAGGCGCAGATCGGCAAAACCGCGCAGCATTTCCGGCAGCACGGTAATGATGAAGCTGCCGAGCACGGGGCCGGCCAGGCCGCCGATGCCGCCCAGGATGGCCATGGTCAGGATTTCCACGCCACGGTCGAAACCGTATTCGTTGGGGCCGATGAAGAACGTCAGGTGCGCGTTGAGAGCGCCCGCCAGACCCGCGATCATCGCGCCGGCCACGAAGGCCAGCATCTTGTTGGCGCGCACGTCGATGCCCATCAGGCCGGCCGCGGTTTCGTCGCCGCGGATGGCGTCGAACGAGCGTCCGATCTTGGAGGCGCGCACGCGCCACAGCACGAACAGCACGATCACGAGCGCCAGCACCACGTGCCACCACTGCGTCAGCTGCGGGATGCCGTTGAGGCCCAGCGCGCCGCCGGTGATGGACTCGGTGTTCAGGATGGTCACGCGGACCACTTCGCCGAAGCCCAGCGTGGCCATGGCGAGGTAGACCCCGGACAGCCGCAAGGTCGGCAAGCCGATCAAGGCCGCCACCAGCGCGGGCGCGGCCATGCCGCCGGCCAGCGCGACCGTGAACGGCGCGTCATAGTTCATGGTGAGCAGCGCGGCGGTGTACGCCCCGATGCCCATGAAGGCGGCGTTGGCCATGGCCAGCATGCCGCAGGCCAGGGTCAGCCAGATGGAGAGGGCCAGCAAGGCGTTGGTGCCCAGTGTGAGCACCAGGTTGCCGTAGATGGCCCAGAAGTTTTCGAATCCGCTCATTCTTTAAGCCTTGCGTTGAACCACTTTGCCGAACAGACCTTGCGGGCGCACCAGCAGGATCAGGAACAGCAGGCCGAAAGCCACCGCATCGCGCATGGTGGAGCCGATGTAGGCCACCGACAGCACCTCGGCGAAGCCCAGGAACAGGCCGCCCAGCATGGCGCCGCGGATGTCGCCCATGCCGCCCAGGATGATGACCGCGATGCCCTTGTGCAGCATGGGTTGGCCCATCAGGGGGAACAATGCGTTCGAGTACAGGCCGATCAGCACGCCGGCCACGCCGCCCAGGGCGGCCGCGGCGAACGAGGTGGTGACGAACAGCTTTTCGACGTTGATGCCCAGCAGCCACGCCGCCTTGGGCGATTCGGCGATGGCGCGCAGGGCGCGGCCGAATTGCGTGCGGCGCATGACGTACATCAGCACGGCCATCAGCGCGAAAGACAGGAAGATGATGCCCAGCTCGATCACCGTCAGGTGCAGGCCGGCGACCTCGATCACTTCCTCGGGCACGGTGCCGTGCGGGAAGCGCAGGTTGCTGGCGCCGAAGATGCCTTGGGCGGTGTTGTTCAGGATGATGCCCACGCCGATGGTGGCGATCATGGGAATCAAGTGGGGCGCGTTGCGCTTGCGCAGCGGCTTGAGCACCAGGTAGTCGATGATGACCCCGGTAAAGCCGGCGACGAAGAACGCGGCCATCAGCCCCGCCCACAAGGGCAGGCTGAATTGCTGCACGACGAACAGTGCCGCGTAGGCGCCAACCATGAAGACGGCGCCATGCGCCAGGTTGATCACCCCGAGCACGCCGAAGATCAGCGTGAAGCCCAGCGCGAACAGTGCATACACACAGCCCAGCGACAAGGCATTGACGAATTGTTGTTCGAACATGATGGGACTTTCCAAAGCTGTGAGGGCCCCATGCAGCGCCCACTGCATGGCCTTGAGCCTCCTTGCGAGGAGGCGTTTTTTCTATGGTGGCGGCCCTGCGATAAAAAGCGCCTTGCGGACGGCCGCGCCGTCCGCAAGGCGCATCCCCCCGCGCGGGGATGCGTAGCGCTTACTTCTCGATGACGTACTTGCCGTCCTTGGTCACGCTGACGATCGGCGCCTGGTCGGCGTCGTAGCCGGCGGGCTTGCCGGCGCGATCGGTGGCCTGGCGGAACTTGAAGGCGCCGGTGGCGCCGGTCCAGGTGACGGCGGGCAGCGCGTCGCGCAGGGCGGCGCGATCCTTGGCCAGTTCGCCGGAGAGCTTGACGTTCTTCAGGGCCTGGGCAGCGATGTACATGGCGTCGTACGACTGCGCGGCGAACTGGTCGGGCGCGCCGTTGAACTTGGCCTTGTAAGCGTCGATGAACTTGACGTTCTCGGGCGCCTTGTTCTCGATGGACCACGGGCTGCCGATCCACAGATTGTTCGACGCGCCGCCGGGGGCCAGGTCGAAAATCTTGACGGAGTTCATGCCGTTGCCGCCGATGACGGGCACGTTCAGGCCCAGTTGGCGGGCCTGCACCATGATCGGGGCGCCTTCGGCCAGCAGCGCGGACAGCACGATGGCGTCGGGGTTGGTGCCCTTGATCTTGGTCAGCTGGGCCTTGAAGTCCACGTCGCCCTTGGCGAACGTTTCGGTCGTGGTGACCGGGATCTTCTGGTCTTCCAGGGCCTTCTTGAAGTTGTCGTAGCCGCTCTTGGTGAAGACGTCGTCGTTGCCGTAGAGGACGGCCACGTTCTTCAGGCCGGTCTTGGCCTTCACGGTGGAGATGGTGGCCGGCAGCACGTCGGCTTCCGTGACCGAGTTGCGGAACACGTAGTTGCCGATGGAGGTGATGCCGTCGGCGGTGTTGGAGGTGCCGAAGGCGACCGTCTTGGCGGCCTGGGCGATCGGGTCGGCGGCCTGGGCCGAGTTCGACAGCGTGGGGCCGAAGACCATCAGGACGTTGTCCTTGAAGATCAGCTTCTTGAAGACGTTGATCGCTTCTTCTTTCTTGCCTTGCTCGTCTTCGATCACGAGCACGATCTTGTTGCCGTTGATCCCGCCGGCGGCGTTGATTTCGTCTGCGGCCAGCTGGAAACCGTTGCGGATCGACACGCCGTACTGGGCGGCGCCGCCGGACAGGGCTTCCGCCACGCCCAGCTTGATGTCAGCTGCGTGGGCAGCCGGGACAACACCGGCGGCGATCAGCGCGGCCAGCAGCTTCTTGGTCTTGGATTGCATGGTTTGTACCACCTTAAAGTCTGTCTCGGAATATTGGTAATCCGGGCTGATGTAATCCTGCCGGATTGACGTCGGATGCCGCCTAAAGGCGCCATGTTTGCGCGTCAAGACCCGGGATATTACTCCTTTGTATCAGGCGGATACTCGAACGCCATTCAACAAAAGCCTACAAACCGCCCATTTTTTTGTAAAAAATGCGGGGTTACTAGCAAAAACCCTAACGTCGACCGAATGCCATTCAGCATCGGCCGACGCCCTATATTCTGCCCGATAGCGCGACGCCCAGGTACTGGCCGTAAGCGCTTTCGGTCAGGCGGAACCAGGGCATCTCGCTGTCGCGAAAACCCATGTAACTATCGTGCATCGCCTTGAACTTGGGGTCTTTGGCGCCCAAGTCCTGGTACACCTGCTGCGTGGCCTCGAATGCCACGTCCATGACGGAACGGGGAAATGCGCGCACTTGGGCGCCATTGGCCGCCAGTTGGGCCAGCGCCGCCGGGTTGCGCGCGTCGTAGCGGGCAGTCGCCGCGGCATGGGCGGCCTGGGCCGCGGCCTCGACCACGGCCTGGTAGTTCTTGGGCAGCGCGTTCCAGGCCTCGTCGTTCACGTAGAGCGACAGCTGTTCGCCGCCGGCCCACCATCCGGGTGCGTAGTAATACTTAGCTACTTTATTCAGCCCGAGCTTCTCATCGTCGTAGGCGCCCGCCCCCGCCACCGCCTGCAGGCCGTCTTTCTCGAAGGCCTCGGCCAGCTTGGCCAGGTCCGCCTGCTGGGCCACCACGCCCAGGCGCGCCAACACGTCGCCGGCCAGGCCGCCCACGCGCATCTTCAGGTCCTTCAGGTCGCCGGGGCGCTTGATTTCCTTGCCGTACCAGCCGCCCATCTGGGCGCCGGTATTGCCCAGCGGGAAGTTGATGATCTTCTCGGGCTTGAAGAGCTCGCGCGTCAGGCGCAGGCCGCCGCCTTCGCTCATCCAGGCATTCATCTGCCTGGCGTTCAGCCCGAAGGGCACGGCAGCGTCGAAGCAGAAGATGGGATTCTTGGCGTAGTAGCTGCGGGAAGAGGCGTGGCCGCATTCCACCTTCTTGGTGGACACCGCTTCCATCAGGTCCGCGGCGGGCACGATCTCGCCTTCGGGGAAATGGCGGATGTTGAATTTTCCGCCGGTGGCTTCGGAGACGAACTTGCAGAAGCTCTCGCCGGTGCCGATGCGCAGGTCGAGGAGGCTGGGGAAGCCGGACGCCAGGCGCCAGCTCACGGACGGCATGTCCTGGGCGAACGCGGGCGCGCTGACGGCGGCTCCGGTTGCGACGGCGCCCAGCCCGGCGCGCTTCAAGAATGAACGTCGTTGCATCTCTTTGCTCCTTTACAGCGACACCTGGGACATCAAGCGATACCCGCCGGATATTACACGCCGAGAGGGGGCCGGAGAGGAAGCCCCGATCCGGTAAGGGATTGCAAAGACCGGACCGCAAAGGAGGCGCGGCGGCGGCCGGGCGCCGCCGCCATCGGGATCAGATCCCGGCGATGGCCATTTCCTCGATCAGGATGGAGCCGGTGGTCTTGGTGCCGCGCGAAATGGTGTCCGCGCCGATGGCGACGATCTGCTTGAACATATCGGCCAGGTTGCCGGCGATGGTGACTTCCTGGACCGCGTGCTGGATCTTGCCGTTCTCCACCCAGTAGCCGAACGCGCCGCGCGAGTAGTCGCCCGTCACGTAGTTGACGCCCTGGCCGATGAGCTCGGTCACCAGGAAGCCCGTGCCCATCTTCTTGAGCATGGCTTCGAAGTCGTCGCCGCGGCGGGTCAGGGTGGAACTGAACACCAGGTTGTGCGAGCCGCCGGCGTTGCCGGTGGTCGTCATGCCCAGTTTGCGGGCGGTGTAGGAGGACAGGAAATACCCTTCCAGCACGCCGGCGGAGACCACGTCGCGGGGGCGCGTGCGCACGCCTTCGTCGTCGAAGGGCGAGCTGCCCATGGCGCCGCGGACGTGCGGGTCTTCGGTCAGGTTGATGTGCTTGGGGAAGATCGGCTTGCCCAGCGCGTCCAGCAGGAAGCTGGCCTTGCGGTACAGGGCGCCGCCATTGGCGGCCTGGGTCAGCGCGCCCACCAGGCCCAGCGCCAGCGGGGCCTCGAACAGCACCGGGAACTTGCCGGTGCGGATGCGGCGCGCCGACAGGCGCGACAGCGTGCGCTCGGCGGCGTAGCGGCCGATGGCCTCGGGCGAGGCCAGCTTGGCCGGATCGCGCTCCGAGCTGTACCAGTAGTCGCGCTGCATGCCGTTGCCGCGGCCGGCGATGGGCGCCACCGACAGGCTGTGGCGCGAATACGGATAGCCGCCGAGAAAGCCGCGGGTGTTGCCCATGACGAACTGGCCCTCGTAGGTGCCCACGGTCGCGCCATCGGTGTTGGTGATGCGCGGGTCGACCTCGCGGGCGGCGCGCTCGGCGCGCAACGCCAGCTCGGCCGCCTCTTCGGTGGACACGGTCCAGGCGTGATGCAGGTCCAGGTCGGGGAATTCGGTTGCCAGCTGGTCGGCGTCGGGCAGGCCGGCGGCCGGATCGGCGGCGGTGTGGCGGGCGATATGCCAGGCGGCTTCCACCGTCTGGCGCAGCGCCGCTTCGGAAAAATCGGAGGTCGAGGCGGAGCCGCGGCTCTGGCCCGCATAGACCGTCAGGTCCAGCGAACGGTCGCGCGTCTGCTCTACGGTTTCGATGTCGTTCTTGCGCACGGAGACCGACAGGCCCAGGCTTTCGGAGACCTCCGCCGCGGCGTCCGAGGCGCCGATCTGGCGCGCATAGGCAAGGGTTTGTTCGACGAGTTCGGAAAAACGCGCGTGATTCGCCGCCAGCGGCAAGGATGAGGAGGATTTAACCATTGCAGTCCAATTTGCAGAGACGGTTATCATAGCCAAGTCTGTCATTGCGCAGTTTTCCATGAATTCCCATCCTGAAGAAGAATCCGTCGACGACGGTTACGACGAGAACGGCTACGACCGCCCCAGCAAGTCCCAGGTCAAGCGCGAAATGCATGCCTTGCTGGACCTGGGCAAGCAGCTGATCGAACTGTCGCCCGAACGCCTCAAGCAACTGCCCCTGGCGGAGCGTCTCTATGAGGCGATCCGCATGGCGCAGCGCACCACCGGGCGCGAAGGCCGCCGGCGCCAGGTTCACTTCGTGGGCAAGCTGATGCGGGACGCGCCCGCCGACGAAATCCGCGCCCAGCTGGACGTCTGGGAAAATGGCTCGCGCGAGGAAACCGCCGCCATGCACCGGCTGGAAACCCTGCGCGACCGCCTGCTGGACGACGACGACGTCCTGACCCGGCTGCTCACCAACAACCCCCAGGCGGATGCCCAGCAGCTGCGCGCCCTGATCCGCGCCGCCCGCAAGGAACGGCTGGGCAACGCCTCGCTGCTGCAGGGCCAGGAACCGCAGAAAAAGCACTACCGCGCGCTGTTCCAGGCCCTGAAGTCCCTTACCCCCTGATTCCCATCGCCCGCCGTCCATGACCGCTACGACCGCCCTCCTCGACTGCATCGAGATCGAAACCGCCCCCAACCCCACCCATGCCGTCATCTGGCTGCATGGCCTGGGCGCCGACGGCAACGACTTCGCGCCCATCGTCCCGGAGCTGGACCTGCCCGACGGCGCCGCCGTGCGCTTCGTGTTCCCGAACGCGCCGGTGCAGCGCGTGACGATCAACAACGGCATGGCGATGCGTTCCTGGTACGACATCCTGGTCATGGACCTGGTGCGCGTCGAGGACGGCCAGGGCATCCGCGCCTCGGAAGCCGCGATCCGCAAACTGATCGCGCGCGAGAACGCCCGCGGCATCCCGACCTCGAAGATCGTGCTTGCCGGTTTCTCGCAGGGCTGCGCCATGACCCTGCACACCGGCATCCGCCTGCCCGAGAAACTGGCGGGCATGATGGGCCTGTCCGGCTACCTGCCCCTGGTGGATACGGCCGAGGCCGAACGCCACGGCGCCAACCAGGACACGCCGATCTTCCTGGCCCACGGCCAGTACGATCCCGTGGTGCCCCTGGCGCGGGCCCAGGCCTCGCTGGCCGAATTGCAGCGGCTGGGCTACGACGTGCGCTGGCACACCTACCCGATGCCGCACTCGGTTTGCGCCGAGGAAGTGGCCGACATCTCCACCTTCCTGCGCGGCGTGCTCGCCTGAGCCAACGGCGGCCCGACGGCCGCCCGGCCTCGGGCGGCAAAACTCATTTTGTATACCAACTAGTATTCCAGCCTTGAATTTTCAAGGCGGCGCTTGCGCTCGTCCATAGAGAAAAACGCCGATCAGAAAAAGGCTTGTCGCCTGTTTGTATTGAATATAGTATTCGATCCAAGCCTTACCGGCCCGGGCTAAGCAGGTTCTCGGGCTTCCCTGTTGTTGCAGTCGACCCATTCCCATTGGCCGTGTGTTGCGCCGGGTATCGGCGTGGCATCCAAGACGCAGGAGAAAGTCCCGTGAAATCCTTGCCATCGCCCCGACTGGCGGGCGCGGCGCTGCTCGCGCTGCTCGCCCCCCTGGCCGCCCAGGCCGAAGCCCTGAATCCCCCCGTGAAGGTCCGCTACGAAGAGGTGGTGCGTTCCATCCTCTACGTGCCCAAGTACGTGGCGCTGTCGCAGGGCTACTTCAAGGACGCGGGACTGGACGTGTCGATGAAGACCTCCCAGGGCACCGACAAAGGCATGACCGCCCTGCTTTCGGGCAGCGCCGACATCGTGCTGATCGGCCCCGAGGCCTCCATCTACGTGCAGAACAGCGAGTCCCCGGTCAAGCCCAAGATCTTCGCGGGGCTGACCGCCACCGACGGCTTCTTCCTGCTGGCGCGCAAGCCGGTGGAGAAGTTCGACTGGTCCATGCTCAAGGGCAAGGAGATCATCGGCTTCCGGCCGGGTTCCAACCCGCTCGTGTTCCTGGAGACGGCGCTGCGCAAGCATGGCGTGGATCCGCAAAAGGACGTGAAGCTGCTGAACAATATCGGCATCCCGGCGCGCGCCGGCGCCTGGATGGCGGGACAGGGCGAGTACGGCATCTTCCTGGAACCCGAGGCCGGCGAACTGGTGCGCAACGGCAAGGGTTATATCGTGGCTTCGGTCGGCCACGAAGTGGGCCAGGTGGACTACACCGTCTTCACGGCCACCGACAAATACATCCGCGACAATCCCAAGGCCATCCAGGCCTGGACCAACGTGGTGGCCCGCGCCGAGAAATACGTGCAGGACACGCCCGCGGCCGCGCTGACGCCCCAGATCATGACCTACTTCCCGGGCATGGACCAGGCCGCCGTGACCGAGGCCATCGAGCGCTACAAGAAATACCAGATCTGGAAGAGCTCGCCGCTGGTGACGGCGGAGGCGATGAAGCAGCTGCAGGACATGCTGATCGCCAGCGCCGTCATGAAGGACAGCGCGCGCGTGAAGTATGAAGACGTCGTGGTGGCGGACTTCGCCAAGAAGGCGCAATGATGGGCGCGGTCGTCCATAACCTGAAGCCGGACGCAGCCACGGCCAAGATCGAGCTGCGCGACGTCTGTCTGTCGTACTTCACCCAGGAAGGCGAGACCGAGGCGCTGTCGAACGTGTCGTTCGCGCTGGCCGCGGGCGAATTCGTCAGCCTGATCGGGCAAAGCGGCTGTGGCAAGAGCACGCTGCTCTCCCTGATCGCGGGCCTTATCCCGCCCACCTCGGGGTCGGTGACGATAGACGGCCAGGCCGTGACCAAGCCCAATCCGCGCATCGGCTACATGCTCCAGCAGGACTACCTGTTCGAGTGGCGCAGCATCCTGGACAACGTCATGCTGGGCGCGGAGATCCAGGGCCGGCGCGATGCGCGCAGCGAAGCGCGCGCCGTGCACCTGCTGGAGAAATGCGGGCTGGGCGCCTTCCTGTCGCATACGCCGCGCCAGCTGTCGGGCGGCATGCGCCAGCGCGCGGCGCTGGCCCGCACCCTGGTCACGGAGCCGGACGTGATCCTCCTGGACGAGCCCTTCTCCGCGCTGGATTCGCAGACGCGGCTGGCGATCTCCGACGAGGTGGTGGACATCCTGCGCCGCGAGGGCAAGACGGTGGTGCTGGTCACGCACGACATCGGCGAAGCCATCGCCATGACGGACCGCGTGATCGTGCTGTCGCGCCGCCCGGGCCGCCTGAAGAGCCAGTACCGCATCCACTACGGGGACGGCCAGGTCCGGCCGACGCCTTTCCAGGCGCGCTCGCGGCCGGAATTCAATACCTACTTCAAACAGCTCTGGGACGAACTGGACGTCCACGTGGAGGGTTGACCCATGAACGCGCCCATCGCCAACACCGTCCCCCTGCGCCCCGTGCGCGCGCCCAGCGAGAAGTACCTGGCCTACCTGCGCCGCGACCGCGCTCGCCGCCGGCAGGTGCGGGTGGCGCAGGTCCTGCTGCTCGCAGTCTTCCTGTGCGCCTGGGAAATCCTGCCGCGCATGCACGTGCTCAACCCGCTGCTGACCAGCTATCCCAGCGCGCTCTGGCCCACGTTCCTCGAACTGTGGAACCACGGCAGCCTGGGCAAGCACATCATGACCACGCTTTCCGCGACGCTGGTGGGCTTCACCCTCAGCATGGCGATCGGCATCGTGGTGGCGGCCGCGCTGTGGTGGTCGGACTTCCTGTACAAGGTGATCGACCCCTTCCTGGTGGTGGCCAACGCCATGCCCAAGATCGCCTTCGTGCCGATCTTCTACCTGTGGCTGGGGTCGGACTACGCGGTGTACGGCATGGCCGTGGCCATCGCGGTGTTCGTGACCATCATGGTGGTCTACGCGGGCTTTCGCGGCATCGACCTCAACAAGGTGAAGCTCGCCCACACCTTCGGCGCCAGCCGCTGGCAGGTGCTGACCAAGGTGGTGCTGCCGGGCAGCGTGCCCACGCTCATCGCCGCCGTGAAGATGAACATCGGCCTGGCGCTGGTGGGCGTCATCGTGGGCGAGTTCCAGTCGGCCGACTCCGGCCTGGGCTTTCTCATCATGAACGGCAGCCAGGTGTTCAAGCTGAACATCGTCATGACCGCCATCGCCGTGCTGGCCGTGATCTCCAGCGTGATGTACCTGGCCGTGTATCGCATCGAAGCCGCCGTCGCGCGGCGCTACGGATAAGGAACCGCCATGGAATTCCCCCAATGGGTACGGGACCGGGTCGTTGCCCGCCAGGGCCGCCTGCACCCCTATGACGAACTGCCCGCCGCGCGCCTCGCCGTGGTGGTGATCGATATGCAGCAGTACTTCACCCTGCCGGGCTACCAGGGCGAATGCGCGCCGGCGCGCGGCCTGATCGGCCCCATCAACCGCCTGTGCGACGCGGTCCGTGCCGCCGGCGGCACGGTGGTCTGGGTGCAGACCGCCTCCGACAACGCCGACTCGTTCTGGTCGCACCACCACAACGTGATGCTGACGCCCGAACGCAGCGCGAAACGCCTGGAGACGCTGCGCCGCGATTCGCCCGGCTTCGCGCTGCATCCGGACCTGCGGACTCACGATTCCGACCTGCGGGTGGTCAAGCGCTTCTACAGCGCCATGGCGCCGGGATCGTCGGAGCTGGAGCCGCTGCTGCGCGGGCGCGGCGTGGACACGCTGCTGATCGCCGGCACGGTCACCAACGTCTGCTGCGAATCCACCGCGCGCGACGCGATGATGCGGGATTTCCGCAGCATCATGGTCGATGACGCGCTGGCGGCGGTTACGCCGGCCGAGCACGAGAACGCCCTGCACGGCTGGATCCTGTTCTTCGGCGACGTGCTGTCCGTGGACGAGGCGACGGCGCGGCTGCGGCCCGCGCAGCCAGCCGAAAAAGCCGCCTGAACGGGCCGGCGCCGACGGCGCCTCAGGTCAGGTTGAGCCAGACCCGCCGCATCGTCGGATCCTCCGGATCCGCGTCGTTGGTGAAGCCCAGGCTGGTCATCAGCGCCAGCATGGGCCGGTTGGTCGAGAGGACCAGGCCGTCGATGTATTCCAGGCCCTGCTCGCGCGCCGCGTCGATCAGGGCCGTCATCAGCTGGCGGCCCAGGCCGCGCCGCTGCCAGTCGTCCCCGATCACCAGCGCGTACTCCGCCCCCCGGCCGTCCGGATTGCGCAGGTAGTGCGCGAACCCCACCAGCACCTCGCGCGGATGGCCGCGGTTGGCCGGGTTCGGCACTTGCGTGGCCGCCACCAGCGCGAGTTCGCGGTGGTAGTCGACCTGGGTGTAGCGCGACACCATGCGCGGCGTCAGTTCGCGCATCATGGACACGAAGCGCATGTAGCGCGAACGCTCGGACAGGCCGCGGATGAATTCCTGCAGCGGCTCGGCGTCCTCGGGGCGAATGGGCCGCAGCACCCAGGGAATGCCGTCCGCGAAGCGCCGCACCTGCACCAGCCGGGCCGGATAGGGATGGATCGCCATGTGCGGATAGCCGGCGGCCTGGGGCGATTCGCAGCCCGGCTTTTCGGTCAGCGTCATCCGCAGGCCGCCGGCGCGCAGGTGCGTCTCGCCGGCGTAGAGCGGATCGATATCCAGGGTTTCGATGTCGGGCAGTTCCGAGACCAGCTCGGACACCAGCACCAGCGCCTGCTGCAGCGCCTCGGCCGCCATGTGGCCGATGCGCGGCGCCAGCACCCGGCGCCACAGCCGGCTGCGCTCGATCAGCTGGCGGGCCAGGAAGCCGTTGAGCGGCGGCAGGTCCACGCCCCGATCGGCCAGCGACAGCACCGCGTCCGGCCCGCCCGCGCCGAAGCGGATGACCGGGCCGAACTGCGGATCGCGCCGCACCCGGATCGCCATGGGGCGGGATTCGGGTTCGGCGGCCGCCACGTCCATGGGCATGTCGCGCAGCGGCACGTAGAACAGGGCCAGCAGGGTCCGGATTTCGGAGCTGGTGAGTTCGCGCCGGCAATCGGCGCGCACCCGCGCCACCACCTCGCGGGCCGCCGTCAGGTCCGGCACGTGGGTGGCGGGTTCCGGCGGTTGCGTCTGCAGCAGCAACTGCTGGTTGTAGTAGTGGGTCGCCAGCACGCCGAATGCGTCGGCCGCCGATTCGGGCGTGCGGAACGCCGACGTGCCCGCGTCGTCCAGCATGCGCCGCAGGGGCCGCATGCCGGCGTCGCCCATGAAACAGGTCACCACCGGCTTTTTCGCCTTGGGCGCGATCTGCGCCAGCTCGCGCGCCACGGCCGGCATGTCGGCCAGCGCATCGGGCGCCAGCAGCACCAGCACGCCGTCCACGCCGGGATCGTCCAGCACCGCGTCCAGGATGGCGCGGATGCGCTCCGGCGTCAGCGGGGTGAAGGTGATGACGGGGTTGGCGCTGGCCGCGTCCGGCTCCAGCATGGCCGCCAGGGCGCGCTGGGTGGCGGGCGCGAGTTCGGCGCGCAGCACCGCCGCGTCGGGGCCGATCAGGTCCATGGCCAGCTGGGGAGGCCCGCTGCCGTTGGAGATCAGCGCCACGCGCCGGCCCTTGGGCCGCCGCGTATAGCCCAGCACCTTCACTGCCGAGAACAGCTGCACGAAGTAGCGCACCCGCACCGCGCCGGCGCGGCGCAGGGCGGCGTCGAAGATGGCGTCGCCGCTGTCGGTGTCGGACCGGCCCGCCTTGAGCACGATCACCGGCTTGACGGAGGCCGCCGCGCGCAGCGTGCTCATGAATTCTCGGGCCGGGCCCACATCCTCCAGATAGAGCACGATGCTGTCTGTGCGCGGATCGCTCGCCAGGTAGTCCAGCACCTTGGGCAGGCCCACTACCGCCTCGTCGCCCAGCGACACGGCGGTGGAAAAGCCGATGTGCACGTCTTCTGCCCAGTCCATGACCGCGGCCATGATGGAGCGCGACTGCGCCAGCAGCGCCACGCGGCCGGCGCGCGCCAGCACGGGGTGCTGGCTCAGGTTCAGGCCGGCATGGGGACGCTGGGCGCCGAACGAGCGCGGGCCCAGCAGTTCGCAGCGGTTTTCCTCGGCCCAGGCCCGGCACAGCGCCAGCGTGCCGCGCGGATAGGGGTCGGGGAGTTCGTGCGGCAGCAGGATCACCGAACGGGGCGCCAGCGGCGACAGGCGGCGCAGCGTCTCCGGCAGGACCGCCGGCGACACGCAAACCAGGGCCAGATCAGGCCGCTCCCCCGGCGCCAGCCCCTCCAGGCGGTCCGGGAGATCCGGCGCGGCGCCCGCCTCGCACGCCACCACGGTGGTTTTCGCCTTGAGCGCGGGCGATAGCGAACCCGCCGCCGGCAGGGGCCGGTCGGCGACGATCACCAGCGAACTGGGTTCGAACATCGAGGCGAGAGCGTGTCGCAGCATAGGGGTCGCGGTCGCTAATCTAAAATACCGTTCATCGTAACAAGACAAACCCGCCATCCGCTTGATGCGGGCCCAGCCTGGCGCCGTTTTGTGGCGTCGCAGCCGCTATCATTGCCATCTATGACTTCCAACGCCTCCTCCCCCATTCGTACCCGCTTCGCGCCTTCGCCCACGGGTTTCCTGCATCTGGGCGGCGCCCGCACGGCGCTGTTCTCCTGGGCCTTCGCGCGCCACCACCAGGGCACCTTCGTCCTGCGCATCGAAGACACGGACGTCGAGCGCTCCACGCCGGAAGCGGTCCAGGCCATCCTGGACAGCATGGACTGGCTGGGCATGCAGCCCGATGAAGGTCCGTTCTACCAGATGCAGCGCATGGACCGCTACCGCGAAGTGGTCGGGCAGATGCTGGCCGCCGGCACCGCCTACCATTGCTACAGCTCGCCCGAGGAAGTGGAAGCCATGCGCGAAGCCGCGCGCGCGCGCGGCGACAAGCCGCGCTACGACGGCACCTGGCGCCCCGAGCCCGGCAAGACGCTGCCCGCCATCCCGGAAGGCCGCAAGCCCGTCGTGCGCTTCAAGAATCCCCAGGAAGGCGCAACCTCCTGGAACGACATGGTCAAGGGCACGATCAGCTTCGACAACACCGAGCTCGACGACCTGATCATCGCGCGCCCGGACGGCACGCCCACCTACAACTTCTGCGTCGTGGTCGACGACTGGGACATGGGCATCACCCACGTGCTGCGCGGCGACGACCACGTCAACAACACGCCCCGCCAGATCAACATCCTGCGCGCGCTCGGCGCCACGCTGCCCGAATACGGCCACGTGCCGATGATCCTGGGCCCGGACGGCGAAAAGCTGTCCAAGCGCCACGGCGCCGTCAATGTGATGGAGTACGACAACGAGGGCTACCTGCCCGAGGCTATGGTCAACTACCTGGCCCGCCTGGGCTGGAGCCACGGCGACGACGAGCTCTTCAGCCGCGAGCAGCTGGTGTCGTGGTTCGACACCCGGCACCTGTCCAAATCGGCTTCGCAATGGGATCCGAAGAAGCTGAACTGGGTCAACGCCCACTACATCAAGCAGATGGACAACGCCGAGCTGGCCGAACGCGTGGCGCCGCGCGTCGCCACCCGCGGCGGCCACCCGGAAAAGATCGACCTGCCGGGCATCATGGGCCTGCTGAAGGACCGCGCCGAAACCCTGGAACAGCTGGCCGACGGCGCCATGCTGTTCTGCGGCGAATTCAAGGGCGCCCCCGCCGACCTGGCGGAGCAGCACCTGACGGCCGCCGCGCGCGAAGCGCTGGCCGACTTCGCCCAGCGCGCCCAGGACATCGACTGGACCCGCGAGGCCCTGTCGGCGCTGATCAAGGCGGTGCTGGCCGACCGCGGCATGAAGATGCCGCAACTGGCCATCCCCCTGCGCGTGGCCGTCACCGGCCAGACCCAGACCCCCGCGGTCGACGCCGTGCTGGCCCTGCTGGGCAAGCAGACGGTGCTCAAGCGCCTGGCGGCGATCTAGGCAAGCGCGACGTTCGTATGCGTGATTGCGCGACGCTTGCATGCGCGATTGCGCGACGCTCGTATGCGCGATTCGTAGGATGGGTGGAGCGCGAGAGTTCTTAAGCTAGAACGTTGACATCCAGCGCGCGAAACCCATGCGGCCGTGGGCAGACAGTGCCCAGCGCCGGCCGGAAAACATCCTCTTGCGGCCGCATGGGTTTCGCGCGCTGGATACTTGAGTTCTTGGTTAAGAACTCTCGCGCTCCACCCATCCTACGGGCGGCGTTTCAACGCGCCCGCGAAGAAGCCGCCTAGCAGCGGCAGCAGCACGGCCGAGCCGCCGAACAACGCGGGCGGCCCGATCTCATCGACCACCGCGCCGGCCAGGGCCACGCCGGCCGCCTGGCCCATGAAGAGGCAGGACGCGAACCAGGCCACCGCCGTGCCCCGCGCCGAGGGCACCATCTGGGTCGCATTGGTCTGCAGGGTGGCGTGCAGCAGGTAATAGCCGAAGCCGGCCAGCACGCTGGCCAGCAGGCTCCACATCCAGACCGGCCCGAGCAGATACGACAGGAACGCCACGCCCAGGACCAGGCCGCCGGCGATCGCCAGGCCGCGTTCGCCCAGGCGCTTCAGGATGCGCCCGGCCACGACCGTGTAGATCAGGCCGCCCACCGCGTAGACGGCCACCAGGGCGCCAGCGGCGGTGAGCGAGATGCCGAAGCGCTCATGCAGGTAGGACGGCGCGAAAGCCAGGGCGCCGAAGACCAGCAGGCCCTCGACGAAGACGGTCGCCAGCACCACGCGCGCCCAGGGCGTGCCCAGCACCAGCCGCGCCTGCGCCACGAAGCCCTGCTTCGCCGCGCCCGGATCGACCTGCCCCAGGCCCGAGGCACGCTGGCGCCGCACTTCCATCAGCAGCAGCACGCCCACTATCAGGTAACCGCAGACCAGCGCGGCGAACGCCCAGCGCCAGCCCACCGTGTCGGCGAACAGGCCGCCGGCCAGCTGGCCGGCCGACATGCCCAGGATAGTGCCGGTCAGGAAGCGCGCCAGGGTGGCCTGGCGGCGCTCGTACGGCACGTTGTCGCCGATCCAGGCCATCGACAGCGGCACGATGCCGGCCCCCGCCGCGCCCGACAGCACGCGGCAGAACACCAGCACGTCCAGGGATCCGGCCACCACGGCGCCGGCGCTGCCCAGCGCGCAGGCGAAGGTCGCCACGCTGACGACGCGGTACTTGCCGTAGCGGTCGCCCAGCGGGCCGAAAAACATCTGGAGCACGCCGTAGGCCACGGCGAACGCGGTCACGGCGCGCGCGGCCTGCCCCGTGGTGGTGCCGAATTCCGCCGCCAGCTGCGGCAACATGGGATCACAAATGCGGAACGCGCTGGCGCTGACGAAGGCGGCCAGGGCAAGCAGCGCGATGGCGCGCGCTTCGGAGGACAGGGCGGGCATGGATTACCGGCAGCAGGTCAATGGGCGAAGACCGCACCTTACCGCAGCCCGGCCGACTTGGCGAAACCGCCGGGCGAAGTGTCCGCCTGGCGCGCCTGTCAGTACGGCAGCCGATAGCCCGCCGGCATGCGGCGGGCGGTCACGAGCTGGCCGCCGGATTTCATTTCGCGCAGCGTCAGCTTGGCCTGCTCCACGCGCTCGACGCGGTAGCGGTTGAGATAGATCGGGTCCTTGGTGTCGACGAGCTCGCCGTTGGACTTGGTAGTCTGCATCGTGTAGACGCCATCCACCACGCTCCAGCACCCCGTCTCACGCAGCGCGGGGCGCGTCTTGCGGCCGATCTTCAACTGGGTTTCGTAGGACATCGAGCCGTCGGCCGACAGGATCGTCAGCGCCTGGAATTCGCCGCTGACGTCGCGCGGCTTCGAATTCGAAAGCCAGGTGCCTACCATCGGATCGCCGCCCTTGGCGGGCACGCATGCCAGCGGTTTGGGGGGCTCGGCCGGCTGGGCCTCGGTGATGGTGGCGGACTTCCTGGCGGCGCAGCCTGCCAGGATCAGAACGGCGCAGGCGATGCCCGCCGAACGCAAATACACACTGCTCATGACTTCCTCAACACGTCTGTCGACGCGCCGCGCCGATCACACCGGCACCTTCCTCGCGCAGCAAACACTCCGCACTCTAAAGAGCCGATAGGGAAGAATCAACGGCGATCCGCGCGAAGTGCATTTGCGCAACAGTCCGCGCCGGAAAGGGCCGGCTTTAGCGCTGTAAACCGCAAAAATGCGTTGGTTTCAAGCGACACCGCGTCCGCTGCGGGACGCCTTCGCGCGCAGCATTTCCTCCATGCGCGCGGCCGCCGGCGACAGGCTGCGGCCGGCCAGCCGGAGGATGCCCAGTTCGCGCTCGATGCGCGGCCGCGCCAGCGGCACGAACGCCAGCCCGGGCGAGTCGGGCGGCACGCCCAGCCGCGCCAGCACGGTCACGCCCACGCCTCGCTCCAGCATCGCCAGCAGCGACATCATGTTGGACACGAACACCTGCCGGTCCAGCATGAAGGCGGCTTGCGGATAGCCGGCAAGCTGGCGGTGCGCGATGGTGCCCACCAGCGGCAGGTCCGCGATCTCGCGCCACGTCACGGACTTGCGCGCGGCCAGCGGATGGCCGCGGTGGCACACCAGCCCGAACGCGTCGCGCAGCAGAGGTTCGAACGCCAGCCGACGGTCCCGCGATACCTGGCTGCACACGCCCAGTTCGGCCTCGCCGGCCAACACCATGCGCTCGACGCCTTCGGAGTTGTCGTCGAACAGGCGCAAGGCCACCGCCGGATAGCGTTCGCGGTAGGCGGCCACCAGTTCGGGCAGCCAGTGGGTGGCCACGGTGGCGACCGAGGCCATCGCCAGCGTGCCCGCGCCGCTGCTGGCCAGCCCCGCGAGCGCGCCGGCCACGCGATCGTGGTGCTCCACCAGTTCGCGCGCCAGCGGCAGGCAATCCTGGCCGAAGCGCGTCAGCGTATTGCGGTTGCCGCGCTCGAACAGCGGCTGGCCCAGCCGCTGCTCCATTTCGCGGATGGACAGGGACAGCGCCGGCTGCGAACGGAACGCGCGCGCCGCCGCCGCGCGGAAACTGCGCAGTTCGGCCACGAGCAGGAAATGCCGGTAGTGCGCGATGGACAGGTCGGGCAAGGAAGCCATGCGAGGGCCTGATTTGAAAAGCTTATCGAAGCATAGGAAAAATAAAGTTTTCTGATCATAGGCCGGCACTTAAGATGGCCGCAAGATGAACACCGCCGCCCCCCGCATCCCCCTCCTCGACGCCAGCGCGGATCCGCTGGACTTCAGCCTGGCCGACAGCCTGCCCGCCCTCCCCGCCGGCCGCGGCCGCCTGGTCCTGGGCGCCGCGCCGCCGGACGGCCGGCCCGGCCTGCTGTTCGTGCCGGGCGCCTACCACGGCGCCTGGTGCTACGCGCATTACCTGGCGTACTTCGCCGCCGCCGGCCTGGCCTGCGCGGCCCTGGACGTGCGCGGCCATGGCGCGTTGGCGCAGGACGCGACCTTCCCGTCCACCACCATCGCCGACCTGGGCCAGGACGTGGCCGACGCGCTGGACGCGCTGGCGGGCCCCGTCGTGGTGGTCGGCCACAGCATGGGCGCCCTGCCGGCGCTGCTGGCCGCGCGCCGGCGGCCGGTGGCCGGCGTCGTGCTGCTGGCGCCCTCGCCTCCCGGCGACCTGCCCGGTGCGCTGGCCCTGCCGCCCGTTCCCCTCTTGGCGCCCCGCCAACCGCCGGGTGCCGCCGAGATCCGCGCCCGCTTCCTCGCCACCGCGCCCGACCGCGACGTCGACGCCGTGGTCCGCCGCCTGCGCGCCGAAAGCCCGCAGGTGCTCAACGACCGGTATCTGCTGCGCGTGGCGCTCGGGGATGCTCCCATTGGCGCGCCCGGCCTGTGCCTGGAGGCCGGCCTGGACACCCATGACCGGCATCCGCCGGGACAGGACCGGGCGATCGCCCGGCGCTTTGGCTTTTCCCATGCCGTGCTTGCCCGGCAGCCGCACTGCATGATGTACGCGGACAACTGGCAAGCAAGCGCCGACGCCATCCTGGCCTGGCATCGCGCGCAATTCGGCTGACAACGACAACAGCGCAAGAACGCGCAAGAACGCAACAGGAGACAAGCATGTCCATTTCCCGCCTACTCCGTCCGGCGCTGATCGGCGCCGGCCTGCTGCTGGCCGCCTCGGCGCAGGCTGCCGGCTGGCCCGAGAAGCCCGTGACGCTCATCGTGCCGTCGGCCGCCGGCGGCGCCGCCGACCTGACCGCCCGCACCTTCGCCCAGTTCCTCGGCGAAAAGACAGGGCAGACCGTGGTGGTCGAGGACCGCCCCGGCGCCGGCGGCATCGTCGGCACCAACGCCGCCCGCAATGCGGCCCCGGACGGCTATACCTTCCTCTTGTCCACGAACTCCACCCACGCCGCCAACCAGTTCCTGTACAAAAGCCTGCCCTACGACGCGCAGAAGGATTTCCGGCAGGTCGGCCTGCTGGGCACCTTCGGCACGGTGGGCGTGGTGGCGCCGGGCAGCCCGTACCGCAGCGTGCCCGAGCTGGTCGAATACGCCAGGAAGCATCCCGGCGAAGTCTTCTTCGGCTACTACAGCTCGTCCTCCCAGGTGCCCTCGGAACTGTTCAAGCAGCGCGCCGGCATCGAAATCACCGGCGCGGCCTACAAGAACATCACGCAGATCATCACCGACCTGCGCAGCAAGCAGATCAGTTTCGCCTTCGTGGACTACCTGACCGCCATGGGCCAGATCGACGGCAAGGGGCTGATCCCCATCGCCGTCACGGGCGCGCAGCCGCAAGCAGCCTGGCCCGACGTGCCGACCATGGCGACCTACTATCCGGATTTCGTCGTGGCCGGCTGGCTGGGCCTGTCCGCTCCCGCGGGCACGCCGTCGGACATCGTGGAGAAGATGAACGCCTACCTGCAGGCGGCGGTCAAGGACGACGCCACGGCCGGCAAACTGCGCGCGCTCGGCCTGACGCCCGAATCGATGGACGTGGCGCGCTTCGATGCCTTCGTGAAGGAAGACACCGCGCGCTGGAAGGAGTGGATCCGCATCTCGGGCATCCAACCCCAATAAACCGCCCGCCCGCCGCCGGACGCGCCTTCTCTATATAGATAGGGAAGGCGCGCGCCGCCTAGAGCGGCAGGCGCTGCTCGTGCTTGATTTCGCGCAGCGCCACGATGGTGCGCGTCTGGCGGATGCCCGGCATATTGAAGAGGAACCGGTGCAGGAAGCGGTCGTAGGCCTCGGGGCTTTCGACCAGGATCTTCAGGAGGAAGTCCGAATCCCCGGTCACCGCGTAGCACTCCAGGATCTCGGGCGCGTCGCGCACCGAACGCTCGAAGTTCTCCACCGTGTTCGCGGAATGCCGCTCCAGGCTGATCTGCGCGAACATGCAGCCCAGCCCCACCTTGCTGCGGTCCACCTGGGCGCTGTACCCCTGGATCACGCCGCTCGCTTCCATCGCCTTCACCCGCCGCCACACCGGCGCGGCCGACAGGCCGACCTTCTCCGACAGCTGCTGCGCCGAGGCCCGGCCATCCTCCTGCAACGCCTTAAGGATGCCGATATCGGTCTTGTCCATCACTTTGTCTCCTGGTTTTGACGAGTACGAAACGTTTATTTCGAATTATAGGGATAGCACGATCCAAAAACGCAATAAACCTGATGCCTCGCGAACCTATCATGGTGCCGAAACCAGGAGCATTTATCATGGACGGCACCCCCGCCCCCGAACCCGAGCTGGATCTCGACTACCAGCTGGCCGACAACCTCACCCGGACATCCGGGCGCATCTTCCTCACCGGCACGCAGGCGCTGGTGCGCATTATGCTCACCCAGCGCCGGCGCGACCGCGAGCGCGGCCTGAACACGGCCGGCTTCGTGTCGGGCTACCGCGGCTCCCCGCTGGGCGGGGTGGACATGGCCATGTGGAAGGCCCAGAAGGCGCTGGACGCCAACCAGATCAGCTTTCTGCCCGGCATCAACGAAGACATGGCGGCCACCGCCGTCATGGGCACGCAGCAGGCCGGCTTGCGGTCCGACCGCAACGTCGATGGCGTGTTCGCGATGTGGTACGGCAAGGGCCCGGGCGTGGACCGGGCCGGCGACGCGCTGCATCACGGCAATGCCGCGGGGGCATCGCGCCAGGGCGGCGTGCTGGTGGTGGTGGGCGACGACCACACCGCCGTCTCGTCTTCGATCCCGCACGCCAGCGAGGCCTCGCTGATCGGCTGGCAGATGCCCATCGTGCATCCCGCCTCCATCGACGAATACGAAACCTTCGCGCTGTGGGGCTGGGCCCTGTCGCGCTACTCGGGCACCTGGGTCGCCTTCAAGGCGGTGTCGGAAACCATCGAAAGCGGGCACTCGTTCACGCCGGCGCCGCTGGCCTCGTACGACATGCCGGACGATCCGGACCTCCCGCCCGAATCGCTGGAATACTCCGCGCGCGACTTCCTCTCCCTGGCCGTCGAGACGCGCATGAACCTGCGCATGAAGGCGGTCGCCGCGTTCGCGCGGCGCCACAGCATCGACCGCCTGGCCTGTCCGGCGCCCAAGGCCGCCGTCGGCATCGTCACGGTGGGCAAGGCGCACCTGGACACGATGGAAGCGCTGGCGCGCCTGGGCGTGGACACCGTCACCGCGAACGCGCCGGTCCGAATCTACAAGCCCGGCCTGACCTGGCCGCTGGACGCCGGCCGCCTGCAGGACTTCGCGCGCGGCCTCTCGCACATTCTGGTGATCGAGGAAAAGGGCGCGGTGGTCGAAAGCCAGATCAAGGATCTGCTGTTCAATCTGCCGGAGCGTCCCACCGTCATCGGCAAGAAGGGCCTGGACGGCGAGCCGCTGGTGCCCTCCGCCGGCCAATTGCGCCCGTCCCTGCTGGCGCAGCCGCTCGCCGCCTGGCTCAGCCGCGCCGCCGGCCTGCCGCTGGCGGTGGACCTGGCCGCGTTCGCCTGCCAGGCCCCGCTGTCCAATGACGCCGACGGCATGCGCCGCCGCCCCTACTTCTGTTCGGGCTGTCCGCACAGCACTTCGACCAAGGTGCCGGAAGGCAGCCAGGCCCTGTCGGGCGTGGGCTGCCACTACATGGCCGCCTGGATGGACCGCGACACCGGCGGCCTGACGCAGATGGGCGGCGAAGGCGTGGACTGGATCGGCCTGTCGCGCTACACCAAGATGCCGCACATCTTCCAGAACATGGGAGAAGGCACCTACTACCACTCCGGCTATCTTGCCATCCGCCAGGCCGTGGCGGCCAAGGCCAACATCACCTACAAGATCCTGTTCAACGACGCCACGGCCATGACGGGCGGCCAACCCATCGACGGCCCGATCTCGGTGCCCAGCATCTGCCAGCAATTGCGCGGCGAAAACGTGACGCGCATCGTCGTCACCACGGACGAGCCCGAAAAGTACCAGGGCGTGGATCTGGGCCCCGGCATCAAGGTGCACCACCGCCGCGAACTGGACGCCCTGCAGCGCGAGCTGCGCGAGATTCCCGGCGTGACCGTGCTGATCCACGACCAGACCTGCGCCGCCGAAAAGCGCCGCCGCCGCAAGAAGAACCAATTCCCCGACCCGGCGCGCCGCATGCTGATCAACAGCGCCGTCTGCGAAGGCTGCGGCGACTGCGGCGTGCAGTCGAACTGCCTGTCGGTGGTGCCGCTGGAAACGCCCTACGGCCGCAAGCGCGCCATCGACCAGTCGAGCTGCAACAAGGATTATTCCTGCGTGGACGGCTTCTGCCCCAGCTTCGTCTCGGTCATGGGCGGCAAGCCCAGGAAGAGCGCGGCGCCCAAGGCCGACCAGGAGCGCCTGCAGCAGCTGATCGCGCGATTGCCGCTGCCGGCCGCGCCCGCGCTGGACCATCCGTACCGCCTGCTGGTGGCGGGCATGGGGGGCACCGGCGTCATCACCATCGGTGCCATCGTGTCGATGGCGGCGCACCTGGAAGGCCTGTCGGCCGCCGTGCTGGACCTGACCGGCCTGGCGCAGAAGGGCGGGACGGTGGTCAGCCACATCCGGCTGGCGCCTGCCGGCGCGCCGGACGGTCCCGTGCGACTGGACTGGCAGCAGGCGGACGCGGCGATCCTGTGCGATCCCGTGGCCTCCGTGGCGCCGGATTCCCTGGGCGCGCTGCGCCGCGGCCATACGCAGGTCACCGTCAACACCTATGTGGCGCCCGTTTCCGAGTTCACGCGGAACCCGGACGCCGCGATGCGGCCCGAGGCCCTGCTGGCCAAGATCCGCCACGCCGCGGGCGAGTCCAGCACCGCGGAGATCGACGCGCACGCCGCGGCACTGGCGCTGTTCGGCGACAGCATCCTCTCCAATATGTTCATGCTGGGCTATGCGTGGCAGCGCGGCGGCGTGCCGCTGTCGCAGGCCGCCATCTACCGCGCCATCGAGCTCAACGGCGTGGCCGTGGCCGCCAACCGCGCCGCGTTCGACAGCGGCCGCCTGGCCGCCCACCAGCCCGACGCGCTGGAAGACGCGCTGCGGCCCCGGGCCCAGGTGGTGCAACTACACGTGCCCGAGACCTTCGAGCGCGCCGTGGCGCGCCGCATCGAAGACCTGACCGCCTACCAGGACGCGGCCTACGCCCGGACGTTCCAGGAAACCGTCGAAGCCGTGGCGGCCCGCGAGCGCGAACTGGCGCCCGACGCCCGGACCCCGCGCCTGGCGATGGCGGTGGCGCGCGGCCTCTTCAAGCTCATGGCCTACAAGGACGAGTACGAGGTGGCCAGGCTCTACACCGGCGAGTCGTTCCAGGCGCAGTTGAAGGGCCAGTTCGAAGGCGACTACAGCCTGCGCTTCCATATGGCGCCGCCGATCTTCGCCCGCAAGGATCCGCGCACCGGCGTGCCGCGCAAGATGACGCTGGGTCCGCGCACCATGACCGCGCTGAAGGCGCTGGCCCGCCTCAAGGGCTTGCGCGGCACCTGGTTCGATCCCTTCGGCCACACCGCCGAACGCAAGATGGAACGGTCGCTGATCCGCGAATACCGCCAGACCATAGACCAGCTGCTCGCGGGGTTGAACCGGGACAACCTTGCGCAAGCGGCTACAATCGCCGCCCTTGCAGAAACCATCCGCGGCTTCGGCCACGTGAAGGCGGCAAGCGTCGAGAAGTATCGGACGGAGTTGAGCCGCTTGATGCAAAGCTATACGGCGCCTGCCCCGCGCGATATGCCCCTGCGGAAAACCGCATAAACATTCGCTCTGAGCGGCACCGTCCTAGGCGCGCCTTGCTGGGCGCGCCTAGTGCATTTAGTAACAAACTTTTGTGAACTTCGTCTTATCTTCTTCTTGTCCGTGTCGTACACGATCACTAGAATTAGTGTCCATCGAGGGATGCTACACTATATGTTGTGGTCGCCTAAGCGCTGATTCCCGTCAGCCACGCCCTTTGGACTAGGCCGTCCAGGCGTCGCGATTCCCCTCAAAAGACCCGATTTCGTACCGGACATGACTCCGTCATGTCGTTATCTACGCGCTTTTCGCACAGGAGCTTCCATGCAGACTACGATCGCCTCTGTGACCCGGCCTACGGCCGTGCCGCCCTCGCAAACCGACTCCCCCGCCGCCGACAGCGGCCAATGGGCCAGCTACAACATCATTCGCCGCAATGGCTCGGTGGTCGGGTTCGAACCCAACAAGATCGCCATCGCCATGACCAAGGCGTTCCTGGCCGTGAACGGCGGCCAGGGCGCGGCGTCCGCCCGCGTGCGCGAACTGGTGGAAACGCTGACCACCCAGGTCGTCAACGCCCTGGTGCGCAACCGTCCCGGTGGCGGCACCTTCCATATTGAAGACGTCCAGGACCAGGTCGAACTGGCGCTGATGCGCTCGGGCGAGCACGACGTCGCCCGCTCCTATGTGCTGTACCGCGAGAAGCGCACGCAGGAACGCGCCGCGGCCGCCGCCGCCGAAGGCCAGGAAAAGGCCGCCGCCGCCCCGCAGGAGCACACGCTGAACGTGACCGACGCCGGCGTGCGCCGTCCGCTGAACCTGTCCGAGTTGCGCGCCACGATCGAAGCCGCCGGCGAAGGCCTGGCCGAATTCATCGACAGCGAAGCGATCCTGAAGGAAACGGTCAAGAACCTGTACGACGGCATCCCCGTCGACGAAGTGTTCAAGTCCGCCATCCTGTCGGCGCGCGCGCTGGTCGAGAAGGACCCGGCCTACAGCCAGGTCACCGCCCGCCTGCTGCTGCACACGATCCGCAAGGAAGTGCTGGGCGAGGAAGTCTCGCAGGACGGCATGGCCGCCCGCTACGCGGAATACTTCCCCACCTTCATCGCGCGCGGCATCGAAGGCGGCCTGCTGTCGCCCGAACTGGCCAACTACGATCTGACCAAGCTGGGCCACGCCCTGAACGCCAAGCGCGACCTGCAGTTCGGCTACCTCGGCCTGCAGACCCTGTACGACCGCTACTTCCTGCACATCCGCGGCACCCGCATCGAATTGCCGCAGGTCTTCTTCATGCGCGTGGCCATGGGCCTGGCGCTGCGCGAATCCGACCGCGAAGCCCGCGCCATCGAGTTCTACGAGATCCTGTCCTCGTTCGACTTCATGAGCTCGACCCCGACGCTGTTCAACTCCGGCACCCTGCACTCGCAGTTGTCGTCGTGCTACCTGACCACCGTCTCGGACGACCTGGAAGGCATCTACGACGCCATCAAGGAAAACGCGCTGCTGGCCAAGTACGCCGGCGGCCTGGGCAACGACTGGACCCCGGTGCGCGCGCTGCGCAGCCACATCAAGGGCACCAACGGCGAAAGCCAGGGCGTCGTGCCGTTCCTGAAGGTCGTCAACGACACCGCCGTGGCGGTGAACCAGGGCGGCAAGCGCAAGGGCGCCGTGTGCACGTACCTGGAAACGTGGCACCTGGATATCGAAGAATTCCTGGAACTGCGCAAGAACACCGGCGACGAACGCCGTCGCACCCACGACATGAACACGGCGAACTGGATTCCCGACCTGTTCATGAAGCGCGTCATGGAAGGCGGCGAATGGACCCTGTTCTCGCCGTCCGACTGCCCCGACCTGCACGACAAGGTCGGCCAGGAGTTCGAGAAGGCCTACGTCGGCTATGAATCCAAGGTCGCCAGCGGCGAGCTGAAGCTCTTCAAGAAGATGCCGGCGCTCACCCTGTGGCGCAAGATGCTGTCGATGCTGTTCGAAACCGGCCACCCGTGGATCACCTTCAAGGATCCGTGCAACATCCGTTCGCCGCAGCAGCACGTGGGCGTCGTCCACAGCTCGAACCTGTGCACCGAGATCACGCTGAACACGAACGAATCCGAAATCGCCGTTTGCAACCTGGGTTCCGTGAACCTGGTCGCGCACATGAAGCCGGCCGCCGGCGGCGGATTCGAACTCGACCACGACAAGATCAAGCGCACGGTGCGCATCGCCATGCGCATGCTCGACAACGTGATCGACATCAACTACTACGCCGTCGAGAAGGCCCGCAATTCCAACGCGCGCCATCGTCCGGTGGGCATGGGCATCATGGGCTTCCAGGATTGCCTGCAGATGATGCGCGTGCCTTACGCTTCGCAAGCCGCCATCGAATTCGCCGACCGCTCGATGGAAGCCGTGTGCTATCACGCGTACTGGGCGTCGAGCCTGCTCGCCGAAGAGCGCGGCCGCTATCAATCGTATGAAGGCTCGCTGTGGTCGCGCGGCATCCTGCCGCAAGACACGTTGAAGATGCTGCGCGACGAGCGCGGTGGTCACGTCGACGTCGATGAGTCGAGCACGCTCGATTGGGATACGTTGCGCGCGCGCATCAAAGAACATGGCATGCGCAACTCCAATTGCATCGCAATCGCCCCAACCGCGACTATTTCCAATATCATTGGTGTATCTGCGTGCATCGAACCCACTTTCCAGAACTTGTACGTCAAATCGAATCTCTCCGGCGAGTTCACGGTCGTTAACGATTACCTCGTGCGTGACCTGAAGAAACTCGGTCTCTGGGACGAAGTCATGGTCGCCGACCTCAAGTACTTCGACGGCAGCCTGTCCCGCATCGATCGCGTACCTTCCGAACTCCGCGAACTCTACGCCACCGCGTTCGAAGTCGAACCGAGCTGGCTGGTTGAATGCGCGTCGCGTCGCCAGAAATGGATCGATCAAGCCCAGTCGCTGAACATCTACATGGCCGGCGCATCGGGCAAGAAGCTGGACGACACCTACAAGCTGGCTTGGAAGCGCGGCCTGAAGACGACCTACTACCTGCGCACCCTGGGCGCCACCAGCGCCGAGAAGTCCACGGGACGCGGCGGCGAACTGAACGCCGTCAGCGCGGGAGTCCAATCCACGGCGTCGGCCTCGGCTGCCGCACCTGTTTTGCCGGAACCCGAAGTTCTCGGGGCGGTTTGCACCATGCGGCCGGGCGATCCCGGCTTCGAAGAGTGCGAAGCCTGCCAATAACCGCCTCCGGAGAATGAATCATGATTAATTGGGAAGACGACAACATCGCCACGCAACCTGCGCAATCGCCCGCCTCCGCGGCGGGCGGGCAGGCTGCGCCCGCGGCTCGCGCAGCCACCGGCGTATTCGGCGATGCCGCCCTGCCCACGCCCGCAGCGCCTGAACACGCGGCCGGCCTGGCCGTCAGCGGCTCCGCCACCTCGCAACGCGTGAAGGTCGCCGACAAGCGCATCATCAACGGCCAGACGGACGTCAATCAGCTCGTGCCCTTCAAGTACAAGTGGGCATGGGAGAAGTACCTGGCGACTTGCGCCAACCACTGGATGCCGCAAGAGATCAATATGTCGCGCGACATCGCCCTCTGGAAGAACCCGAACGGGCTCACCGAGGACGAGCGCCGCATCGTCAAGCGCAACCTGGGCTTCTTCGTCACGGCCGACTCGCTGGCCGCGAACAACATCGTGCTGGGCACCTACCGCCACATCACGGCGCCCGAGTGCCGCCAGTTCCTGCTGCGCCAGGCGTTCGAGGAAGCGATCCACACGCACGCCTATCAGTACATCGTCGAAAGCCTGGACCTGGACGAGGCGGAGATCTTCAACGCCTACAACGAAGTTCCGTCCATCCGCGCCAAGGACGAGTTCCTGATCCCGTTCATCGACGCGATCGCGGACCCCAACTTCAAGACGGGCACTCCCGAAGCCGACCAGACGCTGCTGAAGTCGCTGATCGTCTTCGCGTGCCTGATGGAAGGCCTGTTCTTCTACGTTGGCTTCACGCAGATCCTGGCGCTGGGCCGCCAGAACAAGATGACCGGCGCCGCCGAGCAGTACATGTACATCCTTCGCGATGAATCCATGCACTGCAACTTCGGCATCGACCTGATCAACACCGTCAAGCTGGAAAATCCGCATCTGTGGACGCCGGAATTCCGCGAAGAAATTCGAGAACTCTTCCGCAAAGCGGTCGAACTCGAATACGCTTACGCCGAAGACACGATGCCGCGCGGCGTGCTGGGCCTGAACGCCCCCATGTTCAAGTCCTATCTGCGCTTCATCGCGAACCGTCGTTGCCAGCAAATCGGTATCGAGCCGCTGTTCCCGCAGGAAGAAAATCCCTTCCCGTGGATGGCGGAAATGATCGACCTTAAAAAGGAACGCAACTTTTTTGAAACTCGCGTGATCGAATACCAAACCGGTGGCACGCTGAGCTGGGAGTAACGCAGTTCGCCATCGAGCCCGGCGCGGGCACGCCCTTGCACGAAAGGGCGTCGCGTTCGCGACAGGCTTGATGGCGCTCTCCTCGGTCAGGGTGTTCTGGTATTTCGAACACGTAGAACAAGCGGTCGGCAGCCTGTGATCAGGCGCCGACCGGCGCCATTTGAAATGGCTCGCGCCAAAGGAGCGGGGGCCATATCAAATGGCTGTGCCGAATTCATTAGCGCAAACCGTAGTAGCTGTTGCTCGCACAGAACAGCGGCTTGCGCCGATGAATAGCCCGGGCACGGTCCGCCTTGTTGGCGGGTCGGGGCACGGGTTTAAGTTCTGGGACCCCTGAACCTAAGGAGCATGACCATGGCAACAGCCAAGAAAGCCGTAAAGAAAGCGGTGAAAAAGCCCGCCGCCAAGAAGGCAGTAGCGAAGAAGGCCGCTCCGGCCAAGAAAGCTGCCGTCAAGAAGGTAGCCGTCAAGAAAGTCGCCGCCGCCAAGAAACCGGCAGTGAAGAAGGTTGCCGCCAAAAAGCCGGCAGTCAAGAAGGCCGTCGCCAAGAAAGCGGTAGCCAAGAAGGTCGTCGCCAAGAAGGCCGTTGCCAAGAAGGCAGTCGCCAAAAAGGCCGTCGCCAAGAAAGCCGTCGCCAAGAAGGCAGTAGCCAAGAAGGTCGTCGCCAAGAAGGCCGTCGCCAAGAAAGCGGTAGCCAAGAAGGTCGTCGCCAAGAAGGCGGTTGCCAAGAAGGCCGTCGCCAAGAAGGCCGTTGCCAAGAAGGCTCCGGCCGCCAAGAAGGCCGTTGCCAAGAAGGCTCCGGCCGCCAAGAAGGCGCCTGCTGCCAAGAAGGCCGTTGCCAAGAAGGCTCCCGCCGCCAAGAAGGCCCCCGCTGCCGCCAAGCCTGCTGCTGCCAAGAAGCCGGCCGCTGCAAAGAAGCCTGCCGCGAAGAAAGCCGCTCCGAAGAAGCCCGTAACGCCGCCGTCCACGGCTGCCGCCCCGGGCGCGAAGACCGCGCTGAACCCCGCCGCGTCGTGGCCGTTCCCGACCGGTGGCCGTCCCTAATCAGGACGGTTCGAAGCCTTAGCTTCGCGAGAGCCGCCTGGCCCAGGCCAGGCGGCTTTTTTGCGCCCGCGTGACGCGCGCCCGCCGCGCCGCCGGGTCGCCTCCCCCCAAGCGCTTTCGTCCCGGACTACGACCTAGGGCGGATGGCCGCCCCGGCGAGGTGCTTTTTTCACGCTTTAGCGTGCGACAATTGACTCCTCTTTTTCAGGGTGAACGTGTCCATGCTCGGTGAAATCTTCCGCTTCCTTCTCGAAATCGTGTTCACGCTGTTCGGAGCGGCGCTGATTGCCCGCGCCTGGATGCACGCGATACGGCTGCACCCCTTCAACCCGCTTGCCCGCGCGGTCTACCAAGCCACCAACTGGCTGGTGCTGCCCCTGCGCAAGATCATTCCCGCCGGCAACAAGATCGACTGGACGAGCCTGGTCGCCGCGTGGCTGGCCGCGCTGATCTATCTGGTGCTGATCTGGCTGGTGGCGATCGGCGCGCTGATTCCCGTCGAACTGCTGCCCGCGGCCATGGGCTCGGCCCTGATCATGGCCGCCAAATGGGCGCTGAACCTGGTGGTGTGGCTGACGCTGATCCAGGCGGTGCTGTCGTGGGTCAACCCCATGGCGCCCATGATGCCGCTGCTGCAGGCGCTGACCGACCCGATGCTCAACCCCATCCGCCGCATCCTGCCCCGCACCTCGATCGACTTCTCGCCGCTGGTGCTGCTGATCGTGGCGCAGATCGTGCTGATGGTCCTGGCACGCCTGAGCTACGGCATGATGGGCGTGTAAGGCGCGCGGGGCCGCGCCCCGCCCGCTCCTACACCGGAATGGCGGTGTAGATCTCGACCAGCTTCTTGCGGTCGATCTTGTGATTGTTCGACATGGGCAGCGCCGGGCAGGCCACCAGCTCGGACGGCACCATGTAAGGCGGCAGGCGCTGCGCCAGCCGCGCCTTCCAACCCTCCAGCGCCTCCGGCGCCAGCAGGCCCGGCGGCACGTCCGGCGCCGCGGCGCCCGCCACGAAGCCGATCAGGCGGACCGCCGTGCCATCGGGCCGGCGCAGCACCGCGCAGGCGCCCCCTTCCACCCCCGGCAGGCCATGCAGCGCCTCGTCGATCTCGGCCAATTCGATGCGGTAGCCGTTCAGCTTGATCTGGTCGTCGATCCGGCCGCGGCAGAACAGCAGCCCGCCCTCGCCCATCTGCCCCAGGTCGCCGGTGCGGAAAGCCCGGCGGCCGTCGACGTAGGTGTAGAGCTTGGCCTCGTTCAGGTCGGCGCGGTTCAGGTAGCCGCGCATGACATGGTCGCCCACGATGCAGATCTCGCCGCCCTCGTCCACCACCAGCACGCTGTCCGGCTTGGCATGGCCGACCGGCAGCGGATCGTGCGCGGCCAGCACGGCGTCGGTGACTTCGATCCAGGTGGTGGCCACGGTGGCCTCGGTCGGACCGTAGGTGTTGAGGATGACCGCGCCCGGAAAGCGCTGGCGCAGTTTCCTGGCCAGCGCCGCCGGCAGGGGCTCGCCGCAGAAGAGGAATGTGCGCAAGCTGGGCAGCGTGGCCGGCGAGAAGTCGCGGTTGGCCAGCTGCTGGTGGGCGAACGACGGTGTGGAGACCCATACGGTCACGCCGTGTTCCGCCAGGCGGGGAATCCAGGTGCCGGCCGCCGCGATCTGCTCGCGCGCATTCAGCACGCAGCTGCCGCCCGAAGCCAGGGTGGCGAACACCTCGTACATGGAAAGGTCGAAGCTGAACGGCGCCTGGTTCATGAAGACGGGCGCCTCGCCCAGGCCGAAACTGCCCAGCATCCAGTCGCCCAGCAGGCCCACGCTTTCGCGGCCGATCTGCACGCCCTTGGGATCGCCCGTGCTGCCGGAGGTGAACATGACGTAGGCCAGGCCGCGCTCGGCCAGCATCGCCCCCTCGCCCGGCGTGAACGTGCCGGAGGCCGCGTCATAGACGGCGGCGGAGCGCACGATCTCGACGATGCGGCGCAGGCGTTCGGCCGGATAGATGGTGTCGACCGGCACGAACGGCGCGCCGATCAGCAAGGCGCCGACCATGGCGACGAAGAACGACGCTTCTTTGTGGCCGTAGATGGCCACCGGCACGTCGGGCGCGACGCCATGGCGGCGCGCCTCCTCGGCCCAGGCGCCGGCTTCGTCGCGCAGCTGCGCCCACGTCAGGCTGCGATCGGCGGCGGCGACCGCCAGCGCGTCGGGGGCGACATCGGTATCCGTGAACCGGAAGGACTTCAGGTCGAAACGCATGCCGAAACTCCCGGCGTCAGATGGGGCTGCGGCCGCTGAACACGTAGAGCGCCAGCGCGGCCAGGATCAGGGTGAGCACGCGCCCGAGAAAGCGCATGGCGGGCCGCGCCATCGCGGCCTGCAGGGCCGGGCGGGTGCGCGCGGCGTTGACCAGCATGTTGTGGCCCACCGAATACGCGCCGAACATCAGGCCGCTGACGATGTAGTGCAGCGACAGGCCGTTCCACACGCCCATGGCCAGCAGGGTCGCGAAGATGCCGATGTTCTGCGCGGCCAGGCGGTGGCGCGAGAAGTATGCGGTCTTGCTCAGCGCCTTGTAGATCGGCATGAAGACCACGTCGCGCAGCCACTCCGACAGGCTGATGTGCCAGCGCCGCCAGAAATCCTGCGGGTTCAGCGTGGCCAGCGGATTGCGGAAATTGATGGGCAGGGTGAAGCCGAACAGCATGCCGATGCCGATCGCCATGGTCGAGTAGCCGGCGAAGTCGAAGAACAGATAGGCGCTGTAGAGCGACGCGTTGAGCGCCACGCCGGTGAACGAATAGTCGTGCGCGTCCAGCGTCGCCAGGCCGTAGCGCCAGATCAGCTCGGCCAGGCCGAACTTCTGGATGACGCCGAGCATGATGAGCTCCAGGCCGCTGAGCCAGGTGTTCAGGTTCACGCCTTCATAGCCGCGCTTCAGGTCCGCCTGGAAATTGCGCCACCGGTACATGGGGCCGGCCAGGAGCGTCAGCGGGAAGAACAGGTAGATGAAGTAATCCAGGGGCGAGACGCGCTCGTTGCGCTGCGCGAACAGCAGCACGTCGACGGCGCGGAAGGTGGCGAACGACAGGCCCAGCATGGCGCCCAGGTGCGACACGCCCGTCTTCACCAGCAGCAACGGCGCCATCGTGATGATCACGCCCAGCCAGGTCGGGATGTAGCCGCGCCGCACGGCCCACAGCGCGCTGCCGGAAATCGCGATCAGCGCGATCGGTTGATAGGGCCGCGTCCAGAACACCGCCATCCAGACGCCCAGGCAGATTACGCCGATGACGTGCCGGTAGCCGATGCGCAGCGGCGTCCCGAAGGAGCGGTACGCCAACAGGCCCAGGCCGCCGAACAGGGCGCCGCCGAAAAAGCTCAAGCTTGCGAACAATTCCATGCTGCGGTCAGAACTGTTGGTATTGGAATTCGACCTTGATCGGTCCGCCGCTGCCCGTCGTGGGCTGCGCTTGCAGCACGAAGACCAGGATCACCCCGATGTACAGGCACAGATGCCAGAAAAAGCGGCGCCCCCAGGCGGCGGCCTTGCGGACCTCCTGCCCTTCGGCCTCGCCGCCGGCCCGCGGCCGGATCCAAGCGAACAATTTGCTCATCGGGAAAAGTACTCCGCAATGCCCTGGTCGGCGAGCGCCCAGCCGAGTTCGGCCAGGTGCATGTCGTCGCGCAGCATGCCCGGCTCGAACGGGATGCTGTAGAGGTCCAGGCAGCCCATCTGATAGCGCGCGCACATGCCGGTGATGGCGGCCACCACCGGATCGAAGCGCTCGACGTCGAGAATGAGCTTGGGATTGAACGGCTGGATGACGAAATAGGCGCGGACCTTGCGCTTTTGCAGCAAGGCCATGACGCGCGACAGGTCGCCCAGTTCGGCGCGGGTGATGGGATCGACGTCGGCGAACTCATTGCGCGCCGGCGAATACAGGGGCGCCAGGTACTGCTTGTAGTAGTCGTCGCGCACGTCGTAGGGGTTGTGGCCGCCCAGATCGCGTTCGGCCTCGCGGGCCTGGTGCGTCAAGCGCGCCCACTGGCCCGGGTCGAGGCGAGCCGCCGACGGCCAGGACACGAAGCGGTGCGCGGGCACGGACAGCTTGCTGCGCGGCCGGTCGGGCGCCGGAGCCTTGCGCGCCTGCCACCACATCGACAGCTTGTCTTTCAGCTCGGCGACCTGGCCGTTGGCGATGAGCCACAGCAGGCCCCAGTTGGCGTTGTCGGTGATCCAGGTCTGCATCTGCTCGCGCGTGCTGGGCTGGTCCCAGAGGCGATCCCAGACCGGGCCGGTCACGTGTTCCGCGAACGCGCTGCGCGGCAGCTGCCCGCCCGAGGCGAACCAGGCGGGCGACACCATGATCACCAGCCGCGTGTTGGGCGTGAGCGAATCCGCCACCGACTCCAGCACGCTGACAATGCCGTAGGACTGGAACATGGCGTGGCCGTAGGCCAGCGTCGGCACCTTCAGTTCTTCCGGGAAGAAGCGGTAGGGAACGAAGCGCAGGTCATGGCTGGACAACTCGGACGAGCCCAGCACGACCAGCGTGCCGTCGCTCAGGGCATTGCCCAGGCGGTTCAGGTTGACGTGCTGCGTGCCCCAGTCCGGCCCCAGGTTGGGCAGGTAATTGCTGTTGCTGGCCGCGGCGCTCGCCGCGGTCGGCTGCATGGGATTCACGATGCGGCTGAGCAGGTCGTCGGCGCCGCAATAGGCCCCGACCGCCAGCGCCACCGCCGTCGCGGCGGCCGCGACGTGGGACAACAGCTGGGAATTACGCAGTATGGGCAGCGACATAGCCGGCAAGCGTGCGGACCGACTGTAGGTGCTCCGCGATCTCGGGAGCCGGGATGCTGCAACCGTACTCCGATTCGACCGCCAGCGTGATGTCCACGGCGGCCAGGGAATCGACCAGGCCGGTAGCGATCAGCTGCGTATCGGGAGTGACTTTCTTCATGACGATCGACTCGACGATCTCGCCGATCTTGGTGTGGAGTTCTTGCTCGGAATGCATAGCTCGTACAGCGTTATGTTGCCTTGTCGGCAAAACATCCCCCGCCCCGGGATTAAGAGCGATGAGAATACTGAGAAAATGCTGAAACCGAACTGAAATTCCAGCCGACCAGAACGACGTCGCGATGCACTTGGTTACACGATATTCGCGGCGCGACGCCGATCGCAGGCGCAATCATGTCACTTCGCTCGTCGAATCGCCATGAAACTTTTGGAGGAAATGGCGAGAAAAGGCTGGAAAACGTAACGCCTGAGGGTAAGTCCCTGGGTGCCGCGTTGCGACGGAGCGACATATTTTCGGGGCCGCTTCCCCGCCTGGTTCCGGCCCCGGTTCGCGCAAGCGGAACAGGCAAGAAAATGCCCGCTTGCGCGGGCATCTTCAGGACTGGCCGGCCCGGGAAGACTTGCCTTCCCGGGAGCCTGCCGCGATCACATGGGCGTGACGCGGGTCGGGCCGGAGCCGCTGATCACCTGGACGCGCTGGCCCACGCTGATGGGCACATCCGCTTCCTGCGCGACGACGCGGGTTTCACCGTTGTCGAGACGCACGGTGATTTCATAGCCGGAATTCTTGCCGACCTGGTTCTCGACGGCATTGCCTGCCAGGGCGCCCAGGATGACGCCGCCGACCGTGGCGATGGTGCGGCCGGTGCCGCCGCCGATGGCGTTGCCGGCCACGCCGCCGAGCGCGCCGCCGGCCACCATGCCGACGCCGCTGGATTTGTCGTTCTGGATCACGATGGGACGCACGCCCGTGACCGTGCCCGTGCGGACGATCTGCTCGCGCTGGGCCTGGTCATAGCTGTACACGCCGCTGGAAGCGCTGCGGTTGGCGCAGCCGCCCAGCACCGCCATCGACGTGACGACGGCGGCGATGGCCAGCCAGCGGCCGGCGCGCGGCGTCACCAGGGAAATAGATTTGCTTTGGTTCATTAGGACTCCTCGATCGGCAATGCCGACGACTTCTTGATCATACTCTGCCCGGCGGGGGTGGCTGGCGGAGCAGCAACATCCTGAAACGCAAGGCCAAAAGCTGCAAAGAGCGCTGCCGCGGCCGCCGCGGGGCCGGCCGCGGCGCGTCGGCCTGGCGGCGATTCGACCAGGCCGGCGGCCCGAGGTTCCCCGCGAACCGGAGACGGTCAGGCGGGGAGATGGATGCCGTAACTGGCGTGCAGGATCGCGTCGATCTCGGCGCGCGACGGCGCGTGGTTCTGCGGGCCGCGCGAAGCGATCTTGATGGCGCCCATGACGTTGCCCAGGCGGCAGCTGTCTTCCCAGTTCCAGCCGCTGGTCAGGCCGTAGAGCAGGCCGCCGCGCTGCGCATCGCCGCAACCGGTCGGGTCCACCACTTGCGCGGCGCGCACCGGCTCGATCTGGATGGTCTGGCCGCCGGTCAGCAGCGTGGCGCCTTCGCCGCCGCGCGTCACCACCACGGCTTGCAGCGTGCGGGCGATGTCGGCCACGCTGCGGCCCGTGCGCTGCTCGACCACGCCCGCTTCGTAGTCGTTCACCGTCAGCGCCTGCGCCAGCTTGAGCATGCGCTCCAGGTCGGCGCCGTCGAACAGCGGCATGGCCTGGCCCAGGTCGAAGATGAAGGGGATGCCGCGCCGGTGCAGGCGTTCGGCGTGGGCGAACATGCCCTCCTTCGCGTCGGGCGCGACGATGGCCCAGGCCGCGTCGGCGTCGCTGAGATCGTTGTCGGCGGCGAACGACATGGCGCCCGGGTGGAAGGCCGTGATCTGGTTGTCGTCCAGGTCGGTCGTGATGAAGCACTGCGCGGTGAAGGTGTCCGGGATGACCTTCACGCGGCTGACGTCGATGCCCAGGCCCTCCAGGCGAGCCAGGTATTCGCCGGCGTCTTCGCCCACGGTAGCCACCGGCACCGGCTTGCCGCCCAGCAGGTTCATGTTGTAGGCGATGTTGCCCGAGCAGCCGCCGTATTCCTTGCGCATGCTGGGCACCAGGAACGACACGCTCAGGGATTGGATGCGGTCGGCAAGGATGTGTTCCTTGAAACGTCCGTCGAACACCGCGATGGTGTCGAACGCCATCGAACCGCAGACCAGAACGGGGGTCGCCATGTTTGTCATCCTTTAAGGAAAGAATTTATCGATTTGGTAGCCATTGACCTGGACGCCGGTCACTTCAATGGGCACCGAGATCTTCAGCTCCCCGGCGGGCGCGAAGGGGCCGCGCAACTGTTCGGGGGTGAGGTAGTTTTCGGGCATCAGCACGCGGCGCACGACCACCGTGTCCGACAGGTCGGTCAGGTCCAGCACCAGCGCGGGCCAGTGCTGCGGCTTGTCGTAGCGGTTGCGCAGCACCAGGTTCAACACCAGCCGGCTGCGACCGTCGTCGATCGCAGCGGCGCCGGTCGGCGGCTGCAGCGACGAAGAGGAAATCGCGATGCGCTCCAGGCGGCGCGCGTAGCCCACGGCGCAATCCAGGGGCCGGCACGCGGCTTCCAGCACCGGACGCAGGGCCGGCACGGAATTGGCGATGTCGCTGCGGTACACATACAGCAATTGCAGGCCCAGCGCGATCAGGCCCGCCAGGCAGGCGCCGGCCCAGAGCCGGTTGATCAGGCCGCGGCGCTCCGCGCGGTCCTGGTCCAGGAACTCGGGCGGCGCGCGGCCCACGTCGGTCGCGCTGGAATAGCGCGTGCGCGTGTCGCCCAGCACCGGCTCCTGCGGATCCTCGCGGTCGGGCGCGTATTCGTCATCGTATTCGTCGTCGCGCGCGTCATCGCGCACATCGACGTGCCGGTAATCGCCGGCCGGGGCGATCGACGGCTCGGCGGGCGCGTCGGCACGGCGGCGAGCGTCGCCGGCGGATCCGGCATCCGCGAACACCGGATCGGCGCGACGGGTGGCCGATGGCGGCAGGACGGGTTCGGCCCAGCGCGGCGGCTCGACCGCCGCGGCGTCGTCCTCCAGGCCGTCTTCCTCGTCCTCGTAGCCGGGCGCGGCAGCCTCGGGCTCGGCGCGCCGGCGGATATCGTCGCGCCCGCGCAGCACGGCCGGCGGGTAACCGGACGGCGCGGCGGCGGCGGGCGCCTCGGGCTCGTCCTCCCAGGGAGGAACGGATGCCGCGGGCGTCGCCAGGACCGGGGCGGGATTGGCGCCCGACCAGGACGCGGCCGGCGGGATGGGCGCGCTCGGCGCCACCGGCGCGGGAGGCGCAACCGGCGCGCGCGCGGTGGGTTGGCCGCTTTCGGGCACCAGGCAGGCGCGGCCGTCGAACACGGTCGAGCAGGCGCCGCAGCGCACGAGGCCATTGCGGACCCGGAGCTGGTCAGGCACGACCTTGAAGGAGGTGCCGCACTGCGGGCAGCGGGTGGTCAGGGCCATGGCGCGATCGTGCAGCGTAGACGCTCAGGCCTTCTGGCCGTGCAGGCAGACCCAGCCGTCGCGCGCGCGCCAGACCGACATGGCGATCCAGGGCGCATAGGCGGCGGCCACTTCCTCGGCCTGGCGCTCCAGCACGCCCGACAGCACCAGATGGCCGCCCTCGGCGACGCGGCCGGCCAGCATGGGCGCCAGCACCTTCAGCGGATTGGACAGGATGTTGGCCACCACCACGCCGAACGTGCCTTCCGGCAGCGCGTCGGGCAGCATGGCCTGGAGCTCGACCTGGTTCACCTGGGCATTGAAGGCCGTGCTCTGGACGGCCTGGGCATCGATATCGACGGCCAGGGTCGGCCCGGCGCCCAGCTTGCGCGCGGCGATGGCGAGAATGCCGGAGCCGCAACCGTAGTCCAGCAGCGTGGCGCCTTGCGGCAGCTCGGCTTCGAGCCAGGCCAGGCAGAGGTGGGTCGTGGGATGGCTGCCCGTGCCGAACGCCAGGCCGGGATCGAGTTCGATGTGGATCGCGCCGTCCTGCACGGGCGCGTCGGGCTCGAAACCGGGCACGTCGGGATTGTCGCGGTGCCAGCTGGGCACGATCCACAGCCGCTCGGCGATGTGGATGGGGCCGAATTGCGATTGCGTCAGGCGCACCCAGTCGGCGTCGGGCACGTCGCGCAGGCTCCAGCCCGCGAACAGCGCCGGATCCAGTCCGCCGGCCTCGGCGGCCTCCGCCATGATCTGCGCCGGGTCGGCTCCATCGGGCAGCAGGGCGACGACGCGGTTGCGGTCCCAGGCCTGCACGTCGGGCTCGGTGCCCGGTTCGCCAAACAAGGGGCGCTCGTCATCGGTGCCCAGGTCGGCGTCTTCGACGGACACCGACAGCACGCCCGCTTCGAGCAGCGCGTCCGACAGGGCCTCGGCCTGAGCCTCCAGGCAATGGAGCACGAGTTCACGCATGATTGATTCTTCCATCTGGCCGACGGGCCGCGGCGCATGCCGCGGCCCGTCGGCCGTATCGCTTTAGAAAAAGCCCCGAGAGGGCTTCTTCCCAGGAGCAAAAAGGGGCCGTCAGGCCCCAGGGTCGTTGGTCAGGGACGCTGCGCCAACTTGTTTTCCAGATAGTGGATGCTGGTGCCGCCTTCGACGAAACGGGAATCCTGCAGCAATTCCCGGTGCAGCGGGATGTTGGTGGAAATGCCTTCCACCACCATTTCCGACAGCGCGATGCGCATGCGGGCCAGCGCCTGGTCGCGCGTATCGCCGTAGGTAATGACCTTGGCGATCATCGAATCGTAGTTCGGCGGCACGAAATAACCGTTGAACGCGTGCGAATCGATGCGCACGCCCGGGCCGCCCGGCGTATGCCAGTTGGTGATGCGGCCGGGGCTGGGCACGAAGCGGAACGGATCTTCCGCGTTGATGCGGCACTCGATCGCATGGCCCTTGAAGCCGACGTCGCGTTGGCGCAGGGTGAACTTTTCGCCGGCGGCAATCAGGATCTGCTGCTGCACCAGGTCGATGCCGGTGATCAGTTCGGTGACCGGGTGTTCGACCTGGATGCGGGTGTTCATTTCGATGAAATAGAACTCGCCGTTTTCATACAGGAATTCGAACGTGCCGGCGCCGCGGTAGCCCATCTTGCGGCAGGCGTCGGCGCAGCGGTCGCCGATGCGCTCGATCAGGCGGCGCGCGATGCCCGGAGCCGGCGCTTCTTCGATGACTTTCTGGTGGCGGCGCTGCATGGAGCAGTCGCGCTCGCCCAGCCAGACGGCGTTGCGGCCGCCATCGGCCAGCACCTGGATTTCGATATGGCGCGGGTTCTCAAGGAACTTCTCCATATAGACTTCCGGGTTGTTGAACGCGGCGCCCGCTTCCGAACGCGTCATGGTGACGGCGTTCAGCAGCGCGGCCTCGGTGTAGACCACGCGCATACCGCGGCCACCGCCGCCGCCCGCGGCCTTGATGATGACCGGATAGCCGACTTCGCGCGCAACGCGGATGATTTCCTGCGGATCGTCGGGCAAAGCGCCTTCCGAACCCGGCACCACCGGCACGCCGGCTTCGATCATGGCGTGCTTGGCGCTGACCTTGTCGCCCATCAGGCGGATGGTGTCGGGACGCGGGCCGATGAACACGAAACCGCTCTTTTCGACGCGGTCGGCGAAATCGGCGTTCTCGGACAGGAAGCCGTAACCCGGGTGGATAGCCTCGGAATCGGTGACTTCGGCGGCCGAGATGATGGCCGGCATGTTCAGGTAGCTTTCACGCGACGGCGCGGGCCCGATGCACACGGATTCATCGGCCAGGCGCACGTACTTGGCTTCGCGGTCGGCCTCGGAGTGCACGACCACGGTCTTGATGCCCAGCTCGCGGCAAGCGCGCTGAATGCGCAGGGCGATTTCGCCCCGATTGGCGATCAGGATTTTTTCGAACATTTTCAGCTATCAGCCAATGACGAACAGGGGTTGACCGTACTCGACGGGCTCACCGTTTTCGACCAGGATTTCTTTGATGACGCCGGACTTGTCGGCTTCGATTTCATTGAGCAGCTTCATGGCTTCAATGATGCAGAGCGGATCGCCTTCCTTGACGGTCGCGCCGACGTCGACGAAGGGCGCGGCGCCCGGATTCGGCGAACGGTAGAAGGTGCCCACCATGGGGGCCTTCACGACGTGGCCCTGGATGACCGGCGCGGCTTCGGCGGCGGGAGCGGCCGGGGCGGCGGCCGGGGCCACGGGCGCGACGGGCACGCCGGCTTCGGGATGGTGGTAGGCCACCGGCTGCAAGGTTTGCGAGAACTTGACGATCCTCACTTTGCCTTCGCCTTCGGTGATTTCCAGCTCGGCGATACCCGATTCAGCCACCAGGTCGATCAGGGTTTTGAGTTTTCGGAGGTCCATAGAAGCTGCTTCCCGAGATAGTGTCGGCGACGTCCCAGCGTCGGGTCCGCGCCGTAAAGATGTAGATGCTGTGAGTTGGTGCGAGATCAGTGCCGCACTGCGTAACGGAGAGCCGCCTCGTAGCCGTCCGCGCCGAGGCCGCTGATGAGGCCTACCGCCAGGTCGGACAGGTAAGAGTGATGCCTGAAGGGCTCTCGCTTATACAGATTGGACAAATGTACTTCAATAAATGGGATCGCGACCCCGGCCAGCGCATCGCGAACCGCGACGCTGGTGTGCGTATATGCCGCCGCGTTGATGATGATGAAGTCTGTGCCGTCTTGCCGGGCCGCCTGAATGCGGTCAACCAGCGCGCCTTCGTGATTGCCTTGCCACGCTGTCAGCGTGGCGCCCAGTTCGCCTGCGAGCAGCTCCAGCCCCTCGTTGATCTGCTGCAGCGTGAGGCTGCCGTAGATATGAGGTTCCCGGGTGCCGAGCAGGTTTAGGTTCGGGCCATGCAATACCAGTATGTTTTGCGCCATGCGCTTGCCAATGAGTGGTTTGCCAATTGTTGGCAAAACAGCCGATAAACCAGCTTTTTACGCCAATTCCTACTATTTGTCCAACAGACTTACGCCTTTAAACCAGATAAAGTGCGGTCCAGGTCATCGGGTTGGATTTCACCCAATATCTTCCGGTTAATGCCGCCATCTGCGTTGAAAACAATAGTAAAAGGCAAGCCTCCACTGGGATTTCCCAGCTTGCGCAACGTATCGATCGCGCCGGCGCCGATAACCCAAAGCGGGTAGGAAACCTGCACTTTCTCGACGAATTTTTGCATATTCGCCGCCGAATCGACGCCGATGCCGACAAACCGCACCTGCGGGTACTTTTTCTGCAAAGCGTCGAGCTCGGGCATTTCGCGGACGCAGGGCGCGCACCACGTTGCCCAGAAATTGACCACGATAGGCTGGCCTTTCCAGCCGGAAAGCGTATGGGAAGCCCCGCCCAAGTCCGGAAGCTGCAACTGCATCAAGGCGGCGACGGGATCGCCGGCATCGGCCGGCGCGGCAGGCGCCGGAGCCTTGCGGCCCATCAGCGTATAACCGCCCGCGACGGTGGCGGCTATGGCCACCCCGGCGGAAAGGAGTAGACGTCGATTCATGGCGCGATCATAACCGCAGGCGCCGCGTTTTGTCGTTGGCCGGCGTCAAGGCGAACGCCCAGGGACGGCCGCCCCCGGCGCGCCCGGGGCGGCAAGTCCGGCCGCCGCTATATATACAATGCAGGACAGGAGAGTTTTCAATGCACCTGCACATTCTAGGCATCTGCGGTACGTTCATGGGCGGCCTGGCGCTGATCGCGCGCGCGGCCGGCCACAAGGTCACTGGTTGCGACGCGGGCGTGTATCCGCCCATGAGCACGCAACTGGCCGAACAGGGAATCGAACTGATCGAAGGCTTCGGCGCCGAGCAACTGGCGCTCAAGCCCGATCTCTACGTGATCGGCAACGTGGTCAGCCGCGGCAATCCGCTGATGGAAGCCATCCTGGAATCGGGCGCGCGCTACGTGTCCGGCCCCCAATGGCTGGGCGACAACATTCTGCCCGGCGCGCACGTGCTGGCGGTGGCAGGCACGCACGGCAAGACCACCACCAGCTCGATGCTGGCCTGGGTGCTCGAAGCCGCGGGCCTGGCGCCCAACTTCCTGATCGGCGGCGTGGCGCAGGACCTGCGGGTGTCCGCCCGCTACGATCCCGCCCGGCGCCCTTTCGTGATCGAGGCGGACGAATACGACACGGCATTCTTCGACAAGCGGTCCAAGTTCGTCCATTACCGCCCCCGCACGGCCATCCTGAACAATCTTGAATACGATCACGCCGACATCTTCCCCGATCTGGCGGCGATCGAAACCCAATTCCATCACCTGGTGCGCACGATCCCCGGCTCGGGACGCATCGTGCGGCCGGCGCATTGCGCCGCGCTGGACCGCGTGATTGCGCGCGGTTGCTGGTCGGAAACCGTCACGTTCGGCGCCGATGGCGCCTGGCAGGCGAGCCCGCCCGACGCGGACGGCGCATTCGGCGTGCTGCGCGAGGGCGCGGAAATCGGCACCGTGCGCTGGACCTTGAGCGGCGAACACAACCGGATGAACGCGCTGGCCGCGCTGGCCGCCGCCGAGCACGCGGGCGTGCCGGCGGAGCAAGGCATCGAGGCCCTGAGCCGCTTCGCGGGCGTGAAGCGCCGCATGGAGCTGCGCGGCACGGTCGGCGGCGTCAAGGTCTACGACGATTTCGCGCACCACCCCACCGCAATCGCCACCACGCTGGAAGGGCTGCGCCGCCAAGTGGGCCCGGCCCGCATCCTGGCCGTGCTGGAACCGCGTTCGAACACCATGAAGCTGGGCACGATGGCGGCCCGCCTGCCCGAGGCCCTGGCCGACGCCGACCTGGTGTTCTGCTTCGGCGCCCATTCCGGCAAGCACGCCCTGGGCTGGAACCCCGCGGAAGTGCTCGCCCCCCTGGGAGACCGCGCGTCGAGCTACGATGACCTCGACGCGCTCGTGGCCGCGGTGGCGGGCGCCGCCCGCCCGGGCGACCAGGTGCTGGTCATGAGCAACGGCGGCTTCGGCGGCGTGCACGGCAAGCTGCTCGACGCCCTGCGGGCCCGCGCCTGATCTACCGCACACCCCTGGCAAAGGCGAGACATGATCCTCTACCTGCACGGTTTCCGTTCCTCGCCGACCTCGTTCAAGGCCCGGATGATGGCCGACGCCATGGCCGCGCGCGGCCTGTCCGCGGCCTGGGCCTGCCCGCAGTTGCCCGCCAGCCCGCGGGAAGCCATCGACCTGGCGATGGGCATTGCCCGGCGCCAGCTCGACGGCGCCGCCTCCCCTCGGGCGCTGACGGTGATCGGCTCGTCCCTGGGCGGGTTCTACGCCACCTGGCTGGCCGAGCAGCTCGGCTGCAAGGCGGTGCTGCTCAACCCCGCCGTGGAGGCCGCGCGCGACCTCGCCACCCAGGTCGGCGAGCACCGCATGTATCATTCCGACGCGCCGTTCGCCTTCCTGCCCGGATACGTGGACGAACTGGCCGCGATCCACGTGCCCCGCATCACCCAGCCCGACCGGTACTTCCTGGTGGCGGCGACCGGCGACGAGGTGCTGGATTGGCGGGAAATGCGCGACCGGTACGCGGATTGCCGCCAGCGCATCGTGCAAGGCAGCGACCACGGCCTGTCCGACTTCGCGGACTGGATGCCCGAGGTGCTTGAATTCGCCCTTGGCGACAAGCAGGTTCGCCCCCAATAATCAGTTTCAGACCTCAACACTCTATATAGCTGCGCAAGGCGGCGCGTGCGCGCCGCCCAGGACGATCCCCACCATGTATGTGTTTTACGAAGACGACGGCAGCTTCAAGGCCGGCCATATCCTGTCGGAGACCGACGCCAGCCTGCAGGTGGAGTCGGAGTCCGGCAAGCGCAGCAAGATCAAGCGCGCGAACACGCTGTTCAACTTCGCCGCGCCCGAGCCGGCCGCGCTGATGAGCCAGGCCGCCGAGGCGGCCGAGGCCCTGGACCTGCAGTTCCTGTGGGAATGCGCGCCGCAGGAGGAATTCGACGCGCCCGCCCTGGCCGCCGACTACTTCGGCCATGCCCCCACGCCGGTGGAACACGCCGCCCTGCTGATGCGCCTGCACGGCGCGCCCGCCTACTTCCACCGTCGCGGCAAGGGCCGTTACCGCCCGGCGCCGCCCGACATCCTGGCCGCCGCTCTGGCCGCGCTTGAGAAAAAGCAGCGCCAGGCCGAGCAGCAGCAGGAATGGGTGGACGAAATGGCCGCCGGACGCCTGCCCGAGCCGATCGCCCAGGCCGCGGAATCCCTGCTGATCCGCCCCGACAAGAATTCGCAGCAATGGAAGGCGCTGGACGCCGCCTGCGCCAAGCTGGGCAAGAGCCCCGACCGCCTGCTGCTGGAACTGGGCGCGTGGCCGCACGCGCTGGCGCTGCACAAGCGCCGTTTCCTGGCGACCAACTTCCCGCGCGGCCTGGCCTTCCCCGACCTGGAACTGCCCCCCATCGACCGCGAGCTGCCGCTCTCGGACGCCGAAATCTATTCGGTCGACGACGTCACCACCACCGAAATCGACGACGCGCTGTCCGTCACCTCCCTGCCGGACGGCCGGGTGCGCGTCGGCGTGCACGTGGCCGCCCCCGGCCTGACCGTGACGCGCGACAGCGAGTTCGACAAGCTGGCCCGCGCGCGCCTGTCCACCGTCTACATGCCGGGCGACAAGATCCCGATGCAGCCGGACAACGTCATCCAGGCCTTCTCGCTGGACGCCGGCCGCGAAGTGCCGGTGCTGTCGCTGTACGTCGTGGCCGATCCGGAAACCGGCGAAGTCATCGAATCGGAAACCCGCCTGGAACGCATCGTGGTGCGCGAGAACCTGCGCCACAACATGCTCGATGCCCAGGTCACCGAAGCCAGCCTGTCGGATCCGTCCGCCGAGCTGCCCTACGGCCACTGGCTGCGCCCGCTGTGGAAGCTGGCGCAGGCCCTGTCGGCCCAGCGCGAGAACGTGCGCGGCAAGCCCGAGAACAATTCGCGCGTCGAATACAGCTTCTACCTGGACGGCGACCCCGACGATCCCGACACCCCGGTGCGCCTGGTCCCGCGCCAGCGCAACGCGCCGCTGGACCGCATGGTGGCCGAATACATGATCCTGGCGAACAACCTGTGGGGCGGCCTGCTGCACCAGCACGGCGTGCCGGGCATCTACCGTTCGCAGCAGGCCGGCCGCGTGCGCATGAGCACGCAGGCGCTGCCGCACGAAGCCATCGGCGTGCCGCAATACGCCTGGAGCACCTCGCCCCTGCGGCGCTACGTGGACCTGGTCAACCAGTGGCAGCTGATCGCCGCGGTCGAGCACGGCGTGTCCGCGCGCCTGGTGGCCCCCTTCAAGCCGCGCGATGCCGACCTGTTCGCCATCATCGGCGCCTTCGACGCGCAATACGCCGCCTGGGCGGAATTCCAGAGCGCGATGGAACGCTACTGGTGCCTGCGCTGGCTGAAACAGCACAACGTGACCCGCACGGTCGCGCACGTCCTGCGCGAGGATCTCGTCCGTTTCGCCAATGCGCCCCTGGTCACGCGAATCGGCGGAATGCCGGAGCTGGAGCGGGGGACGGCGGTGGAACTGGATATCCTGGGCATGGACGAGTTGTCCCTGGAACTGGATTGCCGGTACGTGGGGGAGATTAGTCCTGCTGTGGGCGGGGAAGCTTAGTTTTTTATAGGGCGAGCGGTGTTTTCGTAGGTCGCCCGGGCGGCCGAGAACGGCATACGCGGTGGTGGGCGTCGGGTCGGTGTGCGCTTTCGCGTATGCGAAGGGTGGTGTGCTGAAGGCCGCCCAGCGTTTGGGGGGGGGAGCGGTGATGGGTGGCGCGCGTTGAGCAGCCGCTTGCGCATGCGCACCCTGGCGCGCGCCACCCATCCAGCGGCGGGGTTCAAGTGACGAGACGGACCGTCATCTCACACAGGTATCAGGCATCGCAGGTATCAGGCACCAGCACCCCGTCCACAATCGCGCAGCGCCCCCATCACGACGCAAAACACCGCGTAAGCCTCGGGCCAGCCGCCCGCGCGGCCGGCCCGAGGCGGGCCCCGCAAGATCCTTCACCACCCCACCACCCGGGACAAGAACCCTAAGCACCTGATCCTCCCCGGCGACCGCCAGGTTTCAACCACCAGAGCCCGTCGCGTCGGGGGCCTGGGGTGCGCGGGGCGTCGATAAGCCCGAGGGAATCCGAAGGCAGTCGCCGCAGGCGACAACGAGGATGACGAGGGGGCAGTCCGGAGCGAAGGCTCCGGGCCGCAATCGTGGCCCCGCGCACCCCAGGCCCCCGACGCGGCGGGCGTCTCAAGAACTCAAACGTCGAAAGCACTCAAACAACAGCCCCTCAAAACACCCCCAAATCCACACGAGCCACATCCCTCCCCTCGGGAACCCCTTAAACTCCCCCCAAAACCACAACGACATGGAGGAGCGACATGCGCATTCTGCTGGTCGAGGACAATCTCGACCTCGGCGATGCCGTGGAAAGCAAGCTGCGCTCGGCCGGGCACAGCGTGCAATGGGTGCGCGACGGCGTGGCGGCGCTGCGGTGGGGGCTGGACGAGACCTGGGACGCGCTCGTCCTGGACATCAACCTGCCAGGCAAGGATGGCTTCACCGTCATCCGCGAATTGCGCGCCGCCGGGCTGGAGGCGCCCGTGCTGGTCATGACCGCGCGCTCCGAGATCGAGGACAAGATCGACATGCTCGACCTGGGCGCGGACGATTATCTGGTCAAGCCCTTCGACCTGCGCGAACTCGAAGCCCGGCTTCGCGCCCTGATGCGCCGTCCGACCGGCCAGACCACCAGCGTCACCGCCTACGGCAACCTCAGCCTCGACCTGGCGAACCGCCACGTGAGCCTGGCGGGCACGCCGCTGGAGTTGGGGCGGCGCGAATTCCGCCTGCTGGAGATCCTGGTGGGCAGGCTGGGCCAGACCGTCGCCAAGGAACGCCTGATGAACCAGCTCTTCGACCTGGACGACGGATCGCTCAACGCGCTGGAGCTGCTGATCTCGCGGCTGCGCAAGAAGCTGGCGGGCGCCTCCATCGATATCGTCACGGTGCGCGGCGTCGGCTACCAGGCCCGCAACCATGAGCATCCCTGAAAGCTTCTCCATCCGCCGCCGCGTCTTCACGCTGGGCGTGCTGCTGCTGGCCTGCGCGCTGATCGGGCTGGTGTTCTTCCTGCGCGGCTACGCCCAGCGCGCGGCGGAGCAGGCGTTCGACCGGCTGCTGGCCGCTTCCGCGCTGACCATCGCGGGCTCGGTGCAGATCGAGGACAACAACGTGACCGTGGAGCCGCCGGTGTCGTCGCTGGCCATGCTGTCGGGCGGCGAGCGCGTGTTCTACGAAGCGCGCGCGTCCAACGGCCGGCTCATCACCGGCTACGACGACCTGGCGCCGGGCCTGCCGCTGGCCCAATCGGCCACGCCGGTATTCGCCTACCTGCGCTATCACGACGAGCCCGTGCGCGTGGCCACCGTCGGGCGCCTGGTGTCCGCCAGCCAGCACGCGGGATGGGTCACCGTGCGGGTGGCCGAGACGCTGGGCTCGCGCGCGGCGCTGGCCGACGAGATCCTGGGCCGCAGCGTGCTGCCGCTGGTCGTCGTATCGCTGGTCGCCCTGGGCCTGCTGTGGTTCGGCGTGCAACGCGCCTTCGCGCCTCTGGGCGCGGTCGAACGCGAATTGCGCAGCCGCGCGCCGGACGACCTGGCGCCGCTCGCGACGCCCGTGCCCCGCGAGGTAAAGCGGCTGGCCGAAGCCCTGAACGCTTTCATGCAACGCCTGTCCGGCATCATGGACACCTTGAATACCCTGGTCGCCGACGCGGCGCACCAGGTCCGCACCCCGCTGGCCTCGCTGCGCGCGCAGGCCGAGGTGGCCCTGGACGAAACCGATCCGCAACGGCTGCATGCGCGGCTGGAACGCATCCACCAGAACGCCACCCACGCCAGCCAGCTGATCAATCAACTCCTGATGGACGCCACCATCACGCACCGCCTCGGCAAAGGCGCCCGCACCCTGGTGGGCGTGGCGGAGACCATCAACGAAACGCGGCGCCGCATCGGTCCGCTGGAAGCGCAACGGCTGCGCATCGAGATCGCGCCCGGCGTGCGCCGGGCCCGGATCGCCGGCGATCGCGTCGCCCTGCGCGAAATGCTGCGCAACCTGGTGGACAACGCCCTGCGCTACGCGCCGGAAGGCCCGGTGGACATCCAGGCAACGCCGGTGGCGGGGTTCCGCGTGGCCCTCACCGTGTCGGACCGCGGCCCCGGCGTGGCCGACGACGAGAAGGACGCCGTGCAGCAGCGCTTCGTGCGCGGACGGGCCGGCGACGCGCAGCCCGGCTCCGGCCTGGGGCTGGCCATCGTGCGCTCGGTGGCCGTGGCGCACGGCGGTTCGCTGTGGCTGCAGGACCGTCCCGGCGGCGGCCTGACGGCGCGCATCATCCTGCCGCTGGCGCGCTCGGCGCCGTGGCGCGCGGCCGCCGCCGGCCTGGGCGCGCTGTGCATCGCCGGACTGCTGCTGGCGGCGGCGCCCGCCCCGGTGCGCGCCGCCGACTTCGCCGAGATCGTCACGCGTTATCCGGCGCCCCAGCCCTCCTCGCGGATCCTGACCATCGCCGGCCCCACCGACACGCCGGTGGTCGCGCCGCTGATCCAGGGGTTCCAGTCGCAGCGGCCGGACGTCTCCGTGGTGTATCGCGAGATGGGCAGCCGCGAGCTCTACGAGGCCGCGATCGAAGGGCGCCTGAAAGACGTGGACGTGCTGATGAGCTCGGCGTCCGATCTGCAGATCCGGCTGGCCAACGACGGCTACGCGCTCAGCTATGCCTCGCCCTATGCCGCCAAGTTGCCCTCCTGGGCGATCTGGCGCCACGAGGTCTACGGATTCACCTTCGAGCCCGCCGTCATCGTCTACAACCCCAAGCGCTTTACCGAAGCCACCGTGCCGCGCTCCCGCCAGGACCTGCTGCGCCTGCTGGAGCGGGACCCGGCCCGGCTGCACGGCCGCGTCGGCACCTACGACATCTCCGCCAGCAGCGTGGGCTACCTGCTGGCCGAGCAGGACGAGCTGGTTTCGTCGAACTTCTGGGGGCTGGCCAACGCGATGGGCCAGGTGGGCGTGCGGCTGTCGGCCACCAGCGCCGAGATCCTGGACGCCATCGAGAACGACGACATCGACATCGGCTACAACATCCTCGGCTCCTACGCCCTGTCGCGCCAGGCCGCGGGCAGCCCGATAGGCGTGGTGTTCCCGCAGGACTACGTGCTGGTGCTGGCGCGCTCGGTGCTGATCGCGCGCACCGCGCCCAACCCCGACCTGGGACGCGCGCTGGTGGACTGGCTGCTGTCGCCCGCCGGCCAGCAGGTGGCGTCCAGCCATGCGGCGCTCGGCTCCATCATGGAAGACACGCCCGGGCGCTGGACCTCGGAGGCGGTCCTGGCGCGCTCGCAGGGCATCGTGCAGCCGGTGGTGCTGAGCCCCGCGCTGCTGGTCGGCCTGGACCAGCGCCGGCATTCGCGCTTCGTGCAGAACTGGATCCGGCTGGTCACGGACACGCCCGCCAGGGATTACCCCTAGACCCGTCCTGTCGCCATGACAGGACGACGACAGACGCCGGCTCCTAAGATGGCCGCAGGCTGGACCGAGATCCGGCTTCTGACTATCTCATCGGAGACAACATCCATGCTTGCCAAGTCCCAACTGGCGGCCGCCTGCGCCGCTGCATTCGCCATCGCCACCGGCAGCGCCTTCGCGCAGCAAGTGCCGGCAGGTTATCCGGCCGACTACCAGAAGATCCTGGACGGCGCCAAGAAGGAAGGCAAGGTCGTCATTTACTCGACCACCGATACCAAGGCAGCCGGCCCCATCATCAAGGGCTTCGAAGCGCTGTATCCGGGCGTCAAGGTCGAATACAACGACATGAACAGCACCGAGCTCTACAACCGCTACATCAGCGAACAGGCGGCGGGCGGCGGCAGCGGCGACATCGTCTGGAGCTCGTCGATGGACTCGGCGCTGAAGCTGGCCACGGACTACGCCCTGAAGTACAAGTCGCCCGAATCCGGCAAGCTGCCGGCCTGGGCCGTCTGGAAGGACTCGGCCTACGGCACCACGTACGAGCCGGCCGTGTTCATCTACAACAAGCGCCTGATCCCCGCCAACGAAGTGCCGACCACGCACGCCGCGCTGGCCCAGCTGGTTTCCAGCCAGCCGGACAAGTTCAAGAACAAGGTCACCACCTACGACATCGAGAAATCGGCGGTCGGCTTCATGCTGGCGGTGCAGGACAAGGCCAACGATCCCAAGTACTTCGAAACGCTCAAGGGCATCGGCTCGGGCGGCCTGATCGTGCAATCGTCCACCGGCACCATGATGGAACGCGTGTCCTCCGGCGAGAACCTGATCGGCTACAACATCCTGGGCTCCTACGCCGAAACCCGCGCCAAGACCGATCCCTCGCTGGGCGTGGCCTACCCCACCGACTACGCGCTGGTGCTGTCGCGCGTGGCCTTCATCAGCAAGAAGGCCAAGAACAAGAACGCCGCCAAGCTGTGGATGGACTACCTGCTGTCCCAGAAGGGCCAGGGGATCATGGCCAACCAGGCCGACCTGGCCTCCGTGCGCGACGACATCGAAGGCGATAACGACGTGGACGGCATGACCAAGAAGCTGGGCGCCTCGCTCAAGCCCATCCCGGTCGACGAAACGCTGCTGGATTACCTGGAGCAGAACAAGCGCCTGCAGTTCATCAAGGACTGGCGCGCCGCGACGGGCAAGTAAAGCCCCCCGGCCCCGGGACTGCGCCGCGCGTCCCGGCCTGGCGCGGGCCGCCCGCGCGGCGCCGGCCGCCGCGGGCGCCTCCCGGCTCCGCGCCATTCGAGTCAACAGGATTTCCCCATGCAGTCATTGCGCAGAAAATGGCAGTCCCTGCCGCGCGGCGTGGTGGTGCTGATCACAGCCCTGGCCATCTACGTGCCGCTGTCGTTCATCATCGTCCAGAGCTTTCTCTCCGCGCCCTTCTTTTCCCCGTCCAAGACCTTCAGCCTGGACGCGTTCCGCTTCATCTTCGCGGACCCCGATTTCTACAAGGCGCTGAAAAGCGGCTTCATCCTGGCCTTCGGCCTGGCCATCATCGCCATCCCGCTGGGCGGCATGCTGGCCTTCCTGATGATACGCACGGACCTGCCCGGCCGCCGCTGGATCGAGCCGCTGATCCTGGTGCCCGTGTTCGTGTCGCCCATGGTGCTGGGCTTCGGCTACGTGGTGGCCGCGGGCCCGGTGGGCTTCTTCTCGACCTGGGCGCAGAACATCCTGGGCTTCGTTCCCTGGAACGTCTATTCGCTGACCAGCATCGTCATCATCGCCGGCCTCACGCACGTGCCGCACGCCTACCTGTACATCTCGTCGGCGTTGCGCAGCATGGGTTCGGACGTGGAGGAAGCCGCCCGCGTGGCCGGCGCCACGCCGCTGCGCGTGATGGTGTCGGTCAGCCTGCCGATGGTGCGCCCGGCCATGCTGTACGCCACCGTGCTGCTGTTCTTCCTGGGCCTGGAGGTGTTCGGCCTGGTGCTGGTGCTGGGCGACCCGGAAGGCAACCTGGTGCTGGCCACCTATCTCTACAAGCTCACCAACAAGCTGGGCATACCCTCGTACCACCTGATGGCCGCCGTGGCCGTGGTGCTGATCTGCATGACCATCCCGCTGGTGATGCTGCAACGCCGCCTGATGCGCAGCGCCAACCGCTTCGTCACCGTGAAGGGCAAGGCCTCGCGCGCCCGGCCCCTGCCGCTGGGCAAGTGGCGCTGGGTGGCGGGCGCCGTGGTGGCCCTGTGGCTGCTGGTCACCATCGTGGTGCCGCTGATGGGCGTGCTGCTGCGCGCGTTCGTGTCCAACTGGGGCATGGGGGTGTCGCTGCTGGACGTGCTGTCGCTGGACGCGTTCCGCACGGTGTTCGCCCAGCCCAACCTGCTGCGCGCCATCGTCAACTCGGTCGCGATCGGCGTGTTCGGCGGCGCGCTGGCGGTGATGTGCTACATGTTCGTGGGCCTGGCCATGCACCGCAAGCCCGACAACGTCACCCGCTTCATGGACTACAGCGTGCTGGTGCCGCGCGCGGTGCCGGGCCTGCTGGCCGGCCTGGCCTTCCTGTGGGTGTTCCTGTTCGTGCCGATGTGGCTGGACAACGCGCTGGACGTGGACGAAAACGGCTGGCTGTCGGCCCTGCCCTTCGCCGAATGGCTGCGCGAGAACTTCATCGAATGGCTGCGCGCCATGCGCAGCACCATCTTCAGCGTGTGGCTGGCCTATACGGTGGTGTGGATGGCCTATGGCCTGCGGCTCATTTCCTCGACCCTGCTGCAGGTCGGCCCCGAGCTGGAAGAGGCCGCCCGCAGCGCGGGCGCGCGCCGCGGCCAGATCACCCGCCACGTCACCGTGCCGCTGGCCAAGTATGGCCTTATCGGCTCCTGGCTGCTGATGTTCCTGATCTTCGAGCGCGAATACTCCACCGGCGTGTACCTGCTGTCGCCCGGCACCGAGACCATCGGGTCCATGCTGGTGTCGCTGTGGGCCTCGGGCGCCATCGATATCGTGGCCGCGCTTTCCTTCATCAATATCGTTCTGGTCGTGATCGGCCTGGGCATCGCCCTGCGATTCGGAGTCAAACTTCATGATTGAGCTTTCTGTAGAAGACCTGCACCTGGACTACGGCGACAACCCGGTGCTCAAGGGCGTGTCCATGCAGCTGCGCCAGGGCGAGGTGGTGTCTTTGCTGGGCCCCTCGGGCAGCGGCAAGACCACGCTATTGCGCGCCGTGGCCGGCCTGGAGGGCCCCAAGCGCGGCCGCATCACCATCGGCGAGCGCGTGGTCTACGACGGCGCGGCCCGGCAGGAGATCCCGGCCGAAGAGCGCAATCTGGGCCTGGTGTTCCAGTCCTACGCGCTGTGGCCCCACAAGACCGTGTTCGAGAACGTCGCCTACCCGCTCAAGCTGCGCAAGACGCCCGGCGCCGAGGTGCGCGAGCGGGTGCAGGCCGTGCTGGACCAGCTGGGCCTGGGCAAGCTGGGCCAGCGCCATCCGCACGCGCTGTCGGGCGGCCAGCAGCAGCGCGTGGCCATCGGCCGGGCGCTGGTGTACAGCCCGCCCGTCATCCTCCTGGACGAGCCGCTGTCCAACCTGGACGCCAAGCTGCGCGAGGAAGCCCGCGCCTTCCTGCGCGAGCTGATCATCCGCCTGGGCCTGTCGGCGCTGATGGTGACGCATGACCAGAGCGAAGCCATGGCCATCTCCGACCGCATCCTGCTGCTGAACAACGGCAAGATCGAGCAGCAGGGCACGCCGCAGGAAATGTACGGCGCGCCGTCCACCCTATTCACCGCCGAGTTCATGGGGAGCAACAACCGGCTCGACGGCAAGGTCACCGAGGTTCGCGACGGCCAGGCCCGCATCGAGGGCCGCGGCTGGTCGCTGTGGGGCAAGGCCAGCGCCGGCGTGGCCGCGGGCCAGGACGGCACCGCGGTGATCCGGGTGGAGCAGGTGCGCCTGGCGGACGATCCCGACGGCAACCACCTGGACATGCCGCTGCTGACCAGCATGTACCTGGGCGACCGCTGGGAATACCTGTTCCGCACGCCGGACGCCGACCCCGCCCACACCCTGGCCTTGCGCGCCTACGGGCCGGAAGGCCGCGAACCCGGCCCCTGCCGCCTGGCGCTGCCGGCGGGCAAGGTGTGGGTCTTCCCCCGGGCCGGCGCCTGATCCGCCCCAGGGCGCCGGCATGGCCTGTTACAGGGCATGCCGGCGCGCGCAGCGGACGTGGACTCGCTCTACAATGCGTTCGTGCAACGCCCTGACTCTTCCTCTACGCTGAGCCGTTACCTCTGGTGGCTGGGTGCACCTGCCCAACACTACCTGCGCATCGGCATCGCGATATCGCTGTTGGTGCACGCCGGCGCCCTGGCGTGGCGCTTCGGCACGTCCGCGCCCTCGCGCCCGCCGGTCACCAGCCTGGAGATCGTGCTGCTCAATGCGCGCAGCGAGACGCCGCCGGATACCCCCCGGGCCCAGGCGCAGAACCAGATGAGCGGCGGCGGCAACGCCGAGCACGGCCTGTCCACCACCCCCCTGCCCCGCACCGGCGAATCGGCCGAAACCATCGTGCTGGAAGCCATGCGCCGCCGCCAGGTGCAGCTCGAAGCCGAGCAGACCCGCCTGATGACCCAGCTGCGCTCGGCCGACAAGGCCGGCGCCGAGCGCCAGGCGGTCAACCCCTGGCCGGACGGCGCCGACCTCGGCCGGGACGCCGAGGACCAGGCCAGCGTCATCCAGAGCGCCCAGGTGGCCGCCCTGGCGGCCCGCGTCCAGCAGTACAGCGCCGAGCCCCGCAAGCAATTCGTGGCGCCCTCCGCCGAAGCCTCGCGCTACGCCGCCTACCTGGACGCCTGGCGCACCCGCATCGAAACGGTCGGCACCCAGCACTACCCCGATGAAGCGCGCGGACGCATCTACGGCTCGTTGCGCATCACGGTGTCGGTGCGCGCCGACGGCAGCATCGCCAACGTCGAAATCGACCAGCCCTCGCAGCACGCCGTGCTGAACCAGGCCGCCCGCCGCATCGTGCAGCTGGCGGCGCCCTTCCCGCCGTTCCCGCCCGACATCGCGCGCGACACCGACGTGCTGGTCATTACCCGCACCTGGCATTTCGTCAACGACACCCTGGAAACCCAAGCCCCATGACCGAGGCGTCCCCTCTTGCCCGATATGCCGTCATCGGCAACCCCATTGCGCATAGCCGCTCGCCTCAGATCCACGCCATGTTCTCCCGCCAGACGGGCAAGCCGCTGCGCTACGACCGGCTGCTCGCGCCGGTGGACGGCTTCGCCGAGGCGGTGGCGGCCTTCGTGGCCGAGGGCGGGGTCGGGCTGAACGTCACGGTGCCCTTCAAGCTGGACGCCTACGCCCTGGCCGCCGGCCGCCTCTCCGCCCGTGCCCGGCTGGCCGGCGCGGTCAACACCTTGTCCTGGCGCGACGGCGCCTGGCACGGCTGCAACACCGACGGCGTGGGCCTGGTTTCCGACCTGCTGCGCCTGGGCAGGCGCCTGAGCGGCGCGTCCGTGCTGCTCGTGGGCGCCGGCGGCGCGGCGCGCGGCGTGCTGCAGCCGCTGGCCGAGGCCGGCTGCGCCCGCATCCACATCGTCAACCGCACGGCCGCCCGCGCCCTGGAGCTGGCCGAAGCCTGGCGCCAGAGCGGCGTGTCGCCGCAAACCCAGGTCACGGCCGGCGGCCTGGCCGATGCCGCCCAGCCCGGCGGCTGGGACCTGGTGGTAAATGCCACCGCCAGCGGCCTGCGGGACGCCGCCCCCGACCTGCCCCCGGGCCTGTACGCGCCCGGCGCGGCCGCCTACGACATGATGTACGGCGCCCAGCCCACCGCGTTCATGAAGCAGGCCGAGGCCGACGGCGCCGCGCTCACGGCCGACGGCCTGGGCATGCTGGTCGGCCAGGCCGCGGAAAGCTTCTTCATCTGGCACGGCTTGCGGCCCGATCCCGCGCCGGTCCTCGCGGCGCTGCGCGCGGATCTCGCGGCCGGCCACTGAGCGGCATGGCGACGCGCAAGGGCCGCTCCTGGTTCCGGATCGTCACCGGCGTGCTGATGGCGCTGGTGTGCGCCGTCCTGCTCTATCAGTTCTGGCTGTTCTCCCAGGTCGTCTGGTACAACTACCGGGACCCGGGCAGCAGCGCGGTCATGCGCGAAGAGCTGTCCCGCCTGCGCGAGGACAACCCCGCGCTGGAACTGAAGTACGAATGGGTGCCCTACGACAAGATCAACCGCACGCTCAAGCGCGCGGTGGTGGCGTCCGAGGACTCCAAGTTCACCGAGCACGACGGCGTCGAGTGGGACGCCATCCGCAAGGCCTGGGAATACAACCAGAAACAGCAGGAGGCGGGCCGCAGCAAGATGCGCGGCGGCTCCACCATCACCCAGCAGCTGGCCAAGAACCTGTTCCTGTCCAGCTCTCGCAGCTACCTCCGCAAGGGGCAGGAACTCGTCCTGACCTACATGATCGAACACGTCATGAGCAAGGAGCGGATCCTGGAACTGTATCTGAACGTGGCGGAATGGGGCGTGGGCGTATTCGGCGCCGAGGCCGCCGCCCGGCACTATTTCAATACGTCCGCCGCCAGCCTGGGCGCCAGCCAGTCGGCCCGGCTGGCCGCCATGCTGCCCAATCCGCGCTTCTACGACAGCCACCGCAATTCCCGGTACCTGAACTCCCGGGTCGGCGTCCTGACGCGCCGCATGCAGATGGTCGACATCCCCTGATACCGGGGCCGGAGACTTCCCTCCCGGGAGGCCGGACCCGAACGGCAGGATTTGTTAAGCTTTCACGTTTACGCGCCCCCTCTTTCCTACATGCGTACCGCACGTCGCTACCTGGCCCGCGAGATCTATCGCTCTTGCGCAGTGGTCCTCATGGCCCTGCTGGGCCTTTTCACGTTCTTCGCGCTAGTGGACGATCTGGACAACGTGGGTGACAAGTTCTCCATGATGGCCCTGCTCTACATGCAGGCGCTCGCCATTCCCACCCGCCTGTACGATCTCCTGCCCATCGGCCTGCTGATCGGCGCCATCCTGGCGCTGGCCGGGCTCGCCCAGCGCAATGAGCTGGTGATCCTGCGGGTCTCGGGCGTGAGCGGCATGAAACTGCTGCGCATGCTCTGGATCGTCACTATTCCGCTGATGATAGGCGCGGGGCTGCTGTCCGAGTACGTCACCCCCTGGGCCGAAATCAAGTCCGGCGAAGCCAACCTGATGTTCCGCGGCAAGGCCGGCGGCGACCGCCTCAAGAGCGGATACTGGTTCAAGGAGCCCACCGCCAACGGCGGCACCCGCATCATCAACATCGGCGAGCTGAAAGGCGACGGCCAGGTCAACGCCGTGACCCTCTACGAATTCAAGAAAGACCTGACGCTCTCGGTCCTGTCGACCGCGCCCACCGGCCTGTTCACGCACGGCGACCTGGTGCTGAAGGACGTCTCCGAAACCCGCCTGGACGAGAACGCCGCCGAGGCCCTGGCCGACGCGCGCCCGCCCAAGAACCCCCCCGCCACCGTCGTCAAGGTGCCGGAACGCACGGTGGACACCACGCTCAGCGCCGAGCGCCTGCTGGCCCGCGTGCTGACTCCGGAACGCATGTCCATCGTTACCCTGCTGGACTATGTGGATTATTTGCGCAACAACCAGCTGCAATATGGTCGACAGGTCGTCGCCTTGTGGCGCAAACTGGCGTATCCGTTCACCCTGCTGGTCATGATCACCATCGCCGCCCCCATCGGCTTGATGCAGACGCGCCGCGGCGGCGTGGGAGCCAAGGTCTTCCTGGGCATCCTGCTCGGCGTGGCCTTCTTCATGCTCAACCAGCTGGCCCTGAACGTAGGCATGCTGGGCAAGTGGCCGCCCTGGCTGACGGCGCTGGGCCCGAACCTGGGCGCCGTGATCCTGGCGCTGGGCGCCATGAGCTACATGGAATACCGCCACACCATCACCCGCATCGTCCAACAACGCTGGCCTTGGAGTAAGAGTCCCGCATGAACGGCAGTATCTGGATGATCGGCGACGTGCAGGGTTGCTGCTCGCCGCTGGATCGTTTGCTGTCCCACCCCGACCTGGTCGGCGACCCCAAGTCGCGCTTCTGGTTCGCCGGGGACCTGGTCAATCGCGGCCCGGAGTCGCTGGAAACCCTGCGTCGCATCATCGACCTGGGCGACCGCGCCACCTCGGTGCTCGGCAACCATGACCTGCACCTGCTGGCCACGGCCGCCGGCGTGCGCAAGCCGTCCAAGTCGGACACGCTCGACGACGTGCTGCGGGCGCCGGACGCGGCCGAGCTGATCAACTGGCTGCGGTTCCGGCCCCTGGCCCATTTCGAGCAGGGCCACCTGCTGGTCCACGCCGGCACGCTGGCCAAATGGGACGTCGCCAAAACGCTGGCCTTGGCCGGCGAGGTCCAGGACGCCTTGCGCGGCCCGAACTGGCAAAAAGCGCTGCAGAAGATGTATGGCAACGAGCCGGCCACCTGGAAGGAAGACCACAAGGGCGGCAAGCGGATGCGGGTGATCATCAATGCGCTGACGCGCATCCGCCTGTGCACGCCCAACGGCCACATGGAGTTCGCCACCAAGGTGACTCCCGGCGCCTGGCCCCCGGGGCTGGTGCCGTGGTTCGACGTGCCGAACCGCGCAACGCGGAACGTCACGACGGTTTTCGGCCACTGGTCGACGCTGGGGCTGCTGCAGCGGCCGGACGTGATCTGCCTGGACACCGGATGCGTATGGGGGGGGTCGTTGACGGCATTGCGGTTGCAGGATCGGAAGCTGGTGCAGGTTAAGTGTTCGCAGTTTCAGGATCCGTTGTCCGAGTAGTTTTTGGGGACGTGGGATTCATGGGCATCTTGTGTCTTCGTAGGCGTCTAGTGTTTTCGTAGGCGTCTGTGTTTTCGTGGGCGTCTGTGTTTTCGTGGGCGTCTAGTGTTTTCGTAGGTCGCCCGTCGGCGCGGGCGCCGCGGCCGCTCGCGCCCACGATTGCGGTCCGGAGCCTTCGCTCCGGACTGCCCCGTCGTCATCTTCGTCACCGCCTGCGGCGGTTCCTTCAGATTCCCTCGGGCGCATCGAGGTTGCTCGCGTCCGCGACGCCCGCGCCGACGGGCTACGCGTGTCTACGCTTGCCGCGCTGCTAGAGCGGTGTTCATTGACGAGTCTTGCGGGGCCCGCCGTTCTCGGCCGCCCGGGCGGCCGAGAACGGCATACGCGGTGGTGGGCGTCGGGTCGGTGTGCGCTTTCGCGCATGCGGAGGGTGGTGTGCTGAAGGCCGCCCCAGCGTTTGGGGGGGGAGCGGTGATGGGTGGCGCGCGTTGAGCAGCCGCTTGCGCATGCAGACCCGTACGCGCGCCACCCATCCGGCGGCGGGGTTCAAGTGACGAGACGGACCGTCATCTCACACAGGGACCGTCATCTCACACAGGTATCAGGCATCGCAGGTATCAGGCACCAGCATCCCGTCCACAATCGCGCAGCGCCCCCATCACGACGCAAGACACCGCGTAAGCCTCGGGCCAGCCGCCCGCGCGGCCGGCCCGAGGCGGGCCCCGCAAGATCCTCCACCACCCCACCACCCGGGGCAAGAACCCTAAGCACCTGATCCTCCCCGGCGACCGCCAGGTTTCAACCACCAGAGCCCGTCGCGTCGGGGGCCTGGGGTGCGCGGGGCGTCGATAAGCCCGAGGGAATCCGAAGGCAGTCGCCGCAGGCGACAACGAGGATGACGAGGGGGGGGGGCCGCCGAGGCAAGTCCGGAGCGAAGGCTCCGGACCGCAATCGTGGCCCCGCGCACCCCCAGGCCCCCGACGCGGCGGGCGTCTCAAGAACCCAAACCCACCGACCGCCCCGGGACCAAGCCCCGCACAAGCCCTTCAATGCCGGATCTCCGCCAAAAACTTCTGCGCCCGCGCCGTCCCCGGCCGGGTGAAGAACTCTTCCGGCGTTCCGGTTTCGACGATCCGCCCCGCGTCCATGAACCACACCCGATCCGCGACCTCGCGCGCGAAGCCCATTTCGTGGGTCACGCAGACCATGGTCATGCCGTCCTTGGCCAGGCCCTTCATCACTTGCAGCACCTCGCCCACCATCTCCGGGTCCAGCGCGCTGGTGGGCTCGTCGAACAGCATGACGGGCGGGTTCATGGCCAGCGCCCGGGCGATGGCGACGCGTTGCTGCTGGCCGCCCGACAACTGCGCGGGATAGGCCTCGGCCTTGTGTGTCAGGCCCACCCGTTCCAGCAGTTGCAGGGCGCGTTCGCGCGCCTCGGGGCGGCGGGCGCGCTTGAGTTGCAGCGGGGCCAGCATCAGGTTTTCCAGCACCGACAGGTGCGGGAACAGGTTGAACTGCTGGAATACGAAGCCGATATGGCTGCGCAGGGTGTCCAGGTGCACCTTGGGGCCATAGATGTCCTGGCCGTCGACCTCGATCACGCCTTTCTGGATGGGTTCCAGCCGGTTGACCGTGCGAATCAGCGTGGACTTGCCCGACCCGGAGGGGCCGCACACCACCACCACTTCGCCCTGCCCCACCCGCGCCGTCACATCGGACAACGCCTGGTATTGGCCATACCACTTCTGCACTTCGGAAAATCGGATCATGTCGGCACCGCGCGAGGAGCAGGCATGAGCCCGGCGCGGCGCCTGCCGATACGGCGTTCGGTCAGGTGCACCAATGAGCTCAGCCCGAAATTCAGGATGAAATAGGTCAGCGCCAGCAGCCCGAAGACCTCGAAAGGCTTGGTCAGCAGCACGCTGTTGATCTGGTTGGCCGCGTAGGTGAGCTCCTGGACGCTGATGACGTAGGCCAGCGAGGTTTCCTTCACCGTGGAAACGAACTGGCTGAGCATGCTGGGCAGCATGTTGTAGAGCGCCTGCGGCAGGATCACGCGCCGCATGGTCTGCATGTACGACAGGCCCAGCGCGCGGCTGGCTTCCTGCTGCCCCGGCGGCAGCGCCTGGATGCCGGCTCGGATGATCTCGGCCAGGTAGGCGCTTTCGTAGCAGACCAGCGCCACCACCATGGTGGTGGTGCCGGCCACCGGGCGGCCGATGATGAGCGGCACGAAGAAATACGCCCAGAAGATGAACATCAGCAACGGCAGGCCGCGCACCAGGTAGACCACGGCCGACGCCGGCCAGTAGAAGACCCGGTAGGGGCTGATCCGGCCCAGCGCCAGCAGCACGCCGCAAGGCAGCGCCAGCGCCAGGCTGACGGCGGCCAGCCCCAACGTGGCGGCCAGGCCGCCCACCGGGCCGTGCGGATACTGCCCCACGAGCAGTAGCAGCCAGTTGTCCTTGAGTATGCCCCACATGATCAGCGCGCTCCCAGCGGACGGTAGCGCCGTTGCAGGAGAGCGCCGCCCCCCATGATCAGGAACGACAGCACCAGGTAGATGACGGTGACGACGGCATAGGCCTCGAAAGTGCGGAACGTGTAGTTCTCGATCTCGCGGCCGGCGGCGGTGAGTTCGGTCACGCCGATGGCCATGGCCAGGCTGGTGTTCTTCAAGAGCAGCAGCGTCTGGTTGAGCAAGGGCGGGATCGCGATGCGGAAAGCCTGCGGCAGCACGACCTTGCGCATGGTGGCCAGGAAGCCCAGGCCCAGCGCCCGCGCCGCCTCGACCTGTCCCGCCGGGATGCCCCGCACCGCGCTGCGCAGGTCTTCGCAGACGTAGGCGGACATCACCAGCCCGATCGCGATGCAGGACAGGATGAATTCGCTGCCGTGGCTGTTGAGCCAGTCGGTCGCGGCCTGCGGCAACAATGCCGGCACGCCGAAGTACCAGAAAAGAATGTGCACCAGCATGGGCACGTTGCGGTGGAAAGCGACGTAGGTCGCGATCAACCCATTGGCCACGGGCGAGCCCGTCAGGCGGATCACCGCCAGCAGGCTGCCCACCAGGAACGCCAGGATCCAGGCGAATCCGGCCAGCGCCAGGGTCGTGATGAAGCCCCTGAGCAGCCAGTCCGGATACTCGCCCTGGAAGATGGCGCCGAAGTCGAAAACGTAATGCATCGAACCAGGCTCCAGCGCGCGCGGCGCGTCAACCCTTGATGGCTTCGATGCGGAAGTCGCGCTTCATGTCGAACTGGGTGCCGGCGCCGAACCATTTGTCGAAGGTCTTGGCGGCCTGGCCCGAGGCTTCCATTCCGTCGAGCACCTTGTTCACCTGCTCCAGCATCGCGCTGTCGCCCTTGCGCACGCCCATGCCCCAGGGCTCGACGAAGAGCGCGGGCTCCAGGATCTTGACCGGGACGGCGCTGCCGGCGGCCTGCTGCTTGAGCTTGACCAGCATGAGTTCGGATGCCACGAAGCCGCTGACCTTGCCTTGCTGCAACGCCAGGAAGGCGCCGCTGGGGTCCTTGAAGGTCACGGGCTCGACGTTGGGGATGTTCTTGCGGGCGCCCTGCTCGGACGACGAGCCGCGCACCGCGCTGACCCGCTTGCCGGCCAGGTCGGCGGGCGCCTTCAGGTCTTTCTCCGAATCGCGCGCCAGCACTTTCTGCAGGCTCACGAAATGCTGGTGCGAATAGTCGATCTGCTGCGCGCGCTCGGGGCTCCAGCCCAGGTTGGCCGCCACGACGTCGACGCGGCCCGCGATCAGTTCGGGGATGCGGGCTTCCACGGCGATGAGCTTGAGCTCCAGGGGCACGCCCAGGCTGTCGGCGACCGCCTGGCACATGTCGACCTCGTAGCCGACGATGCCGCGGGTCTTCGGGTCCTGGAAGCTGAACGGCTCGGCGGTGCCCATGGTGCCGCAGATGAACTTGCCGCGCGCCTTGATGTCGGCCAGCGTGTCGGCGTGGGCGCCGGGAGCCAGCGCGGCGGCCAGGCCGGCGGCGGCGACGAAGGAAGCGATGGTGGTCTTCATGCTATTTCCCCTGAAATGTAGGTATGGGTACTGCCGTTGCGGACGGCCCCGGGGCCGCCCGCGTTCAAATCAAGCCGGCGCATGCCTCGCGGATGCGTCGGCAGCCTTCCTCGATGTTCTCCATCGACGTGGCGAAGCTCAGCCGCAGATACGGCGACAGGCCGTAGGCCGCGCCGTCCAGCACCGCGACGCCGGCGTCGTCCAGCAAGAACATGACGACGTCCAGGTCGGTCCGCAGTTCGCGGCCGTCTGCCGTGCGCTTGCCCAGCAGGCCCTCCACCGACGGGTAGACGTAGAACGCGCCTTGCGGCCGCGGGCAGCGGATGCCGGGCACCGCATCGAGCAAGGCCTCGATGCGGTCGCGGCGCGCGTGGAACACCTCCGCGGCCTCGCGCACGCAACCCTGATCGGCGGTGAGCGCCACGCGGGCGGCGGACTGGCTGATGGCGCTGACGCAGCTGGTGCTTTGCGAGATCAGCGTGGACATGGCCTTGATCAGCGCCTTCGGACCGCCCGCGTAGCCCAGGCGCCAGCCGGTCATGGCATAGGCCTTGGATACGCCGTTGATGGTGAGGCAGCGGCCGGCCAGCGCGGGCACCGCCGCCGCGGGCGACAGGTGGCGCTCGTCGCCGTAAGCCAGGTGTTCGTAGATTTCGTCGGTCATCAGCCAGACCTGCGGATGCCGCGCCAGCACGTCGCCCAGCGCGCGCAGTTCGTCGGCGCCGTACATCGCGCCGGTGGGATTGCCGGGCGTGTTCAGCAGCAGCCACTTGGTGCGCGGCGTGATCGCGCGCTCCAGCGCCTCGGGCGTGAGCTTGAAGCCGTCGGATTCGGGGCACGCGACCACGACGGGCGTGCCGTCGTTGACCAGCACCATGTCCGGGTACGACACCCAGTACGGCGCGGGGATGATGACCTCGTCGCCGGCCTGCACGGTGGCGGCCAGCGCGGTGAAGATGAGTTGCTTGGCGCCCACGCCGACGATCAGTTCGTCCAGCGCGTACTCCAACCCGTTCTCGCGCTGGAACTTGGCGCGCACGGCTTCCAGCAAGGGCTTGGCGCCGGCGGACGCGGTGTAGCGGATGTCGCCGCTGTTGAGCGCGTCGATGCCGGCCTGCACGATGTGCGCGGGCGTGGGCAGGTCGGGTTCGCCCACGGTGAAGTCGATGATGTCCCTGCCCTGCGCGCGCAGCTGGTCCACGCGGCTCTTGGCCGCCATGCTGGGCGAGGGCTTGATGGCGCGGGCCCGGTCGGCCAGGAACTCGCTCGCGGCGGCGTTCATTCCAACCCCTTCGCGGCGAAGGCGGCCTGCATCCAGCTTTGCGCCTTCGCGCCGCCGGCGATCTCGGCCATGATGCGTTCTTCCTTGGCGGCGTGCGCCTGCGCCGCCGCGACCAGGGCGTCGGCCTCGGCGGGCGCGAAGCTGACCAGGCCGTCCTCGTCGCCCACCACGATGTCGCCGGGGTTGATCACCTGACCGCCGATCGAGACGGGCACGTTGACCTCGCCCGGGCCGTCCTTGTAGGGGCCGCGGTGGATGTGGCCGCGCGCGTAGCAGGGAAAGCTGTCGGCCTCGAAGGCGGCCACGTCGCGGATGGCGCCGTCCACCACCACGCCGGCGCAGCCATGGACCTGGAGGTAGCGCTTCATGATTTCGCCCAGCACGGCGTTGGAAAGGTCGCCGCCGGCGTCCACCACCAGCACGTGGCCGGGCTGCACAAGCATCATGGCTTTGTAGATGAGCAGGTTGTCGCCAGGGCGGGTCTTGACGGTCAGGGCCGTGCCCACCAGCTTGCCGGCGCCGTGGTAGCGGCGCAGGCCCGATATGCCTTCGCGGCGCGCGAGGTTGTCGCTGAGGTGCGGCGTGACGATGCCGGCCAGCGCCTGGAGAACCGCAGCGGAAGCGACGGGGGGAGCGGGCAATATCCGGGCGCCGGTGTGAATAGAGGCCATGGCGGTCTGCAAAATCCTGAGTCGGTGATTGAATGGGCAGGCGCCATGGTGCGAGCTTTTGCAAATCCATAAAAGGGATTAAATTTCTACGAACTCAATCACTTTATGGAATATAGGGGTTAGCCCTTAATGGAAATTTCGGAATGAAAACCGACTCGCGAGGCCCTGCCGGATGTTGACCTTCAAACAGATCGAAGCCCTGTACTGGACGGTCAGGCTGGGCACGTTTGCCGCGTCGGCGCAAAAGCTCCACACCACCCAGTCCGCGATCACGAAGCGCATCCAGGAGCTGGAGGCCGACTTCGACATCGCGCTGTTCGACCGCTCCGGCCATCGCGCGGAACTGACCGCGCGCGGCCATGAGGTCTATGCCCTGGCCGAGGAAATGCTGGGCCACCGCGACCGGCTGCTGGTGCGGCTGAAGGGCCAGCACATGCTGACCGGCACGTTCCGCTTCGGCATCACCGAGATCACCGCGATGACGTGGCTGCCGGCGCTGATCCGGCTGCTGCGGGCGCACTACCCCCGCATCACGCTGGAGCCGCACATCGACCTGGGCGGGGACCTGCTCAAGCGCCTGCAGGCGGGCCAGCTGGACATGGCCTTCCTGCACGGGGAATTCGCGGAGCCGAACGTGCAGGTAGTGCCGCTGCAGCGCCTGGAGTTCGCCTGGATGGGCAGCCCGGACATGATCGATTCCAGCCGCGTCTACACGCCGGCGGATATCGCGGCTCTGCCGTTGCTGCGGCAGAGCCGGGAGTCGGGCCTGAACATGATCTACGACGGCTGGCTGCGGCCGCATACGCCGGTCAGCAATATCTTCACCATCAACAGCCTGATCGCCATGGCCGGGCTGACCGCGGCGGGGTTCGGCGTCAGCTGCCTGCCGCGCGATTACTTCGCCGACATGGTGAGCGCGAAGCAGCTCGTTATCGCGCGCACCAGCCTCGCGCCGCCGCAATCGGTGTATTGCGCGATGTTCCGCAGGGATGCGGATGTGGGGTTTTGCGAGAGCGTGGCGGGGTTGGCGGAGAGTTGTTGCGAGTTTTCTGGCGGGGGGAGGTAGGGGTGGGATGTTGGTCGGTGGGTTTGGGTTCTTGAGACGCCCGCCGCGTCGGGGGCCTGGGGTGCGCGGGGCCACGATTGCGGTCCGGAGCCTTCGCTCCGGACTGCCCCCTTGTCATCTTCGTCACCGCCTGCGGCGGTTCCTTCAGATTCCCTCGGGCTTATCGACGCCCCGCGCACCCCAGGCCCCCGACGCGACGGGCTCTGGTGGTTGAAACCTGGCGGTCGCTGGGGAGGGTTGGGTGCTTGGGGTTCTCGCCCCGGGTGGCGGGGGGTGGAGGATCTTGCGGGGCCCGCCTCGGGCCGGCCGCGCGGGCGGCTGGCCCGAGGCTTACGCGGTGTCTTGCGTCGTGA
>NZ_BCTQ01000006.1 GCF_001571365.1 Achromobacter denitrificans NBRC 15125 | reverse complement strand
ATGGGTGGAGCGCGAGAGTTCTTAAGCTAGAAATCAGACGCTGAACGCGCGAAACCCATGCGGCCGCAATCGGCTGTTTTCCGGCCGGTGCCAGGAGGCACTGTCTGCCCACGACAGCATGGGTTTCGCGCGCTGGATACCTGAGTTCTTTCTTAAGAACTCTCGCGCTCCACCCATCCTACGCCTCGTACAAAGCCGGGAACCCGCTGGCCTGGAGCATGTCGTTGGCTTCGCGCAGGAACGCGGGCGTGGCCGTTTCGGGCACGCGGACCAGCCACTGGACGGCGGCTTCCTTGTCGCCGCGCAGAAGCAGCAGGCGGCCCAGATGGAACATGCCCCGGAAGTCGCCGCCTTCGGCGCAGCGCCGGTAGCAATCGAAGGCGTGCTCCATGTCTTGCGCCACCACGTCGCCGGCCTCGTAATAGCGGCCGACCACGCCGATGGACTTCACGTGCCCGGCCTGCGCCGCCTGCTGGTACAAGGCCAGCGCCGCCGCGGGGTCCTGCGCCACGCCGCCGCGTCCGCCGCGCAGCATGTGGGCGTAGTTGTACTTGCCCCAGTCCAGCCCCCGGTCCGCGGCCAGCCGGAACCAGTAGGCGGCGACCGTGTCGTCCGGCGCCACGCCCCAGCCGTTCTCGTAGCAGCGGCCCACCATGTTGATGGCCATGAGATGGTCGGCGTTGGCGGCGCGCTTGAACCACGCCAGCCCTTCCGCCTGGTCGCGCTCGACCCCGGCGCCGTCCAGCAGCATTTGCCCGTAGATGGCCTGCGCTTCGACCAGCCCAAGCTCGGCGGCCGCGCGGATCCAGGCGGCGTAATCCTCCGGGGGCCCTGCTTCGCGCAGGCGGGCCAGTTGCTCGGGCGTGGTGGCGGCGACGTCGGCCGCGCTGTAGGTCTTCATGTCTTGTTCCTCGCGCGGGCCCAGGCCAGCTGCAGATTGCGCCCCAGCGCGTCGCCCGCCTCGGTCGGCTCGCGGCGCGCGCCGCAACTGGCCATGTCGACGGTGCGCAGCCCCTGATAACCGCAGGGATTGATGCCCAGGAAGGGCGCCAGGTCCATCGATACGTTCAGCGAAACGCCGTGATAGGCCCGGCCGTTGCGGATCTTGATGCCCAACGCGGCGATCTTGGCCAGGTCGCCCCCTTGGGGATCCGGCACGTAGACGCCCGGTGCGCCGGGCTTGCGACAGGCATGCTGCACGCCCAGCTGGGCCAGCGTGTCGATGACCGCGCCCTCCAGCAGGGTCACGTACTCCTTGACGTACATATCCGCGCGGCGCAGGTCGAACAGCGCGTACGCCATGACCTGGCCGGGGCCGTGGTAGGTCACCTGCCCGCCGCGGTCGCAGCGGACGATGGGAATGTCGCCAGGATTGAGGATGTGCTGTGGCAGGCCGGCCTGGCCCAGTGTGTAGACGGGCGCGTGCTCGCAAAGCCAGATCTCGTCGGGCGTATCGGCGCCGCGCAGGTTGGTATACGCCTGCATGTCCTGCCAGACCGACAGGTAGTCGGCCGGCCGCGCGAGCCACTTGATCACAACCGGCCCGCGCTAGAGAACGATGGACACCATCGGATGGCCGTGCAGCGCACGGTAGAGCGCATCCAGCTGTTCGCGCGAGGTGGCGCGCACCGTGAAGGTCAGGCCCATGTAGTTGCCGCCCTTGCTGGGCCGCATCTCCACCGTGGCAGCATCGAATTCCGGATCGAACTGCAGGACGACTTCCGTCAGCGTCTGCGCGAATTCGGGGTGCTGCTTGCCCATGACCTTGATGGGAAAGTCGCTGGGATACTCGATAAGGGAATCTTCTGGCGGGATATGCATGATGTGCCTAAAAAATGTTGCCCCCAACGGCATGCTCGGTTCGCGAGCCTCCTGCCTCCCGGGAGAGGCCTCTGCCTTGGAGCGGCCCTGCGGCGAAAAACTCGCCCCGCGGCGCCGGGATTGCCTGCATATGGGGGCGAACGGCGCGCCGGCAAGGCGGCCCCGCCGGGGCCGCCCGATGCCGCCGGCTTACAGCGCGGCGATGCGGGCATCATAACCCGCCCGCAATTGCTCAAAAACAGGGCCGGGCTTGCCCGATCCTACCGGTTTGCCGTCCAGCGAGACGATGGCCAACACTTCCTTGGTGGCCGAGGACAGCATCAGCTCATCCGCCTGCTCGACCTCTTGCCGCGAGATGCGGCGCGATTCGAACGGGATGCCCGCCTCCGCGGCCAGCTCGCCCATCAGGCCGTAGCGGATGCCTTCCAGGATCAGGTTGTTCTTGGGCGGCGCCAGCAGCTTGCCGCCGGAAACCACCCAGATATTGGTGGAAGAGCCTTCCGTGAGGTAGCCGTCGCGGAACTGGACGACCTCATCGACCTCCGCGTCGACGGCCTGCTGCTTGGCCAGCACGTTGCCCAGCAGGGAAACCGACTTGATCTCGCAATGCAGCCAGCGCTCGTCCGGAATGCTGATGGCGGTCAGGCCCTGGGCGCGCTGCGCGGCGGTCGGCGGCGACCAGGCCGACACCATGCCGAAGACGGTCGGCGCGACCGGAACGGACGGGAACTGGTGGTCGCGCTTGGCCACTCCGCGCGTCACTTGCAGATAGACGATGCAGGTGTCCAGGTTGGTGCGCGCCAGCAGCTGCTCGATCAGGTCGATCCAGCCCGCCCGGTCGAAGGGCTGGGCGATCCGCAAGGCAGCCAGGCTGCGATCCAGGCGGTCGAGGTGCTCGGCCATGCGGAACGCATTGCTTTGGTACACGGGGACGACTTCATAGATGCCGTCTCCGAAAATAAAGCCGCGGTCGAGGACGGAGATCTTGGCTTCGTCCACGCGCAGGAACTCACCGTTGAGATACACCTGGCTTTCGCCCGGCACGCCCGGAATCATGAGGCACTCCTGAGAAGGAAAGGAAAAGGACGCACCGGCAGGTCCGTCCCGGGAATGAAGACGGGCGTTTCGACATGAAACGCCCGTTGCTAGCTTACACCCGCGGCGCGTCGGCCGCGCCTCGCGGTTTTATTCGAACCAGCGCTTGACGGTATCGACCATGCGGCCGAAGAAGCCGGCGCGCTCGACCGCGTCCTGCACGACCAGCGGTTCGGTGCGCAGCACCTTGCCGTCCAGCGTGAACTGCAGCGTGCCGACCTGCTGGCCCTTGGCCAGCGGAGCGATCAGCGGATCCGTGCGTTGCGCCACCGGCTTGAGGTCGCCGGCCTTGCCGCGCGGCACCGCGATCGACACCGGGTTGGGCGGGCCCAGCTTGACGGTCTCGGCCGTGCCTTCCCAGACGCGGGCATCGATGCCGGGCTGGCTCTTGTCGAACAGCTTCACGGTGTCGAAGTTCTGGAAGCTCCAGTTCAGCAGCTTCAGGCTTTCCTCGGCGCGCGTGGCCTCGCTGTCCGTGCCGACCACGACCACGAGGATGCGGCGGTCGCCGCGCACCGCGGTCGACACCAGGCAGTAGCCCGCCGAATCGGTGTGGCCGGTCTTCATGCCGTCAACCGACGGATCGGCCCACAGCAGGCGGTTGCGGTTGGGCTGCGTGATCTTGTTGTAGGTGTAGCTCTTCTGCTTGTAGTAGTGGAAGTGATCCGGGTGATCGGTGATCAGGCGCGACGACAGGATGGCCAGGTCGCGCGTGGAGGTCATGTGTTGCGGATCGGGCAGGCCCGTGGCGTTCATGAAGTGCGTATTGCGCATGCCCAGGCGTTCGGCCTCCTGGTTCATGAGCGAGGCGAACGCGCTTTCGCTGCCGCCGACGGCTTCGGCCAGGGCCACGGATGCGTCGTTGCCGGACTGCACGATCATGCCCTGGTTCAGTTCGTCCACCGTGACCGGCTTGCGCGGCTCGATGAACATGCGCGAACCGCCCGTGCGCCAGGCGTGTTCGGATACCGGAACGGTCTGCTCCAGCGTCAGGCGCTTTTCATCCAGCGCGTTGAACACGACGTAGGCCGTCATGATCTTGGTGAGCGACGCCGGCTCGACCTTCATGTCCGGGTTGGACGCGGCCAGGGTCTGGCCGCTGTTCACATCCATCACGATCCAGGCCTTGGCCGCGATCGTGGGCGCCGGCACGGCCGACACATCGCCCACCGGAACCACGCTCGAAGCCGACGGCGCCGCCGTCGCGGCGGCCGGGGCTGCGGCGGCGGGGGCCGGCTGTTGCTGGGCCCAGGCCGGCATCGAGGCCGCGAGCATCGCCGACAGCACCGCGCCGGAAATCAGGCGACGCGTAAAGACGACGGGAGAGTGAACGGAGTAAGGCAAATTCTTCATCGGCAACGTGGGTCCAGGGATGACGCCCGCCGGCGCGGGTCAAGTGGCTGACAATTATAGGCAGTCGGTAGGACCCCGCCGGGCCGCGCGGGGTTCCCCTTGCCACTAAAACATGCAACTTGATGCAACCTGTCCCGCCGCTGACGCCGCGCCGGGACGGTGCCTGCGGCGCTTCAGTCCAGCGCGACCTTCAAATGCGCCTGCACCAGCTGGCGCAGCACCAGCAGCTTGCCATGGAAGAAATGCGACGCGCCGGGCACCACGACGACCGGGATGGAACGCGGACGCGCCCAGTCCATGGCCTCGGACAGCGGCACGACTTCGTCTTCCTCGCCATGCACCATCAGCGTGTCGCCAGGCACCTGCACCTCGTGCGACTGGAAGCGGTTCACCGCGGGCCCCATCAGCATCAGGGCGGCGGGCAGCGCGGCATCGCCCTGCTCCGCCAGCGTGGCATAGGTCTGCGCGGCGACCGCGGTGCCGAACGAGAAGCCGGCCAGCACCCATGGCGCCTGGGCCAGTTCCGGGTGCAATTCGCGCATCTGCGCGACGACGGCCAGCATGTCCTGGGTTTCGCCCACCGATTTGTCGAAGACGCCTTCGGACAGGCCGACGCCGCGGAAATTCGGACGCACCGCCACCAGGCCGTGCTGCACGCAGGCCCGCGACAGGGTCGTGACCACCTTGTTCTCGCGCGCGCCGCCCTGCAGCGGATGCGGATGCAACACCAGCGCCCAGCCTCGCGGCGTGCCGGCGGGCCAATCGACGGCGCAATCGATGCGGCCGGCGGCGCCGATGAATGCGTGGGTTTCAGTGCGTGCGGACATGGCGGAACTCAGGAAGCGGAAAAAGAGACGATGTTAACCGCCCGTCCGGGACGAGGGCTTCAAGGTCGCGGCCAGCCACTGCGCCAGTTCGTCGGCGGCATCGTTGCTGGCCTGGCGCAAGGCGGCCACGCCCCCGGCCGCGTCCTGCGTCGGCGCGGGCACCCGCAGCGCAATGCGCTTCTGGCCCAGCACGTTGCGGCCGTCCACCAGCACCGCCTGCAACAGGATGCGCCCTTCGCTGGATTGGCCGTCGGCGGCGAACACCTGCTCGAACTGCGACAGGAAGACCTGCAGCTGCGGCGTCTGGAGGCTGACGCGCTCGTTCAGCACCGGCCCCTGGCGCGACAGGCGGTCGGCAAGGCGCTGGCGCACGAGTTCCATCGGCGAGGAAGCCCAGCGATAGGTGGCATAGGCCTTGGGCGCCGTGCTGTCGCCCACGCGCCAGATCACGCTGGTGTCGGACAGCGCCGGCACGGCCTGGAAGACCAGGGCGATGGGTTCGCGCGCCGGCAGGGCCGGCACGGGGCTGGCGTCCAACCCCAGGTCGAACACCGTGGGCGGCGCGGGCACGCGGCCGATACCGCAACCCGCCAGGGCCAGGGTCAGGATGAGAACGGCGCTACGCATCTTCGTCATTTGGGCTATCTCCCGAATCCGGCAAAGCCGGCCTCGCCGGGTCCGGGCTCGCGGGGAGCCGGGCCGAACAGGAAGGATTGCGGCGTGTTGTCCACACGGCGCAGGGTAACGGCCGCGCCCCGCGCGGCCTCGCTGACGTTGGCCGCCATGCCGGTGATCGCCGGCAGCGTTTCGCCGTCCAGCCGCGCGGCGGCCAGGGCGATATCGTTGAGGCTGCTGGTGGCGGCGGACAGGGCGCCGCCGGGCGCCGTCAGGCGCGCCAGCGACTGGCGGGTCTGCTGGGCCAGGTCGCCGACTTCGCGCGCGGCCCGGTCCGCCTGGCTCGACGTTTTGTTCAGCGAGTCCACCAGCGGCCCCAGCTTGGCCAGGGTCGGACCGAGATCGCGGCTGGCCTCTTTCAGGGATTGGGTCAGGTCGGTGGCGTTCTGCAGGCTGGCCGTCAGTGCCTGCACGTTCTGCTCGCTCAGGACGCGGCGCAGCTGCTCGGTGACCTCTTCCACGTTGGAGATGAGCTTGCCGCCGCGCTGCTCGATGCGGTCGAGAAAGCCCGGACGCAGCGGAATCGCGGCGGGATGCGCCGCGGACGACACCAGCCGCGTCATCGACGTGCCGTCGTCGCGCAGTTCCACGTTGGACATGCCGGTCACGCCCTGCACGCCCAGTTCCGCCCAGGTCGATTCGGTGATCGGCGTGTTCGGCGCGATGCCGATGCGGATGCGCACCTGCCCCGGCTTGTCGGGGTTCAGGGCCAGCGACTGCACCTTGCCCACGGGCACGCCTTGATAGCGCACGGTCGACTGCGGATTGAGGCCGCTGACGGCGGTGGCGGAGATGATTTCGTATGGTTGCAGCTGGGTCCGGTCCCGGCCGATCCAGATGGCCGCCAAGGCAGCGGCGGCCAGCAAGACCAGCGTGAAGATACCGGCCATGAGGGCATGACTACGGTTTTCCATGATGCATTCCCTTCGGCGCCAGATCCCCCAGCGCGCGCAAACCGCGCTCGCCCAGGAAGAACGTGTGAATGAACGGGTGATCGACCTTCAGTACTTCCGGCACCGTGTCGCATACGATCACCCGCTTGTCGGCAAGCACGGCGACACGCGTGGCCAGGGCCAGGAGCGTGTCCAGGTCGTGCGTCACCATGACCACGGTGAACCCCAATTGCCGGTGCAGGCTGCGCACCAGGTCCACGAATTCGTCGGACCGCAGGGGGTCCAGGCCGGCCGTGGGCTCGTCCAGGAACAGTAGCTCCGGGTCCAGGGACAGCGCGCGCGCCAGCGCCACGCGCTTGACCATGCCGCCCGACAGGTCCGACGGCCGCTTGTCGGCGTCGCGCTCGGACAGGCCCACCATGGCCAGCCGGCACATGACGACGTCGCGCACCAGGTCTTCCGGCACCGTGCGCAATTCCCGCAGCGGCAACGCCACATTGTCGAACACCGAGAGCGCGGAGAACAGCGCCCCCGCCTGGAACAGCATGCCCCAGCGGTACGACAGGCGCCGGCGCTCCGACGGGCTCAGCTCGAACAGCGAATGGCCCAGCACCTTCACGGTGCCCGCCGCCGGCTGATCCAGCCCGATGATCTGCCGCAGCAGCACCGTCTTGCCCGTGCCCGACCCGCCGACCAGCACCAGGATCTCCCCGGGGAAGACCGTCAGGTCGAGGTTGTCGTGCACGACGTGGTCGCCGAACGCGGTGCGCAGGCCGCGCACCGTGATGACGGGTTCGACGGTGACGCCGTCTTCCGCGAACAGGCGGTGCTGGGTCGCGCTGTTCATCAGATGCCCACCGAGCTGAAAATCACGGCGTACAGCGCGTCCAGCAGGATCACGCCGGTAATCGATGTCACCACCGAGGTGGTCGTGCCGCGCCCCAGGCTTTCCGTGTTGGGCTGGATGCGCAGGCCGAAATGGCAGGCGATCAGCGCGATCAGGATGCCGAACGTCACGCCCTTCAGGATGCCGATCCAGTAGTTGGTCAGCGAGATGGCGTCCGGCAGCGACTGCAGGAACCATTGCGCCGACACGCCCAGCTGCAACTGCGCGGCCAGCATGCCGCCCAGGATCGCCATGGCGTCGGTCCACAGGACCAGCAATGGCATCGTCACGGCCAGGGCGACCACGCGCGGCAGGATCAGGCGCTGGCCGTGCGATATGCCCATGACCAGCATCGCGTCCAGTTCCTGCGTGACCCGCATGACGCCGATCTGCGCGGTAATGGCCGAACCCGAGCGGCCCGCCACCAGGATGGCGGCCAGCACCGGCCCCAGCTCGCGCACGATGGACACGCCCAGCAGGCGCACGATGAACCGGTCGGCGCCGATCATCTGCAACTGCTGCGCCGACAGGTAGGACAGGACCACGCCGATCAGGAAGCCGACCAGCGCCGTAATGCCCAGCGCCTGCGCGCCGGTGCGGTACACCTGCGCCGAAATCTCGCGCCACGGCCCCAGCCGCGGGCGGCGCAGCATGCCGCCCAGATCCAGCACCAGTTGCCCCAGCATGACGAGCAGCGCGCGGCCGTTCTCCATGGCCAGGAAAACCGCGCTGCCCACGGCGCGCAGCCAGCCCCAGGGATCGCCCTTGGGGGCCGCGGCCGGCGTGCCGCCCTTGTTCATGGCCAGCGCGTTGAACACGTCCTGCTGCCCGGGCGACCAGCGCACCCTGTCGGGCAGCTTTTCCCCCCAGGCCTGCCAGATCAGCAGGGCGCCGATCGTATCCAGCCGCCCGATGCCGTGCAGGTCCCAGCGCGCGCCGTCGTTCGCCGCGCGGGCCAGGGCCTGGCGGCGGCGCTCCACCTCGCCCGGCTCGGCCAGCGCCAGCACGCTCCAGTCGCCGGCCACATGGCATACGCCCCCTTCATGGCGGAAAGGCGCGGCGGCGGGTGCGGACGAAACGGAATGCGGCATGCAGAGAGGTTACCAATGCAAAATGTATCGTCAATGATAAACGCAGGCGCAGCCGGACCGCGAGCGGCCGCCGCGTGCCCTACAATCGCCGCCATGCCCGATCACGTCCGCCCAATCGACCTGCCCGCGCCGGAAGCCCTGGCCCGGGAACTGGCCGCGCGCCTGCCCGCCTTCCAAGACATCGCCTGGACAGGCAGCACCGGATCGACCAACGCCGACCTGCTGGCCCGCGCACGCGCGGGCGGGGTCGGCAAACCTTGGCTGCTGGGCACGCACCTGCAGGAAACGGGGCGCGGCCGCGCCGGCCGCCCCTGGCAGAATCGGACGGGTTCCACCCTGATGTTCTCCTGTGCCTTCGACGTCAACCTGCCCGCCGCCCAACTGCCAGCCCTGTCGCCGCTGGCCGGCGTGGCCGCGTGCGAGGCCCTGCGCGCCGTCGCCGGCCCGGCGGCCGCGGGTTTGTGCATGAAATGGCCCAATGACGTGCAATGGCATGACGCCAAGCTTGCGGGCGTGCTGGTCGAGACCACCCGCAACCCCGGCCGCCACGTTGCGGGCTATACGGTCGTCATCGGCATGGGCGTGAACCTGATCGACGCCGACCGGCTGTCGCTCGCGCTGGAGCGCGAAGTTGCCGATTGGAGCCAGGTGCAGGCGCACTCCCCCCGCGAAGCCAGCGCCGCCGACCTGGTCTGCGCCAGCGCCACGGCCTGGCATGAAGCGATCCGGTCTCTGGAGCGCGAAGGCTTCGGCGCCTTCAAGCGGCGTTTCGACCAGGTGGACGCCCTGGCGGGCCGCAAGGTCAACGTCCTGGACAAGGGCGCTATCCTTCTAAGCGGCACCGCTTGCGGCGTGGACGACCATGGCCGCCTGCTGGTGCAAACGCCCGAGGGCGCCAAGCCGATCCTGGTCGGCGAAATCTCGATTCGACGCCAAGCATGATTATTCTCATCGACTCCGGCAACAGCCGTCTCAAGGTGGGCTGGCTGGACGCCGCCAACCCCGACACGCCGCGCGAACCGGCGGCGGTCGCCTTCGAGGGCGTGGACCTGGACGCCCTGGACCGCTGGCTGGCCGCGCTGCCGCGCCGCCCCGCGCATGCGCTGGGCGTGAACGTCGCCGGCGAGGCCCGCGGCCTGGCCATCGCCGCCATCCTGGAAAAACACGGCTGCGCCATGACCTGGTCGCCGTCCCAGGCTTCCACGCTGGGGCTGGTCAACAGTTACCGCGTGCCCACGCAGCTGGGCGCCGATCGCTGGGCCTCGCTGGTGGGCGTGCTGTCGCGCCTGCCCGGCGCGCATCCACCCTTCCTGCTGGCCAGCTTCGGCACGGCCACCACCATCGATACGGTAGGGCCCGACAACGTCTTTGCCGGCGGCCTGATCCTGCCCGGCCCCGCCATGATGCGCAACGCGCTCGCGCACGGCACCGCCAATCTTCCGGTCGCCAACGGCGAGGTCGTGGCCTACCCCACGGACACGCACGAAGCCATTGCCTCGGGCATCGCCGCGGCGCAGGCCGGCGCGGTCGTCCGCCAATGGCTGGCAGGCCGCCAGCGCTACGGCCAGGCGCCGCAGATCTACGCCGCCGGCGGCGGCTGGCCCGAAGTGCACCAGGAAATCGAACGCCTGCTGGCGGACGCGGGCGGCGCCTTCGGCGCCACGCCCGTGCCGGTCTACCTGGATCACCCCGTCCTGGACGGGCTGGCCGCGATCGCGCGCGCCACCCTGGACGCCCATCCCTGAGCGAGACCCCGCATGCGCGTGCTCTTCATCCTCATCCTGCTGGCGAACCTGGGCGTCTATGCGCTGGGCCAGGGTTGGCTGGGCATACGGCCCGAGGACGAAGGACGCGATACCCGGCGCTTCAGCCAGGAATTGAATCCCGGCGCGGTCACGCTGGTCCCCCGGACCACTCCCTAAGGCCGCGGCCCCGCTTCCAGCCAGGGCGCCAGCGCGTCCAGCGTCCGCCGGGTGGCCCCCGCGTGCGCGCCGAACCATGCCCGCGCCGCCTCCCCGCCACGCAGCCGCCTGCCGTCGTCGCCCAGCAGCGCCATGGCGGCATCCACCGCCTGCCCCGCGTCGGACACGCGCTGCGCGGCACCCGCCTGGATGGCGTCTTCCGCCGCCTGCTTGAAATTGAACGTATGTGGCCCGACGATGACCGGCACCCCGGCCGCGCACGCCTCGATCAGGTTCTGCCCGCCCAGCGGCGCAAAACTGCCCGCGACGATCGCCACCTCCGAGGCGGCGTAGTAGAACGCCATCTCGCCCAGCGTATCGCCCAGCAGCACCGCGACATCCGGGCCGGGTTCCGCGCCGCCCGAGCGTCGCGTGAACGCCAAGCCGGCCTCCGCCAGCAGGCGCGCGGCCTCGTCGAAACGCTGGGGGTGGCGGGGAATCAGGAGAAACAAGGGCGAATCATGCGCCCCTGAGTTGTTGGCGTGACGCTTGATCGCCTCGATGAACGCGCCGTCCTCGCCCTCGCGCGTGCTGGCCACGGCCACTACGCGTCGGCCCAGCCGTTCGCGCCATGCCTGGCCGGCCCGTACCTGCGCATCAGGCAGCGCCAGATCGAACTTAAGGTTGCCGGTCACGAGCGGGGGCCTCGCCCCCGCCTGCCCCAGCCGGGAGGCGTCCTCGGCGGTCTGGGCCAGCACCGCGTCCAGGCCGGCCAGGGCTTCGCGCATCACGCTGCCCATCCTGCCCGCCTGGCGCAGGGAAGAGGCCGAGAACCGGGCGCTGACCAGCGCCATGGGCACGCCCGCCTCGCGCGCGGCGGCCAGCAGGTTGGGCCACACCTCGCGCTCTATCAGCAGCCCGCAACGGGGCCGGCGGCCGGCCATGAAGCGGCGGGTCGCCCCGGGGAAATCGTAGGGAAGCCAGGCCTGGCGCAACTGGCCCCGGGCGATCGCGCCCTGGAACAGCCGCGCGCCCTCGACCCGGCCGGTGGCCGTCACGTGGGTCAGCAGCACCGGCAGTCCGCGGTCCAGCAGCGCTTGCAGCAGAGGTTGGGCTGCCCGGGTCTCGCCCAGGCTGACGGCGTGCACCCAGACGGGAGCGGTCTGCGCGGGCCCCGCTTCGGCCGGCGCCCGGCCGAAGCGTTCCGCGGAGAAGATTTCCCATTGGCCGCCGGCCCGCCTGGCGCGATGTCCCATCCACAGCCAGACCAGCGGCGACAAGGCCCTGAGCGCCAGTGTGTAGACGCCGCGGTTCATATCACTGCGCGGCCAGCGCCTGCTCCACCGACGCCATCACGGCCTCGCGCGAGGGCGAAGCGCCGCGGTCGCCCAGGCTGGCGGTGTAGTTCGAGCCAACCAGCGGCGTGCGCACGGGCGTCGAGGCCCGATATATGCCGATAGTGGGACGGCCCAGGGCCGCCGACAGGTGCGTCAGGCCGCTGTCCAGGCCCACCATCAGGCGCGAGCCGGCCAGCAGGCGCGCCACCGACGTCAAGTCCATGCGGGGCATCACCTCGGCGCCGTCCATGCCGGCCACGAGCAACCTGGCGCGCTGCGCCTCCTGCTCATTGCCGCAAAGCAGACGCAGGCTGCAGCCCGCGTCGCGCAGCCGGCGGAACACCGCGCGCCAATCGTCCTCGGGCCAGAGTTTGTCGTCCCGGCTGGCCGAAGGCATGATCACCGCGTAGCCATGGTCCGTGTCCAGATGGTGCAGGCGCGGTGGATCCACCTGGCCGCTTTCCGCCACGACATCACCCTCGCGCGACTGCGCGGCTTGCCGGGAAAAGGCCTGGAGGCCGAAATCGGGCTGGCCGGCGTATTGGTAGCCGAACGTCAGCGCCGCCAGCTTGCGTTGGCGGATGACCGCGGGTTGCCAGAATTCCACCCGATGGCGCACGTTGTAGAACAGGGAAGCCAGGGGCTCGCGCGCCGAACGCCAATCCAGCCCGTGCCGTACGCCGCGCGTCTGGCGGACCAGCCAGGCGGACTTCAACAGGGCCTGCATGTCCAGCACGATGTCGTACTGCTTGGAGCGCAGGCGCTCCTTAAGCGCATGGCGCTCGGCCCTGACCTCGCTGGACCACCAGGCCTTGCGCCAGCGACGGTGCGCCACCTTGATCACCTCATTGACCGCGGGATGCCAGCTGGGAATCTCGGCGAATGCTTCTTCCGCCACCCAGTCGATTTCGGCATCCGGTACATATCGGGCGATATCGGATATTGCGGGCAGCATGTGCACCAGATCGCCAAGCGACGATGTGCGAACGATGAGAATGCGTGTAGGCATTAAGGCAAAGACGGTTCAGTCAGAAACGCGAATGTACAACACAACGCCCCCCTTCTCCCGGGTTCGGGGCCGAGCCCAGGCGCTGCGATCTCCACCGATCCATACCGCTACAGGATGGCTACACCCCCATTTGGCGACGCACGGACTTAGCCGCTATCTCGTCCAATTGGCATACAATCACGATCTCCAAAATAAGCCCAAACGACATGCAACCCAAATCTGGCGATTTCCCGAATATTGTCGGCCTACTGCTCTCCTATTGGAAATTGCTGGTTTTGGCCATTATCTTGGGTGCCGTCATCGGCATCAGTTTGATGCCCAAGCGTCCCCCGGTCTGGGCGGCGAGTGGGCTCGTAAAAATCGCGCAGATCAACGGCCCGGCGCCGCTCGTGGATGCCGGAACGCTTGTGTCCATGGTGCAGCAACCCGGTTTCACGAGCGATTCCCTCGAGAAAGCCGGTTTGCCGCGAGATCCTTACGCCGACCCGAAATCTCTCCTCGCATTGAGGACACTCGTTGCCATCCCGCAGCGCAGCCCCAATCTCCTCCAGCTGCAAGTCAGCGCATATTCACCGGAAGAGGCCAAACGGCTTCTGGAAGGCGCAGTTGCCACTTTGCAGGCACAGACCGCAGAGGAGTACAACGACGGGGTGCAGGAACGCAAGCGTAAAATCGAGGAGGCTGAAGCACTGTTGGCGACGAACGCCAGTGAACGCGACACGGTCATTGCCGCGCTCAAGTCGGGACAAGTGGCGCCCACGACAGACGTGTCGGACTCGCTGGTGGTGTCCTACCTGCTGCGCACCACCCAATCGGAATCCGAACGGCTGCGTATTTCGATCGGCCTGCTGCAAGAACAGTTGAATCCGACCCGCACCTTCAACAGCAAGCTGATCTCGTCCGTCTCTGTCTCGCCCGTGGCTCAAGGTGGCAGCAAAGTCGTCAGCGGCGCAATTGGCGCCTTTGTCGGCTTCATCCTCGCCTTCGCGCTGGCCCTGATCCAGACCGCCTTCCGTAGCCGCCGCTCCTTGAGCGGACTCATCAACCGCAGCTGACCCGTCGGTTGAAATTGATGTCGCACGCTCCTACGATCACCGCCAGCTGCCGTCAGAATGGCAGCGAATGGACCGCGCGGTGGTTGGCGATCGGGGCGTTTTTCGTCATCTTCCCCGCCTACATCGTCTACCAGATACTGGTGCAAAAGGCGGTGATCCGGCCATATCTGGGCGGGTACTTCACAGCCGGGATCGTGCTCGGCCTGCCGATGCTGCTGCTCGCGGCCTATGCCAAGCCGCGCCTGCGAGTCCGGTTCGACTTGGTGGAATGGCTGTTCCTCCTGTTCATGGCGCTGTTCGGCATCAGCATCGCGGTCGGCGTCTATTTCCAGGTAACGCCCGACATCCTGAAGCCTAATGCCATCGCGTGGGGCTCATTTGTTGTGCTCTACCTGTTCGGCCTGCTTTTCCCTTGGGGCAACCTGACCGCGACCTGCTGGTCGCAGTTGGTCTTCTGCGCTTTACTGCCGCTTATCCTGCTCAATTCGACGAATGGCCAATTGATCGGCGGGGGGTATATCTCGCCCGAAATCGGCATGGAGCTGAATTACCAGGCGGTCGCCATGACCTATATCGTGGTGGCGCTGGCCGCGATTCCACCCGGGCGCGTCCTCGTCAGATATGCCGGCTATGCGGCGGCGATCATCGCCTTGTATATGATCGGTGCGCGCTCTGAATTCGTGGCCTTCGCGCTCATGGCCTGCGTTATCGAGTTCTGCATGGCCAAACGCAAGGTGCTGCTGGTCGTGCTCGGAATTGGCGGGGCCATCGCGCTGCTGGTGCTGGCGCATACGATGCTCGGCACGCTGCCAGGCAGCCGCATTTTGGGCCTGTCGGATATCAGCGAAGATCAGTCCGTCATCGCGCGTGCCGCACTAACGAGCAATGCCTGGCTATCGATCTCGACCTGGCCGGTCCTGGGCGATTTTGGCAGCTATCTGCCCGGCAACTATGCGCACAACATTCTGTCCGCGTGGGTCGATATGGGCTTGCCGGGGGTTGTGACCCTAATACTGCTGTTGGTCTTTGCGGGCGCCAATCTCATCCTTTCGTATAGCGACCAAATCCGTACGCCTGTATTTCTGGTAGCGGCTGCGCTGCTGGTGGCGAATCTGATGCTTTTGCTCGTCGCCAAGTACTACACCTACCAATTGCTACCCATCGCCATTGGCGTCTACGGCAATCTGCGGCGCCAGGCTGCGGTGAAGCGCGCCGCAGCCGCCTGCTCCTGACTACCCCCTTTCGGCTGCAGTCCCCTACAGGCGATCCGCGCCAGATGCGCCATTACGCCTGTTCCCCATGCTGGATGTAACGCTGTCGACACAGCGCATATACAACAACATATGTTACGAGCCTGAGGCCCCCCTCGGCTCCCTCGGCATCCGTCACCCACGCAGACCCTCCCTAAGAGAATCTGTCGAACGCAGGCGCTTTTGCCAATACCGCAACGCATGATTTCCAAGCGTGCCTTGCCACATACTCGCTAACGATTTGTGCATCATCGTTGTATCGACGTCAATTGACCTCTGCATAATGTGGAGGCATCAACTCCGACACGCGGCAATCAAAAATCGCTTTCAAATTATAGAGATTCCTCTTGGGATCAACTCAATGGCGATATTGCCGCGTACTTCAACTACGCGACGAAGAATATCGATACTGAGAACGCAAATCCCATATGAGTGATAGCCCTTCTTCCTATAGCAATCCCGAAGACAGCCGTTTTCTACAAGACATACTGATTTCCCATTGGCTCCTCATCATTCTTGGAGCATTGGTCGGCCTTGTCGTCGCCGTTGCCATCGCTATGTCACAGCCAAAAGTCTGGCCAGCCATGGCTCTCGCGAAAATCGGCCAGGTCGGTGGAACCAATGCTCTGACCGATCCCGCTGCCGTCCTGGCGCGCACTCAGTTCCCGTCGTTCGTCCAGGATGCATTGCGCGCAGCCGGCATGCCGGTCGACGTGGACAGCGATGTCAGAGCGAAACTGGCAAAGAAAACCTTCAACACGCAGGTTCAGAAAGGCCCTAGCCTTTTCCAGATGCAGGTCGACGGCCTTACCAAGGAAGATGCCACGAAATTTCTGACTGGCGCCCTGGCCGTCCTGCAGCGGGAACACCAAGCTCTGCTGGATGTCGCGGTGAAGGAAAAGAAAGAACGGCTTGCAAGCCTGGAGACCTCGATCGAGGGCAATCAGAAGGAACATCAGACCATACTAGACAGCATTAAGGCCAATGCGGCAAAGATCGGCCAGCAAGCGCCTGATCCCATCATGGTCTCCTATCTGCTGCGGGCCAATGAAGTGGAACGCTCCCGTTTTGTCGAGCAGCAGACAAACCTGCGAGATCAACTCCAAGAGGCCAAAACCTATAACACCCGTTTCGAAGCGCCGGTATTTGTCGCTCAGACGCCCCAAGGGCCCAGCAGAATCGTCGCAGCCCTCGTCGGAGCCTTGCTGGGATCCGCGCTGATGGTGATCATCTTTGCGTTGTGGGCGTGGCTCGCGCCCAAGCGCAATTGATTTCTGGCTCCGTCATAGCGCTTCGCCAAAACATTCCTGGGGCACAAAGGCCGCGCCGAACGGCCCCGGAGACACAAGCGCAAACGCCGCACAGCCAAAATGCCCGCTTTCCCGCCCTCATCTCCTGCGAGATCCAGATTCATCCTGCTCTGCGCAGTACTGTTCTACGGATTCTCGATTTCCGTCGCGCATGCGCTTTATCTCAGTTCAGAGCAGGCATACTGGGGCTTTTTCGAGCCGTCGCTCGACGCCGCGAAAATCACCGCGATGGTCATGATGCTGGCGATACCCACCCTGGCGATGCCCGTAAGATTCGACCGGGCATCCTCCGTCATCCTGCTGCTGTTATTCCTGCTCGTTTTCGTGCCGGCCGTCGTCATCAATCTGGAAAACTATGACGACAGTATGGAGCGGTATGGCTTCCTGATGGGCTCGCTGGCCTTCGGCATGGCCCTGCTCTTCTCCACCGTACGCGTATTCGGCGCCGAACCCGCTGACACACCTGTCTATTCTCCAAGCAAGAGAATCGCCAAGCTTTTCTTTCTTGCCTGGCTGATCTGCTGCCTGCTGCTTCTGGCTATCTATCGCGATAGCATGAGCCTGCAGAGTCTATCGGACGTCTACGGCCAAAGAGAAAAGGGCGCCGCGACGTCCCTTGCCGTCGGGTACGCGCAGGTCTATTTCGCCTATATCTTCAGCCCATTTTTATTCGCCTATGGCCTGGCGAACCGGCACCGCCTTGCTCTCGTCGCCGCGCTGTGCGGCTTCCTGATCACCTACATGATCACCGCCGAACGTACCGTTTTCCTGCTCCCGGTCGCCATGTTCCTGCTGTACGAGATCGCGCGCTTCCGCTTCATGACGGCCAGGCACGTGACCGCGCTGATCGCCGGTTTCTCGGTGCTCACGCTATTGATCGCCTTCTTCTGGCGCTCGGTAGGAGCGCTGGAGAAACTTGGCTTCTACTTCCTGACGCGACTGCTCGCCTATCCAGGCGTATTCGTGGCTCAGTACTACGACTTGTTTTCGCGGCTGGGCTACACGTATTGGTCCCATGTGTCGGGAGTCAACCGGTTCGTCACCACCCCCAACCTGCTCGACTACGACAAGAAATGGCCAATGCTCGGACGGATTCTTGCCGAACGTTCATTCAATGTGGAAAGCAATTCGAACGCCAGCCTCTTCGCCACAGATGGCGCCGCAGCGCTCGGATCCGTCGGCATCGTCGTCATCAGCATCTTGCTGGCGTGCTGGCTGATTCTTCTGGATCGCGCTACGCGCGATTGGAACCGCCGCTTCGTGCTGCCGTTGCTGCTTCCAATCGGGCTCGCGTTGGTGAACGTTTCGTTCTTCACGATGCTCACGTCATTCGGCGGCATCATCTGGTTATTGTTCTTCTATAGTGCCAAGGTGACCGGCACAAACCCTGCGCACCTGCGCCACTGACAGCGCACGGTGAAGGGCAAGGCAGCCCCGTCCTCCAGGACCAGGGCTGCCGTGAAGCCGATTACTCGACGTGCCGGATATGCTTCGCGGGGTTGCCCGCCACGATGCTTTTTTCGTCGACATTGCGCACGACCACCGCGCCAAGACCAACGATCGCCTTCTCGCCGATTTTCAGCTGATTCAGCACGGATGCATTGGGCGCGACCCAAGCCTGGGCGCCAATGCGCACGCCGCCGCTAATCTCGGCGCAAGCGATGACGAATGCGTCCTCGCCCACATCGACGTTGTGCGCGATATGTACATGATCGTCAATCTTTGCGCCACGCCGTATCAGCGTGTCGCCCAGCGTTCCACGGCAAACGGTGGTCAGCGAGCCGATCTCGACATCGTCCTCGATAATCACCCGGCCCAAATGGGGAAGCCGTAGCGCCTTGCCATCGGCATCACGTTCGAATCCAAAGCCATCTTCACCGACGACCGTGCAGGATTTAATGATGCTGCGCGCACCGATGGTGACTTCGTCCTGGATCACAACGTTGTGCAGAATCCGTGCGCCCGCTCCGACCACCACCCCCTTGCCAAGCACCACGTTTTGCCCGATGAAGGCAGTGGGATGAATGTCGGGCTCGGCCTGGGACCAGACGTAGCCCGCCGTATCTTCGATATAAGCCAATGCCCGCGCGAAATCCAGCCTGGGAGTCGGCGACACCAGCGCGAGACCCTTCACCAGAGCAGCGTGCTCCGGTGAAACGATCACGACGGCCCCGGCCGGCGCCTTTTCCGCCCAAGCGCCCGATTTCGCAAAGCTCAGCGCTCCCGCGACCGCTTCGTCGACCGGAGCGATAGACGTAATCTCGACGTCGCTCGCCAAGGCTGGCAGCCCCAGATATCGAGCGACGTCATTGGCCGAAACCGGCTTGCTTATTGCTCTACCCATCGAATCACCTCGAAAGCTTCGGCAAAGCGCATGCCAACCTGGCAACCGCGCTGCACAGCCAGACTGTGGATCAATTCATCGTAATTCGGCGCACGGAATGCTTGCGACTTATAAGCGGCCAATGCGCGGATCTTGCACTGCAGATGCTTCTCTTCCACTCCATGGAAAAACGTCAGATCTGTCCGACGGTTATTCCAGGGAATTTCGTAACCCAGGATCGTTGCGCGCTTGAATGCCCTGAACGCTTCACGATTGATGACCTCGTGGTCCTGGTGAGTGTCGTAGGAATTCGGCCCCACGACCACATCGGGATCAATCTCCTTGCGAAGGCGGACCATGGTTTCCAGGATTTCCTGGCGGTCACGCGGGAAATACCGTACACGAAAATGGAACACCTGCAACTGTGAGGCCGGCAGGTTGATTTCTTTCGCCGCGTCCAAGATTTCGGTGCGCAGAATGTCCTGTGTCAGGCCAGCGGGCACGGACTCCTCGGCGGCAGAAAATGCCGCGTAGTGCACCTCGTGCCCTTGCTCCGCCCACTTCGCCATCGATGCGCCGCAGCCCCATTCGCCATCATCTGTGTGAGGGCCCAGGACCAAGTACCTTTTCTTCTTCAACCATTTCTCCTAACCAGTCATCGCGTGCATTCCCGCACCCGCCTGACCCAATCGTGCCAACCCTACTGCAGAGCTGCCTCGTATGCCGTTTCGCCGGCCTACTATCCAGCGTCAATTATGCCAAACCACCGGATTTCAGGACCGGGACGCGACTCGCGATTCCACCCGAGGACGACACCACCGATCCGTGTCGTCAGGCCGATGCCGGCCGTCCCAAAGCATGCCCGCATGCGGCCCGGTATTGCAGGATGAAGTGCAGAACATACATCACGCAATAGCCGGCAACCAGGAACACTACCGAGTAAAACAGCGAATTCAGGAAGTAATACCCGGCCCAAATGCCCACCGCGACCACGACGAGGCGGGCAAGTTGCCAGATCAGATCCAGTCGGTACATTTTCGTCAGAAGAACCGTGTAGCTCAACGGCGATACCACGGTCTGAAAAAACACTAACGCGCCCAGGACCGCCGCGATCTTCCCGGCCTCGGCCCACGCTTCGCCAAAAACAATGGGAAACAAGACGGGAGACGCAATCATGGCAACCACCGCCGGCACGATTCCCAGGAGCGCAAGCTTTTTCGCGGTTTTCAAGAATACAGCGCGACAATTCCCCGTGCTATTGAACGTCGCCGCGGCCTCTTGCCGATACACCTCCCCGATTGCTGCGGCGATAAAGGCGCAAGGCATCACCAGCACCCGCTCCGGCAGAGAATAGAGCCCAACGGCATGTGAATCGTAAAGGAACGCCAACAGCACGACCGGCGCCTGGCCCGACACAACGTTCGCCAGTTGGCCAATCACCATGAACCGTGGAAAATCCTTGTACCGCTTGGCCACAGCGACCACGCGCTTCAGGCTCGCCGTGCGCCAGAACCTGCCGAACTCCTCTGCATACTCCTTCACCAGCTTGATCATCATGCAAGCTGCGCCGAACGCGTGGCCGAGGATCAAACCGAATCCGCTCAGGGATAGCGCACCCAGGCTGACCTGCCCCGCGCAAAGCGTAAGCGCCTGGATGACGCGGGCCTGCGAAATGCCCTTGTAATGCTTGCGCCGGGTTCCCCAGGACGTCAGGATCTGGTTGGCCGTCGTCAGGAATATCCCGATCGTCAGCATCGGGAACATCACAAACGGGGGGATGTGCCTGGAAATCAGATCGGGGATGGCCATCACCACAATGCCCGACAGGACGACGAACCCAACGCTGAAAACGCAGGTCAGCCCGAAGGCAAGCAGCAGCAGGTAGTATGCATATCGGTCGGTAGGCGCAAGTACGATCGTCAATTCGAAACGAAGCGACGCGAAGACCGAACCGATAGCCGCCAACGAGGCATAGACCGCGAGATAGCCGAACTGCTCCGGCGTAAAAAAACGCGACAGCAGGGGACTCAGCAAGAGCGCAATGAGCAGAGCCAATGAACTGCCACTCAAGACTGTGAGCACGTTCTTGGAAAAATCGCTTTTCGGTAGTTTCACTGTCTTCCAGCGCGCTTTAGATTTGAACTGCGTCTGCAGACGAATTCCGGGCGATACATACGGGCCATTCAGTGAGGCTGCAGCAGGCGTTGCGCCATGCGTTCGTAATCCAGCAGCTTCTCCGCGATCGCATATGACTTGCTGCGCATCGCCGCAACTCGACCCTTATTATTTTCAATGGAGAGGAACACATCCTTCAAACCATTGATATCGCGGACTTTCCATCCATTCTCATGAACGAAAGGCACGTGACTGGGGACATCGTCGAGCAACACGGCGCAACGTGCGCACAGGCTGATCTGCATGGTTGCCGACTGTGTGCCTGGCTGGACGTAAACATCCGCCGCACAAAGCAGTTCATACAGATCTTCCGCCTTCTTCCACCCCAGGAACTGGACTCTGGGATCAGCCGCAACCAACTGTTCTACCTCGGTCTTCAAAGCGTCGGAAACGATGCCCGCGATGAAAAAGCGCAGCTTGGAGTCGGAAGTTTTGGCAAACGCCTTCAGGCTTTCGACCAACATCTTCCTCTTCCAGTCGAACTTTCCTGTTTGGACGAAGAGAATTTCGTCATCCGCGATCTCGTACTGACGGCGCACTCGCTCGCGGGTCTCGGAATAGTACGGTTCGCGCGCGAGCTTCCCCCCCAATGGGAAGAATTCCAATTTATCTTCGGGAATGCCGTACTGTTTTCGGCAGAAGTCCATCGTTTCCAGGGAAATGCACAGCACCTTCTCGATCTGAGGCAAGCTGGCTTTTATGATGGACTTGTAATAGATCCCATGCAGAACATTCTTGGAGAAAAAGCTCCGCGCGCTGTTATGCGCGTCTTCGTGGCTGTCCACATAGAAGATCGTGCTCGGGTTGCGCTTCTTGTAACGCGCAGCGGTCAAGAGCTCCCAGCCGCAAAGGCCATGGAACATGATGACGTCCGGTTTTATCTCATCCAGGAGCCGATATATCCCCTTGTGCATGCGCAGCTTCTGCTGGACGCGGGCGGGGAACGGGCCTGAATAAGCGAGCCGAATGACCTTGGCGCCGTCCTGCCCCATATAGGTGGAAGGCTCGACATACCCGAGATTCATGTTGTCGACAAAGGTCTCGGTCGAGGCGATCACGGTAACGTCGTGCCCCTGCCGGACGTGTTCGGCTATCAGTTCATTTTCCTGATACCGGTATCCGTCAATATAAAAACAGGACACGCATAGATGGACGATCTTCAAAGCAAGCCTTTGGTTTGCAACAACAATTCGGGATTCGTGAACATCGGAGCCAATTTCGTCAATTCATCGTCAGGGAGACTCCACCACTGCAAGCGCAGGAATCCCTCTGAAATTTCGGGCGAAAAACGCGCACGAATAATTTTGGCCGGGTTACCGGCAACGATCGTATAGGGCGGAACGTCCTTCGTCACGACACTGCCCATCCCGATAACTGCGCCGTCGCCTATGGTAACGCCGCTCTTTATCAAAGCACGCTCCCCGATCCAGACGTCGTTTCCAATGCGAGTACGCGGATTCCACGAATAAACGTGCCGGGAGTACTTCTTCTTGACACTGTCCTTATGCGACAGGAACACCGGGCTGGTCGACGCATACTCGATAGGATGCCGCGCACCGCCGATAACTACGCCACTTGCGATCGAGCAGAATGCGCCGACATCGCAAGCCACGATGGTGCAGTCGTATCCGCAGAAAGAATGCCTGTCGAATACGGAATCTATTACCGCGCTGCCGGACTCGACCTTCGACGATGCATGAATACGTGAATTGGCGATCGCGGCGCCGCGCATTTTCTTGAGCACTTTCGTATATATGTAGCCCAGGGAAACCATAAAACCACCTTATTATTTTTGACAGCCCGCGATCGGATTACACAAAACGACGATTCAGTACCAGAACGCCATAAAAAAACACTTTCTTTTTTGCCGCGTTCCCTACGCTAATGCGACGGCAGAAGACCGAATTCCAATCCTGCAGGGCTTAGCCAAAATTGTCGACAAACCTCTGCCAAAATACGTTGAATCGTGAAAAAAATCAGAGTGTAGTCGACGCGCAACAAAACGTAACTTGACCGAAGCTTTCTACGGCCGCGCGCGGCGTCCGGCTAGCACCCTATAGGGCATCTATAGTATAGTCGTACGCGGTAGCACGTCCCACGTGAGTGCAATCACGCCGTCACTGTCGGCCACTTCGAAGAAGCGCTTTCCCACTCTGCCCCTCCCCATATGGCCGCCATTTCGAATACAGCAAGCCGGTCGCGGGGCAATCGGAATCGGGAGCGGGCGATGAAGGCCCTGATGTTGGGCTTCCCGTTCCCGGATGCTTCCGGTCACTCCGAAGCATCGCACACAACGTGCCCGATCCCGGCCAGGCAGCTCGCCATAGCGCCACAAGTCAGCAAGGCAAATCGGCAGGCACCTCCTTGAATAGGTGAAGGCGGATGCACTTGTTTGCGACTCCTAACTTTCCAACACAATTCACTCGATATCCATGATGAAAAACTTCGCTCTTATCGGTGCTGCCGGCTATATCGCTCCGCGACACATGATAGCCATTAAAGAAACTGGAAACGCCCTGGTTGCCGCTCTGGACCCGAATGATTCAGTGGGGATTATCGACAGCCATTTTCCGGAAGCGGATTTTTTCACTGAATTCGAGCGATTCGATCGCCACATCGATAAACTGCGCCGCGCCGAAGATTCCAAGCGCGTCGATTATATTTCCATCTGCTCGCCCAATTATCTTCACGATTCGCACATGCGCTTTGCGCTGCGTTCCGGCGCTGACGCGATTTGCGAAAAGCCGCTGGTTTTGAATCCGTGGAATATCGATGGCCTTTTGGAAATTGAACGCGACACCGGTCATCGCGTAAATACGATTCTGCAGTTGCGCGTACACCCGGCAATTGTCGCGTTGCGCGAAAAGGTCCAGTCCGGCAAAAAGTCGACCAAGCATGAAGTGGATCTCACCTATATCACTTCGCGCGGCCATTGGTATCTGCAATCGTGGAAGGGCGATCACCGCAAGTCGGGCGGCATCGCCACGAACATCGGCGTGCACTTTTTCGACATGCTGCATTACATCTTCGGCGAGCTTCAGGATAACGTCGTCCACTTGTCGGAAGATACGAAAGCGGCGGGCTATCTCGAATACGAACACGCGCGTGTCCGCTGGTTCCTGTCGGTCGATTTTGCCGACGTCCCCGAAGCGCAACGCAATGCCGGCCAACGCACCTTCCGCTCCATCACCGTTGACGGCGACGAGATCGAATTCTCCGGCGGTTTCACCGACCTGCACACGCGCAGCTACCAGGAAATCCTGGCGGGCCGCGGCTTCGGGCTCGAAGAGAACCGCGTGGCAATCGGCACCGTCGCGGCGATTCGCCAGGCGTCCCTCGCGCCGCGCACGGGCGACTACCACCCCTTCCTGAAGAAATGAGCCACTACCAGCACCCCAGCGCCATCGTGGACGAAGGCGCTCAAATCGGCGACGGTTCGCGCGTCTGGCACTTCGTGCACGTATGCGGCGGCGCGCGCATCGGCACGGGCGTGTCGTTGGGGCAGAACGTCTTCGTGGGCAATAAGGTCGTCATCGGAAACAACTGCAAAGTGCAGAACAACGTCTCCGTCTACGACAACGTCGTTCTCGAAGAAGGCGTTTTCTGCGGACCGAGCATGGTCTTCACGAACGTGTACAACCCGCGCTCCCTTATCGAGCGCAAGGACCAGTACCGCGACACGCTCGTCAAGCGCGGCGCCACCCTCGGCGCCAACTGCACTGTGGTTTGCGGCGTCACCGTGGGCGCCTTTGCCTTCATCGGCGCCGGCGCGGTGATCAACCGGGACGTCCCCGACTACGCGCTTATGGTTGGCGTGCCCGCCCGGCAGATCGGCTGGATGAGCGAATTCGGCGAACAACTTGACCTGCCGCTCCAGGGCAACGGCGAAACGCTGTGCCCGCACACCAATGCCCGATACGTCCTCAACGACGGTGTTGTGACCAAAACGGAAACCAATTCATGATCGATTTCGTCGACCTCAAGGCTCAACAAAGCCGCATCAAGGACAAGATCGACGCGGGCATCCAACGCGTGCTCGCACACGGTCAGTTCATTCTGGGACCCGAAGTCGCAGAACTTGAACAAAAGCTGGCGGCCTACGCCGGCGTCGAATTCTGCATCAGCTGCGCGAACGGCACGGACGCGCTGCAAATCGTGCAGATGGCGCTGGGCATCGGCCCCGGCGACGAAGTCATCACGCCGGGCTTCAACTACATTGCCACCGCGGAGACCGTCGCGCTGCTGGGCGCCAAGCCTGTCTACGTGGACGTCGACCCCCGTACCTGCAATCTCGATCCCGCAAAGCTCGAAGCGGCTATCACCCCCAAGACCAAAGCCATTATTCCGGTTTCGCTCTATGGGCAATGCGCCGATCTCGACGCGATCAACGCCATCGCCGAGCGCCATGGCATCCCCGTCATCGAAGACGCCGCGCAGAGCTATGGCGCGACCTACAAAGGCCGCAAATCCTGCAATCTGAGCGCGATTTCGTGCACCAGCTTTTTCCCGAGCAAGCCTTTGGGCTGCTACGGTGACGGCGGCGCAATCTTCACCAATGACCCCGAGTTGGCCCGCGTCATTCGCCAGATCGCCCGTCATGGCCAGGACCGCCGCTATCACCACGTCCGCATCGGCGTGAACAGCCGACTCGACACGCTGCAGGCGGCCGTTCTGCTTCCGAAGCTGGAACTGCTGGACGAAGAGCTGGATCTGCGCAACCAGGTCGCGGCCAACTATACGGCGGCTTTCCATGCCGCCGGCATCACGGATACCCCGTACGTCGCCGACGGCAACGTGAGCGCCTGGGCGCAGTACACCATCCTGGTGCCCAATCGCGCAGCGCTGCAGGAACATCTGAAGGCCCAAGGCATTCCGACTGCCGTGCACTACCCGATTCCGCTGAACAAGCAACCTGCCGTACGCGACGACTCGGCCAATCTGCCGGTCGGCGATCAGCTTGCCGAGCGTGTCATGAGCATTCCCATGCACCCGTACCTCGGCAAGGACGTCATCCAGCAGATCGTTCAGGCCGTCGCACAAGGCATCGAAGGCAGCGCCCAAAAGTAATGCCCCTTGGGCCGAGCCAATTCGCCGGCGCGATGAACGCAAGTCTCACGCGCCGGCCTTCTCGATACGCCGATCATCAATATTCGGGCTCAGCCCGTTAAAGCGGGGCGCCGGATTTGCCGCCAGCCTCACGCCAGCACCGAAACAACATGAGCCAAAGCTACCGCATCTGCACCCGCACCATCATGGACACCAGCGATCCGAACATTACGTTCGACGAACGCGGTGAGTCCGACTACTGCGCGAATTTCGACACGCAGATCAAACCCAACTGGCATACGGACGCCCGCGGCGAAGCTGAGCTCATGCGGACGGCCGAGAAGATCAAGGCGGAAGGCAAAGGCAAGGACTTTGACTGCATCATCGGTTTGAGCGGCGGCCTGGACAGCTCGTATACGGCTTACATCGCGAAGGAAAAGATGGGCTTGCGCCCGTTGCTGTTCCACGTCGACGCAGGCTGGGATACCGACCAAGCCGTTGGCAACGTGGAAAAGCTGGTCGATGGGCTGGGCCTCGATTTGTACACCGAGGTCATCAACTGGGAAGAGATGAAGGACCTGCAGGTCGCGTTCCTGAAGTCGCAAATCCCCGACCAGGATCTGCCGCAGGACGTCGCCTTCTTCTCCGGCCTGTACAAGTTCGCGAACAAGCACAAGCTCAAGTACGTGCTGACCGGCGGCAACTACTCGACCGAGTGTTGCCGCGAGCCCGAAGAATGGGGCGGATATCCCGGCATCGACAAGCGGCTGATTCTGGACATCCACAAGAAGTTCGGCAAGCGTCCACTCAAAACCTTCCCGATCGTGGACATCCTGACGTACAAGCTCTACTACCGCTACGTGCTGGGGATGCAGGTGTTCAAGCCGCTTAACCTGGTGCCCTACATCAAGGTGGACGCCGAGCAGGAGCTGGAGTCGCGCTTCGGCTGGAAGAAATTCCAGCACAAGCACCACGAATCGCGGTTCACCCGCTTCTATGAAGACTATTGGATGCCCCGCAAGTTCGGCTACGAAAAGCGCCGGGCCCACTTCTCCAGCCTGATTCTCACCGGCCAAATGACGCGCGAGGAAGCGCTGGACCGCATTTCGCGCCCGGAGCTGGACGAACATTTCTCTCGCCAGGAGTTCCGCTACGTTGCGCACAAGTTGGACCTGACCGAAGACGAGCTGCAGGCTATTTTCGACGGCCCGAACCGGACCTTCCGCGACTACGCCAACAAAAAGGCGCTGATCGGACTGGGCGCGACCGTCATGCAAAAGCTCGGCCTGGAAAAGAGGCTGTTCCGATGATTGCCATCATTGACTACGGCCTGGGCAACGTCCTGGCCTTCGCCAACATGTACCGCCGCATGGCGGTGCCCGTCTCCATCGCGCGCACCGCCGAAGATCTTGCGGGCGCCACCAAGTTGATCTTGCCCGGCGTCGGCGCCTTCGACTACGCGATGGAGTCCTTCCGCCGTTCGGGCATGTACGATGTCGCCGTCGAACGGGTCACCAAAGACAAGGTTCCTGTTCTTGGCATCTGCGTCGGCATGCAGATGTTGGCCGGCGGCAGCGAAGAAGGCGCGGCGTCTGGTCTGAATTGGGTGCCTGGTATGGTGCGCAAGCTCGACACCACCCATTTCACGCAGCGCACGCAATTGCCGCATATGGGCTGGAATGACGTAAATCCGAAACAATCGTCGCCGCTGTTCGCCGGACTGGAGACGGATGCTCGCTTTTACTTCCTCCATTCCTACTATTTCGATTGCCAGGACCAGGCGGACACGCTGGCCACGGCCGAGTACGGCTCGCGGTTCGCATGCGCGGTCAATCACGAAAACGTGTACGGCGTGCAATTCCACCCCGAGAAGAGCCACGAATTCGGTGCGCGCCTCCTGAAGAACTTCGCGGATATCTAACGTGCTTCGTCCCAGAATCATCCCCTGCCTGCTGGTCCGAGACAAAGGTCTGATCAAGACCGTGAAGTTCTCGTCCGACAAGTACGTCGGCGACCCCATCAATGCCGTCCGCATCTTCAATGAAAAGGAAGTGGACGAATTGATCGTGGTCGACATCGACGCCACCACTAAGGGCGTCGGTCCCGATCTAAAAATGATTGAACGTCTTGCTGCCGAATGCCGCATGCCGTTCTGCTACGGCGGCGGCGTGAAGACGGTCGAACAGGCTCAGGCCATCATCAGCCTGGGCGTGGAGAAGGTTGCCCTGAGCTCCGCGCTGGTCGACGACCCGTCGCTGGCAAGCCGCATCTCCGACAAGCTCGGCCGTCAGAGCGTCGTTGCGGTGCTGGACGTCAAGAAAAAGCGCTTCAGCTCCCGCTACGAGGTCTGGACGCATAACGCGACCAAGAATACGCATTTGAATCCGGTGGAGCTGGCGCCTTTGCTGCAGCAGCACGGCGTGGGCGAGATCGTGGTCAATTCCATCGATCACGATGGCGTCATGAAAGGCTACGACCTCGGCATCGTCGAACAGATCCGCAACGTGACGACCGTCCCGCTGTCGGTTCTTGGCGGCGCCGGATCCATTGACGACATTGGCGAACTGATCAAGAAGTTCGGAATCATCGGCGCTGGCGCCGGGAGCTTGTTCGTATTCAAGGGCTCGTACAAGGCCGTGCTGATCAATTACCCCTCATTGGCCGATCGCGAAGCGCTGGTGCGCGCGGCGCATCTGCGCAGTGCCTGAACGGTATTGCGCCGTTCCATAGATAGAGACTTGCGAATATGTTGAAACCAAACGCCAAACTGCTTATCACCGGCGGCACGGGATCCTTCGGCAATGCCGTATTGAAGCGCTTCCTGCAAACCGACATCGGCGAGATCCGGATATTCAGCCGTGACGAGAAGAAGCAGGATGACATGCGCAAGCGCTATTCGCATCCGAAGCTGAAGTTCTATATCGGCGACGTCCGCAACAGCCAGAGCCTGCTGAATGCGACGCGCGGCGTGGACTATATCTTTCATGCCGCCGCGCTCAAGCAGGTGCCCTCCTGTGAATTCCACCCGATGGAAGCGGTCTACACCAACATCCTCGGCACGGAAAATGTGCTGGAAGCGGCCATCCGCAACAGAGTCAGCAAGGTGGTCTGCCTGAGCACCGATAAGGCCGTCTATCCCATCAATGCGATGGGGATCTCCAAGGCCATGATGGAAAAAGTCATGGTCGCGAAATCGCGGGACCTCGACGCCAGCGAAACGGTGATCTGCGGCACGCGTTACGGCAACGTGATGGCATCGCGCGGTTCCGTTATTCCGCTGTTCATCGACCAGATCCGGGCCGGCACGCCCATGTCGATCACCGACCCCGACATGACTCGCTTCATGATGACGCTCTCGGACGCGGTGGACTTGGTCCTGTACGCGTTCGAGCACGGCAACAATGGCGACCTGTTCGTGCAGAAGGCCCCCGCGGCCACGGTGCAGACCTTGGCGCAAACCCTGGCGCGCATGCTGGGCAAGCCCAACCATCCCATCAATGTCATTGGCACGCGCCACGGCGAGAAGCTGTACGAAGTGCTGCTGAGCCGCGAAGAAATGGCCAGCGCGGAAGACATGGGCGATTACTACCGCATCCCGCCTGACCTGCGCGACCTCAACTACGCAAAGTTCGTCGAACAAGGCGAAGAGAAGATCTCGCGCAGCGAGGACTACAACTCGCACAACACCCAGCGCCTGGACACCAAGGGCATGGAGCAGCTGCTGCTCAAGCTGGAGTTCATGCAAGCCATCCAGCGTGGCGAGCAAGTGACGCCCGAGGAGTAAGCATGAAGGTTCTCATCACCGGCAGCAACGGATTCGTTGCGCAGAATCTCATCTCCACGCTGGAAGAGCGCAAGGACGTCGAAATCCTGCGCTTCACGCGCGATGACGACGTTTCCCGGCTGGACGAACTGACGGGCCAGGCGGATTTCATTTTCCACCTGGCAGGCGTGAACCGTCCCAAGGACCCCGCCGACTTCAAAAGCGGCAATGCCGGCCTGACGCAGCAACTGTGCGACAGCATTGCGCGCGGCGGCCGGCGCACGCCGGTCATCTATTCCTCCTCGACCCAGGCCAGCCAGGACAATCCTTATGGCCTGAGCAAGCGTGAGGCGGAAGACGCCCTGTCGGCGCTGGCCGAGCAGCATGGCTCGCCGGTCTATCTCTTCCGGCTGCCGAACGTATTCGGCAAATGGGCTCGCCCGAACTACAACTCCGCGGTCGCCACGTTCTGCCACAACATCAACCGCGGCCTGCCGATCCAGATCAATGATTCGACGGCGGCCATCACGCTGGTTTACGTCGACGACGTGGTCGCCCGTTTCATCGAACTGATGGACGGCGCGATCGCGGACGATCGGCACTGCACCATCGCGCCGCAGTACCGCATCACCGTCGGCGATCTCGCCGCGCAGCTGGAAGCGTTCCGCGACAGCAGGCAGACGCTGATCACCGCGGCCGTCGGCACTGGCCTGACGCGGGCGCTCTACGCCACCTACGTCAGCTATCTGCCCCCCGAGCGCTTCTCCTACGAGGTGCCCAAGTACGGCGACCCCCGAGGCGTGTTTGTCGAAATGCTCAAAACGCAAGACAGCGGACAGTTCTCGTACTTCACCGCGCATCCCGGCGTGACGCGCGGCGGCCATTACCATCACTCGAAGACCGAGAAATTCCTGGTCATCAAGGGACGGGCGCGCTTTCGCTTCCGCCATATCCTGACGGGCGAGTTCCACGAGCAGGACACGGATGGCGACAAGCCGGAGATCGTGGAAACGGTACCCGGCTGGACGCACGACATCACGAATATTGGCGACGACGAAATGGTCGTCATGCTGTGGGCGAACGAGATCTTCGACCGCGCCCGCCCTGACACTTTTGCCCGCCCCCTCTGACATGAAAAAACTCAAAGTCGCCACCGTAGTTGGCACCCGTCCGGAAATCATCAGGCTGTCGCGCGTGCTCGCGAGCCTGGATCTCCATTGCGATCACGTGCTAGTGCACACCGGACAGAACTACGACTACGAACTCAACGAGATCTTCTTCCAGGACCTAGGCATCCGCAAGCCCGACCACTTCCTGAATGCCGCGGGCGCCACCGGCGCGGAAACCATCGGCAAAGTGATCATCGGAACCGACCAGGCACTGGCCGAGATTCAACCGGATGCAATGCTGGTGCTGGGCGATACCAACAGCTGCATGGCTGTTCTGCCCGCCAAGCGCCGCAAGATCCCCACCTTCCACATGGAAGCGGGCAACCGCTGTTTCGATCAGCGCGTGCCGGAAGAGATCAACCGCCGCATCGTCGACCACACCTCCGACATCAACCTGACGTACAGCGACATCGCGCGCGAGTATCTGTTGCGTGAAGGCCTGCCCTCCGACCGGATCATCAAGACCGGCAGCCCGATGTTCGAAGTGCTGAATCATTACCGCGACGGCATCGAGGCGTCCGACGTTCTGGATCGCCTGGGCCTGAAGCCCAGTCAGTTCTTCGTCGTCAGCGCCCACCGCGAAGAGAACATCGATTCGGACCACAACTTCGCCAAGCTGGTGAAATTGCTGAATACGGTGGCCGCCACCTACGATCTGCCCGTTATCGTCTCCACCCATCCGCGCACGCAAAAGCGCGTGGATGCCATGGGTGTCAAGTTCCACGCGAACGTGCGCCTGCTGAAGCCGCTGGGCTTCATGGATTACAACAAGCTGCAGGTGTCCTCGCGCGCCGTGCTGTCCGACAGCGGCACGATCACCGAAGAATCGTCGATCCTGAATTTCCCGGCGCTCAACATCCGCGAGGCACACGAACGCCCCGAAGGCATGGAGGAAGCGTCCGTGATGATGGTTGGCCTGGAAGCCGACCGGACGCTGCAGGCGCTGGAGCTGTTGGCGCACCAGTCGCGCGGCGCAGACCGCGATTTCCGCCTGGTGGCGGACTACAGCATGCCGAACGTGTCCGAGAAGGTGGTACGCATCATTCATAGCTACACCGACTACGTCAACCGCGTCGTATGGAAAAAGGCGAATTGAAGATCGCCCTCGTCACCCAGTACTTCTGGCCCGAGTCCTTCTCAATCAACGACCTCGTTGAAGCCCTGGTGGCCCAGGGCCATACCGTGGAGGTATTCACGGGCAAGCCGAACTATCCGGATGGAAAGATTTTCCCCGGCTATCAGGCGGAAGGCGCGTCGGAAGAGCTTTTCAACGGTACCGTTCCCGTGCACCGCGCCCCCCTTCGTCCGCGTGGCGCGGGCGGCGCGGCAAACCTCGCGCGCAACTACGTTTCGTTCGTCTGGAACGGTCTGCGTCATTTCCCCCGCCAGGCCACGGGCAAGTCGTTCGATGTCGTCTTCGTCTTTTCGCTGTCGCCCATTACGGCCGCCATACCAGCGATCTATCTGAAATGGCGGCTGCGCAAGCCAATGGCCATGTGGGTGCTGGATCTTTGGCCGGAAAGCCTGAGCGCCACGGGTTTCATCAAGAACAAGTTCGTGCTGGGCGCAATCGGCCTGATGGTCCGCTGGATCTATTCGTGTGCCGGCTTGATCATGGTGCAATCGCGCGCATTCATCGATGCCGTCTCGCGCTATGCCGACCCTGCCAAGCTGGTCTACTACCCAAACTGTTCGCGCGACACGCCCACTGCACTGCCGATCGAAACACAAGTGCCCCGAGCGCTGCTGGATGATCTGGAGTCGCACTTTTGCGTCGTCTTCGCCGGCAACCTCGGCACAGCCCAGGCCGTCGAAACCCTGGCCGCTGCTGCCGAACAGCTCAAGCATCTGCCGGACGTCCGCATCGTGCTGGTCGGCAGCGGCAGCATGTCGCCTTGGCTGGCCGAGCAGAAGCAGGCACGGAATCTGGACAACGTGATTTTGGCCGGACGTTATCCGTCCAGCGAAATGCCGCAGTTCCTGACTCGCGCGCAAGGGTTGATCGTTTCGCTCAAGCGCAGCGAGATCTACGCGCAGACCGTGCCTGCCAAGATCCAGTCCTATCTGAGTGCTGGCCGCCCCATCCTCGCATCGATCGATGGCGAAGGCGCCCGCGTTGTCGAGGAGGCCGGCGCCGGCCTGGTCAGCCCGGCCGAAGATGCCCAAGAGCTTGCCCGCAACATTGAGCTGCTCCACGGCATGTCCCCCGAGGCGCGCGCCGCCATGGGCGAACGCGGCCGCGCCTATTTCCTGGAGCACTTCGAGCTGAACAAGCAGGCGTCCCGCCTGGCCGAATTGCTGCAGCAACACATTGATCGAGGTGCGCGATGAACGAGCCTGCCACCGTGGGCGTACTGGGCGCAACCTCCCCGGCCGGCCGGCAAGTGCTGGCCAAGCTGACCGCCAGCGGACACCGAATCGTGGCCTTTTCCCGTAGCGCACAGCCCACCGCCGAAGTGGACGGAGTGCATTGGATATCGCTGTCGGACGCCAACCTGGAAGCAGCCACCCAGGCAGTGGGTCCGATTACGCACTGGATCGCACTGTGCCATATCTGGATCGTTGGCGAGCACTTTGAATTCATGCGCCGGATGGGCGCGCAACGCGTGGCATGCCTGTCGTCGACCAGCCGATACACCAAGGTCAGCTCCCAGAATCCGTATGAGGAATCCCTGGTAAAGCGCCTCTCCGAGGGCGAAAGCGCGCTGGCGGCCTGGGCCGAGGGCGCCGGCATCGGCTGGACCGTGCTGCGCCCGACCTTGATCTATGGCCGCAGCACCGACCGTAATCTGTCGGAGATCGTCCGCATCATCCGCAAGCTCCATGTCTTCCCGGTGTTCGGGCGGGCGGGCGGGCTACGCCAGCCCGTGTATGTGGACGACGTCGCGCAGGCCGCCGTGATTTCCGTATTCGCGCCAGCGGCTGCGAACAAGGGCTACAACATTTCCGGAGCCGAAGTGTTGAGCTACCGGGAAATGGTGACACGCATATTCAAAGCAATGGGCAGAAGCCCCCGCCTGTTGACCGTCCCGATCTGGCTGTTCAATACGGCCCTGTTTCTCCTGCATATGATTCCGCGGTACCGCAACTGGAATGCGGACATGGTGCAGCGCATGAATCGCGACATGGTTTTTGACCACGACGATGCGGCGCGGGATTTCGGCTATAAACCTCAGCCGTTCGTCCTGCGCGATATCGACGTACGTTGACTTCAGGAACGCCCTATTTCCATTGGCCCATATTCGGCTATTTCTGCATTTAAAAAGATGGATGCCATATCGCTACCGTGGTGGTTGTTCGCAGTATTCGCAGTGCTGGCCTGGCTGTTGACCGGCGCGCTGCGTCGCTACGCGCTTACCCATAATGTCATCGACGTGCCGAACGCACGCAGCTCGCATAAAACTCCCACGCCCCGGGGCGGCGGCATTGCGTTTGTCATCAGCTTTCTGCTGGGGCTGGCAGCGCTGGCACTGACCGGCAATGTCGCACCCGTGGACGCGTTGGCACTTGGCGGTGCCGGCGCCTGGATCGCGCTCATAGGGTTTCTGGATGACCACGGCCATATCCAGGCCCGCTGGAGGTTGCTGGCCCACTTTGTCGGGGCGGCATGGGTGCTCTATTGGATTGGTGGAGTGCCCGTCGTTTCGTTCTGGGGGCTGGAGATGCAGAGCGGCTGGCTGCTGTCCGTCCTGGGAGCCTTCTATCTGGTCTGGATGCTCAACCTGTACAACTTCATGGACGGGATTGATGGCATTGCAAGCATTGAAGCCCTTTGCGTCACAGTAGGCGGCTGCGCCCTGTATGCGCTGGCCGGGCAACCGCTGGCTGGCGTACCCAGCGCGCTACTGGCAGTAACCGTGGCCGGTTTTCTAGTCTGGAACTTCCCCCCCGCGAAAATTTTCATGGGCGACGGTGGCAGCGGCTTCCTTGGCTTGACGCTAGGCGCCTTGTCCCTCCTGGCCGGATGGCATTCGCCCGCCATGTTGTGGGCCTGGCTGGTAATGCTTGGTGTATTCATCGTCGATGCCACCGTAACCCTGATACGCAGGCTTTGCCGCGGTGAAAAGGTTTATGAGGCGCATCGGACGCACGCATATCAATACGCGAGTCGAAAATATTCAAGCCACCGCCGCGTAACCCTGACGGTGCTTGCGATTAATCTGTTGTGGTTATTTCCGTGGGCCGTGGCAATATCGACCGGATATCTGGACGGCATGACTGGCCTGATTTGCGCATATGTCCCGGTAATTGCGCTATCGATATGGCTTAAGGCCGGAACTCCGGAAAGCAAGGACTGAACATTTAGTAGCCCGGCACGCGACGCATCTTGAGTAGAATCCCGTCTGCGTGCAGACACGTGCTAGATTTTGGAGTAATTGGCGTAACTATGGAATCCAAAGGCATCTTGCTCATCGTCGGCAGCGGCGGGCACGGACGTGCCGTGGCCGAGGCCGCTACGATGACGGGCGAATGGGCCGAAGTCGTCTTCGCCGACGATTCGTATCCTGCCCAGCAACAATCCGGAGATTGGCGCATTGTCGGTTCGACTCAGCAATTGCCGGAGTTGGCCCACAGCTGCCAGGCAGGGATCGTCGCCATCGGCAATCAAGCCGTACGCGAGCGCCTGACCGGGGCTCTCGCGGACCTCGGCGTTCCTCTTGCCACTATCGTCCACCCCCGAGCCTGGGTCAGCAAGCTGGCCGAGGTCGCCGGCGGCTGCGCCATCATGGCGGGCGCCATGGTCGGAGCCTGCGCCCGAGTTGGGCGCGGCGCCATTGTCAACGCCAACGCTACCGTCGATCATGACGCCATACTTGGCGACTTTGCCCATCTGGGCGTCGGCGTGCAACTTGCGGGAGGGGTTGTCGTCGAGGGCCGCGCCTGGCTGCAGGCAGGGTCCTGCGCCGGATACCGCGTCCGGGTTCCCGAGGGGGCCGTGTTACCTCCGGGCTCCCGATTGATCGCGGACTGATTACTACAGCTACTAGACAATGATCATCCCCACCCGCTTCCGAACCGCCCTGGTGTTCCTGTTTGACCTGGCGGCGATCATCATCGCCTGGCTGGGCGCGTTCCTCATCCGCCTCAATTTCGAATGGCCGACCGAATGGGAAGGCCCGATTGCGCGCGCGCTGCTCGTATTGCTGCCTGTGCAGCTCATCGCCTGCCGCTGGGCCGGCCTGTATCGCGGCATGTGGATCTTCGCCAGCCTGTCGGACCTCAAGCGTGTCCTGAACGTCGTGATCGCCTCCACCATCACGCTGCTGCTCTTCGCCTTTCTGAATCGTGGCCAACCGGCGTTGCCGCGCTCCATCCTTGTGCTGTATCCCCTTCTGCTGCTGCTCGTCATGGGCGGCGGCCGGGCCGCCTGGCGCATGTGGAAAGAACACTGGCTGTACCGTGAAGGCGTTGGCCAGGGTAAGCCTGTAGTCGTCGTCGGCGCCGGCACCGCCGGCGCGATGCTGGTCCGGGAACTGGGCAGGAGCTCTGACTGGCATGTCGTGGCGCTCGTGGACGATGACCCCGCCAAGCGCGGCCTGGAAATCTCCGGGTGCCGCGTTGCTGGCGGAACCAACCGGCTTCCCGAGATCCTGTCCGACTACGGCGCCAAGCACGTGATCCTGGCCATTCCCTCGGCCAAGGGGTCCTCCATTCGCCGCGTTTCCGACATCGCCACGCGTGCGGGCGCCTCACTATTCACCGTGCCGGGTTTGAGCGAACTGATGAGCGGGCGCGTCGCGATCAATATGATGCGCCCCGTCAAGATCGAGGATCTGCTCGGCCGCGAATCGGTCAACATCGACAACATCAATATCCACGAGATGATTGCTGGCAAGCAGGTGCTGGTTACCGGCGCCGGCGGTTCCATCGGCAGCGAATTGTGCCGCCAACTGGCGCGATTCTCGCCTGCCGCGATCATCCTCTACGAGATCAGCGAGTTTGCCCTCTACACCATTGAACAGTGGTTCAAGGACAACCAGCCGTCCGTTCGCATCGTCCCGCTGGCGGGCGATGTGAAAGACGCCACACGGGTGGAGGAGGTCTTCGCCCGCCATCGGCCGGATATCGTGTTCCACGCCGCAGCGTACAAGCACGTGCCGCTGATGGAGATCGACAATGCCTGGCAGGCTGTGCGCAACAATGTGCTTGGCACCCTGAATGTGGCGCAATGCGCGGAACGCTTCCATGCCCAGCGTTTCGTCCTCATTTCGACCGACAAGGCCGTAAACCCGACCAACGTCATGGGCGCAACGAAGCGCATGGCGGAAATGGTGTGCGAAGTACTGCACGGCCGCAACAGCAAAACCCGTTTCCAGATCGTGCGCTTCGGCAACGTGCTGGGCAGCACGGGCAGCGTCATCCCCAGGTTCCAGGCCCAGATCTCGCGCGGCGGCCCGGTATCGGTCACGCACCCCGACATCACGCGCTATTTCATGTCCATTCCGGAAGCGGCCCAGCTCGTGCTGCAGGCCGCAGCAATGGGCCGCGGCGGGGAGATCTTCGTGCTAGACATGGGTGAGCCCGTCAAGATCGCCGACCTCGCACGGAACATGATCCGCCTTTCGGGATTCACCGAAGAGGAAATCCGCATCGAGTTCACGGGCTTGCGCCCGGGTGAAAAGCTCTACGAGGAATTGCTGGCGGACTGCGAGGAAACGCTGGAAACCCCGCATCCGAAACTGCGGATCGCACGCTCGCGTCCCGTGCCGGAGGCCTTCCGCGAATCGGGCATGAGCTGGGTCGCCGGCACCGAGCCCGTCGAGGACAGCGCGGTCCGCGCCGAGTTGAAGCGCTGGGTGCCGGAGTACGAGCCGCTGAAATTGCAGTAAGAACGTGTTCACGATCTTCTGAGCAGCAGCGCCAGGAGCCAAATGGAAGAACTGCAAGCTAGTTTGAGCCATCGCTCGCAGGTCTTCCACAGGCGCCTGTTTTTCTCCAACCAGGCGAAACTGCGCTCAACTACCCAGCGTTTGGGAATCACCGCGGTTTTATGCAACCCGCTACGCTTGGCAATCTGCACCGTGCCGCTTCGCCCAGCATTTCCCGCGCCCCTTGAGCAAAAGGCTACCCCACGTAACCGCTGTCAGCCAGCACGCTTGTACTTTACCGAAGCCGCCTTTTCTACGCTGCAAGCCTGCAACGCCCCTTTGCGGTCTGTCACCTCGGCCGCCGTCACGCAATGGCATGGGGCAGCCCCTGCGTATTCACGCTGATGTGTCGTTTGATGCCTGATACCTGCTTGCCTACGTCATAGCCCTTCAAGGCCGCCGTGTCCGTATTCTTCACGTTCGGCGCCTCCACGATCAAAGGCGTCGGGCATGGCGCTGCGCCCCAGTCTTTTGCGGGCCGCGCTAACCTGATTTTTTAAACGCCCGCTTCAGTCCATTGATACCGTTCCGGCCGAGTTTGCTCCACTTTGCAAAGTACGGATGCACCGTGCGCCATTTGGGGAGGTCTCTCGGCAGCATCCGCCACTGACAACCACCGCGCAGCGGCTACAGCACTGCACAGAACACTTTGTACAAGTCATCGTGGTCGGCTTCGTGCGCTTCCTCACGCTTTGCAGCAGCGGTAGGATTTCTTCAAACGTCTCTCGACTGATGTCTCTGACGTAGGGCTTTCTCATCCTCCGATTATCCAGCTACGCGACTAGATCGTGCACACGTTCTCGGGGATTTGCCGGTGAGAGGCTGATCTGCGCAGTCCGGATCGTTATCAACTTGAAGTAAAATAGCAGCCTTTGCAATCGGAAAAACCAAAAATGACAAGAGCGGCAAAAGATGGTGTCACCGTCGACGATGTTCGAGCGTTTTGGGAACGTCATCCGCTATTCACTGGTGAGTCCTCTTTTGAGCCCGGAACGCGCGAATTTTTCGATGAGCATCGGCGCGTCTACATAGAGGACTGCCTGGCGGGCAGTGTCGACAGCCGATTTATCCCTCCCGAGGGCAACAGAGATCACGTACTGGATCTCGGTTGTGGCCCGGGCTTCTGGGTCATCGAACTGTCCAAGATCGGGAAGTTGGAGGGGCCCATTTCGGGGGCCGATCTGACGCAAGCTGCAGTAGATCTAATGAAGAAGCGCGCCGAAATCTATGGCGTACCGGTGCTAGCCAGTCAGCAAAATGCCGAGGCGCTGACCTTCGAAGACGGAATCTTCAGCCATGTGAACTGCGTGGGCGTGATCCACCATACGCCGAAGACAGAGCAGTGTGTCGCAGAAATCGCTCGAGTTCTCCGTCCAGGTGGCAGCGCGCTGATCTCGGTCTACTACAAGAACGCCATACTTCGGAACTGGGGGGCACTGTCATGGGTGGGCAAAGCCTTGGCCAAGCTCGGTGCCAAACTCGCCGGGCGTTCGCGGGACAACATCTTCCGAGAGAACAACGTCGATGAGATCGTGCGTCTGTATGACGGTGGCGATAACCCTGTGGGTAAGGCATATACCAGGGAAGAGTTCATCAGGATGTTGTCGCCTCACTTTGTTGTGAAGGAGACATTCCTAACGTTCTTTCCCGCGCGCGCACTGCCCGTGTCGATTCCTGCTTGGCTGCACAGGTGGCTTGATCGAAGGATGGGCTTCCTCATCCACGCCACGATGGTAAAAAAGTAGTCCCCGAACCCGCCCACTTCGGCGGGTTTTTCGTTTTCTGAGTCCGCCACGTGACTGCCCCTCCAAAAAAATGAGCGGGTAGAACACTTCTCAACGATCTCCGATAGATGCAGCACGAACCTTCCATCACGTTGACCCACCAGTGTCATGGGCAGTCGGGCAGCCACTCCCAACGGGGGACGCATTAGGGGCACATCTCGAACAGGAGACAAACAAACCGAGTACTGACGCAACCTAGGTGATGATGTTTCAGTTCGGCCCCGGCGCCAACGAAAATCAAAGCGTCATCTCGCTTTTCGCTATCTTCAGGTATGCGTGGATGCTTCAAATTCCACGGCATTTCGCAGAATTTCCCCAACGTTACTTGCGATATTTCCCCGCGGCTGCGTGGTCCTTGAAATCCACGCATGATAATATTTAGTACAATATTGCGCCTGCAGGCCATAGCCGCAATTGCAAAACCGTGATCGAAACTCGGCTAATAACGAGCCTAGAGCACTACCGAAACGTCAGCACAATGCGTCGCCAGCGCCCCTCACGCGATACCACCATGACACCCAGGATTTTCTTCATCAAGACGCAGCGACAGGTCATCACCACACAGATGAAAGCCTTGCAGGCATGAAGCTCGTCACCATCGTCGGCGCCCGCCCGCAGTTCGTCAAAGCCGCCGCGGTCTCGAGGGCTATCCGGTGCGACTATAAGAATGAGGTCCATGAAGTACTGGTCCATACGGGCCAGCACTACGATGACAACATGTCCACCGTGTTTTTCGATGAGTTGGACATTCCGCATCCAGACCATCACCTGGGCATCGCCGGCGGCAACCATGGCGAGATGACCGGCAAGATGCTCGGCGCGATCGAGCAGGTACTGATGGCCGAAAAGCCCGATTGGCTGCTGATCTACGGGGACACCAACTCCACCCTGGCTGGCGCTCTGGCCGCTGCCAAGCTACATATCCCCGTGGCTCACGTGGAGGCGGGACTACGCTCCTTCAACACACGCATGCCCGAAGAAATCAATCGCATCGTCGCTGACCGGGTTTCCACGCTTCGGCTCTGCCCGACCCGCACTGCCGTCGACAACCTGGCCGCTGAAGGCATCACGCACGGCGTCCACAACGTCGGCGACGTGATGTGTGATGCCTCGCTTTTCTACCGCGACCGGGCATCGCGCCAGAGCACGATCCTACAGGACCTGGGGCTGAAAAATGGCGAATACGTACTCGCCACGACCCATCGTGCGGAAAACACGGACGTCCCCGACCGTCTGCATGGCATTGTTACCGCACTCACTGGTATCGCAGCCGATGTGCCGGTTGTGCTGCCGCTACATCCACGTACGCGCAAGCTGCTGACCCACGCCGGCGTCGCCTCGATACCGGGCAACGTCAAGGTCATCGAGCCGGTGAGTTTCCTCGACATGATCCGGCTCGAGGAATCCGCCAGGGCAATCGTGACTGACTCGGGCGGCGTACAGAAGGAAGCCTATTTTTTTGGTGTACCTTGCTTGACAACCCGCGATGAGACGGAGTGGGTGGAAACCGTGTCCTCGGGCTGGAATACGCTGGTTGGCGCCGATACCGGTCGCATCCTCGATGCCTGGCGGCGCTTGGCGCCACCAGACTCGGACCGCCCGGACTTTTATGGCAATGGCCATGCCTCGGAACTGACGATTAAAACGCTGCTGGAGTATCATCAATGATTCTGGTCTTACTACCAGCCTATAACGAAGAACAATCGCTGCCCGCGCTGTTGCCCAAGCTGCATGAAACGTTGCACAACGTTGCAGGTGGCTATCGGATTGTGGTCTGCGATGATGGTAGCCGCGACCGCACGGCTGAACTACTGGAACAGTACGCTCGCAAGCTGCCGATCGAGATTCTGCGCCACACTATCAATCGCGGCCTAGGCGAGACCATTCGCGACCTGTTCGAATATGCCGCTGTGCATAGCCAGCCCGGCGACGTTATCGTACGCATGGACTGCGACGATACCCACGAACCGGACGCGATCCATCTGATGATCGAGAAACTCAAAGAGTGCGATATCGTCATTGCCTCGCGCTTCCAGCCTGGCGGCGGCCAGCATGGCCTGAATGCCTACCGCCGCGCCATCAGCCGCGCAGCAAATCTGTTCATGAAGGTCTTCTTCCCGATTCGCGGGCTGAAGGAATATTCATGCGGATTCCGCGCCTACCGCGCCGAAACCATCCAGCGCGCCATTGCCTTCTATGGCAACAACTTTATTCAACTAAAGGGCCTGGGCTTTACCTGCACACTGGAGAAACTCGTCAAACTGAAGATCATAGGCATGCGCTTTGGCGAGGTACCCTTTGAGCTACGCTACGACCAAAAGGTCAGTGCAAGCAAGATGGTAAGTTCGATCACCACGCTGGGCTACCTCGTTATGACCTTGATGTATTACTGGCCTTGGGGCGGCTGGCGCGTCAGCTACCGCCGGATACTGCGCTCCGCGGAGCGCGCGCAAGTCCAATCGGGAGCATAAGCCGACATGTGCGGAATCGGAGGAATTCTGGGGACGGGCGCCGACCGGGAATCAAGCCGCGCGCTAGTCGAAGCCATGATGTCCCGGATTGCTCATCGCGGTCCGGATGCGTCGGGCTTTGCGCATGGACCACGTTTCGCGCTCGGGCATAGGCGGCTTTCCATTATCGATATCGAGCACGGGCAGCAGCCGATGTACTCGAGGGATGGCCGTTACGTTCTCGTGTACAACGGGGAACTGTACAACTTCATCGAACTACGCCAGTACCTGATCCAGAAGTACGGTACGCGCTTCACAACGTTCTCCGATACCGAGACGCTGCTACAGCTGCTGATCGCCGAAGGTACTGCCGCACTGCAGCGCCTGAACGGCATGTTCGCGTTCGCCTTCGTCGACACACAGACCTGCGACTGGATTCTCGCGCGAGACCAGTTCGGCATCAAGCCGCTGTACTGGACGTCAATTGGCGGACAAATCAAGTTCGCCTCCGAGATCAAAGCCCTGCTCTGCGACCCGGCCTTGAAGGCGAACGCCGATTGGGCCGGCGTCGAGCAATACTTGACCTTCCAATTCTGCCTGGGCGAACAGACCATGTTCGATCGTGTGCGGCGAATCGAGCCTGGTTGCGCGATCCTGGGCAACGGTGGTGAGATCCGGCAGGTCCTGCGTTACTGGGACACCAATTACGAGATCGATGAGTCCCAAAACGAAGATTACTTTGTAGACCGCCTGCGCGTGCTGCTGGACGATGCCGTGCATCTACAGACGCGCAGCGACGTCCCGGTGGGCGCCTACCTGTCCGGTGGGCTCGACTCAAGCCTGGTGGCCACACTGGCAGCCAACCACGTCAATGGTCCAATGCGCCTGTTTCACGGCCACTTCCTTGAAGGCCCCCAGTACGACGAGTTGCCCCACGCCCGTAGCGTTGCCAATGCGATCTCCGGCAGCGAACTACACATCACCGCGCCGACTGCCTGGGACTTCGTGGAGGACATGCCGCGCCTGATCCACTCCATGGACGAACCGGTGGCTGGACCGGGGCTGTTTCCACAGTTCCGCGTCAGCGCGCTGGCGTCGCAACATGTCAAAGTTGTATTAGGTGGCCAAGGCGGCGATGAGATCTTTGGTGGTTACGCGCGTTATCTGGTGGGCTACCTGGAGCAGGCCCTGAAAGGTGCGATTTTCGAATCGCAGGAAGAAGGCAAGCATCTGGTGACGCTGGCCTCGATTATCCCGAACCTGCCGCTGTTACGCGACTACAGCCCTCTTATCCAGACCTTCTGGCGCGACGGGCTCTTCGAGCCAATGGACCGGCGCTACTTCCGCCTGATTGATCGCAGCCCCGATCTCGAGAACGTGCTGAGCGACGATGCGCTAGCCCGCTACAACGGCGATCGCATTTTTGCCGAGTTCCAGACGATCTTCAATCACCCAGACACGCGCTCGCTGTTCAACAAAATGACGCACTTCGACCTGAAGTCGTTCCTGCCCGCGCTGTTGCAGGTGGAAGACCGGGTCAGCATGGCAGTTTCGCTGGAATCCCGCGTGCCGCTGCTCGACACCCGCATCGTCGATCTTGTCACGAGCATGCCCCCGCCTCTCAAGTTTAGCGGCGGCCGGGCCAAGCACATCTTCAAACGCGCGGTGGGCTCTGTTGTGCCCAAACCAATTATGGCGCGCAAGGACAAGATGGGCTTTCCTGTGCCGCTGGCCGAATGGTTGCGCGGCGGCCCGGTACGAGACTTCGTGGGCGATATCCTGCTTGGCCAGCGTTCGCGCGAGCGAGGCCTGTTTCGCCCAGCGGCGCTGCAACGGCTCATCAGCGCGGAAGGCCGTTACGGACGGCAACTCTGGGGGGCGCTGTGCCTGGAACTCTGGCACCAGACCTTCATCGACCAGTGACAGAACACTCTGGCCGATCTATGCGTGCCGTCATGGCGAGCACACTGGACCGGTATTGGCCACAACGTGCGGATGCAGTACTCGCCCTGCCCGTGCCCAGCATCGCATCGACCGCGGTCGCGCAAATGCTGCCGCCATCCATGACGCTTGTGCGACTGCCCGAATGGGCTGACGACTTGGCTGCAGACGGCGGTCTGCTGGTGCCCAATTGCTTTACGGCCGCCAGCGGCTGGCAGCATGTGGATTGGTGGAGCGCAGCACATTGGTACTTGCATGGCACCGCCGAGCGCGCGCATGAACTCCGGCACGGCCCGATCCATTCGTACTCTTTGCGACTCCAGGGCTGGGATAGCCGTATCTGGGACCGTGCATGGGTAAACCGAATCGCGTTGCTATTACGTAGATGGGCCGCCCGCCAGGCGGGACAACCAGAATCCGCGCTGTTCGGCCCGCTCCCCTCCCCCGAGATCGTCATCACACATGACATCGACGCGGTGGCAAAGACCTGGCCGATCCGCCTCAAACAGAGCGCCTTCCATTGCTTCAATGCCCTGCGCTGCGTACTGCGCGGCCAACTGTCCATCGCGGTTGACCGGATCATGAAGGCCGCCCGTATGCTGCTAGTGCCAGGGCATGACTGGCAGGTTGAAACCACCATTGCCCTGGAGCGCGAAGCCGGCGTCCGCAGCCAATTGAACCTGTTCGCCGGCAAGCGCATGCCGACGCTGCCGCGGCAATGGCTTCTTGACCCATCGTACGACGTGAGCAACCCCGCATTGGCGTGTTATTTCCAATCGCTTGCCGCCGAGGGTTGGCAACTTGGCTTGCATCAGTCATTCGATGCCTGGCAGGAAGCCTCCCGCATGCGTGCCGAACGTGAACGATTGGAGACTGCCTGCGGTACGCCGGTGCGGAGCTGCCGCCAGCACTGGCTTCGTTTCAGTTGGCAGCACACCTGGACGGCCCAGCACGCTGCGGGCTTCACGCTCGATACGACGTTGGGTTTCAACGACCGCCCCGGGTTTCGCAACGGCGCGGCACTGAAGTTCGCACCACTAGGTGACGAGGCGGAATACGCGGCATTGCCGCTCGTCCTGATGGATTCCCACCTGTACGACTACGCCGTGCTCGATGACAGCACCCGTGAGCGTGCGATATACCACTGGATAAACGAAGTGCGCCAGGTGAGCGGCCAATGCACCGTGCTTTGGCACCCTCACACCCTATCGCGCGACTACGGTTGGACCGAAGGCTTTCGCACGCTCCTGGCCGCCATCACGCGGTGACGCGCGCGCATGCGAATCAAACAATGAAGCGAGACAACGCATACCTGACCGAAATCGAGATCGTGCTGCCACGCCTGCTGGCGTTGTACGATCGAGACCCTACCAGCGCGACGTGGGGCGTTGGCGACCGTTTCTACTGGGCCTGGAAACTGATCGATTTCGGCAACGGCACATTCCAGGGTGCAGCCCATGGGCTGGCCCGGCTGCTGGCCGCGGGGCTGCTGCCGGGCTGGATCACAGAGCAGGCCGTGCTGCGCCGCATCGACGCAATGTTCGCGGGAGCGCAGGCGCTGACGCGCCCCAATGGCAGTCTCGAGGAAGCCTTCCCCTACGAGTCATCGTTCTGCGTCACGGCATTGGTCGCCTACGACTTGCTGTCCGCGATCGACCTCCTGGGCGACCGGCTGACTCCGGCCGACCGTGAAAGATATATCGGCATTATCAGGCCGATGCGCAGATTTCTTGGATATGCGGACGAGACGCACGGACTGATCTCCAATCACCTTGCGACTGGAGTTGCCGCGCTGCTCAAATGGAACGTCGTCACCGGCCAGACTGACGACACGCGCGCGCGGCATCTGTTGGACCGTATTCTGCAGGCCGCCTCGGCCGAAGGCTGGTTCCGCGAATACCAGGGCGCCGATCCAGGCTACCAGTCGCTGTGCACCTACTATCTGGCCGACGTGGCACGCATGCGGCCGGACTGGAGCCTGCACGACACACTCGCCGCAAGTATTCGCTTCCTTTGGCACTTCGCGCATCCGGACGGCAGTTTCGGCGGCTACTATGGCAGCCGCAATACGCGCTTCTTCTATCCCGCCGGAGTCGAAGCGCTGGCCGCCGACGTGCCCGAGGCGGCGGCGCTGGCCCACGCGATGCGCGAATCGATCGCACAACGCCAGACGGTCACGCTCTCCACGATGGACGAGCCCAACCTGATACCTATGTTCAACGCCTATTGCTGGGCGGCGGCCGAGATGGCGGCGCGCGGGGTCTCGGCGCTCCCCCCGGTACTGCCGGCACGTACCGGCGTAAAGCAACGCATCCGCTTCGAGCAGGCCGGCCTGCTGGTAGACGCCGGCCCGTCGCACTACACGATCGTATCTCTGCACAAGGGCGGGGCGTGCTATCACTTCGTGAATGGACGCCGCGCGCGCATTGATGCGGGAGTGCTCGCACGTGCGCGCAATGGCAAATGGTACTCGTCACAGTCTTATCAGTTGGCGCCCGATTGCTCGGTCGATGGCGACCGCGTCACCGTTACGGCACCCATGGTGCGCGTCAACCGGCAATTGCCGGGGCCGCTCCAGTTCGCGGTACTGCGCGTGCTGACACTGACCCTCATGCGCAGCCTCGTGCTGGGCAACCTGATCAAGCAGATGCTAGTGAAGATGCTGATTACCGGCGCACGCCCCTCAGGTGCGTCGAACCGGCGAACGATCGTATTGGGGCCGGATATGACCATCAGCGATGCGCTGGAGGGAGATCGTCGGGGGCTCGAGCGCGTCGACCAGCCGGAATTCTCGGCCATCCACATGGCGAGCCAGGGCTATTGGCAACTTTCGGACGAACAAGAATGATCCCGCGCCTGCGACCTCAACTTGGCGCATCGGAATGGATGGCGGCGCTGCGGCCGCGCGGCCCGGACGATGTCGCGCAATTCGAAGCCGCTTTTGCCGCAGAGATGGGGCAGCGTCATGCAATCGCCTTTCCCTATGGCCGGACCGGCCTTGTGCTGTTGCTCGAAGCAATGGGTCTATCAGGCCGCGAAATCATCTGCCCGGCATACACATGCGTAGTCGTCCCGCACGCCGTCGTCACTGCGGGCGCCACCCCTGTCTTCTTGGACAGCGGCGCGAATGACTTCAATATGGATCTGGATCTCGTGCCCGAGGCGATTTCGCCCGTCGCCGGCGCGATCATCGCCACATCCATCTTCGGCTATCCGGTAGATCTCGACCGGCTGGCGGAACTGCGCGAGCGGTATCCGCACATGCGCGTGATCCAGGATTGCGCCCACAGTTTCTCGGCAGAATCGGCGGGTCGGCCGGTGCAACGCTACGGCGACGCCGCGATCTTCGGGCTCAATGCCAGCAAGCTGATGACGTCGATCTTCGGCGGCATGGTCACGACGGACGACGACGCCCTGGCCGCCCGGTTGCGCGCATTGAGGCAACAACGGCTAGCGCCAGCTTCCACCGCCAAGGCCATCCGGCGTACGCTGTACCTGCTGGCGCTATATCCGGCGCTTTCGGGTCCAATTTACGGATTGGTCAACCGGCTGGAGCGCTCGGGTGTGCTGGACCGTTTTGTCCGCTACTACGACGAGTCGATTATCGATATGCCCAGCGACTACCTCGAGGCCATGACCTCGGTGGAAGCCCGTGTCGGCGTGGCGCAATTGCGCCGCTTTTCCGACATTCTGGCGCGCCGTCGCCACAATGCCGCATACTACTTCGACCACCTGCCTGAACGACAGGGTATCGTGTTGCCGCCGCGTGTGGAAGGCGCCACCTACTCACACTATGTACTGCAGGTGCAAGACCGCGAAGACCTCATGGCGAGGGGGCTACCCCTGGGGGTCCAGTTCGGGCAACTGATCGAATACAATATCCCGCGCATGACCACCTATCGAAGCAGCCGCTACGTCGATCGCGGCCACGCGGATCGCTATGCGCGTACCGCTTTCAACCTGCCGGTACATTGCGCCAGCGACGGCGAACTGGAACACGTGGTAAGTACGTTTACCGAACTGACCGCCGCGCGTGCCGGCAACGGCCGGAGGAATTCATGACGATGTCGCTGGCAAACAGGATTCACGACCGACTGCGGCAAGTCAGGCTTTCCACATTCATCAAGTTCGCCGTGCTGGCATGTCTCGGCTACCTGGCATACCGCCATGGCAATTTCGACGAGCTCATGCAGGGCTTTGACAGGCGGCTGCTGATAGCCGTGCTGGCGGTGCAGCCAATCGTGTTCGTCACACTAATCGTACTGGGCGCGCGCCATGCGGCATTGATCCCGCCCCCCCGCGTGCCGCTGATACGGGCGACCAAGGCCATGGCTCTTTCACAAGGGCTGAACCTGTTGATACCGGGACGTCTGTCAGAGCTGATCAAGGGCACTTATCTGCGGGACAACTGTGGCGTGCCGCTGAGCGTGGGCATGGCCGCCGTACTGTTGGAGCGGACGGTCGATATGCTGATCATCGCCGTACTGGGATACGTTGGCCTCGCGCTGTACTTCAGCGCACTCGATACAAGGGTGGTAGTCGCGTTCAGCCTCGCACCTGTCATCGTCATCCTGGTTGCCCTACGCGGCAAGTCTCTGGTTCTAGGCATACTGCGCAGATTGCCCTGGAAGGCTCTGGGCGGTTTCATGGAGCGCGTGTACCTGCAGTTCGCGGACACAGTAGGAACGGCGGCTTTCGCACGGTCGTTATTCTATGGCGTCGTCGCCTGGGGCCTGTCGTACTTGAACATCTACATGGTCCTGAGCCTGTCGGTCGACATGCCAATGTCATTGGGCAGAGCCCTGTTCATTTTTATGTTCACGACACTCGCCGCGGCCATCCCGGCCCTGCCCGGCAGTATAGGCACCTATGAGGCCGCCGCCATTGTCGGACTCAAGACACTAGGCTATTCGGTCTCTGAAGCCCTTCCGATCGCGATTGGCATGCATGTTGCGCAGTTGGTACTCCCGCTGCTGCTGGCGCTACTGATCATGCTGGCTGAACGGCTTGGCATATCCTCGCTGATCGCCGAACTGCGTTCGGCAACGCGACGCTGACCCCCAAACACCACCAAATTCCCGCTGACAACCTCATGACCTATCGCGCATTCGGATACCGCCTGCCCGAATTCCTCTCGGCGCCGCTCTTCGGCGACCGGCGCCGCTTCGGCCTTGTGCCGCAGACCGACGATCCGTGCTGGCAGGAGTGGCTCGACGTCTACCTGCGCTTTTATGACTCCAACCAGCAGCAGTCCGCGGGTGCCGTAGTCAATGGCGCGGGATATCGTGTCATGCAGCAACTAGACATGACCGGCAAGACGGTCCTTGAAATCGGACCAGGCGATATTCATCATCTGCCGTGGTGGCGCGGCCGCCCAGACTGTTTCTACATCGGCGACATCCAGCAACCGATGCTTGACCGCTCCGCTGCGCGCCTGGCCAAGCTCGACATTCCGCACCAATCCGTTTTGCTGGAGCGGCGTGCCGACGGCAAGCTGCCGTTTACCGATGCCCAGTTCGACGCCGTCGTATCGTTCTACTCGCTTGAACATCTGTACCCGCTCGAGCGCTATCTCGAAGAAATGATGCGCGTGCTGCGTCCGGGTGGTGTATTGATCGGCGCCATTCCTGCCGAGGGAGGACTGGCTTGGGGACTGGGCCGCTACCTGACAAGCCGCCGATGGCTCAAGCGCAACACGAACATCAACCCCGACAAGATCATTTGCTGGGAGCACCCGAATTTCGCGGACGAAATCCTGAACACTCTCGACCGTCATTTGACGCGGCGCAGCGTGCGTTTCTGGCCGTTGGGCGTGGCGAGTATTGATCTGAACCTGGTCATCAAGTTCGTCTACGAAAAGCGATAGCCTTGAAACCCTCCGCACCTTTCACTCAAAGCCCAGTTCGTACGCTCTTGCTTGTCAGCAATGATCGGCTGGGACGCAGGCTCGTGTCGGAGCTCGGTGAGCAGCCTGCGCTGCTACGCTGCTTCGATCAGTCCTCCAGTTGGTGCCGCGTCCTGAAACTGCTTCGCCGTGGTTCACTGAGCCCTTCCCTCGTGCTCAAGATGCAATTGGCCGAATGGAATCGGCCCAACTACCCGGCTCCGGAGATTGGGGCGATTCACAATAATGCGGAACTCGTTTCGCTTATCCGCAAGCATGATATTCAACGTGTATATCTTTTCCGTGCCGGCCTGATCGTAGGCCGCGCGGTACTCGACACCGGCGCGGAAATTCTCAATACCCACTGCGCGGCGTTGCCCGACTATGGTGGGCTGGGCTCGATAGCCCGCGCACTCGCTGCGGGAGACTTGGCGCAATGCGCCACGCTGCATCGCGTCACGGAATCTATCGATAGCGGCGAAGTCCTTGCCACCGAACCATACGTAATGGATGCAGGCCTGTCCTATGCAGCCAACGAGGCACGGGCTTATGACGCAGGACTGCGCCTCCTGCTTCGTGAACTCACCACCGACATAAGTGGTTTTCCGAAAGGACACCAGTGAATTGTTCATATCGACCCACACGTGCAGAGCTTGTAATCGGCAGCGTATTGGTACTCGGCGTCTGTATCTTTGCCTGGCTGCTTCGCCGTCCTGATTTAGGCCCGCTAGCAGCAATCTCCGGATGGTCGCCGCTCGATTGGGTTACACACCGGGAACACCCAACGTGGTTTGCTTCCGATTTTCCCAACGGAATACAGGCATACAGCAAGTCGTTGGCCATGTTTGTCTATCCGCTGGCCAATCACGTAGGCATCGCGCCCGACACACTGGTACCTTGGTTCATCCTGATCGAATACCTGTTCCTCTCCGGCTCCGTTATCTGGCTGAGCCGTACATTGGCGCCTGGGGCGGCATGGATGACCGCTCCGCTTACCGCGGTTATCGTTGTGAGCAGTTTCGCTCGCGAGATGGACTTGTCCTTCTTCGCCAGTACATTCTTCCTCGGCCTGTTCTACAACATTGCGGACGGTCTCCGACTCCTGGCGATCGCGCAGTATCTTCGTGGCCGTGTAATAAGCGCCTCTCTGCTGCTCGCGGCAGGCTTCACGGTACACCCGCTGATGACAGCCTTTGGCGGGATCTTCATCCTTGGCTACTGGCTCGTGGAAAGGAACATCCCGATCCGCAGAATCGTGGCGGGGATAACTGCGTTCCTTGTGATTGCGGTGCTTTGGTGGAGCGTAGCCTATCGTGGGGCGGAAATTGCTGGCGGCGCCATCGATCCGAAAATCTGGATCGAACTAGCCCAGACGTTCAGCTTCCACTTCTACGGCATAGATAACGGGCTGTTAGGGCGCTATTACGATGAACGCGTTCCACCGTTACTCTCGCTTGCCGTGCTCGCCGTGTTCTATCTGCCTCGCGCTAGCAGTACGCCGCGGCGCTGCAATGCGATCCTGTGCGGATTCCTCTTGCTCGCCATCACTGCGGTCGCGGGGTTGTTAATTTCCTCGCAGCACGTAATATCGCCGCTGCTGGTCAAGCTTCAATTGCCTCGCGCGAGCGCCGTCTTTATCACGATCTGCCTCATCATCGCGGTGGCGGGGCTATACCAGGATCTTCTCAAGGGCTCGATCGCCACGCGTGCACTTGCCGCCACGCTGCTGTTGGCGCCGTTCTTTGCCCGGCCTGGCTTTGCCATGCTGCTCGTGGCTCTGCTGGTGCTTCCTCGCCTGCATCAGTCCGCGCCCGGACAGTCCCGGGCCTGGCAAGCGGCGATGCTGCTCTTGTGCATTGGCGCGGCAATCGCCGCCTACCACTATCAGTCATTCGCCTTGCCGTATGCGGCTCAGCAGATGCCAATGGCGGGAACCCAGTCGATGTGGCAAATTGCTGCGGCAGGCGCCATCCTCGCCACGGCCTGCTGGTTGCTGCGACGCACCCTTCCCATGGACCATATCGAGCCTGCCCTCATCGGCGTGATCGTGGCTTGCGCCGCGGGATACGGTGCTGTGCATTGGCAATTGGCCCAACGTCCCGACCGCGCCTACGTCGAGCAGGGCCGGGAGTTCATGGCAGCCCAGCGTTGGGCGCAGGCTCATACCGCAACCGACTCACTGTTCATGGTCGACCCTACCATCTACTATGGCTGGCGCGACTATTCCGAGCGTAGTTCCTTCGGCAACTTGCGGGAATGGTTACACACCGGCTGGCTCTACGACTCCAGCAAAAAGGTGTACGACGAAGGCATGAGACGCTTCGCGGAGTTCGGTGAACCGCTAGCTCCATATCTTGGCCATACTCCGCCGATGGACGGCTTCTATCAGCTTAATACGGCTATCGAAAAGCGATTCTACGAAGCTCCGCCATCGTGGTTCGTGGATCTCGGCAAGCGCTACGGCATCGACTATGTGGTCTTAATGCGCAAGAAACTCAAGCAAGACTATCCGTTTGAGAAGGTCTTCGAAAACACGGGGTTTGTAATCTACAGAGTTCCGCGATGAAGTAGCAAAATCAGCGCCACGGCGCCTCAAGCCCTCACATCCAGCAACCTACGGGTCTCGTTGTACTGAACCGGTTGCCATGATCAGCCAGCCCGATACGCTCATCCGGCTTATCTTCTTATCGGCCAAAATCAAGCCAATGCCGGTGAGCAGCAGCGCTTGCAACGCAAGAGTGTTGTGGCTTGGTATTACCAGCGAGACGTCGAAAATAGCGAAGGCGCTGGCAGCCAGACGCGGCTACAGGGAGGGCAACGCGATTTCCCCTGGCCGCGGCGAAAACGATTTGAACAAGATATATGCCAGGCTCCTGGCAAGAACAAGCGTAATCAGTATGTTGCTTGCCGGAGAGTGGCGATGTCGCCGCCAAGCAACACATACAGGGGATGGTAAATAAAGCCGAATTGCGTCGTCGAGAAATCGCAAATGAAAGGATTCGACGCCCAGGTCAGAGAACCTTTCATCGGGAAAATCGACGCCGTAAGCGCTGTATTTGAGCGTCCAAGCCAGCACCAAGAGCGTTTCCGCCGCGGAAAGCACAGTCAGTGCGTTGCGCGAAACTGCAGCGGTGGCACTTGATTTGGTTTTATTCGGAGCCATGTAGCGCTGCTCGGTCAGCGACTTGACTTCTAGAAGTAGCGGAAATAGGACCGGCCGTCCTCAGTCTCTTGGCGTTTCGTTGCTTTGAGTCCACAATGAACTGTCAGCGACGCGACATGAGGAGACTGCCATGCGCATTGTAGATGCTCAGTGGATTCCTTCAACTCAGCACCAGACCTGGGGTGCCCTGACCGACCCGGACGTCCTGCAGCGGTGCATCCCTAATTGTGTAGAAGTCATCCAGCGCACCCCGGCCGAGTACACCGTCACGCTGCGAGCCAAGATCGCAGGCCTGGACACCGACTACGACGGCGAGATCCTGATGTCCGACGTGGACCCCCACAATAGCTGCACTCTGGTCTTCGAGGGTAAGGGGCGCGCTGCGGGCCTCGTCATCGGCACCGCGCAGATCAACCTCAGCGCGAAAGACGACGGCACGCGCGTGGCCTATACCGTCGCCTGCATGGCGGGCGGCAAGCTGGCCGAATGCGGCGAAAGCCTGCTGCTGAAGACGGGCGACAAGATCATCCAGAAATTCTTCGCGTCCTTCATCGACCATATGGCGGGCCAGCCCCGCCTCGCGCCGCCGCCCCCGCCACCCGAGCCCGAACCGCGCGGGCTGTCCAATTCGCGCTGGTCCTGGATCATGGTGGTGCTGGTCATCGCGGTATTCTGGGGCTACCACACGTTCTACAAGTGAAAACCCTGATGCGCCGGTGATATGCTTTGCGGCATGACGATGCCGCCCGACGCACCCCCACCCCCTTCTCCCCCCGCCCATTCGCGACGCGACCTCCTGATGGGGATGGCGGGGGTGTCCGCCACCGTCGTCCTGGCCGCGCTGGACTCCACCATCATCAGCACCACCCTGCCGCGGGTGGCCGAGGCCCTCGACGGCATGGCGCTGTACGCCTGGGTCGGCACGGGCTACCTCCTCGCCACGGCCGCCTCCATCCTGGTCTTCGGACGGCTGGGAGACATGTTCGGCCGCAAGCCCCTGATGCTGCTGTCGGTGCTGATCATCGCGCTGGGCTCCATCGCCTGCGGCCTGTCGCAGACGATGACCCAGTTGATCGTCTTCCGATCGCTGCAGGGCATCGGCGGCGGCATGATGATCGCGACGGCCTTCGCCGCGCCGGCCGACCTGTTCCCCGACGCGAAGCAGCGGGTGCGCTGGATGGCGCTGGTGTCGGCCGCCTTCGCCATGGCCAGCGGCATCGGCCCGGTCCTGGGCGGCGCCGCCACACAGGCGCTCGGCTGGCGCGCGGCCTTCTTCATCGCGCCGATCGCGGCCGCGGGCGCCTTCTTCCTGCTGGCGCGCTACTTTCCCCGCATCCGGCCCGTGCACGACGGCAGCCGCAAGATCGACTGGCTGGGCGCGATCCTGCTCGTCATCGCCGTCGGCGCGCCGTTGGCCGCGCTGGAATTGGCTTTCGCCGGCGGCGCCCACGCCCAGCCGCTGCTGGGCGCGCTGCTGGCCGTGATGGGCGTGGGCGCCATGGCCGCCCTGATTCCCATCGAGCGCCGGGTGTGTTCTCCCATCTTTCCACTGCGCGTCCTGGCCGCCCGCGAATCGCGCCTGCTGAACGCGGCGGCGATGATGGTGGGCGCGGTCATGTTCGTGCTGATCTTCTACAGCCCCCTGCTGCTGCAGCAGGTGTTGAACTACACGCCCAGCGAGGCGGGGCTGCTGCTGACGCCGCTGGTCGCCGCGATTTCGGTGGGTAGCATCATCAACGGCCGCCTGTTCCCCAAACAGTCCGAGCCGCAGCGCCTGATGGTGTTCGGCGGCGGCCTGCTGGCCGCCGGATCGCTGATGGTGCTGCTGATCTCGCCGGGCACCTCGGCCTGGTGGATCCTGGCGGCGTTCTTCGTCAACGGCTGCGCGCTGGGCTTCCTGCTGCCCAACCTGACCCTTTTCATGCAGATGCTGAGCGAACGGCGCGACGTGGGCGTGGCCTCGGCGCTGGTGCAGACCACGCGCGCCATCGGCAGCGCGCTGGGCACCGCGGTGGTCGGCATCATTATTTCGCATAGCACGGTACTAAACGGAGTGCGCGCCGGATTGATCCTGTGTATCGTCCTTTCCCTGACCTGTGCCCTGCTGGCGCACCGGGTCAAGATGAAGAACCTCGTCACCAGCCGGAAATGAGGCACGCCCGGGACTGAACATGCGTCAACGCAATCTGCTGGATCTGCTGCTCCTGGCCGCCGTCTGGGGCGGCTCCTTCCTTTTCATGCGCCTGGCGGTCCCGGAATTCGGGCCGATTGCGCTGATCGAGCTGCGCGTAGGGCTGGCCGCGCTGGTCCTGCTGCCGTTCGCGTTGTGGCGCAACAAGCTGCCCATCATCGCCCGGCACTGGAAAGCCTTGCTGATGGTGGGCGTGCTGAACGCCGCCGTACCATTCCTGTTGTTTGCCTATGCCGCCCAATCCCTGGGCGCCGGCTTCCTGTCGGTGGCCAATGCCGTGACGCCCGTCTGGGGAGCGGTCATCGGCTGGCTGTGGCTCAAGGACAGGCTCGCCTGGACGCGTTCGTTGGGGCTGATGATAGGCGTCATCGGCATCGTCGTGCTGGTATGGGACAAGCTGAACTTCAGCGATGGCGGCACCGGACCGGCGGTCCTGGCGGCAGTGTCCGCGCCGGTGTTCTACGGTATTGCCGCCAACTGGACCAAGCGCTTCCTGAGCGGCGTGGACGCCCTGGCCAACGCCACCGGCAGCATGATAGGCGCGACCCTGGTGCTGCTGCCCCTGGCGGTCAGCCACTGGCCCGAAGCCCCCGCCTCCGCGCAAGCGTGGATCGCCACCATCCTGCTGGCCGTGGCGTGCACCGGCGCGGCTTACATCATCTTCTTCCGCCTGATCGCAAATGTCGGCCCCACCGGCGCCGTCAGCGTCACCTTCCTCGTGCCGATATTCGGCGTGCTGTGGGGTTCATGGTTCCTGGACGAGAGCATCACGCCGTCGATCGCGGCGGGCGCCGCCATCATCCTGGTCGGCACCGCGCTGGCGCTGGGTTTGCTGAAGCGGCGCGCCTGAGCGCCAACCCTCAGTACTTGTCCGAGGTCCCCGTCAACGCGACCCCGATGCGCAGCAGCGTGTAGGAAGCCGCATCGACCCAGCGCCGCAGCCATCCCCGCCGCTGGTATTCCAGGGGCCGTATGAAGCGCCCTCCCTCCCGGATGGCCGCCTCCAGCCGTTCCTGCAGGTCCCAGGAAAACGGCTGATTGTCCACGACCACGTTGGCCTCGCGCGCCAGCAGCAGGCTGAAGGGATCGAGGTTGGACGAGCCCACGGTCGCCACGTTGTCGATCACGGCCACCTTCGCATGCAGGTAGCTCGGCATGTACTCGTAGATTTCGATGCCGTCGCGCAACAGCTGGTCGTACAGCGAGCGCGTGGCATGGTACTGCATGCGGTACTCCACCTTGCCCTGCAACAGCAGGCGCACGCGCACGCCGCGCGCGGCGGCCTTGGCGAGCGCGCGGCGAAATTGCCGGCCGGGGAAGAAATACGCGTTGGCGATCAGGATGTCGCGGCGAGCATGCGCGATGCCGTAGAGATAGGCGCGCTCGAAGGTCTGGCGGAAACGCAGGTTGTCGCGCAGCACCAGCGCTGCGCGCAACTCGCCGCAAGGCGCTACGGACGCGTGCCGCGGCTTCAGCAGGCGCATGCGGTTCCAATCGCGCGGATGGCGGCGCAGACGCGCCCAGTTCAGCCGCACCCACAGCAGTTCCTGGGCATAGGCGGCTTCGGTGACCAGCGGTCCCTGCACCTGCACCGCGAAATCGAAGCGCGGCCCGGTAATGCCGTCCGTGGGATCGCGGTCATCGTAGTCGTCGATGATGTTGATGCCGCCGATGAAGGCGATGCGCCCGTCCACCACCGTGACCTTGCGATGCAGGCGCCTCAGCCTGCTGCGCGACGGGATATAGCGCGCGAACCAGCGCGGCTCAGGACGAAATATGCGGCACTGCGCGCCGGCGTTGGTCAGCCGCGTGCGCAAGGGCTCGACGAACCCGGCGCTGCCAAAGCCATCCAGCACGACGCGCACCTTGACCCCGCGTCGCGCCGCCGCCTCCAGGCTATCCAATACCAGGGAGCCGGTACGATCCGGAGTGAAGATATAGGTTTCCAGGTGCACGCTGAACCGGGCGGCGTCGATGGCCGCGAGCAGCGCGGGAAAGAAGTCGGAGCCGTTCTGGAGCAACTGGACGTCGTTGCCCATCGTCCAGTCCAGCTTGGACTGCTCGGCCCTCACGGCAGTTCCAGCTCGGCCAGCAAGGGAGAATGATCGGAAAGCCTGGCCCATTCGCGGCCGCGCAGCACGCGGGCACTGCGCACGGCAAAGCCGCGCTGGTAGATGCGGTCCAGGCGGAACCACGGGAACACCGCGGGGAACGTGCGCGGCGGCGGCAGCAACAGGCGCGAGTTGCCGTCCATGCCGAGCTGGTTGGTGCGCTCCATGATGGACACGCCGCTGTTGGGCAGTCCGCGCAGCGCGTTGCTCAGCCGCTTCACGGAGTCGCGCAGGCGCGGCAGTTCGCCGCCATGGCTGCGCGGGGCATGCGAGAACACCTCGTACAAGCCCAGCTGCTGCACGAACAGAGGCGCCAGGCGGTCGCCCCAGTCATTGAAATCGCCCGCGATCAAAATGGGCTCGCCGTCCGGCACCATGCGCCGGATGCGCTCGGTCAGCGCCAGGATCTGGCGGCTGCGGCTGGTGGCGAACAATCCCAGATGCACGACGAAGCAATGCACCGCGCGCCCGTCGAGCTCGATCCGGGCATGCAGCAGCCCGCGCTGCTCAAGCCGGTGATCGGAAATATCCTGGTTCTCGTGGTCGAGAATGGGAAAGCGCGATAACAGCGCGTTGCCGTGGTCCGTCTCGTGACGGACGGCGTTGCGGCCATAGGCGACGTCCAGCCGCAACGCGGCGGCTAGGGATTCGTGCTGGGCGTCGAGCAGCGATTTCTGCTCGTTGCGGCCTTGCACCTCCTGCAGGAAGACCAGGTCGGGGCGCAGGCCGTAAAGGCCCAGGCGCAATTCATTCAGCGAGTCGCGCCGGCCCAATGCCGAGCGGCCCTTGTGGATGTTGTAGCTGACGACGCGGATGAGCGACATAGAGGAAATGGCGCCTTTCAAAACTGGGGAACCGCCAACCGAGCCAAAAAGAAGCCCGGCCAGACACCGCCAAACCCGACGGCGATTGCCAGATTACTCCAATTCAGAAGACCGTTCCCACCTCCGCGGCACGTACCCTGCCCCCAAACAGCCAGGCGTTCCAATGCCCATTAGAGCAATATGCACAGCAGCCAGACCAAGCCCCAGCGGTGCCCCGGCCTGGCAACTGCGCGCCCCACTGCCCACTAGAGCGACACGCACCGCAAGCAACCACCGCCCCCAAGCGAGGCCGCACGGATCCGGCTCCGCCGGTCCGTAGCGGCGCCCCCCTGGGGGGGAAGCGCCTCCGGCGCTTCGGGGGGGGATTACTTCGCCTCTACGTTACGCAACCGGATGTGCAGTTCGCGCAATTGCTTCTCGTCGACCTCGGACGGCGCCTGGGTCAGCAGGCACTGGGCGCGCTGGGTCTTCGGGAAAGCGATCACGTCGCGGATCGACTCGGCGCCGGTCATCATCGTCACGATGCGGTCCAGGCCGAAGGCGATGCCGCCATGCGGAGGGGCGCCGTACTGCAGTGCGTCCAGCAGGAAGCCGAACTTCTCGCGGGCTTCCTCGGCACCGATCTTCAGCGCGCGGAATACCTTGCTCTGCACTTCCTCGCGGTGGATACGAACCGAACCGCCGCCGATTTCCCAACCGTTGAGCACCATGTCGTAGGCCTTGGCGAAGGCCTTGCTGGGATCGGATTCGAGGAAATCCTCGTGGCCGTCCTTGGGGCTGGTGAAGGGGTGGTGGGCGGCGGTGTAGCGGCCGTCTTCCTCGTCGTATTCGAACATCGGGAAGTCGACCACCCACAGCGGCTTCCAGCCGGCGGTCGACAGGCCGGTCTTCTTCCCGAATTCGCTGTGACCGATCTTCACGCGCAGCGCGCCGATGGCGTCGTTGACGACCTTTTCGCGGTCGGCGCCGAAGAAAATGATGTCGCCGTCTTGCGCGCCGGTGCGCTTGACCAGTTCGGCCAGGGCAGCGTCATGCAGGTTCTTGACGATGGGCGATTGCATGCCGTCGCGGCCCTTGGCCACGTCGTTGACCTTGATGTAGGCCAGGCCCTTGGCGCCGTAGATGCCGACGAACTGGGTGTAGCCGTCGATCTCGCTGCGCGACATCTCGGCACCGCCCGGCACGCGCAGGGCGACCACGCGGCTGCCCGGCGCCGTGGCGGCGGCGGCGAACACCTTGAAGTCCACGTCGCGCATGACGTCGGTCATGTCGGTGAATTCCAGGTTCACGCGCAGGTCCGGCTTGTCGGAGCCGTAGCGGCGCATGGCTTCGGTCCAGGGCATGATCGGGAACGGCGAGGGCAGCTCCACGTCCTGCACCACCTTGAACACGTGGCGGATCATGTTTTCGAAGATCTCACGGATCTCGACTTCGCTCAGGAACGAGGTTTCGCAATCGATCTGCGTGAATTCGGGCTGGCGGTCGGCGCGCAGGTCTTCGTCGCGGAAGCACTTCGTGATCTGGTAGTAGCGGTCGAAGCCCGACACCATCAGCATCTGCTTGAACAGCTGCGGCGATTGCGGCAGCGCGAAGAAGTGACCGGCGTTCACGCGCGAGGGCACGAGGTAGTCGCGCGCGCCTTCGGGCGTGCTCTTGGTCAGCATCGGGGTTTCGATGTCGATGAAGCCCAGCTGGTCCAGGAACTTGCGCACTTCGATGGACACGCGGTAGCGCAGCATCAGGTTGCGCTGCATCTGCGGACGGCGCAGGTCCAGCACGCGGTGCGTGAGGCGGGTGGTTTCCGACAGGTTGTCGTCGTCCAGCTGGAACGGCGGCGTGACCGACGCGTTCAGGATTTCGACTTCCTTGCAGAGCACTTCGACTTCGCCCGAGGCCAGCTCGGTGTTGGCGGTGCCCGCCGGACGCTCGCGCACCAGGCCGGTGACGCGGATGCAGAATTCGTTGCGCAGGCGCTCCGCGGTGGCGAAGGCGGCGTTGTCCGGATCGAACACGATCTGGGCCAGGCCCGCGCGGTCGCGCAAGTCGATGAAAATGACCCCGCCGTGGTCGCGGCGGCGATTCACCCAGCCGTACAGGGTGACAGTCTGGCCGAGATGGTCACGGCAAACCTGGCCGGTGTAGCAGGTACGCATGCGGGATGACTCCGTTTATGTGCTTGGTTGTAGCGTAAGGGTTACGAATCGGCGCGAGGCGCGTCTTGCGCGCCAGGCGTCGGGACGGGCGCGGCCGGCCGATCCGCCGGCACGAAAGCCGGGGCCGGGGCAACCACGCCCATGGAAACGATGTACTTCAATGCGGCGTCCACGCTCATCTGCAGGTCGACCACGTCGGCGCGGGGCATCATCAGGAAGAAGCCGGACGTCGGATTCGGCGTGGTCGGCACGTAGACGCTGATGTGGTCGCCGGGCAGGTTGTCGGCGACCTCGCCGCTGGGCGTGCCGGTGACGAACGCGATGGTCCAGCTGCCGGCGCGCGGATACTGCACCAGCACCGCGCGGCGGAACGCCTGCCCGTTCGGCGCCAGCACGGTATCGCTGACCTGCTTGACCGAGTTGTAGATGGACCGCACCAGGGGAATGCGTCCCAGCAGGCTTTCCCACTGGTCCACCATGGTACGGCCGATCAGGTTGGCCGCGAATATGCCCGTCAACAGCACCACCACCACCACCAGGACGAAGCGGAAACCGGGAATGTCGATGCCGAACAGCGATTCGGACGACAGAAAGCCAGGCACGAACCCTTCCAGGGTCGCGACCAGCAGTCCCAGTACCCACACCGTGATGACCAGGGGAACCCAAATCAGCAGGCCGGTGATGAAGTACTTCTTGATGACGCGCATACGCATCGGAAGCGCTCTAGGAAGCCGCGCTGCCGGTGGCGGGCGCCGCCGGGGCGGCCGCGGCGGCCGGTGCCGCGCTTTCCGCCGGCGCGGGGGTGCTGGCCTGCGTGCTCGCCGTCGCGCCCTGGCTGCCGCCGTTGCCATTGCCACGGAAATCCGTGACATACCAGCCGGAGCCCTTGAGCTGGAATCCAGCCGCGGTCACCTGCTTGGAGAACGTGCTCTGACCGCATTCGGGGCAGACCGAAAGCGGCGCATCGGAAATCTTCTGCAAGACGTCTTTGGCATGGCCGCAGGCGCTGCATTTGTACGCGTAAATGGGCATCGAGGGGCTCCCAGGCGCGGGCCCGGCATATCAAAAGCCGCTTGGCACCGGATGGAATATCCGGGGTCGGATCGGGTCGAAAACCGGATCCGGGCCAAAGCGGCGGGTGGGCGAGGCCGGAAAAAATACGGGGAAAGTCTTGAATTTTAGCGGTTTTTCATGAAGCCTCGGTGTCCGCCCCCGGCGGCCCGCCCGGCGGGCCCCGCCAGGGGCGCCGCCCTATACCGGAAGCAGGAACATGACGGCCGCCACCAGCGTCGGCGCCAGGGCCGACAGGAACAGCCGGCCGGACGAAATGCTGCCGTCCGGGAAATGGTTCTTCAGGATGGCGAAGCCGGCCGGATTGGGCGCGTTGGCGATGACGGTCAGGCCGCCGCCGGTCACGGCGCCGGCCACCAGCATATAGCGCCAGGCTTCGTTGGTGCCTTCGACGAGCGACCCCAGATAGGTGAGCGCCGCGTTGTCGGTAATGGCCGTGAGCGCGGTGGCGCCCCAGAACAGGACGAAGGGCTCCAGCCCGCCCAGCAGATCCTGCAGCCACCATTTCTGCAGGCCGCCCAGCACGACCAGCCCGGCCAGGAAAAAGCCCACCATCAGCCCTTCCTTGATCATCAGGCGATTCTGGTGGCGCTTGTAGGCTTCCGAGAAGCCGATGAACATCATCAGCAAGCCCAGGAAAATGGCCGGATGGTGCGCGCTGAGCACCACCGCGACCAGGAAGGCCAGATGCACCAGCATGACCACCACGGGCACCGGAGGACGCGAATCCGCGCCTTCCGGCGCGTCCACGCCGTCGCCGGTGCCCACCGAGCGCTCCAGCAGCGCCTTGCGGCAAACCAGCGTCAACAGGGCCGCATTCAGGCAGACCGCCACGGCGGCGCGCCAGCCGAAGTGCTGCAGCATGAAGGCGGAATCCCAGCCGAACGTGGACGCCACCATCAGCACCGGCGGCGCGGCGTAGGACGTCAGCACCCCGCCGATGGATACGTTGACGAACAGCACGCCCAGCGTCAGGTACTTGAAGCCCGCGCGCCCGCTAGTGCGGAAATAGGCGTCGCGCAGCAGGATGGCGGCCAGCGTCATGGCGGCGGGTTCGGTGATGAACGAACCGCCCAGCGGCACCAGCGACATCACGACGAAGAACGTGGCCAGCTCGCGCCGCAGCGGCAGCGCGCGCGCCACCAACCGAACCAGCAGCCCCACCAGCTCCAGGATGGGCCGGCTGGCCGCCACCACCATGATGACGAAGACGAACAGCGGCTCGGTGAAGTTGCGCGTGTCCATGTACTCGATGGCATGCGACGGCCCCGCCAGGGCCGCCATCGCCACGATCAGCACGAACGCCCACACGCCGAAGACGGCCTCGACCTCGGAGAACAGGTGCCAGAAACCCGCGTGCGGCCCGCCGCGATGCGCGAGCCGCGCGAAGGCGGGAACCGAGAAGGTATGAATAACCGCCACGGCGAACAGAAGGGTGGCGATGATCTCGATGGACGAAGGCATGGACAGAACTTCCAGGAGGGGATTCGGGCACAGCCGCTGATCGACATCGGCAACCGGACGAGCGCTGCAATATACCGCAGCGCTCCTGCCCGGCACCGGACTGCGCGCGGATCGTCCGCCTGCCGCCGCGGCCGATCCCCGCAGCAAAGCCCGCGATGGTGCGCAGAAGCGCCGCAACAGGCAATTGTGGATAGCACTAGCTGTTCTTCGGTACGGGCAGCTCCTATAAGCGTCGCCCCGATACGGCGGTCAAACACGACGCCAGGCCGCCCGATCGCTCACACGCGCGCTGCTACGCGATCGGCGCCGGCGGTTCCCCGCCTTGCTGCGCGGCCTTCATTTCCATCAACAGGCTGTGCAACATCTCGGTCGACAGGCCATGCAGCACCAGGCGATAGCCGGCGCGCAGGGTCGACATCGGCACCAGCGGGTGATTGTTGTTGACCAGGATCAGGTGTTGCGGCGCCCCCAGCAGCTTGGCCGCGTAGATGCCGATGGTCTCGTCGAGCTGCAGGGAATTCGCCGCGCGCCAGAAGTCGTTGTCGGTCAGCATCAGCTGGTAGAGCGGCGTGAAGAGCTCGATCGCGCTTTGCAGGTCCAGGAAGTTCAGCTTGCCCCGGGGCATGTCTTCCAGCAACAAATCGGGATCCCGGATCATCGAGAAATCGACACGTTCGGGCGCGTGCATTTCGACGCCCGCATCGCGCAGCGCCTGGTTCAGCCGGATGACGAAGTTGAACAGGTTCAGGTCGTGCTTGACGAAAAGATCGTCCTTCAGGTCGTCGATGTTGCGCGGCTCCAGCGGCGTGGTCGTGACGGGCACGGGCGAGTTGGCCGCGATGAAGGACAGGATCTGCGCGCCCAGGTGGAAGTGCCGCAGGATGAGCCAGTTGGCCTCCGGCGACACGAAGCGCTTGAGCCCCCATGCCAGGATGCGGTGCAGCAACCGCGAATGCGACCAGCGGCGCGGCAGGAAGGTCTTGACGACCTGGATCAGGATGATGAACGCGCGCGCCAGCGGCCGCAGAAACGGCAGCAGGTATTGGCGCGAGGCGCAGCTGGAATCGGTCAGCCAAGCCTTCTTCACCTTGTCCGGCAAGGGCGTACTGCGGTCCAGGTAAAGGGCCAGCCAGGGGCTGGGATCGGCGGGATCATGCTCCCGGGAGAGGAACTCCGGTTCCTGGTTCATGCCCGGTCGTCCTCCATCACGTGATGAAACTGCATCAGGTACAGCGCGGCCGTGCGGCGCGCGGTATCGACGATGCGCCGCTCGGCGAGGCCGTCTTCGTCGCAATCCAGCGCCAGCTCCACCGCCGACAGCCAGCGCGCCAGGTGGTGTTCGTCGTTGTGGCCGTGGTATTCGAGGAAGCGGCAGGCATCGGGCGGCAGCGACAGGCTGGCCTTGAGCAGGGGCAGCAGCGCCGGCACGATGCGCTGGCCGGTGCCTTCGATGATGTAGATGGCGCCTAGCAGCCCGATCGGATCGCGCGTGGCCGCCAGTCCGTGCAGATAGGCGTTGAGCGCCTCGCCGCCCGGATTGCGGCGCAGGGCATCGATGTCGGCCACCGCGCCGCCCGCCTTGCGATAGTCGCTGAACAGGATCTCGAAGTCGTTCTGTTCTTCGCCGGCATGCGTGTCGATCAGCGCCGCCAGGGGCGCATACTGCTCGGACAGCGAGGCCGCGCCTTCGCGCATCCACTTGCTGCCCTCGCGCACCTGCGGAATCCAGTTCTCCATCCAGTTGAGGTAATCGGCGGTCTGGAAGCGCCGGTCGCGCAGGCGCCGCACCACCGGCGTGCGCCAGACCCGCGAGCGGTAGTCGTGCCAGATCGCCGCCAGCTCGGTCAGCAACTGGCCCAGGCCCTGCGGCGCCATTTCCGGATCGTGCGGCGGAGCGATCGCTTCCGCATCGCCGCTGTGCGCATCCTCGCGGGCCGCCGGGGCCGCTCGCGCGGGCGCTGCGGCCACCGCCGGCCGATCGTGCACGGCCTCGGCTTCCAGCAGCATGTAGGCGGCCATGAAGCGTCCGGATTCGGGGATGTAGCAGAAGATCTGCTCGCCCGGCTTCACCTCGCGCGTCTCCAGGAATTCCGCCAGCATGATCAGGATGGAAGCCGCGCCCGTGTTGCCTCGCCACGCCAGGTTGCTGAACCAGCGGTCGCGGGGAATCACCAGGCCGGCCTTCTCCATGAGGTCCTCGACCACGGGGATGAATTTCTCGGACGAGTAATGGCACAGGAAGTGATCCACCTGGTCCGGATCCACCCAGCCGTCGCGCACCAGCTTGGCGTACTCATGGATGCCGATATCGAACAGATGCGGCAGCAGGCGGATGTCCTGGCGCAAGGAGAGCGCGCCATCGGTCTCCGCCTCGTTCCACGAGGGGTAGTCCAGGTGCCCTTTTGCGCGGTCGGCCGACAACCCCAGCTGCATGCACACCGGGTAGTCGCCGGAGAAGGAGCGCTGGTGCACCCACTTCAGGCGCAGGCGCACGCCCTGCGATGCCCCGGGCAGCGGCCGCCCGGTATTGCCGAGCAGCACCGCCCCCGCGCCATCCGACAGCATCCAGCGCAGGAAGTGGGCGTCGAAATCGGCGTCGTACCCTCTCGCGGCGAAGCGCGAGCGCTTGAACAGCCGCGAGGGGAGTTCGCTGGCCACCGCCAGCGCGCTGGCGTGCCCGCCCATTTCCACGCCCTGCGCGGCGACCTGGATGGCCGACACGCCCGCCGCGCAGATGCCGTGCACGGACAGCGTTTCCATGGGCGGAGCGGCCAACTCGCCCTGGATCATGTTCGAGAATCCCGGCATCAGCGCATCCCCGCCGGATGAGCCGCTGGCCAGCAGCGACACGTCCGCCAGATCGCTATCGCCGCGCCGCAGGCAATCTCGGATTGCGTTGGCCGCCAGCTGCGCGTTGCTGAAGACGGTGGCGCCCTCGGCGTCGATCGCGTAGTAGCGTTGCTTGATGCCGTTCTCGGCCAGGATGCGGCTCTTGATCCGGCCGGACAGGCGGTTCAACGGGGCGATGTAGCTGTCCATGGCCTCGTTGGACACGGGTTCGCCCGGCATGAAATAGCCGGCGCTCTCCAGATAGACGCGATGAAACGCAATAGGCATGGCGGGTCTCTTGTGGATGAATGGATTGCGGCGCTAGCGGACGTGCTCGGGCGCCATGCGCGAACGGCTGCGGAAACGCGGCAGGAACGTGCCCAGCGCGAAGACGCGGAACATATAGGGCGTCAGCCCGCGCTCGTTCAATGCCGGGTGCACGCGGTCGCGGTAGCGTTCGCGGTGCAGATGGGTCAGCTCGGACCAATGCGCGCGTGAATGCTCGTGGTGCGCGGTGTGCAGGCCGATGTTGAAGAGCAGCGGATTGACCAGCCCCTCGAAATTGCGCGCGTAGTCCAGCCCCGCGACGGACCGCGGGCCGCCGTCGGCGTGCGCATGTTGCAGATAGTTCGTGGCCAGCAGCCAATGCAGGCCGTGCAGCTGCGGGATGATGACGAATACCAGGGCCTTCGCGGGATTCAGCGCCAACAGGCCGCCCCACAGCCCCAGCCAGGCGCCATACTGCGCCATGCAGTAGCGCCACGCGCCCGGCCAGCGGCGGCGCAGCCGGCCCAGCCAGGCGAAGAACAGCGGATACAGCACCCAGACGGCCTGCAGCGGGTGGAGGAGATAGCCCCACAGATGGTTGGTGTCGCCCCCGAAACGGTAAGTGCGCGCCGCATCGAGCGCGCCGTGCCGGTAGCGGTGATGATTGGCCACGTGGGCCGGATAGAACACGAACGTGGGATGCCCCTGCAGCAAGGTGATCCAGAAATCGGTGGCTCGGTTGGCCCAGCGGCCGCGCCACATCCGCAGGTGCGTGTGGTTGTGATGGATGACGCCGATGCCCAGGGTCAGGAACAGCATCAAGCCGTACAGGGGCCACCAGAATCCGTGCACCCATTGCCAGGCCGCCAGCACGGGCTGGGCGGCCAGGTAGGCCAGGCTTTGCCAGTCGCGCCGGTTGCGCAGCGACGGCAGCCGCGACAGCGCCTCAGGCCCGTCCGCCAAGCGATTCTCGCTGCCGGAAGGCATCCAGCTGGGGGGCCGCCGCCTCGGCCCTGAGCCGGGTGCGGAACAGGCGGTCCATGAAGGTGAACTGGAAGCCGTAGTTGCCGTTGTAGCAGGCATGGTGCAGATGATGGCGGCGGCTGGCGGCGAACCAGTGCGCATAGGACACGCGGGGAAAGAAGTCGTAGTTGGCGTGCCCGATGCAATTGAAGAACAGGCTAAAGAGCGGCACGGAGGCCAGCGACCAGAAGCTGAAATCGTGCAGCACCATGGGCAGCAGGATCACGTTGCCCAGCATCAGCGCTTCGACCGGATGGAAGCTGTAGGTGGAGAATGGCGTGGTCACGACCGAACGGTGATGCGGCAGGTGGAAGCGGCGCAGCGGCCGGGTGTGCAGCAGCCGGTGGTTGACCCAGAAGTGCACGTCGTTCCAGGCCACCAGCACCAGGATCTCGACCAGGATCTGCCGCCAGCCGGCATCCGGATCCAGGTGCGCCCATCCCAGCTGCAGCAGGCCCCACGGGAAAATCATGCCCGTGCCGAACAGCAGGATGGACAGGCCGGACTGGGCGAACTCGCGCCGCAACTGGCCGGGCGCGATCGGGCGCGGATCCAGGGCGCGCCCGATGCCCAGGGCGGGCAGGAGGTAGTGCGTCAACAGCCAGGTGGCCGCGCCGAAAACCAGATAGATGCCACCGAAGAACAGCAAGCCCGCCAGCATCACCTGCCAGGCGGACAAGGCTTCAAAAGCTTGGGCCATGAACGTTTTGTTTCACCCCGAAGAATGGCCGCATCATAAGCAATCCGTCAGCTTCCCGGTAGGTCATTTATTACCAAATGAATCCGAACGCCACAAAGCTGGCGGGTTGCCTACGCGCGGCGCTTCCCTACTGAGGATACTGGCGATTGAGTCCGGCCACTGCCGCTTCCATCCGGGCGGCCACCGCCGCGCTGGCGCGCGGCATGGGTTGCCGCAGTTCCGCGCTCAGCAGCCCCTGGCGGTCCAGCTGGGCCTTCACTGGGCCGGGATTGGGCTCGGCGAACGCCAGCTGGATCACCGGGACCAGCGCATGGAACAGCGCCCTGGCCTGGTCCAGCTGTTGCGCCCGCACCGCGCGATGCATGGCCACGAACAGGTCCGGCCGGATGTGCGCCGCCGCCGCGATCATGCCGGCGCCGCCCAGGCACAGCAGCGACAGCGACTGCAGGTCCTCGCCCGCCAGCACATTCATGTTGCCGTCGGCGATCAGCGCGACCGTCTTCTCCAGCGAACCGCCGCAATCCTTGATCGCGGCGATGTTCGGATGCGCCGCGAGCGCGAGCAGGGTCGAGGCATCGAGTGTCGCGCCCGTCCGGTATGGAATGTCGTAAAGCACCAGGGGAAAGCGCGAGGCATCGGCCAGACAGCGGAAATACGCGGCGGCGCCTTCCTGACCGGGGCGCACGTAGTACGGCGCGGGAGCCAGGATGCCGGCCAGCGGGCGCGTGCCGAAGGCCGCCAGGCGCTGCAGCACGTGCCCCTGGTGATTGCCGGCCAGGCCCATCATGACGGGCAGCGCGCCCGCCTCGGTCAGCACGGCGTCCAGCACGGCCAGTTGTTCGGCGTCGTCCAGGGCCGCGGCCTCGCCCGTGCTGCCGCACACGACCAGTCCGTCCACGCCCGCGGCGGCATAGTGGCGCACCAGCCGGCGCAAGGCCCCCCCGTCGACGGCGCCGCCGGAAAACGGCGTGACGAGAGGCACCCAGACGCCCTGGATCGGGGATTGATGACGAGATTGCATGTGAACACTCCTTCGGTGTAGGACCGTGGTTGGACCGTACAGAAGTGCTCGGGATATCAGAGGGGATGCGCGGACGGCGCAAAGCGCCGCCAGGAGGCCGCTGTTCCGTCGCCCATCTGACGGAACAGCATGCTCCGGTCAGATGAGCGGCTGTTTTTTGGATTTCAGGCCGGCGCAAGCCAGCACCACGCCGAGGGCGCGGAGCAGGAAAGCGGATGGGTTGGCCTGATGAATCATGAATCGGGTATTGCGGTTGGCGACTGGCGCGGGAAACGCAGAAGTGGAAATCTACCGGGAGCCCGCCACCGTGTCAACGGCGCTGGCGATGGCGCGCCGCGCCCTGGCGCGGGAGGAAGTCAGCCCAGGCTCGCCAGGAACACCGCGCACAGCGCTTCCATGCCCTTGCGGTCGTCTTCGTCGAAGCGGTCCGGCACCGGGCTGTCCACGTCCCAGACGCCGATCAGCTGGCCCGCCAGGACCAGGGGCACGACGATCTCGGAACGCGAGGCCGCGTCGCAGGCGATGTGGCCCGGGAACGCATGCACGTCGGGCACCAGCTGGGTCTGGCGCTGGCTGGCGGCAGCGCCGCACACGCCGCGGTTCAGCGGAATGCGCACGCAGGCCGGCTTGCCCTGGAAGGGGCCCAACACCAGTTCGGTGCCGTCGAAGAAATAGAAGCCCGCCCAGTTCAGGTCGGGCAAGGCTTGATAGGCCAGCGCGCTCAGGTTGGCGGCATTGGCGATGCGGTCGCGCTCGCCATCCAGCAGGGCGCGGGCCTGGACGGCCAGCTCGGCATACAGGGCGGCCTTGGTGGCGGCGGTGATCGGGGCGGCTTCGAACATGGCGGAAATGTAACTGTACAGGCGATTATCGGTGCAGGTGATTTTAGGGGTTCCGGCCATTATGGGGGCCGGGCCCCTGCCGTGTGGGACAATACTTTTCGCTGTTTTTTACATCCGGGCCTTCCGAAGGGAAAAAAACGCCCGTCTCTTCCCACTCTTCTTGATCAAGAAGCACTCCATGGACAAGCCTCTCGAACCAGCGTTTTCCTTCTCGGAACGCGCCCAGCAACTCACCAGCTCCGCCATCCGCGAGATCCTCAAGGTAACCGAGCGTCCCGAAGTCATTTCGTTCGCCGGCGGCCTGCCGGCGCCCGGCGGCTTCCCGGTAGAAGTGGTGCGAGAGGCATTCGACAAGGTATTGGCCACCAACGGCCGCGCCGCCCTGCAGTACGGCCCGACCGAGGGCTACGCGCCCCTGCGCCAATGGGTCGCCGACGACCTGAACGCCGCGGGCGCCAGCGTCACCGCCGACCAGATCCTGATCGTGTCGGGCTCGCAGCAGGCGCTCGATCTGCTGGGCAAGGTGCTGATCGACAAGGACAGCAAGGTGCTGGTCGAGGATCCCAGCTACCTGGGCGCCCTGCAATCGTTCAGCCTGTACCAGCCGAAGTTCACGCCGGTCGCCACGGATGAAGGCGGCCTGATTCCGGAAGCCATCACCCCGGAACTGGCCGACGGCGCGCGCTTCCTGTACGCGCTGCCCAATTTCCAGAACCCCACCGGCCGCACGCTCAACCTGGAACGCCGCGTGGCGCTGGTCAAGCGCGCCGCGGAACTGAACCTGACCATCGTCGAAGACGATCCCTACGGTGAACTGCGCTACGCGGGCGAGCCGCAGCCGGGCCTGATCGCGCTGGCCGCCGAGCACGGCGCCAACGTCGTCCGCCTGGGCACCTTCTCGAAGGTGCTGGCGCCGGGCCTGCGCCTGGGCTACATCGCCGCCGCGCGCCCGCTCATCAACAAACTGGTGCAGGCCAAGCAAGCCACCGACCTGCACACGCCCACGCTGACCCAGATGGCCGTGTACGAGATCGTCAAGGGCGGCTTCCTGAAAGAGCACCTGCCCAACGTGCGCGAAATCTACCGCGCCCAGGGCAGCTGCATGCTGGACGCCATCTCGCGCGAGTTCCCGTCCACCGTCACCTGGACCAAGCCCGAAGGCGGCATGTTCATCTGGCTGACGCTGCCGGAACACATCGACAGCACCAAGCTGCTGGAGAAGGCCATCGCCCAGAACGTGGCGTTCGTGCCCGGCGCGCCCTTCTACTGCGGCGCCGGCAAGTCCAATACGCTGCGCCTGAGCTTCGCCACCGTGCCGGAAGACAAGATCCGCACCGGCATCGCCATCCTGGGCAAGCTGCTGCGCGAGGCGTAGGGGTCTCCCCCCCCCCGAAGCGCCTGCGGCGCTTCCCCCCCAGGGGGGCGCCACTACGGACCGGCGGAGCCGGATCCGTGCGGCCCCGCTTGGGGGCGCAACGGCGGCATGTGGAGGAAATGCAGCAAGTGTCTGACACCCGAGGAGTACTGACGCAAGCCGTAGCATCTCCCATACGGGTGTCAGACACATGCGAAGCACGGACACCGCGGCATACGGAGCGGCTCGGCGTAATGCCCGAGCCGCCATTGTTTTATGCTGTCGGTTTTCCCCACTCCGTTTCGCCGTGACAGTGAGCGCTCCCCAACAATCTCCCGTCGACCTCAGCGATATCGTCTTCACCGACTGGGTCGAACGCTGGCTGCCGAAATCGTGGCGGCCGTATGCCCGGCTTTGCCGCCTGGACCGCCCGATCGGCACCTGGCTGACGCTGCTGCCCGCGATCGCCGCGCTGGTGCAGGCCGCGGGCGGCCTGCCGGACCTGCGGCGCCTGATCGTGTTTTCGCTGGGCGCCCTGCTCATGCGCGGCATCGGCTGCACCGTCAACGACATGTGCGACCGCAACTTCGACAAGCACGTCGAGCGCACGCGCTTCCGCCCGCTGACCAGCGGCCAGCTCACGATGAAGAACGCGGTCTGGTTCCTGCTCGGGCAATTGCTGGTCTGCGGGTCGCTGCTGTTCTTCCTGAACGACATGAGCCGCTGGCTGGCGGTGGCGGTGCTGCCCTTCGTCTTCATCTATCCGCTGTGCAAGCGCGTCACGTACTGGCCGCAGGTCGTGCTGGGCATCTGCTTCAACTGGGGCATGCTCATGGCCTGGTCGGACACCCAGAATCACGTGCCGCTGGCCGCCATCGCGATGTGGGCGGGCGCCGTGCTGTGGCAGGTGGGCTATGACAGCATCTACGCCTACGTGGACGTGCGGGACGACCGCAGCCTGGGCCTGCATTCCACCGCCATGCGTTTCGGCGACCAGGGCAAGCTCTGGATCGGCGGCTTCTACCTGGGCACCATCGTGCTGTGGGCCTGGGGCGGCTACGCCATCGGCCTGTCGTGGGCCTACCAGGTCGGCATGGCCGCGGTGGCTATCCACCTGGCATGGCAGCTGAAAGTGTTCGACATCCAGCGTCCCGACCGCAATTTCATGCTGTTCCGCGCCAACCTCTGGCTGGGCGCCTTGCTGGTGGCCGCCGCGCTGGCCGGCACGCTGATCCGCTGAGGCGCGTTGCTTGGCGAGCCAGCGCGGGCGATGATAGGCCTATCGCACTGCACTTACGGAGATTCGCATGCCTGCTTTGCTCAAATCCCTGGCCCTGGCGGCCGTGGCGGCCGCCACCCTCGGAGCCTCCCCGGCCCAGGCCGCCGGCGACTGCTCGGCGCTGCGCGGCTGCGCCGCCAAGTTCTGCCACATCGAGAACGACATCGCCGCCGCCCAGGCGCAGAACAACACCCGCCGCGAAGCCGGCTTGCGCAAGGCCCTGGCGGAAGCCAAGGCGAATTGCAGCGACAGCCGCCTGCAATCGCAACGCGAGGCCGACGTGCGTGACAAGCAGGCCAAGGTGGCCGAGCGCGAAAGCGAGCTCAAGCAGGCCCGCGCCAAGGGCAAGCAGGACAAGATCGACAAGGCCCAGCGCAAGCTGGACGAAGCCAAGTCGGAATACGACGCCGCGCTGGCCGAATTGAACCGCTGACCGTCTCGATCTTCCGGCCCCGGGACGTTCCCCCGGGGGGCCGCAGACCTGCCTCCTCCTCCCAGTCTTCCCCCAACTCTCGCGTCCTCTCCGCGAGCTGTCTCCCTCGGCCATCCTCCGTGCCGCTCCCTCCGTGCCTCTTTCCCGGCACCGGTCCGTCGTCGCCGACTTCTCTGGCTGCCTGCCCCAAGGCAGGCACTACCTATTGCGTCATCAAATGGAAATACCGCCACCAATGGTGCCATTTGGTGAATCGGAAACCGATTAGCCCATATTTTGGAAAGATGTTTTCAGGGAATAAGGGTTTATCCCAGGGCTATTTGGGCACAGAATGCATCTCATCGGGACACAGCAAGCGAACTCCCAGGCAATCACGCCGGCGGTTCGGCTCCCAAGCTCAAGACATCGGAGGTCTGCCATGAAAACCCTTGCTACCGCTTTGATGCTGTCCATGTCCGTTCTAGCCGCCGGCGCCCAAGCCGCCGAAGCCGACCAAGGCCCCACGCGCGCCCAGGTTCAGGCCGAACTGCAACAAGCCAAGGTATCGGGCCAATACACGTTCGGCGAAGAGGGCTATCCCGCCCCCATCGCCCAGACGTCCAGCCTGACCTCGCAACAAGTTCAAGCCGAACTGGCCCAGGCCAAGAACGCCGGTGAAGTGACTTTCGGCAATCTGGACTACCCGCCTGTCGCCGCTGCCGAACGCGCCACGACGCTGAGCCGCGCCCAGGTCCAGACCGAACTGGCGCAAGCCAAGTCGGAAGGCCTGGTCACCTTCGGCAACCTGGACTACCCGCCCCTGGGCAGCTGATCCCCCTCCATGGCCTCCCCGGCCATGGCCAGCGCCCCCCCAGCCCTCCGGCCACAAGCCGGGGGGCTTCTTTTTTGACGATTCGACATTAAATTAAGTCAAAACAACGTTACTTACGGCCAATACGACGCTTTAGCCTCTACACATCGACAGCGCCCGAGCATAGGATGAGGCCACTTCCTCCCTCCATCCCGCAGGAGTCCGCGCCATGTCCCACGCCTCCCCCCGCCCCGTTTTGCTCCTGGGCGCCGGCAAGATCGGTTTTGCCATCGCCCTGATGCTGGAGCGCAGCGGCGACTACTCAGTGCTGGTTGCCGACCAGGACCCCGTCCGCCTGCGCGCCGTGGCCGAACTCGGCTGCGAGACCCGCCATATCTCGGACGACGACATGCTCGCGCGGTGCATCGAAGGCCGCTACGCCGTCGTCAATGCGCTGCCCTTCCATCGCGCCATCGCGGTGGCCGGCCTGTGCGCAAAGGCCGGCGTGCACTACTTCGACCTGACCGAAGACGTGGCCAGCACGCATGCCATCCAGTTGCTGGCGCAAGACGCGCGCAGCGTGCTGATGCCGCAATGCGGCCTGGCGCCCGGCTTCATCGGCATCGTCGGCAACGCGCTGGCGCGCCGCTTCGACACGTTGCTCGACCTGCGCATGCGCGTGGGCGCCCTGCCGCGCTATCCCTCCAACAGCCTGCGCTACAACCTGACCTGGAGCACCGAGGGGCTCATCAACGAATACTGCAATCCGTGCGAGGCCATCGTCGACGGACAGCTCACCAGCGTGCCGGCGCTGGAAGGCTACGAAACCTTCGCGCTGGACGGCGTGGAGTACGAGGCGTTTAACACGTCGGGCGGCCTCGGCACCCTGCCCGCCACCCTGCTCGGCCGCGCGCGCAATGTGGACTACAAGTCGGTGCGCTACCCCGGCCACTGCGGCATCATGAAACTGCTGCTCAACGACCTGCGCCTGCGCGACCGCCGCGACCTGCTCAAGGAAATTTTCGAGGCGGCCATTCCCACCACCGAACAGGACGTGATCGTGATCCAGGCGTCCGCATCGGGTCGCCGCAATGGGCGGCTGGAAGAAGAGTCCTACCCGGTCCGCATCTTCGGCGCGGACGTCGGCGGCCATCGCCTCAGCGCAATCCAGCTGTCCACCGCGGCGGGCATCTGCGCCGCGCTCGACCTGGTGGCGCAAGGCGTGCTGCCGCAGCGCGGATTCGTCGGCCAGGAAGCCATCGATCTGGAGACCTTCGTGCACAACCGCTACGGCCGGGTCTACGCGGGCAAGCCGCTGGCGCTCGCCGGCCAGGCCACGGCCGACCGCTAGGCTTAGGTCCAGCCCTCCAGGCGCAGCGTCGCCCGAACCAGGCGCTGCTCTTCCTGTTCGATGTCCGACAGGCTCTGGCGCACGCTGTCCACGTGATCCGCCGCCGCCTTGCGCGCCTGCTCGGGCTGGCGCCCGGTGACGGCGTTGAACAGCCGCGTGTGCTGGCGGTCGATCTGCCGCTTCTCGGGTTCGCGGTGATACAGGTTGTTCACGCAGGCGAAGACCGATCCCAGCAGCAGGTCGGTCAGCGATTGCAGCGTATGCACCAGCACGGGGTTGTGCGAGGCTTCGCAGATCGCCAGGTGGAAGGCATGGTCCAGGTGCGCGTGCGTCGTCGTGTCGGTGTCCGCGCCCTGCGCCGCCACCATTTCGTCATAGCGGCGGCGGATCATGATGAAATCCGCCTCGGTGCCCCGGATGGCCGCCAGCCGCGCCGACTCCGCCTCCAACAGCGACCGCACTTCCAGCAGGTCGTACAGCGTGCGAGGCTGCGAGTTGAACAAGTGCATCAGCGGCCCGGCATCCACCTTGGAGATCTGGGCCACGAAGGAGCCCTTGCCCTGCGAGGTATGGATGATCTCGCGCGCGCGCAGAAGCTTCAGCCCTTCGCGCAGCGCCGTGCGCGACACGCCCAGCTTCTCGGTAAGCCGCCGTTCGGACGGCAGCGCCTGGCCGGCCTTGAGCACGCCGTCCAGGATCAGGCGCTCGATGCGCTCGGCGACCTCGTCCGCCACCTGGCGGGGTTTTTCTTCTGTTTCCGCGTACATGCGCCCTCCGGACCAGTGGTATGACCAAGCCCGCCCCTGGCGAGGGCCAGCAGATCACGCCTCGGTAAGTAGCTGATATAAAACCATAAAAATAGGATTTTTTCCGGGACTCGGGAAAATAAACTGGTATGACCAGCGGGTTTTGATATGGACATTGCGGCTAGCGCGAACGATGATGTCACGACAAATCCGCCCGGCGCGCGGCGCCGGCCAGCCTCACTTACCGCTAGAGAACCGCATGACTCAACGCATCCAGCACCACGGCCTGCAAGTGGCGGCCAATCTCAATCAATTCATCGAACAGGAAGCGCTGCCCGGCACCGGCCTGGATGCCGACGGTTTCTGGCAAGGATTCGCGGCCCTGGTGGACGACCTGGCCCCCAAGAACCGCGCCCTGCTCGCCGAACGCGATCGCCTGCAAGCCGAACTCGACGCCTGGCACCGCGCCAATCCGGGTCCCATCGCGGATCCCGCCGCCTACCGCAAATTCCTCGAAGGCATCGGCTACCTGCTGCCGCAGCCCGCCTCGGTGCGCGCCAGCACCGATAACGTCGACACCGAAATCTCGCAGCAGGCCGGCCCGCAGCTGGTCGTGCCCATGTCCAATCCGCGCTACGCGCTGAACGCCGCCAATGCGCGCTGGGGCAGCCTGTACGACGCCCTCTACGGCACCGACGCCATCCCCGCCACGCCCGGCGACACCGGCGGCGGCTACAACCCGGAACGCGGCGCCGCCGTCATCGCCCGCGCCCGCGCCTTCCTCGACGAGGCCGCTCCGCTGGCCGAGGGCTCGCATGCCGACGCGCGCGGCTACTCGGTCGAGAACGGCCAGCTGCGCGTCGCACTCGCCAATGGCTCGACCGGCCTCAAGGCCGCCGCGCAATTCATCGGCTACCAAGGCTCGGCATCCGCGCCCTCGGCCATCCTGCTCAAGAACAACGGCCTGCATTTCGAGATCCAGATCGATCGCGCGCACGCCATCGGCGCCACCGACGCCGCCGGCGTCAAGGACGTGCTGGTCGAGGCCGCGCTGACCACCATCATGGATTGCGAGGACTCCGTCGCCGCCGTGGACGCGGCCGACAAGGTCCAGATCTACCGCAACTGGCTCGGCCTGATGAAGGGCGACCTGACCGAAGCCGTCACCAAGGGCGGCAAGACCTTCACCCGCAAGCTGAACGCCGACCGCGACTACACGCGCCCCGACGGTTCCTCGCTCACACTGCACGGCCGCTCGCTCATGTTCGTGCGCAACGTCGGCCACCTGATGACCAACCCGGCCATCCTGGACCGCGAAGGCCGCGAGATTCCCGAGGGCATCCTGGACGCGGTGGTCACCAGCCTAGCCGCGCTGCCGGACCGCGAACGCAAGCTGAACTCGCGCACCGGTTCCGTCTACATCGTAAAGCCCAAGATGCACGGCCCGGCCGAGGCCGCCTTCGCCAGCGAGCTCTTCGACCGCGTCGAGGACCTGCTGAAGCTCCCGCGCAACACCCTGAAAATGGGCATCATGGACGAGGAGCGCCGTACCAGCATCAACCTCAAGGCGTGCATCGAGGCCGCCGCCGCGCGCGTGGCCTTCATCAACACGGGCTTCCTGGACCGCACGGGCGACGAAATGCACTCCAGCATGGAGGCCGGTCCCATGCTGCGCAAGGGCGACATGAAGTCCACCGCCTGGATCACGGCCTACGAACGCAACAACGTGCTGGTCGGCCTGGACGCCGGCCTGCGCGGGCGCGCCCAGATCGGCAAGGGCATGTGGGCCATGCCGGACCTGATGGCCGCCATGCTGGAACAGAAGATCGCGCACCCCAAGGCCGGCGCCAACACCGCCTGGGTGCCTTCGCCCACCGCCGCCACGCTGCACGCGCTGCACTATCACCAGGTCGACGTGCAAGCCGTCCAGCAGGAACTGGAACGCACCAAGCTGGACAGCGTGCGCGACGATCTGCTGAACGGCCTGCTGACCGTGCCGGTCGGCGACCGCTCCAAGTGGTCCGCCGCCGACATCCAGCAAGAGCTGGACAACAACGTCCAGGGCATCCTGGGCTACGTGGTGCGCTGGATCGACCAGGGCGTGGGCTGCTCCAAGGTACCGGACATCCATAACGTCGGCCTGATGGAAGACCGCGCCACGCTGCGCATCTCCAGCCAGCACATCGCCAACTGGCTGCGCCACGGCGTCACCAACCGCGAACAGGTCATGGAAACGTTCAAACGCATGGCCAAGGTGGTCGACGGCCAGAACGCCGGCGACGCGCTCTATCGCCCGATGGCCGGCCACTTCGATACCTCGCTGGCGTTCAAGGCCGCTTGCGCGCTGGTGTTCGAAGGGCTGACGCAGCCCAACGGCTACACCGAGCCGCTGCTGCACAAGTACCGCCTGGAGTTCAAGGCCGCCCAGGCCTGATAGCCCCCCTCGCGGTGACAAGGCCGGACAGCATCGCTGTCCGGCCTTTTACATGGGCGGAAAAAAATATCCGCTTATTTCGCACGGTCGTGCTAAATTCATCCCATGACTGCCAAGACCGAAAAAAGCGAGTTGACCTTCGCGGCCATCGTGGACGCCGCGCTGGACATGGCCGCCGCACAAGGCATGGAAAGCCTGTCGCTCGGCCAAGTCGCCCGGCGCCTGGGCATCAGCAAGAGCGGTGTGTTCTCGCGCGTCGGTTCGCTGGAAGCCCTGCAGCAGGCGGTGCTGGACGAGTACGACCAGCGCTTCCTGGCCGCGGTCTTCACCCCCGCCATGGCCTTTCCCCGCGGCTTGCCCCGGCTCAACGCCCTGGTCTCGCTATGGATCGAGCGCGCCAGCAACGTCGAGATGCTGACCGGCTGCATTTATGTGGCCGGCGCGTTCGAGTACGACGACGTGGATTCGCCGCTGCGCTCGGTCCTGGAAACCAACCTGCGGCGCTGGCGCGCCGCCATGGTGCGCACCGTAAACCAGGCGTTGGAGGCCGGCCACCTGCGGCCGGACACGGATCCCGAGCAACTGGTGTTCGAGGTCTACAGCCTGATGATCGGCCTGATGCACGACGCCCGCTTCCTGCGGGACCCGAAGGCTCACGAGCGCGTGCGGGCCGCCTATGAACGCCTGATTTCCACCTACCGCAGCTTCAAGTACATCGAGTAGCGCCCGCCGCCCCGCCCCGGGCGCATTGCTTTCCCCTAATTTCGCACGGTCGTGCGAAATATTCAGGAGCCTCACCATGTGGACTGTCATCGCCATCATCGCCATCCCGGCCGGAGCAAGGATCTGGCTACAGTGGCGCGCCCTGCTGCGCCAACTGCCGGACCGCGCCGAGCATCTGGTACTTTTCTAGATTGCCATGGCCATCCCGTTCTATATTTCCAGTTCGCCTCCCCCGAACGCTGTCATGCCGCGATCCAGTCATCTCCTGATCATCGACCCGCAGAATGACTTCTGCGACCTCCCGCAGGCCTACCTGCCGACGGACCCGCTCACGGGCGATCGCCACGCGCCCGCCCTGCCGGTCGCGGGCGCGCACGACGACATGCAGCGGCTGGCGCGCTTCATCGACGCCACGGCGTTCGCCCTCACCTCCATCACGGTCACGCTGGATTCGCACCATCGGCTGGACATCGCGCACCCCACCTTCTGGAGCGACGGCGAGGGGCAGGCGGTTGCGCCGTTCACGCAGATCACCGCGGCGCAGGTCCGCGGGGGCAGATTCCGGCCGCGCCATGCCGACGACCTCCCGCGCACCTTGACCTATCTCGACGAATTGGAGGCGCGCGGCCGCTACACGCTGATGGTCTGGCCCGTGCATTGCGAGATCGGCACCTGGGGCCACAACGTGCACGCGGACGTGCGCGCGGCCTACAGCCGCTGGGAAGACGACCGCCAGTTCATCGTGCGCAAGGTGCCCAAGGGCACCAACCCCTGGACGGAGCACTACAGCGCCCTGATGGCCGAGGTGCCCGACGCCGACGATCCCCGCAGCCAGCTCAACCGCGGCTTGCTGGATGCGCTGGACCGCGCCGAACTCATCCTGATCGCCGGCGAGGCCGGCAGCCATTGCGTCAAGGCCACGGTCGAGCACATGGCCGAACACCTGCCTGGCCGCGATCTGTCCCGGCTGGTGCTGCTGACGGATTGCATGAGCCCCGTCGCCGGCTTCGGCGAAGCGCAGACGGCGTTCCAGCAGCGCATGCGGGATCTCGGCGTGCAACAGCGCACCAGCGTCGACATGGCGCGCGCCCTGCTCGCGCCCGACCGCTGAACGCCCGTCCCCCAAAACGCAACGGCCGCCTGCGTCATGCAGGGCGGCCGTCGGTTCGGATCAGCATCGGGCGGGTCAGCCGGCCTTGCCGTCCTTCCCGTCGCACTGCACGTACAGGGCGCCGATCGCCTCGCACAGCGCTGCGGGCTGCTGGAACAGGCGCGACACCAGGATGCAGCCCTGCACGGTGGCAAACACCGCGCGGCCGGCCGCCTCGGGCGTGCCGGAAAATTTCATCGTGCCCTGGGCCGCGCCTTCGGCCAGCACGCGGGCCAGCCAGGCCTCATGCGCGCGGAAAAAGCCTTGCAGCGCGCCGCGCACCCGATCGGGCAGGGAATTGACCTCGGCGGCCAGCATGCCGCCCAGACAGAGTTCGCCCGAACCGCAAGCGCGCGATTCCATCAGCGACAGGTATTCGTCGAGCTGCGCCTGCGCGGGCTTCGTGGTGTCGATGCCGCGCACCGCGCCCAGGGCGCGCGCGCTGTAGGCTTCGACAGCCTCGTAGAGCAGGTCGTCCTTGCCCGGAAAGTAATAGTGGATGCTGGACGTCTTCACGCCCACGTGCTCGGCCAGGTCGCGGTAGCTGAAGCCGTTGCATCCGCGCGTTCGGATCAGCTTCTCGGCGTGGGCCAGAAGCAGTTCGCGAGTGGTGCTGGGAGTCGGAGTGTCCATGGCTGAATATTACCTACTAATAGGTCGGTCCGTCATCGGTTTCAGCGCGTTCAAGGGCGCCAGAACGCCCGCGCGGGCCCCGGCCGGGAAAGTCCCGCCCCCCGGGGCCCGCATGCGTCGGCATCATCAGCCTTGCACGGGCGGGTAATCCAGTTCACCGCTGTCGGTCAGGCCGTGAGCGCGAGCGGCGGCCAGTTCTTGCTGCACCTGGCCGCGGGTCTTGTCGCCGGCATGGGCGAACGCGGTCGCGGCATAACCTTCTTCACCGGACACCAGCTCGCCGTTGGCGCGGGCGGCGGCCAGCTCCTGCAGCACCTGGGCGCGGGTTACCGTGCTCTGGGTGTTCAGGGGAGGCGGATAGTCCAGTTCGCCGGCTTGGGCGGCACCGATGAACGAAGCGGACAGGATCAGGGCGGATACGAGGGTCTTCATGGTCAATCTCCGGAAAGGGGTATGCAGTATTTCGATGTTCGAGTTGCTATCTATGTGTAGATAGATGCTTGGGGAAAAAAAATCAGCCTTGCACGGGCGGGTAAGCCAGTTCGGCGCTCTCGGTCAGGCCCTGGGCGCGGGCGGCAGCCAGTTCGCGTTGCACTTGGGCGCGGGTCTTGTCGGCGCTGGAGGCAAAGGTGGTGGCGGCGTAGCCTTCTTCACCGGACACCAGTTCACCGTTGGCACGGGCGGCGGCCAGTTCCTGCTGCACCTGGGCGCGGGTCACCGTGCTTTGGGTGTTCAGGGCGGGCGGATAGTCCAGTTCGCCGGCTTGAGCGGCGCCGATGAACGAAGCGGACAGGATCAGGGCGGATACGAGGGTCTTCATGGTCGATCTCCAGATAAAGATGAGTGTGTGTTTCGGATAAACTATCTACTTATAGGTAGATAACTAGGCAAATAAAAAAGCGGACTACTGTATTTCTGTTGTCGGCGGCGGCGTTGGAAGTTGGGTTCGCTGCGTCGATGGATGAATCTTACCTACTACTAGATAGATAGACCAAGCGGAGTTTTGAAACCAAATATTTCTCTCCTGCGTTTGGTCCTCACCGGTAGCCCCCACCCGCGTGCAACGAACGGGCCGGACACCAGCCCTCGGGCGGCGCCACGAATTCACGTGGCGCCGCCCGAGGGCTGGTGTCGTCAGTCAGGAATGAGGCGTGGCCGTGGGCGCGCTTGAGCCGCGGGAAGTCCCTCAGCCCAGCACTTGCCGCCGCGGCCGGGTCGGGGCAATGGCCGTGCCGATGGGCTGGCCGGAGGCCGGCACCGCGCGTTCGCGGCCCCAGGCACGGATATTCTCGATCTGCTCCGGCGCGGTCTTCGACAAGGGCACCACGTTGCGGAAGCTGTCGCGGAACAGTTCGGGCGTGGCGGCCGCGTCGCCATTGAGATAGGCCTCCTTGACGACCTCGCGGACGGCGGCCTCCAGGTCCGAGCCGGCAAAGCCGTCGGACAACTCCACCAGTTCATCCATCAAGGCCTGCGGCTGCGCGGCCTTCAGGCCGCGCTTGACGTAGATATCGATAATCTCGTGACGCTCCTGCGGGGTCGGCAAGTCCACGAAGAACAGTTCGTCGAATCGGCCGCGGCGCAGCAGCTCGGGCGGTAATTTGGACACGTCGTTGGCGGTGGCAACCACGAAGACCCGCGCCCGCGCCTCCTGCAGCCAATAGAGGAACTGCCCCACCAGCCGGGTCGATGTGCCGCCGTCGCCCGAACCCTGGGCGCCGGCCAGGCCCTTCTCGATCTCGTCTATCCAGAGGATGCAGGGCGACACATGGTCCGCCGTGGCGAGCGCATCCTTCAGGCGCGACTCGCTCTGGCCGAGATACTGCCCATGGATCGTGGACAGGTCCAGGCGATACAGGGGCAGGCTCCAGCTTGCCGCGATGGCCTTGGCCGACAACGACTTGCCGCAGCCCGGCACGCCCACGAGCAGCACGCCTCGCGGCGGGCGGATGCCGCGCTCGCGCAGGTCGGCGGTCAGGAGCGGACGCTCCTTGTCGAGCCAGGCCTTCAGGCCGCCCAGGCCGCCCACGCTCAGCTCGTTGCCCCGCACCGACACGCGCTCGATGCCGCTGATGTCGGCAAAGATGCGGTCCTTGGCGTGCATGAGTTCCACCATATCGCTCTTGGCGATGCGGCCATTGGCCAGCAATGTGGCGATGATGTTCTCGGCCTCGATGCGCGAGAGGCCCGCGAGAATCGCGGCGGCCCGGCGCTCGTCATCGGCGTCCCACTCGATCTGGAAGTGGCCGCGGTACGCCTCCAGCGTTTCGTGGATGATCGCGTACATCTCGTCCTCGCTCGGCGCGGAGAGCGTCAGCGCCATGCCGGCCCGTTGCAGCTGGCCCCACACCGGCTTGGTGGTGATCACGATGACCACGCCGCTGTGCTCGGCAGCCAGCATCACGACGTCGAGCAGGTGGCGCGCGGACGCCGTGTCGTCTTCGATGTCCGAGATCTCGGTCAGCACGCAGGACAGGTTCTGGCGCTGCGCGAACTGCTGGCTCGCGAAGTCGACCGCGCCCGTGACCGAACGGTCTTCGTTCACGCTCCGGCCGGTGGCGAGCTCGCGCGTACCCTGCGACAGCGTGTGCACGAACACCGGCGCATTGAGCGGCGCCACCACCTCGCGCAACAGTTCCAGCACCCGGCTGCGCTCGGCGCTGCGGATCGAAATAAAGGGAATGCGGGCCTTGAGGTAGCGCGTCAGCGTGGCCTTGAAGTCGGTCGTGTCGCTCATGGGTCGATGTCAGAGAATGATGTTGCGCCGGCGCGCGCCGGCTTGCGTAATAGAAGGCTGCGCGGGCGCGGAGGCGGCCATGCCCGGCATCGCCGCCGCAGGCGCGGACGCGCCGAACACAGCCGTGTCGTAGCGTACCAGCGGGTTGTTGCGCAGCAGGATCGGAAGGCGGCCGCTGCGGTCGGCCTTGGCGCTATCTTCCAGCGACTGCTGCGCGCGCTGCGCGAATTTGCGCACTTCGTCGGCCAGGTGCATGCGCAGCGTGACGGGAAAGTTCTCGACCTGCGCGAGGCGGTGCAGGAAGGTCAGCTGCTTGCGGGCATTCAGGATGGCGCGCACGATCAGGCTTTCCTCGCCGCCCAAGCGCAGGTCGCGGGTCAGGTGCTCCGAGCAGCGCGTCAGGCGCGCGTTGAACTCATCCACCAGACGCTGTGAAAACAGCGTGACCACACCGCCGCTGGCAGTGAGATCGCCGGCGCGCATCGCATCCAGGCAAGCCTCGTCGCACACCCCTTCCGACAGACGATCCAGGCAGGCAGACCACTGCGCGTAGCTGCGCGGCGGCTCGATGAGCGCGGGCCCGGCGCTCACTTGACGCGGCGGATGAAGGGCGAAGCGGGCAACAGGTCCCACGCCGGCAGCGCTCCCGCCAGCGCGTCGCGCACGTCGGCGGGCGCGGGCGAGGCGGCAGCGGCGGTTGCCGCCTCGGCGGCGGGGGTGGCGGCCGCGGCGGGCTGCGGTTCGGGCGTGAGCGCGGGGCCCGGGGAAATCTGGCGAATCATCATTCGTTCCTTAAGCCTGGACCATGACGCGGCGCACCGAATCATGCGAAGAGAGCACGTGCTGTTCGGGGCTGATGCCTTCGAGCAGCTGGACTACCTGGGCCGAGATCGCGTCCCGGGCCGCGATATCGCGGCGCAGTTCCACCACCTCGGCCAGGCATGCGCGCAGCGCATCGCCGGCCTGTTGGCGCAGCTTGGCATAGTTGGCCTTGATCGTCTTGCGCTGGGTTTCCATCTGGCGGTGCGCGAGATAGACCCAGATCAGGCCGGCGCCGCCCAACAGCAGAGGCACCATGCCGGCGCTCGCGGCGCTCAGGATGAGCCCCACGCTCAGCGCCACGCCCAGCCAGTGCTTGGCCGAGAACTTGATGGTCGCCAGATCGCGGGCCTCGCGCGCGGCGAGTTCGTCCTCCAGGCTGCGCAGCAGCTGGGCTTCGTTGTCGCCGTTCTGCGTAATGCCTTGCCATCCTTCGATGTCGACGTGCACGTCGGCCGGCACGGCCATGCGCGCCTTGGCGGTCACGTCGGCATGGCCGTCCAGGATCCAATCGCGCGAGTGCGCCACGGCGAACCGCTGCGTGGCGCGAGTCACGTGAGAAACCTCGGGATGCATGGCCGCGTTGGTAAGCAGTTGGGTGAAGTCGACCTCCTCGTCCAACGTTGCGCTCTGCAGGTCGAAACGCTCCTGCGCCACGCGGCGGTTGCCGCCTTCCTCGATGATGAGGCGGCACAGCTCTTCCTGGCGCCGCAGCGGCAGCTCTTCGTCGTCGAAGCGCGTGACCAGTTTGCTCAGCAAGTCGTCGACCGCGACCAGCACGCTGGCCGCGGGGCGGATCGCCCCCTGGAACACGCCCTCGAAGTGCGCCAGCACGGCGGCATGCATGGCCACCCCATTGATGGCCTGATTGAGCTCCGGCCACGTCGGGCTCAGGCGCTTGAGGTGCGTATATCGGTTGCCATGGTCCTCGTTGGGCGCTTTCGAGAGCAGCGCGCGTCCCCATTGGGCGCGTTGCGTCTCGACGAAACCGGCCTGGGCCGACAGTTCGTCGATCCAGTCGGTGATGCGCTTGCTGCAATGCAGGGCAACTTCCGCGCCGAACACGCCGTTGGCCAGCGCATCGACCATGACCACCGTCTGGCGATCGAGCTTGAACGGATTCTGCAGGCCGAAATACCGGTCCAGCCAGCTGCGGTTGAGTTCGTTGCGGCCGGCGCGGCGGGCGATCAGGGCAAAGAACAGCGAGGTCTTCTCGTCGTCGCGGCGAATGGCTTCGCTGAGCGCGCGCTCGGCGAGCTCGCGGTTGTCGCCCAGCCAGGCCGACAGCGCCACCAGCGCCGGCGCGAGCCAGTATCGCGGCGCCGAAATCATCAGTTCTTCAGTCGCGCTGCGCAGCGTCTCGGTACGCACTAGCTGGATGTCCGAGGCCTGCAGGATGCCGGTCGCCTGGCGCCGCACAATGCCGTAGTACTCGTAGGTCGTGTCCAGTTCCTGGCGCACCTTCACCTGCCGGGTTTCGGCGAGCGACAGCTCCTTGGCCTTCAGGTCGGATGCCACGAAATCGGCGAAAGCCTGCTCCAGGCGCGACAGCTCGGCACGCGTCTGGTTCAGTTCCCGGCCCACCGAGCCCACCTGGTCCGATACCGTGCCGATATCGCCCTGCAAGCCGCGCAGCGACCCCAGGATGTTGCTCAGGTCCGCTGTCTGGATAACGCGATCTGCCATGTTTGACTACTCAGTTTGCGATGATGGCGGTCTGACCATTGACGCCCACGGCGATCAATTTATCGGTATAGACCTCGATGAATGCGTAATGGTCGCTGCGTGCCAGCGACTGGGCCCGTTCCATGCCCTGCGGCAAGGTCTCGCCGCCCTTGAAATGCTGGATGATGCTGCCGGTGCAGTCCAGGGTATGGACCTCGTAGGGAGCGCCCAGAAAGCACTTGGCGATGATGCCCACCGGCCAGCCCTCGATCTGCACGTCGGGAAACTCCTGCCGGATCGCCTCCATGAGTGCGTCCGTGGCCGTCTTGCTGTGCACGTGGCCACCCGCGTCGAGCCGCGTCATGGCCTCGACATAGGCGGTCGACCGCCGCTGGCGCAGCCGGGCCTGCAATTCGGCCGGGCCCAAGCGGGCGCGCGAAGTCGTATTGACGCTCAATTCGGTCTTGAGCTCGACTTTGAGGCCTGCCGCCCCAAGAATGGAACGCACCATTTCGACTGAGGGCGCGCGAAGCCGCCCCATGCAATAAATTGTGACAGGGCGAATCTTATCCTGTTTTGATGAATCTTCCCGTCGGAAACGGCCGATTGCGCGGGTCCGCCGCGAGACGGCGAAAAAAAACCCACAGCCGAAGACTGTGGGTTTTCTGCAAGCGGAGCCGCGGCGATCAGAACGGAATGTCGTCGTCCATGTCCGCCAGGTTGGCGCCGCTGCTGGCCGGAGCCGCCGCGGGAGCCGGGCGCTGCTGGGGCGCCGGGCGCTGCGCCGGCGCGCGCTGCTGGCGCGGCGCGTCGTCGTAGCCGCCGCCACCACCGTAGCTGGCGCCACCGCCGCCGCCGTCTTCGCGGCCGCCCAGCATCTGCATCTGGTCGGCGACGATTTCGGTGCTGTAGCGGTCAGCGCCGGTGTCCTTGTCTTGCCACTTGCGCGTCTTCAGGCGGCCTTCGATGTAGACCGAACGGCCCTTCTTCAGGTATTCGCCGGCGATTTCGGCCAGGCGGTTGTACATGACGACGCGGTGCCATTCCGTTTCTTCGCGGCGTTCGCCCGACGCCTTGTCTTTCCAGGTGGAGGTGGTGGCAATGGACATATTGCAGATTGCCGCCCCGTCGGGGCTATAGCGGACTTCCGGGTCGCGTCCCAGATTGCCCACGAGTATGACTTTGTTAACCGATGCCATGCCGTTGTCCCTCTGTTGTTGACAGCCTGCGCCTGTGCGTTGCCGCGGACGCGCCGGCAACAACATAAAAGCGATGTTGAAGACCGGCTTCATGAAACACGCCGGTCATCGTCATGATGACCGGCGACGCCGGGTGAAGCCCTAGATTTGGTATGTATTATCGACGAAAAGGGGCTGTCGCGCCAAACGGAAATAGTGACAAAACCGGCCGCCCCGCCCTCCGATTTGGCGGCTGTTAAGCGCCGTTGGAGGCGCGATCCGCGCTTTTTCCGGCCCAGGACGCCCTGACGCCGCGCCGGTTCATGCCAGCGGCCGCAGCGCCCAGGTGACGGCCAGCCAGACCGCGGACAGCACCGCCGCGGCCACGAATACCGCGCTGGAACCCGAATGCGCGGCCAGCCAGCCGCCCAGCGCGCCCCCGGCGAACAGGCCGGCGGCCTGGGCGGTGTTGTAGAACCCCAGCGCCAGCCCCTTGTAGGCTTGCGGCGCCACCCGCGACACCAGGGACGGCTGCAGGGCCTCCAGCACATTGAAGGCCACGAAAAAGCCCGTCAAGGCGATGGCCAGCGTGTAGAAACCGTGGCTGGCGGCGGGCAACAGGGCGCACACCACGATCAGCCCGGCGACGGCCGCGCGCAGGGCGCCGCGGTGGGCGCGGCGCTTTTCGGCAATGAACACCACTGGCACCATCAGCACGAACGACACCAGGATGACCGGCAGATAGACCTTCCAGAGCTCGCGCGCGTCCAGCCCGCCGACCTTCGCCAGCAGCGCGGGCACCACCACGAACAGCGACACCTGGATCAGGTGCAGCACGAAAACGCCGAAATTCAGGCGCAGCAGGTCGCGATGGGTCAGGACTTCCCTCGGCCGGGCCGCCTGCATGGTGCGGGCCTGGGTCCGGGGCACCACCGGCACCACCCAGCGCGCCACGCCCAGGCAGATGACGCCCAGGCAGGCGATGGTCCAGAACAGGCCCGAGAGGCCCCACCAGCCCACCAGGACGGGGGACAGGACGAGCGAGACGGCGAAGGACAGCCCGATCGAGCCGCCCACCATGGCCATGGCCCGGGTGCGCACCTCGTCGCGGGTGGCATCGGCCAGCCACGCGGTGACCGCCGCGGAAATGGCGCCGGCGCCCTGGATGGCGCGGCCGATCGTGATCCAGTAGACGTCCGTCGCCTGCGCACAGACGACGCTGCCCGCGACGAACAGCAGCAGCCCGAACAGCACCACGGGACGGCGCCCCCAGCGGTCGGACGCCAGGCCGAAGGGGATCTGCATGAACGCCTGGGTCAGGCCGTACATGCCCAGCGCCAGCCCCACCCGCGCCGGGTCATCCCCGCCCGGCATGCCGGCGGCGGCCACGGCGAACACCGGCAGCAACAGGAACAGTCCCAGCATCCGCGCGGCGAACAGGCCGGCCAGCGCCACACTGGCGCGACGCTCGGAAGGGGTCAATTTCAGTTTTTTATCTGCCTGCATGTGGAAATTTCAACAATGACTAAGGCTATTCGCGCGCGTGGGTGTCATACGCTCACGGTCTGATTTGGCGGTGCGGCGCCACCCCTGGGCCAATCCGGGATGAAAGACTGCCCCGAACGCAGGGGGATTCGGCGCGCTATAGTACCAAGTTGGCCTTTGCAACCGCTTAACGAGCCCGATGGACGCGATACGCATTCGGGGTGCCCGCACCCACAATCTCAAGAACGTCTCGCTGGACCTGCCCCGCCACAAACTGGTGGTCGTCACCGGCTTGTCCGGCTCGGGCAAGTCGTCCCTGGCGTTCGACACCCTGTACGCGGAGGGCCAACGGCGCTACGTGGAAAGCCTTTCCGCCTACGCCCGGCAATTCCTGCAACTGATGGACAAGCCGGACGTGGACCTGATCGAAGGCCTGTCGCCGGCCATCTCGATCGAGCAGAAGGCGGCCGGACACAACCCGCGTTCCACCGTCGGCACCATTACCGAGATCCACGACTACCTGCGCCTCCTGTACGCGCGGGTCGGCACCCCCTATTGCCCGGACCACGGCCTGCCGCTGCAGGCGCAAAGCGTCAGCCAGATGGTGGACGCGGTGCTGGCCTGGGCGCCCGAAACCCGTCTGGCCGTGCTGGCGCCGATCGCGCGCGGCAAGAAAGGCAGTTTCGAGGACGAATGCGCCAGCCTGCAGGCCCAGGGCTACGTGCGGCTGCGCGTCGACGGCCAGTTGATGGAAATCGACGGCATGGCGCCGCTGAAGAAAACCGAGAAGCACGACATCGACGTCGTGATCGACCGGCTGCGCATCAAGCCCGAAAGCAAGCAGCGGCTGGCGGAGAGCTTCGAAACCGCCCTGCAGCTGGCCGACGGCCGCGCCCTGGCGCTGGACATGGACGGCGGACGCGAGCAGGTCTTCTCCAGCCGCTATGCCTGCCCGGTGTGCAGCCACAGCCTGCCGGAGCTGGAACCCCGTTTGTTCAGCTTCAACAACCCCATGGGCGCCTGCCCCAGCTGCGACGGCATCGGCCAGGTGGGGTTCTTCGATCCCAAGCGCGTGGTCGCCTTCCCGGAACTGAGCCTGGCTGCCGGCGCCATCCGCGGCTGGGACCGCCGCAACGCGTTCACCCACTCGCTGCTGACCAGCCTGGCGGCCCACTACGAATTCGACATCGAGGCGCCCTTCGAGGAGCTTCCGGAAGCGCTGCGCGAAAAAGTGCTGTACGGCTCCGGCGAAGAGGAGATCTCGTTCCTCTACCTGAACGAAAAAGGCCGCAGCACCGTCAAGCGTCACACTTTCGAGGGCGTCATCCCCAACCTCGAACGCCGCTGGCGCGAGACCGATTCGGCCACCGTGCGCGAAGAGCTGGGCAAGTACCGCAACATCAAGACCTGCCCGGACTGCGCCGGCTCGCGCCTGCGGCCCGAAGCGCGCAACGTGCTCATCGGCCAGGATCCGCGCGGCGGCGAGCGCCACGGCCAGGCCATCTATGAAGTCGAGGCGATGCCGCTGTCGACCTGCCTGTCCTGGTTCCGCGAACTCAGCCTGACCGGCGCCAAGCAGGAAATCGCGCAGCGCATCGTGCGCGAGATCGAGGCGCGCCTGAGCTTCCTGAACAACGTGGGCCTGAACTACCTCTCGCTGGACCGCAGCGCCGACACCATCTCCGGCGGCGAGGCGCAGCGCATCCGCCTGGCCAGCCAGATCGGCTCGGGCCTGACCGGCGTGATGTACGTCCTGGACGAGCCCTCCATCGGCCTGCACCAGCGCGACAACGACCGCCTCATCGGCACCTTGCAGCACCTGCGCGACCTCGGCAACAGCGTCATCGTCGTCGAGCACGACGAAGACATGATCCGCATGGCGGACTGGGTCGTGGACATGGGGCCGGGCGCCGGCGAGCACGGCGGGGAAGTCGTGGCGCAAGGCGATCCGGAAGCCGTGCAGCGCGATCCCGCCTCGCTGACCGGCCAGTACCTGAGCGGCGCGCGCGCCATCGCGATTCCGGCGCGTCGCCCGGTCGACGACGAGCTGCCCTGGCTGGTCTTGTCGGGCGCCAGCGGCAACAACCTGAAGAACGTGGATCTGCGCATCCCGTCGGGCCGCCTGGTCTGCGTCACCGGCGTTTCGGGATCGGGCAAGTCCACCCTCGTCAACGACACGCTGGCCGTCGCCGTATCGCGCCAGCTGCATCACGCGCAGAGCGAGCCCGCCCCCTACGTATCGATGCAGGGGCTGGAGAATTTCGACAAGATCATCAGCGTGGACCAGAGCCCCATCGGCCGCACGCCGCGCAGCAATCCCGCCACCTATACCGGCCTGTTCACGCCCATCCGCGAGCTCTTCGCAGGCGTGCCCGAGGCGCGGACCCGCGGCTACGACCCCGGGCGCTTCAGCTTCAACGTCAAGGGCGGGCGCTGCGAGGCCTGCCAGGGCGACGGCGTGGTCAAGGTCGAAATGCACTTCCTGCCGGACATGTACGTGCCTTGCGACGTCTGCCACGGCAAGCGCTACAACCGCGAAACACTGGAGATCCGCTACCGCGGCCGCAATATCAGCGAAGTGCTGGACCTGACGGTGGAACAGGCGCTCGAATACTTCGAGTCCGTGCCGGCCATCGCGCGCAAGCTGCACACGCTCATCGACGTGGGTCTGTCGTACATCCGCCTGGGCCAGAGCGCCACCACCCTGTCCGGCGGCGAGGCGCAGCGCGTGAAGCTCTCGCAGGAATTGTCCCGCCGCAGCACCGGCCGCACGCTGTACATCCTGGACGAACCGACGACGGGCCTGCATTTCCGGGATATCGAACTGCTCCTGCAGGTCCTGAACCAACTGGTCGACAGCGGCAACACGGTCCTGATCATCGAGCACAACCTGGACGTCATCAAGACCGCCGACTGGGTCGTCGACATGGGCCCCGAAGGCGGGGACGGCGGCGGCCGCGTCGTGGCGCAGGGCACGCCGGAAGACGTCGCGGCGACCGAGGCCAGCCATACCGGCCAATACCTGGGCAAGCTGCTGCGCCGCGCGCCGGACCAGCAGCCCGCACTCTCAACGCGTAAGGGATAGCGCCATGTACACCCTGATCATCGGCAACAAGAACTACTCGTCCTGGTCCCTGCGCCCGTGGATCGCCCTGTGCGTCGCGGGCATCCCCTTCACCGAACAGAAGCTCGGCTTCTTCACCGAGGAGTTCACCCGCCGCGTCGGCGCGGTGTCGCCGGCGGGCCTGGTGCCGGTGCTGCTGGACGGCGAATTCGCGGTCTGGGACACGCTGGCGATCTGCGAGTACCTTGCCGAGCGCCATCCCGAGGCCCGCCTGTGGCCGCAGGACGCAAAGGCCCGCGCCCGCGCGCGATCGCTCGCCGCGCAGATGCACAGCGGCTTCGGCGCGATGCGCCAGGCGCTGCCCATGAACGTCGAGGCCCACCTGCCCGGCATCGATTTCCCGCCGGCCGCGCAACAGGACATCTCGCGACTGCAGGCCATCTGGCACGATACGCGCGCGGAATTCGGCCAGGGCGGGCCGTTCCTGTTCGGCGAGTTCACGATCGCCGACGCCTTCTTCGCGCCGGTGGTCTCGCGCTTCACCACCTACGGCATCGCGGCCGCCGGCCCGGTGCGCGACTACATGGATGCGGTGCTGGCGCTGCCCGCCATGCAGGAGTGGACGCGCGACGCGCTGGCCGAGGCCACCTTCGTGGTCGAGGACGAGCCCTACCGCAAGCAGCGCTGAGGCCCGCGGGCCCGGTTCAGTCGCGCAGCCGCTCGGCCACGAATTCGCGCAGCAGCCCCATCGCGGGCGCTTCGGTGCGGCCCGTCAGGGTCACCAGCGCGAACAGGGCATGGCTGCGCAGCGGCGGGTCAACCGGCAGCTCCGCCAACTCCCCGGCCTCGATGCCGGTCTGGGCCGCTCCCACGATACCCAGGAATATCGCGTCGGACACGCGCACGGCTTCAAGCAGGCTGCCGATCTCGTCGCAACGCAGGCGCATCGAGGTCTGCGGGTCCGCCTCGATACCGAAATGCTCGATCAGGATCCGCCCGGTATCGGCCGCCAGAAAGGTGGACGCCAGGGGATAGGCCGCGATCTCGGCGAAGCGCGCCGGCCGCGCCGCCCCCATCAGGGGATGGCCTCGGCGGCAGATGAAACCGGCCCGCATCTGCGAGATGGGTTCGACGCGCAGGTCGGCCGCGGGCACGATGCCGCGGGTATCGACAATCAACGCATCCAGGCGCCGCTGCCGCAGGAGCGCCAGGTGCGCCTCCAGCGAGCCGCGCATCAAGTCCAGCCGCAACTGCGGATAGTGCCGCGCCACGTGCGCCAGCAGCGGCGTCATGAGCATGACGCCCGGCCCCGACCCCAACCCGATGCTCACGCTGCCCCGGTCTCCCTGCGTCAGCAGTTCCGCGCTGCGGCGCAGCTCGCCCGATTCAAACAGGATGCGCCGGGCGCGGCCGGCGACGGTCAGGCCCAGCGGGGTCAGTTCCGTGCGCTTGCCCATGCGGTCCAGCAGCCGCGCCCCCAGGTCCTCTTCCAGTATCCGGATGCTGCGGCTGAGCGCGGACTGGGTCAGGTGCAGGCGTTCGGCCGCGCGGCTGAAGGATCCCGCTTCGGCCACGGCCAACAGATGTTCGAGCTGCTTGAGGTTCATGCCCGCATCCCCGCTCAACTATGAGTTTTTTTTCTAGCTTCCAGAATAACAATTCGTTAGACAACTAGCGAGCGCTGTCCCTAGCATCCCGTTCAAGACTTCACATTCCAAAAAGGGGAAACTCGTGAGCATGTTTTTCGACCGCCTGCGGCTGGCGGGCTGTGCGCTGGCGCTGGGCGCGGCACTGCTGGGCCAGGGCGCCCGGGCCGCGGACTATCCCGATCGGCCCGTCATGATGATGGTGCCCTACCCGGCCGGAGGCGCTTCCGATTCCATCGCCCGGGTCGTCGCCTCGCCCGTTTCCAAGCAGCTGGGTCAACCCGTGCTGGTGGAGAACCTGGGCGGCGTCAGCGGCGCGCTGGGCGCGCAGAAGGTGCTGGCGGCCAAGGCCGACGGCTATTACCTGTTCCAGGGCTCGCCCAACGAGTTGATCCTCTCGCCCATCGCCAACCCCGCCGTCAAGCTCAAGAGCGAGGATTTCCGGCTGGTGCAGATGATCGGCATGGCGCCGCTGGTGATCGTGGCGCGCGCCGACCTGCCCGCCAACAGCGCCGACGAACTGGTCGCGCTGGCGCGCTCGCGCTCGGCGTCCCAGCCCTTGACCTTCGGCAGCGTGGGCGTGGGCTCGCTCTATCACGTGCTCGGCGAACACATGGCCCGCACCATCGGCGCCAACATGACGCACGTGCCCTACAAGGGCGGCGCGCCGTTGATGCAGGACCTCGGCGGCGGCCAGGTGGACCTGGCCATCCTGCCGCTGTCCCAGCAGCAGGTGGCGCTGGCCGGGCAAGGCCGCATCAAGCTGCTGGCCAGCCTGGACGCCCAGCGCAGCCAGCTTCCCGCGCTCAAGACCGTGCCCTCGGTCAATGAAGGACAGTCGCTCAAGGGCTTCAACTTCACCACCTGGACCGGCTACTTCGTCAAGCGCGACACGCCGCAAGCCGTGGTCTCGCAGCTCAATGCGGCGCTCAATACCTCCATGCAGGACCCCGCGGTGAAGGAAAGCCTGGCCTACCAGAACATCGAAGTCTCCGCCCCCATGAGCGCGGACCAGGCCGACGCGATGTACCGCGCCGAGACCGAACGCTTCCGCGAAATCTCCAGCCACGTGAAACTGGCCGGCAACCCGTGACCCGCTCCAAGGACCGACCCGACATGCACCCGATCCTGCAGACCATGACCGCCCAGGCCGACGAGTTCGTCTCGATCCGGCGCGACATCCACCGCCATCCGGAGCTCGGTTACCAGGAGTTCCGCACCAGCGATCTGGTGGCGCAGTGCCTGGCGCAATGGGGTTACGAAGTGGAACGCGGGCTGGGCGGCACCGGCGTGGTCGGACAGCTGCGCCGCGGCAACGGCGTCCGGCGCCTGGGGCTGCGGGCCGACATGGACGCCCTCCCCATCCAGGAAGCCACGGGCCTGGCGCATGCCAGCTGCAACGAGGGCGTCATGCATGCCTGCGGCCACGACGGGCACACCGCCATGCTGCTGGCCGCGGCGCGCCAGCTGGCGCGGCACGGCGACTTCAACGGCACCCTGAACCTGATTTTCCAGCCCGCCGAAGAAGGGCTGGGCGGCGCCAAGCGCATGATGGAAGACGGGCTGTTCCGCAAGTATCCCTGCGACGCCATCTTCGCCATGCACAACATGCCCGGCCACCCGCAAGGCCACCTGCTGCTGCGCGACGGCCCCACCATGGCCTCGTCGGACAACGTCACCATCGTGCTGGAAGGCGTGGGCGGGCACGGCGCGGTGCCGCACCGCGCGGCCGACCCCGTCGTCGCCGGCTCGGCCATCGTGCTCGGGCTGCAAAGCATCGTCGCGCGCAACATCGATCCCTTGCACATGGCCGTGATCACGGTCGGCGCCTTCAACGCCGGCAAGGCCAACAACGTCATTCCCCAGACGGCGACGCTGAAGCTCAGCGTCCGCGCGCTCGACCGCACCGTGCGCGACACGCTGCAGGCGCGCATCACCGAGCTCGTCCACAGCCAGGCGGCCAGCTACCAGGTGCGGGCAACCATCGACTACGACCGCGGCTATCCCGTGCTGGTGAATACGCCGGCGGAGACGGACTTCGCGCGCGAAGTGGCGGTGGAGCTCGTGGGCGCCGATAAGGTGGATCCGCAAACCCGGCCGCTGACCGGCAGCGAGGATTTCGCCTTCATGCTTGAGGAAGTGCCCGGCTCCTACCTGCTGGTCGGCAACGGCGACGGCTCGCCGGACGGCTTCAACAGCGGCCACGGCGCCTGCATGGTGCACAACCCCGGCTACGACTTCAACGACCACAGCCTGCCCGTGGGCGCCGCGTACTGGGTGCTGCTGGCCCGGCGCTACCTGGCGGCCTGAAGCCGCGGCGGGCCGGGGCCCGGCCCTAGCTCATCTCGAACAGCCGGCGGTGTTCGCGGATGGCGTAGCGGTCCGTCATGCCGGCGATGTAGTCGGAGATCGCGCGGGCCTGATCGTTGAAGGCCGGCCGGCGATAGTCGGGCGGCAGCACGCGCGGATCGTCCAGGAAGGCGGCGAACAGTTCGCGCACGATGCGGCGCGCCTTGGCCGTCATCCGCAGAACCCGGTAGTGGCGGTACAGATTGTCGAACAGGAACTTCTTCAGCTCGTCCGCCTCTCGCCGGATCTCGTCCGAAAAACCCGCCAGCGGCGGCGCGCGGCGCACGTCGTCGGCGGTGGCGGGCGCGAATTCGCGGATGCGCGCCAGCGAAGTCCGGGTCAGGTCGACGATCAGCGTGTTGATCATCCGACGTATGGTCTCGGACACCGCGCGGCGCGGCGCCAGGCCCGGATAGCGTTCCAGCACGTAGGCGTGATGCCGCTCGAAGATCGACACGTCCTTCAGCTGTTCCAGCGTGATCAGTCCGGAACGCAGGCCGTCGTCGATATCATGGTTGTTGTAGGCGATCTCGTCGGCCAGGTTGGCCAGCTGCGCTTCCAGCGACGGCTGCGTGCGGTTCAGGAAGCGCTCGCCCACCTCCCCCAGCTGCCGCGCGTGCGCGGCCGAGCAATGCTTGAGGATGCCTTCCCGCGTTTCGAAGCACAGGTTCAGGCCGTTGAAGTCCGCGTAGCGCTCCTCCAGCTCGTCCACCACCCTCAGGCTCTGCAGGTTGTGCTCGAAGCCGCCGGCCTCCGGCGCCAGTTCGCGCATGCAGGCGTTCAACTCGTCCTGCCCCGCGTGGCCGAAGGGCGTGTGGCCCAGGTCGTGGGCCAGCGAGATGGCCTCGGTCAGGTCTTCCGAGAGGCCCAGGCTGCGCGCCAGGGTGCGCGCGATCTGGGCCACTTCCAGGCTGTGGGTCAGGCGCGTGCGGAACAGGTCGCCTTCATGGTTCACGAAGACCTGGGTCTTGTACTCCAGGCGCCGGAAGGCGCCGGAGTGGACGATGCGGTCGCGGTCGCGCTGGAATTCCGTGCGGTTTTCCGGCGGCGGCTCGACGTAGGCCCGCCCGCGCGATTGAGACGGGTGGGATGCATAGGAAGCCAACTCTCTCATCTGCAACACCGTCTCCCTGGCGGCTATTGGGTGGTGCGGGCCAGGACGGCGCGCACGGCATCGTCGGGGGCCGCCCGGGTGACGGCCTCTCCGATGCGGGTCATGAGCACGTAGCGGATCGAGCCGCCTTCGGTTTTCTTGTCCACCTGCATCAGTTCCAGCCAGCGGTCCGCTCCCAGGTCGGGGGCTACGGCCGGGCAGCCGATGGCGGTCACCAGGGCACGCACGCGCGCCACGTCGTCGCGGTCGAAGCCGGCGACGTCGGCCGACAACTCGGCCGCCTGCACCATGCCGCAACCGACCGCCTCGCCGTGCAGCCAGGCGCCGTAGCCCAGCCCCGATTCGATGGCGTGGCCGAAGGTGTGGCCCAGGTTCAGGATGGCGCGCAGGCCGGATTCACGCTCGTCCTTGCCCACCACCTGCGCCTTGAGTTCGCACGAGCGGCGGATGGCGTAGGCGACCGCCTCCGGATCCAGCGCGCGCAGCTTCTGCGCGTTTTCCTCGCACCAGGCCCAGAACGCCGGATCCAGGATCAGGCCGTACTTGATCACTTCGGCCAGGCCCGCGGAAACCTCGCGCGCCGGCAGGGTGCCCAGCACGTCGGTATCGATTTCGACGGCGATCGGCTGGTAGAACGCGCCGATCATGTTCTTGCCCAGCGGATGGTTGACGGCGGTCTTGCCGCCCACGGACGAATCCACCTGCGCCAGCAAGGTCGTGGGCACCTGCAGGAAGCGCACGCCGCGCATGTACACGGCGGCGGCGAAGCCCGTCATATCGCCGATCACGCCGCCGCCCAGCGCCACCAGCACGCAGCGGCGGTCCAGGCGCTGGGCCAGGAGCGCGTCGAAGATCAGGTTCAGCGATTGCCAGTCCTTGTAGGCCTCGCCGTCGGGCAGCTCAATGCGCAGCACCCGCTTGCCGGTCCGCGCCAGCGCGGCTTCGGCGCGCTCGCCGTACAGGGCGGCCACGGTCGGGTTGGTCACCACGGCGATCGCGGTGGCGTCGGCGGGAATGCATTGGTCCAGGGCGTCCAGGCGGCCCGGGCCGATATGGATGGGATAGCTTCCGCCCGGGGTGTCGACGTCAACAACGTTCATATGCGCTTCTCAAAGGCTTGTAATTGCGGCAGCAGGGCCTTGACCAGGGTATGGACGGGCATGGACCCCGTTTCCACCACCATGTCGGCCACTTCCTTGTAGAGGGGTTCCCGCAGGGTCATCAGGTCGCGCAGGGTGCCGCGCGGGTCCGCGGTGGCCAGCAGGGGACGATTGCGGTCGCGGCAGGTGCGGCGGAACAATTCGTCCACGCTGGCCCGCAGGTAGACCACGATGCCGCGCTCGTGCAGGCGCTGGCGGTTCTCGGCCGCAAGGATGGCTCCCCCGCCCGTGGCAAGAATTATGTTGCGCCGTTGGGTACACTCTTCCAAGGCGGCGGCTTCCCGGCGACGGAAACCGGCTTCCCCCTCGATTTCGAAGATTACCGGCACCCGCACGCCGCAACGCGCCTCGAGCTCATGATCCAGATCCACAAACTCGCGCCCCAGCGCACGCGCCAGGCCACGGCCTATGGTCGTCTTGCCCGCGCCCATCATCCCGACCAGGAAGACGGGCAGGTCATGTGGCAGCGACGCGGTCCCGCCCACGCACTCCGTGGCGCAGGGCGGATTTTCGGGCGTATCGCCGGGGGACGCCGGGTCCGGGGCAGCCTCCGGACATGAGATAGCGGAAACGTTCATGTCGGCATTATCACATTTGCCGCCAGTTGCCCGCGCACCACACTGAACAATCTTGTTACAGAAACCGGTTCCCCGCGCTAAGCCCGGACCGGAGATACCCGTAAAATCGCCGCGATGAGCAAGCCCCAGAATTCCTCCAAGAAAGACAAGCCCGCCAAGAGCGGCTCCCCGATACTGCGATTCTTCGTCAAGACCGGCATCTTCTGTGCCGGCCTCTTCCTGTGCGGCGTCCTGCTGGCGGGAATGGCGCTCGCGCTGGCCTGGCCCAACCTGCCCGACCTGAACGCCATGACGGACTACCGCCCGCGGGTGCCGCTGCGCGTCTACACGGCGGATCGCGTCCTGATCGGCGAGTTCGGCGAAGAACGCCGCAACGTGCTGCGCTTCAACGAAATCCCGGACGTGATGAAGTCCGCGGTGCTGGCGGCCGAGGACGACCGCTTCTACCAGCACGGCGGGATCGACTGGACCGGCGTGGTGCGGGCGGGCCTGACCAACCTGATCAACATGTCGAAGACGCAAGGCGCCAGCACGATCACGATGCAGGTGGCCCGCAACTTCTACCTGTCGTCGGAAAAGACCTATTCGCGCAAGTTCTATGAACTGCTGCTGACCTTCAAGATCGAATCGGAGCTCACCAAGGACCAGATCCTGGAGCTCTACATGAACCAGATCTACCTGGGCCACCGCGCCTACGGCTTCGCCGCCGCCTCGCGCACCTATTTCGGCAAGCCCCTGTCCGAGGTGACCCCGGCCGAAGCCGCCATGCTGGCCGGCATCCCCAAAGCTCCCTCGCGCTTCAATCCGATCTCGAACCGCCCGCGCGCCGAGCTTCGCCAGCGCTACGTGCTGGGCCGCATGCACTCGCTGGGCTACCTGACCGAACCCGAATACAAGCAGGCGATGGCCCAGCCCATCGTCATGAAGTCGGCCGAGGGCACGCCGGCCGGCGGCTATTCCATCCACGGCGAATACGTGGCGGAACTGGCGCGCCAGCTGCTGTTCAATGTGTACCAGGACAACGTCTATTCGCGCGGTATCAACATTTACACCACCGTGCAGTCCAAGGACCAGGAAGCGGCCTATCGCGCCGTGCGCGAAGGCGTGCTCGAATACACGCGCCGCGCGCCCTACCCCGGCCCCGAGGAACAGCTGGACCTGCCCCCCGGCACCGAGAACAACCCGCAGGCGCTCGATGAGTTCCTCGACGGCGTGTTCGACAAATTCGGCGACAGCGGCGACCTGCTGACCGCGCTGGTGCTGTCTGCCAGCCCCACGGAAGTGAAGCTGGCCCGCAGCTCGCGAGAGATCATCACCGTCACCGACAAGAAGGTGCTGGGCGTGGTCGCGCGCGCCCTGAACGACAAGGCCAAGCCCGAACAGCGCATCAAGCGCGGCTCGGTGGTCTATATCCGCAAGTTCGGCGACAACTGGGAAATCATCAACCTGCCCTCGGTGCAGGCGGCCTTCGTGGCGCTGTCGCCGCAGGACGGCTCCATCCGCGCCATGGTCGGCGGTTTCGACTTCTACCGCGGCAACTTCAACCGCGTGACGCAGGCCTGGCGCCAGCCGGGCTCGAACATCAAGCCGTTCATCTACGCCGCCTCGCTGGAGCGCGGCCTGACGCCCGGCACGCAGATTTCGGACCAGCCGTTCGAGCTGACGGCGGCGCAGACCGGCTCCAAGGCCTGGAATCCGAAGAACTACGGCAACCAGTACGAGCCCATGCTGACCCTGCGCCAGGGCCTGTACAAGTCCAAGAACATGGTGTCGATCCGTATCCTGCAGGCCATCGGCCCGCAATACGCGCAGGACTACCTGACCCGCTTCGGCTTCGACAAAGCCCGCCAGCCGGCCGTGCTGCCGCTGGCGCTGGGCGCCGGCTCGGTCACCCCGTTGCAGCTCGCCGGCGCCTTCTCGGTGTTCGCCAACGGCGGCTACCGCGTCACGCCCTACCTGATCGACCGCGTCACCGACAGCAGCGGCAAGGTCATCATGCAGTCCAAGCCGGTCGTGGCCGGCGACGCCGCGGCGCGCGCCATCGATCCGCGCACCGCCTGGGTCATGGACGACATCCTGCGCGGCGTGGCCACCTACGGCACCGCCGCCCGCGCCCGCGTGCTGCTCAAGCGCAACGACATCGCCGGCAAGACCGGCACCACCAACGAATCCGTCGATGCCTGGTTCTCCGGCTACACCCCGTCGCTGGTGGCCACCGCGTGGCTGGGGTTCGACCAGCCCAAGTCGCTGGGCTCGCGCGAAACCGGCGGCGGCGTCGCCATGCCGATCTGGGTCGACTACATGCAGGAAGTGCTCAAGGGCGTGCCCGAAGAGAAGCCCCGCCCCCGCCCCGACGGCCTCCTCGTGGAAAACGGCGAGTTCTACTTCTCGGAATTCCCGCCGGGCCAGGCCGTCGCGCGGCTGGGCCTGCCCGAGGCCGACACACTGGGCGAATTCCTCAACGGCCTGAACGGCAGCACCAGCGAGGAAACCCGCATCAAGGTCGCCCCGGAAGTGGGCACGCAGAGCAACGCGCCCTGGACGCAGAAACTCAACTTCTGACAGTCCCAGGCAAGACAGGCCGGCCCGATGGGCCGGCTTTTTTTTTGGTTCATTGAGCATTACCGGGGCCGGGGCGCCCCACGGGGCGGGCGCGGGCCCCGGATCCGGGCCCGGAAATGAAAACGCCCCCACAGACAGGGGGCGTCAGGCACGCGGTGTGCTGCGTGCTGCCTACAGGCGTATCGTCACGGGGACGCCGGCCGCGGCGGAACAGATTTGCGACAGAGCATCCGGCAATTGCGGGCCGCCTCGGGTATCGTTCCAGTGCAAGCCGTCGTAACGGTAGTGAAAGCCCCCGGTGCGCGCCGCCACCCAAAGCTCCTGCATGGCAGCCTGGCTGTTCACCACGACATGGGTATTGTCTTCGAAGACCAGAGTCAGCACATTGCCGCTGCGGCTGGTTTCGATATCGACGTCAAGCGAAGCCGCCCAGTCATCGGCCTGGCTTTCGATGCTGTCCAGCACCTGGTCGATCAACGCAAGAAATTCGGTTTCGGTCATAATCGAGCCTGCAAGAATTACGGAGTTCCCAGTGTTCCAATTGGCATTCAGCCGCATGGCTCTTCGCATTGTAGCCACGCTAGTGACGACCGGCATGGTGGCGGCCTGCGGGTACAAGGGGCCGTTGTATATGCCGACGCCGGATGGCAAGCCGCCCTCGGGCACGCAGCAGCAGCCCACGGTGCCGATACCGCCCACCCCTCCGATTCTATGACCTCCCGATTCCCCGCGCAGCCTGAACTGGCCGGACACCCGTACTTCCAGTTCCGCAACAACGTCCTGTACGCCGAGGACGTGCCGCTGAACCACCTGGCCGAACGCCTGGGCACTCCGCTGTACGTTTATTCGCGCGCCGCGCTCAAGGCCGCCTGGGAATCCTACCGCAGCGCCGTCGGGCAGCGCCCGGTGCTGGTCTGCTACGGCATGAAGGCCAATTCCAACCTGGCCGTCCTGAAGGAATTCGCGCGCCTGGGCGCCGGTTTCGACATCGTGTCCGGCGGGGAGCTCAAGCGCGCCCTGGCGGCCGGCGCCGACCCGTCCCGGATCGTGTTTTCGGGCGTGGGCAAGCAGGCCTGGGAAATGCACGACGCGCTCGCGGCCAAGGTCAAATGCTTCAACGTGGAATCCGAAGCCGAATTGCACCGGCTGTCCGAGGTCGCGCAGCACATGGGCACGCGCGCGCCCGTTTCGCTGCGGGTCAATCCGGACGTGGACGCGCAGACCCACCCCTACATTTCCACCGGCCTGAAGGAAAACAAGTTCGGCATCGCCATCGAGTCGGCGCTGGACGTCTATCGCGTCGCGCAATCGCTGCCGGCCCTGGACATCGTGGGGCTGGACTGCCATATCGGCTCCCAGCTCACCGACATCAGCCCCTATTTCGACGCGCTTGAAAAACTGCTGGACCTGGTCGACAAGCTGGCCGAGGCCGGCATCCGGCTCAACCATCTGGATCTCGGAGGCGGGCTGGGCATCCGCTATACGGACGAGACCCCGCCTTCGCCCAAGGCGCTGCTCGACCCGGTCTTCGAACGCCTGCAGGCCCGCGGCCTGGGGCACCTGCACCTCGTGCTCGAACCCGGCCGCTCGCTGGTCGGCAACGCCGGCGTGCTGCTGACCACGGTCCAGTACCTCAAGCATGCGGAAGCGCGCAATTTCGCCATCGTGGACGCGGCCATGAACGACCTGCTGCGTCCGGCCCTGTACGAGGCCTTCCACGGCGTGCGCCCCGTGCATCCCCGCGCCGGCGCGGAAACCGTCTACGACATCGTCGGCCCGGTCTGCGAAAGCGCCGACTGGCTGGCGAAGCAGCGCATGCTGGCCATCGAGCAGGGCGATCTGCTGGCGGTGGAATCCGCGGGCGCCTACAGCATGGCCATGGCCAGCAACTACAACGCCCGCCCCCGCCCGGCCGAAGTCATGGTCGACGGCGACAAATACTACGTGGTGCGCCGGCGGGAAACGCTGGACGACCTGCTCAAGGGCGAATCCACCCTGCCCTGAGCGCCGGATCCGAACTGCTGCCCCCCGAGGGGGTATTTTTTCTTGGGCCACCGGCGAAAAAAAAGGCCCCTCGGGGCCTTTTTCGATGGTGTCCGCGGCAAGGCGGTCACAGTTCGCCGTAGGAGTGCAGCCCCGACAGGAACATGTTCACGCCCAGGAAGGCGAACCCCGTGATCAGCAGGCCCATCAGCGCCCAGTAGGCCGCCATGGTGCCGCGCAGCCCCTTGATCAGGCGCATGTGCAGCCAAGCCGCGTAATTCAGCCACACGATCAGCGCCCAGGTCTCCTTCGGGTCCCATTGCCAGTAGGCGCCCCAGGCGTCGGCCGCCCACAAGGCGCCGAGGATGGTGGCGACCGTGAAGAACGCGAAGCCGATCGCGATGGCCCGATACATGATGTCGTCCAGCACCTCCAGCGACGGCAGCGCATCGGCGATGCGTCGGCGGCCCAGCAGGATGGCGCCGATGATCACCGCCCCCACGCCGAAATACAGCATCCAGGTGGCCGACAGGCCATCGGTGCGGAACACCATGGGTTCGGCGCACAGCAGCACGCCCAGCACGAACAGCGGCGCCAGCTTGGCCCAGGACGTGGTCTGCCCATGTTGCTTGACCAGGTAGGCGAAACCGACCATGGCGGCCAGCGAAAAGGTGCCGTAGCCGATGAAATTCGCCGGCACGTGCAGCTTCATCCACCAGCTCTTGAGCGCCGGCACCAGCGGCTGGATCTGCCCCGCGTCGCGCGTGAACGAATACCAGAGCAGGAACACGACGGCCGAGGTCACCACCAGCAGCACGAAGCCGCCCAGCGCGCGCGTGGCGTACTTGCGCTCGTAGTAGAGGTAGAACAGCGCCGTGATCAGCGAAAAAAGCACGAACACTTCATACAGGTTGCTGACGGGGATGTGGCCCAGGTCCGGCCCCATCAGGTGCCCCTCGCGCCAGCGCACCAGCAAACCCGTGGTGCCCGCGAACACCGCGCCCCAGGTCAGCGCCGTGCCGAGCCAGGCGGCCGTGGGACTGAAAACGCCGATCCAATAGCAGACCGTGGCCAGCGCGAACAGTGCGCACATCCAGAGAATGGCGGATTGCGAAGAGAACAGGTATTTCAGGAAGAACACCTGCTCGGCGCGGGCCAGATCGTTGCCGTACAGCATCAGGGCCAGTCCGGCCGCGATGGCACAGGCGATCATCAGGTGGCGCAGCGGACGCCACAGCCAGCCCATCCAGGCCAGGGCCGGCACGGTGCCGCACAGGATGATTTTCTCGTAATAGTCCATCGCGCCGCTGTAGCGGGTCAGCGCGAAGGCCGCGCCCGCCGACAGCAGCAGGAAGAAGACGATGTCGGTCCAGTCGGGCTTGCCGCGCTGGGCGCGGCTGTCGCCGGTTTCGGACAGGCTGTCCTGCCAGAGCAGGTCCGGCGACGCGGTCAGCGTTTCCGGCGGCGAGGGATGCGTGGTGGTCGTCGTGGACATAGGGGAACCTTAAGACCTCTTCTGGCGCAGCAGCGCCTGCTTGAAGCGTTCGAACTCCTGGTTGAAGTCCAGTGTACGCTTCTGGGACGTCATGGCCGCCAGGACGCTGCTGCCGCTGTCTTGCGGCTTGATCCAGATCCAGATGCGGCGGTCTCGAATATAGAACATCGCGAAAACGCCCAGGACCAGCAGCAGGCTGCCCAGGTAGACCGTGTTCTTGCCCGGCGTGCGGCTGACCTGGAATACGCTGGCCTGCACGTGGTTGAAGTCCGCCAGGGACAGGAACACCGGCGCCGGATACACCGTCAGGTCGGACAGCGCCGCCACGGCCAGGCGCGACCACACCGCCGCGCGCTCGCCGTCGGGCCCCTCGGCGGCCACCGGCGGCAGGCCGGCGCGCTCGCGCTCGATGGCGCGCAGTTCGTTCATGCTGGCGCCGATCAGGCGGATGACCACGTCGGCCGCCCTTTCCAGGTCCTGGTCGGGGGTATTGGCCTGCAGGAAAGCGGCCACGGCTTGCAGGCCGCCGGAGGCGAAGGTGTCGAGCGCGCGCTCCGCCGCCGTCTGCAAGGGCTGGCGATCCGTCCCCGAAGGGCTGTTGCGCTCGGCGAAGCGGCGGGCCGCCTCCTGCCGCGCCGCCGGGTCGGCCAGCGTGGCGCGCAGGCGCATGAATTCGGCGATCGAGCTGTCCTCGTCCGCCGGGATGCGCAGGTAGCGGAACGGCTCGGACGCGTTGTTGCGCACGCCGGCCAGGAAGACCGTGGCGCCGTCCAGTTCGACCGGCAGCATGTAATTCTGGAACTCGTGGGCCTGACCGGCATCGTCGATCAGCTTGTATTCGATGCTGGGTCCCACGTTGCGCAGGTTCTCGTTCTTCTTGCCCGCGGCGCTGCCGGATACCGAGGCCACGTGGTCGGCGAAGCTCTGGTTCGCGCCCTTGGGATCGCCGCGGGTCAGGTCCTCGACGTTGATCGGGCGCAGGGCCGTGATTTCAACGCCCATGCTGCGCGGGCCGGAAGCCGTGTGAGCAGTTACTTCGCTCTTCTTGCCCACCGTGCCGTCGACTGAAAACGGCGCATCACCGGAACCTACCAGCGGGTAGCCTTTCAGCACCACCGTGCTGCCGCCATCGTCGAAACTCGATTGGTAGACGGTCATGCCCTTGAAGCGCAGCGGCTCGTTGACCTCGATGGTGGAATCGAAGGTCTTGCCGGTGTCGGGGTCGGTGACCTCCACCTCGCTGGCGAAACGGCTGGGCATGCCGGTCGAGTAATAATCGACCACGAACTTCTTGAGCCTCAGGGTGAACGGCATCGGCTGCACCAGCGCGCCGTCGCCCACCATCACCACCGCCGTGCTGGCCTGCCCGCCCTCGGGCACCAGCACGCTGGCGCGGAAGCTCGGATTGTTGACCGACAGGCGCCCGCTTTCCGGCACCTCGGAGATCAGCATGTTGTCGACGATGGGCTTCTTGTCGCCGAACATGACCTGCAGGCGCACGGGCAATTCACTGTCCAGCAGCCCGCCGATGCAGATGATGACCATGGCCGCGTGGGCGAACACGTAGCCCAGCCGGTTCGCGCTGCCCTTCTTGGCCGCGAGCAGCACGCCGTCCTTGTCCTGGCGTTCGCGCACGGCGTACCCCAGCTTGCCCAGCAAGGTCTTGAGCCCGGCCGCGGTCTGCGGCACATCGGTGGGCGCCTCCGTTTCCACGCGATGGGGGAAGGCGCGCAGGCTGCTGGCGCGGACATGCTCGCGGAACGAGCGCGCGTCGCGCAGCATCTTGGGCGCGTTGCGGATCAGGCAGACCGAGGTCGACACGACCAGGAATCCCATGATCAGCAGGAACCACCAGCTGTTGTAGACGTGCCAGATCGAGAACTTGTCGAACACCTCGAACCAGAAGGGGCCGAACTGGTCGATGTAGTTGTTCGACGAGCGGTTCTGCTGCAATACCGTTCCCACCAGGCTTGCCACGCAGATGAACATCAGCAGGCTGACGGCGAAACGCATCGAGCCCAGCAATTCGAAGAAATCGCCGGGCAGGGTGCGGAGGGAGGGGCGGGTGTGTGTTCGGGTCGAATTCATGAAAAAAGGGGGGCCGCGCTATCGGCTACCCCCCTCATAGACAGCGCGCGGCGGAACGAGGTTCCGCTGCGCTCAGTTGCAGAACGCGGACCGGCCGCGGGCAAGCGCCTACCGCAAGCCGGCGGCGTAGTCCGATACCGCCTTGATATCGGCATCCGACATGCGGTCCGCAATGGCGAACATGATGTCGTTCTTGCGGTCGCCGCTGCGGAACAGCTTCAGCTGCTCTTCGATATACATCGGGAATTGGCCCGACAGACGGGGGTACTGCGAGGGCATGCCCGCGCCATCGGCAGAATGGCACGCCGCGCAAGCGGGGACATTGCGTTCGGGCAAACCGCCGCGCCAGATTTTTTGACCCAGATCAACCAGCTTCTCCTGGCCCGCCGTGGCCGGCTCCTTGAGCGGCTGCTGCGCCAGGTACAGGGCGATGTTCTGCATGTCGGCGGGCGTCAGGTTCTGCGCCATGGCCGTCATCGGGGTGGGATTGCCTTCCGGGCCGTTGCGCACCGGCACCTTGGCGCCGGGCTTCACCTGGAAGTCGGCCAGCTGCTTGGCCAGGTACTCGTGCGGCTGCGCGGCCAGGTTGGGGTTCACCGGTATGGTGCTATTGCCCGCCGCGCCGTGACAGGACGCACAGGCAATGATGCCCCTGGCCGCATCGCCCTGGTCAAACAGCTGCCCGCCCTTGGCGGCATCTGGTTTTACCGGGCCCGCGGCGCCATCGGCGGCGAAACTCGTAGTAGATAAGGCGGAGGCGCCGAGCAACAGCCCGCTCGCAACCAACATCCGGGACAGCACACGCTTCATGAAGACCTCGACGATCGCATCGATCAAGGCGCAAAAAGGCGCCCACGCCTGCCCGCACACCCTGGAATACCGTATCGAACCTGTTTTGCCTACCTTGCCTGCGATGTTGCTGCGAACTTGCCGGATCAGACTTCAGCAAGCTGGCCAGTAAGCAAAAAAGACGGCTCCGCGCACGGGGACCACTGTTGCAAACGCCGGATTATACAATAGGGCTCGAAACCAACCGTATCCAAAGCCATCCGTGTCCCTCCTACATCGCGCCTCCTTCTTCACGTCCGCGGCTCGCCTCGACCAGTTGCCGACCGCCGGCGCCCCCGAGGTCTGCTTTGTCGGCCGCTCCAACGCCGGCAAATCCACGGCCATCAACGTGCTGTGCAACCAGCGCCGTCTTGCCTTCTCCAGCAAGACGCCGGGCCGCACGCGCTTGATCAATATGTTCGGCTTGCCCGACCCCCTGGATCCGGAAGGCCACATCGGCTTTCTCGTCGACCTGCCCGGCTACGGCTATGCCTCCGTCGCTCGCGACGAAAAGGAAAAATGGGCCGATATCCTGGGCGGCTATCTGCGCGACCGCGAATCGCTGGTCGGCATCGTGCTGCTCATCGATATCCGCCGCGGCGTCACCGAGCTGGACCGCCGCCTGGCCAACTTCATCGCGCCCACCGGACGCCCGGTGCTGGCGCTGCTGACCAAGGCCGACAAGCTGCCCTACGGCCAGCGCATGCGCACCGTGTTCTCCGTGCGCAAGGACCTGGCCGATATCGGCGCCCTGCACACCGTTCCCTTCTCCGCGCCCGAACGCATCGGGCTGGAAGAGGCCGGCGCGCACATCGAAAACTGGATTTCTCCCAAGGTCGTACCATGAACCCGCAGATCATCTCCCCTGAATTCCCGGTATCCCGTCCCCGCCGCCTGCGCCGCGACGATTTCACCCGCCGCCTGGTCCGCGAGAATGCCCTGACGGTCAACGATCTGATCTACCCGGTGTTCGTGGCGGAAGGTTCCGGCTTGCAGCAAGCGGTGCCGTCGCTGCCCGGCGTGGTCCGCTATTCGCTCGACACGCTGCTGCCGGTGGCCGAGGAATGCGTGGAACTGGGCATTCCCGTGCTCGCGCTGTTTCCCGCCATCGATCCCGCGCTCAAGACGCCCGACGGCATCGAGGCCACCAATCCCGACGGCCTGATCCCGCGCATCGTCCGCGCGCTGAAGCAGCGCGTACCCGAGCTCGGCGTGCTGTGCGACGTGGCGCTGGACCCGTACACCAGCCACGGGCAGGACGGCGTCATCGATGAGAACGGCTACGTGCTGAACGAGCCCACGGTCGAGATCCTGGTCAAGCAGGCGCTCACCCAGGCCGAGGCCGGCGTCGACATGGTCGCCCCCAGCGACATGATGGACGGCCGCATCGGCGCCGTGCGCCGCGCGCTGGAGGCCAACGGCCACATCCACACGCAGATCATGGCCTACTCGGCCAAGTACGCCAGCGCCTTCTACGGCCCGTTCCGCGACGCCGTGGGCTCCGCGACCAACCTGGGCAAGTCGAACAAGATGGCCTACCAGATGGACCCGGGCAACCTGGACGAAGCGCTGCGCGAAGTCGCCGCGGACCTGCAGGAAGGCGCCGACATGGTCATGGTCAAGCCCGGCATGCCGTACCTCGACGTGCTGCGCCGCGTGAAGGACACCTTCCGGGTGCCCACCTTCGCCTATCAGGTCAGCGGCGAATACGCGATGATCAAGGCGGCCGCCGCCAACGGCTGGCTGGACCACGACAAGGTGATGATGGAAGCCCTGCTGGCGTTCAAGCGCGCCGGCGCCGACGGCATCCTGACGTACTTCGCGATCGAAGCCGCGAAGCTGCTGAAGAGCCAGCGCTGATCCGGCCGCGGGCCGCCTTCGCGGGCATCGCCCGCGGCGCCCGCCGCATTACCCCTTCGCGGCCGCCTCGCCGCGGGCCACCGGCGCGGCCCGCCGCAAGCCCAGCCACGTTCCGCCCAACACGCAGGCCAGCCCGGCCACATGCGTGGGCGTGACGTGCTCGTCGAGGAACAGCGCCGCGAACAGCAATCCGAAAATCGGCAGCCAGTTCACGAACAGGGCGGCGCGACTGATGCCCAGCCTGGCGATGCCGGCATTCCACACGATGTTGCTGACCCCCGACGCGATCACGGCCGAGAACAGCAGGACCAGCCACGGCCACCAGGCCATCTGCCACGTATCGGCCTGGTAGGACGCCGGCGTCAGCGCCGCGTGCACGACCAGCATCAGGCCGCCGGCCAGGTACATGTACCAGAGCATCCCCAGCGGATCCATCATGCGCGACATTCGCTGGATCACCAGGCCGCCGCAGACGAACACCAGGACGGCCAGGAACACAATGGCGTCGCCCCACCCCGTCAGCCCGAACTGCGCGCCGCTGCCCGCCACCACCATCCCGACGCCGAGCAACCCCAGCAGCGCGCCCGAGATGCGCACCAGCGTCAGCCGCTCGCGGTAGAACAGCGCGGCCAGCAGCGCCGACAGCAGCGGGCTGGTGGCCATGATGAGCGTGCCGTTGGCGGCCGAGGAGAACCTCAGGCCCGAGACCAGCGCCACCTGGTGGGCATACACGACCAGGAATCCCGCCAGCGCAACCCAGCCCAGCTCCGTGCGGCCCAGCTTCGGAATGCGGCCGCGGCGGGCCTTGATGATGAGGGTGACGGTGAGGAACGCGATGACGATGCGCACGGCTGCCAGCGCCTGGATGTCCATGTGCAGCGTCAGGTACTTGACCGAGACGATGTTCAGGCCCCACGTGGCCATGACGAACATCAATTGAAGATAGATAAGGCCGGTGCGGTCCTGGCTTGCATCAATTGTTGGGGACGTCACGGGCGCCGGCCTGAGGGGGGGGTTGGACGCGCCGCCCACGCGGCGCTGCGGACATGGTAGCGCGCCCGGCCTCCGGACTCAATGCGCGCCGAGGTAGGCTGCCCGGACGCTGGGATCGCGCAACAGTTCCGCGCCGGTTCCGTTCAGCGTGATGCGCCCCGTTTCGAGCACGTAGGCGCGGTCCGCGGCGTCCAGCGCCTGGTTGGCCATCTGCTCCACCAGCACGATGGTCAGGCCGTCGTCGCGCAGCTTGCGGATCGCGGCGAAGATGTCCTGCACGATCAGCGGCGCCAGCCCCAGCGACGGCTCGTCCAGGCACAGCAGCCGCGGCTCGCTCATCAGGGCGCGCGCCATCGCCAGCATCTGCTGCTCGCCTCCCGACAGCGTACCGGCGAGCTGGTCGCGGCGCTCGCGCAGGCGCGGGAACAGCCGGTATCCTCGCTCCACGCCTTCGGCCACCGCCGCCGGATCGCGGCGCCGGGGGTAGGCGCCGAGCACCAGGTTGTCGTAGACCGTCTGGTCCGCGAACACGCCCCGCCCTTCGGGCGACAGGGCCAGGCCCAGGCCCACGCGCAGGTGGGCGGGCACCTGCGTGACGTCGCGCCCGTCGAACGTCACGCGCCCGCCCTGCAAGGGCTCCAGGCCCGCGACGCCCTTGAGCAACGTGCTCTTGCCCGCGCCGTTGGCGCCGATGATGGTCACGATCTCGCCGCGGCGGATCTCCAGCGATACGTCGCGCACCGCCTGGATCGCGCCGTAGGAAATCTGCACGGATTCTAGTTTCAGCATCGCTTGCGGCCCGTTGGTACGAAAGAGGACATGGCCTCAGGCCATGCCGGTCCCGAGATAGGCTTCGATCACCCGCTTGTCGGCCTGCACCTGCGCGGGCTTGCCTTCGGCGATCTTGATGCCGTAGTCCAGCACGATCACGTGGTCGGAAATCGCCATTACCAGATCCATGTGGTGCTCGACCATCAGCAGCGTGATGCCGCAGGAGGCGCCGACGCGCACCAGCAGCTCGCCCAGTTCCGCGGTCTCCTGCGGGTTCAGGCCCGCCGCCGGCTCGTCCAGCAGCAACAGTGTCGGCTCGGTCGCCAGCGCGCGGGCCAGTTCCACCCGCCGCTGCAACCCGTAGGGCAGGCTGCCCGCGGGTGTGCCGGCCAGATGGGCCAGGCCCACCATCCGCACCAGCCGGAGCGCGTGATCGCGTGCCCGGCGTTCCTCGGCGCGCGCGCCGGGCAGGCCCAGCAGCGATGCCCAGAACCCGTTCTTCATGCGGCAATGACGGCCCAGCAGCACGTTGTCCAGCACCGACAGTTCGCCGAACAGGCGCAGGTTCTGGAAGCTTCGGCCAATGCCCAGCGCGCAGATGGCGTGCGCCCGCTCGCCCGCGATGTCCGTGCCGCGGAAGCGCACCACGCCCGCGTCCGGGATGACCACGCCGCTCAGCATATTGATGAGTGTGCTCTTGCCGGCGCCGTTGGGGCCGATCAGCGCATGCACGTGGCCGCGCCGCAGGCAAAAGGAAATGTCCTGCGCCGGCTTCACGCCGCCGTAGGCCTTGCTCAGGTTCTCGACCACCAGCAGCAGGTCCTCGCGGCCCGCGTCGGCCGGACGGGACGCGGCCGGCGGCGCGGCCTCGCTCCCCTCGCCCGGCTGGGCGTCCGCGACGCGGGGCGCGCGCCGCGCGAACAGCCCCGTGACGCCGCCCGGCATGAAGTACAGCGCGAACAGCAGCAATGCGCCATAAAAGAAATGCTGCACCGACGGCCAGCGCGCGAGCAACGCATCGATGATGGTCAGCGCGACGGCGCCGACCGCGGGCCCCGCCTTCGACCCCGCGCCGCCGAACAGCACCAGCAACAGGATGAAGATGGACAGGTTGAAGGTGATGAAGTCCGAATTGATGTACTGGTTCTGCTGCGCCACCAGCGCCCCCGCGATGCCGCAGGTCACCGCCGCGACGACGAACGCGATGACCTTGGCGCGGTACACCCGCACCCCGACCGACGACGAGGCGATCTCGTCGGCCTGCACCGATAGCAGCGCGCGGCCGAAGCGCCCGTCCAGCACGTTGCGCAACAGCAGCTGCGTCGCCACGCACAGCACCAGCGCGAACCAGACCCATTGCTGGTTGGTGAACGCCTCCCCGCGCCAGGTCAGCGGCATGATGCCGAACAGACCCGACGGGCCGCCGAAGACGTCCACCCACTCGGTGACGATCTTCTCCACCACGATGCCGAACGCCAGCGTCACCATGGCGAGATAAGGTCCTTTCACGCGCAGCGACGGCAAGGCGATCAGCACGCCGAACACGCCCGCCACCACCGGCGCCGCCGCCAGGGCCAGCCACGGATCGACCTGCCACCGCGACGTCAGCAAGGCCGCGGTGTAGGCGCCGGCCGCGAACAGGCCGGCCTGCCCCAGCGATTTCTGCCCGGCGTAGCCGACCAGCACGTTCACGCCCGCGGCGCACAGGTAATACACGCAGGACATGAAGACGATGCGCAGGTAGTAATCATTGTCCACGAGCGCGGCGAATACCGCGAGCGCCGCCGCCAGCGCCCCGGTGATCAGGGTAGGTCCGTGCCGCTTCATACCTTCTCCACCAGCCGCTTGCCGAACAGGCCCGTGGGCCTGACCGCTAGCACCAGGATCACCAGCGCGAAGACGGCGACTTCGCGCCACTGCGACTGCCAGAGGTTCACGTACGATTCCAGGATGCCCAGCACGAAGCCGCCCACCACGCAGCCGCGCGGATTGGACAGACCGCCGATCATGGCGCCCGAAAAGCCCTTGAGTCCGATGGCCAGGCCCATGAAGATCGACGCTGAAGTGATAGGCGCCACCAGGAATCCCGCCAGTCCGGCCAGCGCCGAACTCGCGAAGAACGCGCCGGTCATCACGGCATTCACGTTGATGCCCATCAGGTTGGCCACCGCCGGATTCGCTGCGACCGCCCGCATTGCCTTGCCCAGCACCGTGCGGTTCATGATGCGGTCGAACAGCACCATGACGATCACCGCCACGGCCAGCAACAGCAGCTCCTGGCTGCGCACGCCTGCCCCGAACACCCGGATGACCTCGTCGCCGAACGGCGCGGGCACGGTGACGGGCGCGGGCCCCCAGACCGCGAAGGCCGCGCTTTGCAGCAGGATGCCGAAGCCCAGCGTGCTCATGACCCACGCCATTCCCGGGCGCGAGGCGAACGGCTTCACGCCGAACACGTACAGCAGCACGCCCAGCAAGCCCATCGCCAGCACCGCGGCCAGCCCGGCCAGCAGGTACTGCCAGCCGCTGAGCGCCAGGCCCGTGAAGGCGGCCGTGGTGATCGGCTTGCCGGCGAACAGGAACAGCGCGCCCACCCCGACGAAGGCGCCCACGGACACGAACTCCCCATGCCCGAAGTTCAGCGTGCGGGTGGTGGTGAAGGTAATGCTGAATCCCAGCGCCACCAGCGCGTACGCGCCCCCTACGGCCAGCCCGCTGACGAGCGCCTGCAACAATGTCGCCAACATGATGGCCCCTTATCCCTATCGCCTGCCCGCGCCTACTTGGCGGCGGCGGCGGTCACGTCGTCCGCGTAGGGCACCAGCTTTCCGTCCTGCCAGTGCGCCCATTTGTAGTCGCCCACCAGCAGCGCGTCGTGGACGGTGGCCGAGAACGGCTTTTCGTAGGTCTTCATGGCGCCCTCGTAGCGGCCTTGCAGGTTCTCCAGCGCGACGCGCACCTTGTCTCCGTCGGTGGAGTCGGCCTGCTTGATCGCCATGCCCAGCAGGTTCATGCCATCGTAGGCATGCGCCAGGAAGCCGAAGGCGGTGGGAGACGTCATCTTGGCCGACACGCGGTCGTAGAGTTTCTGCTGCGCCGGCGTGCGGTTGTCGGTGATGGTGCGCAGGAAGAAGGGCTTCTCCGACAACGTCTTGCCGGCCGTGTCGTAGAACGCGATGTTGTCCGCCGCCCAGGAAGTCAGCGTCAGGGGGAACCAGTTGATCTTCTCCATGCTGCGGAACACATGAGCGATAGGCGTGCTCTGCGCCCAGATCACTACCGTGTCCACGCCCGCGGCCTTCAGCTTGTTGAGCTGCGAGGTCATGTCGGTATCGGCCACGCCGAACTTCTCGACCGCAACCGGCTTGATGCCCTGCGCGGCGCCCACTTCCTCCAGGTCCTTGAGCGCGCTCTGGCCGTAGCCGGTGGTTTCGATCATGAAGCCCACGTTCTTGACCTTGGGATTCTTCTTCAGGTAGCCGATCACGCCGTCGACCTGCTCGCGGTCGACCATGCCGACGCGGAACATGTAGTTTTCGGCGCCCGCGCGCACGGGCTTGGTGATGTCGGTGCCCGAGCCGATGGCGCCCATCACCGGTATCTTCTTCTGGTTGGGGATGTGCTTCCAGGCCAGCGCGTTGCCGGAGTTGGTCGGGCCCACGATCGCCACCACCTTTTCGTTGTCGATCAGGTCGGTCATGTTCTGGATGGACTTGGGCGGCTGCGAGAGATCATCGCGCACCACCAGCACCAGCTTGCGGCCCAGCAGGCCGCCCGCGGCGTTGATGTCGTCGATGGCGGTGCGCAATCCCAGCACGGCGGCCTGCCCGCTTTGCGCGGACGGCGAGGCCGACAGATCGCCGTTGAAACCGATCTTGATGTCCTGGGCCTGCGCCTGCGCGCCGATGGCCAGCGCGCACAACACGGCGGCCTTGGACAAGGTGGAGAAAATCCCCGGTGTTTTCATCGCTGTCTCCTGTGTTTTGTGGATGTGCTGCAAGTCGATGATCGATTCGGCGCCCGCCGCGCGTTGCTCGCTATACCGCGAGATAGCCGCCGTCCACCGGCAGGGACACGCCCGTCACGTAGGCCGCCATGGACGATGCCAGGAAAACGACGGGGCCCACCAGGTCTTGCGGCTGCCCCACCCTCCCGAGCGGGATGCGCTGCATGAAGCTGGCCAGCCGCGCCGGATCGTCCCGCGTGTATTGCGTCATCGGCGTTTCGATGACGCCCGGCGCGATGGCGTTGACCCGGATGCCGTCGGGCGCGAGATCGCGCGCCATCGCCTGCGTCATCATCTTCACGCCGCCCTTGGACGGCGAGTAGCCCAGGGTCGACCCCGCCCCCGCGAACGACGCGATGGAACCCACGTTGATGATGACGCCGCGCGTGGCGCGCAGCGCGTCCAGGAAAGCATGGATCATGTTGAAGCCGCCGTTCAGGTTCACATCCAGCACGCGGCGCCAGTTCTCGGCGGCGCGGGGACTGTCGATGCCTTCGCGGATCAGGATGCCGGCGTTGTTGACGAGCACGTCGATGGGGCCCTGCGCTTGCCGGACTGCCGCGGCGATGGCCTCGCAGGCGCGGGGGTCGGTCACGTCCAGCGCATGGGCGCACGCCTGGCCGCCCGCCGCGAGGATGTCGTCGGCGGCCTGCCTGGCGTTGCCGGCATCCACGTCGGTGGCCACCACGCGTGCGCCGGCCGCGGCCAGGCCCAGCGCAATCGCGCGACCGTTGCCCTGCCCCGCGCCGGTGACCAGCGCCAGCTTGCCCTGCAGCAATCCTGGCGCCCCGCTCATGCCGCCTCCTGCGCCGCCGCGCTGGCGGCGATACTCCGGCCGGCGATGTAGCCGAACGTCAGCGCCGGCCCCAGCGTGATGCCGGCGCCGGGATAGTTGCCGCCCATGATGCTGCAAGCGTCGTTGCCCACGGCGTACAGGCCGGGGATGGCCTCGCCATCCCCGCTCAAGGCCCGGCCCTCGCCATCGACTTTCAGGCCCGCGAACGTGCCGATATCGCCGATCATCATCTTGATCGCGTAGTACGGCCCCTTGACGATGGGCGCCACGCAGGGATTCGGGCCGTGCAGGGCATCGCCCTGGTAGCGGTTGTAGGCCTTGCTGCCCTTGCCGAACTCCGGATCGCGCCCCTGCGCGGCTTCGCGATTGAACGCCTCGATGGTCTGCCGCAGGCTGCCGGCGTCGATGCCGGTTTTCTGCGCTAATTCCGCCACCGAGGGCGCCCGCGTCAGGTAGCCGGTATCCAGATAACGCTTGATGGGCAGGGGGAACGGCGCGACGCTGCCCAGGCCGTACTTGCGCAGGGTCCGGTGGTCGCAGATCAGCCAGGCGCAGGTCTCGCTCTCGCCTTGGCACGCGCGCACCATCTCCTGCACGAAGTCGTGGTACGAACTGCCCTCGTTGGCGAAGCGCTTGCCCTTGCGCGTCACCGCGATGACGCCCGGCTTGGCCCGGTCGATGAAGTGCGGCATGTAGCCCGGGCTGCCGTCCTTGCGCGTCACCACCGACACCGGCACCCAGGCCGCCGCGTTGGGCAGCCCGGCGTTCACGCTGGCGCCCACGCTCTCGGCCATGCGCAGGCCGTCGCCGGTATTGCCGGCGGGCGAAGGCGAATAGTGTTCCGTGCCGGTCGGCGCATGCGCGTAGAGGCGCTTGCGGCGCTCGATGTCATAGGGGAAGCCGCCGGACGCCAGCACCACCGCGCGCGCCGCGCGCACCCGCACGGTCGCCCCGTCGCGCTGCACCACGGCACCGCGCACGGCGCCATCCTCGACGATGAGGGAGCGGGCCGGGGCGCGCAGCCACAACGGGATGCCCAGCTTGAAGGCGGACGCGGCCAGGCGGCCCGCGAGGGCATTGCCGTTGGTCAGCGTCATGCCTCGGCCGTGCTTGGCCACGTCCAGGAAGTGGCGCGACAGGCGCTTGGCGACGTACCAGGCGGAAGCCGGCGAACGCGTCGCGCGCATGAAGTGCACGATTTCCTTGCCCGAACCCAGCATCATGCCGAACACGGTCAGTTCGGGCAGCGCCGGCGCCAGGTCGCGGATATGGGCGCCCAGCTTGCGCCCGTCGTAGGGCCGCGCCACCATCGAACGACCGCCCTGCTTCCCGCCCGGGGCTTCCGCGTGGTAGTCGGGGAACACCAGCGGCATATCGAACTGCACGTCGGTCTTCGAGGTGAAGAAATCGACGGCCTGGGGGCCATGCTCCAGGAACGCATCGACGCGCTCGGCGTTATAGCTGTCGCCGGCTTCATGGCGCAGATAGGCGCGCCCTTCGTCCGGGGTTTCGTGTATCCCCTGCACCTTGGCCAGGGACGTGCCCGGGATCCAGAGCCAGCCGCCCGAACGCGCGGTGGACCCGCCGAAGCGCGGCTCTTTTTCAACGATAAGGACCTTCAGGCCCGCCGTGGCGGCCGTGATTGCAGCCGCCATGCCGGACGCGCCCGACCCGACGACCAACACGTCGCAGTCGTATTGACGAGAATCTTCCACGTTGTCTCCATACCCACTGGCGGCCGTCCTCCGATCCGGGGATCGCGGCGGCCTTCTTGTTCCTGGGACTGTAGACAGTCGATTTGATAGTGTCAATATGGTTTGCTATTAGCGAAAGTACTAACATAAGCAATCCAATTCGATAAAGAAAAATGGCCACCACTCCCAGCAACGGCAAGCGCAATGCCGCGCAATCCCCTGTCAAGCCGCCCCCGCGCAGGCGCGGCATCCAATCCATCGAGGTCGGCGGCAAGCTCCTGCTCGCGCTGCTGGACCACTCGTCTTCGTTGCCCCTGGGCGCGCTGGCGAAGGCCGCCGGCATGTCGAGCGCCAATGCCCACGCCTATCTCGTCAGCTACGGCAACCTGGGCCTGGTCCGGCAGGACCCGAACTCCGGCGAGTACGAACTGGGGCCGCTCGCGCTGCAGTTGGGGCTGGCGGCGCTGCACCGGCTGGATCCCATCAAGATCGCCGTGCCGATCACGCGCGAACTCGCCGAAAAAACGGGGCAGACGATCGCGATCGCCGTGCTGGGCAACCTCGGCCCCGTCATCGTGCACCTGCATGAATCCAACTACCCGATCCACGTCAACATGCGCACCGGCACGGTGATGTCCTTGACGAACACGGCCACGGGCAAGGTCTTCGCGGCCATGCTGCCGCCCAAGAAGATCGAAAGCCTGCTGCACGAGGACTTCCTGCGCCTGGGCGCGGTGCCCTCGCTCGGCAAGTCGGAGAAGTTCGAGCGGACCTTGCGGGAAGTCCGCCAGCGCGGCATCGCCCGCGCCATCGGCGACCCGATACCCGGCATCAACGGGCTGAGCGCGCCGGTGTTCGACTCGAACGGCAATGTCGTCCTCGCCATCACGGCCATCGGCGCCGCGGGGGTATTCGACGCGCGCTGGAGCAGCCCGCTCATCGCCGAGGTCAAGCGCTGCGCCGACGCGATCTCCGCGGAGCTGGGCTGGCAGCACCGTGACGCGCGCGCCACGCGCCAGGGCTAGACGGACAAAGGCCGCGACCGGGGCAGTTCCCCGGCCGCGGCCTGTTTGGCCTTGCACGGCGGCCTTGCGGCCGCGCCGGCGGGCGTCAGCGCACCAGCACCTTGTCCAGCGATTCGGTGAACCGCTTGGCGTCCTGGAAGCCCACGACGCGCGCGTCGGGCAGCTCCTTGCCCCCGGGCTCGAAGAACATGATCCCGGGAGGGCCGAACAGACGGAAGCGCTTGAGCAGCGCGCGGTCGTCGGCATTGTTCGCCGTCACGTCCGCCTGCACCAACACCATGCCCGCCATGCGCTGCGCGACGCCCGGATCGGTGAAGGTGAACCGTTCCATCTCGCGACACGACACGCACCAGTCCGCGTAGAAATCCAGCATGACCGGCTGGCGGCTCTGCGCCAGCACCGCGTCCAGTTCGGCGTTGTTGCGCACACGCATGAAGCGCACTTCGCCGCCGGCTTCCGCCGCGGCCACGGGTGCGCCCGGACGCGCCGCCAGGTGCGACAAGGGCTGCAACACGTCGCGCCCCCCGCTGGCCGCGCCCACCAGCCACGCGGCCGCGGCCAGGGCCAGCAGCAGGCCGAGGCCCTTGCCGAACATGCGTCCGGCGCCCGCGCCCTGGGGCAAGGCATCGAAGGCGCGCAGCATCACGGCCGAGACCGCCGCCAGGAACGCCCAGCCCGTCATCTGCACCCAGGTCGGCACGACGGGAATCAGCATCCACCAGGCCGTGGCCAGCAATAGCATGCCGAACAGACGCTTCACGCCGTCCATCCACGGGCCGGCCTTCGGCAGCAGGGCCCCCGAGGATGCCCCCACGATCAGGAGCGGCACCCCCATGCCCCATGCCATGGCGAACAGCGCCGATCCGCCCAGAACCACGTCGCCGGTCTGCGAGATGTACAACAGGGCGCCGGCCAGCGGAGCGGCCACGCACGGCCCGACGATGAGGGCTGACAAGGCGCCCATCAACAGCGCGCCGGTGTAGCGGCCGCCGGGAATGCGCGAGGCGCGCTCGGACAGCCGGGCCTGGATGCCCGACGGCATCTGGAAAGTGAACGCGTCGAACATGGCCAGCGCCAGCACCGCCAGCAGCGCGGCGAAGAGGCTCAGGATCCAGGGGGTTTGCAGCCAGGCCGCCAGGCCGGCGCCGCTCAGGCCGGCCGCCACGCCCAGCGCGGTGTACACGACCGACATGCCCAGCACGTAGGTCGCGGCCAGCGCCAGGCCGCGCTTGCGGCTCGGCCGGGCTTGCGCCGAACCGCCCACCACGATGGACGACAGGATGGGAATCATCGGCAGCACGCAGGGCGTGAAAGCCAGCAGCAGGCCCAGCACCAGGAACACGCCGGCGGTCTTGGCCCAGCCCAGTCCGCCCAGCGCATCCGCGAGCCCGGTATCGCCGGCATTGACCAGCGCGCTCAGGCCGCCGGACCCCGCCTCGGCAGGCGCGGCGCCCGCCGGCCCGGCCAGCGCATAGCCGCCCTCGACCGGGGTCAGCTTGACGTTGCTGTCCATGGGCGGATAGCACAGGCCGGCATCCGCGCAGCCCTGGCCGGTCAGGGTCAGCGTGAAGGGCTGTCCGCCTGCGGCGATCGGCACGCGTATGCGTACGTCCTGGTGGAAGACCTCCATGTCCTTCTCGAAGGTGGGGTCGTACTTCACCTCGCCCTTGGGATAGACGGCTTCGCCCAGCGTCGCGGCGCCGATGGGACTGATCGTGATGCCGAAGCGCTCGCGATACATGTAATACCCGGGCGCGACGCGGTAGCGCATCTCCAGCATGTCCGGCGCCACCATCTCCGCGCTGAACACGAAGGCCTTCTCGGGTTCCAGGAACTCCGCCTCGGCCCGCGCCGCGGCCTGCCAACCCAGCAACAGCAGCGTCATCGCCAACAGGGCGAGGCACCGCCCGAGCAAAGCGCGGGCCGCGCGAGGCTGGCGCCCCGGCGCGCCGACGATACCGGCAAATTGCAACATCACTCTCTCTTGTTCTGCGTGACGTCCGTTTGTTCGCGCACCCAGTCCAGGTAGGGCGCGGCGCCGCCGATGACCGGCAGCACGATGATCTCGGGCACGTCGTAGGGATGCATCTGCGCCAGGGCCTGCACAACGGCCTGGTGGCGCGCGTAGGTGGTCTTGATGTGGATGGGGATTTCCTCGGCCCCTTCGACTTCTCCTTTCCACATGTAGATGGACAGGCCCGGCGCGCCAAGGTTCACGCAGGCGGCCAGGCCGTCTTCGACCAGGACATGCGCGATCCGCTTGGCCAGAAGCAGGTCGGGCGCATTGCTGATGACCATCACAACGTCGTCATCTCGCAACATGAGGCCTCCTTGGAATACCCGTATGGGACGTAACTCGGGGTATTTTATCGGTATTGCGGCCATCGCCCGGATCGCCCGGGCCAGCAAGCGCCGCCATGCAACCCGTTTTCACCGAGGCACGCATGTCCGATAACTGTCTGTTCTGCCGCATCGCCCGGCACGAGATCCCCGCCCACGTCATCCACGAAGACGAACGCCTGCTGGCGTTTCTCGATATCCAGCCGGTGCGCCCCGGGCACACGCTGATCATCCCGAAGCAGCACTACCCCTATTACGAGGACATGCCGGCCGACCTGGCGGGCAACATCCTCAACCTGGGCCAGAAGCTGGGACGCCACATGAAGCGCCTGTACGGCGTGGAACGGGTGGGTTTCGCCTTCACCGGCATCCACGTGGCGCATGCCCATGCGCACGTCATCCCCATGCATCATCCGCAGGACGTCACCTCCACCCAATACATCGAGCAGCAGGACCTGACGTTCAAGATGCCGCCCCAGGCCGCGCCGGACGCGCTGGCGGCGCTGGCGGCACAGTTGCGCGGCGAACTGCACGCGTCCTGACGCGCATCGCGGCGCGCCGGCCCGCCAATCCGGGCCCGGAATAAAACAAGGGCGGGTCCGAAGACCCGCCCTTGTCGCTTATCGCTCTACCGAAACTTACTCGGCAGCGCTGTCCTCAGCGGCTTCATCGACTTCCGGACGATCAACCAGTTCCATGAAAGCCATGGGAGCGTTGTCGCCTTGACGGAAGCCCATCTTCAGCACGCGGGTGTAGCCGCCGTTGCGGGCCGCGTAGCGCGGGCCGATTTCGGCAAACAGCTTCACCACGGCATCGCGGTCGCGCAGACGGGCAAAAGCCAGACGCTTGTTCGCGAGGGTGGGTTCTTTACCCAGCGTGATCAGGGGTTCGATGACGCGGCGCAATTCTTTCGCCTTCGGCAGCGTGGTCTTGATGGCTTCGTGGGTGATCAACGAAACGGCCATGTTGCGGAACATGGCAAGACGGTGACTGCTGGTGCGGTTGAGCTTACGCAAGCCATTACCGTGACGCATGATAAGTTTCCTTTGAATCTAAAGACGGCGTTTCCGCCATCGGGTTGTCCGGCTCTTCTATCAACCTGCGATCAGGCTGCGGTCCGGTAGAAAACGGTGCATTTTACGACGATTTCGCAAACGGGCCGGCGCAAGGCCGGCTGCCTGCGGGAGCCGCCCCTTTCCAGGGATGGCCCCCTCAAGACTTAGGGACGCTCCAGGCCCAGGGGGGGCCAGTTTTCGAGCTTCATGCCCAGCGTCAGGCCGCGTGCGGCCAGGACTTCCTTGATCTCGTTGAGCGACTTGCGACCCAGGTTCGGGGTCTTGAGCAACTCGTTTTCGGTACGCTGGATCAGGTCGCCGATGTAGTAGATGTTTTCGGCCTTCAGGCAGTTGGCCGAACGCACGGTCAGTTCCAGGTCGTCGACCGGGCGCAGCAGCACCGGGTCGATCTGCGGCGTGCCGCGGACCGGAGCTTCGTACGAATCGCCAGCGCCTTCCAGGGCGGCGAAGACCGAGATCTGGTCCATCAGGATGCGAGCCGACTGGCGCACCGCTTCCTCGGGCGAGATCACGCCGTTGGTTTCGATGTCCAGGACCAGCTTGTCCAGGTCGGTGCGCTGTTCCACACGGGCGCTTTCAACGGCGTAGCTCACGCGGCGGACCGGGCTGAACGAAGCGTCCAGGACGATGCGGCCGATGGTGTGGGTGCGGTCTTCCGACAGCGCGCGCACGTTGCCCGGCACGTAGCCGCGGCCCTTCTCGACCTTGATCTGCATTTCCAGCTTGCCCGCGTCCGTCAGGTTGCAGATGGCATGGCCGGGGTTGATGATCTCGACGTCGTGCGGCAGCTCGATGTCGCTGGCCAGCACGGTGCCGGCGCCGGTCTTGCGCAGGACCAGGGTCACTTCGTCGCGGTTGTGCAGCTTGAAGACCACGCCCTTCAGGTTCAGCAGGATGTCGACGACATCTTCGCGAACGCCCGGGATGGTCGAGTATTCATGCACCACGCCCGTCATCTGGACTTCGGTCGGCGCGTAGCCGGTCATCGAAGACAGCAGGATGCGGCGCAGGGCGTTGCCCAGCGTGTGACCGTAGCCACGCTCGAACGGCTCCATCACGATCTTGGCATGGTGCGTGCCGACCGGTTCGACTTCAATGGAGCGCGGCTTCAGGAAACCTTGAGTGGACATTTACTGTGTTCCTTTTCAATACCCTCGGCTCGTTACACCGATAAGGCTGATGGACAGGGTGAAACTTGAAACAGGACGGCGCGAAAAAACGCCGGCCGATACTTACCGCAAAGCCCGCTCCACCGAAAGGCGGAAAGCGGGCTGCTGCGGGACGTGCAAACGGGTCGCGAGACCAGCTCGCCGACGCTTCCGCGAAGGAGGCGCCGGCAGGCCTGATTAACGCGAGTACAGTTCCACGACCATCGATTCGTTGATGTCGCGAGCGACGTCAGCGCGATCGGGGGCCGACTTGAACGTACCGGTCAACTTGGTCGTATCGACTTCCACCCACTGGGGGATGCCGATGCTGGTGGCCAGGTCGAGCGATTCCTTGATACGGCCTTGCTTCTTGGCCTTTTCGCGGATCGAGATGACGTCGCCAGCCTTGACCAGCATCGAAGCGATGTCAGCCGTGTGGCCGTTCAGTTCGATGGCGCGGTGGCTCACCAGCTGGCGAGCTTCGGCGCGCGTCGAGCCGAAGCCCATGCGGTAGACGACGTTGTCCAGGCGCGATTCCAGCAGCTGGATCAGCGTTTCGCCGGTGTTGCCACGGCGACGCTCGGCTTCAACGAAGTACTTGCGGAATTGCTTTTCCAGCACGCCGTACATGCGCTTCAGCTTTTGCTTTTCGCGCAGCTGCAGGCCGTAGTCGGAAGTGCGAGCACCCGAAGTGCGGCCGTGTTGGCCAGGCTTGGAATCCAGCTTGCACTTGGAATCCAGCGAGCGACGGGCGCTCTTCAGGAACAGGTCAGTACCCTCGCGGCGCGAGAGCTTGCATTTGGGTCCAATATAACGTGCCATGTGGATTCCCTTTAGATACGACGACGCTTCGGCGGACGGCAGCCGTTGTGCGGAACGGGCGTGATGTCGGCGATGCTCGAAATCTTGATGCCCAGCGCGTTCAGAGCGCGGACCGACGATTCGCGGCCGGGGCCGGGGCCCTTGATACGCACTTCCAGCGTCTTGATGCCGTACTCCAGCGCAACGCGGCCAGCCGTTTCAGCGGCAACCTGCGCGGCGAACGGGGTCGACTTACGCGAACCCTTGAAGCCCGCACCGCCCGACGTGGCCCACGACAAAGCGTTGCCCTGACGGTCGGTGATGGTGATGATGGTGTTGTTGAACGAAGCGTGAACGTGCGCGATGCCGTCCGAGACGTTCTTCTTGACCTTTTTGCGCACGCGCGAAGCGCCGCTGGTGGAAGCTTTCGCCATAATCCAGTTCCTCGATTATTTCTTCAGGGACGCAGCAGCACGACGCGGGCCCTTGCGGGTGCGAGCGTTGGTGCGAGTGCGCTGGCCGCGCACGGGCAGGCCGCGCTTGTGGCGCATGCCGCGGTAGGTTCCCAGGTCGATCAAACGCTTGATCGAGAGCTGCACTTCACGACGCAGGTCACCCTCGACCGTGAACACACCAACGTGTTCGCGGACGCGTTCCAGTTCAGCGTCGCTCAGATCCTTGACCTTTTTGTCAAACGGGACGTTAGCCGCTTCGCAAATCTTGCGAGCGCGCGTACGACCGATGCCAAAAATGGCGGTCAGGCCGATCTCGGCGTGCTGATGCGGCGGAATGTTAATGCCAGCAATACGGGCCATGACTGTTCCTTGAATAAATCCGTTGCGTAGTCGCTAACCCGAGTTAGCCTTGACGCTGCTTGTGACGCGGGTCGGTGCAGATAACGCGCACCACGCCGTGACGTTTGATAACTTTGCAGTTGCGGCAGATCCGCTTAACCGATGCCATTACTTTCATGGTTGACTCCTAATTTTCCGTAATCCGGTTCCGCTTATTTGGAGCGGAAGACAATCCTGGCTCGCGTCAGGTCATAGGGCGTGAGCTCCACTGTGACCTTGTCACCCGGCAGGATCCGGATGTAATGCATACGCATCTTGCCGGAAATATGGCCCAACACCACGTGGCCGTTTTCGAGCTTGACGCGAAATGTCGCGTTCGGGAGGTTCTCAAGAACCTCACCTTGCATCTGAATGACGTCGTCCTTGGACATTCTTGTGCTTACCGCATCGGCAAACCCGAGCCCTTGAAGTTAGCCTTCTTGAGCAGCGAGTCGTACTGGTGAGACATCATGTAGGCCTGGACTTGCGCCATGAAATCCATCGTCACCACCACAATAATCAACAGAGACGTACCACCGAAGTAGAAGGGAACGTTCCAGCGCATCACCAAGAATTCCGGCAACAGGCACACCAACGTGATGTAGATGGCACCTGCGAGCGTCAAACGCATCAGGATCTTGTCGATGTAGCGCGCCGTTTGTTCGCCCGGACGGATGCCCGGAACAAACGCACCACTCTTCTTCAGGTTGTCCGCCGTTTCGCGGCTGTTGAACACCAGAGCCGTGTAGAAAAAGCAGAAGAAAATGATCGCGACCGAGTACAGCGTGATGTAGAGCGGTTGACGAGGCGACAGGGCCGCAGCCAGGTCGCTAAGCCAGCGCATGTTCTCGCTGCTGGAGAACCAGCTCGTGATCGTGGCCGGGAACAGAATGATCGACGACGCGAAGATCGGCGGAATCACCCCTGCCATGTTCAGCTTCAGCGGCAAATGCGAGCTTTGGCCACCGTAGATCTTGTTGCCGACCTGACGCTTGGCGTAGTTCACCGTGATCTTGCGCTGTCCGCGTTCCACGAACACCACAAAAGCGGTAACCAGCACCACCAGAGCCACGATGAACAGTGCCGACAGCACGGACATCGAGTTGGTGCGGACCAGGTCCAACAGTGCAGCCAGCGCTGCAGGCAAGCCTGCGACGATACCTGCGAAGATCAGGATGGAAATCCCGTTGCCCAGACCGCGTTCCGTGATCTGCTCACCCAGCCACATGACGAACATGGTGCCGGTGACCAGGGTCACGACGGTCGTAAAGCGGAACAGCATGCCCGGATCGATCACCAGTCCCTGCTGGGACTCCAACGCTACCGAAATGCCCACAGCCTGCACCAGCGCCAGCACGACCGTGCCGTAGCGGGTGTATTGGGTGATCTTCCGACGGCCGGACTCGCCCTCTTTCTTGAGGGCTTCCAGCGACGGCACCACCACAGACATCAGCTGCATGATGATGGATGCCGAAATGTACGGCATGATCCCCAGGGCAAAAATCGAGAAGCGCGAGAGCGCCCCGCCCGAGAACATGTTGAACAGGCCGAGGATCCCGCCCTGGTTCTGACGGAACAAGTCCGCCAGCGCATCCGGGTTGATGCCCGGTACCGGGATGTGCGTACCCAACCGGTAAACCACCAGGGCGAGCACCAGGAAAACGAGACGGCGCTTCAGGTCGCCGTACCGTCCTCCGGTTTTGCCCAATGCCTGCGCGTTAGCCACTCGTCACCTCGTGATCAGGCAAGCGAGCCGCCCGCGGCTTCGATGGCGGCGCGAGCGCCGGCCGTCGCGGTAATGCCCTTCAGCACAACCTTGCGCGAGAGTTCACCCGACTTGATGACCTTGGCGTAACGAACCGCCTGGCCGATCACGCCAGCGGCCTTCAGCACTTGCACGTCGACTTCGTCGATGGGCAGGGCTTGCAGGTCCGACAGACGGACTTCGGCGTACAGGTGCTGGCCGAGCGGGGTGAAACCACGCTTGGGCAGACGACGCTGCAGCGGCATTTGACCGCCTTCGAAGCCAACCTTATGGAAACCGCCCGAACGCGACTTCTGACCCTTGTGACCACGGCCGGCGGTCTTACCCAGACCCGAACCGATGCCACGGCCGACGCGGCGCTTGGCGTGCTTGCTGCCCTCGGCGGGCTTCAGCGAATTAAGTTGCATATCCGACATGGTGATTCCTTAGGCTTCCGAGACGGAAACGAGATAATCCACCTTACGGATCATCCCACGCACCTCGGGCGTATCGACCAGCACGCGGCTGCTGTTGATGCGGCCCAAGCCCAAACCGCGAACCGTATCACGGTGCGATTGCTTGGTACCGATCACCGAGCGCACGAGGGTCACTTTGATCTGCTTCTGAGCCATGATTTACCCCAGGATTTCTTCGACCGACTTGCCGCGCTTGGCAGCAACATCAGCCGGGGTCATGGAGGCGCGCAGGCCGTTCAACGTGGCGCGAACCATGTTGTAGGGGTTGCTGGAGCCCAGGCTCTTGGCAACCACGTTACGCACACCCATCACATCAAAAATAGCGCGCATCGGGCCGCCGGCGATAACGCCGGTACCTTCAGCAGCGGGCGAGATCAGCACGGTAGCGGCGCCATGCTTGCCAACCACGGTGTGGTGCAGCGTGCCGTTCTTCAGCGCGACCTTGAACATGCCGCGGCGGGCTTGTTCCATAGCCTTCTGAACGGACACCGGCACTTCACGCGCCTTGCCCTTACCCATGCCGATGCGGCCATCGCCATCGCCAACCACGGTCAGCGCGGCAAAGCTCATGGTGCGACCACCCTTGACCACTTTGCTCACGCGGTTGACCGCGATCATCTTTTCGCGGAGGCCGTCATCGTTCTCTTTTTCCGCGGCGTTCTTGCCTTGTACTTTAGCCATTTGACAGATCCTCGCTTAGAACTTCAGGCCGGCTTCACGCGCGGCATCGGCCAGCGCTTTCACGCGGCCATGGTAACGAAAGCCCGAGCGATCGAAAGCGACCAGTTCGATACCGGCAGCCTTGGCCTTTTCGGCCACGCGCTTGCCGACCAGCGACGCAGCGGCTTTGTTGCCGCCCTGACCGGTTTGGCCGGCCAGTTGCGCGCGCACTTCGGCTTCGACCGTCGAGGCGCTGACCAGAACGCGATCGCCTTCCGGCGAAATGATGTTGGCGTAGATGTGCTGGTTCGAGCGGAAAATCGAGAGGCGATGAACGCGCAGCTCGTTGATCTTCCGGCGGGTCGGAACCGCACGACGCAAACGGGAAACTTTTTTGTCCATGATTCGTCCTTGCGTGCGCCGTTATTTCTTCTTGGTTTCTTTGATGACGACGCGTTCGTCCGAGTAACGCACGCCCTTGCCCTTGTAGGGTTCGGGTTCGCGGTACGCGCGGATTTCAGCGGCCATCTGACCGACGACTTGCTTGTTGGCGCCCTTGATGACGATTTCCGTCTGGGTCGGGCACTCGGCCTTGATGCCGGCCGGCAACTGGTGCAAAACGTCGTGCGAGAAACCGAGCTGCAGCTTAACGGCGTCGCCTTGAATCGAGGCGCGGTAACCCACGCCGACCAGGTTCAGCTTGCGCTCGAAGCCCTTGCTCACGCCGGTGACCATGTTGGCCACCAGAGCGCGCACGGTACCCGACATGGCGTTAGCGTGACGGGTTTCGTTGGCGGCGGCAAACGTAAGCTTGCCGTCGTCCAGCGCAACCGTGACGTCGCCGGTCAGGGCTTGGGTCAGGGTGCCCAGCGGGCCCTTGACGGTGATCTGATCCTGCTGGATGTTGGCTTCAACACCCTTGGGCAGTTCGACCGGATACTTAGCAATACGTGACATTCGAATTTCTCCTTAGGCCACGTAGCACAGCACTTCGCCGCCGACGCCGTTGGCGCGAGCCTTACGGTCGGTCATGACGCCGCGCGAGGTCGAAACGATAGCCACGCCCAGGCCGTTCATGACCTGAGGAATGCTGGTACGGCCCTTGTAGATACGCAGACCGGGGCGCGAGACGCGTTCGATGCGCTCGATGACCGGACGGCCAGCGTAGTACTTCAGGGTGATCTCGAGCTCAGGCTTGGCCTGGGTGCCCTTGATATCAAAGCTGTCGATGTAGCCTTCGTCCTTCAGCACAGCGGCAATGGCCGCCTTCAGCTTCGAGGAGGGCATGCTCACCGTAACTTTGTCCACTTGCTGCGCATTGCGAATGCGGGTCAGCATATCGGCGATGGGATCGCTCATGCTCATATTGTTTCTCCTACCAGCTGGCCTTGGTGATGCCGGGGATTTCACCCTTCATCGCCATTTCACGCAGTTTGTGGCGCGTCAGGCCGAACTTGCGGAACACGCCGCGCGGACGACCGGTGACCACGCAACGGTTACGTTGACGCGTCGGGTTGGCATTGCGCGGCAGCTGTTGCAGCTTGAGCCGAGCTTGGTAACGTTCTTCGTCGGTCTTCGACTGGTCGTCGATGATCGCCTTCAACTCAGCGCGCTTGGCAGCGAACTTGTCAGCCAGCTTGGCGCGCTTGATGTCGCGATTGATGAGGGAAAGTTTAGCCACGTCATCAGCCCCTTAGTTACGGAACGGGAAGCTGAAGGCCGTCAACAGCGCCTTGGCTTCTTCGTCGGTCTTCGCGGAGGTGGTGATGCTGATGTTCAGCCCACGCAGCGCGTCGATCTTGTCGTACTCGATTTCGGGGAAAATGATCTGCTCTTTCACCCCGATGTTGTAGTTGCCACGGCCGTCGAACGCACGACCCGAGATACCGCGGAAGTCGCGCACGCGAGGCAGCGCAACCGCCACCAGGCGATCCAGGAATTCGTACATGCGCTGACCACGCAGCGTGACCATGCAACCGATCGGGTAGTTTTCGCGGATCTTGAACCCGGCGATAGCCTTCTTGGTCTTCGTCACGACGGGCTTTTGGCCGGCGATCTTGGTCAGGTCCGAGACGGCGTGCTCGATAACCTTCTTGTCAGCCACGGCTTCCGAGACACCCATGTTCAGGGTGATCTTGGTGATGCGCGGCACTTCCATCGTGCTCTTGTAGCCAAACTTGGCTTGCAGGTCGGCAGCGACCTTGCTCTTGTAGAGATCTTGCAAACGAGACATGTCTATCGCCCCTTACGCCTTGGCGCCGACAACGGCACCATTGGAACGGAACACGCGAACCTTGCGACCTTCCACTTCTTGCACGCCCACGCGGTCGCCACGACCGGTAGCGGGGTTGAAGAGCGCCACATTCGAGATGTGGATCGGCATGGTCTTTTCGACGATTCCGCCCGGGTTGTTGGCCATCGGGTTGGCTTTCACGTGCTTCTTGACGACGTTGACGCCTTCGACCAGAACGTGGTCGGCATCGACGCGCGCCAGCACGGTACCGCGACGCTTCTTGTCGCGGCCGGTCAGGACGATGACTTCGTCGCCTTTACGAATGTTGTTCATCGTAGGGCTCCTTACAGCACTTCCGGGGCCAGCGACACGATCTTCATGAACTTCTCGGTACGCAGTTCACGCGTAACGGGTCCGAAGATGCGGGTGCCGATGGGCTCCAGCTTGGCGTTGAGCAACACGGCGGCATTGCCACCGAAACGAATCAGCGAACCGTCTTTACGGCGCACGCCCTTGGCGGTACGAACCACCACGGCATTGTAAATTTCGCCTTTCTTGACGCGTCCGCGCGGAGCCGCATCTTTGACGCTCACCTTGATGATGTCGCCGATACCGGCATAACGGCGCTTGGAGCCGCCGAGCACCTTAATGCACATGACATGACGCGCACCAGTGTTATCGGCCACGTCCAGCGTGGTCTGCATTTGGATCATGATTTTTCCTGTTCCAACTTAACTGGAAATACGGTTTTCCCCAAAAGGGAACACTGCAATTCCTGCCAGTTTTGGTCCCGTCAGGTCAGCCGCCCTGCTTATTGTTGGCTGGCGCCTCGAGCTTCCGCTCCAAAGACCAGCAACTGGTGGCAACGCAACGACCCTGGGTTGAAATCCTGCGGGTATTCCCCCAACACGTTGGCCTGAGCTTATCCCTGGCCAATCGACAATCTGGGAAAGCTGACAATTCTAGCCTGCTTATATTTTGAGCGCAAGCCCTTTGTTGAGATAGTGAGCAAATACACGACAGCGCCTGTGGAAAACTTCCCTTTGGGGGGCGTTTTCGGCCCGGTTCAATCCAGCCCTTTTTTATCGCGGTAGTAGTTTCGCTCCCAGGCGTCATGGTTGGCCTTGCCGCGGCGGATTTCGTCGGTGAACGGCGCCGCCGCCAGCACCAGCCGGTTGAGCCAGCGTATCGGCGCCCGGCACGGGCGCTCGAAGTCCACGAAGAGCACGGCGCGCGGCCCGGCGGTGTCGTTGTGCACCTCGTGGGGGTACAGATCGTCGAACACGACGGCCTCGCCCTCCTTCCAGCTGTAGCGTTCGCCCCCCACCTCGATCCAGCATCGGTCGGCCGGCTCCGGCACCACCAACCCCAGGTGCAGGCGCAGGACCCCGTTGTACGGCCCGGTGTGCCGGGGGATGCGCTTGCCCGGCTCCAGGATCGAAAAGAAGGCGGTGCGCAGGCCGGGGATGTCCTGCAAGGCCCGCGCGGTGGCCGGGCAGCGCGCCAGGTTGCGCTCGGACCGCAGGCCGTAGCCCATGAAGACGAACGTCTTCCACTGGTCGTCCGACGTGATCATGCCCACATCCGGGGACAGTTCATGGAAGGATGGCAGCTGCCGGCGCTCGGCCAGCAGGCCGCTCAGCTCGGCGCGAATGGCGGGCGCTTGGGCTTCAAGCCGGGCCACCCAGGGGAACTGGCCGTTCTGGAAGATGGGCCGGTCGCCCACCAGCGAGGCCTGGGCGATGCGGTTGCGGAGCCAGTCGATGAAACGGAAAAAGGCTCGTGAGTAGAAACTGGGCTTGCCGGACGGACGCGCATCGACGGGTTGCACAATAGATAACCGGGTGGGCAGCCAAAGATGCACCATTTTGTCCATGCCCGGGCGCGCACGCAAGGTTCGCCCGCCGATTGGCTCCAAGCGTCCTCCCCGCATTGGACCTCCCCGCGGCCCGCAAGCTGGTTTAGACTGGCACGGGCGACAGCGATCGCTATCCACTCCTACTTCGCAAGGAAAGACAGGCATGTATGAACAGTTGGCGCTGTATATCGACGGCGAATTCGTCGCCGGAGAGGGCAGGCGCACCCAGGACGTCATCAACCCGGCCACGCTGGAAGTTCTCGGCCAGCTGCCCCACGCCACCGAAGCGGATCTGGATCGCGCGCTAGCCGCCGCCCAGCGTGCTTTCGAATCCTGGAAGAAGTCGTCTCCGATGGAGCGTTCCGCCATCCTGCGCAAGGTCGCGACGCTGTCGCGCGAACGCGCCAAGGAAATCGGCCGCAACATGACGCTGGACCAGGGCAAGCCGCTGGCCGAGGCCGTCGGCGAAGTCACTTCCTGCGCCGAGCACGCCGATTGGCACGCCGAGGAATGCCGCCGCATCTACGGCCGCGTGGTGCCCCCGCGCAACCCCGACGTGCGCCAGATCGTCGTGCGCGAGCCCATCGGCGTTTGCGCCGCGTTCACGCCCTGGAACTTCCCCTACAACCAGGCCATCCGCAAGATCGCCGCCGCCATCGGCGCCGGTTGCACGGTGGTGCTGAAGGGCCCCGAGGATTCGCCCAGCGCCGTCATGGCGATCGCCCGCATGTTCCACGACGCCGGCCTGCCCAAGGGCTGCCTGAACATCGTCTGGGGCGAGCCCGCCAAGATCTCGGACTACCTGATCCGCTCGCCGATCGTGCGCAAGGTATCGTTCACCGGTTCCGTACCGGTGGGCAAGCAACTGGCCGCACTGGCCGGCGCCCACATGAAGCGCGTCACCATGGAACTGGGCGGCCACTCGCCCGTGCTGGTGTTCGACGACGCCGACATCGACCGCGCCGCCACCATGCTGGCCAAGTTCAAGATCCGCAACGCCGGCCAGGTGTGCGTGTCGCCCACCCGCTTCTACGTGCAGAACGGCGCCTACGAGCAGTTCCTCGCGCGCTTCTCCGAAGTGCTGAAGAACATCAAGGTCGGCGACGGCCTGGAAGACGGCACCGACATGGGCCCGCTGGCGCATGAACGCCGCGTCCCCGCCATGAGCGCCTTCATCGACGACGCCAAGAAGCACGGCGGCAAGGTGGTGGTCGGCGGCGGCCCGCTGGACCGCAAGGGCTTCTTCTTCGCCCCCACCGTCGTGACCGACCTGCCCGACAACTCCATGCTGATGACCGAAGAACCCTTCGGCCCGGTCGCGCCCGTGGTCCGCTTCACCGATACCGATGAAGTGCTGCGCCGCGCCAACAGCCTCCCCTTCGGCCTGTCGTCGTACGTGTTCACGAACTCGCTGCAGACCGCCACCAAGGTCTCCAATGGCCTGGAAGCCGGCATGGTCAACATCAACCATTTCGGCAGCGCCCTGGCCGAGACGCCCTTCGGCGGCATCAAGGACAGCGGCATCGGCAGCGAAGGCGGCCTGGAGACGTTCGACGGCTACCTGGTCACGAAGTTCATCACGCACGTCTGACCCTGCCCGCTCGAAAAAAAACCCGGACGTCATCGTTCGGGTTTTTTTTGCCTGGCGGGCTACCCGGCCTCAAGCCGCTTCGACGCGCAGCCCCGCCGCCTTCCATTCGGGAAAGCCGACGTCCAGCCGGCGCGCGCGCAGCCCCCTGGCCTGCAGCGCGGCGACCGCATCCGACGACAGCACGCAATACGGGCCCCGGCAATAGGCCACGATGTCGGCATCGGCCGGCAGCTCCGCCAGCCGGCGTTCCAACTGCTCGGGCGGGATGTTGACCGCCCCCGGCAGATGGCCGAGCGCGAATTCTTCCGCGGGACGCACGTCGAGCAGCGTGACGCTTCCGCTGGCCAGCAGACCCAGCAATTCATCCACGGAAACGCCATCCAGCCGCTCGCGCCGGTGAACGCTGTCGGCGATGACTTCCTCGATCTCGGCGCGCTGGTGTTCGGCATAACCGCGCAGCGCCGCCAGCAACTGGGCCACCGGCCCCGTGCCCAGGCGGTACAGGACGCGCTTGCCGTCGCGCCGGGTCTGGACGAAACCGGCGCGGCGCAGGTGCTGCAGATGCTGGGACGTATTGGCCACCGACAGCCCGGAGAGTTCGGCCAGGCGCTCTACCGCGCGCTCGCCCTGGGCGACGTGCTCAAGCAGCACCAGCCGGTGCGCGTGCCCCAAGGTCTTGGCGATCTCGGCGAGCGCATCGAAATGCTGGGCGGGATAGGAATCGGCGGAGGCGTTCATTGACATCACGATACCATCACTCTAACATTCAATCAATAAATTGAATGTCTTGATATCTATCCGCGCGGCCGCACTGCCTGGCGCGGCAACCGGAGATGCCCATGCCCCCCGAACTCGAATTCCTGTCGCGCGCCCTGATGATCGGTATCGGCGCGACCGCGGTCATGGACTTATGGGCGGTTTTCCTCAACCGCTGCTTCGGCGCCCCCTCGCTCAACTACGCCATGGTGGGCAGGTGGGTCGGCCATTTGGCACGCGGCCGCTACACCCATGAGGCCATCGGCCGCGCCGCCCCGGTGCGCGGCGAACTCGGGCTGGGCTGGGCAGTGCATTACGGGGTCGGCATGGCGTTCGCGGCGATGCTGCTGGCGGCCGTCGGCCTGGAATGGGCCCAGCGCCCCACCCTGATGCCCGCCCTGCTATTCGGATTGCTCAGCGTGGCGGCGTCCTTTCTCATCCTGCAGCCGGGCATGGGCGCCGGCATCGCCGCCTCCCGCGTGCCCAAGCCCAATACGGCGCGCGCGCGCAGCCTGATGGCGCACGCCTCGTTCGGCGTGGGACTGTACCTGGCGGCCTGGGGCTCAGCCCTGCTGCTGGCCCGCGCCTGAGGCCTCGGGCCAGCAGCCGGCCCGCAAGTCGCGCGGCGTCATGCCGAAGCGGCGCTTGAACAGGCGGCTGAAGTGCGAGGGGTGCGAAAAGCCGACCTGATAGGCCAGCTCCGAAATGCTGCGGTGGCGATGCTGCGGGTTCAGCAGCAGTTCGCGGCACTTGTCGAGTCGCTGCTCGAAAATGAAGGATTCCGCCGACAGCCCGCCCGCGCGCAGGATGCGGTGCAGATACGCCACGGACAGGCCGCAGCCCTGCGCCACATACTGGGGCGACAGCGCCGGATCCGCCAGATGCTGGCGGATGTAGGCCAGCACGCGTTGCCGGTGCGCCACCGTCACGCTGCTGTCCGACTCCGAGGCCTGCCCCTGCCCCGGCTGTACCAGGAACAGCACGATCAGGTCGATCAGGCGCTCGCCCAGTTCCGCCACTTCGATGTCCGACCAGCCGCCCATGCCCTTGAACAGATGGTCCATGTAGCTGGCCAACAGCGCGCCCCGCGATGAGCCGTCGTCCACGCGCAGCTTGTAGAACGCGCCGATGCGGGAATCGCGCTGGGACAGCGCGCTGCGCGGAAACGAAACGCTCAGGCTGCGGTAGCCGGCGGCGCCCTGCGCGGTCGCCTCGTAGGGCAGGCTCTGGTTCATCAGGTACACGCAGCCCGGCTCGATCTGAAACTCCCGGCCCCGCTGCCGCACGGCCAAGGGCCCCGCCAGCGGCAGGCCGAAGGTATAGAACTCCTGGTCCAGCCGCGACACGTTGCCGGCGGTGCGTTCGAGTTTCTGCCCCTGGTAGTGCAGGTCGTTGAATTGCAGGCTGGCGCGGCGCGCGTAGCGCACGTGCCCGGAAAAGTTGCCGGGCCGGCCGTGATGCACCTCGAACGGGCCGAACGCGTCCGAGAGGGCCGCGCGCCATTCGTCGCGCCGGTCCGCGCCGGCGCCGGCCGAAATGGCGAATTCCGTATCGGACATGGCGCGGTCTCCTTGTACGCGGGGATCGGCGCCGGGCGCTCGTGATCCTGCGTCTACATATTCTTGACTCACCCTGTTCCGGGGTGTCGGCCGCCTTGTTGGCGCGCTTGGCGCAAGTCTATAGTCAGCCCGATAAGCACACAACCTGGACAACCCGGGAGGAGACCCATGGCGAACGCGTCCGCGCCGGCTTCGCGCTATCTGCGCTGCGAAGGCCGCGAACTGCACTACACGGAATGGGGCGCCGCGGACGCGCCCCCCGTCATCATGTGGCACGGCCTGGCCCGCACCGGACGCGACTTCGACGACCTGGCGCAGGCGCTCGCGGGCGATTACCGCATCATCTGCCCGGACACGATAGGCCGGGGCCTGTCCCAATGGAGCCCCGACCCGGCGGCCGAGTACCGGCTGGATTTCTACGCGGCGCTGGCGCGCGCCCTCCTGGACGGCCTGGCGCTCGCCCGCGTGCGCTGGGTCGGCACGTCCATGGGCGGCGCGACGGGCATGCATGCCGCCGCCACCACGCTGCGCGACCGGATCTCGCACCTGGTGGTCAACGACATCGGGCCCGAGCTGCCCCAGGCCGCCATCCAGCGCATCCTGGACTACGTCGGCACTCCGCCCGCCTTCGACACGGTCACGGAACTGGAGGGCTGGCTGCGGGTCGCCTACAAGCCCTATGGCTGGCAAAGCGACGAGCAATGGCGCCGGATGGCCGAGACCTCCATGCGCCGCCTGCCGGACGGCCGCGTCACCGCCCACTACGACCCGGCCATCGTCGGGCAGTTCAGCCATCACCCCGATGACTACGCGCGCTGGAGCGGCTACGACTCGCTGCGCATGCCGGTCCTGCTGCTGCGCGGCGCCGACTCGGACCTGCTGCTGCCGGAGGTCGCCGACGCGATGACGCGCCGCGGCCCGCGGGCGCAACGCATCGACTTCCCCGATTGCGGCCACGCTCCCGCCCTGAACGTCGCCCCCCAGATTGAAGCCATCCGCCAATTCCTGGCCACGCCGGACCAACCGGCGGCCATCCGCCACTGATAACAGGAGCCCACCCATGAAACGCGTTCTGCTCGCCGCGCTGGCCGGCCTATGCATGAGTTCCGCTGCGGCGGCGAAGGATTTCGTCGTCGCCCACGTCTACGACAAGACGGGCCCCTTGGAAGCCTATGCCAAGCAAACCCAGGCCGGCCTGATGCTGGGGCTGGAATACGCGACGCAAGGCACCATGACGGTCGCCGGCCGCAAGATCCGCGTCATCGAAAAGGACAACCAGGGCAAGCCCGACGTCGCCCGCGCGCAGCTCGCCTCGGCCTATGCCGACGACAACGCCGACATCGCCGTGGGCCCGACCTCCTCCGGCGTCGCGCTGGCCATGCTGCCGATCGCCGAAGAGTACGAAAAGATCCTGCTGGTCGAGCCGGCCGTGGCGGATTCGATCACCGGCGACAAGTGGAACCGCTACATCTTCCGCACCGGCCGCAATTCCTCGCAGGACGCCATCGCCAATGCCGTGGCCTTCGACCAGGCCGGCACGTCCATCGCCATGCTGGCGCAGGACTACGCGTTCGGCCGGGACGGCGTGAAAGCGTTCAAGGGTGCCCTGAAAAATGCCAAGATCGTGCACGAGGAATACCTGCCCGCCAACGCCACGGACTTCACCGCCGGCGCGCAGCGCCTGTTCGACGCGCTGAAGGACAGGCCCGGCCGCAAGATCATCTTCATCCTCTGGGCCGGCGCCGGCAACCCCTTCAAGATCGCCGACCTCGATCCCAAGCGGTTCGGCATCGAGATCGCCACCGGCGGCAACACGCTGGCGGTCATGACGCCGCTGAAATCGCTGGCCGGCATGGAAGGCGCCACCTATTACTACTACGGCATCCCCAAGAACCCGGTGAACGACTGGCTGGTCGCGGAGCACCAAAAGCGCTACGGACAGCCACCGGACTTTTTCACCGCGGGCGGCATGTCGGCCGGCATCGCGATCGCGCAGGCGCTGGCCAAGACCGCGGGCAACTCCGATACCGACACGCTGATCAAGGCCATGGAAGGGATGAGCTTCGAAACGCCCAAGGGCAAGATGACGTTCCGGCCCGAGGATCACCAGGCCATGCAGTCCATGTACCACTTCCGCATCAAGAACGATCCGTCGGTGCCATGGGCCGTGCAGGACCTGGTCAAGGAAATCACGCCGGACCAGATGTCGGTGCCGATCCAGAACAAACGCTGAAACCCCGCCCGTCCATGCTGGAGACCCAATCGCTCACCATCCGTTTCGGCGGACACGTGGCCGTCAACGACGTCAGCTGCAGCTATGCGCCTGGCACGCTGACGGCCATCGTCGGCCCGAACGGCGCGGGCAAGACCACCTACTTCAACCTTATCTCCGGCCAGCTGCGCGCCAGTTCGGGAACGGTGCGCCTGAACGGGCGCGACCTCACCGCGCTGGGCGCCGCGGCCCGGATGCACGCCGGCCTGGGCCGCGCGTTCCAGTTGACGCAGCTGTTCCCGCGCCTGAGCGTGCACGAGAACGTGCGGCTGGCCCTGCAGTCCCGCCAGCAAGGCATGGGCTGGCGCCAGATCCGGTTCTGGCGCACCTGGGACGACGACCGCGGCCTGATCGGGCGCGCCGACATGCTGCTCGAACGCACCCGCCTGTCCGCGCGGCGCGACCAGTCCGCCGCCGACCTGCCGCATGGCGACCAGCGCAAGCTGGAAATCGCCATGCTGGTCGCGCTGGATCCGGAGGTGTTCATGTTCGACGAGCCCACGGCCGGCATGAGCGTGGACGACGTGCCCGTGGTGCTGGAGCTGATCCGGGAGATCAAGAACGATCCCTCGAAGACGATCCTGCTCGTGGAACACAAGATGGACGTGGTGCGCGAGCTGGCCGACCGCATCGTGGTGCTGCACAACGGTCAACTGATGGCCGACGGCGAACCGGCCGCGGTCATCGCCTCGCCCATCGTGCAGCAGGCGTACCTGGGCGTCAGCCCGACGGAGAAAACGGCATGACGCGCCCCTTGCTGGAACTGAAGGACGTGCATACGCACATCGGCGCGTACCACATCCTGCACGGCGTGGACCTCGACGTGCCGCCTTCCGCGGTGACCATGCTGCTGGGTCGCAACGGCGCGGGCAAGACCACCACGCTGCGCACGGTCATGGGCCTGTGGCGCGCTTCGCAGGGCCAGGTGAGCTTCGACGGCGCGCCCGTGGGCGGCCCCGGCACGCGCACCTCGCCGCCGGACATGGCGCGCATGGGCATGGCCTACGTGCCCGAGAACATGGGGATCTTCGCCGACCTCTCCGTCAAGGAGAACATCCTGCTCGCGGCGCGCCAGGCCCGCAACGCCGCGCAGCTCGACACCGCCCGGCTGGAATGGATCTTCGGCTTCTTCCCCGCGCTGAAGAAGTTCTGGCTGCATCCCGCCGGCAAGCTGTCGGGCGGGCAGAAGCAGATGCTGGCGGTGGCGCGCGCCATCATCGAGCCGCGCCGCCTGCTGCTGGTGGACGAACCCAGCAAGGGCCTCGCCCCCGCCATCGTGCAGAACATGATCGACGCCTTCATCGAACTGAAGCAGGCCTCCACCACCATCCTGCTGGTCGAACAGAACTTCAATTTCGCCCGCCTCGTGGGCGACCACGTCGCCGTGATGGACAACGGCCGCGTCGTGCATGCCGGCAGCATGGCGCAGCTGGCCGCGGACGACGAACTGCAGACACGCCTGCTGGGCCTGTCCCTGGGAAGCCACCAATGAGCACGCTAGAACTCGACACTCCGCTGCCGCGCGTGCGCGCGGACCTGCGCCCCGCCCTGCTGGTGCTGGCCCTGGCCGCGATCGCGCTGCCGCTGGTGGGGTCCCTGTCCACCTGGCTCACCCTGACGCTGGCCGGCCTGGCCATGGGCATGATCATCTTCATCGTGGCCTCGGGCATGACGCTGGTCTTCGGGCTGATGGACGTGCTGAACTTCGGCCACGGCCTGTTCATCGCCATCGGCGCGTACATGGCGGCCACGGTGCTGGGCTCCATGGCCGACTGGACGCAGTCCGGCAGCCTGTGGGTCAACCTGGCGGCGGTGCTGCCCGCCATGATCGTCGGCATGCTGGTGGCCGGCGCCGTCGGCCTGGCGTTCGAGCGCGTCATCGTCCGGCCGGTCTACGGCCAGCATCTCAAGCAGATCCTCATCACCATGGGCGGCATGATCATCGGCGAAGAGATCATCAAGATGCTCTGGGGACCGCAGACGATCTCGCTGCCGCTGCCCGAAGCGATGCGCGGCGCGTTCCTGCTCGGCGATGCCGCGATCGAGAAGTTCCGGATCGTCGCGCTGGTGACGGGATTGCTCGTGCTGGGCGGCATGCTGTGGCTGCTGAACCGCACCAAGCTGGGCCTGCTGATCCGCGCCGGGGTGGAAGACCGCGAGATGGTGGAAAGCCTGGGCTACCGGATCAAGCATCTCTTCGTGGGCGTGTTCGTCGCCGGATCGATGCTGGCCGGACTCGGCGGCGTGCTGTGGGGCATGTATCAGCAGTCGGTGGTGCCGCAGCTGGGCGCGCAGGTGAACGTGCTGATCTTCATCGTGATCATGATCGGCGGCCTGGGCTCTACCGTGGGCTGCCTGATCGGCGCGCTGCTGGTCGGCCTGATGGCCAACTACACCGGTTTCCTGCTGCCCAAGGCCGCCCTGTTCTCGAACATCGCGCTGATGGTCGCCATCCTGTTGTGGCGTCCGCAGGGCGTTTATCCGGTCACGAACCGCTAGGGCCCGTCGACATGTCCGTACGCCTGCTTTCCGGCGATCCCCCCCGCAGCGCGGTGCTCGCGCTCGTGCTTATCGCGATCGTGGCCGCGCTGGCGGCCGCGCCCTTTCTTTTCCCCGGCCCGAAGTCGCTGGCCGTGGCGGCGAAGATCCTGGTGTTCGTGATCCTCGTGGCCAGCTACGACCTGCTGCTGGGCTATACCGGCATCGTCAGCTTCGCGCACACGATGTTCTTCGGCATCGGCGCCTACGGCGTGGCGATCGCCAGCGTGCGCCTGGAACCGGGCTGGACGGCCGTTCTCGCGGGCACGGCCGCCGGCCTGGCCGTGTCCTTGGCCTTCGCCCTGCTGATCGGCCTGGCCAGCCTGCGCGTGCGCGCCATCTTCTACGCCATGATCACGCTCGCGGTCGCCGCCGCGTTCCAGACGCTGGTGTCCCAGCTCTCGGAACTCACGGGCGGCGAAGACGGCCTGAACTTCAAGGTGCCGCAGATGCTGCGGCCGGCCTTCCGGCCCTTTTCCGAGCCCATCCTCGGCATTACGATAGACGGCCGCATCATTACGTACTACCTGATCGCCGCGGTCTGCCTGGTACTGTTCCTGTTGTTGCTGCGCATCGTCAATTCGCCGTTCGGCCGCGTGCTGCAGGCGATCCGCGAGAACCCGTTCCGCGCCGAAGCCATCGGTTACCGCACAGTGCTGTACCGCAGCCTGTCCAATCTGCTGGCCGCGGCCTTCGCCACGCTGGCCGGCGCGATGTACGCGCTCTGGCTGCGCTACAACGGCCCCGATACCTCGCTGTCGTTCGAGATCATGCTCAATATCCTGCTCATGCTGGTGATCGGCGGCATGGGCACCATGTACGGCGCAGTGGTGGGCGCCAGCCTGTTCGTCTTCGCGCAGAGCTATCTGCAGGACGGCCTGCACCGCATCCACGAATCGGTGTCCGGCATCGCCCCGCTGGCGCTGTTGTTCGAGCCCGACCGCTGGCTGCTGTGGCTGGGCATTCTGTTCGTAGTGTCGGTGTACTACTTCCCCACCGGGATCGCGGGACGGCTGCGAGAACTCGCGCGGCGCCGCTGACGCCCAGACGCGCTCCCGCCCTCGGTCACCCGGCGATCAACGCGCCGGTTGGCCTAGCGTATCGGCGTTGCGCAGCAAACCGTCCACCCGGCGCTGCATGTCGTCGACCTGGCCGCGCGCCTCCCGCGTGCCATCGATCCGCGCGCCGGCCGGCGCCGGCATCAACCGGGGCATGGACGGCGGCGGCAGATCGGCCGAGGTCGGGCGCAGCGGTATCCTGCCCGAAGGCGCGGAGCGGGTCTCCGACGCCTGGCCGAACAAGCTCTCAAGCACCTGCAGCCGCAAGCGCTGCTCGTCGATGACGTCTTCCTGCGCGGCGAGCGCCAATTCATCCGGATCCGTCGTACCGAAGATGGCGGCGCGGTCGCGGGAGTCCGCCGGAAGCAGCACACGCGGCTCGGGGCCGGCGTTCAGCACGTTCCGCCCCTCACCGCCCGGCTCCGCCGGCTTGCCGGCCCCGGCCGCAGGCCCCGCCGGTTGCGGCTGCGCCGCCTGCTGCGCCCAGGCCGGCGACGCGAACAAGCCGAGGCAACACGCCCCTATCCCTATCAGCCGCCATCCCGGAAAACCGCGCCCCATATCTCTTCCTTTTGCCCCGCCGTGCCCATGCGCGGACATTCCCGCGAGGCGAAAAAAAACGGCAAGGGTGTTGGCCCTTGCCGTCTTATATCAGAACGGCGAACCGTTCGGATGTCCTGCTTTTACTTAGATGATACGTGCGGCTTCAACCAGACGCACCACGCGCCACGACTTCGAGCGCGAGATGGGACGGCCTTCAGCGATTTCAACCGTATCGCCTTCGTTGTACTGGTTCGATTCATCGTGCGCCTTGTACTTCGCGGAACGCATGATGATCTTGCCGAAGATGGGGTGCTTGACGCGGCGCTCGACGAGCACAACGACAGTCTTGTCCATCTTGTTGCTGACGACCTTGCCAACCAGCGTACGCTGGCGCTTGGCCACTTGGGTGTTTTGAGTTTCGCTCATCTTTATTTCCCTGCCTTCTCGGTCAGCAAGGTACGCACGCGCGCGATGTCGCGACGCACGTTGCGCAGCTGGCTGGTATTGGCAAGCTGCTGCGTGGCCTTCTGCATACGCAGACCGAATTGTGCCTTCAGCAGGCTTTCGAGCTCTTTGCCGAGCTCGGCGGCGTCTTTCGAACGGAGTTCGCTGGCTTTCATCTTAGTACTCCTTAAGCACCGATATGACGCGCGACGAACGTGGTCGAAATCGGCAGCTTGGCAGCGGCCAGGCGGAAAGCTTCACGCGCGAGCTCTTCGCTAACCCCTTCCATTTCGTAGAGCACCTTGCCGGGCTGAATTTCGGCGACCCAGTACTCCGGGTTGCCCTTACCGTTACCCATACGGACTTCGGCAGGCTTCTGCGAGATGGGCTTATCCGGGAAAATGCGAATCCAGATACGGCCGCCACGCTTGATGTGACGGTTGATGGCACGACGAGCGGCTTCGATCTGACGGGCGGTCAGACGGCCACGGCCGGTGGCCTTCAGACCGAATTCGCCGAACGACACGTGGGTGCCACGGGTCGCCAGACCGGTGTTGCGGCCCTTCTGCTCTTTGCGATACTTTCTGCGAGAGGGTTGCAGCATGGTTATTCTCCTTCAGGCGCCGGAGCAGCGTCCGCCTTGCGGGGACCACGGCCACGACCACCCGGACGACCGGTGCGAGCACCGTCCGGACGATCACCACGCGGAGCGCGGCGCGGACGACGTTCTTCTTCACGCGGGGCGGCGGTTTCCGGCGGCAATTCGCCGTTGGCCAGCATGTCGCCCTTGTAGACCCAGACCTTGATGCCGATCACGCCGTACGTGGTGTGGGCTTCGGAGGTGCCGTAGTCGATGTTGGCCTTGAGGGTGTGCAGCGGCACACGGCCTTCGCGATACCACTCGGTGCGAGCAATTTCGATACCGTTCAGACGGCCCGAGCTCATGATCTTGATGCCTTGGGCACCCAGACGCATGGCGTTCTGCATCGCGCGCTTCATGGCGCGACGGAACATGATGCGCTTCTCGAGCTGTTGCGAGATCGAGTCGGCGATCAGTTGAGCATCGGTTTCCGGCTTGCGGATTTCTTCGATGTTGACGTGCACGGGCACGCCCATCAGGCGCTGCAGATCAGCCTTCAGGCTTTCGATGTCCTCGCCGCGCTTGCCGATCACCACGCCCGGACGAGCCGAGTAGACGGTGATGCGGGCATTCTTGGCGGGACGCTCGATGATCACGCGACCGACGGAGGCGCTCTTGAGCTTCTTCTTCAGGTACTCGCGAACGCGAATGTCTTCGGCCAGCATCGAGCCGAAGGCCTTGTCGTCGGCGAACCAACGCGAGGACCAATTACGGGTGACCGCGAGACGGAACCCAGTGGGGTGAATTTTCTGACCCATCGTGACTCCTTAAGCTCCGACCTTGACCGTGATGTGGCAGGTCTGCTTCTCGATACGGTTGCCGCGGCCCTTGGCGCGAGCGGAGAAGCGCTTCATCGACTGAGCCTTGTCCACGAAAATCGTGGTGACCTTCAGTTCGTCGATATCGGCGCCGTCGTTGTGCTCGGCGTTGGCGATGGCGGACTCGACAGCCTTCTTCAGGATGGCGGCGGCCTTCTTCGGCGAGAAGGTGAGGATGTTCAGCGCTTGCGAGACCGACTTGCCGCGGATCAGATCCGCAACCAGACGCGTCTTTTGAGCGGAGATGTGAACCCCACGGATAATGGCAGTAGTTTCCATCGCTTACCTCTTCGCCTTCTTGTCCGCGGCGTGACCCTTGAACGTACGGGTCAGCGCGAACTCGCCCAGCTTGTGACCGACCATGTTCTCGTTGATGTAAACGGGAACGTGCTGCTTGCCGTTGTGCACAGCGATCGTCAGACCGATGAACTCGGGCAGGATCGTCGAGCGACGCGACCAGGTCTTGATCGGCTTCTTGTCTTTGCCCGCGACGGCCGTGTCCACCTTCTTGATCAGGTGAGCATCGACAAACGGGCCTTTCTTGATCGAACGTGACATAGTGTTCGCCTCTTACTTGCGCTTGCGCCGTTGGACGATCATATTGTTCGTCCGCTTGTTGCGACGGGTCTTGAAACCCTTCGCCGGAGTGCCCCACGGGCTGACCGGTTCGCGTGCTTCACCGGTACGGCCTTCGCCGCCACCGTGCGGGTGATCCACCGGGTTCATGGCAACGCCACGGACCGTCGGGCGGATACCACGCCAACGCATTGCACCGGCCTTGCCGATTTGGCGCAGGCTGTGTTCTTCGTTACCGACTTCACCGATGGTGGCGCGGCATTCGATGTGCACACGGCGGACTTCACCCGAGCGCAGACGCACCTGAGCGTAGACGCCTTCGCGAGCCAGCAGGACGGCGGAAGCGCCGGCCGAGCGGACCATCTGGGCACCCTTGCCAGGGATCATTTCGACGCAGTGAATCGTCGTACCCACCGGGATGTTGCGGATCGGCAGCGTGTTGCCGGCGCGGATCGGGGCTTCGATGCCCGACACCAGCGTGGCGCCCACTTCCAGACCGCGCGGAGCGATGATGTAACGACGTTCGCCGTCGGCGTAGCACAGCAGAGCGATGTGCGCCGTACGGTTGGGGTCATATTCCAGACGCTCGACCTTCGCCGGGATGCCGTCCTTGTCGCGACGGAAGTCGACGACGCGGTAGTGCTGCTTGTGGCCACCGCCACGATGACGGATCGTGATGTGACCGTTGTTGTTACGGCCGGAACCACGGGTCTTCTTTTCCAGCAGCGGCGCGTAGGGCTCGCCCTTGTGCAGGTTCGGGCTGACAACCTTCACCATGCCACGGCGGCCAGCCGAAGTCGGCTTAACTTTTACGAGGGCCATTTACTTCACCTCCGCAAAGTCGATTTCCTGGCCGTCCTTGAGCGAGACGTAGGCCTTGCGCTCATTGCGACGACGGCCAACGAATCGGCCAAAGCGCTTGACTTTGCCCTTACGGTTGAGGACCTGCACGGACTCGACCTGCACCTTGAAGAGCAGTTCGACGGCAGCCTTGATTTCCGGCTTGGTAGCGTCAGCCACGACACGGAAAGCGACTTGCTGATTCTTCTCGGCAACGAAGGTGGCCTTTTCGGTCACGATCGGCGCAAGAATGACTTGCATCAAGCGTTCAGCGTTCATCCCAGCATCTCCTCGAGTTGAGCGATGGCCGGCTTGGTGATCAGCACTTTCTTGTAGTGGACCAGCGACAACGGATCGGCGTAACGGGGCTCGACAACGGCAACGTGCGGCAGGTTGCGGGTGGCGAGGTAAACATTTTCATCAACGCTGTCGGTGATGATCAGGACCGAGTCCAGGCCCAGGCTCTTCAGCTTTGCAGCGGCAGCCTTGGTCTTGGGCGATTCCAGATCGAACGATTCGACGACGGCGATGCGGTCTTCGCGAGCCAACTGCGACAGGATCGAACGGATCCCGGCGCGGTACATCTTCTTGTTGACCTTCTGGCTGAAGTTCTCTTCGGGCGAGTTCGGGAAAATCCGACCACCGCCACGCCACAGCGGCGACGAAGTCATACCGGCGCGAGCGCGGCCGGTACCCTTCTGGCGCCAGGGCTTCTTGGTCGAGTGCTTGACTTCAGTGCGATCCTTCTGAGCGCGGTTACCCGAACGGGCGTTGGCTTGGAAAGCCACCACGATCTGATGAATCAGAGCTTCGTTGAAGTCACGGCCGAAGATCGTGTCGGGAGCGCTGAACGTAGCAGCGGCCTGACCTTGGTCGTTCAGGAGCTTGAGATCCATTTACTTACGCTCCCTTCTTGGCCGGGGCCTTGATGGCCGGGCGCACGACGATGTCGGCGCCAGCGTGGCCGGGGACAGCGCCCTTGACCAGCAGCAGGCCGCGCTCAGCGTCAACGCGAACGACGTCGAGGTTTTGAACGGTGCGGGTGACATCACCCAGGTGACCGGCCATGCGCTTACCCGGGAAAATACGGCCCGGATCTTGAGCTTGACCAATCGAGCCCGGGACGCGGTGCGAACGGGAGTTACCGTGCGACGCGCGTTGCGAACCGAAGTTGTGGCGCTTGATGGTACCGGCAAAGCCTTTACCGATGGTGGTGCCCGTGACGTCGACCTGTTGGCCGGCTTCGAACACCGATTCCACGGCGATCACGGCACCAGCCGCGAATTCGGCGGCGCGGGCGGGATCAAGGCGGAATTCTTTGAGGATGCTACCGGCTTCGGTGCCGGCCTTGGCGTAGTGGCCCGTTTGCGGCTGAGCCACGCGCGAGGCACGACGAGTGCCATAAGCCACCTGGATCGCGGCGTAGCCGTCGGTTTCCAGCGACTTAACTTGGGTCACGCGGTTGTTCGACACGTCCAGCACGGTCACCGGGATGGATTCACCTTCCTCGGTAAAAATGCGGGTCATGCCGACCTTGCGACCCACCAGCCCCAGCCGGTGAGCGGCGGGCGTGGGTGTCGAATTCGACATCGTTTTCTCCATTCCCGACTGCGATTGGTCGGGGCTAATCAGGCAAAAGGTAACGGCCTTTGCCCTACGACTATGTTCAACCTGGCTTGGGGTTGCATGCCCGAAATTTCCGGGGAAACTCCCGGGATTGCGCGCGCCTCGCCATAGTTAGACCTGCCACAAAATGGCAAGCTTGGCATATTAGCATGTTTTTTTCAGGCAGCACAAGCACTTAGCGCATTTGAACGTTGCGCCCGAAAAACAAAATGGCCGCACTCCTGGGGAATGCGGCCATTCTTCACGAGCCTACCGGCGAAGGTAGCAGGCTCGCTGGGCGCTTTACTGCAGCGCGATTTCGACGTCGACGCCGGCCGGCAGGTCCAGACGCATCAGGGCGTCAACGGTCTTGTCGGTGGGATCCACGATGTCCATCAGGCGCTGATGGGTACGGATCTCGAACTGGTCGCGCGACGTCTTGTTCACGTGCGGCGAACGCAGGACGTCGTAGCGGCGAATACGCGTGGGCAGCGGCACCGGGCCACGGACAACGGCGCCGGTACGCTTGGCGGTATCGACGATTTCAGCGGCCGATTGATCGATCAGCTTGTAATCGAAGGCTTTCAAGCGGATACGGATCTTTTGGTTTTTCATGGCGTTTCCTAAAGAACGAAAGACGAGGGCGGCGTCGCGCCCTCGCTGGTTGGGTGCTGCTTAATGGATCCGGATTACTTCAGGATCTTGGCGACGACGCCGGCGCCGACGGTGCGACCGCCTTCACGGATGGCGAAACGCAGGCCTTCTTCCATGGCGATCGGAGCCAGCAGCTTGACCGTCATGGCCACGTTGTCGCCCGGCAGGACCATTTCCTTGTCGGCCGGCAGCTCGATCGTGCCCGTCACGTCCGTCGTGCGGAAGTAGAACTGGGGACGATAGCCTTGGAAGAACGGAGTGTGACGGCCGCCTTCTTCCTTGGACAGGATGTACACCTCGGACGTGAAGTCCGTGTGCGGGGTGATCGAGCCCGGCTTGGCCAGAACCTGGCCGCGCTGGACGTCTTCACGCTTGGTGCCGCGCAGCAGGATGCCCACGTTGTCGCCGGCTTGACCTTGGTCCAGCAGCTTGCGGAACATTTCCACGCCCGTGCAGGTCGTCTTCACCGTCGGCACCAGACCGACGATTTCGATTTCCTCGCCGACCTTGATGATGCCGCGTTCGATACGGCCGGTCACCACGGTGCCGCGACCCGAGATCGAGAACACGTCTTCAACCGGCATCAGGAACGCGCCGTCAACGGCACGCTCAGGCGTCGGGATGTACGAGTCCAGCGCAGCGGCCAGCGCCATGATGGCCTGTTCGCCCAGTTCGCCCTTGTCGCCTTCCAGCGCCAGCTTGGCCGAACCCTTCACGATCGGGGTGTCGTCGCCCGGGAAGTCGTACTTGCTCAGCAGTTCGCGAACTTCCATTTCCACCAGCTCAAGCAGCTCGGCGTCGTCAACCATGTCGGCCTTGTTCAGGAAGACGATGATGTACGGCACGCCAACCTGGCGGCTCAGCAGGATGTGTTCGCGCGTTTGCGGCATCGGGCCGTCAGCGGCCGACACCACCAGGATCGCGCCGTCCATTTGCGCCGCGCCCGTGATCATGTTCTTCACGTAGTCAGCGTGGCCCGGGCAGTCAACGTGCGCGTAGTGGCGCGATTCCGTTTCGTACTCGACGTGAGCCGTGTTGATCGTGATGCCGCGAGCCTTTTCTTCGGGAGTCGCGTCGATCTGGTCGTAGCCCTTGGCTTCGCCGCCAAACTTGTTCGACAGAACGGTCGTGATCGCCGCCGTCAACGTCGTTTTGCCGTGGTCAACGTGACCAATCGTACCCACGTTCACGTGCGGCTTGGTACGTTCAAACTTGCCTTTTGCCATGATCTCTATCCTTTGACTTTCAAGGAAACTTTGGTATCTGCCGGGACCGCCCGAGGGGCGGGCCCGGCAAGGGTTATTTACTTGGCCCGAGCGGCGATGACTTCGTCAGCGACGTTCTTGGGGGCCTCGGAGTAATGCTTGAATTCCATCGTGTACGTGGCACGACCTTGCGTCAGCGAACGCAGGTTCGTGGCGTAACCGAACATCTCGGCCAGCGGAACTTCGGCCTTGATGGTCTTGCCGCCGCCAACCATGTCGTCCATGCCCTGAACCATGCCGCGACGCGAGGACAGATCGCCCATCACGGTACCGGCGTAGTCTTCAGGCGTTTCGACTTCAACGGCCATCATCGGTTCCAGCAGCACGGGGCTAGCCTTGCGCATGCCTTCCTTGAATGCCATCGAGCCGGCCATCTTGAACGCGTTTTCGTTCGAGTCGACGTCGTGGTACGAACCGAAGAACAGCGTGACCTTGACGTCCACGACCGGGTAGCCGGCCAGGATGCCCGACGGCAGCGTTTCGGTGATGCCCTTGTCCACCGCGGGGATGAACTCGCGCGGCACCACGCCGCCCTTGATGGCGTCCACGAACTCGTAGCCACCGCCCGGGGGCAGCGGTTCGACCTTCAGGACCACGTGACCGTACTGACCACGACCGCCCGACTGCTTGACGAACTTGCCTTCGACTTCTTCGCAGGTCTTGCGGATCGTTTCGCGGTAGGCCACTTGGGGCTTGCCCACGTTGGCTTCCACGCCGAATTCGCGCTTCATGCGGTCGACCAGAATTTCCAGGTGCAGCTCGCCCATGCCGGAAATGATGGTCTGGCCGGATTCTTCGTCGCTACGCACGCGGAACGACGGGTCTTCCTGCGCCAGGCGCGACAGCGCCAGGCCCATCTTTTCCTGGTCGGCCTTGGACTTGGGTTCGACGGCCTGCGAAATCACGGGCTCGGGGAACTCCATGCGCTCCAGCGTCACGTGCGAATCGACATCGCACAGCGTTTCGCCGGTGGTCACGTCCTTCAGGCCCACGACGGCGGCGATGTCGCCTGCCAGAACTTCCTTGATTTCCTCGCGGTTGTTCGCGTGCATCTGCAGGATGCGGCCGATACGTTCCTTCTTGCCCTTGATCGGGTTGTAAACGGTGTCGCCCGACTTCAGGACGCCCGAGTACACGCGAACGAAGGTCAGCTGACCGACGAACGGGTCCGTCATCAGCTTGAACGCCAGCGCCGAGAACTTCTCGCTGTCGTCGGCCGAGCGCTTGACTTCGTTGCCGGCGTCATCGGTGCCTTCGACCGGGGGGATGTCCACGGGCGACGGCAGGTAGTCGATGACGGCGTCGAGCATGCGCTGCACGCCCTTGTTCTTGAAGGCGGTGCCGCACAGCATCGGCTGGATTTCACCGGCGATCGTGCGCTGGCGGATGGCCAGGTTGATCTCGGCTTCGTCCAGCGAACCGGTCTCGAGGTACTTGTTCATCAGTTCCTCGGACGACTCGGCAGCCGCCTCGACCAGCTTTTCACGCCATTCTTCGGCGGTGCTCTGCAGTTCGGCCGGAATGTCTTCGTAGTCGAACTTGATGCCCTGGCTGGCTTCGTCCCAGATGATCGCTTTCATCTTGACGAGGTCGATGACGCCCTTGAAGGTGTCTTCGGCGCCGATGGGGATCACCACGGGCACGGGATTGGCGCGCAGGCGCATCTTCAGCTGCTCGTAGACCTTGAAGAAGTTGGCACCGGTACGGTCCATCTTGTTCACGAAGGCCAGACGCGGCACGCCGTACTTGTTGGCTTGGCGCCACACGGTTTCGGACTGAGGCTGAACGCCGCCCACCGCGCAGTAGACCATGCAAGCACCGTCCAGGACGCGCATGGAACGCTCCACCTCGATGGTGAAGTCCACGTGTCCCGGGGTGTCGATGATGTTGATGCGGTGTTCGGGATAGTTCTTAGCCATGCCACGCCAAAACGCCGTCGTAGCTGCCGACGTAATGGTGATGCCACGCTCTTGCTCTTGTTCCATCCAGTCCATGGTGGCTGCGCCATCATGCACTTCGCCAATCTTGTGATTGACGCCGGTGTAGAACAGGATGCGTTCGGTCGTGGTGGTTTTCCCTGCATCGATGTGCGCAGAGATACCAATGTTGCGATAGCGCTCGATCGGGGTTTTGCGGGCCATGGTGGGTTAGTCCTTAAATTACCAGCGGAAATGGCTGAAGGCCTTGTTGGCCTCTGCCATCTTGTGCGTGTCTTCGCGCTTCTTCATCGCGGCGCCACGACCTTCGGAGGCGTCGATCAGTTCGCCAGCAAGACGCAGATCCATCGACTTCTCGCCACGCTTCTTAGCGGCTTCACGGAGCCAACGCATAGCCAGGGCCAGGCGGCGCACGGGGCGCACTTCAACCGGCACTTGGTAGTTGGCACCGCCAACGCGGCGACTCTTCACTTCGACGATCGGCTTGATGTTGTTGATCGCCAGGCTGAAAACTTCGATCGGCTCCTTGCCGGTCTTGGTTTGCACTTGCTCAAGGGCACCGTAGACGATGCGCTCGGCGACGGCCTTCTTGCCGTCCAGCATGACGACGTTCATGAACTTGGCGAGCTCGACGCTGCCGAACTTGGGATCGGGCAGAATCTCGCGCTTGGGTACTTCGCGACGACGGGGCATTGTTGCTTCCTTGTGTCTGTTCAGTTGAACCGTGTTTCATTACACGGCCATGGCCGCCCACTGGGACGACCCCTTACGTGCCGCGCACCTTCCTGCATCGTGGATGGCGCGGTTGCACTTCCCGGATGACGGACTTCCGCCATTTCGGGGTACTACTGATTCGTTATCAGGCCTTCTTCGGGCGCTTGGCGCCGTACTTCGAGCGGGCTTGCTTACGATCCTTGACGCCTTGCAGGTCGAGGGAACCGCGCACGATGTGATAACGCACACCGGGCAAGTCCTTCACACGACCGCCGCGCACCAGAACCACCGAGTGCTCTTGCAGGTTGTGGCCTTCACCGCCGATGTACGAAATGACTTCGTAACCGTTGGTCAGACGCACTTTGGCAACCTTACGCAGAGCGGAGTTCGGCTTCTTGGGGGTGGTGGTGTACACGCGAGTGCACACGCCGCGGCGTTGCGGGCAGTTTTCGAGCGCGGGGCTCTTGCTTTTGATGATGCTGACTTCGCGCGGCTTGCGCACGAGTTGGCTAATGGTAGGCATGACCTTTGAAATCCCTTTTACGTACCACTGGTAAGTACTTGCGTACTAATCTCCTCAGGCGGTGAGCTTCGGAGAAGGCAGTTCGCGCAAAACCGCCTCAAACGTTCGTATACGTAAAAGAGCGGGTTTGCCAACAAACTGTGACAAAACGCACAAAACTGGATGCCGTGGGGTAGATGCCGCGGGGCAGAACCCCGCTTGATGTGCCATGAAACGAAAGGCTCGTGACGCACCTCGTTTCCTGACCCTGAACTTCCGAACCCTACCGCGACCAGATTTTGCACGCGAGATAAAGCAGTTAGCCCTTTAGCATAACTGAGATTCTGGCGCACTGTCAAAGAAAATTGTAAGCCCGAGCCGCGCCGCGCGTTGCCGGCAGAAGACGGCCGGATAGGCGCCAGTCATGGAAATTGGGGGCCGCATAAAGCGGATTTCCGGATCCCGGTTGCGGGAATTCGCGGGGCCGCGGCAGGGCCGCGCAAGCCGGCGGCCAGGGGCGCAGTTTACCCCGCCCAGCCCGGCTTTCCCTACCGCCTTATTGGTCGGCGAACAGGTAGCCGCTGCCGTAGACGGTGCGGATCGGCAGGATGAGGCCGGCCAGTTCGGCCTTGCGCCGCAACCGGCTGACGATCACGTCGATGCTGCGGGATCCGCTGGCGCGCGCGTTGCCGCCCTCGACCTGCAATTCCTCGCCCAGTTCGCTGCGGCCGACAGCCCGGCCGGCCACTTCGAGCAGCGAACGCACGATCAGCCGCTCGTTCGCCGACAGGGAGATCGTCGTGCCGGTGGGCGCGGCCAGCGTCCAGCCCTGGTCGCGCAGCTCCCATTGGCCGTTCGCGGCCGTTTCGGCGTCGATCGCGTCCTGGGTGGCCGGCAGGCGGCGCGCCAGGGACAGCAGGATACAGGCCAGTTCGCGGGGATCCTGCGGTTCGGGCAGGCACGCGTCGGCGCCGCTCTGCAGGCAGCGCAGCCGCGTGTCCACCGACATATTGTTCCCCATCACCACGATACCCAGCGAGGACGAGCCGTGCAGGCGCGCCACCAGGGCATAGCCGATTTCTCCCAGGGTTCCCACATCGAGGACCACCACATCGTACGCGCCGCCATTGAGCAATCCGAACAATTCGAGAGACGTCGAACAGCCGCGCGCGGAAATACCGGCCTGCAGCAGGGCGGACACGGCGGCCGCGCGGGCCGTCTCGTCCGGTGACATCATAAGTATGCGCAATTGATTCATAGTTGTTCCGTCAAGCAATTCGACCCGCTCACGTCGATGCAGCCGGCGATGGGACGATTGAGACAGTGTGGCGCGTTGTTACGCAACAACTCCAGTCAAGATTCGTCAACTTTGCAATGTTTGACAGTTCTTGCCATAACGTAGCCAGCGGGGACCCTCCCCGAGTTATCATTCGTTTACCCGAATCCCCTTACCCCTCTTGCAGTAGGGCGCCGTAGCGCGCGCTTGCGTAGCAAACCTTCGCGAGAACACGTCTGATGAAAATCGCGTCGCTGGAAGATGACCTGGACCAAGCCCGCCGCATCCAGCAAGTTTTGACCACCGCGGGATACACCTGCACCAGCTACCAGCAAAGCCGGGATCTCCTGGCCGCGCTGCGCACCGAGCACTTCGACCTGGTATTGCTGGACTGGCACCTGCCCGATATCGACGGCGACGACGTCGTGCGCTGGCTGCGCACCAATATGGGCCCCCGCATCCCGGTCATTTTCCTGACCAATCGTTCCAGCGAGGACGATCTCGTGGAAGGCCTGCGCGCCGGCGCCGACGACTACATCGTCAAACCCCTGCGCCCCCAGGAATTGCTGGCCCGCGTGGCGGCGTTGCTGCGCCGCAGCCAGATCGCCGAGCCCGCCAACGACGCCTTCGACGTGGCCCGCTACCGCATCGAGCCCGCGGCGCGCGCGATCGCCCTCGACGCCAACCCGATCACGCTGGCCCCCAAGGAATTCGATCTGGCGCTGCTGTTCTTCCGCAACGTCGGCCGCCTCATGTCGCGCGACGTGCTGGCCGAATGCGTCTGGAACCGGGAAATCCCCGCCACCTCCCGCACCCTGGACACGCATTTGTCGAATATCCGGCAAAAGCTCCAGCTGCGCCCCGAGCACGGGGTGCGCCTGTCCTCCTCCTATGCCCTGGGCTACCGGCTTGAGCTGACCAGCCCGGCCGAAGACGTCCCATCCAATCCGCAGTAAGCGCGCTCTCGCGCATTCCCGGAGAATCGATCGACATGAGCCGCTGCCGCGCGCTTTCTTTGTTTGTCCTGATGTCCTGCCTGATGCTCGCGGGGCCGGCGCGCAGCCAGCCCGCGGGCGCGCTGGGCGACGATTTCATCTATCGCATCCGGCAGGGCGACACCCTGATCGACCTGGCCACGCGCTACACCCGCAACCAGGCCAACTGGAACCGCCTCCAGACCCTGAACCAGATCGTCACGCCGGAACGTCTCCCGGTGGGGCTGGAATTGCACATTCCGCTGTCCATGATCCCGGTACGCGCCGCCAACGCGCGCGTGCTGCACGTGAGCGGCCAGGCCAGCCTCGACGGCAAATCGCTGCGGGCCGGCGATACCGTCGCCGAAGGCAGCACCGTCGCCACGGCCGCCAATGGCTTCGTCACGCTGGAACTGGCCGACGGCTCCAAGCTGACCCTGCCGGCCGGCGGAGCGGTCGAGCTGACGCGGCTGCGCCAGTTCGAAGGCACGGCGCTTACGGATTCGGTCGTCAACGTGCAGCGCGGCGGCGTCGAATCCTCGGTGGCCCCTGCTGGCGAAGGCGTGGGCCGCTTCGAAGTCCGCCCCCCCGTCGCGGTGACGGGAGTACGCGGCACGCGGTTCCGGGTGCAAAGCAGCGAGCACGGCGTGCACAGCGAAGTGCTGGACGGCAGCGTCCGCCTGCAGCCCCATGCGCCGGGCGCCCGACCCGACAAGCCCGTCGCGGTGGCCAAGGGCTACGGCGCGGCGATCGGCGCGGACGGCGTGGTCTCGGGCATGCGCCCCCTGCTCGCCGCGCCGCAGCTGGGCGAGCCCGTGCGCGCGGGCGGCGGCGCCTGGACCACCGAGGTATCCCCGGTGGCGGGCGCGCAGGCGTACCTGGTGCGCGTATCGCGCGACGCCGATGGCGCATTGCCCGTGTCGTCGGCGAGCTTCCCCAACAACGACATCCGTTTTTCGGCGCCAGGGCCGGGCACCTACTACGTCTCCGTGCGGGCCGTCGACGATCTGGGCCTGGGCGGCGCCGACGCGATCGCCACCTTCGAGGGCGCCAACCAGCTCATGACCTCCTTCGGCCTGGGCGTCGCAAGCGGCACGGGCGGTTTCATCACGCTCACCGACTACTAAGGCCTGCCGGCGCACGGGAAAGAACGTCATGGCCGCCGCCGATCCCCCGGACCGGACCTCACGCTCAGGGCTGTGGCTGACGGTGGCGCTGGCGGTGCTGGCCGCCCTCCTGGGCTCGCTCAACGGCCTGGGTCGAGTCGACCAGATTCTGTATGACCGCGCCGTCTCGGCGACCGGCCGCGCCGCCGATCCCGACATCCTGATCGTGGCGATCGACGACGCCAGCATCGACGCCCTGGGGCGCTGGCCGTGGCGGCGCGCGGTCCACGCCGCGCTGCTGGACCGGCTGCGCGGCGCGCGCGCGGTCGGACTGGACCTGATCTTCGGCGAAGCGGACACGGTCAACCCCCACGACGACCGCCTGCTCGCCGACAGCATCCGCCGCAACGGGCACACCGTGCTGCCCGTCGTGCTGGACCGCCTCAACCATCCATCCGCCGTCAGCGCCGCCATTCCCGTCCTGGCGCAGGCAGCGGCCTCCGAAGGATTCATCAACGCCCGGCTCGACCCGGACGGCGCGGTGCGCGAGGCGGTGCTGACCGCTCAGGTGGCCGGCAAGCGCTGGAACCACCTGGCCATCTCGATGCTGGAAGTCGGTGGCGAGGCCGACAAGGCGCAACGGCTCCTGAGGCGCGCGGGGCCGGACGGCAGCATCCTGATCCCTTATGCCGGCCCCATCGCGCACGTGCGCACCGTGCCCTATCTGTCGGTCTTGCGCGGAGACCTGTCCGCCACGGAGCTCCAGGGCAAGTACGTGCTGGTCGGCGCCTGGGCCACCGGCCTGGGCGACGCGTATCCCACGCCTGTTTCCCACGATGTCAGCGGCATGGCCGGCGTGGAAATCATCGCTAACCTCCTGCAGGCGGCACGCGACGATATCGCCTTCCAGCAGCCGCCGGGGTGGTGGAACGGGCTGTTCTCGGCCCTGCCCGTGATGCTCGCTTGCCTCGCGCTGTGGCGGCTTTCGCCCAAGCGGGCCCTGCTGGTCTGCGTCGCGCTGCTGGCCGGCATCCTGCTGGCCGCGCTGCTGCTGCTGGCCTATGGCAATTTCTGGTTCGCCCCGACCGCGGCGCTTCTGGGCGTGGCGCTGTGCTATCCGCTCTGGAGCTGGCGCAGCCAGGAGGCCGCCCTGCGCTATATGGACAACGAGCTGCGGCGCCTGCAGCGCGAATATCCGCCGGTCCTGAACGAGGCGCGCGCCCAGGCCGCCGGGCCCAGCGCATCGCTGGAAAGCCGCGTCGGCGAGCTGCGCCGAGCGCTCGCGCGCGTGCGCAACCTGCGGCGCTTCCTGGCCGACGGCCTGGACGGCATGGCCGACGCCACGCTCGTCTTCGACCAGGACGGCCGCATGCGATTCCGCAATCAGGCCGCCGTCATGTACTTCCAGCGCCTGGGCATGCGCCCTCCCCGGGTCGGCCGCCCCGCCATCCATCTGCTGGAGAAAACCATCTCCGATCCCGCCACGCGGCAACGCGTGGCCGAGGCGCTCAGCGGCCAGGGATCGATCGCCGAGACGTCGCCGTGGAGCGCGGACCTCGAACTGCGCGATCGCGCCGGGCGCGACCTCATCCTGAAATGCGCCCCCATCCACACGGCCGAAGGCAACTTTGCCGGCACCGTCGCCACGCTGACGGACATCTCGCGCATCCGCCAGGCGGAGCGCCAGCGCGAAGAGACGCTGCGCTTCATTTCGCACGACATGCGCGCGCCCCAGAGCTCCATCCTGGCGCTGGTGGAAATGAAGCAGGAAAGCGGATCGCAAGACGCGCAAAGCGAGACCCTCAGCCGCATCGCCACGCTGGCCAGGCGCACGCTGCACCTGGTCGATGACTTCGTCCACCTCACGCGGGCCGAATCCATGACCATCAGCGAGGTGGAGCTGGACCTGGGCAGTCTGCTGCAGGATGCCGTGGACGAATTCTGGGCCTCGGCGCAAAAGCGCGACATCGCGCTGGACCTGCGGCTCCCGCTGCCCGTCGCCTATATCCGCGGCGACCAGACCCTGCTCATGCGCGCGCTATGCAACCTGATCGACAACGCGATCAAGTACAGCCCCGCGCAGACCCGCATCGAATGCGGCATCGACGAAGAACCCGGCTTCTGGCGGGTCGGCATACGCGACCAGGGGCTGGGCATCGCGGCCGAAGACCTGTCCCGCTTGTTCGAGCCGTTTTCACGCGTGGGAATCGAAACACGCGGCGACGTCGGCGGCGCCGGCCTGGGATTGGCGTTCGTGCGCACCGTGGCCGAACGCCACGGCGGCTCCGTGGACGTGAGCAGCGAACTGGGCGCGGGCTCGGTCTTCACGCTGCGCCTGCCGATCGCCCCCGAGGAACCGCCTGCTGGTCCCAGGCCGGCGGCGTAGCACCGGGCCTCGCCGGCCGCACCCCGCCGGCCGCTACTGGAAGGTGTGCGAAATGACGCCGGGCCGGCCGGCCTTGACCTCCAGCGTCGTGCGGTAGGGCGGCAGGTCGGCGTTGCGCAAGACCACCTGGTATTTGCCCGGAATCAGCCTGAGTTCCTTGACGGGCGGACTGATGCCCCGCGCCACGCCGTTGATCCATACCTCGCCCCACGGACGGATGTCCAGCCGCACCAGCACCGGCACGGGCTTGGGCTTGGCGGCCTCGTCGGCCGTGGCGGCGGGCGTCTCGGGAAACGCCGACGCCGCCGGCGCCTGCTCCACGGTCGGCGCTTCGGCGGGCGGCACGGCCGGCTCGGTATGCTGCGCGGGGGCCGCCTCGCCGGGCGCTTCGGGCGGGGGCTGCGACGGAGCGGGCTGCGGCGCGGCTTGCGGCAAGGGGTGGACGACAGGCGGATTCGGCTGCACGACCTCGGAACGGGTGATCAGCGCATTCTGGGCGCCCAGCCCCGACACCAGCCAGGCGTAGATACCGCCGCCGACCAAAACCACGAAGAAGAGCAGCCACAGCAGGGCGCGGCCGGCGCGCGCCGGGCGGCGCGCCGTGGCGGCCGCCGCCGGCGGGACGGCCTGGGCCGCGGCGGCTTCGGGAGAATCGGGCTGGGCGGGCGCGGTTTCCACCTGCGCGGCAACGCCCAGCATCTCCGCCAGTTCGGCCAGGGTTTGCGGCCGGTCGGCCGGCTCCATGGACAGGCCGGCGTCGATCACGGACAGGAAATCCTGGCTGTATTTCGGCAAGCCCAGGGAAGCGAGCGGTTCGTAGGTGTCGGACGCGCGGCGTTCCGGCGCGGGCGGCGGCCGGCGTCCGGTAACCAGCGCATGCATGACCGCGCACAGCGCGTAGATGTCCGTCCAGGGGCCCCGCGGCCATTCCATCGAGTCGGTATAGAGCTCGAACGGCGCGAAACCCGGCGTGGGAGAGCGGCTGACGCGGCGCGAGCGCGCCACGATCAGCTCCGGCACCAAGTGGGCCCGCGCGCTTTCGTCCATCCCCACGGTTTCCAGGGAGATGTCACCGCAGATCTCACCCTGCGCATGCAGGGATATCAGGGACGGCAGCAGATCGGACAGCAGGCGCTTGATGCGCGATTCGGGCACCCCTCCCGCCACACTGGCGGCGATGGCGCTCAACGGGCGCAGCGCTAGCGGCGCAGCGCCGGAAAAAGGGCCACGCGGCGTCAACAGGCCGGCGGAAGGAGACATGATCGAGAGTTGCGCCACGGCGCGAATACGGATTGAAATGTGAATAGGCCGAATATTATCCAATCCGCTACGCAAGGACATTGCCGAAAATGTCCGAGCGCATCAGGCTGTGGCACGATAGCGGATAGTCACATCACCCTCCCCCTTTGGAAGCCCATGAAAATTCGCGTTCTGAGTAGTCTGCTTGGCTTATCCGCCCTCCTGACGGGTTGCGCCGGCGTCACCTCCCTGCCGCCGGAGGGGCCGCCCACCGCGGAAGCGCTGGATCAATTGCAACAAGTGCGCGACAAGTACAGCGCGGGCCGCTATGGGGAAGTGATCCGTGGCGTGGCCACGTCCGACGCCCTCGCCACGTCCACCAAGGCCGTGCGCATCGAAGCCTATAAGCTGCAAGCGTTCAGCTATTGCGTCAGCCGGTATCCGCAGCTTTGCGAGGACAGTTTCTCCCGCATCCTGGCCCTGGATCCGAGCTTCGCGCTGGCGCCCAACGAGGCTGGGCACCCCGTTTGGGGCCCCGTCTTCCAGCGCGCGCGGGCGAACGCCCCGCAGTAATACCGCCGTCGGCCGCCCGGCAGACGCCCGTCGCGCCGGGCCCACGGATAAAAAAAGGCCGCTGATTCGCATCAGCGGCCTTTTTGCTTCCGGGAATCCCGCGCCGCGCGGCGCGGGGATTCTTCGGTGAATTCCGCTTATTCGGCGGCGTCTTCGGTGCCCAGATCGGCGGCAGGCGTTTCCGCGTCCGAACCCACCGTGACCGGCGAGTCCTCGAACGGGTTGGCCTGCTGGCGGGCGGCTTCGCGTTCCGCCGCCTCCAGGGCTTCCTTGTCCTTGCGGGCATGGTGGTAAGCCAGGCCGGTACCCGCCGGGATCAGGCGGCCGACGATGACGTTTTCCTTCAAGCCGCGCAGGTCGTCGCGCTTGCCCATGATGGCGGCTTCGGTCAGGACCCGAGTGGTTTCCTGGAACGAAGCGGCCGAGATGAACGAGTCGGTCGACAGCGAGGCCTTAGTGATACCCAGCAGCACGTTGTCGTAGCTGGCCGGACGGCGGTCTTCAGCCGTGACGCGGTCGTTCTCGTTCAACAGCTCGGAGCGCTCGACCTGCTCGCCCGGGATGAACTCGGTATCGCCGGCGTCGACGATGTTCACGCGGCGCAGCATCTGGCGGACGATCACTTCAATGTGCTTGTCGTTGATCTTCACGCCCTGCAGACGGTACACGTCCTGCACTTCGTCGACGATGTAGGTCGCCAGCTTCTCGATGCCTTGCAGGCGCAGGATGTCGTGGGGATCGGCCGGGCCGTCCACGATCATTTCGCCCTTGTTCACCACTTGGCCGTCGTGCACCAGAACCTGCTTTTCCTTCGGAATCAGGAACTCGTGGCTCACGCCTTCCAGGTCGGTGATGACCAGGCGCTGCTTGCCCTTGGTGTCCTTGCCGAACGACACCGTGCCAGTGACGTCGGCGAGCATACCGGCATCCTTCGGCGAACGGGCTTCGAACAGCTCGGCCACGCGCGGCAGACCGCCGGTAATGTCGCGGGTCTTTTGCGATTCTTGCGGAATACGCGCCAGAACTTCACCCACGGCAACCTGCTGGCCGTCGCGCACCGTGATCAGCGCGCCCACCGGGAACGAGATGTTCACCGAGTGATCGGTGCCGGCGATCTTGACGTCTTCGCCGTTCTCGTTGACCAGCTTGATCTGCGGACGCATGACGATCTTGCCGCCACGGGTCTTCGGCGTGATGACGACGAGCGTCGACAGGCCGGTGACTTCGTCCACCTGCTTGGCAACGGTCACGCCTTCTTCGATGTTCTCGAAGCGGACGGCGCCGCCGTATTCCGACACGATCGGACGGGTCAGCGGATCCCACGTCGCCAGACGCGCGCCAGCCTTCACGGCTTCGCCGTCGCCCACCAGCACGGTCGCGCCGTACGGGATCTTGTGGCGTTCGCGTTCGCGGCCGTTGTCGTCGAAGATCGCCAGTTCGCCGGAACGCGAGATGGCCACGCGTTCGCCCTTGGCGTTCGTGACGTAGCGCATCGTGCTCGCAAAGCCGACGGTACCGCTGGACTTGGTTTCCACCGCGCTGGCCAGGGCCGAACGCGACGCCGCGCCACCGATGTGGAACGTACGCATCGTGAGCTGCGTGCCCGGTTCACCGATGGACTGGGCGGCGATGACGCCAACCGCTTCGCCCTGGTTGACCGGCGAGCCGCGGCCGAGGTCACGGCCGTAGCAGTGCGCGCACAGGCCATGGCGCGTTTCGCAAGTCAGCGGCGTGCGGACCTTGACTTCGTCCACGCCGATGCGGTCGATGGTGTCGACCATGTCTTCGTCCAGCAGGGTGCCGGCGACGATGGCCGTTTCCTGCGTGTCCGGGTTGACGATGTCCACGGCAGCCACGCGGCCCAGGATGCGGTCGCGCAACGGCTCGATGACTTCGCCGCCTTCGACCAGGGCTTTCATGTTGTAGCCCTGCGAAGTGCCGCAATCGTCCTCGGTGATCACCAGGTCCTGCGTCACGTCGACCAGACGACGGGTCAGGTAACCCGAGTTGGCGGTCTTCAGTGCCGTATCGGCCAGACCCTTACGCGCGCCGTGAGTCGAGATGAAGTACTGGAGTACGTTCAGGCCTTCACGGAAGTTCGCGGTAATCGGCGTTTCGATAATGGAGCCGTCCGGCTTGGCCATCAGGCCGCGCATACCGGCCAGCTGGCGGATCTGGGCGGCCGAACCGCGGGCGCCCGAGTCGGCCATCATGTAGATCGAGTTGAACGATTCCTGGCGCACTTCTTCGCCGTGACGGTTGGTCACGGGCTCGGTGGCCAGCTGTTCCATCATCGCCTTGCCGACCTTGTCGCCGGCCTTGCCCCAGATGTCCACCACGTTGTTGTAGCGTTCCTGGGACGTGACCAGACCCGACGAGTACTGCTTGTCGATTTCCTTCACTTCGCGGCTAGCTTCGGCCAGGATGCCTTCCTTGGCGGTCGGGATCAGCATGTCGCCCATGGCGATCGAGATACCGCCGCGCGTGGCCAGGCGGAAGCCCGACTGCATCAGCTTGTCGGCGAAGATCACCGTGTCGCGCAGGCCGCAGCGGCGGAACGACTGGTTGATCAGGCGCGAGATTTCCTTCTTCTTCAGCGCCTTGTTCAGCACCGTGAAGGGCAGGCCCTTGGGCAGGATCTCGGACAGCAGCGCGCGGCCGACCGTCGTCTCGTGACGGCGGATCACCGGCTGCCAGTCGCCGTTTTCGTCGCGCTCGTGTTCCTTCAGGCGCACGGTGATGCGGCTTTGCAGCTCGACTTCGCCGTTGTCATAGGCGCGCTGGACTTCAGCGACGTCCATGAAGAAGATGCCTTCGCCCTTGCCATTGATACGTTCGCGGGTCGTGTAGTACAGACCCAGCACGATATCCTGCGACGGCACGATCGACGGTTCGCCGTTGGCCGGGAACAGCACGTTGTTGGAGGCCAGCATCAGGGTGCGGGCTTCCAGCTGGGCTTCCAGCGACAGCGGCACGTGAACGGCCATCTGGTCACCGTCGAAGTCGGCGTTGAACGCCGCGCAAACCAGCGGGTGCAGCTGGATGGCCTTGCCTTCGATCAGGACGGGCTCGAACGCCTGGATGCCCAAACGGTGCAGCGTGGGCGCACGGTTCAGCATGACCGGGTGTTCGCGGATGACTTCTTCCAGGATGTCCCAGACCACCGGTTCCTGGCTTTCCACCAGTTTCTTGGCGGCCTTGATGGTCGTGGCCAGGCCCATCATCTCCAGACGATTGAAGATGAACGGCTTGAACAGTTCCAGGGCCATCAGTTTGGGCAGGCCGCACTGGTGCAGCTTCAGCTGCGGACCCACCACGATGACCGAACGGCCCGAGTAGTCGACGCGCTTGCCCAGCAGGTTCTGACGGAAACGACCGCTCTTGCCCTTGATCATGTCGGCCAGGGACTTGAGCTGGCGCTTGTTGGCGCCCGTCATGGCCTTGCCGCGGCGACCGTTGTCCAGCAGCGAGTCGACGGCTTCCTGCAGCATCCGCTTTTCGTTACGCAGGATGATTTCCGGAGCCTTCAGCTCCAGCAGGCGCTTCAAGCGGTTGTTGCGGTTGATGACGCGGCGGTACAGGTCGTTCAGGTCGGAGGTCGCGAAGCGGCCGCCGTCCAGCGGCACCAGCGGACGCAGGTCCGGCGGCAGCACGGGCAGCACTTCCATGACCATCCACTCGGCCTTGATGCCGGACTTCTGGAAGCCTTCCAGCACCTTCAGGCGCTTGGAGATCTTCTTGATCTTGGCTTCCGAGCTGGTGGCCTTCAGTTCGCCGCGCAGCGTTTCCACTTCGCGGTCGATGTCGATGGTGCGCAGCAGTTCGCGCACGGCTTCCGCGCCCATCAGGGCACGGAAGTCGTCGCCGTACTCTTCGGTCTTGGCGAGGAAATCGTCATCCGACATGATCTGGCCGCGCTTGAGCGGCGTCATGCCGGGTTCGATCACGCACCAGGCTTCGAAGTACAGAACGCGTTCGATGTCGCGCAGGGTCATGTCGAGCACCATGCCCAGACGCGACGGCAGGCTCTTCAGGAACCAGATGTGCGCGACGGGGCTGGCCAGCTCGATGTGGCCCATGCGTTCACGGCGAACCTTGGCGACGGTCACTTCGACGCCGCACTTCTCGCAGATCACGCCGCGGTGCTTCAGGCGCTTGTACTTGCCGCACAAGCACTCGTAGTCCTTGATGGGGCCGAAGATCTTGGAGCAGAACAGGCCGTCGCGCTCGGGCTTGAACGTGCGGTAGTTGATGGTCTCGGGCTTGCGAACTTCGCCGTAAGACCACGAACGGATCTTCTCGGGCGAGGCGATGCCGATCTTGATGGCATCGAACTGCTCGTCTTGCGAGACTTGCTTAAAGAGGTCGAGTAGCGCTTTCATTAGTTACGCTCCAAATCCATGTCCAGGGCCAACGAGCGGATTTCCTTGACCAGCACGTTGAACGATTCCGGCATGCCGGCATCGATGACGTGATCGCCCTTGACGATGTTTTCGTATACCTTGGTACGGCCGGTGATGTCGTCGGACTTCACCGTCAGCATTTCCTGCAGGGTGTAGGCGGCGCCGTAGGCTTCCAGCGCCCACACTTCCATTTCCCCGAAACGCTGGCCGCCGAACTGCGCCTTGCCGCCCAGCGGCTGCTGGGTAACCAAGGAGTACGGGCCGGTCGAACGCGCGTGCATCTTGTCGTCGACCAAGTGGTGCAGCTTCAGGTAGTGCATGTAGCCGACGGTCACGGGACGCTCGAACTGCTCGCCGGTGCGGCCGTCGAACAGCCACGCCTGCGTGCGCGAAGGCGTCAGCGCCATGCGCTTGGCGACTTCGTCCGGATAGGCCAGTTCCAGCATCGTGGTGATTTCCTCTTCGGTCGCGCCGTCGAAGACGGGCGTCGCGAACGGCACGCCGTTCTTGAGGTTCTGGGCCATTTCCATGACTTCGTCGTCGGTCAGCTCGTCGATGCGCGCGCCGGAGCCGGTCGTGTTGTAGACCTTGTCCAGGTAGGCGCGGACGTTCTTGACCTGCGCGGTGCGCTCGTCGCGCAGCATGTCGGCGATGCGGTGACCCACGCCCTTGGCGGCCCAGCCCAGGTGAACTTCCAGCACCTGACCCACGTTCATCCGCGAGGGCACGCCCAGCGGGTTCAGAACGATGTCGGCCGGCGTGCCGTCAGCCATGTGGGGCATGTCTTCCACCGGGGTGATGCGCGAGACCACGCCCTTGTTGCCGTGACGGCCTGCCATCTTGTCGCCAGGCTGCAGACGACGCTTCACGGCCAGGTAGACCTTGATCATCTTCAGCACGCCCGGGGGCAGCTCGTCGCCTTGCGTCAGCTTCTTGCGCTTCTCTTCGAAGGCCAGATCGAACTGGTGACGCTTCTGCTCCAGCGATTCCTTGGCTTGTTCCAGCACGACAGCGTGCGGCTCGTCGGCCAGACGGATGTCGAACCACTGCCAGCGGTCCAGATCGGCCAGGTAGGCCTTGGTGATCGTCGCGCCCTTGGCCAGCTTGCGCGGGCCGCCGTTGACGGTCTTGTTCACCAGCATCTTTTCGATACGGTCGAACTGGTCGTTTTCAACGATGCGCAGCTGGTCGTTCAGGTCCTGGCGATAGCGGCGCAGTTCATCGTCGATGATGGACTGGGCGCGCTTGTCGCGCACGATGCCTTCGCGGGTGAACACCTGCACGTCGATCACGGTGCCGGTCATGCCCGAGGGCACGCGCAGCGAGGTGTCCTTAACGTCGGACGCCTTTTCGCCGAAGATGGCGCGCAGCAGCTTTTCTTCCGGCGTCAGCTGGGTTTCGCCCTTCGGCGTGACCTTGCCGACCAGCACGTCGTCGGCGCTGACTTCGGCGCCGATGTAGGTGATGCCGGAGTCGTCCAGACGGTTCAGTTGCGTCTCGGCCAGGTTGCTGATGTCGCGCGTGATTTCTTCCGGTCCAAGCTTCGTGTCGCGCGCGACGACCGTCAGTTCCTCGATGTGCACCGAGGTGTAGCGGTCATCGGCCACGACCTTCTCGGAGATCAGGATCGAGTCTTCGAAGTTGTAGCCGTTCCAGGGCATGAACGCGATCAGCATGTTCTGGCCCAGGGCGAGTTCGCCCAGGTCCGTCGATGCGCCGTCGGCCAGCACGTCACCCTTGGCGACACGGTCGCCGCGCTTGACGATGGGACGCTGGTTGATGTTCGTGTTCTGGTTGGAACGCGTGTACTTGATCAGGTTGTAGATGTCGACGCCGACTTCGCCAGCGACGTTTTCTTCATCGTTCACGCGGATCACGACACGCTCGGCGTCGACGTGGTCGACCAGGCCGCCACGCAGCGCCTGCACGGTGGTGCCCGAGTCAACGGCCACGGTGCGCTCGATACCGGTGCCCACGACCGGCTTTTCCGGACGCAGGCAAGGCACGGCCTGACGTTGCATGTTGGCGCCCATCAGCGCGCGGTTCGCGTCGTCGTGCTCCAGGAACGGAATCAGCGAGGCAGCGACCGACACGATCTGCGACGGGGCCACGTCCATGTAGTGCACGTTGGCCGGGGCGGTCAGCATGGTTTCGCCAGCTTCACGGCAAGCGACCAGGTCGTCCACGAAGCGGCCTTCTTCGTCGAGCGCGGCGTTGGCCTGTGCAATGACGTAGTGGCTTTCTTCGATGGCCGACAGGTAATCGATCTGCTCGCTGACGCGGCCGTCGATGATCTTGCGGTACGGCGTTTCCAGGAAGCCGTACTCGTTCAGACGAGCGTACAGCGCCATGGAGTTGATCAGGCCGATATTCGGGCCTTCCGGCGTTTCGATCGGGCAGACGCGGCCGTAGTGGGTCGGGTGCACGTCGCGGACTTCGAAGCCGGCGCGCTCGCGGGTCAGACCGCCCGGGCCCAGAGCGGAAACACGACGCTTGTGCGTGATTTCCGACAGCGGGTTGGTCTGGTCCATGAACTGCGACAGCTGGCTCGAACCGAAGAACTCCTTGATGGCGGCCGAGATCGGCTTGGAGTTGATCAGGTCGTGCGGCATTAGGTTTTCCGTCTCGGCCTGGCCCAGACGTTCCTTGACGGCGCGCTCCACACGCACGAGGCCGGCGCGGAACTGGTTTTCGGCCAGTTCGCCGACGCAACGCACGCGGCGGTTGCCCAGGTGATCGATGTCGTCGATCTGGCCACGGCCGTTACGCAGCTCGACCAGCACCTTGATGGTTTCAAGGATGTCTTCGTTGGTCAGCGTCATCGGACCCGAGGTGTCTTCACCACGGCCCAGACGGCTGTTGACCTTCATGCGGCCGACGCGCGACAGATCGTACGTTTCTTCGCTGTAGAACAGGCGTTGGAACAGGGCCTCCACCGCTTCTTCGGTGGGGGGCTCGCCAGGGCGCATCATGCGATAGATGGCAACGCGCGCGGCCATCTGGTCGGCGGTTTCGTCGGTGCGCAGGGTCTGCGAGATGTACGGGCCGCGATCCAGGTCGTTCGTGTAGAGCGTCTGGATGTCGTGCACGCTGGCGGCGCGCAGGGCGCCCAGCACGCTTTCCGTGATTTCGTCGTTGGCGTTGGCGATGACTTCGCCGGTGTCCGGATCAACGATGTTCTTGGCCAGCACGCGGCCGTACAGGAAGTCTTCCGGCACGGAGATGCGCTGGATGCCGCCGGCAGCCAAGTCGCGCAGGTGCTTCGCGTTGATGCGCTTGTCCTTCTCGACGATCACCTTGCCGGAGCGGTCGGAGATGTCGAAACGGGCCATTTCACCCTTCCAGCGCTCAGCCACGAATTCCATCATCGCGCCTTCGCTCTTCAGTTCGAAGTTGTCGAAGTCGAAGAAGTTGGCCAGGATCGATTCCGGCGTCATGCCGATGGCCTTGCACAGGATCGTGACGGGCATCTTGCGGCGGCGGTCGACGCGGAAGAACAGGACGTCCTTCGGGTCGAATTCGAAGTCCAGCCACGAACCGCGGTAGGGAATCACGCGGGCCGAGAACAGGAGCTTGCCGGAGCTGTGGGTCTTGCCGCGGTCGTGCTCGAAGAACACGCCGGGCGAACGGTGCAGCTGCGAAACGATGACACGCTCGGTGCCGTTGATGACGAAGGAACCCGTGCCCGTCATGAGCGGAATTTCGCCCATGTAGACTTCCTGTTCCTTCACTTCCTTCACGGTGGGCTTGCTGACTTCGCGGTCGAGCAGCACCAGGCGGACCTTGGCTCGCAGGGGCGAGGCATAGGTCAGGCCACGTTGCTGACATTCCTTGACATCGAACACCGGTTCGCCGAGCACATAGCTCACGAACTCCAAGCGCGCCATACCGTTGTGACTAACGATCGGGAAAATCGACGAGAACGCCGCCTGCAAACCGTCGGCTACGCGATCGGACGGGGCGGTATCCGCCTGCAGGAAAGTTAGGTAGGATTGAAGCTGTGTCGCCAACAGGAAGGGAACGTTTTGAACGTCTTCACGCTTGGCGAAGCTTTTGCGGATGCGCTTTTTTTCGGTGTACGAGTAAGGCATGAGCACTCCGACTCGAGGTTGCATGGGCCGTCAACCACGGCCCCAGGTGATACGACTCCAGGAAACCCCTCTGTAAAAGGCATGACCCCAGCAGGGGTTTCCTGGAAACGCAAAAGCCCGGGGACTGCAAACTGCGCTGTCCCCGGGCAAGTTGACGCAGGTCTTACTTGACTTCGACCTTGGCGCCAGCTTCTTCCAGCTTCTTCTTGGCGGCTTCGGCGTCAGCCTTGGCAACGCCTTCCTTGACGGGCTTCGGAGCGCCGTCGACCAGGTCCTTGGCTTCCTTCAGGCCCAGACCGGTCAGCTCGCGCACGGCCTTGATGACGGAAACCTTGTTGGCGCCGGCTTCAGCCAGGACAACGGTGAACTCGGTTTGCTCTTCAGCGGCGGCGGCAGCGCCACCAGCGGCGGGAGCAGCGACAGCGACAGCGGCGGCAGCAGCCGACACGCCGAACTTCTCTTCCATTTCCTTGATCAGCTCGGACAGCTCGAGCACGGTCATGCCAGCGATGGCGTCAAGGATTTCAGCTTTGTTAAGTGCCATTTTTCAGAACTCCAAAAATTTTGGTAATGCCAGGGTTTGGGTGTCGCTCGGTCGTTCAGCGAATTCCGGACAGCAGGGCGATTAGGCCGCTGCCTTCTGGTCGCGCACGGCGGCGAGGCCACGGGCGAACTTGGTCGGAACTTCGTTGAGCGTACGCACGAATTGCGCGATGGGGGCTTGCATGGTGCCCAGCAGTTTCGACAGCAACTCTTCGCGCGAGGGCATGGTGGCCAGGGCCTTCACGCCGTCTTGGTTCAACAGGTTGTTGGGCAGAGCGCCCGCCTTGATGACCAGCTTGTCGTTGCTTTTCGCGAAACCTGCGAGGACCTTGGCCGCCGAAACCGGATCAGCGCTGATACCGTAGATCAGCGGACCGGTCAGTTGCTCGGCCAACGGCTCGAAAGCCGTGCCGGCAACAGCACGACGGGCCAGCGAGTTCTTCAGAACACGCAGATACACGCCCGATTCACGCGCAGTTTTGCGCAGTACGGTGACAGAGGCGACGTCCAGACCACGGTACTCGGCGATAACGATCGATTGGGCCTTGGCAACTTCAGCCGAGACTTCCTCGATCACCACCGCTTTCTCTTGACGATTGAGACTCACGGTTTGAACACTCCATCAAAAGACGCTTGGGGCGATTGCCTTGCGCGTCAACCGAATGCGGCGCCTGGTCGAGTTCTTCATATAAAGAAATCTTCCTGGGGACGCCGTCTACGCTGGATCCGAACTATGCGAGCTTCGGGATTAAGCGGGGCAGCGGGAACTGCCTTCCTTGCGGAAAAGCGAGACTCGGTACTGCCCTGCTCCAGCGGTCTTTGACAGCAGCATCCGGAGAAATCCGGATGCGGCCCAAAGTACGTTTACAACTGTCGGGCTTAAGCCGACAGCGAGGCGATTTCCACGCGCGCACCGCCGCCCATCGTGGACGAAACGGCCAGCTTGCGCAGGTAAATGCCCTTGGCGGCTGCGGGACGGGCCTTTTGCAGGGCGTCGACCAGAGCGGCCAGGTTGGTTTGCAGCTGTTCCACGCCGAACGACGCGCGGCCGATCGTTGCGTGGATGATGCCGGCCTTGTCGGTACGGTACTGAACCTGACCGGCCTTGGCGTTCTTGACGGCGGTGACGACGTCGGGGGTCACGGTGCCGACCTTCGGGTTCGGCATCAAGCCACGGGGACCCAGGATCTGGCCCAGGGCACCCACGACACGCATCGTGTCGGGCGAGGCGATGACCACGTCGAAGTCCATTTGACCGGCCTTGATCTGGTCGGCCAGGTCGTCCAGACCGACGATGTCGGCGCCGGCGGCCTTGGCGGCTTCAGCCTTGTCGCCTTGGGCGAACACGGCGACGCGGACCGACTTGCCAGTGCCGGCGGGCAGCACGACCGAACCGCGGACCAGTTGGTCCGACTTCTTCGGGTCGATGCCGAGTTGCACGGCCACGTCGATGGACTCATCGAACTTGGCGACGGCGGTTTCCTTGACCAGGGTCAGGGCTTCAGCGACCGGGTACAGCTTCGTGCGGTCGATCTTCTGCGCAATGGCAGCAGCGCGCTTGGACAGTTTTGCCATGATTAGATCCCCTCAACCGTGATGCCCATGCTGCGGGCGCTGCCAGCGATCGTGCGCACGGCGGCTTCCAGATCAGCGGCGGTCAGATCGGGGCCCTTGGCCTTGGCGATCTCTTCAGCTTGAGCGCGGGTCAGCGTGCCGACCTTGTCGGTATGCGGCTTGGCCGAACCCTTTTGCACGCCGGCGGCCTTCTTGATGAGGACCGTCGCGGGCGGGGTCTTCATGATGAAGGTGAAGCTCTTGTCCGCGAAGGCGGTGATCACCACCGGAATCGGCAGACCGGGCTCCATGCCCTGCGTCTTGGCGTTGAACGCCTTGCAGAATTCCATGATGTTCAGGCCACGCTGACCCAGGGCCGGGCCAATCGGGGGGGAGGGGTTAGCCTTACCAGCCGGTACTTGCAGCTTGATAAAGCCGACGATCTTCTTCGCCATGCTTTGCTCCTTGCGGGTTATATCGCTCCGCGCCACTCAGGCCCGAAGCTCCCCGGGGTTTGAAATTAGGTCTTTTCGACCTGACTGAAATCGAGTTCGACGGGCGTGGCGCGACCAAAAATGGTGACAGACACGCGCACCTTGCTCTTTTCGTAATTGACTTCTTCGACGTTGCCGTTGAAGTCTGCAAACGGACCTTCCTTGACCCGAACCATCTCGCCCACTTCGAACAGGATCTTGGGGCGGGGTTTCTCGACCCCCTCTTCCATCTGGGAGAGGATCTTCTCGACTTCCTTCTCGGAAATCGGGGTCGGACGGTTGCCCGAGCCACCCAAAAAGCCGGTGACGCGGTTGGTGTTCTTGACCAGGTGCCACGTTTCGTCGGTCAGGTCCATTTCAACCAGGACGTAACCGGGGAAAATGCGGCGTTCGGTGATCGACTTCTGGCCACCCTTGACCTCGACGACTTCCTCGGAGGGCACAAGAATGCGGCCAAAAGACGTTTGCAGGCCCGCGCGCTCGATGCGCTCGTTCAGGGCCTTGTGTACGCTTTTTTCCATGCCGGAGTACACATGGACGACATACCAACGCTTACTCATTCGCCGTCCTTATTTCCAGCCCAGCAACAGGCCGTAGAGAATCCATTCGATGCCCTTGTCGAGCACCCACATGAAAATGCCCATGACCGCCACAAACGCGAAAACGATGCCCGTCATCTGGGTCGTTTCCTTGCGCGTGGGCCACGAGACACGCTTGACTTCGTTGTAGGACTCGCTAGCGAAGCTCAGGGTACGGCGGCCGGGCTCGCTGAACCAGGCAATCGCGGCTGCGATCACGAGGCCGCCGACGAACACGCCGATACGGGCAGGCATCGGCTGCGCGCTGAGCACGGAGAACCCGACGATGCCAGCAATAACGACAAGAACCGCCAGCCCGAGCTTCACCCGGTCGGCGGTACTGGTTACGGTTTCTACGCTGGTATTAGACATATTGCGACGCGAGCCGCCGTGAATGCGTAACTCGCGATGATCTCCCGCGGGTTTATCCTGGCGGTGGCAGGGGCAGTAGGAATCGAACCTACAACCTTCGGTTTTGGAGACCGACGCTCTGCCAATTGAGCTATGCCCCTAAAACACTACACTTGCACTACAGCAGCTTCCGCATTACATGCAATAGCTTGCGGAACCATACATCATACTACTTTTACAGCACAGATGGATAGAGGGGCTCGAAAGCCCACTCTACCCATCCGGGTATTGCTTACTTCAGGATCTTGGCGACGACGCCGGCGCCGACGGTACGACCGCCTTCACGGATGGCGAAACGCAGGCCTTCTTCCATGGCGATCGGAGCCAGCAGCTTGACCGTCATGGCCACGTTGTCGCCCGGCAGGACCATTTCCTTGTCGGCCGGCAGCTCGATCGTGCCCGTCACGTCCGTCGTGCGGAAGTAGAACTGGGGACGATAGCCTTGGAAGAACGGAGTATGACGGCCGCCTTCTTCCTTGGACAGGATGTACACCTCGGACGTGAAGTCCGTGTGCGGGGTGATCGAGCCCGGCTTGGCCAGAACCTGGCCGCGCTGGACGTCTTCACGCTTGGTGCCGCGCAGTAGGATGCCCACGTTGTCGCCGGCTTGACCTTGGTCCAGCAGCTTGCGGAACATTTCCACGCCCGTGCAGGTCGTCTTCACCGTCGGCACCAGACCGACGATTTCGATTTCCTCGCCGACCTTGATGATGCCGCGTTCGATACGGCCGGTCACCACGGTGCCGCGACCCGAGATCGAGAACACGTCTTCAACCGGCATCAGGAACGCGCCGTCAACGGCACGCTCAGGCGTCGGGATGTACGAGTCCAGCGCAGCGGCCAGCGCCATGATGGCCTGTTCGCCCAGTTCGCCCTTGTCGCCTTCCAGCGCCAGCTTGGCCGAACCCTTCACGATCGGGGTGTCGTCGCCCGGGAAGTCGTACTTGCTCAGCAGCTCGCGAACTTCCATTTCCACCAGCTCAAGCAGCTCGGCGTCGTCAACCATGTCGGCCTTGTTCAGGAAGACGATGATGTACGGCACGCCAACCTGGCGGCTCAGCAGGATGTGTTCGCGCGTTTGCGGCATCGGGCCGTCAGCGGCCGACACCACCAGGATCGCGCCGTCCATTTGCGCCGCGCCCGTGATCATGTTCTTCACGTAGTCAGCGTGGCCCGGGCAGTCAACGTGCGCGTAGTGACGCGATTCCGTTTCGTACTCGACGTGAGCCGTGTTGATCGTGATGCCGCGAGCCTTTTCTTCGGGAGTCGCGTCGATCTGGTCGTAGCCCTTGGCTTCGCCGCCAAACTTGTTCGACAGAACGGTCGTGATCGCCGCCGTCAACGTCGTTTTGCCGTGGTCAACGTGACCAATCGTACCCACGTTCACGTGCGGCTTGGTACGTTCAAACTTGCCTTTTGCCATGGCTGACTCCTGACCTGGATTGCGCTTCTGACTGAAGAAAAGAACTTTGGAAATTAGTGGTGCCCATGGCGCGGATCGAACGCGCGACCTCTCCCTTACCAAGGGAGTGCTCTACCACTGAGCCACATGGGCATATAAAGCTTGGAGCGGGTGAAGGGAATCGAACCCTCGTCGTAAGCTTGGAAGGCTTCTGCTCTACCATTGAGCTACACCCGCGGCTACCCTTTCACCTTCTCTTTCCCAAACCTTTTCAACTCCAAGCCCAGAAAGCCTTGCCGCCTTCCTTGCAAAGGCAGCCCAGCACTTTCTGGACTTAAACATTGCAAATCCAGGCCAACTGCGCCTGGATTTGGGTATGGGTTCTCTGGTGGAGGAGGTTGGATTCGAACCAACGTAGGCGCAAGGCCAACAGATTTACAGTCTGCCCCCTTTAACCACTCGGGCACCCCTCCAGAGAATTCGAGATTATGAACACATTCGGATCCCGTGTCAAACGATTCGGGCGAAATATTCAAAAATCTTGATCAGCCACCCCGCGATTTCGCGCAGAGGGGGCGTAGCTTACAACTTTCCGCGAATCGCTGCACGAAAAAGATCGGCGTATTGCTGCGCCGTGTAGTCGACCGGGTTGGTGCCGGCCGACGGATCTTCGGCCGCCATGCGTCCGACCCGCTCGGCCTGGGCCTCGTCGATGCCGATATCCGCCAGGGTATGGGGGATGCCCAACCCCTCGCGCAGCGCCAGCACCCAATCGAGCACGGCGCCGGGGCCCTCGGAAGGCAGGTCCAGATAGCGCGCCAGGGCCTCCAGCCGCGGCGCCACCGCCTGCTGATTGGCCTTCAGCACATAGGGCATGAGGATGGCGTTGAGCGTGCCGTGGTGCGCGTCGTACAGCGCCCCCAGCGGATGCGCCAGCGCGTGCATCGCGCCGAGTCCGCGCTGGAAGGCCGTGGCGCCCATGCTGGAGGCCACCAGCATCTGCTGGCGCGCCTGCAAATCGCTTCCGTCGGCCACCGCCTGGGGCAGGTATTCCTTGATGAGGCGCATGCCTTCGAGCGCGATGCCCGCGGCCATCGGGTGGAAGAACGGCGAACAGTAGGCCTCCAGATTATGCGAGAGCGCATCCATGCCGGTCGCGGCGGTGATCTTCGGCGGCAGCCCGACCGTCAGTTCGGGATCCAGGATCACGATCGCCGGCAGCATGCGCGCATGGAAGATGATGCGTTTGACCTCGGCCGTCTCGTCCGTGATGACCGACGCGCGCCCGACCTCCGATCCCGTGCCGGCAGTGGTCGGCACCGCCACCACCGGCGCCATGCCCGCCACGTCCACTCGCAGGTAGTTGTCGCCGACGTCCTCGAAGTCCCACAAGGGCCGCGTCTGCCCCGCCATCAGCGCGATGGCCTTCGCGGCATCCAGCGCCGACCCACCTCCCAATGCAATCACGCCGTCATGGCGCCCCTGCCTGTAGGCCGCCACGCCATCATCGACATTGCGGCCGGTGGGATTTCCCTTGATGCCGTGGAACAGCCCGCATTCCAGCCCCGCCTGCCTGCACGCCGCGACCGCGCCGCTCACCATCGGCAAGGCCGCGAGCCCCGGATCCGTCACGAGAAGCGGACGCGCCATGCCGAGCTCGCGGCACCAGGCGGGCAGCTCCTTGATGCGGCCGGGGCCGGCCTTGATGGCGGTGGGGTAATTCCAGTTAACGCTGGGCACGGTCATGGTCTGCTTCCTGTGGGCGCCGCGTCAGACGCTGCGCAGATGAAAGGATTTCGCTTGCGTGAGGGGCTCGTACCCGACCGCCGACAGCGATACGCCGCGCCCCGAGTTCTTCACTCCGGTCCAGGCCAGGGCGGGATCGAGATAGTCGCAGCGGTTCATGAAGAACGTGCCCGTCCTGAGCTGCCGGCCAATGCGCAGCGCGGCCTCTTCGTCCTGCGTGAACGCCGCCGCGGTCAGGCCGTAGGGGCTGTCGTTCATCAACGCGACGGCCTCCTCGTCGCTGTCGACCGGCATGATGCCCACAACCGGACCGAAGCACTCGTCGTTCATAACGCGCATGCGATGGTCCACCTGGGTCAACAACGCCGGCGCGACATAAGGCGAGCCTTTACTCGCTTTAATGAAACGCGAAGGATCTATCAGGTTTCTGGCGCCCGCCGCCACGGCCTCGTCGACGATCCCGCGGATTTCCTCCGCGGCCCGCGTCCGCACCACCGGCCCGAGCGTCGTGTCGGCGTGCAGCGGATCGCCCAGCACGTAGTCCTGCGTCAGCGCGACGGCACGCTCCACGAACTCCTCGTACCGGGGCCTCGCCACGTAGATGCGCTGGATCCCGCAGCATGACTGGCCCGAGTTGAAATAGGCCCCGTCCACCAGCGTCTCCACCGCGTGGTCGAGCCTGGCGTCCGCCCGCACATAGGCCGGGTCGTTGCCGCCCAGTTCCAGGCCGACGCCGATGAACCGCCCCGCCGCGCCCTCCTCCACGGCGCGTCCGCCCCGCACGGAGCCGGTGAACGACACATAGCCTATCTCCGGCGCGCGGATCAGCCGCTGCGCGATGTCGTGGCTGGCGTGCAGGTACTGGAACACGCCCTTGGGCGCGCCGGCTTCCCGGAATGCGCGTCCGATGAATTCCGCGCACAAGGGCGTCTGGTCGGAGTGCTTGAGGATGACGGTGTTTCCCGCCATCAAGGCGGGCACGATGCTGTTCACGGCAGTCAGCAAAGGGTAGTTCCACGGTGCGATCGTCAACGCGACGCCGATGGGTTCGCGGCAGATGAAACGCGTGAAGCCCGCCTGCGCGGGGATCCGGATCGGCGCCAGCGCCTCGTCCGCGATGGCGATCATGTGGCGCGCGCGCGCCTCGAAGCCCGCGACCTCGCCCGGCGTGTAGCGCAGCGGCCGCCCCATCTGGACGGTGATGGCGCGCGCGATGTCGTCCTTCCATGCGACGAAGCGATCCACCGCGTCGGACACGATGCGGCCTCGCGCCTGCACGCCCAGCGCCTGCCAGTCCGGCTGCGCGGCCTGGGCATCGGCAAGCGCCTGCGCGATCTGCGCGTCGCTGGCGTAGGGGCGGCGAACCACTTCGCGGCCGTCGATCGGACTGATGGTGATGAGTTCCTGGGTCATGGCTGCCCTGCGCAAGCGGGTGGATGGGGATCAGATGATTTCGAAGTAACGGGCCAGTTCCCAATCGGTCACGTGGCGTCTGAACTGGCGTTCTTCCCATTCCCGGGTCGCCACGTAATGCTCGACAAACGCGTCGCCGAACAGCTGGCGCGCGGCTTCGGATGCGCGCAGGCGCTGGGCGGCCTCCCACAAGGTATTCGGCAGCCGCAAGTGGCCGGGAAACTGCTGGGTATAGGCATTGCCCTGCACCATCGGCTCCGGCTCCAGGCCCTGTTCGATGCCGTGCAGGCCGGACGCGAGCGCGGCGGCCAGGGCCAGGTACGGGTTGGCGTCGGCCGACCCGATGCGCACTTCGACCCGCTGCGATTTGTCGCTGCCGGGGATGAGCCGCAACGCGGTGGTGCGGTTCTCCATGCCCCACGTGGCATCGAGCGGCGCCCAATACCCCGGCACCAAACGCGAGTAGCTGTTGACGGTCTGCGCATATAAGGCCATGAACTCGGGCAGATAGCGCTGCACCCCGGCCATGAACGAGGACTGCGTCGCGCTCATGCCGTGCGGGCGCGATTCGTCGAAGAAGGCGGAGCGGCCCGTCTTCCTGTCACGCAACGACAGATGGATGTGACCGCTCTGGCCCGGATGGTCGTGCGACCACTTCGCCATGAAGGTCGCCATCAGCCCATTCTGCTGCGCCAGCGCCTTGGTGAAGGTCTTGAAGAGAAACGCCTTGTCCCCGGCCGCCGCGGCCAGGTCGACCGCGATGGCGGCCTCCAGCACGCCCGGCCCCGTCTCGGTATGCAGGCCCTCGATGGGCATGTCCATGCGTTCGCACATGTCCAGGAGCTTGCGGTAGAAATCGCCTTCCACCGTGCTGCGCAACACCGAGTAGCCGAAGTTGCCGGGGGTCCAGTTTTCGAGGTTGCGGTAGTGTTTCGCGCGCACCGAGTGCGGCGTTTCACGGAACATGAAGAACTCGTATTCCAGGGCGGCGTAGGCGTCGTAGCCCATGGCGGCGGCGCGGTCCAGGATCCGGTGTAGCAGGCGCCGGGGGCAGATGGCGCCCGCCTCGCCCTCGAACTCCGCGAGGAACAGCAGCATGTCCTCGCCCCCCGGGCCTTGTTCGAGGGGCAGCCGGCGGCCTGTATGCGGGACGATCCTGAGCTTGGCGTCGGGATAGGCGGTATGCCAGCCGGTGTACTTGGTGTTGTCGTAGAGCTGGTCGTCGAGATCCCAGCCGAACACCACGTCGCAAAATGCCAGCCCCGAGCGCAGCGCGCCCAGGAATTTGTCGCGGCGCAGGTACTTGCCCAGCATGACGCCGTCGACGTCGGACAAGCCGACCTTGATGTGCGAGAGCGTGCTGGCTTGCACCAGCCGCTCCGCGTCTTCCACCGTTGCTACCCCTAGTGCATGCATGCTCGTTCACCTCGATGTGGCTGAAGCGTTGCGTTGACCTGCGGGCGGGCGGCGCGGCATTCAGGCCATGGCCGCCCCCAGCACCCGCATCGCCTGGCGATGCAGCTGCGGCGTGGCGGCCGCGACCACGCGGCCCTGGGAACCGAGGCCCAGCGGCTGCCCCGACCAATCGGTAATGACGCCGCCAGCCCCTTCGATCACGGGCATCAGCGCCAGGTAGTCGTACGGCTGCAGGCCGGCCTCGACCACCAGGTCGACGTGGCCGCTGGCCAGGAGTCCGTAGCTGTAGCAGTCGCCGCCGTAGCGGCGCATGCGCGCCGCCTGCGCCAGCGCGTCGAAACCGGCCAGCTCCGCGCCGGCGAAGATATCCGGCGAGGTGGCGTAAAGGATGGCCTGGCGCAATTCGGTACAGCCGCTGACGCGGCAGGCCTCGCCATTCAGGCTGGCGGGCAGGTCCGCCGCGCCGATCCAGCGTTCATCGAGCATGGGGATGTCGATCAGCCCGAACACGGGCCTGCCCCGGTGCAGCAGGGCCAACAGCGTGCCCCATAGCGGATTGCCGGAAATGAAGGCGCGCGTGCCGTCTATGGGGTCCAGCGACCACACCAGCTCGGCCTCGGCGCGCGATGCGCCGAATTCCTCGCCGAAGATGCCATGCTCCGGGTATTCCCGGGCAATGGCCTCGCGCAAGGCGGCCTCGACCTCCCGGTCGGCCTGGGTGACCGGGCTTTCGTCCGCCTTGGTATCGACCGCGAGCGGATGCCGGAACCATTTGCGCGACAAGGGCCGGACCTTGTCCGCCAGCCCCTGGGCGAACGAGGAATAGGCGGCCAGCTGCGGCGGGGATAGCGGCAATGAAGTCTGCATCGAGGATGCCTCCAGGCACGGCGCGGCAGGATGCGCCCAAGCCAGATAAATGCTCCCGCGCCGCCCCGGAAGGGCGTGCTAGCTGGGGCCGGCCCTAGGCCAAAAAAATCCCTGCCTACAGGTTTTTCCAGTCTAGACACGTTGCCACAAATTTGCAAACATACATAAAACTGCAACTCGCTTCCTGGTCTTGCAGGCCGCAGTCCGCATACGTAGCTCGCCACCGTTGCCGTGTATTCCCACCGGAGTCCCATCATGCAATGTATGAAGAAGCTCAGTCTTGTGGTTGCAGTAATTTCCCTAAGCTATGCGCAGGCGCATGCCGGCGCGATCACCGTCTACACCGCGCTCGAAGAAGACGAGATCGCGGCCTACCTGAAGGCGGCCAACGCGGCCATGCCCGACCTCAAGGTCAATGTGCTGCGGCTGTCCACCGGCGACCTGGGCGCGCGCCTGATCGCCGAGGCTTCCAATCCGCAGCAGGACGTCATCTGGGGGTTCGCCGTCAGCAACATGCTGGATCCGCGCCTGCAGAACCTCCTGGAACCCTATGCCGCCAAGGGCATGGATGCCCTGCCCGCGCAGTACAAGGGGGCCGACAAGAAGTGGTTCGCCGCCACCGGCTACGTGGCCGCCTTCTGTGTGAACACCGACAGGCTGAAGTCCAAGAACCTGCCCATGCCCACGTCCTGGGAAGACCTGGCCAAGCCGGTCTACAAGGGCGAGATCGTCATCCCCAGCCCGGCGGCTTCCGGCACGGGCTACCTGCAGATTGTCGCGCTGCTGCAGGGCCTGGGCCAGGAAAAAGGCTGGGCCCTGCTCAAGGACCTGGACAAGAACGTGGCGCAGTACACGCCCTCGGGCTCGCGCCCCTGCAAGATGGCGCGCGCCGGCGAGTACGCGATCGGCGTGTCCTTCGCCTTCCCGGCCATGCAGTCCATCGAAGAGGGCTACCCCATCAAGATGGTGATCCCCGCCAAATGGGTGGGCTATGAACTCGAAGCATCCGGCCTGATGAAGACGGCCAAGAACCCGGCCGACGCCAAGCGCTTCCTCGACTGGACCCTGTCCGAACAGGCGGGCGGGCTGTACAGCAAGTACAAGGAACTCGTGACCATCCCGGGCGCCGCCCCCAACAAGGCGGCGGAAGCGGCGGGGCTGCCCAAGGACCTGGGCACGGTGCTGTATCCCGTGGACTTCCAGAAATCGGCGGCGGAACGCGACGCCACGATCAAGACCTGGCAGGACACCATCAAGCGTTGACGGCTTGGCGGCCGGCCGCGCCGGCCGCCGCCCGTCCTGGAGACGCCATGTACCTGGAATTGCGCGGAATACGCAAGACGTTCGACGGATCGGTCGCGCTCGAAGACATCGACCTGTCCGTCGGCGAGCATGAATTCGTCTGCCTGCTCGGTCCCAGCGGCTGCGGCAAGACCACCTTGCTGCGCATCGTGGCCGGGCTGCTGCCATTCGACCGCGGCGCCATCACTCTGGGCGGGCGGGACCTGAGCGCCCTGCCCGCGCGCAAGCGAGGCTTCGGCATCGTTTTCCAGTCCTATTCCCTGTTCCCCAACATGACCGTGGCCGAGAACGTCGGCTACGGGCTGCGCATCCGCGGCGAGTGCCGCGAGCGCATCGCGTCTCGGGTGCGGGAGCTGCTGACGCTGATCAAACTGCCCGACTACGCCGGACGCTATCCGCACCAGCTGTCTGGCGGCCAGCAGCAGCGCGTGGCATTGGCGCGCGCGCTGGCGGTGGATCCCGCGTTGATCCTGCTGGACGAACCCTTGTCCGCGCTGGATGCCCGCGTGCGCACCGACATGCGCGCCGAAATCCACGAGGTGCAGCGCCGCCTGAAGATTCCGACCATCATGGTGACCCACGATCAGGAAGAGGCGCTGACGCTGGCCGACAAGATCGTCTGCATGAACGACGGCCGCATCGAACAGGTGGGCTCGCCCTCCGACCTGTACCTGCGGCCGCGCACGCGCTTCGTGGCGAACTTCATCGGGTTGAGCAATCTGCTGCCGACGGACTGGGTGCGCGATGCCATGCCCGAACTGCTGGCCACGCGGCCCGAAGGCGCAAGCGAGCGCTACGAAGCCTGCCTGCGGCCCGAGAACCTGCGCGTGGCGGCGGACGAACGCGGCGCCGGCCGCGTGCAGGACATGACGTTCATGGGCAATCTCACCCGCCTGCGCGTCGCCTGGCGCGGGCGCGAACTGGTCGTGGAACAGCACGGCGCCGCCGGACTGTCGCGGGGCGCCCCCGTGCGCCTGGACGCGGAGCCGGGCCAGTGCGCCTGGGTCAGCGTATGAGGAGCGCTCTCCTTTCGCGAGGAATCCCTGCATGAGCGCCTCCCACGCAAGCACGGCCATCGCGGCGCCGGCAGGGCGCGCGCCCTGGTCGGCGGACCGGCTGCTGCTCTGGACCTGCGTCGGCATCCCGATGGCGGGCCTTGCGCTGTTCTTCCTCTATCCGCTGGCCACCGTCGCCTGGCACAGCCTGGTCGAAAAGGACGGCTCGATCGGCCTGGGCAACTACGCCGAAGTCTTCGCCACCCGGGGCATCCTGACCGCCACGCTGAACAGCCTGGTCATGAGCGTCGCCACCACCGCCGTCAGCATCGTGCTGGGCTTCGCCATCGCCTACGGCCTGGACCGCAGCTGCATGCGCGGCAAGGCCGTCGTGCGCGTGGCGCTGGTGCTGCCGCTGCTGGCCCCGTCGCTGGTGCAGGGCCTGGGGCTGATCTTCCTGCTGGGGCGCAATGGCCTGGTGCATCGCTGGACAGGCTGGGAAATCGATATCTACGGATTCTGGGGCCTGCTCATCTCCAATGTGTTCTACGCCCTGCCCCAGGCGGTGCTGATCCTGCAGGCGGCGCTGCGCAATATGGACGCCCGCTATTACGACGCGGCGGAAGTCATGGGCGCGTCCAGCGCCCGACAGTTCTTCGACATCACCCTGCCCAACTGCAAGTTCGGCCTGCTCAGCGCGGCCTTCGTGGTGTTCGTCATCACCATCACCGACTTCGGCAATGCCGCGGTGATCGGCGGCAACTACCGCGTGCTTGCGACCGAGATTTATAGCCAGGTATCCGGCCAGATGAACTTCGGCATGGGATCCGTGGTGGGCATCCTGCTGCTGTTGCCGTCGTTGATATCGGTGCAGATAGAACGCGTGGCCTCGCAGCGCCAGTTCGGGTCGGCTTCGCCCAGCGGCCTGCCGGTCACGCCGCAGCCCGCCCGGGGACGCGACACGGCCTTCGGCATCGGCGTGCTGCTGGCCTGCGGCACCATCATCGTCACCGTGGCCACGGTGGTATTCGCCAGCTTCATGCGGCTCTGGCCCTATCGCATGGAATGGACGCTGAAGCACTACGACATTACGGTCAGCGGCGGCTACGCGCCTCTCTGGACTTCGCTGTACCTGTCGCTGGCCGCCGCCGGCGGCGGCGTGCTGCTGCTCTTCTTCCTGAGCTTCGGCGTGTGCCGCATCCCGCGCGCCTGGGCCAAGCCCGTGTACATGCTGGCGGTCCTGCCCGTGGGCGTGCCGGGCCTGGTGCTGGGCCTGTCCTATATCTTCGCCTTCAACGCGCCCGGCACGCCGCTATACGCGCTCTACGGCAGCGCCGCCCTGATCGCCCTGTGCAATTTCTACCACTATCACACGCAGGGTTTCCTGACGATGATGACGGGCATGCGCGCCGTGCCCCAGGCCCTTGAGGAAGCGGTCAGCTGCCTGGGAGGCGGCACGCTGCGGGTGCTGCGCGACGCGGTGCTGCCGCTCATCGGGCCGACCGTGCTCGGCGTGTTCTTCTTTTTGTTCATGCGCTCCATGGTCACCCTTTCCGCGGTGATCTTCCTGGTCACGCCGTCCGTCAGCGTTGCGCCGGTTTCCGTACTGCGCCTGGACGAAGCCGGATTCGTGTCGCAGGCGGCCGCCTATTCAACGCTTATCATGCTGGTCGTGGGAGGTTCCCTGCTGGTGTTGCGCGCGCTCATTGCCTGGGCCGCGCGGCGGCGGACATAGGGACATAGACTAGGAAGCATCGGACATGTGGCAAGAAGAGCGGTATCAGAGAATCCGCGCCCTGCTGTCTTCATTGCAGCAGGTATCGACCGACCGTATCGTCGGAGAACTCGGGGTATCGCGCGAAACCGTCAGGCGCGATCTGCTGGAACTGGAAGCGCTGGGAGAACTGCGCCGCGTGCACGGCGGCGCCGTGCCGGTGCACAGCGAGCCTCCCATCGCGGAACGCGTGCACACCCGCGTCAAGTACAAGCGCGCCATCGCCCGCGCGGCGGCGGGCCTGGTGTCCAGCGGCCAGACCCTGTTCCTGGATGCCGGCAGCACCACCAGCGTGCTGGCCGACGAACTGGCCAAGCTGTCCGGCCTGACCGTCATCACCAACTCTTTCGACGTGGCCTTGAAAGTGGGCACTGCGGGCAGTGGCGCGAACCAGCTCATCATGCTGGGCGGCTCGGTCGGCGGCCCGGTGTGCGCCACCGCCGGCGAGATCACCATCGCGGAGATACACCGCTACCGCGCCGACCTGGCCCTGCTGTCGCCGGTGGGCGTGGACGCGGAATGCGGCGCCACCAACTACGACCTGCGCGAGGCCGAAGTGGCGCGCGCCATGACCGCCAACGCCAAGCAGCTGGTGCTGCTGGCCGATTTCAGCAAGATCGGCCTGTGCAGCCGGGTGTCCTATTGCGGCGCCGACCGCATCGACCACCTGGTCACGAACACCAGCGCGCAGAAGTCGGCGGCCTTTGCCGCCTTGAAGTCGGCGGTCGGCCGCGTCGTCGCCGTCTGAGGCGGCATCAATCCAGCGACACGCCGGCGGCCTTCACCATGCCGGCCCAATAGACCGTGTCTTCCTGCAGCCGCGCCTTGAACGCATCGGGCTGGCTGCCCACCGCCCAGCTGCCGCCGCTGTTGATCTTCGCGATCACGCTGGGCGATTTCATCGCCTGCCCCACCGCTTGCGCCAGATAGGCGATGCGCTCGGGCGGCGTGCCCGCCGGCGCGAAGAGCCCGTACCAGTCATCGGCGGTGATCCCTTCCATGCCCGCCTGCTTGAGCGTGGGCGCGCCCTTGAACAGGCCGATGCTGTTTTCGTGGCTGAGCGCCAGGATGCGCAACTTGCCCGCGGCGACCATGGGCTCGGCCGATGCCGGGGAAGTGATCAGCATGTCTACCGTGCCGCCCATCAGGTCGGTGATGGCCGGCGCCGCGCCGCGGTACGGCACGTGCACGAGCTTCACGCCCGCCTTCTGCGACACCAGCGCGCCCATCAGGTGGCTCATGGTGCCGTTGCCGGGCGTGGCGTAGGTGATGACGCCAGGCTGCTTGCGCGCCGCTTCCAGGTAGTCGTTCAGGGTCTTGTACGGGCTCTCGGTGCGCGCCACGAGCACCAGCGGCGCGGACGTGATCTGCGAGATGGGCGTGAAATCCTTCAACGGATCGAAGCCCACGTTCTTGTACAGGCGCGGATTGACGGCCATCACGCTGGTCTGCGACATCACCAGGGTATAGCCGTCGGCCTTGGCGCGCGACACCTGCGCGGTGCCGAGGTTGCCGCCGGCGCCCGAGCGGTTTTCCACCACCACGCTCTGGCCGGTGATGGTGCCGAGCTCCTGGGCGATGAGGCGGGCGACGCCGTCGTTGCCGCCCCCGGGCGGGAACGGCGACACGATGGTGATGGCCTGCCTGGGATAGTCGGCCAGCGGCGCGGGCGCCTGGGCATGGACGGCGCCTGCCCACAACAGGCCGGCAATGGCCGCGGTCCTGCAAACGTTCGATGCGATGTGCTTCATCTGGATTTCCCCTTGTGTTGGCGGCCGCTGATTCGGCCGTCCTTTGCGTTCCGGTTCCCCATGAACCGTCCGCACCCCGGCGGCGCGCGCCGCGGGGCGTACTGTCTGTGTGGATGCATCGGCCAGGCCGCCGGCCCCCTACGGGCCCGGACGGCGCGGCCTCTCAACGGGCCGGGAAGCGGTAGGCCGCGCGCTCGCGTTCGTCTATCTGCCTGACCAGGTTGGTCTCCCAGGCCAGGTACTGGCGCGCCGCCGCCTTGTTGCCGTCGTGGCGGTCATGCACGAAGAACAGGTAATCGATGCACTCGGCGTCGGCGGGCTCGGCGGGCGTGGATTCGAGCGCGATGCCCTGCCCCGACCAGCTGGCCGGCGTGCCGGCATTGGCGCTGATATCGTTCACGCCCAGCGCCCGCAGATCCTGCGCCGCCCATGCGGCCAGCGCGATGTCTTCGGCCAGCAGCACCACCGGCCGCGAAGCGTCCAGGCGCAGGCGGTCGAAACGCGGACGGATCGCCCAGCGCGCGCCGGCGATATGCTGGGCGCGGTAGCGCATCCCGGGCCGGATATCGAGAAGCTGCGCGCCTTGCGTCAACGCGGCGGCGAGCTCGGCGTCGTCCAGCACGCGGATAGCCGGCGCCGGCGTGTCGTCCTCGGCGCGTGGCAGCGCGGCGTTCACGCCTTCCTTCAGCACGCTGGCGTCCCAGCCCATCTGCCTGAGCCAGCTGGCGATGACCGGCGCGCGCACGCCTTCGGCATCGAACACCACGATGCGCGCGCCGCGCACGGCGACGTACTGGTCGGTGGCCTGGATCAACTGCCCGCCCGGCGTATGCTGCGCGCCGGGCAGGCTGCCCCGCGCGTATTCCTCCGCGCTGCGCACATCGCACAGGAACGTGCTGCGCGTGCCGTCGCGCAGCCACGCCTGGACCTCGCCCGCGGAAACCGTGGGCACGCCATGGCGCTCCCCCAGCGCGGCAGAGCGTTGCGCCAGCGCGGGCACGTCCTGCGCGGCAATGTCGTCGCCATAGCGGCGCAGCGCGCCGTGCTCCAGCTGCAGGTCTTCCAGATACCAGCCCTGCGTGCCGTTTTCCAGGGCATAGACGGGATTGGGCACGCCCAGGTTGATCAGCGTCTGCGCGCCGATGATGCTGCGCGTGCGGCCGGCGCAATTGATGACGATGGTGGTCCGGGGGTTGCTGGCCAGCGTATGGGCGCGCAGCGCCAGTTCGCCATTGGGGCAGCACACGCCGCCCGGAATGCTCATCTTCTGGTATTCGGCATAGGGCCTGCCGTCCAGCACGATCAGGTCGTCGCCGCGCCGCTGGCGCTCGGCCAACTCGCGCGCGCCGATGCGCGGGGTGTGGAAAACTTCTTCGGCCAGTTCGCCGAACGTTTTGCTGGGCACGTTCACGCCGGCGAATGCGGCGTAGCCATCCTGCCGCCACTGGGCGATGCCTCCGGCCAGGCGGTGCACGTGGGTGTAGCCCAGCGCGGCCAGGGCGCGCGCCGCGCGCGCGGCCGTATCGTCGACGCCCCCCTCGTCATAGACCGCCATCCGCACATCGCACCGCGGCGCCAGCCGCAGCACCTCCACCTCCAGCCGGCTGTAGGGCACCGGCACGGCGTAGAACAGGTGGGACTCGCCATACTGGCCATGCTCGCGCACATCCAGCAGGGCGATCTCGCCGCCGTCATGCAGCCATTGCTTGAGCGTGTGCGAGTCGACGTCGGCGACGGAAGAATTTTGGGTGGGGTGCGTCATCGGATTCAGAGGGAACGGGAAACGGGGGAAAGCGCGGACAGCGCGTGTTCGAGATCGGCGATCAGGTCTTCGGGATCCTCCAGGCCGATATGCAGGCGCGCCATGGCCCCGCGCGGCTCGGCTTCGGGCAGAGACCGGCAGCTTTCCAGGCGCACCGGGATCACGAGGCTTTCAAAACCGCCCCACGAAGCGCCGATGCCGAAAAGCTGGAGGGCGTCGATCAGGCGCTCGACGTCCTCGTCGCGGTATTCACGGGAGAACTCCACCGTCAGCAGGCCGTTGGCGCCGCGGCAGTCGCGCTGCCAGAGCGCATGCGAAGGATCTCCCGGCAAGGCCGGGCACAGTACCCGCGCCACTTCCGGGCGACCCAGCAGCCAATCCGCGACGCGCAAGGCGCTGCGGGCGTGCTGGGCCAGGCGCAGCGGCAGCGAACGCATGCCGCGCAGCACCAGATAGGCGTCATCGGCGCCAACGGTCTGGCCCAGGTCTATGGTGGCGCGCTCCAGGGCGCGCCAGGCGCGCGCGTTGGTCACGACGGCGCCCATCATCACGTCGGCATGTCCGCCCAGGTATTTGGTGGCCGCCAGGATGGAGATGTCCGCGCCCAGTGCGAGCGGCTGCTGGAGCAGGCCGGACGCCCAGGTGTTATCCACAGCCAGCCAGCACTCGTGCCGGCGCGCCAGTTCCGCGAGCGCGGGCAGGTCCGGCATCTCGTAGGTCAACGAGCCGGGGGATTCCGCGTAGATCATCCGCGTGTTGGGGCGGATGAGCGCCGCGACGCCGGCGCCGTCCGGCCGGTAATAGGTGTATTCGATCCCCAGCCGCGACAGGTGCTCGGCGCAGAAACGGCGCACGGGCTCGTACACCGCGTCGGTAAGCAGCACATGGTCGCCGGCCCGCAGATAGGCGAGCAGCACGGTGGCGATCGCCGCCTGGCCCGTGGGGTACAGCTTGGCGCGATGGCCGGCCTCAAGCTCGATCAGCGCGTCTTCGAGCGCATGGGTGCTATCCGTGCCGCGCGCGCCGTAGGACGGCAGGCGTTCCTCTTCGCGGCGGGCGCGCGTATCGCGCCAGGCCTGCACGCTGTCGAAGACGTACGTGCTGGCGCGCGTGACGGGCGTATTCACCCAGCCTTGGTGGGGACGCCCGGCGCGCAGCAGGCGCGTGGCGGGCCGCAGGCGCTTTTCCATGATCAGCGCCGCGTCTGCACGCCGATCGGCATGACCTTGCACGTGCCGGCTTCCAGGTCGAACGCCAGGCGTTCATTCAGGGTTTCCAGCGCGCGTCCATACATGTGCAGGTGGCGGATGACGCTGTCGCCCTGGATTTCCACGGCATGGATGTCGTCCGGCATCAGCGCGATGCCGGCGCCCGGGCCGACGACGACGGTGCCGGTCTTTTCCAGGCGGCCCACGCCGGCCACGGAGCCGTCGTCGAGGCGGTCGTAGACGTAGTTGTGCTCCACGCCTTCCACGGCGGCGATACAGGCCCAGGTCGTGTGATTGTGCGGGACGATCTGCTTGCCGGGGCGCATCACGTTCAGGTAGAGCGCATAGCTTTTGTCGGCATCTTCGGCGATCAGGTAGCGCGCCTGGCGCTCGCCGTCTTCCGGAGCGGGATAGCGGTCCGCGGCCCACCAGTCGGTGTGAGCCGCCAGCCCGACGAGCTCGTCCAGGACCAGCTTCAGACTGTCTCGGTTCAGCCCCTTATTTCCTACAGTTTTCTTAATATTTCCGATGGCGCCGTCGATGCCGGCTTGATGAGGATGCGGATTGCTCACTTTGATTTTCCCTGTCGTCGGTCGTTATCGGATTTAATGTATCCCCCGGTTCGACCTCGAACAATTTAAATTGCCTTAATATCCCATTAGCGTTCCTAATACTTTGAAGCTTCCATGCGCAACCTGGACCTGGACCTGCTCCGCACCCTGACCGCCATCGCCCAGTACGAAACGTTCTCGGAAGCGGCCAACCGGCTCTACAAAACGCAGTCGGCCGTCACGCAGCAGATGCAGCGGCTGGAATCCACCATCGGCCAGCCGTTGTTCGAAAAACAGGGCCGCAACAAAGTGCTGTCGTCCCACGGCCGGCGCCTGGTGGAGTACGCCCGGCACATCCTCGCCATCAACGACGAGGCGCTGCGCGCCCTGCAGGACGGACCGCTGGAAGGAGACCTGCGGCTGGGCGCGCCGCTGGACGTGGCGGACACCATCCTGCCCACGCTGCTCATGCATATCGCGCGCTCGGCGCCGCGCGTGAAACTGGAGATCCGCACCGACCGCAGCCCGTTCTTGATGGACGCGCTGCGGGCCGGCGAGATCGACCTCACGATCTCCACGCGTTTCGACCAGGACTTCGAGGGCGTGGCCTTGCGCACTTCGCCCACGGTGTGGCTGGCGTCCGCGGACTATGTCCACGACCCGCACGCGCCGGTGCCGCTCGTGCTGGCTGACGAGCCCAGCATCTTCCGCCGCCTGGCTCTCAATGCGCTGGAGCAGGCGCGCGTGCGCTGGCATACCAATTACGTGGCGCCGAACCTGGTGGGGATAAAGGCGGCGCTGCGCGCGCGCCTGGGCGTGACGGCGCGCAGCGTGGAACTGCTGGGACCGGAGATGCGCGTGCTGGGTGAAAAGGAAGGATTGCCGCCCTTGCCGGACGTGACGTACTTCCTGTGGATAAGGCGCGACCTGATCAATCCGCTGACGCGGCAGGTCTATGACATGCTGCGGACCAATCTCGGCCTGGCGCAGCAAGGCGACGTGGCGGCCTAGCCGCCACGCCCCTTCTTCAATAGCGGTCGAACAGGCGCTGCAAGGCCACCGCGTCCCGCGTGAGGGACAGGCCCAGCATCAGCAGGATGCGCGCCTTTTGCGGATTCAGGTCGCGCGCGGCGACGAATCCCATGCCGCCATCGTCGATCTCGACATCGCGCGCCACGAACCCGCTGCCGGTGCGACTGGAGCGCACGATCGCCACGCCGCCGGCCGCCGCGCGCAGCAATCCGTCGATGGCGAGATCGGTTGCATTGCCGTCGCCGACGCCTGCCAGCACGATGCCGTCGGCCGCGCCTGCCAGGAAATCGATCAGGTCGGCCTGAAGATCGGCGTGCGCATAGACCACGTCCACGCGAGGCCATCCGGCCTTCTCCAGCAATGCGAGTGAAAACTCGCTTTCAGTGGTGTGCGCGGTGGTGTTGCGGGAATAGAAGACCGGCGCGCCGCCATGCATTACGCCGGCGCGGCCCCGGTTCGGCGAGCCGAACGCGCACAATCCGGCGCTGGCGATCTTCTGGATCTCGCGCGCGTAGTGCACGTCCTCGTTCATGACGACGAGCGGCCCGCGGCCGCGGGCGTCGGGATGGCGCGCCAGCGCCACGGCGTTATACAGATTGGCCGGGCCCTCGGCGCCCAGCGCGGTGGCGGGACGCATGGCGCCCACCAGCACGATGGGCTTATCGTGGCGGATCACCAGGCTGAGGAAATACGCCGTCTCTTCCAGCGTGTCCGTGCCGTGCGTGATGACGATGCCCGCCACCGATGCGTCCTGGCACAACGCGTCCACGCGGCTGGCCAGGGCCCGCCACACGTCGTGCGTCATGTTCTGGCTGCCGACGTTGGCGATCTGTTCGGCGCGGATGTCGGCGATGCCCGCCAACTGCGGCACGGCGGCCAGCAGGTCGGCGACGGAGAACGACCCCGCCTTGTAGCCCGCGGAGGTCGCGTCGGCCTGGGCGCCGGCGATCGTGCCGCCCGTCGCCAATACGGCGATGACAGGCAGCGCGCGATCAGGCATCCACCACTCCGGACAGTCCCTGGCGTTCCAGCAGGGAATTCAGGTGCTCCCAGCCGTGGAAATCGATGACGATCTGCCCTTTTTCCTTGGCGCCCACCTTCAGCGCAACGCGCGTGCCGAGATGGTCGGACAGGGCTTCTTCGAGGCGGGTCAGGTCGCGCGATGCGCCATTGGCCTTTTTCTTGGGCGAGGCGGACGCGTCGGCGTCCTTGGCGGTCTTGGCGACCAGCTTTTCGGCTTCGCGCACCGACAGGCGGCGCGCGATGATCAGGTTGGCCAGCTGGATCTGCGTGGCCGCATCCACGGCCAGCAGCGCGCGGGCATGGCCCATGTCCACGTCGCCGGCCAGCAGCATGGTCTGCACCGGCGCGGCCAGGTTGAGCAGGCGCAGCAGATTGCTGGTGGCGGAACGCGAGCGGCCGATCGCCTGCGCGGCCTGTTCATGCGTAAGGCCGAATTCGTCCAGCAAGCGGCGCACGCCCTGCGCTTCTTCCAGGGGATTGAGGTCTTCGCGCTGGATGTTCTCGATCAGCGCCATGACTGCCGCATTCTCGTCGGCCACCTCGCGGACCAGCACGGGCACTTCCTTCAGGCCGGCGATCTGGGCGGCGCGGAAACGGCGTTCGCCCGCGATGATTTCGTAGTGGCCGGGGGCGGCTTCGCCCAGCGCGCGCACGAGAATGGGTTGCATGATGCCTTGCGTGCGGATCGATTCGGCCAGCTCGCCCAATGCGCCCTCGTCCATGCGCGTGCGCGGCTGGTATTTGCCAGCGCGCATCTTCGAGACGGGCAACGTGGACGGCGGACCCTCGGGCTTGGCCGCGGCCTTGCCGATGTTATCGATGGCGGGCGCGTCGGCGCCGAGCAAGGCGTCCAGTCCGCGGCCCAATCCCTTGGGTTTCTTGGTGGCCATAGTTAAATCCTCTTTCCTTCTGTTTTTGTATTTCGAGCAAGGCTCAGGCTTCCGCGTGCTCGGCGGGCAAGCGGTACCAATACGCGTAACAGTCTTTGAAACCGTAGCGGCCATACAAGGCGCGCGCGGCTGAATTTTCCGGCTCAACCTGCAAATAGGCTGTCGTGGCGCCGCCGGCAGCGCCCTCCGCCAATAAATGTTCCACCAGGGAGCCGGCATAGCCTTTGCGCCGCTGCCCGGGGTCGGTCACGATGTCGAACAGGCCCAGCAGATCGCCGTCGCGGACGGCCAGGCCCGCGGCCATGGCCTGCCCGACCGCGTCCGTTGCGAGCACCGGCTGGATATCCACAGCCAGCCCTTGAAGGCGCGTCCTGTGTTCATAGACGTGCCCGGGCAACGAGCCGCGCATCTCCCCCACCGCCGCCGCGAAGCGCCCGGCATCCACCGTACGGAATTGCAGGTCGCCCCGGGCGCAGGGCCTGGGGACGAGCGGCGTGCACATGACTCGGGTCTCGTCGGTGAGGGTATAGCCGCGGGACTCCAGCTCGGCGTCGAGGGAAAAATCGGGGCCGATGGAGGTAATGCGCAACACCATGGGCAGGCCATGGCGCGCATACAACGATGAACAATACGCCAGCCGCTCGTCGAGCGTACGTGTGGATAACCCCAGCACATTCACGCTGCGGACGCGCTTGGCCGCCGAATGCGCGAAACGCACCAGCCAGCCATCATAAAGCACCTGGGCGCCGACCGCCGTCGCGTTCAACGCGGCTTCCTCCAGACGCGTGCGCAGGCCGTCGCGCGCATCGGCGGGCGGCGGGCGACGAAGGGACGTCTGTATCGGAGCAAGGCGCGCGGAAGCGGACATGGATGCGGCTTACTTCAAGTCCTTCTTTACGCGCTCGATCATTTCGGCACCAAATGAAATGTAGGCCTGGGCGCCGCGTGACGCGCGGTCATAGATGACGCCGGGCATGCCGTAACTGGGTGCTTCGGCCAACCGCACGTTGCGCGGCACGACGGTCTTGAAGACCTTGTCGCCGAAGTGCGCTTCGAGCTGGGCGGACACCTGCTGTTGCAAGGTCATGCGCGGATCGAACATCACGCGCAAAAGGCCGATGACGCGCAGGTCGTCGTTGATATTGCGATGCACGCGCTTGATGGTGTTGACCAGATCGGAGAGGCCTTCCAGCGCGAAGTACTCGCACTGCATCGGAATGATGACGCCATGGGCGGCGGCCAGACCGTTCAAGGTCAGCAGGGACAGCGTGGGGGGGCAATCGATCAGGACGAAATCGTATTGGCTCGAAACGGTGTCGATTGCGGCCTTCAGCTGGCGCTCGCGCTGTTCCATCTGCACCAGGTCGATCTCGGCCCCGGAGAGCTCGCGGTTGGCCGGCAGCACATCGTAGCCGCCCGACTCGGAACGCACGCGCGCCTGCTCGATGCTGGCTTCGCCGATCAGCACCTGGTAGAGATTCGACTCAAGCGAATTCTTGTCGATGCCGCTGCCCATCGTGGCGTTGCCTTGAGGGTCCAGGTCCACCAGCAGCACACGTTGGTTGTGCGTGGCAAGGCCCGCCGCCAGATTGATGGCGGTCGTCGTCTTGCCCACACCGCCCTTCTGGTTGGCAATGCAGAATACGCGGGCGGCTGTGCTGGGGGGTATGTTCTTCATAGGGTTCCTTGACTACGGCGCAGCCAGATCAGGCAGCGTTCCGCTTGCAGTTCCGGCACGCGGAGCGGCTGAATATGATCGACTTGCCATTCCCCGCGCGCATGCAGCGCCTGGATCTCATCCTCGGGGAGCTTGCCCTTCATGGCGACGAGGGTACCATCGTTGCGCACGTGACGACCTGCGAGTTGCGCAAAATCGTCCAAGGATGCAAAGGCGCGCGACGTGACAATGTTGCACTGGGCGGGCTCCAGCGTTTCGATGCGTGCATGGCGCGCCTGCAGGTTGGGCAAGGCCAGTACGCCGCTCATCTGGCGCACGAAGGCAGTCTTCTTTTCGACCGCATCCACGCAGGTCACGGACCAATCGGGTCGCATGATCGCCAGGACAACCCCAGGCAGGCCTCCGCCCGATCCGACGTCGTAGACCTTGGCGCCGGTGCCCGGCGCGCCCAGCGCCTCGCTGAAGGGCCTTACGGCCGCAAGGCTGTCGAACAGATGCTGGACCAGCATCTGCTGCGGGTCGCGGATCGCCGTGAGGTTGTAGGTGCGGTTCCAGCGCTGCATCTGGGACAGGTAGTCCAGCAGCTTGGCCATCGCGCCCGCGTCGGCATCCAGCCCCAGCTGCTCGCACGCGCGAGAGAGGCGGCCGGCCATGTCGGTTCCGGCCTGATCGGCATGCGGACGGCCTTCGCGCTCCGCGCCACGGTATTCGCCCTTGGGGCGGCCCGGCGGGCTCATAGGACTGCCTTCGCGCTCCGCGCTGCGGTATTCGCCCTTGGGGCGGCCCGGCGGGCTCATGCCGCTTGCTTGCGCGAGCCGTAATGCAGGCGCTTCAAGTGGATGAGGAGCAGCGAAATGGCGGCGGGGGTGACGCCGGAGATCCGCGCGGCCTGGCCGATGGTTTCGGGACGATGCGTCTTGAGCTTCTGGCGCACTTCGAACGACAGGCTGGTCACCGCGTCGTAATCGACGTCCGCGGGGATGGGCTGCTGTTCGTGCGCGATGTGCTTCTGCACCTCGTCCTGCTGGCGCGCGATGTAGCCGGCGTACTTGACCTGGATCTCGACCTGCTCGGCCAGCACCTCGTCCGCCGATACGCCCGGGCCGGCCAGCAACGTGCCGTCCGTACCGCGGGCGGACATCAGGGCTTCGTAGGAAACGTTGGGCCGTTTCAGCAGGTCTGCTAGTGAGTACTCACGTTCAATTGCCTTGCCCAGCAGCGGTTCTGCGACTTCGGCAGGCAGCACGCGAGGATTCACCCATGAGGACTTCAACCGTTCGACTTCGGCGGCGACGGCATCGCGCTTGCGATTGAAAGCGTCCCAGCGCTGGTCATCGACGATGCCAAGCCGGCGACCGATTTCCGTCAACCGCAGATCGGCGTTGTCTTCGCGCAGGCTCAGGCGATATTCCGCCCGCGAGGTAAACATGCGATAGGGTTCGGTCACGCCGCGCGTAACCAGGTCGTCGACCAGCACGCCCAGGTAGGCTTCGTCCCGCCGCGGCGTCCACTGCTCTCGTTCCAGCGACAGAAGAGCGGCGTTGGTGCCGGCGAGCAAACCCTGCGCGGCGGCCTCTTCATAACCCGTGGTGCCGTTGATCTGGCCTGCAAAGAACAGACCGTCGATCGCCTTGGTCTCAAGGGTGCTCTTCAATCCACGTGGATCAAAGTAGTCGTATTCGATGGCATAGCCGGGACGCAGGATGTGGGCATTCTCCAGACCCGGGAGGGAATGGATCAGCGCCAGCTGTACATCGAACGGCAGGCTGGTCGACACGCCGTTCGGGTAGACCTCATGCGTGTCCAGGCCCTCGGGTTCGAGGAAGACCTGGTGCGACTCCTTGTCCGCGAAGCGGTGGATCTTGTCTTCAATCGACGGGCAGTAGCGCGGCCCCACCCCTTCGATCACCCCGCTGTACATGGGCGAACGATCCAGGCCGCCACGGATGATGTCATGCGTGCGCGAGTTGGTATGCGTAATCCAGCAAGGCAGCTGCCGCGGATGCATCGCGACATTGCCCAGGTACGAGAAAACGGGGATCGGATCGAGATCGCCCGGCTGCTCTTCGAGCACGCTGTAGTTGATCGAACGGCCGTCGATGCGCGGAGGCGTGCCCGTCTTCAGGCGGCCTTGCGGAAGCTTGAGTTCCTTCAGGCGCTGCCCGAGGGAAATGGCGGGAGGATCCCCCGCCCGGCCGCCCGAGTAGTTCTGCAGCCCCACGTGGATCAGACCATTGAGGAACGTGCCCGCGGTCAGCACGACCGTCTTGGCTCGGAACTTCAGGCCGATCTGGGTGACGGCTCCCACGACACGGTCGCCCTCCACAATCAGGTCTTCGACGGCCTGCTGGAACAGCCAAAGATTGGGCTGGTTCTCCAGGCGGCCGCGGATAGCCTTGCGGTAAAGCACACGGTCGGCCTGGGCGCGGGTAGCGCGCACTGCCGGCCCCTTGGACCCGTTCAGGATTCGGAACTGAATGCCCGACTCGTCGGTCGCCAATGCCATCGCACCGCCCAGGGCGTCGACTTCTTTGACGAGATGGCCTTTGCCGATCCCACCGATGGAGGGATTGCAAGACATTTGGCCTAGGGTTTCGATGTTATGCGTGAGCAGCAGCGTCTGGGCGCCGGTGCGAGCCGCGGCCAGAGCGGCCTCGGTGCCGGCGTGGCCGCCACCAACGACGATGACATCGAATGTGCGGGGATAGTCCATGATGGGGAGGTAAGAGAGCGTTCGGTGCTCATTATAGAGGCAGGCTTAGCATGTTTCACGTGAAACATGTTTCGGTGCAGCAAAGGACCATGCGCTGAGCAAACCGTCGTAGGCAAATGGCAACGACCAGGCGGTAGCCGTGCACAATATGTCGGCATTTGCCGGCGTTTCACTCCCATGTTTCACGTGGAACATCTGCAAGGGATGTAACGCCCTACCCCACTTTCTCCGGCGTGTTTGGTCCGCTGCCTTCTTTTGTGCTGCTAGTTCGACCGGCGAATCTCCTCTCGACCAGCCTGGATCACTCATGTTCCACGTGAAACATCGAGGCCATACCCAGGGCGCCAGCGCATATCGTGATCGGCCAAACCCGATCCGCAGCCGCATGAAGAGCGCTCGGATCTCATGTTTCACGTGGAACATCTGTCTGGCAGGCAGGCATCGGTCTGGACTGACCGCCGCTCATACCACCCAACATACCGCGTAGGCCCCGAGCCAACCGGGTATCCTCGCCGCCTGACCGCCCTATATATGGATCCTTCAATGGCGCGCATACCGTGGACGCTCCCATAGACCCAGCTCCAAAGGCCAACTTAGGACTTGAATGAGTTGTCATTCAGCGCGGCCCAGGGCGACAAGGCACGATATTCGCGACGATATGAAGGACCAATCCTTCGCCTCGTTCTCCTGGCCCCCTGATGCAGGCGTCCTGGGAGCGAGTAATGCCGATGAATACCTATGCCCTATTTAGCCCTGGCCTCCTCGCTGAAGGATAAGTCCACCTTCCTGTCTGTGGCCCGGCAATCCAGGCGATGGCCACTTTCTAGGACACGTTACCTTGCAGCCTGTGCTTGAGGCGCACACCTAGGCTAGATCTTGCAGCATCCAATAGCCCTGGCTATCGAGCCAATCTATACAACGCCAATGCCTATGTTTCACGTGAAACATAGGGAGCCTGAGCGTGTCTTTGACCGCCAACTTGTGGCAATCCCTTAGTATGGGCCGCCCCTAAGGTGTGGCTGTCCCGTCCGTTTATACAGCCGAGAATTGCCGTGACTTTCACTGATTCCGAAAGCTCAACAAGGGGGGGGGGTGAGATAAAGAACTGCCATTGTTTCACGTGAAACATCGCAAACCAGGCGCCCTGTTCCCTGCTCAACCAGCGACCCTACCCCCCAATCAATGCATGTTCTATGCTGAGGCACAACTCTTCTCCTTGCCTCAGCTGATGAGAACCGGTCCTTTGGCGGCGTCTGATGTCTCGACGGAGGTAGTGCGTCCCGCAATAACTGCCGTTGTTTCACGTGAAACAGCACCTCGTCCAGGGGCCACGTCAATTAGAAGCAGCCCTGTGTTGGCCCCATAGCACCAGACACTATCCCTTTCGGGATTCATAAACACCACTCAAGGCTTCGGATAGATACTCAAACTATGAGTCGATTGATCCTTCAAGGACCTGTTGTTCCACGTGAAACAGCTCATTCGGACGATGATCGTCAGCTAAAAGCAAAGATGAAACTAGCTCCAATGTTCCACCACTATCCGCCGAAGGACCATCGCGATGAGATTGGTATCTCACAAATCATCTGGCAGTTCGCTCTGTCCCATTCAACTCCACGACAGAACTGTCGAAGAAAATTCGACTTTTTAGACCCTACCCTACCCCTACCCCTAAAACTTCCTTTTTTTGTTGTTTCACGTGAAACGAGGACGGCCACAGCAGCTGCGCATGCTAGCGAATGTCATGAACGCAAACCGGGGATAATGGGTGCCACCGTTTGAGTGCAGCCTCGGGCAATGGATGGCTCTTGAGAGCATGGCGCATACGCACATGAAAGTCGTGGTTCATTCGACCCAAAAAAAAGCGCGTGGAAATTTTTCTCGATCCCGTTGACTGCTGCATCCGCGACGACCAAGTTCATAACAGGGTTATCAACACCCGAGCCTGCAAACCAATAAGATTGGCCAGGCGTTTCACGTGGAACAAGTTTGGGGATAAGTCGGCCAAACAATCCGCGCCGGGCCCAAAAGATCGGCCGCGACTCATGCAGATATCAAAGTGCCCAGATCCATGAAAATGCACAAATGCGCAACGCCGTCCCTATGAGAGCGGGCTGTCGGGCATGGATAAAAGACGGAAAAGAGGCGCAGGAGGAAGCGCAAAGGCGGGCACTCCGCGAACGCGAAATGCCGTGGAAAACTTTGTGGATAAGATGCGGACCCCAACCCTTGGGCACGGAAAAGCACGATCCTGGCCAGCAGGTTTGTCCACGGGAACTATGCCCCCATGGAACAGTCCAAATCGCCTGCCGATCGCGCCTATCGACTTATCCCCAGTTTTATCCAATGCTGGTTTCATCCCGCGTGTTTGCCGAGCCTACACACGCCGCGACCGCAAGATTCATTGACCAGGCAATTATCTTGCGCTCGTCCTGTCAACCCCGCCATCATCCATTTGGCTGAGATTCCAGTTATCTTCCGCACGTTGTGGAAAACCCGCGGGCTTGAAAATGCACAACCAGGATCTGCATCGATGCGCCGTCCTTTCTCGGATGAACAGGCCGGCCGGTACCGGCAAACTTACTCATACCATCGCCCGCCGACCCCGCTATCCCCATTTCTATCCACAGGAAGCAAACAGGATTTTGGAAGCCAAAAGACTTAATTCTGTGCATAACCGCGATGGGGATATCTTTGTGAACAACCGTCCCCGGATGCCCACAAAATCAACGCATGGGGCCACAAAAAATAATCCCTGCCCTATCCGTCGCTCCTTGCAAAAGCAGCGGAAAAACGCGCCAAACGCCGGTATTTGCGAGGGAAAAGCGGCTTTTCCCCTTAGGGCTCGCTAAGCTGGATAGTCCTCGACCAGAGCCCCTGGCAGGCGCGGGCAGATTCACGAAAAACTGGGATAACTGTGCAAAAGCACAAGGCGAATAACCCCGTTGCTTCATTACTGAGCATGAAAATACTCATGCCCAAAAATAATTATCCACAAACTTATCCACGGACCGAGAATATGTTAGTGGGCACTAACATATGGCGAAAGGCAGGCGTGAAAGCCAGCCCCAAATGAAAGAATGCCCCGGCAGGAGACCGGGTCGTAGTGGTCAAGCTCGGCCTGGCCAGCTTTGATCTGGTCTATCCAAGCCTGAAGGAAAATTGCATTCTGCCGATTCAGAGCGGACGAACTCCAACCGCCCGGCGTCTTTAGCGAACGGCCCTTCATTTCGAATTCCACTTTCCAGGCGCCGTTCCCACCGCGACGAAAAGTATCGGTGAAAGCCACCCTATGCCAGACGCAGGCGCGGAACCCGGCCCCAAACGAAACAACGCCCCAGACCCGAGGGTCTTGGGGCGTTGCAGCCAGGCCTGGCCTGGCGGACGGGAAATTGGGATTTCCCGATTTAGAGCGGGCGAATTTCGGCCGCTTGAGGTCCTTTCGGACCATCCTTGACTTCGAATTCGACTTCCTGGCCTTCGTTCAGGCTGCGATAGCCGCGGCCCTGGATGGCGGAAAAGTGTGCGAAAACATCGGTACCGCCGACGTCCGGAGTAATGAAACCGTAACCCTTGTCAGCGTTGAACCACTTAACTTTGCCCTTCTGAGCCATTTTTTCTAGCGTCCTGTAATTA
>NZ_BCTQ01000005.1 GCF_001571365.1 Achromobacter denitrificans NBRC 15125 | reverse complement strand
GGTGATCGTCACCGTCAGCGTGGCCGTGTCCGTTGCGCCCTGGGCGTCGGAGACGGTGTAGGTGATGGAGGTCGTGATCGTAGCGCCGGCGGCCAGGTACTGGAAGTCGGAGCCCGGATTGAAGGTGTAGGTGCCATCGGCGTTCAGGGTGAACTTTCCGCCGTTGGAACCGCTGACTTCATTGCCCACGCCCGCCGCGTTGCCCTCGACCGCCGAGACAACGATCGTGTCGCCATCGGGATCGGTGTCGTTGCCGAGCACGCCTTGGGAAACATGGTCAACCACGAGCACGTTGTCTTCGGTGGTTGCGCCGGAGTCGTCGAGCGCGATCGGCTCGGGGTTGCCGATCGTCCACACGAACGTCTTGGAAACCGAGGCGCCGTACGGGTCGGTGGCCGTTACCGTGATGAGGTACTCGCCCTTCACGCCCGTGTTGGTGTGGTCGGACGCCCAATTGGCCAGTTGGCCGGAGAAGGTGCCGGTGGCGGTGTCGAACGTCAGGCCGCCGGGCACGTGGTCGACGGAGTAGGTGAGGACGTCGCTCTTGTCCACGTCGCTGAAGAAGCCGGACAGGTCGTAGCTGACGACGTCGCCGTCCATGTTGTCCCGGTTGTCCAGCGCGACGGCGGTCGGGCCGTCATTGGTGCCGGTGATCGTCACGACCACGGTCGCCGTGGACGTGGCGCCGCTCGGGTCGGTGATGGTGTACGAGATGGTGGTGGTGGTGGTCTCGCCTTGCGCCAGGTGGTCGTAGTTGCCGCCCGGGTTGAAAACGTAGCTGCCGTCCGGCTGGACGGTGAAGGAGCCGCCGTTGCTGCCGGTGACCGTGATGCCGCCCGGGGTCATGGCGCGGCCGCTGATCGAGGTGATCGTGAGCGGGTCGCCGTCGGGATCCGAGTCATTGAGGAGCAGGTTGCCGCGCACCAGGCTATTCTGGTCGCCGCGTCCCGCGTCGTCGAGCGCGCTGGGCGGGTTGTTGACGGTAACGGTCGGGGCGGGCGTGCCGTCCCCGTCGTCTTCGCCGGCGCCGGTGGCCGACATGCGGGGCAGGATGTCCTCGCCGCGGGCGGGGTTGGGATAGGCCAGGTCCAGCGGGCTGGTGGTTTCGAGGATGCGGGCCAGGCGCACGAAGCTGCTGCCGCCCGCGTCGCCGCCGCCGGCCACGGTGGGATCCAGGTCATCGAACGGGTCGCGGCCGTCGCGCAGGGCGGCCAGCAGGCGGTCGGAGTCGGTGCCGCTGGGCGGAGCCACCGCGGCTTCGGACGGGTCGGCCAGGGGGCCGCCCACGTCGGCGTTCATCGCAACTTCGCGGCCTTCGCCAATGACCAGCGGCATGCCGTCGCCCACCTGAAGCGAAACCGTGGCGCCCGAGGCAGTAACGACGTCGGCGCCTGCGGGGACTTTGCTGCCTTGATGCAGTTCGGTCAGGGAACCGTCGCTATTGCGTATCCACGCGCGACCGGAAATTTCGTTGACGACTGCGGGGGAGGTGTTGGCCATGTTGGTTCCGTTTCAGGGAGTTATCCAAGATGGCCAGATACTAAATGGCGCCGCCGGCGCGGGATATTGTCCTCAAGGACAGTATCAGGAGGGAATTTTCATCCTGGCGTCGGCGGGCGCGGAAATGCCATGGACCAGCAGGGCGAGCTGCAGGCGGTCCGTGACGCCCAGCTTTTCGAAAACGGCCGACAGGTGGGCCTTGACCGTGCGTTCGGTAATGCCCAGCGCTTCCGCGATCGGCGCGTTGGCCTGGCCGTTGGCGGCATAGCGCGCCACGGTGATTTCCCGCTCGGTCAGCAGGCCGCCGTCCCAGGATTCCGTGCCCTGGGAACGTTCGGCCACCAATTTGAGCAGCCGCGAGACGAGCGACCTGCCCATCCAGATGCCGCCCGACGCCACGACTTCCAGCGCCTGCGACAAGCCGGCCGCGGGCGCGTACCCGTGGCAGTAGCCGTGGGCGCCCGCGCCCAGCACCCGGGTGCCTTCTTCGTCGTTCGGGCTGGGGCTGGCGACGACCACGCGCATATCCGCCAGGGTGGGGGTCCAGACGGGATCCTGCCAGGAAGGCAGCCGGGGCAGGCCGGTGTCCAGCACGGCCAGCGTGCGACCCTGTTCGCGCCAGCGTTGCAGGTCGGCCAGGCCGCGGCCCCGGGCTGCGAGCCAACGCGCCGGGTCCAGCGCGCGCCAATGCTGCCACAACAGGTCGTCGTGCGTAATCAACAGGACAGGAACGGGTTTCATAAAGCCTTGCAGCCCTCCTTAACGTTCGGTAAAGGCATTCGCCTTGGCGCGCAATATGGGCTTGAGCAGGTACTGGAGCACCGTGCGCTTGCCTGTCAGGATGTGGACCTCCGCCACCATCCCGGGGATGATGGGCAACAGTTTGTCGCCTACCGTGCTGCGGTCGGTGCGGACGCGCACCACGTAGTAGGAATTGCCTTTCTCGTCGGTCACGGTGTCCGCGCCGATCTGTTCCACCTTGCCTTCCAGGCCGCCGTAGATGGCGAAGTCGTAGGCGGTGAATTTCACTTCCGCCTTCTGGTCCGCGTGCAGGAAGCCGATGTCTCGCGGCTGGATGCGCACTTCGAGCAGCAGGGTGTCGTCCTTGGGGACGATCTCGATGATGTCCTTGCCCGGCTGGACCACGCCGCCGACGGTGTTGTTGAACAGCGTCTTGACGGTGCCGCGCACCGGCGCGCGGACCTCGGCCAGCTTGACGCGGTCGGCCAGCGCCAGCTTGCCCTGGCTGAGCGTGGACAGCTTGGTGTTGGTTTCGGACAGCTCGTTGCGGGCCTGGTTGCGGATATTGAGCTCGGTTTCCTGGATCTTGCTTTCGGCTTCCTTGATGGAGGCCTGGAAACGGTCGATCTGCGCTTCCGCGCCTTTCTGTTCGCCGCAGTAGCGGGCCACGTCGCGCTGCAGGCGCAGCAGGTCGACTTCGGAGACGGCGCCGCTCTTGAGCAACGGACGGGTCACTTGCAGTTCGCGGGAAGTCAGCCCGCAGCTGGTGGCGGCCTGGTCGCGCTTGGCGAGCGTTTCACGCAGGTCTTCCTGGCGCTGCTTGAGCTGCTCGCGGGCGACATTGACGGTGGCGTTCAATTCCGAGGTGCGCGCCTGCCAGGCGTTGCGTTCCATTTCCACCAGGCCGGGCGCCTGCTTGAGCGCCTCCTCGGGCGCCACGAAAGGCTCGCCGGTGGCCAGCGCCTTCAGGCGGGCAGCCTTGGCGAGCAGCGACAGGTACTCCGCGTTGTTCTCGCCCAGCGACGAGGCGAAGCGGGTGGAGTCGATCTTCAGCAGGACTTCGCCGGCCTCGACTTCCTGTCCGGGCCGGACCAGGATTTCCTCGACGATGCCGCCGTCCAGGCTCTGGATGATCTGGACCTGGCGCGAGGGCACGACCTTGCCTTCTCCGCGAACGACCTCGTCGATGCTGCCGGTGCCCGCCCAGAAGAGCAGGCCGCCGGTCGCCAGCAGGCTGACCCACAGCAGGATGCGGGATCCGCGGGCCTGGGATTCATGGATGACCCATTCCGCGTTGCCGACATAGTCAGAGCGATGCTCGGGCTTGCCCTTGGCGGTGCCATCGAGCAGGCGGTCGAAAAAGAACACAAAGATGCCGCGCAGCTTGCGCCACAGGGTTCCAAACAGGCCATGCCTGGGTTCGGCGGGGTTGTTCAGCATGATTACTTCAGCCTCCGCGTCCGACACGACCCTGGCGCAGGGCTTCGACGACTTGTTCCTTGGGACCGTCGGCCACGATGTGGCCGTTGTCGATCACGATCAGCCGGTCGACCAGGTCCAGCAGCGCGGTGCGGTGCGTGACCAGCAGGATGGTCTTGGTCTGGCTGGCTTCGCCCAGGCGCTTGCGCAGCTGGGTTTCGCTCTGGTGGTCCATGTTGCTGCTGGGCTCGTCCAGCAGCAGGATGGGGGGATCGTTGATCAGGGCCCGCGCCACCGCCACCGACTGGCGCTGTCCGCCGGACAGCGATTCGCCGCGTTCGCCGATCACCATGTCGAACCCGTTGGGGTGGAGGTTGGCGAAATCGGAGACGCCGGCCAGGTTGGCGGCCGCCAGGATGCTGGCGTCGTCGGCGTAGGGCGCGCCCATGGCCAGGTTGTGCTTCAGGCTGCCGTAGAAGAGCAAGGGATCCTGGGGCACGTGGCCGATGGCGCGGCGCACGTCGGCCGGGTCGATCTGGCGCACGTCGATGCCGTCCAGCAGGACCGCGCCTTCCGTGGGCTGGTACAGCGCCAGCGCCAGCTTTTCCAGCGTGGTCTTGCCGGAGCCGATGCGGCCGATGACGCCGACCTTTTCGCCGGGCTTGAGCTTGAACGACACCTTCTTCAGCGCCGGTTGCGCGGCGCCGGGATAGGTGAACGTGACGTCGCGGAATTCGATCCCGCCATGGAATACCGGGCGATGCAGGAATTCCGCCTCGGCGGGGCGCTCGACCGGCAGCTTCATGTAGTTGTCGATCGATCCCAGCGAGGTGCGGGCGTTCTGGTACTGCATCAGCAGGCCCGCCACTTGCCCCAGGGGCGCGAGGCAGCGTCCCGCGATCATGGAGGCGGCAATGATGCCGCCCATGGAGATGGCGGACTCCTGCGCCTGGTACACGCCGATGATCACCACCGAGATCGAGACCATCTGCTGGACGGCCTGGACGAAGCCGACCGTGGACGACGAGATCAGCTTGAGCTTGCCGCCGGTCTGGGCGATGAATTCGGTGGCGCGTTCCCAGTTGCGCTGGATGGAGCCCTGGGCATTGAGGGTCTTGACGGCCTCCAAGCCGGTCAGCGCCTCGACCAGGGTCGCGTTGCGCTGCGACGAGGCCTGGAACGTCGCCATCGTCAGCGATTCCATACGGGCCTGAGCCGCCAGCGACACCAGCAGGATCAGCACGATGGCGACCAGCGGCGGCAGGATCATCCAGGGGGAGATCCAGGCCAGGGCCAGCAGGAACAGCAGGATGAAGGGCAGATCGACCAGCGTGGTGATCGTGGCTGAGGCGATGAAGTCGCGGATGGATTCGAAAGAGCGCAGGTTGGCGGCGAACGACCCGACCGATACCGGCCGGCCCTCAAGCCGCAGGTCCAGCACCCGTTCCATGATCTGCGCGGAGAGGCGCACGTCCACCCGCTTGCTGGCGCTGTCCACCACGTGCGAGCGGGCGGTGCTCAGGATCATGTTGAAGATCACGACCATCGTGATGCCGATGGCGAGCACCCACAGGGTTTCGATGGCGTTGTTGGGCACGACTCGGTCATAGACGTTCATCGTGAACAGCGGCATCGCCATTGCGAAGATATTGATCAGCAGCGCGGCGACCAGCGCGTCGCGGTACAGGCGCCGGTTTTCCATGATGGCGGCCCAGAACCAGTGGCGCTCGCGCACCTTGGCGACTTCGGGCGCGCGCGCGTCGAAGCGGAACTGCGGGCGGACGAAGCACACCACGCCGGTGTACTGCGCCGCCAGTTCCTCGGGCTCCATTTCCATCGAACTGCCGCCCAGCTCGGGATGGCTGACGACGTACTTGCCGCCGTCTTTCTTCAGCAGCAGGCAGGCGCGTTCGCCATGGAGCAGCAGGATCGCGGGCAGCAGGTCCTGCGAGATGCTGTCCAGCTCGCGCTTGACCACCCGGGCCGACAATTGGGCGCGGGCGGCCGCGCGCGGCAGCAGGGCGGGGGTGAGCCGGTGTTCTTCCAGCGGCAGGCCGGAAGAGAGCGCCTGGGCCGTGGCCGTCACGCCGTGCAGCCGCGTGATTTCGACCAGACAGTCCAGGAGGGGGTCTTCGTGCGCGGCGCGGGCGTCCGCGCGCCACTCCCGGGCGGCCAATTCAGATAACTTGTCCATCTTCGTCATCCAGCAGGTCCAGGTGGTCCGAGAGTCGCGCGCGTTGTTGCTTGCGCTGGGTCAGCTTTTGTTGTGCCTGTATCGGCAGGTCCGTCATACGCAAGGTGCCATTGGCGATCAGCGCGTCGATCAGGTCTTCCAGAACGCGGACGAAGTCCGCGTCCAACTGCGAGAAGTCGTTGCCCTGTTTCGGCATGGAGTCTCCTTGCGCCAGGGGACGCTCAGGGTTTGGCGCGGGGCGCGCTCACCGGGATGAGCGTGGGCGGCAGCGCGCCTTCGTTGTATTTCACGTGCACCGGGGTCAGGCGGGCCGTGTCGGGCACCGTCGAGTTGCACAGCTTGATCACGTCGTCGGAGACCACCAGCTTGCCGTTTTCCTCGGGCATTTCGTTGCGGGCCGGCTGCAGGGCCAGGGCCGGCAGCAGCTGGTGCGACAGCGCCAGCCAGCGGTACTGCGCGATCTGCAGGTCATACAGGCCGTTGGTCAGGGCGCGGCGCGATTCGAACAGTTCGTTTTCGGTGTCCAGCAAGTCCAGCAGCGAACGCTGGCCGATCTGGAACTGCTGGCGATAGGCTTCGCGCACCTTGGTCGTGGCCACTTCGTGGTCGCGCAGGAAGGGCAGCTTCTGGCCCAGGCTGACCACGTTGTTCCAGGCGATGGCCAGCTCCTGCTGCACGTTGCGGCAAGTGTAGTCGCGGATGTCGCGCGCGGCGTACGACTGCGCGGCGGTCTGGCGCACGCGGGCCGAGTCGGCGCCCCCGCGGTACAGGTTGTAGCTCATGACCAGCTGCACGCTGGAGCTTTGGATGTCGCGGTTCTGGGGCGTCGGGTCGTTCTGGTCGCGGCCGGTGGAGGCCACGAACTCGAACTTCGGCGAGAACGCGCCCTTGGACGACGCCACGCCGGCTTCCGCGGCCTGCAGGCCGGCCTGCTTGGACAGGAAGCTGGGGTTGCGGCGCAGGGATTCATTGAAATCGCTGGGCTTGGCCGGCAGCTTGCCCGAGATGTCGGGCGGCGGCAGCATCGATTCGGGAGGCAGGGCGCCCGTCACGCGTTGGAAGCGCTGCTGCACGTCCAGCAGGTTCGCGGTCTCGGTCATCAGGTTGGTCTGGGCCAGCGCCAGGCGCCCGCCGGCCTGTTCCAGGTCGACGCGGCGGCCCACGCCCGAGTCGGCGCGTTCGTTGATCTGCTTGAGCGTTTCCTCGTGCAGGGAATAGTTCTGGCGGGCCAGCAGTTCCATGTCGCGGTAGCGCTGCAGGTCGATATAGGCCTGCGCGGCGGCCAGCGCCGTGTTGTCGCTGGTGGACAGCAGGTCGTAGAACTTGGCCAGCTTGTCGAAGCCGGCCTGCTTCACGTCATTGCTCGTGCGGAAGCCGTCGAAAATCAATTGGCGCAACTCGACGCTATAGCCGGGACGGCTCCAGTCCTGCGAACCCACGCCCGGCACGTTGCGGCGGTACTCGCGACCCACATAGCCCTGCGCGTTGATCTGCGGGAAAAAAGCCGCGCGCGCGACGTTCTGGCCTTCCAGCGACGCCTGGAAATCATGGTACTTGGCCTGGATCTCCGGATTGCCCATCAGGGTCTGTTCGACGATCTGGTTCATCGAGACTGCGGACTGCGCCGAGGCGGGAGCGGAAGACTGAGCAAATGCCGCAGGAACGAATGCCAGGGCAAGGACCGAAGTCGTGCTTTTGAGCAAAAACGAAGCCATAGTGATTATTCGCGAGTCGAGTTGAGAATGAATGGCCGCCATATTGTGTGGAAATGTCAGATTTGACGAGTCAATATTTGTTAATTCTTGACGAAGTTTCCAAGGCGGCTTTTTGTGTTTCTTCGCGCATCATCTCTTAATTTAGTTGAACTTGCACGAATTTCGCTATGGTGACGATTAACGGTTTACTTTAATACGCGTTTAATGCGATTTATTGCGCTTTATTTCGTAAATGGAGAAACCACAGCGTTGCGTGATTATATCGTTTTGATAATTTTGTATCTGTTTTAACGCCCCGAATTTGTATCTGTGATTATCTGGCCACATTCTCCGGAGCGAGCCCGAAACAAGATCTTCCCGAGACCTGTCGCGGCCCAGCATGGTAGTGCTGGTACTGGTATATAAGGTGCAGTTGTACTAGGTTCAGACCCTGTGCATAATTCCCTCATGCCGCAGTGGCCGGCGCGGGAGCGTTTTGCTTCAACCGCGCGAGGCACGAGCCGGATTGTCTATTAGCAGAGCGCATCCATGGCCCAAACCCTTTACGACAAACTCTGGGACGCCCACGTCGTCCACCAGGAATCAGACGGCACCTGTCTGCTCTATATCGACCGCCACCTGCTGCACGAGGTCACCAGCCCGCAGGCGTTCGAAGGACTGGCCATTGCCGGCCGCAAGCCGTGGCGCACCGGCGCCAACCTGGCCGTGGCGGACCACAACGTGCCCACGATGAACCGCGCCCAGGGCATCGACGATCCCATCTCGCGCCTGCAAGTGGATACGCTGGACGACAACTGCGACAAATACGGCATTACCGAATTCCGCATGAATGACCTGCGCCAGGGCATCGTGCACGTGATCGGCCCGGAGCAGGGCGCGACCCTGCCCGGCATGACGGTGGTCTGCGGCGATTCGCACACCAGCACGCACGGCGCGCTGGGCGCGCTGGCCTTCGGCATCGGCACGTCCGAAGTCGAGCACGTGCTGGCCACTCAGACCTTGCTCATGAAGAAAGCCAAGAGCATGCTGATCAAGGTCGAGGGCGAGCTGCCCTTCGGCTGTACGGCCAAGGACGTGGTCCTGCACATCATCGGCATCATCGGCACGGCCGGCGGCACCGGCCACGCCATCGAGTTCGCCGGCAGCACGATCCGCGGCCTGTCGGTCGAAGGCCGCATGACGGTCTGCAACATGGCCATCGAAGCCGGCGCCCGTTCGGGCATGGTGGCGGTGGACGACAAGACCATCGAGTACTTCCGCGGCCGTCCCTTCTCGCCCTCGGGCGTGCTCTGGGACCAGGCGGTGGGCTACTGGCGCACCCTGCATACCGACGAAGGCGCCAAGTTCGACACCGTCGTCGAGGTCAACGCGCGCGACATCAAGCCGCAAGTCACCTGGGGCACGTCCCCGGAAATGGTGCTGCCGGTGGATTCCCGCGTGCCGGACCCCGACCGCGAAAAGGACGACGTGCGCCGCAGCGGCATGGAGCGCGCCCTGCAATACATGGGCCTCAAGCCCAATACGCCGCTGACCGATATCCGCGTGGATCGGGTGTTCATCGGCTCTTGCACCAATTCCCGCATCGAAGACCTGCGCGCGGCCGCCGCCGTGGCGCGCGGCAAGCGCGTGGCCTCGAACGTGCGCCAGGCGATGGTTGTTCCGGGCTCGGGCCTGGTCAAGCAGCAGGCCGAGCGCGAGGGGTTGGACAAGGTTTTCATCGAAGCCGGCTTCGAATGGCGTGAACCGGGCTGCTCGATGTGCCTGGCCATGAACGCCGACCGCCTGGAACCCGGCGAACGTTGCGCCTCGACCTCGAACCGCAACTTCGAAGGCCGCCAGGGGCAGGGCGGGCGCACGCACCTGGTCAGCCCGGCCATGGCCGCCGCCGCCGCCGTCGCCGGTCATTTCGTCGACGTCCGCACGTTCCGTTAAGCGTTAAGCACCGAGTACCGACATCATGCAAGCATTCACCACACACGAAGGCCTGGTAGCCCCGCTCGATCGCGAAAACGTCGACACGGACCTCATCATTCCCAAGCAGTTCCTCAAGTCCATCAAGCGCACCGGCTTCGGGCCGAACCTCTTCGACGAGCTGCGCTACCTGGATCACGGCGAACCGGGCATGGACAACAGCAAGCGTCCGCTGAACCCGGATTTCGTGCTGAACCAGCCCCGCTACCAGGGCGCCTCGGTGCTGCTGGCGCGCAAGAACTTCGGCTGCGGCTCCAGCCGCGAGCATGCGCCCTGGGCGCTGACGCAGTTCGGCTTCCGCGCCATCATCGCGCCGTCCTACGCGGACATCTTCTTCAACAACAGCTTCAAGAACGGCCTGTTACCCATCGTGCTGTCCGAGCTCGAAGTGGCGCGCCTGTTCGACGAGGTGAAGGCCTTCCCCGGCTACAAGCTGCGCATCGACCTCGACCAGCAGGTCGTGGTGGCGGCGGACGGCCGCGCGATGGGCTTCGATATCGAACCCTTCCGCAAGTACTGTCTGCTCAACGGCTTCGACGATATCGGCCTGACCCTGCGCCAGTCCGACAAGATCCGCGCTTTCGAAGCGGAACGCCTGGCCCGCCATCCCTGGCTGGAAAGCCGTCCCATCGCCTGACGCCCTAATTACTACAGGATTGTTTTCGTATGACCCATAACATCGCAGTCTTGCCGGGTGACGGCATCGGCCCGGAAATCGTCGAACAGGCCGTGCGCGTCCTGAAGGCGCTGGACCTCTCCCTCGACATCAAGGAGGCGCCCGTGGGCGGCGCGGCGTTCGACGCGTTCGAGCATCCGCTGCCGCCGGCCACCCTGAAGCTGGCCAAGGAGTCGCATGCCGTGTTGTTCGGCGCCGTGGGCGACTGGAAATACGACAGCCTGCCGCGCGAGTTCCGTCCGGAACAGGCCATCCTGGGCCTGCGCAAGGCGCTCGGCCTGTTCGCCAACCTGCGTCCGGCCATCCTGTACCCCGAACTGGCCAGCGCCTCGTCGCTGAAGCCGGAGATCGTTTCGGGCCTGGACATCCTGATCATCCGCGAACTGACCGGCGACATCTATTTCGGCACGCCGCGGGGCGTGCGCTCGTCGCCCGACGGCGCCTTCGCCGGCGAGCGCGAAGGCTACGACACCATGCGCTACGCCGAATCGGAAGTGCGTCGCATCGCGCGCATCGGCTTCGAGTCGGCCCGCAAGCGCAACAAGAAGCTGTGCAGCGTGGACAAGGCCAACGTGCTGGAAACCTCGCAGTTCTGGCGCGATCTCGTCATCGAAGTCGCGCGCGACTATCCCGACGTGGAGCTGTCGCACATGTATGTGGACAACGCCGCCATGCAGCTGGTGCGCAACCCGCGCCAATTCGACGTCATCGTGACCGGCAACCTCTTCGGCGACATCCTGTCGGACGAAGCGGCCATGCTGACGGGTTCGATCGGCATGCTGCCCTCGGCCTCGCTGAACGCCGGCGGCCAGGGCCTGTACGAGCCCAGCCACGGTTCCGCGCCCGACATCGCCGGGCAGGGCATCGCCAATCCGCTGGCCACCATCCTGTCGGCTGCCATGCTGCTGCGCTATTCGCTCAACCTGGCGCCCCAGGCCGATCGCATCGAGGCTGCCGTCCGCCGCGTGCTGGCCGACGGGCTGCGCACGGCCGACATTTTCGAACCGGGCACGACCAAGGTCGGCACGGCCGAAATGGGCGACGCGGTGCTGAAGGCCCTGGCCTGATCGGCCAGGACAGCGCGGCAGCCCGGCGCCGGAGCGCCTGGCGGTCGCGCCCGGCAAAGGGTCGTCCGGCGGACGGCCCTTTGCTTTTCCTGTTGCGGAGGCGCCGCGAAAGCCCAGGGCGCCTATTGCGGCCCCTATTTTTTCTAGCTGCGCCGCAACATCTCCCCGTGCATTCTGATAAATTGATGAATTGCACGGCTTTTTCTTCCCCGGACCTTGTCTTCACCTTTAAAGAGCGATTGAAATGAATCAAGCAGTAGGCCTTGTCGGCTGGCGCGGTATGGTCGGCTCGGTGCTCATGCAACGCATGCGCGACGAGAACGACTTCGCACTGATCGAACCGGTGTTTTTCTCCACCAGCAACGCTGGCGGCGCCGCGCCCACTTGGGCCGATGGCGCGGGCCCGCTGCAGGATGCCTACGATATTGACGCTCTGAAAAAACTGCCGATCATCGTGACGGCGCAAGGCGGCGACTACACCTCCGAGATCTATCCGAAGCTGCGCGGCGCCGGCTGGAACGGCATCTGGATCGACGCGGCCAGCACCCTGCGCATGGCCGACGACGCCATCATCGTGCTGGACCCGGTCAACCGTCCGGTCATCGACGCGGCGCTCAAGCGCGGCGTGCGCAACTTCGTCGGCGGCAACTGCACGGTCAGCTGCATGCTGATGGGCCTGGCCGGCCTGTTCAACAACGACCTGGTCGAATGGATGACGACCATGACGTACCAGGCGGCCTCGGGCGGCGGCGCGCAGCACATGCGCGAGCTGCTGACCCAGTTCGGCGAAATCAACCAATCCGTCAAGCCGCTGCTGGACGACCCCGCGTCGGCCATCCTGGAAATCGACCGCGGCGTGCTGGCCAAGCAGAAGGATCCGGCGCTGCCCCACGAACATTTCGGCGTGCCGCTGGGCGGCAACCTGATTCCCTGGATCGACAAGGACCTGGGCAACGGGATGTCCAAGGAAGAGTGGAAGGGCGAAGTCGAAACCAACAAGATCCTCGGCCGCGGCGCCGCCTTCGGCACGGCTGCCACGCCGATCGACGGCCTGTGCGTGCGCATCGGTGCGATGCGCTGCCACAGCCAGGCGCTGACCATCAAGCTCAAGCGCGACCTGCCGATCGACGAAATCGAGGCGCTGATCGCCCAGGGCACGCAATGGGCCAAGGTGGTGCCGAACACCAAGGAAGCCACCGTCGCCGCGCTGACGCCGGTTGCCGTGACGGGCACGCTGGACATCCCCGTGGGCCGTCTGCGCAAGCTGTCGATGGGTTCGCAGTACCTGGGCGCCTTCACCGTGGGCGACCAGCTGCTGTGGGGTGCCGCCGAGCCGCTGCGCCGTATGCTGCGCATCGCGCTGGCCGAAGCCTGACGCCGCGCCGGGCGGCGGCGCGCGCCGCCCGATCACGCGAATAAGGCAAGCAGGGGCACCTTCGGGTGCCCTTGTCGTTTGCGCGGCCGCGGCGATGTGTGGCGGATGTGCATGCCAGCAGGCCTCGACGGGCCTTTCAGGTTTGTGAAATGCGCATGATCCATTACACTTTTCCCGTGAATTGGTGCCGGTTCCCGCGGAGTTTTTGCGCGAATCGGCATCAGCCCGTAATTCGACTACAAGAACGGAATTCCAGCTTATGACCCAGCGTTCGCGCCAAGTGAAGCATGCCCGCCGTTTGAAAGCCCTGCAGTGGGCGATTGCGTTGGCGATCGGCTCAAGCGTGTGCGGGTCGGCGTTGGCCATGCGCGTGGGGCATTCGCGGGTGGTTTCCGTGCCGGGCGCGCCGCTGCAGGCGGTGGTGGGATTGCAGGAACTGACACCCGACGAAGTCTCGTCGCTGAAGGTCGCGGTTGCCGACGAGGCCGCGTGGCAGCGCGCCGGCCTGAAGCCGCCGGTGCCCTTGGCCAGCATGGTGGTGCGCATCGAGGACGGCATGGACGCCACGCGCAAGAACCTGCGCGTGCGGGCCTCGCAGCCGCCGGCCAGCGGCGCGGTGGATCTGCTGCTGGACATCAGCTCCAGCTCCGGACAACGGCAGGTGCAGGTCAGCATCCTGGTGCCGTTGCGCGGCACCACCGCCGAGGTAACGCCGGCGGCGGTCGGCACGCCGTCCCGCCAGGCCGGCACCCGATCGGTCAATGTGAAATCCGGCGACAACCTGTTCGCTATCGCCCAGCGCAACGCGGTGCCCAATGCCTCGGTCTATCAGATGCTCGTGGCCCTGTGGCGCGCGAATCCCGAGGCGTTCATCCAGAACAACATGAACCTGGTGCGTGCCGGCGAGAAGCTGAAGATTCCGGACGCCGCCACCGTGCGCGCGGTGGACCCGGCCGAAGCGCGCCGGATCTTCAACGAACATGCCGAAGCCTTCGCCAAGTACCGTTCGCGGATCGGCGCGGCATCGGCCGCCAATCCTTCCGTGGTCCAGGGGCAGGGCGGGGCGTCGGGCAGCGTCGCCCCACCGAGCGGCAACGGCGTGGCCACGGCGACGCCGCCGCCGCAAGACCGCGTGCGCCTGTCCGCGGGCCAGGCCCAGGACAGCGCCTCGGCGCAAGCCGAAGCCCAGGCCGACGCGCGCACCTCCAACCAGCGCGCCATGGCGGACGTGCAGGGGCGCGTGGACCAGTTGCAGAGCAACGTCGACGATTTGAACAAGGCCGTCGGCCAGTTGGGCGCCGCCGGTGCTTCGGGCGCCGCCGGTGCTCCGGGGACGCCGGGAGCAGCGGGTGCTCCAGGTGCAGCAGGCACGCCGGGTGCAACAGGTACTCCAGGTGCGGCAGGCACGCCGGGTGCAACGGGTACTCCGGGTGCAGCAGGCACGCCGGGTGCAACGGGTACTCCAGGTGCAGCAGGCACGTCGGGTGCAACGGGTACTCCAGGTGCGGCAGGTACGCCGGGTGCAGCAGGCACGCCGGGAGCAACGGGCACTCCAGGTGCAGCAGGTACTCCGGGCACGACAGGTACTTCGGGTGCAGCAGGTACTCCGGGCGGGGCAGGTACTTCGGGTGCCGCAGGTACTCCGGGCGCGACTGGCGCTCCGGGCGCGGCAGGTACTCCGGGCGCGACTGGTGCTTCGGGTGCAGCAGGTACTTCGGGTGCAGCAGGTACTTCGGGTGCAGCAGGTGCTTCGGGTGCAGCAGGTACTCCGGGTGCAGCAGGTACGCCGGGCGCGGCAGGTACGCCGGGCGCGGCAGGTACTTCGGGTGCCGCAGGTACTCCGGGTACAGCAGGTACGCCAGGCGCAGCAGGCACTCCGGGCGCAGCGGGCACACCGGGCGCCGCAGGGACGCCGGGCGCTTCGCCGGACAAGCCGGCAGGCACCCCGCCGAACAAGGACAGCGCGTCGGACATGCCGGCCTGGCTGGCCGATAATCTACTCGTCATCGTCACCGCCGTGCTGGCGCTGATCGCGTTCGCCATAGCCTGGCTGCTGCGCAGGGCCGGCGCCAGGCGCGGCGACGACGACGAGGAAACCGACGCCTATAACGAGCCAGTGCTGGATACGGCAGCACTGAACCGCAAGCTCAACAGCATCAATCTCGACCTGGACGAACCGCCCACGGACGAACCGCGCCGTGTCGGCGGTCCACGGGTTTGATACATGTCTAGAGTTGCTTTGGGGCTGGCGTATGACGGCTCCGCCTGGCAGGGTTGGCAAACACAGCCGCACCGGCAGACGGTGCAGGACACGCTGGAAGCCGCCTTGGGAAGTTTTTGCGGTGTCGAGGGCACCGTGCCGACGATTTGCGCGGGGCGCACCGATACCGGCGTGCATGGCGCCATGCAGGTGATCCATCTGGACACCGGGCTCGACCGGCGGATGGAGTCCTGGGTGCGGGGCGTGAACGCCTTTCTTCCGCCCAGCATTTCCGTGCAGTGGGCGCAGCCGGTGTCGGACGAGTTCCATGCGCGGTTTTCCGCGCGCGCGCGCACCTACGTCTACCTGCTGTGGCGCGGCCGGGTGCGCCCGGCGCTGTGGGCGGGCCGCGCGGGCTGGTGCTTCCAGTCGCTGGACGTGGACGTCATGCGCGCCGCGGCGAATGCCTTGCTGGGCGAGCATGATTTTTCCAGCTTCCGTTCCTCGCAATGCCAGGCCAAGCATCCGGTGCGCCACCTGTACCGGCTGGATATCGAAGAGCGCGGGCCGTTCCTGGTGTTTACGCTGAAGGCGAACGCCTTCCTGCATCACATGGTGCGCAATATCATGGGAGCGTTGTTGCAGGTCGGGCAGGGCAGGGAGACGGTCGACTGGATGTCCCAGCTCCTGTCCTGGCGCGACCGCAAGCGCGGCGCGCCAACCTTTGCGCCGGACGGGCTTTACCTGTCCGCCATCGATTACCCCGACGTATTCGGATTGGAAGAACTCGACGGCGGATCGCAGCTGCTGTCGCCGTTTACTCAAACCTATTAGGGAAGCCGCCGGCGACGGCGACGCCTTTCCGTGCCCGATGGAGGCCTTACGCCATGCGACGCCGCGCGTTTTTGAAGCAGACCGCCTTGGGAGCCGCCGCCGGCGGCGCCACCCTCGCGGCCCCCGTTTTCGCGCAGGACGCTCCGACGGTCGCATGGCGCCTGGCTTCCAGCTTTCCCAATGAATCGCCGACGCTGTTCGCCGGCGCGGAGGACGTCGCCCGGTACGTGGCCGAAGTGACGGACGGGCGTTTCAACATCGAGATATTCCCGGCGGGCGATCTGGTGCAGCCGGGCCAGGTGCTGGAGGCCGTGCAGCATCGCGTCGTCGATTGCGGGCATACGGCCTCGACCCGCTATTTCGATATCGACCCCGCGCTTTGCTTCGATGCGGGCGTGCCGTTCGGCCTGAACACCCGGCAGATGAACGCCTGGATGACGCAGGGCGAAGGCCTGGCGCTGACGCGCGTGCTGTTCGACAAGTACAACATCCTGAACTTTCCCTGCGGCTATACGGGGGCCCAGATGGGCGGCTGGTTCCGCGGTGAAATCAAGACCGTGGACGATCTGCGCGGACTCAAGGTGAAGGCCGGCGGATTCGCCCGCCACGTGCTGGCGCGGCAGGGCGCGACGCCCGTCGAGGTCCCGGCCGCGGAAACCTATGCGGCGCTGGAGCAGGGCGTCGTCGATGCGGTGGCCTGGATCGGCCCTTACGACGACGAGAGCCTCGCCCTCTACAAGGTGGCCAGGAACTATTACTTCCCCGGCTGGTGGGCGGGCACCTTGCAGCTGTCGCTGTACGTGAACCAGGAAGCCTACGACGAACTGCCCAGGCCGTACCAGTCCGCGCTTGCGCTCGCCTGCCGCATGGCCACGGGCAACATGATCGCCAAGTACGACGCCGGCAACCCGGATGCGCTGCGCCGCCTGGTCGCTCGCGGCGCGCAGTTGAAGGCGTTTCCCCGGCCGGTCCTGCAGGCCAGCTATGAGGCGTCGCTCGCCGCGTACAAGGAAATGAGCGCCAAGGACCCCATGTTCAAGAAACTCTACGAGAGCATGGTCGCGTTCCGCGATAAAGAAGTGCCCTGGTTCCGCCTGGCCGAAGGCAGTTTCGATAACCTCGTCGCGACCCTGGGCCAGCCGGAGTCCTAGGCGCGCCGGATATACTGGTCCCACCCGTCGCGCCCGCGACGACGCCAGTGATGAATTCCATGCGCACACGCATCAAGATCTGCGGATTGACCCGCGAACAGGATATCGACGCCGCCGTCGCGGCCGGCGTCGATGCGATCGGTTTTGTTTTCTATGCCAAGAGCAAGCGTTGCCTGACGCCGTTGCGGGCCGCGCAACTGCGCCGCGCGGTGCCTGCCTTCGTCGATGTGGTGGCGCTGTTCGTGAATCCGGCGGAAGACGAGGTGCGCGCGGTGCTGGATCAGGTCGGCCCCGAATTGCTGCAATTCCACGGCGACGAAACGCCGCAGGACTGTGCCCGCTACGGGCATCGTTTCCTGCGCGCCTTCCGCGCCGGCGCGCCGGGCCTCGATACCGCGGAAGACCTGGCATCCGCATGCCGCGCCTACGGCGAGGCCGCGGGGTGGCTGTTCGACAGCTATAGCGCGGGCTATGGCGGCAGCGGACACGGCTTCGACTATGCCTTGCTCGACGACGTGAAGGACGATCCGGTGTCGCGGCCGCTCATCCTGTCCGGCGGCCTGAACGCCGAAAACGTAGGCCAGGCCGTGCAAACGCTGCGGCCTTGGGGCGTCGATGTCAGCAGTGGCGTCGAGGTCGAGCAAGGAATAAAAAGTTCTGATAGAATCTCGCTCTTCGTTGCTGCGGTGCAAGCCGCAGACGCGAGATTGAAGAGCGAAGCAGTGCTGATGAATAAGCAGCATTGAGTAGTGTGAAAGCGCTCTGATTGAGTCATGGATAGACGCCCGGTTGCAGCCATTTGGCCGCAGGCGCGACGCAAAGGCCAAGACCCTTCGGACGCAATGAAAAATGCAAAAAATCTTCCAAGACGATTTGCACAGTTCAAAAAAGCACTATATAATGCTTCTTCTTTGCAGGCGGTTAGCTCAGCTGGTTAGAGCGCCACGTTGACATCGTGGAGGTCGTTGGTTCGATTCCAATACCGCCTACCAAATTCCTGCAAAGTGGTGCCTGGCACCGCCTGAAAAGCCGCTAAGTCATAGACTTACGCGGCTTTTTGCTTTTCCGCCGCGCATCAGTGGCGCGGGCTTTTCACGGCTCCCTGTTCCGCGGTAAATCCGATTCAAGTCCTTGGCGGGCTCTAAATGGAAACGTCGGTTGACTTTCAAGGATGCCGCGCCCATAGTGGGTTAACAGCTTTTCGAGCATCGCGATTTTCGTCCGGTTTTGTGCTCTCTTCAGGGTGCTTCATTGTTCGCAGTCCTTTCCTTGACTAGCTCCGTTTTCGGGCAGTGCCCGCTATTCAAGGAGTAGACATATGGAAACCGGAATTGTTAAGTGGTTCAACGACGCGAAGGGCTTTGGATTCATCATGCCCGAGAACGGCGGCAAGGACCTATTCGCTCATTTCTCCGAGATTGTCAGCGACGACGGTCATAAGGTCTTGGTTGAAAACCAACGCGTCAGCTACGTGACGGCAGAGGGAGCCAAAGGCCCGCAGGCGACGAAAATTCGCGCACTGTGAACAGAGCCCTAAGCAAGTGAATTCATAGGAGGGCTTATGTTCCATAACAACATGGTCTACAAAGGATATCGCTTAACGGCGAGTGTCTCCCGTATATCGGTTGGTGGAAGCCGTCGGCCCGCTTTTACTGCGACTGTGGCACTAGGGGCTGTGGCGGATCAATACGGATTGAATGAGTCGCACCTGGTTCCATTTTTTGCATCGGGTGGATCTGTTTCAAGCCCAGTGATTGCGGTCGATACGGCTATTAATCACGGACGTTATTTGGTCGACGCACATTCGCACGCTGCCTGACCCAGGCTAAGCTGACGAGTACTACCGGTCACACAACTTATCGAGCCCTGTCTGGGAAACCGGCCAGGGCTTTCGCTTTTCTTGGAACACGTGCGAGACCCGGTTCACGATGATCTTGAAATGCTGGGAATGACACTTGCGCAGCTTGAATGCGGCATCGGGCTGCGACTGTCGAGGGCATTATGGACCGGGAAGACCTATTGGCGAGGATGCTGACCAAATCGGTGACGCTGAGCAGTTTCGATGATTGGGTCGATATTCTTACCGACTACGCGGAGCATCTGAATTCGGTCAAGGACAAGCTATCGGCGGGAGACATTGAGCGCTTTGTAAGCGTGGGGGCGTCGTTTTACCGTACCTTGGCTCGCGCCGAAGCGTATCGTGTCAACAGGCCGGCAGTGCCATAGGCCGGTCGTTATGAGGCGGGCTCCTTCTCGCCGGAGGCGACCGCTATGGTGCCGTGAGAGCCGATATTTCCCATCGCGAAGCTGCGGCGTCACTGGCTCGCGCGCCGGAAAATCATCCCCGTCAAGGCTTGCAGCCTGGGGCGTCCTCTAAGCGCGCGCTCTCGCAATCGCGGCTCGGATCAAGGGCAAGCGGGCTGGGCTATCCAGCCAATTTCATCGAGATGTCGGCGTGCGTGCCGCGGTCCAAATCGACTCCTGGTCCGGCCGTATATTCGGGAAGATCAAGCAATTCCCCTGCAACTTCACCGGCCTCAATTCGGCGAGTGATGTCATCGAGCAGCAGCGTGCGCGAAGCGAACCCCCGGCCCGTGAGATTTCGGACGAACAGCCGATAGGCCAAGTTGGGCTCGGCTCCTTTCATAACGCCGAAGTCAAAAATCCTGCCTTGTTCATTCCGAAGAAGCAGGTGTCCAGGACGAGCATAGATTCTGTACACACGCCAAGGCGACATAGTCGCCGCGTGCGGAGCGGACGGACGCGCTCGGTGGCCATCGTCAGGCTTGAACGACGCGGTCAACGGGAGGAATTTTCGGCAAGTGGTAATGAGGCGGGCAAATGACTTACTGAACGGCTTCATGATGGGAACGGCCTAAATGAATCGAGGCACGGTGTGGCTGCGACATGGCGGAGCTGCCGACCAGATTTACGTTTTGATTCGGGGACTGGTTGGCCTCTATTGCGGCCTTTGACTAGCGCGGAGATATCGTGGGTCGGATCGATACACGACAACGCTGGCTCTCGCAAATGTGCGACGAGTCAGCGTCTGTTCACAAACTTTCAGTCATCCATCAGCAATTGGGCGGCTGTGGTTCCGTGGCAGGAATGGACCGAAAGCGTGCGATTCGCTACTGGGGGGTACGTTGCTTTAGCGGATCGTTCTGCGCTTGCTTGCGAGCCGCTTCTTCTTTTTGTTCCTGGCTTTGCTGTTCTTGCTGTTTGTTGGGCTGGTCATCCTGACCAGGTTGGGTGGGAGGACCTGCAGCGCTGTAGCGGGTAGGAAATGTCATGATATTTGCCTTTTGGTTGTCGTGACGAATGCCACATCCCTACAGTACGCTCTGCGGCAGGTCTGACCTAAGACTAATTTGAAACAGCGTAAGTCGCGCGGCGGTGGTTGTCCTACACTGATTTTGTCCACTCATCCAGGAGGCCGCGCCATGTCACAGACAACGAGTACGAAGGCGTTGGAGCGCTGGGACGATGAGGGGGGATCGCAACTGATTTCCCTCGCCCGGTCGTTCGCGATCGAGGAATTCGAGGAGTCGGAGCGCCGAATTCTCGCTTTTCTCGGGGCATCGATATTGAGTCTCTGGGATGAGCTCCCGCCCGATGCGCGTCAGCGGGTATTGAATCGTGAGATCGCTCAAGCAGCATTCGACAGATCCGCACTCAAGGCGAGGATTGCGCGCATCGCCGGGGGAGTTCCTTTTTCGGGGGAAAAACATGACTCGTGATCCTGAGGACTCGGACATTGAGCGCTGGCTCAATGAAGGTGGCGTGCGATTACCCACGTCAGTGGAGATGCTGGATGCTGGGGTACTTGACGAAGGCGAGCGGCGGGTCATTGCTTGCCTTGGCGCAGCGATCTTGAGCGTATGGCATGAAATGCCGAGTGAAATCCGGAGGAAGGTGCTACAGAGTGCCCTCAGCACGGCCACCTATGACGCCGCGTTGCTAAAGGGAAAGGTCGCCATGTTCCTGCGGGGCGACAGAGAGCATTAGCGCAAGCGCCACCCCCGCTGGGAAGACAGGGTCGAATGGACGGGAACTCCGCCCGGCGCCAGGGCGATTTAGGGGCGTGGTTGGGCGCAGGCATTCTTGCACGGTGCTGCCAGGCACGGCAAAAGAGAAGGCCGCCAAGCCTCGAACTTGGCGGCCTTTTTTCTTTTCGGTGCGACTGGGGCGCCGCTCTCAATCCGGGGTTTTCATCGCACTCGCGATCGAGTCCAGCGCATAGCCGATGTTCTGCAGGACTTTCGCGGTGGTGATGCGTGTGAACTCGTCGGATGCGGTCTTCATGAACGCGGCGATCAGTTCCGGATGTTCCCTGGCGTAGCCATCGCCGAAAACCGCGTCGATCTGGGTTTCAGCCGCCCGCAAGTAGCTTTCCGCGCGGCTATGGGCATGAGTGAACAGCGTGTCGAGGTTGGCTTCAATGAATTCAGGCATGGGGGTCTCCACTGGCGACAGTTGGAAGCTCCAAGGCTAGCACCAGGGCCCGGCGCCCGCACGAAAAAAAACGCCAGGTCCCGGGCCTGACGTTTCGTCGTTTTCAGCGCATGGCGAACGATTCGCGATGCACTCGCCAGCGGCGCGGCGCGTGGCCTTGCAGCGCCTCGCCCAGGCCCCGCGGACCGCAGAACCAGATATCCAGCGGCCCGGTTGTGTCGGCCTCCAGGGCCTGGGGCGTGAGGCGTTCGCCCCGCGCATCGCTGTGCACGGTGAGGGCCACCGGCGGCTGGGCGCTTTCGCACAGGGCGCGCAGGCGGGGCAGCAGCGGATCCGCCTCGGCGTCGCGGGTACAGTAATGCATCCGCGCGGGCTGCCGGCCGGCGGGCGCCGTGCCGGCGCCGGGTTGGCGCGCCTCCAGCAGCGCGAGGAACGGCGTGACGCCGACGCCGCCCGCCACCCAGACCTGCTGCCGCTCGCCCTTGCCCTGGCCGTCGAAGCGGCCGTAGGGGCCTTCGATGTCCACGCGCTGGCCCGCCCGCAGGCGTCGGCTCAGGCTGCGCGTGTAGTCTCCCAGCGGTTTGATGACCAGGCGCAGCAGGGGCGCGCCGCGCTCGTCGGCGCCCAGGCTGCCGGGCGCGCTGGCGATGGTGAAGGGGTGGGCGCCTTCGTTGCGGTCGAAACGCACGAAGGCGAATTGCCCCGCGCGATGCCCGGGCCAATTGGCGGGAAGCGCGCAGATCACCTCGACCGGCGCGCCCTCGCCGCCGTCGCCGAGGACATGCACCGTATGGATGCGCCCCGCATGGCGCCGCGACTGGCCGATCCAGCCGGCCAGCGACCACAGCGCCGCCACGCTGCCGAGCGCCAGCAGCGCGCCCATGAGCAGGCCCATCGGGGCGGCCCAGAAGCCCAGGGGCATCAGTGCCACCGTGTGGAACGCCAGGGCCAGGAACAGCAGGGGCATGGCGCGGTGCAGAATGCGCCAGGGCTTGTACGACAACAGCCGGGTCAGCAGGGTGATGGCCACCATGGCCAACAACAGGTAGAACGCCCATTCGCCGAGGTCCTTGGCGGTGCCCCGGAAGTCCGTGAGCCAGGGCAGCACGGCATCCCGACCGGGCCTGGCGGCGGTTCCCCACAGGGTCTTGATCCACCCGCTGGATTCCTTGGCTCCCCAATGCAGGATGGCCGTGAGGGCGGCGCCGATGCCGGCCCATTTGTGCAGCCGATAGACCTGGTCCATGCCGCCCAGTGGACGTTCCAGCCAGGGCAGGCGCAAGGCCAGCAGCAGGGTCAGGGACATCAGGCCGATGCTCCAGAGTCCCGAAAGATACAAGGCGTGCTGGCGTAGTTGCCACCAACCCGCGGCGGCGTCCGGCGCGGCCGTGCCGAGCGGCGCGACCGCCAGCCAGGCCAGGGTAATGCCCAGCAGCCAGATGCCGATAGCCATCTTGATACGCATGATGTTCTTCTTCCAGTGGTTGCGGTGCCGGCGCTCATGCCGGAGGTGCGGAACCATTCTGGGCGCCTTGGCATGAACCCGTTCTGAAGGCGCCGTTCATCCGCCGTTCAGGGTCGAGGCCCGGCCGCGCCGGCCGGCGGCGTGCGTCTAGGCATCGGCGGCGGAATTGGCCTACGATAAAAAGTCCGGGGCACGGAGGCGTACCATGGACCCAATCGATCCGCAGGCATACCGGAGCACGCTCGTCGTGCGGCCTGGCCGCGGCGGCAAGTTCGAATGGGAAATCGTGACGCGTTCGGTCAAGACGGGCGACGTCGTCCAGGTGGAGCGCGGCGAAGACCATGCGTATGACACCTGGGATGCCGCCATCGCGGCGGGCAACAAGGCCGCGCGGGCCTACCAGCCGAACGATCCGCCCATGTTTCGATTGCCGGACTGAGGGGCGCGCCGGCCGCCTCTTCCGAATCGGCGACGCCCCGGCCCGCTTGGCTGGGGCGTATCAGCCTTTGCGGCGTGCTCAGCGCTTGCGCTGCCCGTGATGCGGCAGGATGGCCGGGGCCCGCGGGCCTGCGCCCATCCTGCCGTTCGGCCAGGGCTCGGTGGAACGAGGTACATATCGCGGACGGCCGCCAGGCGGTGGTTTCCATTTCCCGGCTTGCGTCATCCAGCCGGCTTCCCAGGCCTCGACCTTGTCGCGCCACTCGGCGATGGTTTCTCCCGTATGGGCGGGCATGGCGTCCGCGCGGTAATACGGACAATCCCAAAAGGTCAATCCTTCGCGGGCGGCTTGCGCGCCCTGCTTTTGGATGTCATCGCGTTGCATTGCAAAACCCTCCAAAAGTAGATGAACCGGGCAATCAGTATGGCGTCAAACTTCAATGATTCGCAATAGTATTGCCGTACTGGTTGCATGCGAAGCCGGCACTAGGGCCTGTGCCCCCTAAAAGGAGCCTCGCATGCGCGCCCAAATGAATGCCTCTCCACCTTGCGAATGCCCGCCGGGGCCTGAGCGGCGCGCTACGGTATATTGCGGTGTTCCTTCAACACGGACTTGCCATCCATGCGTCAGACCGCCAGGTCCATTTTGTTCATTCCCGTCTTGTGGCTGGCCGGCTGCGCGGCGGGTGGTCCGGCCGCGCCCCAGGCGCGGATCGACGAGGCGCCGATGTACGGGGGCGTGGACCGCTCGGCCGCCGCCGACCTGAGGGCGGCCGACGACAAGCTGATCGCCGGGGCCACGGAATCCTTCGGATCGCGGGCGGGCGCGGCGCGGGCCTGGGTGGAACAGGGCTATCGCTACTATCAGGCGGACCGGCTGGACATGGCCATGCGCCGCTTCAACCAGGCGTGGTTGCTGGACCCGAAGAACCCCGAGGTCTATACCGGCTTTGCCGCAGTGCTGCACGACCAGGGCAAGTTCTGCGACGCCATGAACATGATGGATCGCGCGCTCAGCCTGGATGCGCCGACGTTCCAGGGCATCTACGCGGACGCCGGCCGGACCGCCGCGCGCTGCGCCGCGGAGGACAAGACGCTGCCGCCCGAAGCGCGGGTGGCGGCCACCCTGCGCTCCGACGCGCTGTATCGCAAGGGCGAGCAGGTGGAACCGGACAAGGGCTATCTCTATTCCTCATGGGCGACCGCCTTCTATTGGCGGGGCCAGTACGCGGACGCCTGGTCCATGATCTTCAAGGCGCGCGCCGCGGGCGGGCAGCCTGGAGACAAGTTCGTGGAAATGCTGCGCATGAAAATGCCGGAGCCCGCGCGGCCCTGAGCGGCGCGCCATACCCGCCGCCCATCATGATGAGAGTTCTGTGGCTATGCCTGGGCTGCCTGATGCTGGCATTGGGCGTCATCGGCGCTTTCCTGCCGGTCATGCCCACGACGATTTTCCTGATCCTGGCGGTGGCCTGCTTTTCGCGGTCCTCGCCCAGGCTGGAAAAATGGCTGCTGGACAGCCCGACCTACGGCCCGGCCCTGCGCGCCTGGCGGGACCAGGGCGCGGTGTCGGGAAAAGGCAAGGCCTATGCCTGTCTGGGAATGGGGGTCGGGTACGTGCTGTTCTGGTGGGGCGCGCATCCGTCGTGGCAACTGGCCGCCGCGGTCGCGGTTTTCTTCCTGGCCAGCGCGGCCTATGTCGTCTCCCGGCCGACGCCTCGCGAACCAGGCGCTGGCGGCGAGCCGCCTCGCGACTAGGCGACGCCGCCGGCGGCGTCAGTGCGAATGCCTGGGGTCGCCGCGGGTCTCCACGACCCTCAGGTACAGGGTGGCGGGTTCCAGGCAGCCGCCGGTCGACAACTGGCCGACCAGTTGCCGGTACAGCTCCTGCCACGGCGTTTGCGACTCGGGCGCCTGGTAGCCGGGGCGTTGCCGGCGCCGCTCCAATTCCTTTTCGTTCACGAGCAGCGTGACGGTGCGCTGGTTCAGGTCGACCCGGATCCGGTCGCCCGTCGCCAGCAGCGCCAGGCCTCCGCCCACCGCGGCCTCGGGCGACATGTTCAGGATGGAAGGGCTGGCCGAGGTGCCGCTCTGGCGTCCGTCGCCCATGCAGGGCAAGGATTCGATACCGCGCTTGAGCAACTGCGAAGGCGGCGCCATGTTGACCACTTCCGCGCTGCCCGGGTAGCCCACGTCGCCGGCGCCGCGGATGACCAGAATGCAGTGCTCATCGATGTTCAGGGCCGGGTCGTCGATGCGCGCGTGGTAGTCCTCGGGCCCTTCGAACACGATGGCGCGCGCCTCGAAGGCGTTTTCCGAGCCGGGCTCCGACAGGTAAGCGCGGCGGAAATCGTCGCCCACCACCGACATCTTCATGATCGCGCTGTCGAAGAAATTGCCGGACAGGACGATGAATCCGGCGTGATGCTTGAGCGGGGCGTCGCAGCTGCGGATGACGTCGGCGTCGTGGGTGCGGGCGCGGGCGGCGATGTCGCCGATGGTCTTGCCGGACACGGTGGGGCAGTCCAGGTGCAGGCGGCCGGCCGCCGCCAGCTCATGGAGCACGGCGGGAACGCCGCCCGCGCGATGGAATCCTTCGCCCAGGTATTCGCCGGCCGGCACGCAGTTGGCCAGCAGCGGCACGTCTTCGCCCAGCCGCTGCCAGTCGTCCAGGCTCAGCTCGATGCCGGCATGGCGCGCGATGGCGATGAGGTGGGGAGGGCAATTGCTGGAGGCCCCCAGCGCGGACGCGACGACGATGGCGTTTTCGAAGGCCCGCCGGGTCAGGATATGGCTGGGTCGGACGTCGGCGCGGACCATGTCGCAGATGCGCATGCCGGTGGCGTAGGCCATCTGGCCGCGTTCCCGGTATGGGGCGGGAATGCTGGCGCAGGTGGGCAGCGACATGCCCAGCGCCTCGGCCAGCGAATTCATCGAGAGCGCCGTGCCCATGGTGTTGCAGTGTCCGATCGACGGGGACGAGGCGGTGGCCAGGGTCATGAAGCCTTCATAGTCCAGCTTGCCGGCGGCCATCAGGTTGCGGGCATGCCAGATGACCGTGCCCGAGCCCACGCGCCGGCCTTCGTACCAGCCGTCGAGCATCGGTCCGCCCGAGAGCACGATGGCGGGGATGTCGACGGTGGCCGCGGCCATGAGGCAGGCGGGCGTGGTCTTGTCGCAGCCCGTGGTCAGCACCACGCCGTCCAGCGGATAGCCGTGCAGGATTTCGACCAGCCCCAGATAAGCCAGGTTGCGGTCCAGGGCGGCGGTGGGGCGGCGGCCCTGCTCGGCCAGCGGATGGACGAAAAACTCCATCGGGATGCCGCCGGCGTCGCGGATGCCGTCGCGGATGCGATCGGCCAGGGCCAGATGGTGGCGGTTGCAGGGCACCAGGTCGCTGCCGGTCTGGGCGATGCCGATGATGGGCCGCCCCGATTGCAGTTCCTGTCGCGTCAGGCCGTAGTTGAGGTAGCGCTCGACATAGATGGCGGTCATGTCGGCGCGCGCCGGGTCGTCGAACCATTTCTGGCTGCGCAGCTTGCGGGGAGTCTGTGGCATGGGAACCTCCCTTGCGCCCGTCGAGTGGCGGCCCGGCCGCTCCCGCTACGCGCGCTTGAGTTCGATTTCGACGAACACGAATTCGGTTTCGCCGGGGTTGATGACATTGTGCTCCACACCCACCGGGCGGTAGTAGGCCACGCCGGTGGTGAGCTGGCTGGTGACCTGGCCGTCGGGCGTTTCCAGCAGCAGCGGGCCGGTGGTCTGGGGCACGACGACGTAGTTCATGCCGTGGCGGTGCCATCCCGTTTCGCCGCCGGGCGGAAAGCGCCATTCGGTGACGGTGACCTGCTCGTTGTCGATCTGCACGGTCGGCTTGGCGGCGGGGCGTTGCATGGAAGGTTCTCCTGGGTGTGTGGAAATGAACGATGAGGGCGAAGCCGCGGCTCAAGCCGCCTTCGCCTGGGAAGGATCCCAGTGCTGGCCGGGCACGGCGGCGATGAGCTGCCGCGTGTAGGCATGTTGCGGGTCGTCGAAGATCTGCGCGGGCGAGCCGTATTCGACGACCTTGCCGCGGTGCATCACCAGCACGGAGTCGCAGATCTGGGCGGCCACGCGCAAGTCGTGCGTAATGAACACCAGCGCAATCTTCAGGCGCCGCTGCAGATCGTGCAATAGTTGCAGCACCTGCGCCTGCACCGAAACGTCCAGCGCCGAGACCGATTCGTCGGCCACCAGCACCTTGGGCTCCAGCGCGAGCGCGCGGGCGATGCCGATGCGCTGGCGCTGTCCGCCCGAGAACTGGTTGGGATAGCGGTCGAAGGCGGAGGGGTCCAATCCCACCAGCGACAGCAATTCGCGTGCCCGCGCTTCGGCCTGCGCGCGCGGCGTGCCGTTGGCCACGGGCCCGTCGCTGATGATGCGTCCCACGGTATGGCGGGGGTTGAGAGAGGCGTAGGGATCCTGGAAGATCATCTGGATGTCGTGGCGCAGCGGGCGGAAGCGCGCCTCCGGCATGGCGGCGATGTCCTGCCCGTTGAAGACCAGCTGTCCGCCGTCGATGCCGACCAGCTTGAGCAGGCATTTGCCGATGGTGGATTTACCCGAGCCGGACTCGCCCACGATGCCCAGGGTTTCGCCGCGCCGCACGCTGAAGCTGACGTCGTCCACCGCGCGCACTTCGCGCTTCCCGCCCAGCCAGGCGCGCCCGATTACGTAGGTCTTTTTCAGGTTCCTGACCTCCAGCACGGGCGGGTCGTCGCCGGCCGCGGCGCGCTCGTTGGCGCGGCGTTGCGGCACCGCGGCGATCAGGCGCTGCGTGTAGGGGTGGCGGGGCCGGTTCAGCACGTCGTCCGCGGGCCCCTGTTCGACCAGGATGCCTTTCTCCATCACGGCGACGCGGTGGGCGATCTCGGCCACCACGCCGAAATCGTGGGTGACGAACATCACGCCCATGCCTTTCTCCTTCTGGATGCGGGCGATGAGCGCCAGGATCTGCGCCTGGGTGGTGACGTCCAGCGCGGTCGTGGGTTCGTCGGCGATCAGCAGCGCGGGTTCCAGCGCCAGGGCCATGGCGATCATCACGCGCTGGCGCTGCCCGCCGGACAGCCGGAAGGGGTAGACGTGGTAGAGCGTGGCGGGATCGGGCAAGCCTACGAAGGCGAGCATTTCCAGCGTGCGCGCCATGCGCTGGGCGCCCGGGTAGGCGTTGTGCACGCGCATGACCTCGCTGATCTGCTCGCCCACCGTCATCAGCGGGTTCAGCGCGGACAGGGGCTCCTGGAAGATCATCGCCATGTCCTTGCCGCGCATGGCCAGCAGGGCCGCTTCGTCCTGCCGCAGCAGGTCCTGGCCGCGGAACAGGATGCGCCCCTGCTGGGGCGTGAGATAGTCGGGAAGCAGGCCCATGATGGCGTTGGCGCTCATGGATTTGCCGGAGCCCGATTCGCCGACGATGCACAGGATCTCGCCGGCGCGTATGTCGTAGGAGACGTCCTGCACCGCATAGGCGCGGTCGCCGCCGCGGGGCAGGGCGATGCTGAGATTCTGGACGGACAGCAGGGGCGTGGATTCGGTCATGGCGTTTCCCTATTCGCCGCGTTTGCGCAGTTGCGGATTGAGCGCGTCGTTCAGCCCTTCGCCGATCAGGTTGATGGCCAGCACGGTCAGCAGGATGGCCACGCCGGGCCAGACGCTCATCCACCAGGCCTCGCGGATCATGGTGCGCGCGGCGCCGATCATGAAACCCCAGCTCATCAGGTTGCGGTCGCCCAGGCCCAGGAAGGACAGCGCGGATTCGGTCAGGATGGCGGTCGCCACCATGAAGGACGCCGACACGATGATGGGCGACATGGCGTTGGGCAGGATCTGGGTGCCGACGATGCGGGCCGGCGTCTGCCCGATCACGATGGCCGCCTGCACGAATTCGCGCTGCTTGAGCGTCATGAATTCCGACCGCACCAGGCGCGCGGCGGGCGGCCATGAAACGACCGCGATGGCGCCCATGATGGAGTAGACGGAGGGGCTCAGGATGGCCACCAGCACGACGGCCATGGCGAGTTGCGGAATGGTCTGGAAGAATTCGGTGAAGCGCATCAGCGCATCGTCCAGCCGCCCGCCGCAGTAGCCCGCCACCGCGCCCACCAGGATGCCGAAGGCCAGGGCCACGGCGGTGGAAAGCAGGCCCACCATCAGCGACACCCGGGCGCCCCAGACCAGGCCGGCGGTGATGTCGCGCCCCAGCATGTCGGTGCCGAAGGGATAGTCGGCGTTGGTGAACGGCGGGATCAGCGGGTCGGCCACCATCATCCAGGGCGATTCCTCGTACAGCAACGGGGCGGCCAGGGCCACGACGACCACGATCAGCATGATGGCCAGGCCGGCCACCGCGCCGTAGTTGCGCATATAGCGTTGGGCGAAAGCCTTCATGCGGCGGCTCCTTGCTGCGCGCCCGCGGCGATGCGCGGGTCGATGAGGCGGTACAGCACGTCGGTCAGCAGGTTGAAGACCACCACCATGATGGACGTGACCAGGAAGATGCCCAGCAGCAGCTGGTAGTCGCGCTGCAGCAGGGCGTCGAACATCAGCCGGCCGATGCCGGGCCAGGCGAACACCGTCTCGGTCAGCACGGCGCCGCCCGCCATCTGGCCCAGCTGGATGCCGGCGAACGTGATCACGGGCAGCAGGGCGTTGCGCAGCACGTGCGCGCGGATCACGCGCCCCGGGCTCACGCCTTTCGCGCGGGCCGTCTTCACGAAGTCCATGCCGATCACTTCCAGCATGGAGGCGCGGGTCAGGCGCACGTAGACGGCCATGAAGAAGCAGCCCAGCGTCACCGTGGGCAGGACCAGGTGCTGCGCGATGTCGGCGGCGCGGGCCCAGCCCGTCAGGCCGGCGCCCACGGTCTCCATGCCGAAGGCCGGCAGCCAGCCCAGCACCACCGAAAACAGCAGGATGCCCATGAGCGACAGCCAGAACAGCGGCGTGGCGTAGAGCAGCAGGGCGCCCGTCATGACCGAGCTGTCGATCCAGCGGCGCTTGTTGCGGTAGCGGGCCTTGGCCGCCACGACGCCCAGGAACACGCCCAGCACGATGGAGAACACGAAGGCGCAGGACATCAGCAAGAACGTGGCGGGCAGGCGTTCCACGATCAGGTCGAGCACCGGCACGTGGTTGCGGTAGGAAAAGCCCAGGTCCAGCTGGACCACGCCCTTCAGGTACAGCAGCAGCTGGGTCAGGATGGGCTTGTCCAGCCCGAAGGCCGCGCGCAGCTGTTCGACGTAGGCGGCGTCGCCCGCGCCCGCCTGGCCCGCGAGCACGGCGGCGGGGTCGCCGGGCGCCAGGCGGATCAGGAAGAAATTGATGATTACCACGCCCAGCACGACCACCAGGGCCTTGCCGACGCGGGACAAGAGGAAAGACAGGAATTTCATGCTGGGGCTCCTCCGTGGACGGGCGGGGCTCGTTTCCGTCGCGCTGCCGGGGAGCCGCCGCGATCGGCCGCGGCGGCTCCCCGAGGTCGCGCTTACTTCTCGATGTACACGTCGTCGAAGCTCTCGTTCAGGCCGATGGCGGTCTTCACGAGGTTCTTCACGTTGGCGCGATACAGGGTGGGGAACTCCATGTCGACGAGAAAGCCGTTGGCGATGTCATTGACCAGCGTGGTCTGCAGCCGGGTGTAGATTTCCTGGCGCTTGGCGGCATCCACTTCCGAGGCGGCGGCTTCCCAGAGCTTGTCGGTCTCGGGGTTGCTGTAGCCCTGCACGTTGGCGAACGGCGAGCCCTTCACGATGTTCGACGAGATGTAGAGCCGCTGCACGCCCAGCGCGGGGTCGCCGTACTGGTAGGTGAAGGTGGTCGTCATGTCGAAGTCCCAGTTGCCGGTGCGGCTGGCCCAGCCGCCCGCGTCGGTGGATTCCACGTTCACCTTGAAGCCCAGTTGCTCCAGGGCCTGCTTGGTGTACTCGCCCAGCCGGTCCCAGGTCGATCCGTAGGGGAAGCTCAGCTGGCGGATCGTGTAGTCCTCGGGTTTGATGCCGGACTCCTTGATCAGCGCGCGCGCCTTCTTCATGTCGAAGGGCAGGGCCGGCATGTTCTTGTCGTAGAACATCTCGGTGGTGACGAAGGGGCTGGTGGACACTTTGCCCAGGCCGAAGAAGATGTTGTTGACCACCATGTTGCGGTTGATCGCGGCCATGACGGCCTGGCGCACCTTCAGGTTGTCGAAGGGCGGCTTGCGCATGTTGAAGATCAGGTAGGCCTGGGGCGAGAACATCTCCCAGCCGGCCGTGGTGTATTCCACCTTGGGCAGGGCGCGCAGGCGCTTGATGTCGACGTTGTCCACGTCGCCGCCGCGCAGCACGTCCACGCTGCCGCGCTCGAACGCCACCGCGCGCGAGGCCGCGTCGGGAATGACGTTGAACACCAGCTCGTCCAGGTAGGGCTTGCCCGGCTTCCAGTAGTCGGGGTTGCGGGTGAGCTTGATGTATTCGCCGCGCTTCCATTCCTTGAACATGAACGGGCCCGTGCCGACCGGCTTCTGGTTGGCCGGGTTGGTCATGTAGTCGGTGCCCGCGTACAGGTGCTTGGGCATGATGGGGGCGAAGCCCGGCTCGAACATCAGCATGAAGGCGGGGAAGGGCGTCTTCAGCTTGACCACCACCGTCTTCGCGTCCGGCGCCTGCACCGAATCGACGAACTTGTTCAGGATCACGCGCGCCCGGGCGTGGGTCTTGGGCAGCATGTCCGCCAGCGAGAACACCACGTCTTCGGAGGAAAAGGGCTTGCCGTCATGCCACTTGACGTTCTCCTGCAGGTGGAAGGTGTAGGTCAGGCCGTCGGGCGACGCTTCCCAGGACTTGGCGAGGCCGGGCTGCGGCTTGAGTTCGGTGGAGTAGGTCAGCAGGCTTTCATAGATCTTGCCCGCGACAAATTGCGTGGGCCCCTGCTGGTTGATGGCGGTCACGATCACGGGCGGCTCGGGCTGGACGATCATGTTCAGCGTGCCGCCCTTGGTCTGGGCCAGGGCCTGCGTGGCGGGCAGCGCGGCCGCCAGGGCCAGGGCGCCGAGCTTCAGGTAGAACCATTTTTGCGATTTCACTGCGAGCCTCCGGGCTGGAAAAGGGTGTGACAGGTGTCTGCCGTCGCGCGGCGTATGCCATGCGCCAGCAAGCAAACCTCATGCCACCTGCGTTTTCAGGGGTACTTCGGGTGGAGCCGCTACAACAATGCTTCGTCTGGGTGCTCTTCAACGCGCCGCGCACCAAAGCGGCGACACCGGCGGTGCGCGGGAGGCGCGATCGGGAATGCGCTGCGGCATGGCGGTGTCCTTATGGATGGGAGTGGGCGTTGCGCGGGGTGCTGTCGTCGCCGAAGTCTTCCCGCAGGCGCGCCAGGATGCCGAGCAGGTGCGCGTGCATGGCGTGCCGCGCGCGGATGGGATCGCGCGCCTGGATGGCGACCAGGATCCGCTGATGTTCGGCATGCGCCGCCGCCCAGACCTTGGTATTGACGAAATAATCCTGCATGCGGCTGTACACGGAGCTGGCCTGCGTCAGCTCCCACAGCCGGGCCACCGCGGCCGCGACGGCGGCGTTGCCGCAGGCGGCGGCGATGGCATTGTGGAATTCGCGGTCGTGCCGGCCCGGGGAGTCGGTGAGCGACATGCTTTCGTGGGCGTCGCGGATGGCCGCGATCTGGGCCGGGGAGGCCTGCTGCGCGGCCATGCCGGCGCATTCGGGCTCGATCAGCATGCGCGCTTCCAGCAGGTCGAAGGGGCCGATGTCGTCGTGTTCCCGGGCCGCTTGCCCGGGGGCGCCGGACGCCGCCGGGAAGCCGGCGCCGTCGCGGATCACGAAGACCCCGGTTCCCACCCGCACTTCGACGTAGCCTTCGATCTCCAGCGCGATCAGGGCCTCTCGGATGGAGGCGCGGCTGACCTGGAGCTGCTCGGCCAGTTCCCGCTCGGAAGGCAGGCGGCCGCCGCGAGGGAATTCGCCCGCCCGGATCCGGCCGGCGATCTGGTCGGCGATCACGCGATAAAGGCGGGTGACGGCAACGGATTGGAAGGAGTTCATCGATTGGAAGAGCGAGAACGCATGCCAGTGGTCAGGCCACCAATATAGGCACCTCCTTATTGAATAAGAAGGGAAATTTCGTATTTCAAGGGAAAACGATCACAGGGATTCCACCTCTTACGCAGCGGTGGTCAGGCCAGATAGGGCCGGTGTGATGTCGGGGGAGGGGGAGGGAGAAAAGCGTGTCGGGCGCGCCGGGGCCGGCGCGCCCGACGCGGGCCTACTGCGCGTCGGCGCCCGGTTCGGGCGTCTGGGTGAAGGCGCGCACCAGGCGGGCGATGCCGTCCAGTTCGTCATGCGCGCCCGCTACCCATTCCGGGGTTTCGAAGGGACTGTCCCCGGGCGTGTCGTCCAGGCTGGCCTTCAGGTCGTTGAGCAGCTCCAGCGCCATGCCGGTGGCTTGCGGGGAGCTGCGGGTGGACAGGGCGATGGCGATCGCCAAGGCCTGGCGCATGGCCAGCAGGCGGCCATCCAGTTCGGTGCCCATGGTGGTTTCCTCGTTTTGCGGCTTGAATGGCCTCATTTTACGGGCCAAGGTTTGCGCAAGATCAAGTGGGGGCGGCCGGCACAGGCGAATAATTCACGGTATGCAAGCCGCTCTACGCCCTCTACCGTCAGAACCCCACGCGCCCGCGGTCGCCAAGCCCTTTTTTCCGCCCCAGTTGCTCGCCCGGCTGGACAAGAACGGGCCTCGCTATACCTCGTATCCCACCGCGGATCGCTACCATACCGGGTTCGGCGAACTGGACTACCGATTGGCCTTGAGGCAGCGGCGCGCGACGAGCCCGGACGAGCCCCTGTCGCTCTACGTGCACATTCCCTTCTGCGAGTCGGTCTGTTACTACTGCGCCTGTAACAAGGTAGTGACCCGTCACCATGACCGCGCGGCGCGCTACCTGGACGCGCTGGCCGCCGAGATCAACCTGCACGTGCAGGAGCTGGGCGACGGCGTGCCGGTGTCGCAACTGCATTTCGGCGGCGGAACGCCCACTTTCCTGTCCGACGCGGAACTGGCCCGGCTGATGGCGGACCTGCGCCGCGCCTTCCGCTTCCAGCCGGACGCGGAGCTGTCCATCGAAGTGGATCCGCGCACCGCGACGCCCGAACGGCTGGCCTATCTGCGCCAGCTGGGCTTCAACCGCCTGAGCTTCGGCGTCCAGGATTTCGACGCCCGCGTGCAGGTGGCGGTGCATCGCGTGCAGTCCTTCGAGGACGTGCAGGCGCTGGTGCGCAGCGCCCGCGAGCTGGACTACGCCTCGGTCAACGTGGACCTGATCTACGGGCTGCCCCTGCAAACCACGGAGTCGTTTGCCCGCACCATCGCGCAGGTCATCGAGCTGCGGCCCGACCGCATCGCGCTGTACGCCTACGCCCACCTGCCCACGCGCTTCAAGCCGCAACGCCGCATCAACGAGGCGGACCTGCCGGACCGCGCCACCCGGGTCGGCCTGCTGGGCGCCGCCATCGAAGGCTTCCTGAAGCAGGGCTACACCTATATCGGGATGGACCATTTCGCCCTGGATACCGATACGCTGGCGATCGCCAAGCGGCGCGGCGAGCTGCATCGCAACTTCCAGGGATACAGCACGCAGCCCGATCGCGACCTGGTCGCGCTGGGCATATCGGCCATCGGCCGCATCGGCGATACCTACAGCCAGAACGCCAAGGGGCTGGACGACTATTACGCGGCCATCGAATCGGGGCGCTTCGCCGTGGAGCGCGGGCTGGCGCTGAGCGCGGACGACCTGGCGCGGCGCGAAGTCATCATGGACGTCATGTGCCAGGGGCGCGTGGATTTCGCGCGCATCGAGGCGCGCCACAAGCTGCGCTTCGGCGATTACTTCGGCCGCGAACTGCTGCAGATGGCCAACCTGGCCGAACTGGGCCTGGTCGACCTGCGGCCCGGAGAGCTGCAAGTGACCGGCCTGGGCTGGTACTTCGTGCGGGCGGTCGCCATGACCTTCGATGGCTACCTGCAATCGGCCGCCAGCGGCGCCAGCTACTCCCGCATCATCTAGGGATGCGCCGCGCCGGCGCGCCCTCATTCATTCGCGAATTTCTCGCGCAGGTAAAGGGCCAGCGACAGGTCGTCGGAGAGCTGCAGCTTGCGCATGGCGCAGCGCTTGTGCGTGCTGATGGTCTTCTTGCTGCGCACGAGCCGCGCCGCGATCTGCGTCACGGAAAGGCCCTGGCTGATATGGCGCAGGATCTCCACTTCCGAAGCCGTGAGCGCTTCATGCGGGGCGGAGGGCTCCTGGGCGTGGATCCTGCCGTCGCGCACCGAGAGGAAACGGTGCTTGCCGGAGAGCACGCCGCGGATCATTTCCGGCAACAGGGCCATGCCCCATTGCTTGGCCAGGTAGCCGTTGGCGCCGGCCCGGAACGCGGCGTACTGGGTTTCCTGGCGGTTGCCGGCCGAGAACGTGATGATCCCCATGTTGGGGTGGTAGCGGCGCAGGCGCCGCAGATAGCTCACGCCGTCCCAGGGTTCCTGCGGCAGGTAGAAATCCACCAGCGCGACGTCGCAGGGGTGGCGGGACAGCTTTTCCAGCAGCCCCCGCGACGAGGTTTCCCGGTGCAGGACGCGGAAGCCCGGCCGGGCCTCAAGGTAGGCGCCGACGCCCACCGTGATCACGGGGTGATCGTCCAGGATGGCGACGTGGACGACGGGTTGCGTGCGCGACAGCAGCAGGTGCTGGCGCGCATCGGGAAGGTCGCCGGCGGGCTCGTTCGGCGAAGAGGGGAGCGCCAGATTGTCGGGCGCTGAAACAGGTTTCATCTGTGCTTCCACGATCGGGTTGGGCGGTGTGCCGGGGACGATCCCCGCGCTCAGTGCACCATCAGTCCTAGATTCGAGTGGGCAGATTACGTTTTCGACTGGCTATCCGCAGCGGAAACGCGCCAAAATCAGACTGTTATACCCAAGGCCGACGAGGCGAGCGGGCACATGACCACCAAGATTCTGCTGCTGGGCAAGGACGGCCAGCTGGGTTTCGAGCTGCGGCGCAGCCTGGCGCCCCTGGGCGAGGTCGCGGCGGCGGGGCGGCGCGAGGGCGACCTGACCCACCCTTTGCAGCTGGCGCGGCTGGTTCGGCGGGAAAAGCCCGACGTCATCGTCAATGCCGCCGCCTTTACCGCCGTCGAGCGCGCCGAGGAGGACCCGGTGCGCGCGATGCGGATCAACGGCGAGGCCGCGGGCGAACTGGCGGCGCTCGCCGCCAGCCGCGGCGCGCTGATCGTGCATTACTCGTCCGATTACGTGTTCGACGGCGCCAAGGCCGGCTCCTACGTGGAAAGCGACGTGCCGGCCCCCCTGAATGCCTACGGCCGCAGCAAGCTGGCCGGCGAGCGGGCGGTGAGGGCCATGAACCCCGCCCACCTCCTGTTCCGCACTTCGTGGGTCTACGGGGCGTTCGGCGACAATTTCCTGAAGACCGTGCTGATGGCGCTGCGCCAGGCCGAGGCGCTGCGCGTCGTGGACGACCAGCGCGGCGCGCCCACGGGCGCGGCCTTCATCGCCGACGCCACGGCGCTGGTCCTGGCGCGTTATCTCGCGCAGGGCAGGGACGGCTTTCCCTTCGGCCTCTATCATCTGGCGGCGGCGGGCGCGGCCAGCTGGCATGAATACGCCTGTTTCATCGCCGCGCAGGCCAGGCGGGCGGGCCTGCCGGTCAACCTGAGGCCCGAGGAGATCCTGCCGGTCGCCTCGGGCCAGTATCCGGCCGCGGCGCGCCGGCCCTTGAACTCGCGCCTGGATACCCGGTTGCTCGCCCGCGTGTTCGGCATCCACGCGCCGCCCTGGCGGGACGGCGTCGCCCATGCGCTGGCGACGCTGGCGGGTAGCCGCGGCCTGGGCTAGCCGGGCCGGGTGTCGCGCTTTCGCCACGGAGCAGAGGTAAATGGTGCTACAATCGTCAACGATAAGCGCACTTTGTTGCGTGCCGCGGCAACGCGGCGCAGGCAGCGTTCATCGCCATTTTGATTCTTGATTCGCGCCGCGTGAGGCGCGCCCCGGACAGGCCCCAAACACCATGTTTTTCCCGCTGGCACGAACTACGACCCGGAACTTTCGCCCTATGTCGCGTTAGTTTTTTTCGTGCGTCGGGTTTCTCCGTGTCAGGTCAGCGGTAGAACTCAGCAAGACAATCAAAAGAACGCGGCTTCCAGGCCGCGTTTTTCGTTTCCGTTTTTCGATTTTCAGTTCCTAGAAACCCCCAGGAAATATTCCCGATGGTACAGATCACATTGCCCGATGGTTCGCAGCGCCAATTCCCGGGGCCGGTAACGGTCGCCGAAGTGGCGCAATCGATCGGCACGGGCTTGGCCAAGGCCGCCCTGGGCGGGCGCGTCACGTTCGAGGGCGCGGAGTCCCGGCTGGTCGACACCAGCTTCCGCATCGAAGGCGATGCGCGCCTGGCCATCGTGACCGCCAAGGACGCAGACGGCCTGGACCTCATCCGTCACTCCACGGCCCACTTGCTGGCCTACGCCGTCAAGGAGCTGTTCCCGGATGCCCAGGTGACCATCGGCCCCGTGATCGACAACGGCTTCTACTACGACTTCTCGTACAAGCGCCCGTTCACGCCCGAAGACCTGGCGGCCATCGAGAAGAAGATGGCCGAGCTGGCCAAGAAGGACGAGGTCGTCACGCGCGAAGAATGGTCGCGCGACGACGCCGTCGAGTTCTTCAAGGGCATCGGCGAAAAGTACAAGGCCGAGATCATCGCCTCGATCCCGTCCAACGAGACGCTCAGCCTGTACCGCGAAGGCGAGTTCATCGACCTTTGCCGCGGCCCCCACGTGCCGTCCACGGGCAAGCTGAAGGTCTTCAAGCTGATGAAGGTGGCCGGCGCCTACTGGCGCGGCGACAGCAAGAACGAGATGCTCCAGCGCATCTATGGCACCGCCTGGGCCACGAAGGAAGAGCAGGAAGCCTATCTGCACATGCTGGAAGAGGCCGAGCGCCGCGACCACCGCAAGATCGGCCGCGAACTCGATCTGTTCCACTTCCAGGACGAGGCCCCCGGCCTGATTTTCTGGCACCCCAAGGGCTGGACGCTGTGGCAGCAGGTGGAGCAGTACATGCGCTCCGTCTACCGCGACAACGGCTACCAGGAAGTCAAGGCACCGCAGATTCTCGACATCTCGCTCTGGAAAAAGACCGGCCACTGGGACAACTACCGTGAAAACATGTTCACGACGGAATCCGAGAACCGCGTCTACGGCCTGAAACCGATGAACTGTCCGGGCCACGTGCAGATTTTCAACGCCGGCCTGCATTCCTACCGGGAACTGCCCCTGCGCTACGGCGAATTCGGCCAATGCCACCGCAACGAACCCTCGGGTTCGCTGCACGGCATGATGCGCGTGCGCGGCTTCACGCAGGACGACGGCCACATTTTCTGTACCGAGGAACAGCTCCAGGACGAATGCGCCGACTTCACCGCCTTGCTGCAGAAGGTCTACCGCGACTTCGGCTTCACCGAAGTGCTGTACAAGGTCGCCACGCGTCCTGAAAAGCGTATCGGCTCGGACGAAGTCTGGGATACGGCCGAGCAGGCGCTGATGGAAAGCCTGCGGCGCACCGGCTGCGAGTTCGAGATTTCGCCGGGAGAGGGCGCGTTCTACGGCCCGAAGGTGGAATACACGCTGAAGGACGCCATCGGCCGCCACTGGCAGTGCGGTACGATCCAGGTCGACTTTTCCATGCCCGTGCGCCTGGGCGCCGAGTACGTGGACCAGAACGACCAGCGCCGCCCGCCGGTCATGCTGCACCGCGCTATCCTCGGTTCGCTGGAGCGATTTATCGGCATGCTGATCGAAAACCACGCCGGCGCGATGCCTCCCTGGCTGGCTCCGGTGCAGGCCGTCGTATGCTGCATTTCCGAACCTTCCGCCGATTATGCGGCGGAAATCACGCAAAGCCTGAAAAAACAAGGCTTTAGAGTAGAGTCCGATTTGCGCGGTGAAAAAATCACTCGTAAAATTCGGGAGCACAGCCTGCAAAAGGTTCCGTACATCCTTGTCGTCGGCGACAAGGAAAAGCAAAACGGCACCGTCGCCGTACGCGGACTGGGTGGTCTGGACCTCGGCGCCATCGCCATCGACGAATTCGTCGCGCGATTGGCCGAGGATGTTTCCACCCGTCGCGACGTCAATCATCCCGATAGCAGCGCTGCTTAACATTTCTAGGAGCTTTCAACATCGCCACTGAAAAAGCCAATCGCATCAACGGTGAAATCCGCGTCCCCGAGGTGCGCCTGATAGGTCTGGACGGAGAACAACTGGGCATCGTCAAGATTGCCGACGCGTTCCGTCTTTCCGAGCAAAGCGACGTGGATCTGGTGGAAATCGCGCCGAACGCCGAGCCGCCGGTCTGCCGTTTGATGGACTACGGCAAATTCAAGTACCAAGAGCAGAAGCGCCAAGCCGAAGCTCGTTCCAAGCAAAAGGTCATCCAGGTCAAGGAAGTCAAATTCCGTCCTGCCACCGACGAGGGTGACTACCAAGTCAAGCTGCGCAACCTGCGCCGCTTCCTCGAAGAAGGCGACAAGGCCAAGGTGACGTTGCGGTTCCGTGGCCGCGAAATGGCCCACCAGGAACTTGGCATGCGGGTGCTTGAACGTGTGCGCGACGATCTGCTGGAACTGGCCCAGGTCGAAGCCATGCCGAAGCTCGAAGGCCGTCAGATGGTCATGGTGCTGGCGCCCAAGAAGAAGGCCCCGCCCGCGGGCAAGCCCGAATCGGCGGCCTGAGCTCCAGCCTGAGCCTCCCTTCGGGGAGGTCCGGTCGCTCTTCCACCCGCCGTCCGCTCTGTGGACCGGCGGGTTCGCTTATTGGGCGGCTCTGCGCTACGATGTCATAAGGTCGCCTTCCCGCGAGGGAAGGCGACGTCCGTTCAGGGTGTCGCGATGCACGTTTTGTTCGTTTTGGATCCCTTGCCGCTCTTGAAAGCGTACAAGGACAGCTCTGTCGCCATGATGCGTGCCCTCGTGGCGCGCGGCCATACGCTCAGCGTGGCCATGCAGGGCGATCTCTATATCGAGGGCGGCACGGTCAAGGCCGTGGCCACGCCCATCGAACTGGTCGCGGACGCCGATCTGCACGGCCACGACTGGTGGCGCGAGTCCGCCGCCCAGGATCTGCCGCTGGCGGATTTCGGCGCGGTCGTGATGCGCAAGGATCCGCCGTTCGACATGGAATACGTCTATTCCACGCACCTGCTCGAATATGCCGAGGCGCAAGGCGCCCGCGTGTTCAACGGCGGCGCGGCGATCCGCAACCATCCGGAAAAACTGGCCATCACGGAAATCAGCGAGTTCACCGCGCCCACGCTGGTGACCCGCAACATGGCTCGCCTGCGGGCCTTCCACGAAGCGCATCACGACGTCATCGTGAAGCCGCTGGACGGCATGGGCGGCACCGGCGTGTTCCGGCTCCAGCCCAAGGATCCGAACCTGAACGCCATCCTGGAGACGCTCACCGACAACGGCGCGCGCACCATCATGGCGCAGCGCTACATCCCCGACATCGTCAAGGGAGACAAGCGCATCCTGCTGATCGGCGGCGAGCCGGTGCCGTATTCGCTGGCCCGCATTCCGCTGGCGGGCGAAACCCGCGGCAACCTCGCGGCCGGCGGGCGCGGCGTCGCGCAGGCGCTGTCGCCGCGCGACCGCGAAATCGCCAAGGCCGTCGCGCCCAGGCTGGCCGCGCGCGGCCTGCTGCTGGTCGGGCTGGACGTCATCGGCGACTACGTCACCGAAGTCAACGTCACGAGCCCCACCTGTTTCGTCGAGATCGCCGAACAGACCGGCTTCGACGTCGCGGGCATGTTCGTCACGGCGCTCGAAAAAGCCGTGGCGGGCAAGGCCGCGGCCTGAACCCCAGGACTTCGTCATGACCACGGGTATCGTCATCGTCGTGCACGCGCCTTTGGGCGCGGCGATGCGGGAATGCGCCAGCCACGTCATGGGCAACCTCGACGGCATGCTGGCCATCCACGATATCCAGCCCGCGGACCGGCCTGACGACCTGGCCCCCGACGTCCTGAAGGACATCCTGGAACAGGAGCACGGGGGCGGGGTGCTGGTGCTGACCGACCTGATCGGCGCCACGCCCGCGAACATCGCCAAACGGGCCGTCGCCGACGCCCAGGCGCAGGGTATCCAGTGCTGCGTGCTGGCGGGGCTGAATACCCCGATGTTGCTGCGCGCCTTGACCTATCGCGGCCTGCCCTTGGCCGAAACGCGCGAAAAGGCCTTGGCCGGCGGAGTGCAGGGCGTCTTGCGTGTAGACTGACGGGCGGAAAATTGCCCTATTATGTCGGCTGATATTTTTCAAGCCGGTGAGCGGTTCGACGTTTTGCTGCAAACCATACCGGGGCGCCCAGCCGCGGTCATAATATTTCCTATGCCTAATACAGACATCGTCATCAGCAATAAACTGGGCCTGCACGCCCGGGCGGCCGCCAAGCTGACGCAACTGGCCAGCAAGTTCTCCAGCGAGATCTTCATCTCGCGCGGCGCGCAGCGCGTGAACGCCAAGAGCATCATGGGCGTCATGATGCTGGCAGCCGGGCTGGGCGTGACGGTCAGGCTGGAGGCTTCGGGCAACGATGCCGAGCAAGCCCTTTCCGAAATTGAAACTCTGTTCGACAGCAAATTCGGTGAGCAGGAATAGAACGACTTCTGAATCCGCCGGCCTGAGCGCTCCCCAGGCCGGTTCGTCTACGACCCTCATGGACACACACGACGGGGCTGGCGGTGCCAGCCCCGTCGTGTGTCTTTACGGCAAAGGCGTCGCCAAGGGATATGCCATCGGGCGCGCCGTCGTCATGGGCGCCGCGGCCCTGGAGGTCGCGCACTACCGCATTTCGCCCGAGGACGTGCCGGCCGAAAGCAGCCGCCTGACCGAGGCCCTGGCCTCGGCCCAGCAGGAACTGCTGCAGCTGGCCGATACCTTGCCGGCCGACGCGCCGCGCGAGCTGGGCGCGATGCTGAACGTCCACAGCCTGTTGCTGGGCGATCCGCTGCTGGCCGAGCAAACGCTGGCCCTCATTGCCGATCGGCACTACAACGCCGAATGGGCGCTGACCACGCAGGGCCAGATCCTGGGGCAGCAGTTCGACGCCATGGAGGACGAGTACCTGCGCGAGCGCGGGGCCGACGTGCGCCAGGTCATCGAACGGGTGCTGCACGTGCTGGCGGGCTCCTCGGCGATCCTGCCGGACATGTCCCACATGGGGGGCGACGACGCGCTGGTGGTCGTGGCTCACGACATCTCGCCCGCCGACATGCTGCGGCTGCGCGGCGGCCGTTTCGCGGCCTTCGTGACCGACCTGGGCGGCCCCACCTCGCATACCGCGATCGTGGCGCGCAGCATGGGCGTGCCCGCCGTCGTGGCCATGGGCAACGTGCGCGAGCTGGTGCGCGACGGGGACATGCTGATCATCGACGGCGGGGCCGGCGCGGTGATCGTCAACCCGTCCGACCGCATCCTGCAGGAATACCGCCGCCGCCAGTCCGCCTACGCGGACGAGCGCGCCGAACTCAGCCTGCTGCGCGACGAGCCGTCGGTTACCCTGGACGGCATCGACATCGTGCTGCATGCCAATATCGAGCTGCCGGAAGAGGCCGCCCTGGCGCTGGCCTCCGGCGCCCACGGGATCGGGTTGTTCCGCAGCGAATTCCTGTTCATGGGGCGGCCGGACCTGCCGGGCGAGGAAGAGCAGTACGAAGCCTATTCCTCCGTCGTCAAGGTGATGGCGGGCCGTCCCGTCACGATCCGCACCCTGGACATCGGCTCGGACAAGACGCTGGACGGCGAGGCCACCGTGGCCACCAATCCCGCGCTGGGGCAGCGCGCCATCCGCTATTGCCTGGCGCGCCCGGAAATGTTCGCGACCCAGCTGCGCGCCATCCTGCGGGCTTCCGCCCACGGACCGGTGCGCCTGCTGATTCCCATGATCGCGCACATGCACGAGGTCGTGGCGACCAAGGCGGCCATCGAGTCCGCGCGCCGCGAACTCGACGCCCGCGGCCAGGCCTATGCGCCGCACATGGAAGTGGGCGCCATGGTCGAAGTGCCGGCCATCGCCATCGCGATCGAGCCTTTCGCCCAGGCGCTGGACTTCCTCTCCATCGGCACCAACGACCTGATCCAGTACACGCTGGCGATCGACCGCGGCGACCACGACGTGGCGTCCCTGTACGACCCGCTGCATCCGGCGGTGCTGCGCCTGGTCGCGCACACCATCAACGCGGGCGAGCGGGCCGGCAAGCCGGTAGCCGTGTGCGGGGAAATGGCGGGCGATTCGCGCATGACGCGATTGCTGCTGGGCCTGGGCCTCACCGAGTTCTCCATGCACCCGCAGCAGTTGCTGGACGTGAAGCGCGAAGTGCGCCGCGCGCATTCCAACGCCTTGCGCGTCAAGGTGGCCGCCGCCCTGAACCGCGCCTTGCCGGTGGACCTGGACGCGCTGGGTCCAGGCTGAAGCGCGCTTCGGCCGGGGAATGGAAAAAGCCCGAGACCATAAAGGTCTCGGGCTTTTTTACCGCTTCGCAACCACTCGCTGCCGCCCGGTCCAGGCCGCGATGGATCCGGCTCTGCCGGTCCATACGCGGCGCCCCCTTGAGGGGGAGGCGCCAGAGGCGCCTCGGGGGGGCTCAACTGTGATACGCCGATTCGCCGTGGCTCGTGACATCCAGGCCTTCGCGTTCCTGGTCTTCCGGCACGCGCATGCCGCACAGCGCATTGGCGATCTTGTAGGCGATCCAGGCCACCACGCCGGACCAGACGATGGTCAGCAGCACGCCTTCCAGCTGGACCCACAGTTGGTGGCCGATCATGCCGGGTTCGGCCAGGCCGGGGCCGCCGAGGATCTGGGCGTTGAACACGCCGGTCAGCAGGGCGCCGACGATGCCGCCCACGCCGTGCACGCCGAACACGTCCAGCGCGTCGTCGGCGCGCAGCAGGCGCTTCAGGCCATTCACGCCCCAGACGCAGACCGCGCCGGCAATCACGCCGATGACCAGCGCGCCCACCGGGCCGACCAGGCCGGCCGCGGGAGTGATGCCCACCAGGCCGGCAACCGCGCCGGAGGCCGCGCCCAGCATCGAGGGCTTGCCCTTGATGGCCCATTCCGTGAACAGCCAGGCCAGGACAGCGCCCGCGGTTGCGATCATGGTGTTGAAGAAGGCCAGCGTGGCGTTTTCATTGGCGGCCAGCGCCGAGCCAGCGTTGAAGCCGAACCAGCCCACCCACAGCAAGGCCGCGCCGACGAAGGTCATGGGCAGGTTGTGGGGCTGCATCGCTTCGCGGCCATAGCCCACGCGCTTGCCCACCACGTAGGCGCCCACCAGGCCGGCCACGCCGGCGTTGATGTGCACCACGGTGCCGCCGGCGAAGTCCAGGGCGCCCTTGGCGTTGAGCAGGCCGGGCGCCGTTTCGGACGCGAACCACACCATGTGGGCGATCGGCACGTAGGCGAACGTGAACCAGATCACGGTGAACACCAGCACGGCCGAGAAGCGGGCGCGTTCGGCGAAGCTGCCGACGATCAGCGCGCAGGTGATGCCGGCGAACGTGGCCTGGAACGAGGCGAAGAGCAGCTCGGTCAGGGTGTTCGACATGGAATACGCGCCGTCGGCCGGATTGAACATGCCGGAGAAGAAGGCGCGCGACAGGCCGCCGAAGAAAGCGTTGCCCTCGGTGAACGCGAGGGAATATCCGTAGATGAACCAGAGCACCAGGCCCAGCACGAACGTGCACAACACTTGCAGCAGCACCGACAGCACGTTCTTGCTGCGTACCAGGCCGCCATAGAACATCGCCAGACCAGGTACGGCCATCATCAATACGAGCAGGGTAGAGACGAGCAACCAGGAAATATCCGCTTTATCCATTTTCAGGCTCCAATGAGTCTTTCTTTATTCGTTCAGAGCGCCGCTTCGCCGGCTTCGCCTGTTCTGATCCGGATGACTTGTTCCAGCGGCGCGGCGAAGATCTTGCCGTCGCCGATCTTGCCGGTGCGGGCGGCCATTTCGATCGCCTCGATGACCTGGTCGACGAGGTGGTCGGGCACGGCGGCTTCGACTCGCAGCTTGGGCAGGAAATCGACGGCGTATTCGGCGCCGCGATACAGCTCGGTATGGCCTTTCTGGCGGCCGAATCCCTTGACTTCGGTAACGGTCAGGCCCTGGACCCCGATCCCGGATAGAGCCACCCGCACTTCGTCGAGCTTGAAGGGCTTGATGATGGCGATGATGAGTTTCATGGCATTTCCTCTCATGGTTGCACGTTGGCCCTGGCTATCAAGCAAAATCCATGCCATGTTGCGCAGCGCCGGGAGGAAAGCGGCGAGGCCCCTGAGTTGTGCGGTCTCGCACCGTGTTGGTGCGGCATGCACCGCGGCGCGGCGTCAAAGTGGTGCGGCCATGCGATGCGCAACATCTGCAACCAAATATGAGCCAAGCCCGCCATGTGTTGCGAATTGATGCGTCCACTATTTCGATTCATATCGGCAAATGCCCGTAAATCGCCTTTCGTCATGAACCCGGAAATCGGCCGCAAAGCCTTGTCGCACGGGGCTTTGGCGTGAAAGTCGCACGCCCGCGATTGCGTGCCGGAGCGGTCCCGAACCGCCCTCGTGTGCGCCTATGGCTGATACGAGGGTTTACACCCATCGGCTTGTTGCGCCGGGGCGGCTGAAGAAGAATCGACAACAGTTCATGCCGTTTCGGCGAATGGTCGGGGCCGCAGGCCGCGGTCCGACGCGTACCGGTGTTGGTAGGGGGTTGCCGCCATGGCAGCCCGGTTTTCTCCTGTGCTTTGAAGGGCGGTCACCGCATGCGGCCCGCCCTTTTTTTTGCCCGTCGCCTGGAGAGCCGCGAACCCTTGCGGGAGATGAGAGCGCATTGACATATCGGGAAATTCCGATATTATCGCTTCATGGACCTGCTCGAAGTATTCAAAGCCCTCTCGAACCGCACGCGCCTTGAAATCCTGAAAGGGTTGAAGGATCCCGTGAACAGCTTCCCGCCGCAGGACGAAGGGGACGTGCTGACGGTGGGCGTTTGCGTCAGCAGCATCCAGGAAGGCGTCGGGCTATCGCAGTCGACGGTGTCCGATTACCTCGCAACGCTGCAACGGGCGGGCCTGGTGGAAGCCAGGCGCATCGGCCAGTGGACCTACTACAAGCGGAACGAAGCAGCCATCAGCGCGCTTGCCGAGATCATCGGGAAAGAGCTGTAGATTTTTTTGCCCCTATATATCTGGAATTCCCGATATCCCTTTTTATCGAAATTAGGATCAACCATGAAAGCGATCGTATTGAAGTCATTTGGCGGCCCGGAATCGTTCGAGCTGCGCGACGTGCCCAAGCCCGTGCCGCGCGCGGGGCAAGTCCTGGTCCGGGTGCATGCCACCTCCATCAATCCCCTGGATTACCAGGTCCGGCGTGGCGACTATCCCGACCTGGTGCCGCTGCCGGCCATTACCGGCCACGACGTATCCGGCGTCGTCGAGGCGGTCGGACCGGGCGTGACGGCCTTCGTGCCTGGAGACGAAGTCTGGTACACCCCGCAAATATTCGAGGGGCCGGGTAGCTATGCCGAGTACCACGTCGCTGCCGAAAGCATCGTCGGGAAGAAGCCTGCGTCCCTGAGCCATCTTGAGGCGGCGAGCCTGACCCTGGTCGGCGGGACGGCGTGGGAAGCGCTGGTCGTGCGCGCGGCGCTGCGGGTGGGGGAGAGCATCCTGGTGCACGGCGGCGCGGGAGGCGTCGGCCACGTGGCGATCCAGCTCGCGAAAGCGATCGGTGCAAGGGCGTTCACCACCGTGCGCGACTCAAACATCGAATTCGCGCGCAGCGTGGGCGCCGATGTCGTCATCGACTACGAAAAAGAAGATTATGTCGACGCCGTCTTGCGGGAAACCGGGGGCCGCGGCGTCGATGTCGTGTTCGACACCATAGGCGGCAACGCCTTGTCGCGCAGCCCCGACGCGCTTGCGCAGTTGGGCCGGGTCGTCTCGATCGTGGACACCGCGCAACCGCAAAACGTTCTTCAGGCCTGGGGCAAGAACGCGAGCTATCACTTCGTGTTCACCAGGCAGAACCGCGGCAAGCTCGACGAATTGAGCGCATTGGTGGCGCGCGGCCAGCTACGGCCGCATGTGGGCGCGGTCTATCCGCTTGCCGACATTCCGCTCGCCCATGCCCGGCTGGAGCGTCCCAACAACGGCATCCAGGGAAAAATCGCGATTGCGGTCGAGCCGTAAGCGCGCGTCCTTATCTCTTCTTGCGCGACCGGAATGCCGCCACTTTCATCCGGTTGCCGCACACCGCCATGCTGCACCAGCGGCGCCGGTGCGACTTCGTCCTGTCGTGAAACATGAGCGTGCAGTCGTGCGCTTCACATTGCCGGACGAGATCCAGCGGCGCGTCGGTCAGCAGCATGACGACGGCCTGGGCAACGGGTTCGAGCAGGCTGGCGGCGTCCTCCTGGAGGCGCCGCCTTACCACTTTGAACGCGTTGCTCGCGCTGTCCCACTCCAATTCCTTCGAGCGACGGCCGGCCCTGAGAACGTGGTTGACGACGCTGGCGTCGGCCTCTCCCCCCAGCTTGGCCGCGTTCAGCAAGCATTTTGCGCTTTCACGCAATTGAAGGGCGAGCTTCATCAGGCCCTCGGGGGGCGCCTCGATGCCTTGAGGAAGCACGCCGGCCAGCTTCAACCATGCCAGCACGGCATGGTCGTCGGTGAAGCACTCGTGATGGGCCGGCCCCACGCCGAATTCACTGTTGATGAAGTCGAGCGCGAGGTCGTCACCCACGAACAGCGGGGCCTTCTGGGCGGTTGCGTTCTCAAGCATTCCGTCAATGTAACCCAAAAAAATGCATTTACCAGTTACCTATGGGTGATGTAACCTCTAAAACTCAATTTTAAGGTTACACGGAGATTTTACGATGGCTACGAATGAACTGCAGGGAGCGGCCGGCGCGGCCGCGGCGTCGTTGACGGGCGAAGCGCTTGCGGCGGGCCGCCAGGTCCACCACCGGTTCGAGCAGGTGGGGGATGTGAAGGTGTTCTATCGGGTGGCGGGCGACCGCCGGGCGCCGGCGGTGCTCTTGCTGCACGGGTACGCGGCATCGTCGTTCATGTACCGCAACCTCATTCCGCTGCTTGCGGACAGGTACTACGTGATCGCGCCGGATCTGCCGGGCTTCGGATTCACCGAGGCGCCCGCCCGCGGGCAATATGCCTACACGTTTGACCAGCTCGCCAGGACCATCGGGCAGTTCACCGAACAGTTGCGGCTGGAGCGCTACGCCATGCAAGTCTTCGACTACGGCGCTCCCGTGGGCTGGCGCCTCGCGGCGGCGAATCCGTCTCGCGTCAGCGCCATCGTTTCGCAGAATGGGAACGCCTATGAGGAAGGGCTGGGTCCGGGCTGGGCGCAGATCCAGGAGTATTGGAAGAAGCCGTCGCAAGCGAACCGCGATGCGCTGCGCGAGTTCTCCACGCCCGCCTCCATCGAGTGGCAGTATCTGGAAGGCGTCCCGGACGCCACCCTGGTCGCGCCCGATGCCATCGCGCTGGAGAGCTTCCTGGTGTCCCGGCCGGGCAATGCCGAGGTCCAGCTCGATCTGCTCCTGGACTACGCGTCCAACGTGGAGAAGTACCCGGAATTCCAAGCCTACTTCCGCAAGCACCAGCCGCCCCTGCTGGCGGTCTGGGGCAAGAACGATCCGTTCTTCCTGCCCGCGGGCGCCGAGGCCTGGAAGCGCGACATCCCTGGCGCCGACGTGCGCTTCTACGACACCGGCCACCTGGCGCTGGAAACGCACGGCGTCGAAATCGGGGCGGCCATCCGCGCGTTCCTGGACGAAAACGTGAAATGAAGCGCGGCAACGCTTGCGAGGCGTGGGGGGGCAAGACAAAAAGCGCCCCCTCGGGGGGCAGCAAGCAAGCGAAGCTTGCGCGGCGTGGGGGCTTTTTTTTTATTTTGCACCGGGTAGCGGCGGCCCGACGCACTACACTTGAGGCATCAAGAACATAGTGAGGCCGTCATGAACAATCGCACCCAGTGGATGGAAGACATCCAGAAGAACCTTTCCGACCTGATCGCCCGCAGCCCGGCCGCGGACGTGGAGCGCAACGTCCGCGCGATGATGACGCAGGCGTTCTCCAAGCTGGATCTGGTGACCCGCGAGGAATTCGACGTCCAGGCCGACCTGCTGGCCCGCACCCGCGCCCGCGTGGATCAGCTGGCCGCCCAGGTCCAGCAGCTGGAATCGCGCCTGTCCGCGCTGGACAAGTAGGCATGCCGCCGGCCGCGTGGCGGCCGGCCCGGCTCCGTTTTCCACGGTCGCCACGAGCGGCCGTTTTCTTTGGCGCGGGCCGCGGGCGCGGGACGCTTTTGTCCCTGCCGCGGCGGCAGCCTCGCGTTCTTTGCGGATACTGGCGGTTTCCGTCCGTCCCTGGAGACCGCCTTGACGCTAGCCGTTCTAGCCAGCCGTGCCCTTTGCGGCCTGGACACCCACGCGGTGCGCGTGGAGACGCATCTGGGGCCCGGGCTGCCCGGCTTCAACGTGGTGGGCTTGCCGGACACCGAGGTGCGCGAGAGCCGCGAGCGAGTGCGTGCCGCCATCCTCAATAGCGGCTTCGAATTTCCGCCGGGCCGCATCACCGTCAATCTCTCGCCGGCCGACCTGCCCAAGGAGTCCGGCCGCTTCGACCTGCCCATCGCCCTGGGCGTGTTGCTGGCGTCGGGGCAATTGGCCGCCCAGGCGGAGGGCGCCCCGGATGCGCGCGCGCCGGCTCCGGCGCTGGCCGACCTGGTGCTGGCCGGCGAGCTGTCGTTGACGGGGGCGCTGGTGCCGGTGGCCGCGCCGCTGGTCATCGCGCTGGGCGTGGCGCGCGAGGCGCCTGGCGCCACGCTCATCCTGCCGGCCGGCAGCGCCGAGCAGGCGGCCTGGGTGCCGGACCTGCGGGTGTTGTCCGCGCGCAGTCTGGCCGACGTGGCCGCGCACGCGGCCGGAGCCTGCCGGCTGCCCGATGCCATTCCCAGGCCCTGGCCGGCGGCGCCGCCGGCGGCGTGCCTGTCGGACGTGCGCGGCCAGCCGGGGGCGCGGCGGGCGCTGGAGGTCGCGGCGGCGGGAGCGCACAGCCTGCTGATGATCGGTCCGCCGGGCGCGGGCAAGAGCATGCTGGCCGCGCGCCTGCCGGGCTTGCTGCCGCCCCTGGCGCGGCGGGAGGCGCTGGAAGCCGCTGCGGTGGCGGCCCTGGCGGGCCTGCCCGACGCGCCGATGGGGCAGCCGCCGTTCCGGGCGCCGCACCATTCCGCGTCCGTCGCGGCGCTGGTGGGCGGGGGCAGCCGGCCGCGCCCGGGCGAAATCAGTCTGGCGCATCGAGGGGTGCTGTTCCTGGACGAGCTGCCGGAATTCAACCGCCGAACGCTCGAAGCCCTGCGCGAACCGCTGGAAGCGGGCAGGGTGATCATCGCCCGGGCGCTGCATTCGGCGCGGTTCCCCGCCCGGTTCCAGCTGGTCGCGGCCATGAACCCATGCCCTTGCGGCTGGCGCGGCCATCCGGCCCGGGCCTGCGCCTGCTCTCCCGACCAGGCGGCGCGCTATGTGGGCAGGGTGTCCGGCCCCTTGCTGGATCGCATCGATCTGCACGTGGCCCTGCCGCCCTCCGACCCGGATTGGATGAGCGGCCCGCCGGGCGAGCCCTCGGAGCCCGTGCGCGAGCGCGTGGCGCGTTGCCGCGAGCGCCAACTGGCCCGCCAGGGCAAGCCGAACGCCGCCCTGGAGGGCGCCGAACTGGACGAGCATTGCCGCATGGATGGCGAGGCCCGGGCCCTGCTGTCGCAGGCCATGCGCCGGCTGGCCGGGTCGGCCCGGGCCCTGCACCGGGCGCTGCGGGTTGCCCGGACTATTGCCGACCTGGACGGCGAGGAGCGGCTGGCGGCGTCCCACGTCGCCCAGGCCGTGCAATACCGGCGGCCGGGAGTATGATTGCCCGGGTCCCCGGGGCATGTCCCGCCCGGGAAGCGGCATCGCCGGCCGAGTCGGCCTGCCTGCTCGACAAACTCAGGGAAATCACCATATAATCAAAGGCTTTCCCGGATCTGGGCCGCTTTGGCGGCCTTTTTCGGGTGAAGCCGGCAGCGATGCCGGCGGGCAGCGCCCTTAGCCGGCGCGGGCCCAGGGTATATGCCCGAGGCGTCGGCCCCAAAGGCGCGATGCTCCGGTGATGTCCCCGGCAACAGCCCTGGAAGTACCTCAGAAGTGGCAACAGGTAGACCAAGTTTTGCCGTGGCGCCTGGCTTTCATCGGCCTTGCGCGCGTCAAGCACCTCGCGTCATATAAATCAACAATGCGTGTTTTAGTTTAGGGAATCAACATGCCCAAGATGAAAACCAAGAAAAGCGCCTCCAAGCGCTTTAAGGTTCGCGGCAGCGGCTCCATCAAGCGCGGTCAGGCGTTCAAGCGTCACATCCTGACCAAGAAGACCACCAAGGCCAAGCGTCAACTGCGCGGCTCGACGGCGGTCCATGAGTCCAACGTGGCCTCCGTCAAGGCCATGATGCCTTTCGCTTGATAAAGGAGATCTAATATGCCTCGCGTCAAACGCGGCGTAACCGCCCGCGCCCGTCACAAAAAAGTCATTGCCGCCGCCAAGGGTTATCGTGGTCGCCGCGGTAATGTGTTCCGTATTGCCAAGCAAGCGGTCATGCGCGCTGGCCAATACGCCTACCGCGATCGTCGCAACAAGAAGCGCACGTTCCGCGCTCTGTGGATCACGCGTATCAACGCCGCCGTCCGTGAGCATGGCGTCAGCTACAGCGTGTTCATCGCCGGCCTGAAGAAGGCTTCGATCGAACTCGACCGCAAGGTCCTGGCCGATCTGGCCGTGCGCGACAAGGCCGGCTTCGCCGCCATCGTGCAGCAAGCCAAGGCTGCCTTGGCTGCCTGATCGCGCGCTTTAACTCATCGCGCATCGCTGCAAACGGGGCTGTAATGGCCCCGTTTGCGTTTTGAAGGCTGGATTTCATGACTCAAACGGTTGACGACCTGGTCTCCCAGGCGCAAGAACGGTTCGCCGCGGCTCCTGACGCCGCCGCGCTGGAAAACGCAAAGGCTCGTTTCCTGGGCAAGGAAGGCGCGCTGACGGTGCTGCTGAAGGCCCTCGGCAAGCTCGATCCCGAGCAGAAGCGCGAGATGGGCGCCCGGATCAATCAGGCCAAGCAGAAGGTCGAAGAGCTCCTGAATTTGCGCCGCGCCGCGCTGGCGCAGGCGGAACTGGATGCCCGTCTGGCATCCGAAACCATTGACGTCACCCTCCCGGGCCGCGGCCGCGCGCCTGGCGGCATCCATCCGGTGATCCGCACCTGGGAACGAGTGGAAGAGATCTTCCGCTCCATCGGCTTCGACGTGGCCGACGGCCCCGAAGTCGAAAACGACTGGACCAATTTCACCGCGCTGAACAATCCGCTGGACCATCCGGCGCGGTCCATGCAGGACACGTTTTACGTCGACATGAACGACGCCGACGGCCTGCCGCTGCTGCTGCGCACGCACACCAGCCCCATGCAGGTGCGTTATGCCCGCATGAACAAGCCGCCCATCAAGGTCATCGCGCCGGGGCGCACCTACCGCGTCGACAGCGACGCCACGCACTCGCCCATGTTCCACCAGGTGGAAGGGCTCTGGATCGCCGAGGACATTTCGTTCGCCGACCTGAAGGGCGTGTACACCGATTTCCTGCGTTGCTTCTTTGAAAGCGACGATCTCGTCGTGCGTTTCCGCCCGTCGTTCTTCCCGTTCACGGAACCGTCGGCCGAGATCGACATGATGTTCACCTCGGGTCCGAACCGCGGCCGCTGGCTGGAGATCTCCGGCTCGGGCCAGGTGCACCCGCAAGTGGTGCGCAACTTCGGCCTCGATCCCGAGCGCTACATCGGCTTCGCCTTCGGTTCGGGGCTTGAGCGCCTGACCATGTTGCGCTACGGCGTCAACGATCTGCGCCAGTTCTACGAAGGCGATTTGCGCTTCCTGCGCCAGTTCAACGAATAACCCACGGCTGATCATGCAATTTCCCGAATCCTGGCTGCGTACGCTGGTCAATCCTCCGATCGCAACCGACGAACTCGCGCACCGGCTCACGATGGCCGGCCTGGAAGTCGAAGACACCGTGCCCGCCGCGCCCGCATTTTCGGGCGTGGTGGTGGCTCGCATCGTCGAAATCGCTCCGCATCCGGACGCGGACAAGCTGCGCGTCTGCCAAGTGGACGACGGCTCGGGCGAACGCCTGCAGATCGTTTGCGGCGCGCCCAACGCCGCGGCCGGCCTGACCGTGCCGCTGGCCCGCGTGGGCGCGGAGCTGCCCGGCGGCATGAAGATCGGCGTGGCCAAGATGCGCGGCGTGCAATCGTCGGGCATGTTGTGCTCGGCCCGCGAACTGGGCCTGTCGCAGGATCACGCGGGCCTGCTGGAACTGCCTGCCGAGATGACGCCGGGCCAATCGATCCGCGAAGCGCTGGACCTGGACGACACGCTCTTCACCTTGAAGATGACGCCCAACCGCGCCGACTGCCTGTCGATCCTGGGCGTGGCGCGCGAAGTCGCGGCCCTGACCGGCGCGCCGCTGTCGGTGCCCACCGCCGCCGCCGTCCCCGTGACGCTGGACGAACGCCTGCCCGTCAAGGTCGAGGCGCCTGACCTGTGCGGCCGTTTCGGCGGCCGCGTGATCCGCGGCGTCAACGCCCGCGCAGCGACGCCCGACTGGATGAAGACGCGCCTGGAGCGCGCCGGCCAGCGCTCGCTGTCGGCCCTGGTGGACATCTCCAACTACGTCATGCTCGAACTGGGCCGTCCGTCGCACGTGTTCGACCTGGATAAGATCCAGGGCGATCTGTGCGTGCGCTGGGCGCGCGAGGGCGAGACGCTCGAACTGCTGAACGGCCAGACCGTGACGCTGGACCCGCGGGTCGGCGTGGTGGCGGCCGGCGACCAGGTCGAAAGCCTGGCCGGCATCATGGGCGGCGAGGCTACCTCGGTCACGCTCGACACGCAGAACATCTATCTGGAAGCCGCGTTCTGGTGGCCCGAATCGCTGGCCGGCCGCGCGCGCCGCTACAAGTTCAGCTCCGAGGCCAGCCACCGCGGCGAGCGCGGCGTGGACTTCGCGACCATTCCGCAGCACATCGAATTCATCACGCGCCTGATCGTGGACATCTGCGGCGGCCAAGTCGGTCCGCTGGACGACCAGATCGTCAACCTGCCCAAGCGCGAACCCGTGCGCATGCGCCTGGCGCGCTGCCATCGCGTGCTGGGCGTGCCGGTCACGCAGGCCGAGGTCGCCAAGATCTTCGGCAGCCTGGGCCTGGAATACGCGATCGAAGGCGACGAATTCATCGTGACGCCGCCGTCGTACCGCTTCGACCTGGAACTGGAAGAAGACCTGATCGAAGAGGTGGCCCGCATCTACGGCTTCGAGAACATTCCCGCGGTGCCGCCGATGGCGCGCGCCAAGATGTACTCGCAGCCCGAGATCCGCCGCGGCGCGCACTTCCTGCGCCGCCTGACGGCCGCGCAGGACTACCAGGAAGTCGTGAACTACAGCTTCGTCGAAGCCGACTGGGAACGCGACTACGCCGGCAACGAGACGCCGGTGCGCCTGGTCAATCCCATCGCCAGCCATCTGTCGGTCATGCGCTCCAGCCTGATCGGCGGCCTGGTGGCCAACATCCGCCACAATGCCAACCGCAAGCAGTCGCGCGTGCGCGTGTTCGAACTGGGCCGCGTGTTCATGCGCGATGCGTCCGCCCAGGACGGTCCGCTGGAAGTGGCCGGCGTGCGCCAGCCCCTGAAGCTGGCCGGCGCGGCCTGGGGCCCCGCGGTTGAAGAGCAGTGGGGCGTTGCGACGCGCCACGTGGACTTCTACGACGTGAAGATGGATGTCGAGGCGCTGTTCGGCGCGCGCGGCAGCCGCCTGCGCTTCGCGGCCGCCGCCCATCCCGCGCTGCATCCGGGCCGCAGCGCCCGCGTCGAACTCGACGGCCGGCAGGTCGGCTGGATCGGCGAACTGCATCCGCGCTGGGCGCAGCAGGCCGACCTGGCGCATGCGCCCGTCGTGTTCGAACTGGACGTCACGGCCCTGTCCGAAGGCGAATTGCCGCAGGTGCGCGAACTGTCGCGCCAGCCCGTGGTGGTGCGCGATTTGGCGTTGTGGGTCGACGAGGGCGTGTCCGTGCAGTCCATGCTCGACACTGTCGCCGCGGCCGTCAAGGCGGACCCGCAGCTGGCGGTGGTGCAGGATGCGCAGCTGTTCGACGTGTGGCGCGAGAAGCCCCAGCACGGCGAGCCCGCGACCGAGAAAAGCCTTGCTTTCCGGTTCTGGCTACAGGACACTGAGGTCACGCTGGACGAAGCCAGGGTGGCCGATTGCCTGGCGCGCATCAAGGATGCCTTGGTGGCCGCGCATGGTGCGCGCCAGCGCGCTTGAACCATGGGGAACAGTATGCTTGCCGAGCCACGCACCCTGACCAAGGCCGAGCTGGCCGAACTGCTCTTTGAGCGGGTCGGCCTGAACAAACGCGAAGCCAAGGACATCGTCGATACTTTCTTCGAGGAGATCCGCGACGCCCTGGCGCGCGGAGACTCCGTGAAGCTCTCGGGCTTCGGCAATTTCCAGGTGCGCGACAAGCCGCCGCGCCCCGGCCGCAATCCCAAGACCGGCGAGACCATTCCCATCGCCGCACGCCGCGTGGTTACCTTCCATGCGAGTCAGAAACTCAAGAGCGTGGTGGAGCAGGCCGCGCCTGCTGCATCCGACGACGCCGCGGAGTGATACGCTTTGTCGGTAATTGTTATCGGCCCCAGACGTATCGCGGCATAAAATTCTCTTATGACACGTACAGAATCCACCGTTACCTTACCGCCCATTCCCGCCAAGCGTTACTTCACCATCGGTGAAGTCAGCGACCTGTGTGGCGTCAAGCCCCATGTCTTGCGGTATTGGGAACAGGAATTCACGCAGCTCAAGCCGGTGAAGCGGCGCGGCAACCGCCGCTACTACCAGCATCATGAAGTGCTGCTGATTCGTCGCATCCGTTCCCTGCTGTACGAGCAAGGCTTCACGATCAGCGGCGCGCGCAATCGCTTGGGCGACGCGCGCGACGTGCCGCACGATCAAGACGCGGCCGTGCGCTTGTCCGGCGCCGAGATGCAAGCCCTGCGCACCGAGCTGGGCAACGTCTCGACGATGCTGGCCGAAGCCTTGGGCACCGCGGCCAACGCGGCCGGCGCAAGCAATGCGAGCACCTCGTCCGCGGTCTGAGCGTCGCTTGAAGCGGCGCGTCGCGCCGCTTTGACTCATTGATTGAATGCAGTACCGGCAGCACGCATGCGCCTTCGGGTGCGGCGCGTTGCCAGCAGCGGTATCTTGCGCCCCGCGCGCGAGCGTCACGCAGGCGGTTGATGCGTGTGGCGAACGCGAGGCGCAAATTTTTTTGAGTATTCAGCACTTTTTTTGCACGAATGCGTGCAAACATTTTTTTGTTCTGCTATACTCTTTTTCTTTCGGGGCGTAGCGCAGCCTGGTAGCGCACTTGCATGGGGTGCAAGGGGTCGCGAGTTCGAATCCCGCCGTCCCGACCAGCAGTTCCAAAGGCCGTCAGTGAGAAATCACTGACGGCCTTTTCATTTTTGCTTGGCCAATGCGCCTGCGCAACGCGGCGCGATCTTGAGATCGTGGAGCCGGGCGCATGGCTTGGTTAAGATGAACTCCATTTCATTGATCCGGCAGCCCGATGGCTCTATTCCAACGCACGTCGCCAATTAAGAAAATACTCGCCGGCAAAATCACGCTTTTGCTGATCGTTTCCAATATTGCGGTGTACCTCGTGGCCGGTTACCTGGATACACGAGCATTCGAGAGCCTGAGCCAAACCTCGTTCTTGATCGACTGGGGTGGAAACGTACCGGCGTTGACCTTGTCCGGCGAGTATTGGCGCCTGTTCACCAGCATGTTCCTGCATGTCGGCTTTCTGCATCTGGCGATCAACATGCTGGCGTTGTGGTCACTGGGGATCATTCTTGAAGCACGCATGCGTTCCTGGGTGTTCCTGGGCGTGTATTTGCTGTCGGGCCTGTGCGGCAGCCTGGTCACGGCGCTATGGCATCGGGATGAATTTTTCCTCAGTTGCGGGGCGTCGGGCGCGATCCTGGGAATTTTCGGGGCGGCGATTGTTTATGGTTTGCATGACCGGCGGATGGGGCGGCCCCATATTCCTCCCGGCAATCTGCTGTTGAGCCTGGCACTGACCTTCGGCGCGGGCTTCGCGTTCGACGTCGACAATGCGGCGCACCTGGGCGGTTTGCTTGCGGGGGCGCTGCTCGCGGGCCTTGCGCTGTGCGCCGAACGTTTGCGGCCCGTGGCGGCAGCGGCGGTATTGGCCGGCGCTGGCATGATCGGCGCCGCGGCATTGGCCGTGGTGACGCTTGATAATCATGATCGCGACATGCAGCAGCAGATCGCCGCTGCGCGCTTTGAGCATACGCTGGGGAAGATGGGATTGCTGCAGTCCGCCAAAGCGCCCGCGAGCGCGCTGATTCTCGATGCGTGCGTCGACCGCGCGTTGTTCGAGGCGGCGCAAGGCGGATCCGCGGCGCCCGACCTGCGCCGGTGCATAAAGCCTGGCGACCGGGAGCAGGCCCTGCTGGCGACGTTCATGCCGCGGCGGTATCAAGATTGCCTGGCGCAAACCGTCGAGCTGCAGCAGCTGTACCCGGATGCGGCGGCGCGCAAGGCATTGGCCGGGGCAGAGCAATACTGCGCGATGCAGACTGGGATCTATGCCGCGCTCTTTCAGGAACAGCCCGTCGAACTTGAGGTGGAGAAGGCCTTGCAGACGCGCCTCTTGATGAAATTCCTGGTGGATGGGGGCAGGAAATTCCGGACTGATTCAGCGCCGTTGCAGGCGCAGGCGAACGCCATGCAGGGGATACTCCGACGGCCGGGTGAACTGGCGTCGGCCATCATCGGTCGATCGGGGTGCCCTTACTGGAGTTGCGCGCGATCGCGCTAGAGGCCGGGGGCGTCCGCAAGCAGGCAGCAATAAACGGGAGGACAAGGCGCATCGGCGTTCGTAGGATGCAGGCATCATTCATGTCTGGAGCTGGCGCCGATGTCTTTATCTCTTGCTGGAAAAGTGGCTTTGGTGACCGGTGCGTCCTCGGGCATCGGACGCGCGGTGGCGTTGCGCCTGGCAGCCGAGGGCGCGGCGCTGGTGCTGACCGCGAGACGCCGCGATCTGCTGGAGCGGGTGGCGGACGAGATCAGAGGCGCGGGCGGGCGCGCCTGCGTGTCGGCGGGAGATGTCGCGCAGCCTGAAACCCACAGGCAAGCGGTGCAGGATGCTCAGCGTGAGTTTGGTGGCCTGGATATCGCAGTGAACAATGCCGGCACGGCTGGCCCCATCAAGCCACTCGCGGAAGTCGGCTTGGATGAATGGGAGCGCACGTTGAGCGTCAATCTCACCGCGGCGTTCCTGGGGGCGCGCCATCAAATCCCGGCCATGTTGGAGCGGGGCGGCGGCGCGTTGGTCTTCGTATCCAGCTTTGTGGGGACGAGCGTGGGTTTGCCCGGAATGGCCGCATACGGGACGTCGAAAGCCGCGCTGATGGGATTGGTCAAGGGCATCACGGCAGACTACGGCGCGCAGGGTATCCGGGCCAATGCGCTCTTGCCCGGCGGAGTGGACACCGACATGGCTGGGAACCAGGAACAGAAAGACTGGGCCGCGAATCTGCACGCCATGAAGAGAATCGCGCGCGCCGATGAAATCGCTTCGGCCGCGCTGTTCCTGGCGAGCCCGATGGCGAGTTTCGTCACGGGGTCCGCGCTTTACGCGGACGGGGGCAACTCGGCGGTGAAATGAGCCGGCGGCCGATAGGCCGCAGCCTGGCCGGCGTCGCTCAATCGCGCAACACGGGCGCTTCGCTCGCGGCCTTTTCCCTGCGCGCAAACATGCTCAGGGCCTTCTTGAAATCCACGCCCAAAGGCCCGAGGCTGGCGTCCAGCGCCGCGGCATTGCGCGCCAGCTCATCGCGACCGGGCAGCTCGCCATTGACCGCCATGACCACCCGGTTGCCTGTTTGCAGATTGAAGAACGCTCCGAACACCGCGGCATAAGTCGCCGATTCGCGTTCGTAAAGCTGGCTTTCGGTGAAGGTGTTCGCCACCGCCACGCCGCCCGGCGCGAGAATGCCGCGCACGTGTTGCAGGAACTCCAGCGTCATTAGGTGTTCGGGGATGTAGTCGACGTCGAACGCGTCCAGCATCACGATGTCGTACCGCAGGCCTTCGCGATGGGCGCGTTCGATGTAGGCGCGGCCATCTTCCAGGAAGAGGCGTTGCGTGGGACTTTGCCGGTAGCCGAAATGGCGTCCGGCGACATGGCCTACGGCGGGATCGATCTCCACGGTATCGATGATGGCGTCGGGCAGCAGCGAGGCCAGGGTTTTCTGCAGCGTGGCGCCGCCCAGGCCGACGATCAGAATGTTCCGCGGTTTGGGATTGACATAGAGCGCGGTCATCATCATGCGGGTGTACGAAAACACCAGCCGCTCGGGATGCTCCAGACTCATGCAGGTCTGGCGGCCGACGTCATGCATGGAGTTGAAGTTCATGCAGCGTTCGCCGTTTTCCTCGAACACGAGCAATTTGCCGAACTGCGAGTCTTCTCTATGGATCAGCTGTGGGCCGCCGTTGCCGCGCAGCAGCAGCAATGCTGCGCCGGCAATGACGAGTATGAGCAGGACGCGGACGGCAAGGCGGAACATGGAACGGCAAGCGGCAAGTAGGAACGCGTCATGGTATCGCGCTCTCGCACCGTCGCGACGCGGCCTGGCGCATCCATGCCCTGCTTCCTGTGCATGGGGCGCAAGGGGGGCGCGGGTTCGACGCCCGCCATCCCGACCCGCAACGCCAAAGGCCGCCAGTGAGAAATCACTGGCGGCCTTTTCGTTTCCAGGCGCGTGAAGTTAATGCGTTTGAGTCGATGCGCTAGACGGGGGTGACGAGCAGTGCCGAAGTGTGCGGTGCTTGAGGCCCTGCGGTTCACGTCGTTCATGACGCGAAGCCGCGGGGTTCATGAGGCAAGGTTCGTCAGATGCGCTTCCTGGCGTTCCGGCTAATCGGATAGCCGTTGAAGATGCCGTCTTTTCAAGTCGGCCAGTCGGGCGTCGCTGCCTTCACGCCAACCCGCTTCCCACGATGCCAATTTGACTCGCCATTTGTGCGGGGACTCGCCCGTGTGGGCGGGCATGTTGGCTGCCTGCATGAACGGACACGCCGAAAGCGGGACTCCGTGTCTTGCAGCTTCCTGACCAGCTCGGTGGATGAGCTCATCCATTTTTGCCTCCTCTGGTAGAAAATGCCCTAGTCCAGAAGATGATCGCCGCTCCCTCGCGTGTCCAGCGTTGTTACTCCACGAAATGTGGTTGCGGATGAGGCAATGGCGACCGCGCCGCGATGGAAAAAAAGCGCCCGGGAAAGCCGGGCGCCAAAGGAGTGTGCGACGGTTCGTCGCGGCGATGCCGCAGCGCTCAAGGATGGTAAGGGTCCCCCGCAAGCCCTCGATGCCTGGCCGGCATGTGAGGAGGGGTGCGCAGCGCTGCTGCACGCAAGAGAGTTAGCAAGTAGTGTGCCGCTGGCTCTTTTCCGCGAGCACGCTTGAGGCGCTCCGGCGCAAACGCCATATCGATGGCGGAAATCCCCTCGCTGAGGGTTCATTGCGAACGCTTACATTGCTGTTACGAATGCCGGGCTAGGATTCGGGGACATAGACTGCCGGAGACAACCATGAGCTGTAAGACGTCCACCCCCGAACCGAACAAGCGCCGCTGGCCGTTTGGGTATGGCGAGGAAGAGTAGGGCAGCGGCGCGGCCGTAGCGCGTCATTTGCTCGGGGGGCGATGAGCCACCGCCACGGCGACCGTGCCGTCCGGAAGGCGGTATTTGCCGTCGCGCAGCCAGGTCACCGGCTCGCCGGTGGGCAGGGAGCAGATGTACTCCGGTTCCGGCGGCGCGGTGGTGCTGCGCTTGATGACCAGCCGCCGCTGCACGCGGCAGGTCGATCGGTCCGGCAGTTTGACGATGACGTCCGCGAGGCGGGTACTGGTAGCCATGATGTATTCCTCCTGGGCCGGCGGCTCGCCCGCGGGTGGCGGGCGTTGGGCGGCGTGTGTTCGCTTGGAGCTTTCATCTGTAGCACCGGCATTCGGATGAGCAGCATCCATCGTGAGGGCTATGGCAGCGGCGCGGAATCCGGCGCACGCGCGCGCCAGCCGGGGTGGCCGCGGCCTGGTCCGGATCCGGGGTTCGCGGAAGCACCGCTCGGCCGGCGGGCTGGCCACGCTCCTTCTTTCGGAGGCCGCCGAGTCTTGGGGTATCCCCCAAAAGCAGGCGTTCGGCCGAGCGGTATGAAATGTTGCGATAAGCACTGAAATAGTGTTGCGTCTAGGCATCGATACGGCAGGGCGGGTCGGACGGCGCGCCGAAGCTCCCGGTGGCGGCGGATACGGGGTGAATTCATCCGAGGGCGAATGACGGCATCGTGCTGGAGCGGCTAGCATTACGGACCCGCTTTTTTCGCCCTCACGCCGCAGAGCCGCAATACGATGTCCGACTCCCTGACCTTCCGCCCCGCCACCCCTGCAGACGCCGATCGCTGCTATGCGATCGAGATCGGTGCCTACGAGGGGGACGAAGCCGCCACCCTGGCCAAGATCGCGAAGCGCATACGCGAATATCCCGAAGGGTTCCTGGTCATGGAGCGGGAGAGGGCCGTCATTGGGTTCATCAACAGCGGCTGCGCCCATGAGGTGGCGATGGCCGACGACGCGTTCAAGGAGCTGGTCGGCCATGACGCGGCCGCGCCCAACGTCGTGATCATGTCGGTGGTGATCGATCCGGCCTTTCAGGGCCGCGGCTACGCGAGCGTGTTGATGCGCACGTTCGTCGAGCGCATGCGCGGCCTGGGCAAGCAAACCATCCATTTGATGTGCAAGGAGCGCCACGTGGAGCTGTATGCCCGCCTGGGGTACCGCTATGTACGCCCGTCGGCGTCCGACCACGGGGGCATGGCCTGGCACGAGATGGTGATGGATCTTTGACCGGTCCGCGCCGGGCGAGGGAAGGAGGGAGGCGTCCGCCGGCCCTTATTTCGCGACTTCGGCGGCCGCGTAGAAGCAGAAGCCGCTGTTGCGCACGGTCTTCACCGGCAAGGCCTGGCCGCTGAGCGATCCGATCCGGCGGCGCAGCCGCGACATCTGGGTGTCCAGCCGGCGCTGGTCGTAGTGCAGGTAGTCTTCGCCCAAGGCCTGGATGATCTCCGCGCGCGCCACGTTTTCCCCCGCGCGGGCCATGAGACACGACAGGACGATGGCGTCTTGCTGCGACAGGGGCACGGTCGGCGCGCCCGGGATGCGCAGGACGCGCGGCCCCATTTCGAGCCGCCAGCAGTCGGGCGGCGGAGATACCGGGATGCGGCGCAGGTCCAGCCGCCGCGCCAGGGACGCCAGGGTCGCGGCCAGCACGTCGAGGTCCGAGCCTTTGCCCAGGTAGTGGTCGGCGCCAAGTTCCAGTCCGCGGACCTGGTCGGCGCTGGTGTTGCGGGCGCTGAAGACGATGATGCCGACGGGTTCGCCGGCCTCGCGCAGCCGCCGTATCAATTCCAGGCCGCAGCCGTCCGGCAGGCCGATGTCGATGATGGCGAGGCGGTGATGGACGGGGTCGAACCCTCGTTCGAACTCTTCCAGGCTCGCCAGGCACAGCGGCGAATAGCCTAAATCGGCCAGAAAGTCCGCCAGTTCCTGCCGTAGCACTGGCTCGTCTTCAAGCACAATCACGCCCAACATCAATTTCCCCTCCCTGTTCGGCCTGATGAAACAGCACCGTTGCTTCGATTCCCTACTTCGGCGGCTCGCCTTGCGCCTGCTCGTCGCCATCGCGATGGGGGCGAGCCTGCCGGCGGCGGCGGCCGTGCTGCGTCTGGATGCGCAATCTCCCGTGCATGATACTGCCGGTTATCTGGAGCGCCTGGAAGACCGGGAGGGCACGCTGGACGCCGCCCAGGCCGACGCGGCGCAAGCGTGGGCGGCGATGCCGGGCAACCTGAACGCCGGTTTCACGCCCGCCACCATCTGGCTGCGCCTGACGCTGGACGTCGAGGAGCCGCTGCCCGAAGGCTGGATGCTGCGCCTGGGCAACGCATTGCTCGACGACGCGCGCGCCTACCAGCGGCGGCCCGACGGTTCCTGGAAGCTGCTGGGACACAGCGGCGAGGACGTCGACCGGGAGGACTGGCCCGTGGATTTCCGCAGCCCGACCTTTTTTTTCACGCCCGATACCGCCGGTCAGCAAGTAGTGCTCCTGCGGCTGCAGAGCAAGAACGCGATGATGAGCCGGCTGGAGGTCTGGCAGCGCTCGGCCTTCGATAACCGCTCGCGCCGGGAAGGCCTGCTGTTCGGGCTGTATGCCGGCTTCTACCTGCTGCTCATCGGCTTGCATGCCATCTTCTGGCTGGGAACGCGCGCGCCGATGAGCGGGCTGTTCCTCGCCTATATCGGCAGCTGCGTGTTCAACGAGGTGTTCTCGGCGGGGCTGGTCCAGCAGCTCAGCGGCCTGTCGGTGGCCTGGAGCGACCGCCTCCTGGGCGTCGGCATGGCCGCCGCGCTGCCCATCGCCCAGGCGGTGGCGCTGCGCCAGCTGGAACTCGCCCGCTGCTATCCGCGGCTGGCGAAATGGATGAACCGGGTATGCCTGGGCATCGCGGCCGTCTGCGCGGCGCTGATCCTGTCCGGCCATTACGGCATGGGCATGCAGCCGGTGCAGATGACGGCGCTGGCGCTGATTCCCATCCTGTCGGGCCTGGGGGCCTACCTGCTGTGGCGCGGATGGCGGCCGGCCCGGTATTTCCTGCCGGTGTTCGGCGTGTTCTACGTGGGCGTGGTGATCGGTTTCCTGCGCAATCTGCGCGTCCTGCCCGTCAATGCGTTCACCGAGCATGCCACGCTGCTGGGCACCATGGTGCACATGCTGCTGCTCAGCTTCATCGTCATCGGCCGCCACGAGCGCCAGCGGCGCGCGCGCGAGCTTCGGCAGGCCAATCTGGCGGCCGACCTGGCCCGCCAGCACAGCGAGCGCCTGGCGGTCGAGGTGGCCGAGCGCACCGCCGACCTGTCGGGCGAAATCCGGCGCCGGGAACGCGTCGAGGATGAATTGCGCCAGGCGCTGGAAGCCGAACGCCAGATCATGGCCGAGCAGCGCGATTTCGTGGCCATGGTGTCGCACGAGTTCCGCACTCCGCTGGCGATCATCGGAACCTCCGCCCAGCAATTGAACCGCAATCTGCAGAGCGCGCCGCTGGAGCGGAACCAGATCCGTTGCGACAACATCCGGGACGCGTCGTTGCGCCTGCTGGCGCTGGTGGACGAGTACCTGACGGAAGACCGCGTCCGGGAGTTGAGGAGCGAACCGCAGGAGGACTCCTGCGATCTGCGCGCCATGCTCGCCGACCTGGAACAGGCCTTCCCGCCCGGGCGCATCCATTGCGAGATCGATCCCGGCGTGCAGCCCATGCGCAGCGATGCCGGCCTGTTGCGCATCGCCTTGCGCAATCTGCTGGCCAACGCGGATCGCCATTCGTCGACCGACGACGAGATCCGGGTCGCGGTCCGCGAGCGGGAGGGCGCGGTGCGCATCGAGGTGTCCAACGCCGGCGCCCGCATTCCCGAGCCGGAGCGGGAACGCCTGTTCCAGAAATACTATCGGGGCCAGAACGCCCGGCTGCGGCCGGGAGCCGGCCTGGGCCTGTACCTGGTGCGCCAGATCGCCGCGCGACTGGATGGGTCCGTGGACCTCACCCGCATGGGCGGCGACGAACCGGTGACATTCCGGCTCAGCCTGTCCTACCGCCCCGTCTTCTGACCGGCCTCCCGCTACCCGGGTGCAGCCGGGTCGCCGCTCAGGTTTGCTCAGTTTCAATTCGATAGAAACCGGCATAATTAAAAATACTATTTACAAATTGTTATTCCGGTTGAAGGATTCGCGCGCTACCCGGCGGGCGCAGTACGTCGTTCAGCCGGCCACGCCGAGAACCGGAGCAACCGCATGGCACGCAGCACCCGAAACAAAGCACGACCCCATTCCCCTCTCGCGGCCGCCTTCCGGCCGCTGCCTCGCGCCCGTTCGGGCGCCATCCTGGCCTCGGCCGTGGCGGCCGCGCTACATGGATTGGCCGCGGCACCGGCCGCCGCCGCATCGCTCTGTGGGGACCCGAACACGACGGTGTCGGATACGCAGAATTCCCAATGCGATCTGTCCAGCAATTCGACGCTCACCGTGACCGAGACCGGCAAGATCCAGCCGATCCTGGGCACCACGGTGCTGGTTCAGGGCTCCAATGTCCAAATCTTCAACCATGGCACGCTTGCGCCCGGTTCGTTCGATACGGTCGACAACAGCCTCGCCATCGGTACCCAGTTGAACAACTATGGGACCATCGAAGGCGGTCCGGCCGGATCCGCGGTTCACAATAACCTGGGCGCGTCGATGGCCCTGCTGAACAACACCAGCCAGATTACCGCCCAGGGCACGTACGCGGTCAGGAACGATGGCGAGATCATCCAACTGAACAACAGCGGCATCATCCGCACCAACAGCTATCCGAGCTACGCCATCGGGAACTTTGGCCAGATCCGCAACCTGGAGAACGATGGGACGATATCGAGCTGGGGAGGAAACGCCCTCCACAATCTTCCCAGCGGCGTTGTCGTTACCGTGACCAACCGCAATGTAATGGACGGCAGGACGGGGGCGATCCTCAACGAGGGCCTCATCGGCGAGCTGGTGAACGACGGCACTCTCAAGGGGAACACGGGCGCCCTCACCAACTCGGCCACAGGCACGATCGGCGAGGTCATCAACCGCGGCACCATCCAGGCGATTCCCTTGCTGGGCTTCGTGGCCGCGCCGTTTCCCTCGACCGACGCGATCGTCAACGAAGGCGCCATCACCCGCGGCATCGGCAACTACGGCCTCATCGACGGCAATGTCAAGCTGGGCTCGGCGCAGCTGCGCCTGGAAGGCAACACGAGCCGCGTGACCGGCCACGTTTCGGGCGGCGCGGGCAGCTCGGTCGTGGTCAACGGGCAGTTCACGGCCGAGAACAGCTTCGCCGTGGACAGCTTCACCGTGGCCTCGGGCGCCCGCCTGAATTCGCAGTACTACCTGTTCGAAAGCCGCGCCAGGCCCTTCAGCAACCAAGGCCAGGTTTACGTACAACCGGGCGCCGTGACGACCGTCGTGGGCGACTACGTGCAGTCGCGCGACGCCAGCCTGGCGGTGGGCGTGTCGAGCGTTGTCGGCACGCCGATCTATGGCCGTCTGTCGGTGCTGGGCAGGGCCAGCTTCGAGCAGGGCACCGGCCTCTACGTCGACGTGGTCCGGGGCGATGCGCTGGCCAACCAGAAGGTGCTGACCTCGGTGATCTCGGCCACGACGCTGGAAGCGACCAACGACACCTTCGTCACGAAGGACAACAGCGAACTGTTCAATTTCAAGACGGTCGTCAATGCCGACGGCACCGTCGACCTGCGCGCGGTCCTGGACGAAGGCAACGGCCCCGACGTGATCGTCAGGCCGCCCGTCAAGCCGGATACGCCGTCCGTCGAGACGCCGCCCGCCCCGGCCCCCAGCCGCGCGGTTTCCAACCGCGTCTCGGCGCAGGGCTTCGGCCAGGGCATGGGCGCGGCGCGCGTGCTCGACGGCCTGCTGGCGAACACCGGCAACACCGGCGACATGGCCGACGTGGTGGGCGCGTTCGGCAGGCTGGCGAACCCGCAGCAGGTGGCGGATGCCGTCGCCCAGACGCTGCCGCTCATGAGCGCCAGCCTGAACCAGGTGTCGGTCAACGGAATGCAAGGCGTGAGCCGCGTGATCCAGGCCCGCCAGAACAGCCTGACCGGCCTGTCGTCGGGCGAGGAGTTCCTGGCCGACAAGCACCTGTGGTTCAAGCCGCTGGCCTCGTACGCGGATCAGGACAACCGCAATGGCGTGGCCGGCTATCGCGCGGACACCTATGGTTTCGTGCTCGGCGCCGATGCGAAGGTAGGCGAAGCCAGTCGCCTGGGGATGGCTTTCTCCTATGCGAGATCCGACGTCAAGGGCAAGTCCACGGCGGACACCAATAGCGCCGACATCGATGCCTACCAGCTTATGGCCTATGGCAGCCACGCCCTGAGCGCCTGGTCGAATGCGTGGGTCAGCTGGCAGGCGGACGTGGGCCTGAACGGCAACAACGGCCGGCGTTCCATGCGCTTCGGCGGAATCGATCGTGTCGCGAAGTCGGATTTCGACAGCACGACCGCCCACCTGGGCGCGGCGATCGGACGCGGATTCCAGCTGAGCGATGCCACCAGCTTCACCCCGTCGCTGCGCGCGGACTACTTCCGCATCCACAGCGAGTCGTATAAGGAAAGCGGCGCCGGCGCGCTGGACCTGCGCGTCGGTTCGCAGACCAGCGAGCAATTGATCACCATGGTCGAAGGCCAGCTGCAGCACCGGCTGACGGACCGCGCCGCGCTGGTCGCCAGCCTGGGCGTGGGCTACGACATGCTGGGTGAAGGCAACAGCATCGCGGCCAGCTACGTGGGCGGCGGCGCCGCCTTCCAGACGCCGGGCATGGAACCGGGACGCTGGATCGGCCGCGTGGGACTGGGCGTCGACTTCCAGGCCGCGGAAAACACGCAGATCACGGCGCGCTACGACGTAGAGGCCCGCAGCGGCCTGGCGGCCCAGACGGCGTCGATCAATCTGCGTTGGGCGTTCTGATGCGATGAAACCGCTGCTGTCCGCGTTCGCGCTGGGCTGCCTTCTGCTGTCGGGCTGCGCGAGCACGTCCGTGCAGGAGCGCCGCCAGGCCGCCGCGGCGGTGGCGCAGCAGGCGGGCTGGCAACGCCTGGAACTGGATGCGGGCGCGTTCGTGCTCGCGGCCTTCGCGCCGGCGGGGCTGGCCCAGGTTGGCGCATTGACGGTCTATATCGAAGGAGACGGCGCGGCGTGGGTGGATGGCGGCACGCCGTCGTTCGATCCGACGCCGCGCAATCCCCTGGCGTTGCGGCTGGCCATCGCCGACACGCGGGGCCAGGCGGTCTATCTGGCCAGGCCCTGCCAGTACGTCGAAGGACAGAGCCGCCGCCAGTGCGCGGCGCATTATTGGACCGCGGGGCGTTTCGCGCCCGAGGTCATCGACGCGAGCGACAGGGCGCTGGATCAATTGAAGGCCCGCTACGGGGCCGAGCGCCTTGAACTGGTGGGCTATTCGGGCGGCGGCGCGGTGGCCGCGCTGCTTGCCGCGCGGCGTCGCGACGTGGCGCGCCTGGTCACCGTGGCCGGCAATCTGGACACTCGGGCCTGGACCTCGGCGCTGGGCGTGAGTCCCTTGTCGGGCTCGCTGAATCCGGCCGACGCATGGCGCGCGCTGTCGACGGTGCCGCAGCGGCATTACGTGGGCGCCAAGGACCGCGTCATGCCGCCGGACATCGCGGCCTCGTATGCCGCGCATTTCCCCGCCGACCGAAAGCCGGAGATCGTGGCCGTTCCGGGATACGACCACCGGTGCTGTTGGGTAGAAACATGGCCGGCGCCGCCGGACGGCCTGCCGGGCATGGCGGCGGCGCGCCGCTAGAGCCACACCGTCGTGACGAGCACGGCGCATCCCGCCGTCGCGGTGGCGGCCATGATCGCGGCCAGCCGGAAGGCCAGCTTTCTTTCCTTGCGCCCCACATTGGGGTTCGCGTCGTTTGCCGATCGAAGCTGCTCCCACGTCCATGCGCTGCCGGCTTCCCGGCTGTGGGATGCGGCTGCCGCGTTCGCGCGGGCGCGGGACAGGCGGGTGAGCCTGAGCGCGGGATAGGCCAGGATCACGCCGGCCAGGAATAGCGCACAGGCGCCGATCGCGCCGGCGGTGTAGGCCGAGCCGCCGCGCGCGGCCAGGAGAATCGCGGCCGCCAGCAGGCCCACGGCATTCAGGCCGGCCAGCGCCTTGAGCGCCTGCATGCCCCAGACGCCGGTGGCTTCTTCGGAGAAATCGCCGACCGATTGCCAGTAGGCGGCATCCTTCGAGGCCGCCTGGAAAAAGAACTCCAGGTCCCGGAGCAAGGCATCGCCGCGCCTATCGGCGACGGGGGTGTCCTGATGCCATTGGACGGCGAAATTCCGGCTTCGGCCCGCATCCGCGTGATGGGCGGCGGCCCAGGTTTGCGCGAGGCGCACTGCATCGTCGAGCGTGATTTCACCTGCGCGCGCGGCACTGTCTTTCATGTCGGTTATCCCCATATATGGGATAGTTTAACGGCCTGGCACAGGCTGCGGGATGCGTTGGGTCAAGGGGCAACGCCGCGGGCGCAATGGCGGATTTCGAGCAGGCTGTTGCTGCGTTGGGTGATGACCAGATCCGTGCGTCGCCCGCCCAGGCCGAGGACGGAAAGGGCCGCGGCTGCGAGCAAACCCATCCAGGAAGGGACGAGGAGCAGCGCGTCCCAGCCCGACAGGCCAGGGTTGTCGGGCCGCTTGCGCACCTGAGTCGTCAGGCCATGCTCCCGGCAATGCGCTTCGATCGCCGCCACGGTTGCGGCTATGTCGCCGACGTTTTCCAGGAAGAACCGTTCGCGGCCGAGCAGGATGCGCGCAAGCTCGCCGGGCGGCAGGCGGTTCAGGAAATAGGTGCGCGGGCTGCTGGCCATGGCGGGTTCCTGTGGTGCGCAACCCGCGGCGTGATGGGGGAATCGGATTGCGGCGGGCTGGCGTAGTCTAGCGGCTTTCCGGCCTGCATCCGCGGCCAGGCATCCGCGCTTTCCCTAGTATCCGTCATATTTTTTATACGATTATCATATTTTCAACGCCGACGCCTCGCGCCTCGGCGCACACAGCCGAGGCAACGCGGGCTGGCAATGATGAACGTTTTCGGACAGAAACTTCCTTATGCCTACTTCAGCTTCTCGATCCCTGTTGAAAAAAGACCCGGTCGCGCCCGTCCAGGCGGAACCTAACCTGACCGACCGCGTCACCGAAATGCTGCTGGAAGAGATTACCAGCGGAGATTACCGGGTCGGCGAAGTGCTGCCGCCCGAACAGATCATCGCCACCCGCATGGGCGTTTCGCGCACCGTGCTGCGTGAGGCGGTGTCGCGCCTGAAGGGCGACGGCATCGTGCAAAGCAAGCAGGGGCGCGGCCTGACCGTCATGCAGACGGCGCGGCCTTCGGTGTTGCGGATGCAGGCGGCCGATATCGGCGATGCCGACCAGGTGCTGCGCATCGTCGAACTGCGCCGGGGCTTCGAGATCGAGGCCGCGCAGCTCGCGGCGCAGCGGCGCAGCGAGGAAGACCTGGCCGCCATGCGCCAGGCCTTGCGCAAGATGGGCGATGCCATCGCCACCGGCGACGTGGCGGTCGGCGTGGACGCCGACATGGAGTTCCATCGTTGCGTGGCGCGCGCGACCCGCAACGAACACTACCTGAATTTCTTCGATTTCCTGGCGGTGCTGCTCAAGAAGAACCTGCGCGTTTCGCGCTCGCGGTCGGCCAAGATCGCCGGCCGCGGCGCGCAGGCGCAAAAGGAGCACGAGGCGCTGTTCGCCGCCATAGAGAAAGGCGATGTGGAGCTTGCGAGGCAGCAGGCGCGCACGCACGTCGACAACACGGAAGCACGACTGCGCACGGCGGCAGCCACGGCGGAAAAGCCGTAGCCCTCCGATTGCGGGCAATCTCCAAGGGGAAGTGGCGATGGGGCGTAAATCGATAGACGAACTGGTGCGCGCGGATGAAGGGCTGATCAGCCGTTCCATCTTCGTCGACGACGAGATCTTCCAGCAGGAACTGCAGCGGGTGTTTTCGCGCGCCTGGCTGTTCGTGGGGCACGAGAGCCTGGTGCCCAATCCGGACGACTACTTCGTCTCCCGGATGGGCACCGAATCGGTGATCCTGACGCGCGACCGGCAGGGCCAGATCCAGGTCATGCTCAATAGCTGCGCGCACCGCGGCATGAAGCTGTGCCGCTACGATCACGGCAATAACAGGACCTTCACCTGTCCGTATCACGGCTGGAGCTTCTCCACCGACGGCAAGCTGGTGGAGCGGCCGGGCGAACTGGTCGGCGTGCCGGGCCACGCCACGCATTACAAGGGCGAGCTGGACAAGAAGCAGTGGGGCCTGAAGACCGTGGCGCAGGTGGTCAACTACAAGGGCGCGGTGTGGGCGACCTGGGACCCGGACGCGCCGCCGTTCCTGGACTACCTGGGCAATATGCGCCTGTACCTGGACGCGGCGCTCGACCATCGCGATGGCAGCGCGGGCGGCTCGGAAGTCATCGGCGGCGTGCAGAAGTGGCGGGTCAAGTGCAACTGGAAATTCGCGCCCGAGAACTTCATCGGCGACCTGTACCACGACATCAGCCACCGCTCCGTCGACATCGTCGGCATCGGGCCGGGCGGGGGCAGGGGGCGGCGCGATCCCTCGGCCACGCGCTCGGCCATCTGTTTCCCGGAGCTGGGCCACGGGCTGCTGGGCCGCTTGCCGTTCTACGAGGAAGGGCCTTACGCGCCGCAGTATGCGCGTTATCCGGAAGTGGAGGCCTACTACCGCGAAGTGCATGAGCGGCGCGAACGCACGCTGGGTTCGGCCATGCGCGTGCAGACCAGCGTGGGCACGATTTTCCCGAACATGTCCTTCCACGGGCGCCAGCCCCGCACCCTGGCGGTGTTCCACCCGATCAGCCCGACCGAGATGGAAATGTGGCGCATGTACCTGGTGGACAAGGACGCGCCGGAAGCCGTCAAGGAAGCGGCGCGCCATTACTTCCTGCGCTATTCCGGCCCGGGCGGCATGACCGAATCCGACGACATGGAGAACTGGACCGGCGCCACCGAGGCCAGCATGGGCACGATGTCGCGCGAACTCTATTTCAACTACCAGATGGGCGTGGGGCACGCCGAGCCGGTGCCCGAGATTCCCGGTTGTGCCGTCAACGGCGAATACACCGAGGAAAACGCCCGCATCTATTACCGCCGCTGGGCGCAATTCATGAACGGCTTGTCCTGGGACGAGCTGATGGCCGGCGCCGCGCGCGCCCAGGAGAAGGCGGCATGAACGCGCCCACCGACAACGCGCCGGCCGCGGCGCAGGATGCCAGCATCGACGATATGCAGGTCTGGTGGCAGGTGCAGCGCTTCCTGCACTACGAGGCCGACCTGCTGGACCACCGCGAGTTCGACGCCTGGCTGGAACTGCTGGACGAGGACATCAGCTACCGCATGCCGCTCACGCGCAACGTGCGCCGGGACGCCATGGCGCAGGAGTATTCGGGCCCGCGCGACGCCGCGTGGTTCGACGAGGGCATCGATACGCTGCGCCAGCGGGTCGCCCAGATCCGGACGGGCATCCATTGGGCCGAGGAGCCGGCCTCGCGCGTATCGCACCTGGTGACCAATATCCGCGTGCTGGGGGTGGAGCCGGACGAGGGCGGGGGAGAGCGCGTGCGGGTGCGATCGCGCTTCCTGATCTACCAGAACCGGTTGCAGGCCGAGGTCAGCCTCTTCGTCGGCAAGCGCGAAGACGTGCTGCGCCGCCGCGACGGGCGCTGGAAGGTGCTCGCGCGCGAGATCCACCTCGACCAGAACGTCCTGCTTTCCAAGGCGCTCACGATCTTCTTCTAGCGCCCGGCCCGTTCGGCGCCGGCCCGTCTGCCGGAGTTCGATGGTTTTCTTTCCGATCAGGGGCCGTCCGCTGAGGGCGAGACGCGCCCATCCCAGGAGTCGCAGCATGCATAGACGTACTGTACTGAAAGCCATCGCCGCCGCGGCCGCGATGGGATCCGCGGGCGTGGCGCGGGCCGGCGAGGCGGCCTATCCGTCCAAGCCCATCAGGCTGATCGTGCCTTATCCGCCGGGCGGCGTCACCGACGTGGCCGGCCGGCTGGCCGGAGAGATCCTCAGCAAGAAATTCGGGCAGCCGGTGGTGGTGGAGAACCGCCCGGGCGCCAACGGCATGATAGGCAGCCAGCACGTGGCGGCGGCGCCGCCCGACGGCTATACGCTGTTGCTCAACGGGCTGGGCGGCATGGTGCTGCCCATGGCCACGGTCACCGGGCTGCCGCTGGACATGTCGCGCGCCTTCACGCCCATCGGGCAGATGGCCGAGTTCATCAACGTGCTGATCGTGCGCGCGGATTCTCCCATCCGCAGCGTCGACGACCTGATCGCCGCGGCGCGGGCTCGCGGCAAGGATGGGCTGAACTACGGCTCCAACGGCATCGGCACCTCGGTGCACCTGACCACGGCGTTCTTCGCGCAGCGCACGGGCACCGAGCTGCTGCACGTGCCCTACAAGGGCAGCGGCGAAATGCTGATCGACGTGGTGAACGGCAACCTGGATTTCAGCTTCAGCAACCTGCCGCCCGTGATGGGGCTGATCCGCAAGGGCTCCATCCGCGCGCTCGCGGTCACCAGCAGCTATCGCAGCAATCAGCTGCCCGACGTGCCGACCATGGCGGAGCAGGGGGTGGCGGATTTCGACGTGACCAGCTGGCTGGGCCTGTACGGGCCTGCCGGCCTGTCGCCGGTCGTGGTTCAGACGCTGAGCGCGGCCTTGCAGGAAGGCATGGGCCAGGCCGCGTCGCGCGAGACGCTCAGCGCCGCCGGCTTCGAGCCCAAGTCGTCTTCGGCGGACGCCTTCGCCGAGTTGAACCGGGCGGAGTTGGCGCGCTGGAAGCAGGTCGCCGGCCGCGCCAACGTGTCCTTGAAGTTCGGAGCATGAATCGCATGGAAGACCAAACCCGCCTCACCCACGTGCATACGGCGATCATCGGCGCGGGCCACGCGGGCGTCGAATGCGCCTGGGCCTTGCGCGCCGCCGGCGTCGAGGGCGACGTCGCGCTGTTCGGCGCGGAAGCGCACGCGCCCTATGAGCGGCCGCCGCTGTCCAAGGCCCTGCTGACGGGCGCCACCAGCGAGGAGCGCATCGCCTTGCGCGCCGATGGCGCCTACGAAAAGCTGCGCGTGACCATGGTGGCGGGCGATCCGGTGGAGCGCCTGGATACCGCCGAGCGCGTGCTGCACACGCGTTCGGGGCGTCGCGTGAGCTACGAGCATTGCGTGCTGGCCACCGGCGCGCGGGCGCGCGATATCGCGGGCGTGGCGGGCGAGGGCGTATACGCGGTGCGCGGCCTGGACGATGCGCGCCGCTTGCGCGAGGCGCTGCGGCCCGGTTGCCGCCTGCTGGTGCTGGGCGCGGGATACCTGGGCCTGGAGGCCGCCTGCTCGGCGCGCAAGCTGGGCGCCGAGGTCCTGGTGCTGGAGCAGGGCGGCAATGTCATGGGCGGGAAGGTGTCCGAGCCGACCGCGGCGCGCATCGGCGTCTTTCATCGCGATGCCGGCATCGAGATCCGGCACGGCGCGGCGGTGGCGCGCTGGGAGCGCATGGAGGCGGGCTGGCGCGCGCATCTGGCCGATGGCGGCGTGGCCGACGCGGACCTGGTGCTGGTGTCGATCGGCGCGATCGCCGAAACGGCGGTGGCCGAGGCGTCCGGGCTGATCTGCCTGGACGGCGTGGTGGTGGACGAATGCTGCAGAACGTCCGCGCCTGACGTATACGCCATCGGCGATTGCGCCAGCGCCTTCCGTGGCGAGCTGCGGCGCCATGCGCGCATAGAAAGCGTGCAGAACGCGCTGGCCCAGGCTCGCATCGCCGCCGCCGCCATCGCCGGGAAAAACCCGCCCGCGCCCCGGCCGCCGACCTTCTGGTCCGAGCAGCACGGGCGCCGCCTGCAGATGGCCGGCCTGGTGAATCCGGCCCAGCCCAGCCGCGACGTGCTCCTGCCCACCGCCAAGGGATGGCTGGTGGAACGCTATCAGGAAGGCCGGCTGGCCGCGATCGAAGCCGTGGACAGCCCGGTGGAATTCATCAAGGGCGTGCCGCGCATCGGCACGCCGGAATCCCTTACTTGAAAAGGTGGTCGACATGCCCTCTGCCGTATTTGAATTGCCCGACGGGGCCGAACGGGTGCTGGACGTACCCGACGACTGGTCGCTCATGGAAGCCGCGCGCCGAGATGGCCTGGAAGGCATCGTCGCCGAGTGCGGCGGGGGCGCCATCTGCGGCACCTGCCACGTACAGGTGGACGCGGCCTGGTTCGGCCGCCTCGATCCGCCGGGCATGGCGGAGGAGGCCCTGCTGGAGGTGGTGCCGGAACGCTGCGCGACCAGCCGCCTGTCCTGTCAGGTGATCATGACGCCCGAGCTGGACGGCATCCGCCTGCGGGTGCCTTCCGCGCAGCTCGAACTGTAGCCGCGGCAGCAAAAAAAGGAGCCGCCGACATGGCCGACAACAAATCCCTCAACCTCGTCGATCTGCAGCCCGGCGCGCGCGTGCGCATGGCCGACGGCGCGGTCGCCGAAATCGTAGAGAACCCCCAGGACGGATTCTGGCTGATCGTCCGCTACCTGGATCATCCCTCGGATTCCTCTCTCGTCGGCGCCGGTGAACAACAAGTGTTCGCCACCGACGTCGAATCGATCGAACCCTGAACCACACGGAGCCGTAATGAACCAAAAACCCAAAATCATCGTGTCCGCGCCGCTGCCCGCCGATCTGCGCGAGCGCGTCGCCGCCGTCTGCGACATCGTCGACGTGCCCGTCGGGCAGAACCCCGCCGACGTCGTGCCGGCGGCGCAGCGCGCCGAGATCGCAGGCATGGTCTGCACCATGCGCACGCGGGTCGACCAGGCGCTGCTCGACGCCTTTCCCGCGCTTACCGTCAGTTCGAACTTCGCCGTGGGCTTCGACAACGTCGATGTCGACGCGGCCACGCGCCGCCAGGTGCTGATCTGCAACACGCCGGGCGTGCTGGACGGCGCGGTCGCCGACGTCACGATAGGTCTGATGCTGTGCCTGGCCCGCAACCTCGTGGCCGGCGACGCGTTCGTGCGCAGCGGCGCCTGGACCAAGGGCGCGTTCCCGCTGACCACCGATATCCGCGGCAAGACGCTGGGCCTGCTCGGCATGGGCCGCATCGGCAAGGTGGTGGCGCGCACCGCCCAGGCGTTCGACATGAAAGTGATTTACCACAACCGCCGCGAGGATCCGTCGGTCGGCAGCCTGGCCAGCTACGTCGGGCGCGACGAGCTGTTCAAGTCCTCGGACGTGCTCAGCGTCCATATCCCGCTCTCGGCCGAGACGCGCCATTCCGTGGGCAAGCGCGAGTTCGAGCTGATGAAGCGGACCGCCTACGTCATCAATACGGCGCGCGGCCCGGTGCTGGACGAGGCGGCGCTGGTCGACGCGCTGCGCGCGGGCACCATCGCCGGCGCGGGCCTGGACGTGATGGAGCAGGAGCCGCTGCCGGCGTCCAGCCCCTTGTGCGAACTGCCCAACGTGGTGCTGCAGGCGCACGTGGGCAGCGCCACCCACGAGACGCGCCGCGCCATGATCGATCTGGCCGTGGCCAATCTGCTGGACGCGCTGGGCAAGCGCAAGCCGCAAGCCATGGTCAATCCGCAGGTGTGGGAGGCCCGCGCCTGATCGTCGCGGCGTCGCGGGCGGGCATCGGGGACGCGAGGCGCGTCCCCGATGCCTTTTTGCCTGGGCTTACTTGCCGCCGTAGGCGACCACGATGCCGGCGCGCTGGGCGACTTCGCTCCAGCGCTTGAATTCCGCCGCCGAGAAGGCCTGGAATTCCGCGGCGTTGCGCAGCTTGGGCTCGAATCCGGCGCCGATGATGCGGGCCTGGAATTCGGGCGTGGCGAGCCCCTTGACGATGACGTCGGACAATTGGGCGATGATGGCCGGATCGACCTTGGCGGGGGCGTACATGCCCAGCCAGCTGGTCACGTCGAAGTCCGTCATGCCTTGCTCCTGCATGGTGGGCACGGCGGGCAGTTGCCTGGCCCGGTAGGCGCTGGTGACGGCCAGGGCCTTCAGGCGCTTGCCTTCCACCATGGCCAGCGTCGGCGGAAGGTTCATGAAACAGATGTCGAGATCGCCGTTGGCCGTGCCCACCAGCGCATCGGCCGCGCCCTTGTAGGGAACGTGGTCGAACTTCAGGCCGGTGCGCATGGCGAATAGCTCCGCCGTCATCTGCGACGAACTGCCCACGCCATTGCTGCCGTACAGCGGCTTGCGCTTGCTGGCGCGCAGGTACTCGACCAGTTCCGGCACCGAATTGGCGGGGTGGTCGGTGCGCACCACCAGCGCATTGACGAACTCCGCTACCTGGGCGATGGGCCGCAAGGCCGTGGGGATGTCCAGCGGGAGGCCCTGCAGCGTCGCTGGCGGCAGCACATTGTGGCCGAGGCCGCCGGTGGTGAGGGTGTAGCCGTCCGGCTTGGACGCGGCGGCGGCCTGCATGCCGATCACGCCGCCCGCGCCGGCGCGGTTCTCGATCACGACGCTCTGGCCGTACTTGGCGAACAGCAGGTCGCCTACCAGCCTGCCGGCAAGATCGGTCGCGCTTCCGGGGGTGGAAGAGACAATGATCTTGATCGTTCGGGACGGGTAGGGCCCGTCCTGGGCCCAGCCTCTGCCTGTCAAGGCCAGGCCGGCCGCGGACCCCATCAGTTTCAACGCACTGCGACGCTTCATGACGACTTCCCCTTGGGTTGGTTTTTGCTACACCACGTGCTGCTCCGATTCTTGGGTTCGACTTTGTACGATAAACATATTTATCGAAAAGGTACGTGCAGCGGATGGGCGTGGAAATTGCGGCTTACCCTAGGGTGCGGCGCGTGCTGTTACGGCTCCGATTTCGTCGCTCTGTGTCTGGCGGCGGCGGCGTCGGGGGGGCACACTTCGCCGGTCGCCGCCACTTCCGCGCGGCCGGAAAGGATGTTCCATGCGCTACCGTTACGTCACCGCCGATGTCTTCACCCGCGACGCCTATGGCGGCAATCCGCTGGCGGTCGTGCTCGACGCCCAAGGGCTGGATGGCGCGCAGATGCAGCGCATCGCGCGCGAATTCAATTATTCGGAAACCAGCTTCGTGCTGCCCCCCGAAGATGTCGCGCATACCGCCCGGGTGCGCATCTTCACGCCGGATCGCGAAGTGCCGTTCGCCGGCCATCCCAATGTGGGCACGGCGGTGGTGCTCGCGCGCGAATGGCAGGCGGCGGGCCGCCCGGTGCCCGAAACCTTCGTATTCGAGGAGGCGGCGGGACTGGTCCGCATCGCGCTGAGGTCCGGCGAGCAAGGCGTGGATGGGGCGCGGCTGCGGGCGCCGCAGCCGCTCTCGCGCGGGGGCACGGCGTCCGCCGCCGCGGTGGCGCGGGCGCTGGGGCTGGAGCCGGCCGACATCGATACGTCCTCGCATCCGCCGCAAGTGGTCTCGGTGGGCCTGGCGTTCCTGGTCGTGCAACTGGCCAGCCGCGACGCGCTGCGGCGCGCCGCGCCCGATGTGCAGGGCTACGCGGCGCTGCTGCCGCTGGATGGCGTGAAGTCCATCTACGCGTACACTACGGACACGGCGGCGGAGCCGCAGACGGACCTCCAGGCCCGCATGTTCACGGGGCGCATGACGGAAGATCCGGCCACCGGCAGCGCAACGGCGGCCGTCACGGCCTTGCGCGCGGCCTTGAGCGGCGGCGCCCTGCGCCTGCGGGTCGGGCAGGGCGTGGACATGGGCCGCCCCAGCCTGCTGTCGGCCGACGCCGAGCCGCGGCCCGACGGCGTATGGGCAGGGGTGGCGGGGCAGGCGGTGGCGGTGATGGAGGGCACGCTGCCGACGCCCATGCCGGCCTGAAGGCGGCGTGGCCGCTTGGCGGCAACGGGGAGGCTCCTGTATGCTTGCAGCCATGGAAGCACTGCCTGTCGCGCCCTTGTCCGGCGCCTCTCTCCGACGAATCGCTCGACGCCTGCGTTGAGTGGCTGGTCGCATCCCGGCGCTGAGTCTTCAGCGCCTTTTCCGAAAGCCACGATGCTCCTCGTGGCTTTTTGTTTTCTGGTTCGTGCTTCCCGCTGCCGAGGCGTATCGCAAGGCTTTCGTTTCCCTCAAGAAGGAACGAAGCATGAGCTCTCAAGACATCGCCATCCGGCCCTACCATTCCACGGACGAAGCGGCGATCATCCAGTTGTGGCGCGACTGCGGCCTGACACGGCCCTGGAACGATCCGCGCAAGGACATCGCCCGCAAGCTGACGGTGCAGCCGGACCTGTTTCTGGTGGGCGAGGCGGAAGGCGCGATCGTCGGGACCCTGATGGGCGGGTACGACGGCCATCGGGCATGGATCAATTACCTGGCGGTGTCGCCGGCGCACCAGCGGCGCGGCTACGCGACGGCGCTCATGCGCGCCGTCGAGCGCAAGCTGCTTGAATTGGGATGCCCGAAGATCAACCTGCTGATACGGTCGGGTAATGTCGCGGTGCGGGGCTTCTATGAAACGCTGGGGTTCCAGGAGGATGAGGTCATCAGCCTGGGCAAGCGCCTGATCCCGGACCTTTGAGGGGCAGGCGCCCGGGGCCGGGCGCCTGCCGGGCCGTCAGACCGCCACCGTCAGGTACACCGCCTCGCGGCCGACGATGGGCATGCGCGTGGGCATGAAGATGGTGCAGTCGTCGCAGGGCGAGCGGATCTCTTCGGTGCCGTTCATGGCGATCAGTTCGTCCTTGGCGTAGGTTTCGAAGCCGATGACCGGGCGCGTGAAGGTGAAGTCGGCCGACTTCACCATGTGCACTTCCAGGAGCCGGTAGCGGCGCGGCGCGGGGGGCGGCGAGGCGTCGGCCGGCGTATCGATCAGGCCCAGGTGCGCCAGGAAACGCAGCGTCACGTCGGTGGCGAGCGTGGCGGCGGACTGCGCGAAATGCTGGCCGCATTCGACCACCAGCGAGCCGCCGCTGTCCGACGCCGGATCGCCGTGGCGGCCGTAGCCCATGACGCCCGTGCCCGGGAAGATGCCCGGGGGCATCACGAGGTGGACTTCCGGCGCGCCGACGGCGCTGGCCAGCGCGGTGTTGCGGTCCATCTCGGTATAGACCCAGAACGGCTGCACCGGCGCGCGCGTGGAGTGGATGTCCAGCACGTAGTCGGCTGCTTCGAGCACCGGCCGCAGTTCGCGGGCGCGGCGCAGCTCGGGGCTGTCTTCGGGGCCGTCGAGCATGTCGGCCGACCAGATACGGTTCAGGTTGTGCACCAGCTGGCGGTTTTCATAGGGCTGCTCGATATCGAAGGCCTCGTAGGCCTCGACGTGGGCGAAGCTCACGGTCAGCGTGCCGATCTTCGGCCGCACGCCGGTATCGAGCAGGTGGGTCGCGGCCACCATGCCGCAGATTTCGTTGCCGTGCGTGATGGCGTTGATCAGCACGTGCGGGCCGGGGCGGCCGGACTCGAAGCGGTGCACGTAGGGAATGCCCACGTTGCCTTCGCGGTAGGCGGAGAGGTCGCGCGGCAGGACTTCCAGCGGCGAGGTATCGGGTTCGAAAGCAGGATTGTTCATGGGTGTCGGGCCTATTCAGGACGGATGCCGGCGCGGTCGATCAGGTCTTTGTACAACGCCAGGCGCTCGGACATCATGGCGGTGAACTGCTGGGGCGTCTGGTCCTCGGGGGGCAGGGCGCCGGCTTTTTCCAGGGATCGCGGCATGCCGTCCTGCGTGGCGACGCTGCGCACGGCCGCCAGCAGCGTGTCGATGATCTCCGGCGGCGTGCCCGCCGGCGCGGCCAGGCCGATCCAGGACATGGAGTTCAGCACCGGGTAGCCCAGTTCGGCGAAGGTGGGCACGTCGGGCAGGGAGTCCAGCCGCTTGGGCGCCGCCACGGCCAGCGCGCGCATCTTGCCGACCTGGATGTGGGGCAGGAAGGGCGCCAGGTTGTCCAGCGCGAATTGGGCCTGGTTCGACAGCAGCGCGTTGATCAGCGGGGCGCCGCCGCGGTAGGGCACGTGCACGGCCTGCAGCTGCAGCGTGTTTTTCAGCAGTTCCGCGTTGAGCTGGCCCATGCTGCCGATGCCCGCGGTCGCGTAGTGCAGCTGGTCCGGACGGGACTTCAGCAGCGCCACGAATTCCGCGAAGTTGGCGGCGGGCACGTCGGCATTGGTCACCAGCACATTGGGCGTGCGAGACAGCTGCGAGATCGAAACGAAATCCTTGATCGGGTCGTAGCCCAGGTCGTTGCGCATCAGCGGGTTGGCCAGGTGCGAGCTCTGCGAGGAGGCGACCAGGGTGTAGCCGTCCGGGTTGGCGCGCGCGACGCGCTTGCTGCCGATGGCGCCGCCCGCGCCGTCGCGGTTTTCGATGATGACGGTAGTGCCCAGCGCCTTGCCCAGCGATTCCGCGTAGATCCGGCCGATCAGGTCGACCGAGCCGCCGGCCGGAAAGGGGACGACCAGCGTGATGGGGCGCGAGGGGTAGGTGTTCGCGCGCGCGCTCAGCGGCAACAGGGCGGCGCCCAGGCCTGCGGCGATCAGGCTGCGGCGGGTCAGGGACGGCCCCTGGGGGTGATGCTTCATGAAAGTCTCTTGTAGTGACGGCGTGTTTGGTCTATTTTGCAATGAACATTGCAGGATGAAATATAAGATGCAATGCTCGTTGTGAGATTTGGGGTTATCACCTAGGCCCCATCCGGAAGACAGCCCGCGCGGGCACCCGGCCCCGGCCGCCATCATGGATCCGCCTCCGTATGAACCTGAACCAACGCATCGCCGGCTACGGCAGGAAACTCAGCAAGACCGAACGCCTGCTGGTCGAGGAAATGCAGGCGCGCTATCCGCAAGGCCTGCTGGAATCGGCGACCGCCCTGGCCAAGAAGGTGGGCACCAGCGCGTCCACCGTGGTGCGCCTGCTGGCCAAGCTGGGCTACGAAAGCTATGCGCAGGCCCAGATGGAGGCGCGTGCCGAAGTGACGGCGCGCCTCGCGTCGCCGGGCGAGCGGGCCGACGCGGTCGCCGCGGACACCCCGTCGGCGCGGGCCTGCCTGAACAACGCCTTGCTGCACGACCAGCACAATCTGAAGGAAACCTTCGCGTCGATCGACGTGGCGGCGTTCGAGGCGGCGGTGCGCCTGCTGACGCAGCGCAAGGCCAGGGTCCACGTCCTGGGTTTGCGGCAGGCGGCGCCGCTGGCCAGCCACGTGGCGCTGTACCTGAACATGTGCCTGCCCGCGGTCAGGCCGATGATGGCGCCGGGGGCCCTGTCGCTGGAAGACCAGCTGCTGTGGATCGACGACAGCGACGTGCTGTTGGCCTTTACCTTCCGGCGCTATTCGGTCGCCACGGCGGGGGCGGTGCAGTATTTCCGCCAGCGCGGCGGCAAGGTGGTGCTGTTCACCGACTCGGCTTCGGCGCCCGCCGCCGCGTCGGCGCATCACGTGCTGGTCGCGCGCAGCTCCGGCGCCTCGCCCTTCGATTCCTATACCGCGGCGTTCTCCGTCTGCAATGCGCTGCTCGCGGCGGTCGCGCAGCGCCGCAAGCAGGCGCTGGGCGACGCGCTGGAGCGCGGCGAGGGGCTGTGGGACGCCCAGTGGATACGGCAGCCGGGCGGCGAGTAAAGCGCGCCTGCGGCCTTCGCCGCCGCCTGTCGCGCAAACCGCGCGTCGGCCCGTAAAACGGGCGTTTCCGGGCCGTTTCCGGGGCTTGCAAGATGCGCTCGCACTAGGCTGTCTAGTACGTCATAACCCCTTGAAAACATTGCTTTGCAAGGCGATTTATTTTTGGCATATTGCGGCCGGACGAGTACATTTCGGAGAGTGGCATGAACGCGTGGCCGCGGCGTGATATCGATGGCTTCCAGGTGGAATGCCAGGTCGTCAGGCTGGGCGACGGCGTGCTCGCGATCGAAGTGGCTGTCTGCAGGACGGAAGGGCGGGAAGATGCGCCGCGACGCTGGTCGCTGCCGCGCTTCGTCACCTTCGCGGACGCGACGATCGCGTTGCGCCATGCCGAACTGGTGCTGTCGGGCATCGTCTCGGTCGACGAGTCCACGGGCGAGCCGCGCTACGGCATTTTGTAGCGGCGGGTTCGTCCAGCTGGCGGCATCGGGCGGGTTTTGTTGCGTTTGGCCACAATCATGGGTCTTGCGCTTGCGAATTTGCCCGGTACATTGGTAGCTGGTGACAACAAAAAAGGAGAGTTCCATGTTTGATACTTTTCCTGTCTTGCGTCGCGCCGCCGTGGCCGTGACGATCGGCGCGGCTGGCTTGCTGTTCGTCGGCTGCACCACCACAGGCCCGAAGTCCTCCGCGACGGCGAGCGAGAAGCGTCAATCGCTCAACAGCGCGGCGGATGCGACGCTGGGCAAACTGTACGAGGCCTCGCCCCAGTCGAAGGAGCTGGTCGCGCGCGCCAGGGGCATACTGATCTTTCCCGATGTGCTGAGCGGCAGCTTCATCGTCGGCGCGGAGCATGGCAATGGCGTGCTGCGCGTAGGCGGCGCCACCGCCGGCTACTACAGCACTACGGCGGGTTCCGTCGGCTTCCAGGCCGGCGCGCAGTCCAAGGCCATGGTGATATTGTTCATGACCGACGATGCGCTCGCCAAGTTCCGCGCCAGCAGCGGCTGGACCATCGGCGCCGACGCCACGGTTGCCGTCGTCAATGTCGGCGCTACCGGGCGCATCGACACGAACACGGCGCAGCAACCGGTCGTGGGGTTCGTGATGAACAACGGCGGCCTGATGGCGGGCGTGTCGTTGGCCGGCACCAAGATCTCCAAGCTGGATCTTTGATCGCGCCTTCCTGGCAATGCAAAACGCCGCGGATGTCCTCCGCGGCGTTTTGCATTCCGGCCCCCGGGGCCGGAGGTCAGCCGATCAGCGTATCGCCGTTGTTGCGCACCGCGCTTTCGCGCTGCATTTCGGCGGCTTCGATGTTCGGGTCCAGGCCACGCCAGCGTTTGATCCGGCCGCGATCCTGTTCGGGCTCCCAGCCCAACAGGCCGTAGCGCGTGATTTCGATTTCACCCGTGTCGAATTCCACTTCGTAGTAGCCCTGACGATCGGGTAGCGTGCCGCCAGGGAACCAGTCGGTTTCAGGCATGGTTTGCTCCTTGCTAGACGATGGGAGGGAGCGGCGCGGGCCGAGCGGCCCGCGCGGCGCTTTCATTGTGGGCTGGGCCGGACGATCCCGCAAGCGGCGCGGCGCTCGCGGTTGGCCGGCGTCAGGCCAGCGGCACCGCGGTGGTGTAGAGCACCTGCTTCAAGGCGAAGCTCGAACGGATGCTGGCCACGCCAGGGATGCGGGTGATGTGTTCGACGATGAGGCGCTCCAGGGCGTCGACGTCCGGCACCAGGGCGCGGATCAGGTAGTCGGCGTCGCCCGACATCAGATAGCACTCCATGATCTCGGGCAGGACGGCGATTTCGCGCTCGAACACGTCCAGCGCGGCCTTGCGCTGCTTGTCCAGCGATATCTGGATGAACACGTTGACCTTCAGCCCCAGCTTGCGCGCGTTGAGCAGCGTGACGCGCCGGTCGATCAGCCCCTCGGCCTCCAGGCGGCGGACGCGGGCCAGGCAGGGCGAGGCCGACAGGTTGACGCGTGCCGCCAGCTCGACGTTGGTCAGGCGCGCATCGCGCTGGAGTTCGTTCAGGATGCGGATGTCAGTGGCATCCAGGTTGATTTCCGGCATAAGTCACCTACGGATCTTCAATAAGCAGTTCGGATGTGCCGAGTATGCCGGGTATTGCAGTAAATTGAGGTGAAATATGCTGGGGTTTACCCTATAGACTATTCCTTCGTTTGGCCGGTCGGCCAAAACGCGGAATTTTCATGCGGTAAATCGAGCAGTAATGAGTCAGCAAAGCACGTTGGGCAGGTTCCTGCCATTGGTGGGCGCGGTGGCGATCTGGGGCGGCAATTGGCCCGTGATGAAACTGGGGCTGGCCCACATGAGCCCGCTCTGGCTGGCCGCCAGCCGCTTCGGATCGGCCGCGGCGATCAGCGTGCTGGTGCTGGGCCTGCTCGGGCGCCTGCGCCTGCCCACGCGCCAGGAGTTGCCGCTGGTGGCGGGCGTGGCATTGCTGCAGATGGGCGCGTTCACGGCGTTGGCGTTGTGGGCCATGCAGTACGTGGCGCCCGGACGCGCGTCCGTGATCGCGTACGCCACCTCCATCTGGGTGATCCCGTTGTCTTCGCTGGTCCTGAAGGAGCGCCTGAGCCTGGCGCAATGGCTGGCGACGGCGCTGAGCTACGCCGGCATCGCCGTCATCGTCGCGCCGGCCTTCAGCCCCTGGCAGGCGCATACCGTGATCGGATTGGCGATGCTGCTGGGCGCGTCCTTCGCGTGGGCCTGCAACATCATCCAGCTGCGCGGCAACCGCCACATCCGCCTGGGCGCGGACATGATTCCGTGGCAGACCGCCATCGCCACCGTGCCCCTGGCCGCGCTGGCCTGGCTGCGCGATGGCGCGCCGACATTCCTGGCCGTGCCGGATGCGTGGCCCGTGATTCTGTACACGGGGCCGCTGGCCACGGCGCTGACCTTCATCGTGGTGCTGGGCATGACGCAGAAGATGCCGCCGGTGGCGACCTCGATCGCGATGCTGTGCGTGCCCGTGATCGGGCTGATCGTGTCGTCGCTGGTCTTCCAAGAGCGCATTTCGGCCGACCTGGCGCTGGGCCTGGGCTTGATCGGCGCGAGCGTCGCCGCGTCCGCCGCCGCGGCGCGCTACAAGCGGCCGCTCGTGCTGCGGCCGTCGTAAGGCGCGCCGGCAGAAGGGAGCCGGCCAGTACGGGCCGGCCGCGAGCCTGCAAACGCGCAAGCCGGCATGCACGGCCGCCGTTCGGCCCCGACTGGCCCTAGAATGTCAGGCGCCGGGGAGGGCCCGGTTCATAACGGGCTTGCGGCAACAATGGATTCTTTGTATGTGCTGGTCGTGGCGGGCGCCATGACGGCGGGTTTCGTCCAAGGCCTTTCCGGCTTCGGTTTCGGCATGGTGGCCATGTCGTTCTGGGCCTGGACGGTGGATCCCAAACTGGCCGCCGCCATGACGGTGTTCGGCGCGCTGACGGGGCAACTGGTGGCCGCGTTCAGCGTGCGCCGCGGATTCTCCATGGGCCGCCTGCTGCCGTTCATCGCCGGCGGTCTGCTTGGCATTCCGCTGGGCGTGAAGCTGTTGCCGCATCTGGATCCGCTGGTGTTCAAGACCTTCATCGGCGGGCTGCTGGCGGTCTGGTGCCCGATCATGCTGTTCGCGACGCGCCTGCCGCGCATCGCCGTGGGCGGCAAGCTGGCCGACGGCGTGGTGGGCGCGATGGGCGGGATCATGGGCGGCATCGGCGGCTTTACCGGCGTGATTCCGACGCTGTGGTGCACCTTGCGCGGATTCGACCGCGACGTGCAGCGCGCGGTGATCCAGAACTTCAATCTCTCCATGCTCATGGTGACGATGGCGAGCTACGTGTTCACCGGCCTGGTCACGCGAGACATGCTGCCCCTGTTCGGCATGATCCTCCCGGCGATGCTGCTGCCGACCCTGTGGGGCACGCGCGTCTACGTCGGCATCAGCGACCTGGCGTTTCGCCGCATCGTGCTGGGCCTCCTGACCGTCTCGGGCCTGGCCCTGCTGGCTTCGTCGGTGCCGAAGCTGCTGGCCTAGCGCGCGCCTCCGGGGACGCCGCGGCGGCATGCTATCGTTAGACGGTTATAGAGAGAGTCACGCATGGCATTGCATCGTTTCGAGAAGGGCGAACTGGGTCATTGGTTGCGCGTCGTCGCCGACAACGGCGAGCCGGGCGCCGAGCAGACCGAGGTTCCCGCGCACGTCGCGACGGCGCTGGAAACCCTGCGTTGCATCGCGGCCGGCCCGGACGGGCGTTGGCTCATCACGGAAAAGGGCAAGCTTGCCCTGCGCATGGAAGAGCCGGGCGCCATCCACCTGCGATAGCGCTATCCGATCCGGCGCGTCCCCGCGGCTGTCTTCGGCCCGCGCCCCGTTTTCCATCCTGTTTTCCTGGCGGCTTGCCGCGTTTTGTTGCGTCTTGATCGTTTCAGGCACCGGATTTCGCACAATTTGCGAATGTTTTCGCAGTATGTCGCGCACTTGCGATGAATCTGCGGGGGATACGGGAATCTCCTGAGACGGAATGCGCGATTTGGTCGCTTTCAGCATATCGCGGGTCCGGCGTCGCCAGTAAGATGAACTTTGCGTGGCGTTTGCAGGTCTATTCATTTGCGTGGGAAAACTGCTCCCCGCAACGTCACGCGTGGTTCACGCGTTTAGGTAACCGACTGGGAGGTAGCACATGCAGCATCGTGACCAGGAAGTACTGATCGACGTTTCCACGGCGGCCATGGATACCGGCGGATATGGCGTTTTGCTGACGGTAACGGCCGAGGGCGGCACCGAGGTGGATGCCGCGTTTTCCCACTTGGGCAACTGCGCTTCGTTGGACGAAGCACGCGATCGCGCGGAAATCTTCGCGCAGAATTGGGTTGAGGAAAATATCTTCCGATAGGGCTTTGTTCCCTGGACGGAGTTGATCCGCAGGACCGGTCTGTGTGTGCATGAAGCTTCGGAGAATGCTCGGTTTGCGACGAAGATTTCGGTTATCGTTGCTGCTCCAAAACCTGGGGCCCCGACTGGGCATGCGCCGTTCCAAGATGACTGCCGCACAGACCTCTTCCACTCTCGCGGCGCACGTCCGCGCACTGCGCCAGCACTTCGATTCGGTCGTCCTGCCCTTGTGGCTGGGGCCGGGATTCAACACCGCGACGGGCCTGCCTTTCGAATCGCTGGATTCGGCCTCGGGCCTCGCGCTGCCGGCCACGCGCTACCGCGCCATGGCCTGTGCCCGCCAACTGTACGTTTTTTCCGAGGCGCCGGGCGATGCCGCAGGCAAGCACGCGGACACGCTTTTCGACTCGCTGGTTCGCGTGTTCCGCGACGACAGGCATGGCGGCTGGCGCTATAGCGTCGACGCCGAAACGCGTCCCCTCGACGAAACCCAGGATCTGTACACCCACGCGTTCATCGTCTTGGCTTGCGCGGCCTATTTCCGCCGCAGCCGCAATGCCGGCGCGCGCAAACTCATGCTGGCCACCGCGTCGACCATCGAGGCGCGCTTCAAGACCACCGACTCGCTGTACCACGCCGCGCTGAGCCCGGACCTGGGCCAGGCCCTGCGCCCGCCGGCGCAGAATCCCATGATGCACCTGACCGAAGCGTATCTGGCGGCCGCGCAGGTGGCCGAGCCGGCGCTGTTCGCGCAGCACCTGCGCAGCCTGGCGCAAGGCATCAGCCACCGCTTCGTCCATCCGCCGACGCAATGCATCTCCGAAGAGCGGCAGGGCACGGCCGGCAACCGACTGGAACCGGGGCACCAGTTCGAATGGCTGTCGCTGGTGCACGAGGCGGCGCCGGTGTTCGAAGGGCTGGACCTGGCGGAATCGCTACCGCGGGCCGTGCAGTGGTCGCGCCGCCACGGGGTGGACGCGGGCGGCGTGGTGGCGTCCCTGAACGAATCGGGCGCCGTGATCGACGACACCCGGCGCATCTGGGCGCAGACCGAATACCTGCGGGTGCTAGCGGTGCTGGGCGACCTGCCGGCGCTGGAGGCCGGGCTGGGCGTTTTCAGGGAGCGTTTCCTGCATCCCGGCGGCTGGTACGAATGCCTGGACGCGGGCGGCGCGGTGCAGCGGACGGACATGCCGTCGACCTCGCCGTACCACCTCCTGACCTGCCTTGCCGCCTTGCCGGGCGTTGTTTAATTGTGGCGTTAACAATTTTTTGCGGCGTTATAGACATAAATTGATAGAAAAGCATTGGTGAAATCCCTTACAATTTAGTAACTATGTTTGTGGGGAAGCATCAATGAGCGTTATGTGCTTGGCTTGCCAACGCATTAACCCGGGGCTTGCCGGCGTCGCGCCGCATGCTCATCTCGGACATCAAGGATTCACCAACCCGACGCAGAAAGGCCGGGAAGAAAGTCGTGAAGACCATTTCCGCTGCTTGAATTGCGGCGCTAAATGGCTGCGCGAAACCGACAAGTGGGGCGTCGACCTGGGATTCAAGCTCGCGCCTTGACCCTCGCGTCCCACCCTGCAGACGGGCTCCGAAAGGAGCCCGTTTTCGTTTCATCTGGAAGCAATTTCGGAGCGGGCCGGGATACCGGGTGTTTCCAGCCTGCCGGCGCCGGGCGCCGAGTTCAGGCGGCGGACCCGGCGGCCAGCACGTCCGGGTCCCGGCCAGCGACGTCCAGCAGCCACAGGCGGAAACAGGCCAGCGCGTAATGGTCGCGTCGCTGGGCCGGGGCGCAGAGGTGGTAGCCGCGGGCGATGCGGATGGGCAGGTCGGGAAACGGCGCGGCGACCCGTCCGGCGAGCAGATCGTCGCGGACCAGGCAGCGCTGCAGCACGGCGATGCCCATGTCGGCCATGACGGCGCGCACCAGGATGGACACCTGGTCGAAGCCGTTGGCCAGCTTGACCGACTCCCGCGGCACGCCGGCCGCGGCGAACCATTGCGCCCAGTTGTCCCTGCCGTTCGAGTGGTAGAGCAGCGCTTCGCCCAGCAGGCCGGCGGGGGTGCTCCAGAGGCCTTGCGCCCGACGCGCCGCCAGCCGCCCGGGGTGGCAGATCACGACCATTTCGCGTCCGATCACGTAGTCCGCCTGCCAGCCGGGCCATTGTTCCGGCGTGCCGGACAGGATGCTGGCGTCGGGCGTGGCGCCGGAGAAGTCTTCGTTGCGGCGGTAGGCGGCGAAGCTGAGCTGGATATCCGGGTGGCGCTGGTGGAAATCCGGCAGGCGGGGCACCAGCCAGGCGCTGGCCAGCGTGGGGACGGTGGACAGCGTGAGGCGCAGCCGGCGGTCGTCGGCGCGCAGTTCGGCGCTCAGCGTCTCGATCGCCAGCAAGGGCGCCTGGGCGCCCTCATAGAGCCGACGGCCGGTGTCGGTGAGGGTCAGGCCATGGGCGTTGCGATGCATCAGGGGCTGGCCGAAGTGCGCTTCCAGCCGGGAGATGGCTCGGCTGACCGCGCCCTGGGTCACGCACAAGGTTTCGGCCGCCTGCGTGAAGCTGCCCAGGCGCGCCGCGGTCATGAAGGCATGCAGTTCGGACATGGACGGCGACTGCAGGCGCATCTAGCATGACCTTTGGTAATGAAAGAGTGCAATATAGTCGTTTGAAAGGGGACCGTAAAGTTTGGACACTGGCGACCTTGTCGATAGACCTTCCTCCTTCGGAGCCATCCCCATGTCCCGCCGTTTCTTCGGCCGGTCCGCGCGCTTCGCGCTCGCCGGCTTGTTCGCCACCCTGACTTTCGCCGGCGTCGCCCAGGCCGCCGACTATCCCGCCCGTCCGATCAAGCTGGTGGTGCCGTTCGCCGCCGGCGGATCGACCGACATCGTGGCCCGCCTGGTGGCCGAGTACGCGGGCCGCGACCTGAAGCAGACCATCGTGGTCGAGAACAAGGCCGGCGCGGGCGGTTCGCTGGGCATGGAGCAGGTGGCGCGCTCGACGCCGGACGGCTACACCATCGGCATGGCCACGATGAGCACGCACGGTTCGAACCCGGCGGTGTTCCGCAAGATGAACTACGACCCGGTCAAGGACTTCGTGCCGGTGGCCAACGTGGTGGCGGTGCCCAGCATCTTCGCGATCAACCCGAACGTCCCGGCCAAGAACATGGCCGAATTCGTGGCGCTGGCCAAGGGCCAGCCCGAACGCTACAGCTTCGCGTCGCCGGGCGTGGGCTCGCTGGGCCACGTGAACATCGAGAATTTCATGATGCTCTCCGGCATCAAGCTGCTGCACGTGCCGTACCGCGGCGCGGGCCCGGCCTTGAACGACGTGATGGGCGGGCAGGTGGACGCGATCACCGACAACCTGTCCTCGACGCTGCCGCAGGTGCAGGGCGGCAAGTTGCGGCCGCTGGCCGTGCTGGGCGCCGAGCGCTCGCCGCTGCTGCCCGACGTGCCGACCTACATCGAGCTGGGCTACCCCGACATGGGCACGGGCGGCTGGTTCGGCCTGGTCGCGCCCGCCGGCACGCCGCAAGCCGTGGTCGACCGCCTGAACCAGGCCGTCCGGGCCGCGCAGCAGGATCCGGAATTCCGCAAGAAGGCCGAGGACGTAGGTGGTACGCTGGTGCCCACCACGCCCCAGGAATTCCAGGCGCAGATCGAGCAGGCCCTGGCCCGCTACGCCAAAGTGGCCAAGACCGCGAACATTCAGGCTGATTGACGATGACCCACGCCGACTTCGACGCAGTTTCCGTGCATGAACCGGCAGGCCCGGCATTGCCGCTGGTCTGCGATTCGCCGCATAGCGGCGAGCGCTATCCCGGGGATTTCGGGGCCGCGGCCAGCCTGGCGCAGTTGCGCCAGGGCGAGGACACGCACGTGGACGCGTTGTGGTCGGCGGCGCCCGGGCTGGGCGCGACGCTGATCGCCGCCAACTTCCCGCGCGTCTACATCGATCCCAACCGCACGCTGCGCGACCTGGATCCGGAACTGCTGGCGGAACCCTGGCCCGAAGCCCTGGATCCGGGCGAAAAGACCCGCCTGGGCAAGGGCCTGATCTGGCGCCGCATGGACAAGGCGACGCCGATCTACGACCGCAAGCTGACGCTGGCGGAAGTGCGGCACCGCATCGAGGCCTATTACGAGCCCTACCATGCGGCCCTGTCGCGGGCCATCCAGCAGGTGACCCAGCGCTTCGGCGCGGTCTGGCATCTCAACCTGCACTCCATGCCCAACGACGCCTATGAGCGCCTGGGCCGCGAGAGCGAGCATCCGCTGGCCGACTTCGTGCTGGGCGACCGCGACGGCCAGACCTGCGAGCCGGAATTCATCGCGCTCATCGAAGCGGCGCTGCGCGACAAGGGCTATACGGTGGCGCGCAACGATCCGTACAAGGGCGTGCAACTGATCGCCCAGATCGGCCAGCCCGCCTTGAACCGGCACAGCCTGCAGGTGGAGATCCGCCGCCCGCTGTACATGGACGAGGCCACGCGTGAGCGCAATGCCGGTTTCGAGCCGCTGCGGGCCGACCTGTCGGACGTGCTGGCCCAGGTGGCGGCCTACGTGCGGGTGCGCCAGGCCGCGCTGGCTTAAGTTTCCTGGCGGCGGGCCGTAGTCGGTAACAGGAGCCGCGCCGCGTTCGGCAGCGGCCATACGGAGCCGCCATGGCTGAGAAGATCATCAACGGGTTCTCGGTGGTCGCGTATGCGACGCAACCCGAGGGCCGCACGCCGCCGCGCGCGTTCCTGGAAACGCGCCGGCTGGGTAGCAAGCCCGACGCGGAGCCCCGCGAAGAAGACGGCCGGGACGACGATCCGGCGTCCGGCAATCAGGCATTCGAAATCTTCGCGAGCCGCCGTTTCCGCAGTACCGTCGAAGCCATGTCGGCCGCGCGCAATGCGCTGGACCGCGTCGGCGCCGTGGACGCCGACGGCGTCCCCGACCATCTGCCCGAATAAGGCAGGGGCTGCCCGCCGGGGCGGCCGGAAAAATCCGTTCAGGTCAGCGTGCTGCGCATCAGGATGTCGATCAGCGCGCGGGTGGGCCGATTGGGAGCGGGCGCGGAAATCACGATGAATTCCACTTGCGGCAGCGCCGGCAACTGCGCCGCGCCGGTGGGCGCGGCCAGCCCCAAGGTGGCCAGGTGCGAGGGTTGCACGGTGATGCCCAGGCCCGCGCGCGCGGCCGCCTGGCAGCCGGCGTAGCTGGTGCTCGTGCACACGATCTGCCAACTGCGCCCGGCGCGCGCCAGCGCGTCGAGCGCGAGCGCGCGCGTGACGCTGGGTTCGCGCAGCAGGATCAGTGGAAGCGGCAGGTCGGGCGCCACGCGCAACCCCTCCTTGGCCTGCCACAGCAGGGCCTCCTTGTGCAGGGTCTGGCCGCGGCGGTCGCCGCGGCGCCGCTTGCCGATCATGACGTCCAGCGCGTTGTCGTCCAGCAGCTTGTAGAGCTCGCTGGTGACGCCGATGGTCAGGTCCAGCTCCACTTCGGGATGCGCCAGCCGGAACGCGGCCAGCACGTCGGGCAGCGGCCCCATCGCCAGGTCGTCGGAGGTGCCCAGCCGCACCCGGCCGCGCAGGCGCGGCGCGTCGAACAGGCGTTCGGCGCGTTCATGCGCATCCAGGATGATCTCGGCGTGCACCAGCAGGCTGCGGCCGTCGCTGGTGAGCGCGAGCGAATGGGTGTCGCGCAGGAACAGGCGCCGGTTCAGCGCCTGTTCGAGCTGGCGGATGTGTTCGCTGACGGTCGGCTGCGTCAGGCCCAGCCGCCGCGCGGCTTCGGTAAAGCTGGGAGCCGCCGCCGCGGCGGCGAAGGTCTTGAGCCACAGGGGATTGAGCATGGCGCGCCGTCATAGGATATTCCGATGACAGTTAAAGTACCCAGTGGGCTTCACGATGACAAGAGGCGCGCCTATAGTTTTCCGCAAGTCCCACGGAAATCCTTGCCATGCGCCGCTTTCTTCCCGACCAGTTCACGCTGATCCTGATCGCCACCGTCGTCTTCGCCAGCTTCTTCCCCGCCGTGGGCAAGGGGGCATCGTTCATGATGGTGGCCAGCAACGTGGCGATTTCGCTGCTGTTCTTTCTGCACGGCGCGCGGCTGTCGACCGACGCCATCGTGGCGGGCGTGAAAGACCTGCGCCTGCACGCGCTGATCCTGGCCTGCACCTTCCTGCTGTTTCCCGCGCTGGGGCTGGGCCTGCGGGCCTTGTTCCCGGGGCTGCTGACGCCGGCGCTGTGGTTGGGCGTGCTGTTCGTGTGCACGCTGTCGTCCACGGTGCAGTCCTCCATCGCGCTGACCTCGATGGCGCGCGGCAACATCCCGGGCGCGATCTGCGCGGCCACCGCATCGAACCTGCTGGGCACGGTGCTGACGCCGCTGCTGGTGGCCGTGCTGCTACATCGCCAGGGCGGCGGCCACGGCCTGGCCGACGCCGGCCGCATCCTGCTCCAGCTGCTGGTGCCGTTCGCGGCGGGCAGCTTGTTGCGGCCCTGGATCGGCGCCTGGGCCCAGCGCAACAGCCGCGCGTTGGCCAAGGTGGACCGTAGCTCCATTCTGCTGGCGGTCTACACCGCGTTCAGCGAGGCCGTGGCGCAAGGCATCTGGCACGCGTTTCCGGCGATCGACATGGCTTCCATGGTGCTGGTGAACGCCTTGCTGCTGGGGGCGGCGCTGGTGATCACGACCTGGGTGGCCCGCAGGTTGGGGCTGTCCAAGGAGAATGAGATCACGCTGGTCTTCTGCGGCTCGAAGAAATCGCTGGCGTCAGGCATTCCGCTGGCTACCGTCCTGTTCGGTACCTCGCAGATGGGAATCGTGGTGCTACCGCTGATGATTTTCCACCAGATGCAGCTGATGGTCTGCGCGGTGCTGGCCCGCCGCTACGCGGAGCGCGAGCCGCCCGCGTCGGTCGCCGCGGCGGGGGCCTGAGCGCGGTCGGCCGGCGGGCGGGCCCGGGGCGCCGGCCCGGTCTTCAGGCCGCGTCTTCCAGCGGGCGGATCTTGCCGGCCGGCTGCCAGTAGACGCCATCCTCGCGCTCTTGGACCGACAGCGCGGTCAGGCGGCCGTTCTTGCAGGGGCCGCCCACGCACAGGCCGGTGTCCGGCTGGTAGGTGGCGCCGTGGCGCGCGCACATGAGCAGGTCGCCGGCCCGCGTGAAGAAGCTGCCTTCCCAATCCAGTTCCACGCCGACGTGGGCGCAGCGGTTCAGGTAGCCGTGCACGCGGTCCTGGTAGCGCACGAAGAACGCCGTGGTGCGCCCCGCGCCGTCGGCGACGGGGACCTTGACGCCCAGGCCGCCATTGACGAGATCGGTGGCGGCGCAGACGCGGACTTCGGGGGCGGTGGAGGTGTCCTGCATGGGAGGCCTGGAAAGCAAAGGGTGCGATAGTCGGACAAAGGGGGCGGGCTTGTCAATCCGCCGGGGCGGCCTGGGCGCGTTCCTGCTGGCGCGCCCACATGCCGGCGTAGGTGCCGTTTTGCGCCAGCAGCTCCTGGTGGCGGCCGCGTTCGATGATGCGGCCTTCGGCCAGCACGATGATCTCGTCAGCGTCGGCCACGGTGGACAGGCGGTGCGCGATGATCAGGGTGCTGCGTCCCTGGCTGACTTCCCGCAGGTTGGCCTGAATCTCGCGCTCGGTATGGGTGTCCAGGGCGCTGGTGGCCTCGTCGAACAGGAAGATCGCGGGGTTCTTGAGCAGGGTGCGGGCGATCGCCACGCGCTGCTTTTCGCCGCCGGACAGCTTCAGGCCGCGTTCTCCCACCATGGTCTCGTAGCCGTCGGGCATGGCCATGATCAGATCGTGGATGTGCGCCAGGCGGGCGGCTGCCTCGATCTCCTCGTCGCCCGCTCCCGGACGACCGTAGCCGATGTTGTAGCGGATGGTGTCGTTGAACAGCACGGTGTCCTGGGGCACCACGCCGATCGCGGCCCGCAGGCTGGACTGCGTGACCTCGCGCACGTCCTGGCCGTCGACGAGGATGGCGCCGCCGTCGGCGTCGTAGAAGCGGAACAGCAGGCGCGCGATGGTGGATTTTCCGGCGCCCGAGGTGCCCACGACGGCCACGGTCTTGCCCGCGGGGATGGTGAAGCTCACGCCCTTGAGGATGGGCCGGCGAGCGTCGTAGCCGAAGCGCACGTCGCGGAATTCCACCTCGCCGCCGGTCACGCGCAGGGGCTGGGCCTGCGGACGATCGGCCACTTCGCGGTCCTGGCCCAGCAGTTCGAACATGCGTTCCATGTCCACCATGGCCTGCTTGATCTCGCGATAGATGAAGCCGAAGAAGCTCAGCGGGGAGTACAGCTGCAGCAGGTAGGTGTTGACCAGGACGAAATCGCCCAGCGTGTAGCGGCCGTCGGCGATGCCGGTGGCGGCCATCCACATGACCAGGGTCAGCCCGGCCGAGATGATGGCGGCCTGGCCGACGTTGAGGATGGACAGGCTGACCTGGCTGCGCACGGCGGCGCGCTCGTACCGGGTCAGCGAGGCATCGTAGCGGCGGGCCTCGTGTTCCTCGTTGCCGAAATACTTGACGGTCTCGTAGTTGAGCAGGCTTTCGATGGCCTTGGTGTTGGCCTCCGAGTCGGTCTCGTTCATCTGGCGCCGGAACTTGGTGCGCCATTCGGTGACCGCGAGCGTGTAGCCCATGTACAGGATGACGGTCGCGCCGGTGGCCAGCGCCAGCCAGGCGTCGAACATCTTCCACAGCACGATGCAGACCAGCCCGATTTCGAAGAAGGTCGGCAGGATGTTGAAGAGCAGGAACGACAGCAGCGTCTGGATGCCTTTGGTGCCGCGTTCGATGGCGCGGTTCAGCCCCCCGGTCTGGCGCGCCAGGTGAAAGCGCAGGGCCAGCCCGTGCAGGTGGCGGAAGATCTGCAGCCCGACCGCGCGGATCGCATGCTGGCCGACCCGCGCGAAGAGGGCGTCGCGCAGTTCGGAAAACAGCAGGGAGAACACGCGGGCGGTGCCGTAGGCCAGGATCAGGCCCAGGGGCACCGTGACGGTGCCCGGCGCGCCCTTGCCCAGTTCGTCCACTGCCTGCTTGTACAGCAGGGGGACGTAAACCGTGGCCGCCTTGGCGGCGAACAGGCACAGCAGCGCGGCGACCACGCGGACCTTCAGCCCCGTCCTGCCCGGCGGCCAGAGATAGGGAAAGAGGGTACGCAGCGTGTGGAAATTGCCGCGGTTCTTGGGCTGCGTTTCAGCAGGAGTCATGAGGCGTGGAGGTTCCTTTTAGTGTTAACAGGCCCTAGGTTGCGCAGGGCTGGCCACGGGGCGGCGGGCCGGGTGAACGGCATTATCGGACAGGCGCGGCATTCCTGCCCGCCGCGGGGCTGGCCAGGGCGGGAACGGGCATGGGGGTATTATCGGGATCATGGCCCCGGGAATGGGAAGCCTTTCCCGGGGGCCTCCAATCCGATGTCGCGACACGGGCGCAGCCTGGCGGGCCCGCTTTTTTACTGTTCCAACCAAGGATAGAGTCCGGCTGCCCCTTGGTTGCGCGATCTGGCGCGTATTCGCCGCGCAAGCGTCGCGTTGCAAGCTACGGAGGGTCTTATGGCGAAGGTACCCGCAATGAAATTGAACGACGGCGGCAAGATTCCGCAGCTGGGCCTGGGCGTGTGGCAGGTGCCGGACGAGCAGGCGGCCGCCAGCGTAAAAGAGGCGTTGGCGGCAGGCTACCGTTCGGTGGACACCGCGGCCATCTACGGGAACGAGGCCGGCGTGGGCGCGGGACTGCGCGCTTCCGGCGTGGCGCGCAAGGATCTGTACATCACCACCAAGCTCTGGAACGACCGGCACGGCTACGACGACGCCCACAAGGCGATGGACGAAAGCCTCGGGAAGCTGGGCCTGGCATACGTGGACCTGTATCTGATCCATTGGCCGGTGGCGGGCAGCGAGCAGTTCCTGGAAGCGTGGCGCGCCATGATCGAAATGAAGGAAGACGGCCGGGCGCGCTCGATCGGGGTGTCCAATTTCACGCAGGCCAACCTGGAGCGGCTGATCGACGCGTCCGGCGTCACGCCGGCGGTGAACCAGATCGAACTGCATCCGGGCTTCACCCAGCGCGGTCTGCGGGCCTTCCATGCCCGGCACGGCATCGCGACGGAATCGTGGAGCCCGCTGGCGCAGGGGGGCGTGGCCAAGGACAAGACCATCGCGGAAATCGCGCAGAAATACGGCAAGTCGCCCGCCCAGGTGACGCTGCGCTGGCATTTGCAGAGCGATCTGATCGTGATTCCGAAATCGGTCACGCCGGCCCGCATCCGCGAAAACATCGACGTCTTCGACTTCGAGCTGTCGCCGGCGGACATGGCCGCCATCGACGGGATCCCGCAGGGCAAGCGCCTGGGGCCAGACCCGGAAACGTTTTCGTAGGATGGGTAGAGCGCGAGAATTCCGGCAGAAGAACGCCATTGCCGAGCGCGCGAAACCCATGCTGCCGCAATCGCTTGTTTTCCGGCGGATGCGAGGCACAATCGGCTCATGGCCGCATGGGTTTCGCGCGCTGGGCAGCCGTGTTCTGGCTTAAGAACTCTCGCGCTGCACCCATCCTACTGGCTGGCGCCGGACCCGGAAACGTTTGTAGGATGGGTGGAGCGCGAGATTTTCGGCCCAAGAAAGCAATCGCCCAGCGCGCGCAACCCATGCTGCCGCAATCGCTTGTTTTCCGGCCGATGCGAGGCACAATCGGCTCATGGCCGCATGGGTTTCGCGCGCTGGGCAGCCGTGTTCTGGCTTAAGAACTCTCGCGCTGCACCCATCCTACTGGCTGGCGCCGGACCCGGAAACGTTTGTAGGATGGGTGGAGCGCGAGATTTTCGGCAGAAGAACGCCATTGCCCAGCGCGCGCAACCCATGCTGCCGCAATCGATTGTTTTCCGGCCGATGCCAAGCACCGTCTGCCCATGGCCGCATGGGTTTCGCGCGCTGGGCAGCCGTGTTCTAGCTTAAGAACTCTCGCGCTCCACCCATCCTACGCGGGAATGCCCAGTAGCGCACGATCACTGCCAGCAGGAGGGCCAGGGCGGCCCAGGACGCCCAGTGCCAGCCGCCCGTGCCGAGCAGGGCGGCCATCAGGCCGAACACGCTGAGCACGCCCAGCACGATCGGCCAGCCCCATACGAACAGGAAACCTCGGGTCGATTTGGTCATGCGGGCGTCCTGTCGGGGAGGGCGGCGGCCTGGTGTTTGCGCACGAGCTCGGCGATGCGCGCCTCGGTGGCGCGGCGGCGCGCCAGCCAGAGATAGAGGCCGCTGACCAGGACGATGATGGTGATGACGTCCAGCAGCGCCCAGATGATCTTCAAAGGCATGCCGGCGTAGTCGCCGAAGTGCAGCGGACGCGAGAGTTCCAGCGCGGTCAGGTACCAGGGCATGCGCGCCACGGTCGTCAGTTCGCCGGTCTTGCCGTCCACCAGGACGGGCGTGTTCAGGCGCGAGGTCAGCGGCGAGTCGCCGCGCATCCAGGCGATGTAGTGGTGGGGGCTGCCGAAGGCGTTGCCCGGGAAGGAGATGAAAGAGACTTCGCTGTCGGGCATGGCCTTGCGGGCCGTGTCGGCGGCGAGCTGGGCCGAGGCCAGTTCGGTGGGCACGCCCGCGCCCTTGTAGGGCTCCAGGATGCGCACCAGCTCGGTGGACTGCCACAGGCGGAAGAGCGGCGTGGACAGTTCGTTGATCACGCCCGTGACGCCCACCACGAAGGCCCACACCAGGGTCACGATGCCCAGCAGATTGTGCAGGTCCAGCCACTTCAGGCGGGTGGAGCGGCTGGCGCGCACCGTGCCGAATTCCAGCTTCTTCATGAAGGGGCCGTAGAGCACGACGCCGGAGACGATGGCCACGCAGAACAGCAGGCCCATGAAGCCCAGGAACAATTCGCCCGGCAGGCCGGCGAACAGATCCACGTGCAGGGCCAGCATGATGCCCATGAAGGAGAAGCGGTCCTGGGTGTAGGGCGGGCCGTCCAGCAGCACGTCGCCGGTGCGGCCGTCCATGCGCACGGCATGGCCGGACGCCTGGCCGTCGCCGGGCTTTTTCGCCATGCCCACGTAGACCTGGGGCTCGTCGGGATCGAAGTACAGGTAATCGACGACTTCGCCCGGATACATGGCGAGGGCGGTGCCGACCAGCTTGTCGAGGTGGGCGGGCGGGGTCGAGGCGGGCACGTCCGACAACGGTTTGCCGTCGTCCAGCCAGTGTTCGATCTCATGATGGAACACCAAGGGCAACCCGGTCAGACAGATGATGAGCAGGAAGATCGTGCAGACCAGGCTGGTCCATTTATGGACGAGATACCAGGTTTTGATGGTGGACGCGGCTGTCATGGAGCGGGCAGGGGCGATTCACGCGGCCCTTTAAGCCGCGAGTAGGGAAAGTTGGAACATTATCACGAATAATATCGATTCTCGTCACGTAATTTTTCCGGGGGAAATCGGATGGTCATGGGGACGGATCGAAAGCGGGTTAAAAAGAAGTATCGAGCATAGACACGGTGGTAGTTCCGCATCATGGAGCAGCGTTTTCTCAAAGTTCCGCGCAACGAGCATGGCCGCGATTTCGCGGTGGGCGACTTGCACGGCCATTTTTCCCGCCTGGAGGACAGCCTGGGCCAGTTGGGCTTCGAGCCCTCCCGGGATCGCCTGTTCTCGGTAGGCGACCTGGTGGACCGCGGCCCCGAGAGCGAGGCCGCGCTGGATTGGCTGGCCCGCCCCTGGTTTTATGCGGTGCAGGGCAACCACGAGGACTACGCGATCCGCCACGTGCGCACGGGGCGGGTGGACGTGGAGAACTGGCGCGGCTACGGCGGCGGCTGGTTCCTGGACCTGCCGCCGGAGCGGCAGCAAGTCTACGCCGAGGCGTTCGCCCGGTTGCCCATCGCCATCGAGGTCGAGACCTCGGCCGGCGCCGTGGGCCTCTTGCATGCGGATTGCCCGGTGCTGTTCTGGCCGCGGCTGGAATCCGCGCTGCAGGACCGCTACAGTCGCACCAGCGCGGCCTGCCAGTGGTCGCGGGAGCGCCTGCGGCAGATGGACAGGACCGGCATCCAGGGCGTGCGGGCGGTGGTGGCGGGCCATACCCCGGTGGCCGCGCCGCTGGTGCTGGGCAACGTGTACCACATCGACACCGAGGGCTGGCAGTCGGGCTACTTCACCTTCCTGGAGCTGGAATCGCTGCAGGCCTGGCCGCGAGAGGTCGTGACCGAAGCCTGAGGGAGCCCGCCTGCGCGGCGCGCCGCGCCAGCCGCTAGAGCGGCCGGGCGGGGACCGCGACGGCGCCGTTGACCGCGCCGGACTGCGCCGGCGCGTCGGCCTCGACGCGCGGCACGGGGATGGGCGGGAAGAACGGCGCGTTGCCGGCCGGCGCGCTGTCGGCGCGGGGCACCGGAATGGGCAGCGCCTGCGGCGTCTGCAGCGGCGCGTCGGGCGGCAGGGCGCCACCGGCAGGCGGCGTGGCCCCGTCCGAGGGCGGCACGAACCCGCCAGCGGGCGGCAGCGGCTTGACCGAGGTATCCACGCCGTCCGTCGAGCGGTTGTTGTTCAGGAAATCCGTCAGGGCGTCGCCCGAGGACAGGTCCAGCGAGGCCACGGCCTGGCCCGGCGGGAACTCCGCGAAATAGTATTCGCCGTTGTCCACCAGCAGCCCGTCGGGGCGCGCCGCGGGCTTGCTTTCGGGAATGCCCTTGAGCGCCGGCTGCATGTAGTCCAGCCAGGTGGTCAGGGCCAGGCCGCTGCCGAACTCGTTGGTGCCCAGCGAGCGCGGCTGGTCGAAGCCCATCCACACGGTGGTGGCCAGCGCGGGCGTGAACCCGGAGAACCAGACGTCCACGGCCTCGTTGGTGGTGCCGGTCTTACCGCCCACGTCGTTGCGCTTGAGCACCTGGTGCGCCCGGGCTGCCGTGCCGTTGACGGTGACGCCGCGCAGGATGTCGTCCATGACCCAGGCGGTGCGCGGGTCGATCGCGCGGGCCTGCTCGTCGCCGGCCACGACGGGTTGCGTCTTCATCAGCACGTTGCCGGAACGGTCCGTGACGTGGTCCACGAGGTAGGGCGTGACGCGGTAGCCGCCATTGGCGAACACGCTGTAGGCGTTGACGACCTGCAAGGGCGTGGCGCCGCCCGCGCCCAGCGCCAGCGGCAGCACGGCCGGCCAGCGGGATTTATCGAAGCCGAAGCGGGTGAGGTAATCCTGCGCGTACTGCGGCGTGATGGCCTGCAGGATGCGGATCGACACCATGTTCTTGGAGCGCACCAGGCCCTGGCGCAGCGTCAGCATGGGCTCGTACTTGTTGCCGTCGTTCTTGGGCTGCCAGGCCTTGGATCCGGTCTGCTCGGCGGTCAGCATGAAGGGCTGGTCCGAGATCTGGGTGGCCGGCGTGAGGCCGCGCTCCAGCGCCGCCGCGTAGACGAAGGGCTTGATGTTGGAGCCCGGCTGGCGCCATGCCTGGGTGACGCGGTTGAAGCCGCCGCGGTTGTAGTCGAAGCCGCCGACCATGGCGCGGATGGCGCCGTCTTGCGGCGCCATGGACACCAGCGCGGCCTGCAGCGCCGGCATGTTGATGATTTCCCAGTTGTCGCCGTTCTTGTGCAGGTAGACCACCGAGCCGCGGCGCAGGCGCTGGCCGTCGGCCGCCTTGGGATTGAGCGCGCGGGCGACGACCGCCAGGGCCTTTTTGTCGGAGATCGTGATGATGTCGCGCGCGCTGCGGGCCAGCGTCACTTCGGTGGGGCTGGCGGCCAGCACCACGGCGGTCAGCAGGTCTTCGCTGTCGGGCGTCTTTTCCTGCACGCCGTCCAGGATCTCGTCGAGCGCGGCCGGGTCCTTTTCGACGTCGGCGGGCAGGTCGATCTGGTCTTCGGGGCCGGGGTAGGGGGCGCGGCGCGTGTAGTCCAGCACGCCGTCGCGCACGGCGAGGTAGGCGGCTTCCTGGTCCTTGGAATCGATGGTCGTGTAGACGTCGATGCCCTTGGAATAGGTTTCTTCCTGGAACACGCCGTACATCAACTGGCGGGCGAGTTCGGCGGGGTATTCGCCGTGGATGGCGAAGCCGCGCGCGCTCGTGCCGTCCGCGCCGCGGATGGTCAGGCGCTGCTTGAGGGCCTCGTCGGCCTGCTCGGGCGTGAGGTAGCCGAGCGTCTTCATGCGGCCCAGCACGTAGTGCTGGCGGATCTCGGCGCGCGGGAAGTTGGTGATGGGGTTGAAGCGCGAGGGGGCCTTGGGGATGCCGGCCAGCATGGCGGCTTCGGCCGGGGTCACCTCGGACAGGGGCTTGCCGAAATAGGTGCGCGAGGCGGCGGCGAAGCCGTAGGCGCGGTGGCCCAGGTAGATCTGGTTCATGTAGAGCTCCAGGATCTGGTCCTTGGAGAGCTCAGATTCGATCTTGAAGGTCAGCAGCAGTTCGTAGAGCTTGCGCGAATAGGTCTTTTCCGACGACAGGTAGAAGTTGCGCGCCACCTGCATGGTGATCGTGCTGCCGCCCTGGGTCTTGGACTGCTTGACGATGTTGGTCAGCACGGCGCGCGCCACGCCCATCCAGTCCACGCCGCCGTGGCTGTAGAAGCGGTCATCCTCGGCGGCCAGCACCGCCTGGCGCATCACGGGCGGGATTTCGTCGAAACGCAGCACGTTGCGGTGCTCTTCGCCGTATTCGCCGATCAGGACCTTGTCCGCCGTATAGATGCGCAGCGGCACCCGGGGGCGGTAGTCCGTCATGGCATGCAGGTCGGGCAGGCTGGGCCAGGCCAGGGCCAGCGCCAGGCCGAGCAGGACGGCGCCGCACACGCCGGCGCCGGCGGCGGCGATGCCCGTCTTGACGAGAAGTCGTTTCCAGGGGAAACCCGGTTTGCCGCCCGGGGTGGCGGGAGATTGCTGGGGGGAGCTCATTGCTGGCGATTCTAGGACAGAACGGTATAGACCGCCCACTGGGCAATAAGGTTTCGGTAACCAAACTTGTATGGCCTGCCGTGACAAACGGCAAGGCCGGTTGCCGCGGCGCGGGGGCTCAGCCCTTCGGGGGCGGCCGCAGGTAGCGCTGGGGCGGAGCGCCCAGGGCGCGGTGGAACATGGCCGAGAACGCGCTGGGGCTGCGATAGCCCAGCTCGGAGGCGATCCGCGCGATGGGCTCGCCCAGGGCCAGGCGGCAGACGGCGTCGGCCAGCCGCACCTGCTGGACCCACTGGCGGTAGTTCAGGCCCAGCTCGGCCTGGAACAGCCGGATGAGCGTGCGGGCGCTGGCGCCGACTTCGCTGCCCCAGTCCTCGATGCCCCGCTGCAGGCCGGGCCGGTCCAGGATCGCCGCGCAGATGGTCTGCAGGCGCCGGTCGCGCGGCCAGGGAATCTGGATGGGCGCGACGCGGGCGGCCGACAGCTCGGACAGGGCCAGGGCGGCGATCTGCTCGGCGCGGCCGCCCAGCGGATAGTCGATGGGTTCCGCGGTGAGCGCCAGGATCAGCTCGCGCAGCAGCCCGCTGACCTCGATCACCTGGCATTGCGGCCAGTAGCGCCCGGCGACCTCGGCCTGGAGATAGAGCGAGCGCATGGAGACGGCGCCCACCATGTCCACGCCGTGCGGCACGCCCGCCGGCACCCAGAGCGCGCGCAGCGGGGGCAGGGCCCAGAAGCCGCTGGGGGTGGTGACGCGCATGATGCCCTCGACGGCGTAGATCAGCTGGGCGCGGGGGTGGGAATGGGTGCCCGTCTGGGTGCCGGCCGGGAATTCCTTGGCCATGGCCGTGACCACGCGCGGCCTGTCCTGGTAGTCCTGGGCATTGATGCTGCGGGCGGGGTCGAGCGGGGCGGGGCGAGCGGGCATGGTTGTCACTTCCGGCGTAAGGATGAGCAGGCCGCTAAAAGGCTGATGGGCCTATTTTGTCATTTATACGACGAAAATTGGCAGATCGGGCCGGCGCCGGATTCCTACACTGTCCACAGGTCCCGGCGCATGCGCCGGGCAGGCCATACTTTCCAACCCCAGAGACCATGACTCCCGCCCAGACTCCCGCCGCCGTCGCCGACGGCAGTACCGCCCCGCCCGCGCCCGCGGCGGCCGCCGCCTCGGATCCGTCCACCGCCTTCAAGGTGCTGGGGGCGATCAGCGTGGCGCACCTGATGAACGACATGATCCAGTCGATCCTGTTGGCCATCTACCCCATGCTGAAGGATTCCTTCAGCCTGTCGTTCGCGCAGATCGGGCTGATCACGCTGGTGTACCAGCTGGCGGCCTCGCTGCTGCAGCCGTTCATCGGGTTCTATACGGACCGCAACCCCAAGCCGTATTCGCTGCCGGTGGGCATGGGCTTCACCCTGGTGGGGCTGCTGATGCTGTCGGTCGCGCCGTCGTTCGGCTGGCTGCTGGTGGCGGCCGTGCTGGTGGGCACGGGCTCTTCGGTATTCCACCCGGAGTCGTCGCGCGTGGCGCGCATGGCCTCGGGCGGCCGCCACGGGCTGGCGCAGTCGCTCTTCCAGGTGGGCGGCAACGTGGGTTCGGCGCTGGGGCCGCTGCTGGCCGCGCTGTTCATCATTCCGCACGGCCAGCGCAGCGTGGCGTGGTTTTCGCTGGCGGCGCTGTTCGGCATCGTGGTGCTGACGGGCATCGGGCGCTGGTACAGCGCCAACCGCGTCCGGCTCAAGCCCAAGGCGCGGCGCGAAGGGGCGGGCAACGGCCTGTCGCGCCGGCAGGTGGGGATCGCCCTGGGCGTGCTGGGCGTGCTGGTGTTCTCCAAGTATTTCTACCTGGCCAGCCTGAACAGCTATTTCACGTTCTATCTGATCGACAAGTTCGCCTTGTCGGTGCGCGAGGCGCAGCTCTACCTGTTCCTGTTCCTGGCCGCGGTGGCGGTGGGCACGGTGGTGGGCGGCCCCGTCGGCGACCGCATCGGCCGCAAGATCGTGATCTGGGTGTCGATCCTGGGCGTGGCGCCTTTCACGCTGCTGCTGCCGTACGCGAACCTGTTCTGGACGGGCGCGCTGGTGGTGGTCATCGGCATGGTGCTCGCGTCGGCCTTCTCGGCCATCGTGGTCTACGCGCAGGAGCTGGTGCCGGGCAAGGTGGGCATGATCGCCGGCCTGTTCTTCGGCTTCGCCTTCGGCATGGGCGGCGTGGGCGCCGCCGCGCTGGGCAAGCTGGCGGACGCCACGAGCATCGGCTACGTGTACCAGGTGTGCGCCTATCTGCCCTTGCTGGGCGTGGTGGCGATCCTGCTGCCCAATGTCGAGAAGGCGCGCGCCTGAAATGCAGCGGGCGGGACCGCGGTCCCGCCCGTTCCGCCTCGGTTGCCTCAGCCTGCCTGCAAGGCGCTGAGGAAGGGACTGCGGCTTTCGATCCCGGTGATTTCCCCTTCCGCGCCGTGATGGATCACGGCGCAGCGCGTGGACCGCAGGCGCGAGAGCTGCGCCGGCGTGAGGGCGAAGCTGAGCGCCAGGCGGCGGTCGCTCAGCGGCTTGATCGCCTTGCGGCGGTCCTTGCCGGAAAAGCGGCGGTGGTTGTAGATCGCCCAGGCCACCAGCACCACGGCGTTGGCCGCCGCCAGCAGGGCATAGCCGGACAGCGTGCGCATGGTGGGCACGAAGGCGGGCCAGGGCGACAGGCCGGGGCCCTGCGCCGCATCGGTCAGGATGGCGAGAATGCCCGCCCCGAACAGGTAGACGAAGGCGAACCAGCCGATGCCGGTCAGGACGAGGTCGAAAACATAGCCCGCGCGGGAGCGTTGCGTCGTGATGATCATGATGCGTCCGGTGATTTGATGCCCCGGTCCGGGCTGGTCCAGCGCGCGCGCTGGGCCTGCTTGCGGAGCATGACTTTGGGGAAGCTGACCAGGGTGGTGAACAGGCTCACCATCCAGAAGGCCAGCGGATACCAGATGACCCAGTACAGGGCCCGCGGCAGGCCGGGCTCGTAGCGGCGGTCGATCAGGATGCTGATGACGAATTGCAGCAGGCACACCACCGCCAGCATCATGCCGGTGAAGGCCGGGGGCATCAGGCTGGCGATGTGCATGTTGTTGGGCAGGCTGACCACCTGGCTGACGGCCCACAGCAGCACCGAGATGCCGAAGGCGAAGGCCCAGGCGGTGGACAGGCAGAATTCCGCCACCAGGGGCCACAGCCGGCGATGGCGCCAGCTCCAGATGGACCGCAGGTTCTTCAGGAACACCTCGGCGCCGCCCTGGGCCCAGCGCAGTCGCTGCTTCCACAGCCCGCGCAGGGTTTCGGGCATCAGGATCCAGCACAGGCCGCGCGGCTCGTAGAAGATCGACCAGTGGTCGCGCTGCAGCTTCCAGCTGATGTCGATGTCCTCGGTGATCATGTCCAGGCTCCAGTAGCCCACCCGGTCCAGCGCGGCGCGACGGAACGCGGCGACCACGCCGGACACGGTGAACACCTGCCCGTAGACGCGCTGGGTGCGCTTGATCAGCCCGATGATGGAGGAGAATTCCCCCACCTGGATCCTGCCGATCATGGTCGAGCGGGTGCGGATGCGCGGGTTGCCGGTGACCGCGCCCACGCGCGGATTGTCGATCAGCGGCGCCACCAGGTAGGCGGCCGCGTCGGGGTCCAGCATCGCGTCGCCGTCGATGCAGATCAGGTATTCGCTGCGCGCCGCCAGCGCGCCCATGCGCAGCGCCATGGCCTTGCCCTGGTTCTGCGCCAGGTGGACCACGCGCAGCCGGTCATGGACGGACGCCATCCGGTCCAGCATGTCCGCCGTGCCGTCGGTGGAGCCGTCGTTGATGGCGATGACCTCGATATGCGGATAGTTCTGCGCCAGCGCGGCCAGCAGGGTCTCCTCGCCATGGTCCGCCTCGTTGAAGCAGGGCACCAGGATGGAGACCAGCGGGTTGCCCGCCAGCGTCGGCGGCTCGCGGTCCTTGCCCCATTTCCAGTGGCGCTCCCAATGCCACCAGAAATAGAGGCCGCCCGTCATCCACATGCCGGACATGAACAGGGGGTAGAAGAACACGAAGCCCAGCAGCGCCTCGCCGGTCAGCATCAGGGTGAAGCCGAAGGGCGCGCCGAGCACCGCGAGAAGAATAATCAGGGCGATCAGTCGGTCTATCATCGGATGGGATACCAGGCTTCGGAAATGGCGGGCCGGATGCCTTGCAGCCGGGGCTGGTCTTGCGAGAAATCGTCGGGGTAATAGCCGAAGCTGCGGGCGCCGCGCAGTTGCAGCCGCGCCATCCAGCCGGCGAGCACGTCCGTGTCGATGGGGGTGGACTCGGGGCGGCCGGGGCCGGTGCGCCAATCGCGCGCCTGCAGTTCGAACACGGTCTTGTCGAGCGCGCCGGGGCGCCGCGCGACGGCGTCGACCAACCGGTCCAGCCAGGCATGCTCGCGGGCTTCGGGCACGTTTTCCATGCGCGGCATCGCCATGGGCGCGGTCCAGTCGTAGGCGCCCAGGAAGTCGTCCAGGTTCTGCGCGAACCAGGCTTCGCTGGCGGGATTCAGGATGGGCTCGGCGAAGATATTGCGGGCCGTCAGGATCTTCGGTCCGCGCACCGCGCGCACGCGCTCGGCGAGTTCGGCCGTGAAGTCGATCAGGGCGCGGCTTTTCAGGCGAGTCCAGCGCTGCATGGTGTCCGGGTCCGCGCGCAGTTCGGCGATCGAGCCGGGCAGGCCGGCCTGGCGGTAGGCCGCCAGCGCGCCGGGGCTGGCGTCTTCGAAGTCGCCGAGCACGGCGTCGTCATGGAACAGCACGCCGTCGAACAGGGTGTAGCGCGCCAGGTCTTCGTACAGGTCGCCGATGCGCTGTCGCGCGACCGGATCGAACGGCGAAAGGCGGCGGTACTGGTCGGCGTCCGGCGCCGGCGCGGCCTCGGGATGCGCCGGGTCCCAGCGGGTGACGCGGGCGATGGAGGGATCCAGGTCGACCGCCAGCACCGGCATCCAGGCATAGACGTTCACGTGCGCCCGGTTCTTCAGCTGCCAGGCGACCCGGTTGAACAGGTCGGCGCGCATGGGCAGCCAGCGGTTCGGGAAGTACACGGACCGGACCAGTCCGTCGGCCTCGGGATCCGCGAACGCCTGCAGGAAGACCGTGTTGATCTGCATGTCCACGACGCGCTGCACCAGCTCGCCGAGGTTGCGGTCGGCCTGGGCCGGGTCCGGATCGTAGAGGTAGTCCAGGTCCACGTGGGCCACGCGCATCATGGGCACGGACTCGATGCCGCCGATGCTGTCGGCGAAAGACCGCAGCGTCGGGTCGTTGGACAGCAGCAGGCGTGGCGTCGACATCAGGCGCGAGACCCGGCTCGGGCCGTCTTCCAGCGTCAGGGCGAGGCGGTAGCCGTGCTCGCCGGCGATCTTCAGCGTGGAGCCGCCCTCCGCGCCGTAGGGCCAGACCCATACGCGCGGCGCCTTGCCGGTGACGCGGCGGATCTTGTCGGTGATGGCGGCGACATCCCGCCCCATGCGGGCCTGGAACTGCGCTTCCGTTTCGTACTGGCGGTTGCGGCTGTCGTAGGCGCGGATGGCGGCGGCCGGTTCGGTGTTGCCCTGCGGATTGGCCAGGGCGCCATAGTGCGAGGCGTCCGTGTGCGCGGCGATCTCCACCAGGCCCGAGCGCGAGATCTCGCGGATCTCGTTCCAGTCGAGGAAGCGGTCGCGCGGCTGCGGGCTGCCGCCGAAATCCACCTGCCGGTTCGCCGGCGTGTCCATCCACATGCCGACCGGCGCCAGCAGGGCAGGCCAGCGGTAGGCCTTCAGGATGGGCAGGACGCGGGTATAGAAGCTGCGGTAGCCGTCGTCGAAACTGAGCAGCACGGCGCGGTCGGGCAGGGGCTTGCCGCCGTCGCCAGCTTCCAGGATCTGGTCCACGGACACGGCCTGGTAGCCGTTCTCGCGCAGCCAGGCCAGTTGCTCGACGAGGCGGTCGGTGCGCACGCTGAGGAAGCCCTGGTCGGGGTCTTCGTCTTCGACGTCGTGGTAGGCCAGGGCCAGGAACTGGCCGGATACCCAGGGCTGGTCGACCGGCGCGACGGCGCGCTCGGACGGCGGGGTATAGACGGGAATGTCCTTGGCGCAGGCGGTCAGCACCAGGATGACCAGCAACAGCAGGCCGGCCAGAAGGACGCGGGTATGGGTTCTAAGCATGGAAGGCGGTCTCAGAAGCGGTAGGCAAGGTCGAACACGATGCGCAGCTCGCGCTCGCGGTCGCCGTCGTACGGGCGGCTGATGCCGGTGATCATCGCGCCCATGTCGAGGACGTCGTTGGCGCGATAGCGCTGGCCGTAGCCCAGCGCGAACACGCCGCCGGTGCCGTGGTCCTGCTGCGTGTAGGTGCCCGCGCCGACGGTGCCGATCTGCTCCCAGGCGGTTTCGTAGCGGCGATACAGGGTATGGGTCAGCCGCAGGCCGGGCAGCAGCATGAGGTCCGAGCGCGGGTTGAAATAGGGCACGTCGCTGCCGCCGCTGTTGCGTTGCGTGGAGATGTCGAATTCCAGGTCGGCCTTCAGGTGCGGCGCGGTGTAGACGCGCTCGCGTCCGTTCAGGCCGAGGGACCAGCGGTCGTTGCCGTCGCTGAAATGCGAAGGCGACAGGGCCAGCGTCCATTCGCGGCGCTCGTTGGCGCGCCAGCGTACGAAGCCGGACAGGCTGTTGGACGAGACCCCGCTGGCCAGGGCGCGCAGCGGCGTCTCGCGCGACATCCATTCGGCCGAGCCGCCCACCTGCCAGTGGTCATCCACGTCGTAGGCGGCGGTCAGGCGCAGCCCGGGCTTCACGCCATGGCCATAGTCGTGGGTAGAGACTTCGCCCTCGACGGTCAGGTCGCGGCCGCGCCATTCCACGCCGGTGCGCACCCAGCGGTAGTTGCCGCGGCCTTCCTCGAAGTCTCCCGCGGCGTAGCCGCCGCCGCCGAAGACGCGCCAGTTGTAGTCCAGCGGCTTCGAGTACACCACGGCGTCGATGCCGAAGTCGCCGCTGCCCGAGACCGGGCTGTCCGACGCCAGGCCGCGGTAGCCGGTGATCCGCAGCTCGGCCTTGTTGTGCACTTCCCAGAGCCGTGCGAGGCGGCGCGAGCTCAGGTTCTCAGGCGAGCGCGAGATCGTGTCCTGGCTCAAGGCCTCGGCCTGGCGCCATTCCTGCAGTTCGAGCGCGCCGAAGCCCTGGCCGTTCTCCACGCCCACGTTGCGCGGCGTCAGCGTCTCGGCCATTTTCAGCGAGCGTTCCGAGGCGCGGGGCAGGGAGCGCGCGCGGTAGGTCGCGGCAAGCTGGGCGAGCAGGGTGGAGTTGTTGGGCGCCTCGCGCACCATGTCTTCCAGGCTGCGCTGGGCGGTTTCGGCGTCGTCGGCCATCAGGCTGGCGGCCGCGTCGGTCTGCAGACGTTCCAGCTTGAGGTCGTTGGGGATGCGGCTGGGCTGGCCCTTGGCGTAGACCCAGGCCGGATAGTCGTCGCGGGTGGAGGCCAGGGTGTCCGTGGCTTCGTCGAACGCTTCGGCCTCGGCCAGCGAGTAGTACAGGCCGGTTTCGTTGCTCAGGCGATCCACCGGATCGTCGTCGCGCAAGGCGCCGTCCGCGGCGACCTGGCGGTAGATGTCGCCGGCCTTCTCGGGCTCGCGCAGATACAGGTAGGCCGACGCCACGTCGTTCAGGGCGTAGCGGGGCACCTGCGCGCCCTCGGCCCGCAGCGCCTCGTATTCGCGCGCCAGGTCCGCCATGCGCACGCGGGCATGCAGGGCGTGCAGGCGGTCGATGCGCGCGCGCAGCACGTCGTCGCGGGCCGCGTCGCCCAGGTCGCGCCAGGCGGGAATCAGCTCGTCATAGCGGGCCAGCGCCCGGTCGGCGATGACGAAGCGCTCGGCTTCGTTGCGCGTGGGCATGGAGGCCAGTCGCACCTGCTGGGCCACGGCATCGGCTTCCAGGCGCCGCATCGACGCGGCGTCGAACAGGCCGGGATGCTCGTAGGCGCGCGCCAGCGCGACGTCGGCCATGCGGGCGCGTTGCAGCGCGCGGATGTATTCGCGCTGGACGTAGGGCGTGTCCGGCGCGATGTCTCGCGCCTGGTCGGCCTGGTGCAGGGCGTCGAAGGGGCGGTTCTGGCGGGCGTGGACGTAGGCGAGCGCGAGGCGGGCGTCGACGTTGCGCGGCTGGCGCGCGACCCACCGTTCGCCGGCGGCCAGCGCGGGCTGGGCCTGGCCGGCGTCGGCCAGCGTCATGATTTCGCCGGCCTGGAAGGCGGGCAGGCCGGGGTGCAGGCGCAGGCCCGCCCGGTACGCGGCCAGCGCCTCGGGCCAGCGCTGAAGGTCCCGGTAGGCGCGCGCGGCGGCCAGTTGCACCTCGGCGGGAGGCGTGGCGCCGGCGGGCAGCATTTCGTAGGCGGCGGCCGCCTCGGCCGGCCGGCCGGCCCAGCCGGCGATCACGATACGGTCCTGGATGGCCCGCTGGCCGGCGGCCGGGCCCTGTTCGCGCAGCATGGCGAGCGCGGGCTCGTACTCGCCGGCGCGAGCCCGGGCAATCAGGCTGTCGTAGTCAGGGGACGGGCTGGACAGGGCCAGGGCCGGCGCCAGCGCGGCGCAGGCGGCCAGCAGGCTCAAGCCTGTCCCGGCTCGGGGGGATGGCGGCCGGCTGGCGGCGCGCCGCGTTGCCCGCCGGTCGGCGGCGGTCCCTGAGGGTCTTCCTTTGCATGGCATCTGTAGTACTTCCGCAGTTGCGACTAAGGGCGTTCGCAACCCCCGCCGCATGCGCGCCGCGCCCGGCAAAGACGGCCGGGCGCGGCGCGGGCGCACAGCGCCGGCGACGGAGGTGGAAACATGGGTTCTGATTGCGCGGCGCCCGCTTCGGGGACCTTCGCACTCGCGCAACGGGAGTGCATGGCTAGTACGCGCCACGCCCGTGGGGCGTGGTCGCGGCGCTCTGGCGGCGCCGTCGACAGGGATGGACTTTAGGTGGTTTTAGAAGATTTAACTGTCAATTACTGCAAAGGATGAGCTTGCAAGGCCGGCCTTGGCGTATTCTTCGTCGCTCATGCCGCGCGCATCTCGAGCGGGCGGCGGAGATTCAGGATGGACGGGCAGGCGAGGACCGGCAGCCCTGTGCGCATGCGCGTCCATTCGCCGTTGAGGTAACAAAAAGCATCAATAATGCTGAGGTGTAACGCGTTCCGCGGTGCGGACCCCAGGACAACGGCAATTCCGAAAGGCGGCGGACGCCCCTAAAGCGCGAGCCGGCAAGAAACATGACGACTTCCTTATTCTTCCTGATGTGGGGCCTGGCGACGGCACTGGCATTGCCATTGCTCGTGCCATTCCGCGCAAGCGAGGTGGGAGGCATCAGGGCCTTCATGGCCGCCAATGCGCTGGCCGTGCTGTCCCTGCTGGTCTACGCGGCCGCCGGGATCGTGCCGCCGGGCGTCTACGTGATCGTGTCGAACGCCGCGTGGGTGGCCGCGCTCAGCCTGGTGTACGTCGGCGTGCGGCAGTTCTTCGGCCTGAGTCCGCACATGCTGGGCGCGGCCGGCGTGGGCCTGCTCTGCATCCTGGCGTTCGCGCTGATGCTCTACGGCGAGGACGACCAGCGCGGGCGCATCCTGCTGTTTTCCACCTTTACCTGCCTGGGCGCGCTGGCAACGGGCCGGGTGATCTTCCGCCAGCGGCGGCGGCTCAAGACCCGCGGCGTGATGCTCTACCTGATGCTGGCGATTTTCGGGCTGGCGGCGCTGCACGCGCTGCGGCTGGCGGTCTATACCGTGGGCGGGCAGGCGCCGGCGTCGATGCTGGATCCTTCTCCATGGGCCTTGTTCTTCATCGTTTGCGGGGCGGTCACGGTGCCCGCGCTGTTCCTGGCGCTGCTGCTGCTGGTGCAGACCAGCCTGTCCGAACAGATGCAGGCCGCGCTGACCTTCGACAGCCTGACCCGCGCCTATTCGCGGCGCAGCATCCTGGACGAGCTCGAACGCGAATTGCAGCGCTGCCGGCGCGTCGGCGGGAAGCTGGCCGTGCTGCTGCTGGACATCGACCACTTCAAGTCCATCAACGACCGTTACGGCCACGCGGGCGGCGATACCGCGCTGCGCCACTACGCGCAGGTCGTGCAGCGGGCGGTGCGCGCCACCGATCGCTTCGGCCGGCTGGGCGGCGAGGAATTCGTGCTGCTGATGTACGACTGCGACCCCGCCCGCGCGCTGGTGCAGGCGCAGCGGGTCTGCGACGCCTTGCGCGACGCGCCGCTGCAGCTGCAGGGCGCCGAGGTTCCGATGACCACCAGCGGCGGCCTGGCCTTGTTCCAGCGGGGCGATACCGCCGACGGCATCCTGGTGCGCGCCGACGCGGCGCTCTACCGCGCCAAGCAGCAGGGCCGCGACCGGGTGGAAATGGCTTCGATCGGCCGCGCCCCGGGCCGCGCGCCGCAGCCCGATAATCCGGCCGACGCCGCGGCCGATGGGATTGCGACGGCGCTTGCCGCCGGGGTTGACGATGTGATCGTCGATGGGGCGGCCGATGCGCCGGCCGCCCGCCAGGGGGCGGCGTCTACGGCTTGAGGTGTTCCGTCAGGAACTTCTCCATGGCCTCGTAGAACTCGAACTTGTTCTCGTCGTTGTGGAAGCCGTGGCCTTCGTTGTCCTTGACCATGTATTCCACCTCGACCCCGCGCGCGCGCAGCGCCTGGACCATCTGGTCGCTCTCGTCCTTGTTGACGCGCGGATCCTTGGCGCCCTGCGCCACGAACAGCGGCGTCTTGATCCTGTCGGCATGCAGGGCGGGCGAGGTTGCGGCGAGGCGTTCGCGGTCGCGCTCGGGGTCGCCCACCATGTCCTGCATCTTGGCCAGCATGGGCTTCCAGTACGGCGGAATGGACTTCATGAACGTGAACAGATTGGACACGCCCACGTAATCGACCGCGGCCGCGTAGAGGTCCGGCGTGAACGCGACGCCGGCCAGCGTGGCGTAGCCGCCGTAGCTCGCGCCGTAGATGCCGATGCGCTTGGGGTCGGCGATGCCTTGCGCCACCAGCCACTGGACGCCGTCCGTGATGTCGTCCTGCATCTTCAGGCCCCATTGGCCGAAGCTGGCTTCCCAGAAGGCGCGGCCGTAGCCGGTGGAACCGCGGAAATTCATCTGCAGCACGCAGAAGCCGCGGTTGGCCAGGAACTGTACTTCCGGGTTGTAGCCCCAGCCGTCGCGCGCCCACGGGCCGCCGTGCGGGTTCACGATGCAAGGCAGGTTCTTGGGATCGCGGCCGGCGGGCAGCGTCAGGTAGCCGTGGACGGTCAGGCCGTCGCGCGTCTGGTAGCTGATGGGCTGCACGCGCGACATGTCCGCTTCGGGGATCGCCGGGTTGATGTCGGCCAGCTTGGTCAGGGTATCGGCGGCGGCATCGTAGATGTAGCGCGAACCCGGGGTGCGGTCGTTGTAGGCGGCGACGATGAATTTGTTTTCATCGCGGTTGGAGCCCTGGATCGCGAATTCGTAGCCCGTTAGCTTGGCCGACAGTTTCTTGAAGAGCGTCTCGGTCTCGGCGTCGAAAAAGCGGTATTGCGGCTTGTCGGTCTGGTAGGCGGCCAGCGTCAGCACGCGGCGCTTGCGCGAATAGGCCGCGGCGTCGAGGTCTACCGTGTCGGGGGTGAAGATGGCTTCTTCGACGTCGGGCGCGGCCGGGTCGATGACCACCAGGGCCAGCTTGTCGCGGCCGCGGTTGGAGAGGGCGTAGAACTTCTTGTCGTCGAAGGTGAAGAACGCCGGGCTTACGCTGGTGCGGTAGTCGGTGGTGATCAGCGCGCGGAACTCGGAGGCTTCGTCGTCGCGGTAGAGCAGGGTGGTGTTCAGCCCGTCGCTGGCGACCGCCGCGCGCACCTTGCCGGCGTGGTCGGTCTGCCAGCCGACGATGTTGCCCGGGTTCTGCGCCACCAGCACGGCGGCGCCGGTATGCACGTTGACGCGGTAGACGTCGAAGACTTCCGGGTCGCGCTGGTTGTGGCTGATCAGGACGTGGTCGGGATCGTCTTCGAGGTCGTCCTCGATGCCGGCGCGCACGCCCTCGTAGGGCGTCAGGTCGGTGATCTTGCCGGTCTTGGCGTTGACGGCCAGCACGTGGAAGTTCTCGTCGCCGCCGAAGTCCTTTTGGTAGAGCACCACGTCGGCGCCCTTCCAGAAGAAGTTGCTGATGTCGCGCGCGGTTTCACTGGTCAGCTGGCGCGGATCCCCGACCGGGGTGCTGCCCTGCAGCGGCTGCACGTAGATGTTCATGCGGGCGGGGTTGCCGTCCACGCTGGTGGGCTGCATGAAGCCCAGCGTCTTGCCGTCGTCGGCGAGCCGGAAGAAGCCGCGTTCGGGGTTGCGGAAGAAATCCTTCAGGGGGTAGGCGCGGGGCGGTTGCGCGGCGCTGGCGCCCAGCGAGGCGCCGACGATGCTTGCGGCCAGGACGGTGCGCTTCAGGAATGAGAACAAGGGGGGACCTCCGAGGTTGCTGCGGCCGCGGGCAGGGCCGGCTGCCGGTTGGTCCACCGATAATGCCATAGCGGCGCCGGGGGTGTCGAACCGCCGGCGCGGAGCGCGCGCTACTGCGGCTCCAGCCCCGCCGCCTTGATGATCCCGGCGTATTTCGTCATCTCCGTGCCGATGAACGCCTTGAAGTCCGGGGGAGACTTGTACGAGATGGCCAGCCCCTGGCCTTCCAGCTTTTCCCGCACATCGGCGGCCTGCAGCGCCTGGGCCACGTCGGCGGAGATCCGGTCCACCAGGGCGGGCGGCATGCCGGCGGGGCCGAACAGGCCGAACCAGTTGGAAATGTCGAAATCGTCCAGGCCGACTTCCCGGGCGGTGGGCGTCTTCGGCAGGATGTCCTGGCGCCGCGGTCCGGCCACGAACAGGGGGTGCAGCTTGCCGGACTGGATGTGGCTGATGATGGCCGGCGCGGTGGCGAAGAAAATATCGATCTGGCCGCCCACCAGGTCGGCCACGGCCAGCCCCGTGCCGCGATACGGCACGTGCATCAGGTTCATGCCCGAGCGCACGCGCAGCAGTTCGCCCGCCAGGTGCTGCTGGCCGCCCGTGCCCGGAGATCCGAAGACGATCGAGGCCTGGGCCGCCTTGCGCTTCATCTCGTCGTAGCTGTCGACCGGCAGCTTGGGGCCGCTTACCAGGATCAGCGGCGCATCGGCGACGAGGGCGATGGGCTGCAGATCCTTCATGGGGTCGTAGCGCATCTGCTTGTAGACGAGCTTGTTGATGGACACCTCCGGCGTATAGGCCAGCAGCAGGGTGTAGCCGTCGGGCTTGGCGTTCACCACCTGCTCGGCCCCGATCATGCCGCTGGCGCCGGACCGGTTCTCGACGATGACCTGCTGGCCCCACTTGGCCGTCAGCTTCGCGCCCAGGACGCGGGCGATCACGTCGGTCGCGCCGCCGGGCGTATAGGCCACGATCAGGCGCACCGGCTTGTCCGGAAACGACTGGGCCTGGGCGAACAGGGGAAGGCAGGCGGCGGCCAGCATTCCGGCGATTTTCATTCCGATACGAAGCATGCGATGACTCCTGGCGATGGAAGAGGGGAAATCAGGCGCGCTGGATGAGCAGCAGCGCATGGCCCGGACGGTCCCGGCGGGCCCAGGCCTCCTCGCCCTCCAGCGCCTCCTGGGCGAGCAGGTCGATGACGCGCTTGCGGGGCGTGGCCGAGGCGTGGCCGCGCAGCGCGGAGGCGGGGCCGTAGGCGAGTTCGTACTCCTGGCTGCCGGCGCGGAAGCGGCAGAGGCGGGAATCGGCCGGGCCGTCGATCCGCTCGACCGAGGCCGGACCCGGCGCGTTGAACACGGCGTTGAGCGCGGCCAGGGCCAGCCCGGCGGGCCGCGGGTCGTAGCGGCGGTTGATCAAGCCGTTGCGCGGGAAGTAGCCGCGGTCCACGTCCATGAAGGTGTCGAAGGAATAGGTCACCGCGTCCGAGGCGCGGGAGGCCAGGAAGGCTTCGGCGACCAGGGCGGCGATGGCGGCGTCGTCCGCGTTCGCCGAGGCCAGGCGGTCGGCCAGCTTCACGCCCACGTTCACCGTCATGCCCCACGCGCGGGCCCGCTGCGCCAGTTCCCCATGCGCGGCGATGAGGTCCGATCCCCAGTCCAGGCGGACGGTGATGCCGTCGATGTGCCCTTGTTCCAGGTGCGCAGCCAGGGCGGGTTGCGCCGCCTCCAGTTCGGCGGCGCGCAGCCCGGTGTTGACGAAATGGCTGTAGTGCTTGCCGTCGAAATGCGCGTCGTCTTCGCCGGTGCGGATCTTGCCGTAGATGAGGCGGGCGGCGGTGTGGCCGCGCAGCCGCGAGAGCGCGGGCCCGGCGTCGCGCAGCGCCTGCGCGTTCAGGTTGATCTCGATGGCGGCGATGGCGATGCCGTGTTCGCGCGCCCGGTCCAGCAAGCCGGTGTCGGGGATGCCGAGCGAGGTCAGGATGAAGCGATGCCCCACGTCGGTCATGAGGCGGGCCCGGCGCAGGGTCTGCTCGTTGTGCAGGTCCTGCGTGGGAATCTTGAGCGTGCGCAGCCCCATTTCCCACATGGCCATGAGCGGGTAGTCGTTGCGGGCGAGCTTGCGGCCGAATTCCTGGACGCCGCCGGTGCAAGGGATCTCGACGATTTCGGCCCAGGGGTGCCGCAACTCGACCGCGAGGCCTTCGCTGGCGGCGGTCTTGGTGTGGACGGTGGGCAAGGTCCGGGCCGGGGCTTCACCGCCGGTTTCGCCGCGCATGGCGCCGTGCGTGCGGATCAGCTTGGCCACATGCCCGCGCTCGTGCACGTCGACGATGAAGTAGCCGAATTTCTCGACGTCGCCACGGCCGAATTCGTCGGCCGGCGGCACGCGGTAGAACTCGGAGTAGTCATGCCGCAGGAAGGCGGTGGAGGGCAGCATGTACATCTCCGCGCCGCCGATGACGTCGTACCAGAAGTTGTGGACGTGGCCGGCGAAGACGGCCTCCACCTTGGGATTCTCCAGGCGCGACAGCAGCCAGCCGCGGCCGGGCTCGTCGATGTTGTCGTAGGAGCCGCGCTCCCGCGCGTCATGCAGGTAGGGCGGGTAGTGCAGCGACACGAACACGCGGCCGCCGGCGCCGGCCAGCTGCGCGTCGATCCAGGCGCGCTGCGCGTCGTCCGCCGCCAGCCCGGAATTGAACAGCAGCGCGTTGACGAAGAGGAAGCGGACCTCGCCGTGGTCCACCGCATAGTAGTCCGCGCCGAAGACTTCGCGGTACTTGTCCAGGTAGCTGTCGCAGACGATGTCGGCCGGCATCCAGTCGATGCGCTTGTCGCCCACGTCGTGGTTGCCGGGGACGAGATGCAGCGGAATGTCGATTTGGCTCGCGATGGCCTTGAAGCGGCGCGCCGCCTCGTCGAAGGAGGGCATGCCGGGCACCGGATGAACGATGTCGCCCAGGTGGATGGCGAACGCGGGGGCCGGATCCAGGCGGGCGATGTCGGCGAAGACGTGCCGGGCGCGGGCGTTGGCGCGCGCATTGGTGGCGAACGGCGAGGCGCAGGTGTCCTCGGATTCGTTGACGTGGGTGTCCGCGACGACGGCGAAGCTGAACAAGCGGGCGCCCTGCGGCTGCCTGGAAAACTGCGGTTCGGTCATGGCTGCTGCCTTTTCAATTTCAATAAATGGAATTCAAATCTAACTATCGAACGGACAGTTTGTATTTCGGCAGGCGATATACTGTCAATGCTCCGGAACCCTAGGTCGATATGCACTCGAAAACGCCGCTCAATTACGAACTCGAATCCCGCGCGTCGCTGGAAGCGCACCCGCGGTTCGCGTCCACGCTTTCCAACGGACTGGACGTGCTCAAGTGTTTTTCAGCGTCCGAGCCGCTGCTGGGCAACAAGGAGATTTCCGAAATGCTGGGCCTGACGCGCCCGACGGTGTCCAGGCTGACTTTCACGCTGGTGGGGCTGGGCTATCTGCGCCGCGACGAGCGCACCGGCAAGTACTCGCTGGGGCCCGCCGTGCTGACGCTGGGCTATCCCTTGCTCGTGCACCTGACCCTGCGCCAGCTGGCGGCGCACGACATGGTCGAGCTGGCGCGCTATGCCAAGGGGCCGGTTTCCATGGCGATTCGGGACCGCCTGCAGGTGGTGTACGTGGAAACCGTCCAGGACGGCGCGTCCAACGCCTCGCGGCCGGATATCGGCTCGGCCCGCCCCTTGCTGCGCACGGCCACGGGACGGGCCCTGCTGTACGCCCAGACCGTCGAGGAGCGCGCGCTGATCTGCGGCCGGCTGGCCGAGGAATTTCCCGAGGAATGGGAGCGCTTCGCCCCGGCGCTGCAGCCCGCCTACGACGAGATCGACCAGCACGGCTTCTGCGTGGTCAGCAAGGACTGGCGCGCCGAGCTGTGCGGCATCGCCACCCCGATGCGCTACCGCTCCAACGACCTGCCGCTGGCCTTCAACGTGACCATCCCGGCCGACGGCCTGGACGAAAAGTACGTGTACGAAACCCTGGGCCCGCGCCTGAGAACCCTGGTCAAGAACCTGGAGTACCGCATCGGGATCCTGTAGGCGGCCCGGGGGCCGGTCGCGCCGGGCCGATATGCGGGATAATCGCGGGCACTGATCTGGAGATACACATGTACAGGAATCTGGTCGCGGCATCGGCGCTGGCCGTGGGTCTGGCGGGCTGCTCGATGGGCATTTCGCAGAACGGCTCGTCCCCGCGCAGCGAATTCAAGGCGCCGGTGGCTTTCGAAGACGCCTACGCGACGGCGATCCGGCAATCCCGCGATTGCCTGCGCAGCGCCGACGACGCCTACCGCGTGGTGGCGGACTTGAACGAAAGCGCGCGCTCGGGCGTGGTGCGCGTGCTGGCGCCCTACAGCGACACCGAGATGTCGCGCGTCGAACTGAAGGCCGCCGGCGCCAAGAGCACCGACGTGCGCGTCGCGATGTGGGGCAAGGGCACCTGGGACGCCGCCGCGATGCGCGCCATGCAGGATGCCGTCTATTACAGCCTGGTGTCGTGCAGCAGCTACATGCCGCTGGATCCGCGGCCCAAGGTCAAGCCCTCGCGCGACCTGCCGGACTGACCCGAGGCGCCGGGCGCGTCAATCGCCGCCCGGGCGGCGGCGGATGATCTTGAACGTGGCGGTGGCGCGTGCGACCAGTTCGCCGTCGGCGCGCCGCACGTCGCCCTCGCAGAAGGCGATGGAGGCGCCGCGGCGCAGGCAGCGCCCCTCGATGGTCAGGTCGCCCGTGCCGGGCGACAGGAACGACGTATTCATATCGATGGTGGCCATGCCTTCCAGGCCGTCGGCCGAGCCGCGCGCGGCCGCGCTGAGCGTGAAGTCCAGCACGCTCATCAGCGTGCCGCCGTGCACGTCGCCGCGGCTGTTGGTGAGGTCCTCCCGCCAGGGCAGGGTGGTGCGGGCATAGCCTTGCTCGATGTGTTCGGGCACCAGGCCGAGGAAATGCATGAAGGGAATGGTGAGGCCGAAGTAATCGGTCTGGGCAGTTGCGGATGCAGTCATGGAACCGTGAGGGACGGGAAGGGATAGCGGGTTGTCGCCGGTCATAATATATGCTTTTGCCTCGGGATTTCAGGGTGTCTGAGCCGCGCAAGATCGTGCATGTGGACATGGACGCGTTTTACGCGTCCGTGGAGCAGCGCGACAATCCGGAACTGCGGGGCAAGCCGGTGGTGGTGGCCTGGACCGGCCCGCGCTCGGTCGTCTGCGCCGCCTCGTACGAGGCGCGGCGCTTCGGCATCCATTCCGCCATGTCCGCGGCGCGGGCCGAACGGCTCTGTCCGCACGCGGTCTACGTGCCGCCGGACTTCAATCGCTACCGCGAGGTGTCGCGCCAGGTCCGGCAGATATTCGCCCGCCACACCGACCTGATCGAACCGCTCTCGCTGGACGAGGCCTACCTGGACGTCACCGTCAACAAATGCGGATTGCCGTCGGCCACCGAGGTGGCCCAGGTCATCCGTCACCAGATCCGCGAGGAAACCGGCCTGACCGCTTCCGCCGGGGTGGCGCCCAACAAGTTCCTGGCCAAGATCGCGTCGGACTGGAACAAGCCCGACGGCCTCTTCGTGGTGCGGCCCGGCAAGGTGCTGGCCTTCCTGCAGCCCTTGCCCGTGCGCAAGGTGCCCGGAGTGGGCAAGGTCACGCAGGCGCGCCTGGAGCAATTGGGCATCCATACGGTGGGCGACCTGGCCACGCACAGCGCGCAGGAACTGGAGCATTATTTCGGGCGCTACGGCCGCCGCCTGTACGAGCTGGCGCGCGGCATCGACGAGCGCGAGGTGCAGACCGACGCGCCCTTGCAGCAGGTCTCCGCCGAGACCACGTTTTCGCAGGATGTCCGCCTGGAGGCGCTGGGCGAAGCCATCGAGCGCATGGCGCAGAAAGTGTGGGACCAGTCGTTGAAGAAGGGCGCGCTGGGCCGCACCGTGGTGCTCAAGCTCAAGACCGACCGCTTCCGCATCCTGACGCGCAGCCAGACCAGCCCGAACCCGCCCGGCTCGGCGGCGGAGCTGGCCGCCGTGGCGCAACTGCTGTGCGAGCGCGTGGAACTGCCGCCGGAGACGCTTTACCGGCTGGCGGGGGTGGGGATGAGCAATTTCGCCGATCCGGTGGAGTTGTCGCGCCAGCCGGACCTGTTCGGCGGCGCCTTCTGACGCGCTGCCCGGGCCCGCGGCCCGGAACCTGACCGGCCCGCGCGCGGCGGGCCGGCCCGGCGATCGATCAGGCCAGGCGGGCCTTCACTTGCTGCGACAGCGCCGTCATGTCGGCGCGGCCGGCCAGCGACTGCTTGAGCAGGCCCATGACCTTGCCCATGGCGGGCGCGCCGGTCACGCCTTGCGCGGCCACTTCGGCCAGCGCGGCGTCGATGGCGGCCGACACCTCTTCCGGCGTGGCGGCCTGGGGCAGGAATTCCTGCAGCACCACCACTTCGGCCTTTTCCTGCTCGGCGGTTTCGGTGCGGCCGGCCTGTTCGAACGCGGCGATGGACTCGCGGCGCTGCTTGACCTGCTTTTCGATGATGGCGGTGATCTCGGCGTCGGTCAGGTCGCGGCGCTCGTCCACTTCCTTCTGCTTGACGGCGGCCAGCAGGAAACGCAGCGTGGCCAGGCGTTCGGCGGCCTTGGCGCGCATCGCTTCCTTGACGGAATCGGAGAGGCGGGTCTTGAGCGTAGCAGTGCTCATGGGTGAACCTTTTGAGTGGTGTTGCGGCAATCGACAAGTGTAAACCGGCGGCTCCCGATTCGCCCCGGGGTGCCGGCTGGCCGCAGTCACCCGGCGAGCGGCTGGCGCCCGCCGCGGCGGCCGCGGCCGGATCGCGCGCGGGCTTTTCATCGGGCTTTTAAAAGATGTATTATAAATATATGTTTAATGGCGAGCACGATCGCATCACAAGGAGCAGTAGATGTTGAGTCCCCAAATCCGCGCCCTGGTCAAGGGCACGGCCCCCGTTCTCAAGACGCATGGCGTCGCGCTGACCCGGCATTTCTATGCCCGCATGTTCCAGCACAACCCCGAGCTCAAGCACGTTTTCAACCAGAGCCACCAGGTGGGCGGCGAACAGCAGCAGGCGCTGGCGGGCGCGGTCGCGGGCTATGCCGAGCACATCGACGATCCTTCGGTGCTCATGCCCGTCGTGACGCGCATCGTGCACAAGCACGTCAGCCTGGGCATCCGCCCCGAGCACTATCCCATCGTGGGCAAGCACCTGCTGGCCTCGATCCGCGAAGTGCTGGGCGATGCCGCCACCGATGAACTGGTGGACGCCTGGGCCGCCGCCTACGGCCAGCTGGCCGACCTGCTGATCGCCGAAGAGGCGCGCCTGTACGGCGAATCGGCCGCCAAGCCAGGTGGCTGGACGGGCTGGCGCGCGTTCCGGGTGGTGGGCAAGCAGCGCGAAAGCGCCGAAATCACCTCGTTCTACCTGGCGCCCGCCGACGGCGGCACCGTGCCGGCCTACCAGCCCGGCCAGTACGTCTCCGTGCGCCTGTACGTGCCCGAGCTGGGCCTGATGCAGCCGCGCCAGTACAGCCTGTCGGATGCGCCGGGGCAGGACCGCCTGCGCATTTCGGTCAAGCGCGAGGCCGGCAGCGGGCAGGCGCCGGCGGGCCGTGTTTCCAACGCCCTGCATGACCGCCTGGAAGAGGGCGGCGTGCTGGACGTGGCGCCGCCCCAGGGCGATTTCCATCTGCGCGAAGAGGGCTCCGCGCCCGTCGTGCTGCTGAGCGGCGGCGTGGGCCTGACGCCCATGCTGTCCATCCTGAATCATCTGGTGCGCCTGAACGACGACCGCCAGATCCGCTTCGTGCACGGCTGCCGCAACAGCTCGGTGCATGCCATGAAAGAGCATGTCAACAGCATCGCCGCCGAACGCGGCAACGTGCGCAAGGCGGTGTTCTATGAGGAGATCGGCCACGGCGACCAGCAAGGCCGCGACTACGACCACGCGGGCCGCGTGGACCTGCACGCCATCCGCGAAGAGGCCATCGTTCCCGGCGCCGACTACTACCTGTGCGGCCCGGCGGGCTTCATGCGCGCCCAGCGCCAGGCCCTGACCAGCCTGGGCGTGGCCGAGGACCGCATCCATGCCGAGGCCTTCGGCAGCGGGGGCGCGCCCGCCTGAGCGGTGTATCCTGGCGGCCTGCCGCTCCGGGCCGCCGGGGCCTTTCCCGATCCTAGCCATGCAACTGACCCGATTCACCGACTTCGGCCTGCGCATCCTGATGTACCTGACGCAATGCCGCGACCGGCCCTCCGCCGTCACCATCCCGGAGATCGCCGACCGCTTCGGCGTGTCGCGCAATCACCTGGTCAAGGTGGCGCACTTCATGGCGCAGCGCGGGTGGATCGACACGTCGCGCGGCAAGGGCGGCGGCCTGCGCCTGGCGCAGCCCGCCGCCGGCTACCGGCTGGGCGACCTGATCCGCGAGCTGGAGCAGCAGGGGCCGCTGATCGATTGCCGCGAGCCGCCCTGCGCGCTGGACGGCTCCTGCCGCCTGTCGGGCGTGCTGGCGCAGACCCTCCAGGCCTTCTACGACGCGCTCAACGGCTACACGCTGGCCGACCTGGTGCGCGACCCCACCGCCGCCGCCATCATCCGCCTGCACCGCGCCGCCTGAGGCGGGGCATGATGTTTTGTTATGGCTGCTGCGGCGTTTGGCATTTGCCGGACGCGCCGCGCGCGTTCCAGAATAGGGGAACTTCCCCGTTTTCTTGGATTCAAGTATGCGCGTTTGCGTGATCGGTGCCGGCGTCGTGGGTGTCACGTCGGCGTATTTCCTGGCGCGCCAGGGCCACGACGTGGTGCTGGTGGACAGCCAGGCGCGTCCCGCGGAGGTGTCCAGCTACGCCAACGGCGGGCAGCTCAGCTATAGCTACGTGGCGCCCCTGGCCGGCCCGGGCGTGCTGCCCAGCGTGCCCGGCTGGCTGTTGCGCGAGGATTCCCCGCTGCGCTTCCGGCCCCGGCTGGATCCCCATCAATGGCGCTGGTGCCTGCAGTTCGCGCTGGCGTGCCGCGAGTCCGTGGCGCGGACTTCCACCGCCCAGTTGTCCGGCCTGTCCTATCTCAGCCGCGACGTGATGCACACCCTGCTGGAACAGGAAAACCTGGATTTCGGCCATCTGAAGAACGGCAAGCTCATCGCCTACCGCAGCCCGGCCCTGCTGGAGAAGGCGCGCAAGCTGGTCGAGTACCAGGCCGCGCATGGCGCGCAGCAGCAGGTGCTGGACGCGGCCCGGACCCTGGCGCTGGAACCCGCGCTGGCGGGCATGGGCGGCAGCCTGGCCGGCGCCATTTTCACGCCCAGCGAAGAAGCGGGCGATTGTCGCCAGTTCACCGAAGCGCTGTTCGAGCGCCTGCAATCCCTGGACAACGTGCAATGCGCGATGTCCAACCCGGTGTCGGGCCTGCAGCGCGAAGGCCGCCGCATCGTGGCCGTGAATACCCGCGACGGCGACATCGGCGCCGACGCCATCGTGCTGGCCACCGGCATCGGCACGCGCGCGCTGCTCAAGCCGCTGGGCCACGACGTGCCGCTGTATCCCCTGAAGGGCTACAGCCTGAGCGTGTCCCTGGCCGACGACGACCCCGTGGCGCCGCGCATCAGCGTGACGGACTACGAACGGCGCATCGTCTACGCGCGCGTGGGCGGCGTGCTGCGGATCGCGGCCATGGTCGACATCGGCAGCGCCGACGCCGACATCGATCCGGCGCGCATCGCGCTGCTCAAGCGCCAGGTGCGCGAGGCGTTTCCCGGGCTGGACCTGAGCCAGGCCATCCCCTGGGCGGGCCTGCGTCCGGCCACGCCCACCGGCAAGCCCCTGATCGGCCGCAGCCACGCCGCGGACAATCTGTGGCTCAACATCGGGCAGGGCGCGCTGGGCTTCACCCTGGCTTGCGGCAGCGCCGCGCTGCTGACCGCCCAGATGGCGGACCTGCCCTTGCCGCTGGATCCGGCGCCCTTCCGCCCGTGAGGGCGGATGTCCATTTCACGATAGCGGCTGTCTTTTCATCGGCAGACGGACTGATCCGGGCTCAATAGGATAGCGATCCTCCCTACGCGAGCAGCCTTCGGGCGGCTTGCGGGGAGCCGATACCCATCCTTCGAGCGAGACCGTCATGTCCTATCTGTTCCCGTTGTTCGCCATTCTGTTCTGGGCGGGCAACGTCATCGTTTCCAAGATGGCCGCCAGCGCCATCTCGCCCACCGCCATCACGTTCTACCGCCTGGTGCTGGCGCTGTGCATCATGGGCCTGTTCACGGCGCGCCCGGCCTGGCGCAACCGCAAGACCCTGCTGCGCCACTGGCCCAAGCTGGCGCTCTACGGCGCGCTGTCGTCGGCGGTATTCCAGGCGCTGTCCTATCGGGCGGCCGAAACCACGACGGCCACCAATATGGCCATCCTGACCGCGCTGATCCCCTTGCTGAGCATGCTGCTCAGCGTGGTGATCCTGCGTGATCCGCTGACCCTGGGCATGGCCGCGGGCGGCGCGCTTTCGTTCCTGGGGCTGCTGTACCTGGTGGGCCAGGGCGACATGTTGAGCGTGTTCCAGCAGGGCATCCACGCGGGCGACGGCCTGATGCTGCTGGCGGCCTTGTCGTACGCGCTGTACGGCGTGCTGCTGCGCCATTGGAAGGTGCCGGTGCCGGCATGGCAGTCCACCTTCGTGCAGTCGATCTTCGCGCTGCTCTACATGCTGCCGCTGTACCTGCGCGTTCCCGCGGCGCAGGCCGCCCTGGACATGAACACCGTTCCGCTGATCCTGTACGCCGGCATTTTCTCTTCGGTGCTCCTGTCGTTCCTGTGGATCGAAGGCGTGCAGCGCCTGGGCCCCAACCGCTGCAGCATCTTCATCAACCTGCTGCCCCTGTTCACCGCGCTGGCCGCCTTCGTCCTGCTGCGCGAGCAATTGCGCATGTACCACCTGCTGGGCGGCGCGGTGACGCTGGCGGGCGTGCTGCTGGCGCAGACGGTACAGCGCCCGCTGTTCGGCCGCGGCCGGACGCTCGCGCGCGCCTGAGCGGCTTGCTCCTTCACTGGCGTTCAAGACGCGCCCGCGCCGCGCCGCCATAGTGATGCGCTTTGAAGGGAGAGCCCATGAGCATGTTCCAAAGAACCGCGATCGCGCTGGCGCGCAACCCCGTGGCGGGACGGGCGATGCGGGCCCTGGCGGCGCGCAGTTCGCTGGCCGGCCGCTTCGTCGGCGGGGCGGACGTGGAGGCGGCGGTGCGGACCGCGGCCAGGCTGCGCGAGGCCCACGGCATCCGGGCCTCGCTGTTCTATCTCGGCGAATACGTGGCCGACCTCCAGGCCATCGAGCACAACGTCGCCCAGGCGATCGGCGCCTGCGAGGCGCTTGCGGCCGCGGGGCTGGACGCGCACGTGTCGGTCGATCCCACCGCCATCGGCTACATGCACAGCGACGCGCTGGGGCAGGACAATGCCGGACGCATCGGCATGGCGGCGCGCCGGGCCGCCGGCGCGGGCCGCGACTGGCTGGTGCTGGACATGGAGGACGCCGGCATCCTCGACCGGACCTGCGCCTTGCATCGGGACCTGCTGGCCGCCGGGGTACCGGCCGGACTTACCTTGCAGGCGCGGCGGCGCCGCACGCCGGAAGACCTGGCCTGGGCCATCCGGCAGCGCACCGCGCTGCGGTTGGTCAAGGGCGCTTTTCCGGAGCGCGCCCTCGACCACGCCGGGCGCGCGCGCGTGGACCAGGCCTATCTGGACGCCGCGTCCATCATGCTGTCGCGGGAGGCGCGGGAGTCGGGCTTCTATCCCGTTTTCGGCACGCACGACGACCGCCTGGCCGGCGCCATCATGGCGCTGGCGCGCGAGCGCGGCTGGGATCCGGACGCCTTCGAATTCGAAATGCTCTACGGCGTGCGCCCGGACTGGCAGCTCGCGCTGCGCGCCTTGGGCTATAACGTCAGGGTCTATCTGCCGTTCGGCGGCGACTGGTGGCCCTACGCCATCCGCCGGGTGGGAGAGAATCCTCGCAACGCGTGGCTGCTGGCCCGTTCCCTGACGCCGGACGGGCGCTATTTCGGGTAGCCGCCAGCAGCAGGCGCATACATGGCGGTTTCCCAACACATCTGGCATTGCGGCGCGGGCCTGCCCGGCGACGTCCTGATCGCGGACCTGCGGGCCTATCGCTATGCCCCGCATTTCCACGACGCCTGGTCCGTGGGCGCCATCGCGGCGGGCCGCTGCGCCTTCACGGTGCATGGGCGGGCGCAGTCGGCGGGCGAGGGCGAGTTGGTGCTGATCGCGCCGGGGCAGGTGCATACGGGCGGCACGTCGGACGCGCCGCTGGCCTACCGCATGGCCTACATCGATCCCGCCTGGTTCGCCGACCACGAGCGAGCGCTGTTCGGCGGCGGCGCCTCGCTGGCCGGGCCCGTCATCGCGGATGCCGCCTTGTGCGGCCGATGGCTGGATGCGCTGACGCCGGATCCCATCGCGGACGGCCTGCGCCGCGAGCGCATTTCGGCCGCGCTGTTCGGCCTGCTGGCCTCGCACGGCCGGCCGAAGCCCGCGGCCGGGACCCGGGCGCCCGACGTGTGCGAGTTGCTGCGCGAACGCATGGCGGCCGATCCGGCCTGCGCGCCCGACCTGGAGGCGCTGGCGCAGGCGCAGGACCGCCATCGCACCACGCTGGTGAAGCAGTTCGCCCGGCGCTACGGCCTGCCGCCGCTGGCCTGGCTGCGCAATTGGCGGGTGGCGCGCGCCCGCGTGCTGCTGCGCGAAGGCCTGCCGCTGGCGGAGGCCGCGCAGGCGGTGGGCTTCGCCGACCAGGCCCACCTGACGCGCGTGTTCAAGCTGGTCTACGGCAGCACGCCGGGGGTGCTGCGCAAGGCCGGTTCGGGCGAGGGCCAGACGTTGCGGTCGCGGGGCGTTTCGAGCCGGTAGTCGGAATACTTGAGCGTGAAGAAATCGGCGCCCAGCCGCTCCGCCGCCTCCAGCGGCCGGCGGGGATCGGCCGCGACCTCTCCGCGCAGATTGCCTACGCCGTGCACGTAGCCGACGAAATCCGAGTGCGTGTAGCGCGCGTATTCCTGGACCTGGTGCACGATGCCCAGCGCCGCGCCGGGATAGGTCTCTTCCGACGCCACCGCCAGGCCCAGGCGCTTGCCGGCCATGCGGGCCTTGGCCTGTTCCGCCTCGGGGCTGGCGCCGGCATAGTGGCTGAAGGACCGGTCGAAGAAGGCCTTGGTCTGCGCCGACATCCCATACCAATAGATGGGCGTGCAGATCAGCACGCCGTCGGCCGGCAGGAAGTGTTCCAGGAACAGCTCCGCATAGCGGTCGGCCGGCGCTGGCGCATGCCGCAGGTCGGGCAGGAAGCCCTGGATGTAGTCGTCCAGGAAAAGCAGCGCGGCGGACAGGCCGGCGGCCTGCGCGCCGCGCAGCGCGGCCGCGCCCAGCGCCGCGCTGTTGCCGTCGCGCCGGGGGCTGCCCACCAGGATCAGCAGGCGCTTGTCGGGATGATGTGAATTCATGCGAGATTCCTTTTGTGCGGATTCGATGTTCCATGCGGAAAGGAAAATATAGGAGTCCGGCGCAAGGGACGACAAATGATCATTCCTGCACTAAGATGAATTAATTTCATGTGAATGGCAGGGGCCATGTTCGCCACGCTTCCCGTTACCTCCTTGCGCACCTTCGAGGCGGCGGCCCGGCTGCGCAGCTTCAAGCTGGCCGCGGCCGAGCTTGCCGTTACGGCCACGGCCGTCTCGCATCAGGTCAAGGCGCTCGAACGGCATGTGGGCGTCGCGCTGTTCGAGCGCGTGCCGCGCGGCGTTCGGCTGACCGACGCCGGCGCGCGCTTGTTCGCCGGCGTGCATGGCGCGCTGCTCGACGTGGCCCAGGCGCTGGACGCCCTGCGGCCGGCGCCGGCCTCGGGCGCGCTGACGGTCTCCACCACGCATTCGTTCGCGGCGCTTTGGCTGGTGCCGCGGCTGGGCCGCTTCTACGAGGCCTGCCCGCAGTACCAGTTGAACTTGAACGCCAGCGCCGAGCCCGTGGACCTGCTGCAGGACGCCAGCGTGGACGTGGCCGTGCGCTACAGCCGCCAACGCTTTCCCGATCTTCGCGCGGCCTGCGGGCTGCAGGAATGGTTCGGCGTTTACGGCGCGCCCGCCCTGGTGGCCCGGCAGGGCCGGCGCCCGCCCGCGCTGGTGACGGTGCGCTGGCGCGATTCCCTGCTGTACGAGCAGGGCTGGCAGGACTGGTGCGACGCCGCCGGGCTGCCGGCCTGGCGCGAGCCGGCGGCGCTGCATGCCTACGCCGAGGAACACTATGCGCTGCAGGCCGCGATCGCGGGGCAGGGAATGGTGCTGGCCAGTTCCGTGATGGTGTCGGACAGCGTCGGCGCGGGCACGTTGGTGGCCTACCGCCCCGAGGTTCGGGTGGAGGGCGCCGCGTATACGGCGCTGTGCGCGCCGGGCCGCGAACGCCATCCGCCGGTGAAAGCCTTCCTGGCGTGGCTGTGCCGGGAATTCGAGGCCGAATCATGAGGCAGATTCCCCAGCTGATGCGCAGCGGCAGCCTGAGCGGCTATGTCGAACTGGTCGAATCGCTCGGCCGGGATCCCTATGCCTTCATGAAAGCGGTGGGGTTGCAGGCGCAGTTCCTGGATGATCCGGAGATGCCGATTTCCAGGGACGCCGTGCGCGAGTTGCTGGAGATCACCGCCCGCGCCACGCGCACGGAAGACCTGGCGTTGCGCATGGCGGCGCGGCGCAAGCTCTCCGCGCTCGGGCCCATCAGCCTGGTGCTGAGGGAGGAACCCACGCCAAGGGCCGCCATCGACACCCTGTGCCGCTATTTGCGGCTGGTGAACGCTTCGCTGATCATCCGCGTCGAAGACACGGGCAACGTGGTGGTCATCCGGGAGGATCTGCTGCCCACGCCCGGGCTGGCGATGCGCCAGTCGGTCGAGCTTGCCGTGGGCACCATGTTCCGCATCCTGAGTGAATTGATCGGGCCGCGCTGGCAGCCGCTGGACGTCTGTTTCACGCATCGTCCGCCCGCGGACGTCTCCGCGCATCGGGCCTTCTTCAGGCGCAGCGTCAAATTCAATCAGGAGTTCAATGGCCTGGTGTGCCTGGCGAGCGATCTGTCCAGGCCGCGCGAACCCGGAGACCAGGTGGCGGCCGACCTGGCAAGAAAATACCTGGAAGCGGCGCTGACGGATCGCGGTGAAAGCGCCCAGGAGACCTGCCGCCGGATCATATTGGCGCTGTTGCCGACCGGCGCCTGCAGCGCGCCTGAGGTTGCGCGGTTCCTGCACATCGACCGCCGCACGCTGCACCGCCGGCTCGACGCGGAAGGGCTCAGTTTCAGCCGCGTGCTGGACCAGGTGCGTTCGGACCTGGCCAGGCACCATTTGCGCGAGAGCGACCTGCCGCTGGGCGAGGTGGCGGAGTTGCTGGGCTTTGCCGGGCCCAGCAGTTTCGGCCACTGGTTCCACGGCCTGTTCGGATGCAGCGCGACCCAGTGGAGCAATCAGGCCCTGTCCCAAAATAGCAAATTTGTGTCCCAAAATAGCAAGTGATTGCGCCCTGCGCGTCCGATACTTGTTCCCACAGGCCAGATAGTGCGCAGCGCCCGGTCCGCAGCAACGTTGAACCGGACACGAGGCAGCCGGCGCGTCTGTCCGACATAAGAAAGGAGACAAGCATGAGACTGCAGCGATTTGCACGGCCCGCGTTGGCGCTGATCGGATGGTCGTTGGCGTTTGGCGCCTGGGCGTTGGGCGACAAACCCTTGCGCGTCATCGTCCCGGGGCCGGCGGGCGGCACGGTGGATATCGCCGCCCGCGTGATCGGACAGCAGATGTCCATGGATATCGGCCGGCCCGTCATTATCGAAAACCGGCCGGGAGCAACCGGATCCATCGGGCTCAGCGCCATGCTGAAGGCCGACCCCGACGGCGATACGATCGCGCTCGGGCCGAGCAACATGCTGGTCGAGGCGCCGCAAGTGATGAAGGTGCCTTATGACCCGCTGACGGACATCGTCACCATCGCCAGGGTGGCCTTGACGAGCTACGCGCTCGTGAGCTCCGCGAATTATCCGGCCCAGGATTTCCAGAGCCTGGTCGAGCATTTAAAGACGCGCAAAGGCAAATCCTCCTTCGCCAGCTACGGAACGGGCACGGTGTCGCAGTATTCGGGGCTGATCTTCAGCAGCCAGACTGGCCTGGACATGCAGCACGTGGCGTATCTCGGATCCCCGCCGGCGCTGCAGGACGTGATCGGCGGCCAGGTCGACATCATGTTCGATGGCATAGTGACTTCCTTGCCTTTGATCAGGAGCGGCAGGCTGCGCCCGTATGCCGTCGCCGGGAAGAACCGGTCCAGGTATCTCCCCGACGTGCCGACGATGAGCGAACTGGGCTATCCGGAAATCCAGTTCCAGGGGCAGGTGTGCTTCTACGGTTCCAGCAAGCTTTCGCCCGAGGTCCTGGCGAAGCTCCAGGCGACCATCGCCAAGGCGGCCAGCGTGCCCGCCGTGCAGCAGAAGCTGAGCGACGTGGGTCTGGAGCCTGACGTGAGCACCGACACGGCTGCGCTGCTGGCGGAAAACAGGCAGCTGTTCCAGCGCAACGCCGCGATCGTCAAGAAATTCGACATCCGGGCGAACTGACCCGCCCGAAACCTCTCCCCGTGCGTTGCAACGGCGCGTGCTCGCGCGCCGGTATCGCCGCGCGCGCCCGATGCCGCAGTCCATCCGATTTCCAAGCAGTTCGGCATACGCCTTCCTTTTTCCACTTTCAGTCGGAGCACCCTCGCCATGAACTTTCTCGACGGCCACCTGTATCCCGAGAACCAGCAGCCCTTGATCATCACGGCCGCGCCCTACGCGCCGGGCTGGATTCCTTCGGACTTTCCGGAAGATATTCCGATCACGATGCAAGAGCAGATCCAGAAGGCGGTGGATTGCTACGAAGCCGGCGCCACCGTGCTGCATCTGCACGTGCGGGAAGCGGACGGCAAGGGCAGCAAGCGCCTGTCCATGTTCAATGAACTGATCGCGGGAGTGCGCGAAGCCGTGCCCGAAATGATCATCCAGGTTGGCGGTTCCATCAGCTTTGCGCCCGAAGAGGGGCAGGCGGCCAAATGGCTGAGCGACGACACGCGGCATATGCTGGCGGAACTCGACCCGAAGCCCGATCAGGTCACGGTGACCGTCAACACCACGCAGATGAACGTGACCGAACATGCCGGCATCGACGACTTCAATGGCGTTTCCCGCGGATTTCCGCAGCTCTATTCCACCTACAAGGACATGATCGTGCCCGCGAATCCCAGCTGGGCCGAGGAGCACATCCGGCGCCTGACGGCCGCCGGAATCCAGAGCGAGTTCCAGGTATACAACATCAACAGCTTCGAGACGATCGAGCGGATGATCCGCCGTGGCATCTACAAGGGCCCCTTGGTGATGAACTGGGTGGCCATCAGCGGCGGCATGGATCAGGCCAACATCTACAACCTGGCCAACATGCTGCGCGCCGTGCCCGACGGCGCGGTGGTCACGGTGGAAAGCTCCGTGCTCAACGTGCTGCCCATCAACATGATCGGCATCGCCCTGGGTCTGCACGTGCGTTGCGGCATCGAAGACGTGCTCTGGAACCAGACACGCACGGGCAAGATGAGTTCCGTCGAGCAAATCCGGCAATTGGTCCGCATCTCCGGCGAGTTCGGCCGTCCCATCGCGACCGCGCAGCAGGCGCGGGACATCATGAAGATCGGCGTTTTCTACGAAACGGCGGAAGAGACGCTGCAGGCCAACGGCTTCGCGCCCAACCGCAACGGCGGCAACCAGGGCTTCCTGCGCAAGCCGGCCTGACGCCGCCGACGCAGGCAGTTCGACCTCCCGGGCCCGGCCCGCGCATCGCGCGGCGGCCAGCAATCTCAATCATGGGATGAATGGATGATGGCATCATTGACCCGCAGACAACTCTTACTCGGCGCGGCGGCAACGCTGGCCACCCGCCTGGCCGGCGCCCAGGACGCCAAGGACTGGCCGGCGCGGCCGGTCAAGGTGATCGTCCCCGGCGGCGCGGGCGGCGTGCTGGATACGCTGGCGCGGCAACTCTACGCCCGGCTCCAGGAAACGCTGGGCCAGCCCTTCGTCATCGAGAACCGTCCGGGCGCGAACGGATTGATCGGTTCGGCCGCGGTCAAGAATGCCGCGCCGGACGGCTACACGATCTTGCACAGCACCGCATCGTCCATGGTGATGGCCGAGGCCTTGAATCCCGCCATTCCGGTCAAGGCCTTGCGGGACCTGGAGCCCGTGGCGCTGTCTTCCGTGGGCGGCGTGCTGCTCGTGGCGCATCCGTCGGTGCCGGCCAGGACGCTTCCCGAACTGGTCGAACTGCTGCGCGGCGATCCCGACAAGTACCCCTCCTATGGAAGCTGGGGGATTGGCTCGAACGGGCACCTGACCATGGAGTGGATCAAGCAGCGGGCGGGCCTGCGCATCAATCACGTGCCCTACAAGACCACGCCCGCCTTGCTGGCGAACGTCGTGTCGGGCGAGCTTCCCATCGGTTGGCTCGATGTCGTGTCTCCGCTGGGCTTCATCGCGCAGGGAAAATTGCGCGGCATCGCCTTGACCGGCACGGTGCGCAGCCCCAGGCTGCCCGAGGTCGAAGTCTTGTCCGAGCAGGGCTATCCCTTCACCGCGGCGGGCTGGCAGGGCATTTTCGCGCCGAAAGGCACGCCACCGGAGATCGTGGAGCGCCTGCATGTCGCCATCAACCACGAGCAGGTGCAGCCCGCGTTCAGGGACGCGTTGCGCCAGGCGAATGTGCCGCCGGCCGAGGCCGTGAGCCGCCAGGCCTTCGTGCAGACGATGAAGGACGACCTGGCGACCTGGAGGAAGGTCGTCGTGGACGGGAACATCCAGCCGGAGTGAGGCCGAAAAACCATGAATATCGCTTCTCATGCGGACAAGATCGGGCGCCTGTTGCGGCTGCGTGACCGGCTGGACCCCCTTGGGGATTTCGAGCTCTGGTACTGGACCAGCCTGACGGCGGGGACCAATATCTGGAACGCCTCGCTGCACGCGACGGGGCTGACCAGCGAGGATCGGGCGTTTGCCACGATCCCCGGCGTGCACGTCGTGCCCCTGGCCGATGGAAGCTGGCGGCGGGAGCTGCGCGGTCCGGGCGATGTGAGCCATGTCGGTTGGCCGGCGATTCCCGGGCGCATGCCGGAGCCGGTCCGGCGGCTCGAAGCCGCGCTGCATGCGCTGGAAGCGCATCGCGATCCCTGTCTGCGCGGCGATCGCGCGCCGACGCAGGCGATCGTCGATGCCTGCGATACCGCGCTATCGCAGGCGATTTCCGTCTATCGGTCCCTGGTCCGTCCGGAGGCACGCGCATGACCCCGGAAAATCACCGCGCCAAGGCGGAACGGATAGAGCGGTCGCTCGCCCGGCTCACGGATCTGGATTGGGAGATCCGGATCGAGGCGGCGATGCTGGCGGGCACGCATTGGGTCAATTACGCGCTGCACAGGATCGGCGTCAGCGAGAGCGGCGAAGACATGGTGCATGCGTCCATGTGCATGGTCAGCGTGCTTCGCAAGTACAGGCTTGCCGAACCGGCGCTGATTGCCCAACTCGAAGAGATCGAGGAGCTGCGTCCCTTGTACGTCCGTGGAGACATGGAAGGCGGCGCGAATGCGGCGGCCAGGGCGTTGGAATTGCTGGAGGCGATCGGGGCGCGGGCTCGCGCGCTTGCCTGAGCCGATCGCCGGGGCCGCGGCTGGATTGACGGGCGCCGAGCGGCGCTTCTAATATCGTCCCCAATTTGTCGCAATGCAGGCCGCCAACCATGAACCGATTCCATGAAATGGCCGTCTTCCTGGCCGTGGCCGAGGCGCAAAGCTTCGCCGCCGCCGCCCGGCGCCTGGAGATGTCGGCGCCCACCGTCACGCGCAGCGTGGCCGCGCTGGAGCGCCGGCTGGGTGCCTTGCTGCTCGTGCGCACCACCCGGAGCCTGCGCCTGACCGAGGCGGGCCAGCGTTACGCTGCCGACTGCCGCCGCATCCTGGAAGACGTGGAGCAGGCCGACGACGCGGCCGCCGGCGCGATGGCCGCGCCGCGCGGCGCCCTCAGCATCACCGCGCCCGCCTTCTTCGGCGAGTTGCACGTGATGCCGGCCGTGCTGGGCTACCTGCGCGCGCATCGCGAGGTGTCGGTGCGCACGCTGCTGGTGGACCGGGTGGTGAACCTGCTGGACGAAGGCATCGATGTGGCCGTGCGCATCGGCGCCTTGCCGGACTCATCCCTGACTGCGGTGCCGGTGGGGCAGGTGCGCCGCGTGGTCTGCGCCGCGCCCGCTTTCCTGCGTGAGCATGGCAGGCCCGAGGATCCCGACGCGTTGCAGCGCTTCTGCACCGTGACGGCGGCGCTGGAAGGGCGCGGGCCGCAATGGCGTTTCCTGCAGGACGGCGAGCCCCGGCGCGTGCGGGTGGATTCGCAGCTCACGGTCACCTCGTTCCAGGCGGCGGTGCTGGCGGCCTGCGAAGGCTGGGGCCTGACCCAGGTGGTGTCCTACCAGGTGGCGCGGCACCTGGCCAGCGGGGCGTTGGAAGTGGTGCTGCGCGACTACGAACTGCCGCCGCTGCCCGTGCACGTGGTGTACCCGGAAGGCCGCAAGAGTTCGGCCAAGGTGCGCAGCTTCGTCGACTTCTGCGTCGAGGCGCTGCGGCGCGACCTGGCCACGTTGCCGGCCTAGCGCCCGCGCCGGATCTCGCCGCGCGCGGGCGCCGGGCCGGCTTTCTTTCACGCGGCGCAAGAGTGTCTTGCCGAGGCTGGCCGTTCCCCCGCGGCCGGCGTCGGTCCAAGATGGGGCTTGTCTCCCACTTGGAAGAACCCCCATGCGCACCGCCCCGCCTTCGACCCTGACGTTCTACAGTTTTCCGCTGTCCGGCCATGCCCACCGGGTGGCCCTGATGCTGTCCCTGCTGGACGTGCCGCACCGGACGGTGGACGTGAACCTGCGTAGCGGCGAGCAGAAGCAGCCCGCCTTCCTGGCGCTGAACGCGTTCGGCCAGGTGCCGGTCATCGACGACGGCGGCACCGTGGTGGCCGATTCCACCGCGATCCTCGTCTATCTGGCCAGGCGCTACGGCGGCCAGGCGTGGCTGCCGGACGATCCCGCCGGCGCGGCCGCGGTGCAACGCTGGCTGTCGGTCGCGTCCGGGCCGTTGGCGGGCGGGCCGGCCGCGGCGCGCCTGGTGACGCTGTTCGGCGCGCCGCTGGACGCGGAAAGCGCCGTGGCCCGCGCGCACGCCTTGCTGGCGGTCATGGACGGCGAACTGGCCGGCCGCGATTTCCTGGCGGGCGCGGCGCCCACCATTGCCGACGTCGCCTGTTACGCCTATGTGGCGCACGCGCCGGAGGGCAATGTGTCGCTGGACGGCTATCCGGTGGTCCGAGCCTGGCTGGCCCGCATCGAAAGCCTGCCGCGCTTCGTGCCCATGGCCGCCTCGTCCGTGGGCCTGCGGGCCGCCTGAAGGCGGCCGCCGCGGCCGCAAGGAGCGCAATCATGCAAGCATCTCCACCCCTCATCGATACGCCGTCGCCCTGGCACGCGGGTGAAACCCTGCTGCAACGCCACGCGGGCGTGGCCGAACGCATGGAGCAGGCCGGGCGCAAGGTCATCCGGGACTACATGCCCGATCAGCACCGCGAGTTCTTCGCGCAGTTGCCGTTCCTGGTGGCGGGCGCGGTGGACGGGCAGGGCGATCCCTGGGCCGGCGTGCTGGAGGGGCTGCCCGGTTTCGCGTCCTCGCCCGATCCGCGCATCCTGCGCGTGGCCGCCTTGCCCGACGCCGACGATCCGTTGCTGGCCGGCCTGGGGCCGGACCGGCCGGTGGGCGTGCTGGGCATCGAGCTGCACACGCGCCGGCGCAACCGGGCCAATGGCCGGGTGTCGGCCTTGGACGGCAAGCGTTTCGACGTGACCGTGGCGCAGTCCTTCGGCAACTGCCCGAAATACATCCAGACGCGGGAATTCCATTTCTCTCGCTCGCCGGCCCTGCGTTTCCCCGGCGCGCCGCGGGAGCGCGACGGCCTGGACGCCGCGGCGCGCGCGCTGATCGCGCGGGCCGATACCCTGTTCGTGGCGAGCTACGCGGACGCGGGCGAGCGCGCCGTCGACGTGTCGCACCGGGGCGGCAAGCCGGGTTTCGTCCGCGTGGACGGCAATGTGCTGACTATTCCCGATTTCTCCGGCAACCGCTACTTCAATACGCTGGGCAATATGCTGCTGAACCCGCGCGCGGGGCTGCTGTTCATCGACTTCGAGCGCGGCGACGTGCTGCAGCTGTCGGGGCGCGCGGAAGTGATCCTGGACAGTCCGGAGATCGCGGGCTTCGAGGGCGCCGAAAGGCTATGGCGGGTGCATGCGAGCCGGGTGGCGTTCCGGCCCGGCGCGCTGGCCTTGCGCTGGCGTTTCGATGCGTATTCGCCGGCCTCGCTGGCGACCGGGCAATGGCCGGCGGCGGAACCGGAAGGGCCGGCGCGCGGCCCGGCCTAGTTCGTCGGCGCCGTCTTCTGCACCACGGCGTCCTCGGGCCCTAGCGGGCGGCCGTCCTGCGCCCGGACTTCCAGCCGGCGCACCGGCTGGCCGCGCTTGCGGTCGATCAGCGTGGAATGGGGTTCGGCGGGGCCGTAGTAGTGGTCTTCGCCCCATTGGCGCAGGCCGACGATGACGGGGAAGAGCGCGCGGCCCTTGTCGGTCAGCACGTACTCCTGGTAGGCGCTGCCGTCGGAAGCGGGGGCCACGGCCAGGATGCCGTGGGCGGCCAGCGTGCGCAGGCGGTCGCTCAGGATGTTCTTGGCCACGCCCAGGCTTTTCTGGAATTCCCCGAAACGCCGCAGTCCGTCGAAGGCATCGCGCACGATCAGCAGCGACCACCAGTCGCCGATCGCATCCAGCGACCGGGCCACCGGGCAGGCGGCGCCTTCAAGACTTGTGCGTTTAACCATGTCGGGTCCTTGCGGTGGAGGGAGGTCGATGACGGGCGGCAACGGCGCAAAGCGGATTTTTCGGTTGCATTATAAAACCGTAAAACCTAGTATTCTGGTTTTGTAATGAAACCAGAAGGAGATTGCCATGCCTGACCCATCCGACGCGCCGGTCCCGGAGGCCGGCCCCATGCCCCGCTCGTTGGTCCTGCTGCTGGCGGTGGCCTGCGCCCTGAGCGTGGCCAACGTGTATTACGCGCAGCCGCTGCTGGATGCGATCGGCCGGGAGTTCGGCCTGGCCGAAGGGGCGGTGGGCATCGTGGTGACGGCCACGCAGCTGGGCTGCGCCCTGGCCCTGCTGTTCGTGGTGCCGCTGGGCGACCTGCTGGACCGCCGCCGCCTGATGATCGGGCAACTGGCGCTGCTGGTGCTGGCGCTGGCCGCCGTGGCGCTGGCGGCGAACACGCCCTGGCTGTTGATCGGCATGGTGGCCCTGGGCCTGCTGGGGACGGCGATGACGCAGGGCCTGCTGGCGCTGTCGGCGGCCTTGGCCGCGCCCGGCGAGCGCGGCCGCGTGGTCGGGGCGGCGCAGGGCGGCGTGGTGATCGGCCTGTTGCTGGCCCGCGTGCTGGCCGGCGTGGTGGCCGACGCCTGGGGCTGGCGCGCCGTTTACGTGGTGTCGGCGGTCCTGGCGGCCGCGCTCGCGGCCGTGCTGGCCCGCCGCCTGCCGCGGCGCAACCTGCCCACGGTGAAGCTGGGCTACTGGGCGCTGTTGGGTTCGCTGTATCGCCTGCTCGCGACCGAGCGCGTCTTGCGCGTGCGCGGCATGATCGCCTTGCTGATGTTCGCCGCGTTCAGCGCGTTCTGGACCGCGCTGGTGCTGCCCCTTAGCGCGCCGCCGCACGCGCTGACGCACACCGCGGTGGGCGCGTTCGGGCTGGTGGGCGTGGTGGGCGTGCTGATGGCCGCGCGCGCGGGTCGGCTCGCCGACGGCGGGCACGGCGAACGCACGACGGCGGCGGGGCTGGCCCTGCTGTGCCTGGCGTGGGCGCCGATCGCCCTGCTGGAGCAAAGCCTATGGGCATTGGCGCTGGGCGTGCTGGTGCTGGACGTGGCCATGCAGGCCCTGCACGTCACCAACCAGACGATGATTTTCAGTATCAGCGCGCAGGCCCACAGCCGGCTCGTGGGCGGCTACATGATGTTCTACGCCGCGGGCAGCGGCCTGGGCTCGATCGCGGCGACCGCGGTCTATGCGCAGGCCGGCTGGCTGGGCGTGTGCGTGCTGGGCGCGGGTATCAGCCTGACGGCGCTGCTGTTCTGGGCGGCGACGCTGCCGCGCGGCGCGAGCCCGCGGTTCGTGTAGGATGGGTGAAGCGCGAGAGTTCTTGAGCAAGAAAACCGCCCTCCAGCGCGCGCAACCCATGCGGCCGTGGGCAGACAGTGCGCTCCAGCGGCCGGAAAACACCCTCTTGCGGCCGCATGGGTTGCGCGCGCTGGATACTTGAGTTCTTGCCCAGGAACTGCCGCGCTCCACCCATCCTACGGCTGTACCTCATAGTCCTTCGAGCCCAGCACGACGGCCGCCAGGCCAGGCGCCTGGCTCAGCTTGTGCAGCGCGTAGCACTGCGCCGTGGCGATCTTGGCATCGTGGAAGGCCGGGTCTTCCTGGCGCAGCGCCAGGCTGCTCAGCAAGGCCCGCGCCATCTGCCAGCCGGCCAGCGTGGTGCCCGCCAGCTGCAGGTAGGGCACGGCGGCGCCGAACACGGCATTGGGATGGCCGGCGGCATTGGCCAGGATGAAATCGACCGCGTCGGACAGCGCCGCGCGCGCCCGGCGCAGGGGCGCGAGCACGAGCAGGGCGGCGGGATCGCCGCTGGCTTCCAGCGTCTGTTCGGTCCGGCCGACCTCGGCCAGCAGGGCGCGAGCGACGGCGCCGCCGTCGCGCAGCGTCTTGCGGCCGACGAGGTCGTTGGCCTGGATGGCGGTGGTGCCTTCGTAGATGGTGAGGATGCGCGCGTCGCGGTAATACTGCGCGGCGCCGGTCTCTTCAATGAAGCCCATGCCGCCGTGCACCTGCACGCCCAGGCTGGCGACGTCGACCGACATCTCGGTGCACCAGCCCTTGACGATGGGCACCAGGAATTCCTGCACGGCCAGGTGCCGCTTGCGCGTCTCGGCGTCGGGGCTGGCGTGGGCCAGGTCGGCGTGGCCGGCGGTGACGTAGGCCAGCGCGCGGCCGGCTTCGGCGAGGGCGCGCATGGTGCCCAGCATGCGGCGCACGTCGGGATGCTGGATGATGGGCACGGCGTCGCGCGAGGAACCGTCCACCGGGCGGCTCTGCACGCGGTCGGCGGCGTAGGCCAGCGCATGCTGGTAGGCGCGGTCGGCAACCGCGATGCCCTGCACGCCCACGGCGTAGCGGGCGGCGTTCATCATGATGAACATCGCGTCCAGGCCGCGGTTTTCCTGGCCGACCAGATAGCCCAGCGCGCCGCCGGCGTCGCCGAACTGCAGCGTGCAGGTGGGGCTGGCCTTGATGCCCAGCTTGTGCTCGATGGACACGCAGTGCACGTCGTTGCGCGCGCCGAGCGTGCCATCTTCGTTGACCAGGAACTTGGGCACCAGGAAGAGGGAAATGCCCTTCACGCCTTCGGGGGCGTCGGGCAGGCGCGCCAGCACGAGGTGGACGATGTTCTCGGCCAGGTCGTGCTCGCCGTAGGTGATGAAGATCTTGGTGCCGGAAATCCGGTAGGTGCCGTCGCCCACGGGCTGCGCGCGCGAGCGGATCATGGCCAGGTCGGAACCGGCCTGGGGCTCGGTCAGGTTCATGGTGCCCGTCCACCGGCCTTCGATCATGGGGCCGATGTAGCGCTCGCGCAGTTCGGGCGAGCCCGCGGTCATGAGCGCCTCGATCGCGCCGTTGGTCAGCAGCGGACACAGGGCGAACGAGAGGTTGGCGGCGTTCAGCATTTCGGAGCAGGGCGAGCCGATCAGGCCGGGCAGGCCCTGGCCGCCGTATTCGACAGGATGCGAGAGGCCCTGCCAGCCGGCCTCGGCATACAGGCGGAAGGCCTGCTTGAAGCCGGGCGAGGTCGCGACCGAGCCGTCGCGCCAGGTGCTGGGCTCGCGATCGGCGGCGTGGTTCAGCGGCGCCAGCACGTCGCCGGCGTAGCGGGCGGATTCCTCCAGCACGGCCTGGGCGGTGTCGGGAGTGGCTTCCTCGAAGCCGGGCAGGGCCGCCACTTCGGGCAGGCCGGCCAGGTGGTTCAGCACGAACAGCATGTCTTTCACGGGGGCTTGGTACGTCATTGCGTCGGAGCTCCTGGATGGGGTTGGGCGCGGGCCGGGGAATCAGGCTTTCTTGCCGGGGTCGGCCACGTCGATCGCCGTGGTCGCGCCGACGGCGGCGCGCAATTCGAATTTCTGGATCTTGCCGGTGGAGGTCTTGGGCAGTTCGCCGAAGCGCACCGCGCGGGGCACCTTGAAGCCCGGCAGCAGCAGCTTGCAGTGCGCGATGATCTCTTCGGCGGTGGCGGTGCAGCCCGGCTTCAGCTCGACGAAGGCGCAGGGGGTTTCGCCCCACTTGGGATCCGGCATGGCCACCACGGCCACCGCCGCCACGGCGGGGTGGCGGTAGAGCGCGTCTTCGACTTCGATGCTGGAGATATTCTCGCCGCCGGAAATGATGATGTCCTTGCTGCGGTCCTTGATGCGCACGTAGCCGTCGGCCGTCATGACGCCCAGGTCGCCGGTGTGGAACCAGCCGCCGGCGAAGGCCGCCTCGGTGGCGCGCTCGTTTTTCAGGTAGCCCTTCATGCAGATGTTGCCGCGGAACATGACTTCGCCCACGGTCTGCTCGTCGGCCGGCACCTGCTCCATGGTGTCGGGATCGCGCACCGATACGCCGGCCTGCAGGTGGTAGCGCACGCCCTGGCGCGCGTTGAGCAGGGCGCGCTCCTCGTCTTCCAGCGCATCCCAGGCGTCCTGGCGCGCGCAGACGGCCGCGGGTCCGTAGACTTCGGTCAGGCCGTAGACGTGGGTGAGCTCGAAGCCGATGTCGCGCATCTTGGCGATGACGGCGGGCGCGGGCGCGGCGCCGGCGACCATGGTGCGCACAGTGTGGCGGATGCCCTCCCGCATTTCCACGGGAGCGTTGGCCAGGGCGCTCTGCACGATGGGCGCGCCGCAGTAGTGCGTCACGCCTTCTTCGCGGATCAGGTCGAAGACCGTCTTGGGATCGAACTTGCGCAGGCACACGTTCACGCCCGCGCGCGCCGCGATGGTCCAGGCGAAGCACCAGCCGTTGCAGTGGAACAGCGGCAGGGTCCACAGATAGACCGGATGCTTGGGCATGTCCCATTCGAGAATGTTGCTGACCGCGTTCAGATAGGCGCCGCGGTAGTGGTAGACCACGCCCTTGGGGTCGCCGGTGGTGCCGGACGTATAGTTCAGCGCGATGGCGTCCCATTCGTCGGCGGGCGGCTGCCAGTCGTAGCGAGCGGGGGCGGCGGCGAGGAAATCCTCGTAGTCGACGGCGCCGGGCAGCGTGGCGGGCGCCGTGTCCAGGTCATGCACCGAAATGACTTTCAGGTGGGGGAATTCGGCGCGGGCGCGCTGGGCGACTTCGGCGTATTCCGTGTCCACGATGAGCGCTTGCGCCTCGCCGTGGCCCAGCATGAACAGCACGCTGGGCGTGTCCAGCCGCGTGTTCAGCGTATTGAGCACCGCGCCCAGCATCGGCACGCCGAAGTGGGCTTCGACCATGGCGGGAATGTTGGGCAGCATCACCGCGACCGTGTCGCCGCGCCGGATGCCGGCCTGCGCCAGCGCGCCGGCCAGCCGCTGCGCGCGTTCGTAGGTCTGCGCCCAATTGCGCCGCACCTTGCCGTGGACCACGGCCAGCCGCTGGCCGTAGACTTCGGCGGCGCGGGCGATGAAATCCACGGGCGTCAGGGCTGTGTAATTGGCCTCGCGGCGCGCGAGGCCTTGGTCGAACATGCCGCTCATTGTTGTCTCCTGCGGGGCGCGTGCGCGTCCCTCGTTTCTTTGTGCGGGAACGGCTTTTTTGCGTAGCCGGCCCCGGCGCTTGCCCTAGCGTATCTCCGGCCCGAAAATGCAGTCTGTCGCCTGCATGACAGACTGCCGGCGGCCGCGCGCATCCCCTGTTTTACACGGTTATTCCCATGTCCGACGTTTCAAACATCGTTTCCGCCGACGAGCTGGCGGACCTGTTCCGCGCCCGCGCCTGGTTCGGGGCGCTGGAAGCTTCGCACCAGGACCTGGTGCTGGCCTCCTCGCGCGCCGAGCGCGTGGAAAACGGCGCATGGATCGCGCGGCGCAACGCGCCGTCGGACTACTGGCTGGGGGTCCACACGGGCCTGCTCAAGCTGGCCATCTACAACGAATCGGGCCGAAGCTGCACGTTCTCGGGGGTGCCGCCGGGCGGCTGGTTCGGCGAAGGCAGCGTCATCAAGCGCGAACTGCGGAAGTACGACGTGGTGGCCATCCAGCCTTCGCTGGTGATGCTGGTGCCGGCCGCCACCTTCCATGCGCTGCTGTCGGCCAGCCTGCCGTTTTCGCATTTCGTGATCGGCCAGCTCAACGACCGCATGGGCGAGTTCATCGCGTCCATCCAGAACCACCGCCTGCTGGACGCGGATGCGCGGGTGGCGCAATCGCTGGCGCAGCTGTTCAATCCGCGGCTGTACCCGTCCACCGACCTGACGCTGGCGATTTCGCAGGAAGAACTGGGCTACCTGACGGGCCTGTCGCGCCAGCGGGTCAACCAGGCGCTGCAGGCCCTGGCGGACCTGGGCATCCTGGCGCTGGCCTACAACCAGATCAAGGTGCTCGACCTGGACCGCCTGCGGCAATACGGGCTGGACCAGCTCTGAGGGCGCGGTCCAGCGCCGCGCGCGCCAGGATGCGGGTGGAGTCCAGGGTGGGCAGGGCGGAATTGCCGTCGTCCAGCACCAGCGGCAATTCGGTGCAGCCCAGCACCACGGCGTCGCAGCCGGCCTCGCGCAGGCGCTCGATGATGCCTTGCAGCCGCGCCACCGAGTCGGGCTTGAACACGCCGTACACCAGTTCGCCCATGATGATCCGGCCCAGCAGCGCCCGGTCGTCGGGCGACGGCCGCAGCCAGTGCAGCCCGCGCGCGTCCAGCTCGTCGGGGTAGACCGCGCTGTCCACCAGCCAGCGGGTGCCCAGGATGCCGATGCGGCGGTAGCCGCGCGCCTGCGCTTCGGCGGCGACTTCCCCGGCGATGTGCAGCCAGGGCAGCGGCGAGCGCGGCAGCACGTGGCCGAGCGCCTGGTGGATGGTGTTGTCCGGGCAGATCAGGAAATCCGCGCCGGCGCGGGCCAGCTTGTTTGCCGAGGACAGCATCAGCGCGCCGACGCCTTCCATGTCGTCGCGGTCCAGGCAGTCCACGTAGTCGGCCAGCGAGTGCGTGTGCAGCGAAATCTCGGGATGGGCATGCGGGCCCAGGCGCCGCGCGCCCTCGGCGCACAGGGTGCGGTAGCAGAGCGCGGCGCCTTCGGCCGAGCAGGCCACGATGCCGACGTGCAGGGGCGGGGGCGTCATGGGGCGGCGTCCTTGTTCAGCCCGCGCACGTGGCGGGCGATGAGGCGGAAGCTGTCCGCCATGGCGACCTGTTGTGCGGCGGGCAGCTGCGACAGGAACAGTTCGTCGACGGCGGGGCCGTAGACCTTCCACATCTCGCGCCGCAGCGCGCGGCCCTTGGGCGTGAGCCGGGCGTAGGTGGCGCGCCGGTCTTCGTCGCTGCGATAGCGCTCGACCAGGCCTTCGGCTTCGAGGCGGTCCATCAGGCGCGTGAGGTTGTAGCGCGCGATCACCATGCGCTCGGCGATCTCGAACATGCGCGCGGCGCCTTCCGGCGCGCGTTCCAGCGCCCAGAGCGCGTCGTACCACGCCAGCGGCGGCAGGCTGGCGGCCGACAGCCGTTTCTCGATTTCCTCCACTACCAGCGCGTGCGCGGTGAGGAAGAGGCTCCACGCATCCGGCTTGCCCGTGGCCATGCGGTCGGTTCCTTAGAAAGAATGGGGAAATGCTGCGCGATTGTAAGAGGGGAACGCGGGCGGATCGGGGTCAAAAAAACCCTGAGACGGTGGTTTGTACCCGAAACCGTTGCGGTCAAAAGAACCCTGTTCTAGGCAATGCCTTGATTTTGAATGGGAATTTTCTGGCACGGATTTCGCATAAGGGTACGTACCCCACTAACCGCAACACTGGAGGGCGTTCCCATCATGGGTCCGTATCGGAAATTATGGTTCACGCTGATCGCCGTGCTGGCGATCACATTCGCATTGCTGGGATTCTATGGCGGCGAAGTCTACCGACAGGCCCCGCCCATTCCCGGCCAGGTCGTGACGGCCGACGGCACCCGCCTGTTCGGCCGCGACGACATCCTCGACGGCCAGACCGCCTGGCAATCGGTCGGCGGCATGCAGCTGGGATCGGTCTGGGGACACGGCGCGTACCAGGCGCCCGACTGGACCGCGGACTGGCTGCACCGCGAACTGTCGGCCTGGCTGGACCTTGCCGCGCGCGACGCGCACGGCAAGGACTACGCCCAGCTGACCGCGCCCGAGCAGGGCGCGCTGCGCGAAGCCCTGAAGGCCGAGTACCGCGCCAACCGCAGCGACGCCGCGACCGACACGCTGACGGTGAGCGCGCGCCGCGCCCGCGCCATGGCGCAGACGGCCGCCTACTACGACCAACTGTTTTCCGACGCGCCGGCCCTGCATCGCAGCCGCGAAAGCTACGCCATGAAGGAAAACACCCTGCCCAGCGCCGAGCGGCGCACGCAGCTCACGCACTTCTTCTTCTGGACGGCGTGGGCCGCGGCCACCGAGCGCGAAGGCAAGCCGGTCACCTACACCAACAACTGGCCGCATGAGCCGCTGGTCGGCAATACGCCCAGCGCCGAGAACGTCATGTGGTCCATCATCAGCGTGGTGGTGCTGCTGGCCGGCATCGGCCTGCTGGTGTGGGCCTGGGCCTTCCTGCGCGGCAAGGAGGAAGCGGAACCCGAGGCGCCCGCCAAGGATCCGCTGACCACTTTCGCGCTGACGCCGTCGCAGCGCGCGCTGGGCAAGTACCTGTTCCTGGTGGTCGCGCTGTTCGGCTTCCAGGTGCTGCTGGGCGGCTTCACCGCCCACTACACGGTCGAAGGGCAGAAGTTCTACGGCATCGACGTGTCGCAATGGTTCCCGTATTCGCTGGTGCGCACCTGGCACATCCAGAGCGCGCTGTTCTGGATCGCCACCGGCTTCCTGGCCGCGGGCCTGTTCCTCGCGCCGCTGATCAACGGCGGGCGCGATCCGAAATTCCAGAAGGCCGGCGTGGACATCCTGTTCTGGGCGCTGGTGGTGGTCGTCGTCGGATCGTTCGTCGGCAACTACCTCGCGATCGCGCAGATCATGCCGCCGGACCTGAACTTCTGGCTGGGCCACCAGGGCTATGAGTACGTGGACCTGGGCCGCCTGTGGCAGATCGGCAAGTTCGCGGGCATCTGCTTCTGGCTGGTGCTGATGCTGCGCGGCATCGTGCCCGCGCTGCGCACCCCGGGCGGCGACAAGAACCTGCTGGCGCTGCTGACGGCTTCGGTGGGCGCGATCGGGCTGTTCTACGGCGCCGGCTTCTTCTACGGCGAACGCACCCACCTGACGGTGATGGAGTACTGGCGCTGGTGGATCGTGCACCTGTGGGTGGAGGGCTTCTTCGAAGTCTTCGCCACCACGGCGCTGGCCTTCATCTTCTCGACGCTGGGCCTGGTCTCGCGCCGCATGGCCACCACCGCCAGCCTGGCCTCGGCCTCGCTGTTCATGCTGGGCGGCATTCCGGGCACTTTCCACCACCTGTACTTCGCCGGCACCACCACGCCGGTGATGGCGGTGGGCGCAAGCTTCTCGGCGCTGGAAGTGGTGCCGCTGATCGTGCTGGGCCACGAGGCCTGGGAGAACTGGCGCCTGAAGTCGCGCGCCGCGTGGATGAACGACCTGAAGTGGCCGCTGATGTGCTTCGTGGCGGTGGCGTTCTGGAACATGCTGGGCGCGGGCGTCTTCGGCTTCATGATCAACCCGCCCATCTCGCTGTACTACATCCAGGGCCTGAACACCACGCCGGTGCACGCGCACGCGGCCCTGTTCGGCGTGTACGGCTTCCTGGCGCTGGGCTTCACGCTGCTGGTGCTGCGCTACATCCGTCCTCAGTACGCGCTCAGCCCCGGCCTGATGAAGCTGGCGTTCTGGGGGCTGAACCTGGGCCTGGCGCTGATGATCTTCACCAGCCTGCTGCCCATCGGCCTGATCCAGTTCCACGCGAGCGTGAGCGAAGGCATGTGGTACGCCCGCAGCGAAGCCTTCATGCAGCAGGAAATCCTGCAGACGCTGCGCTGGGGCCGCACCTTCGGCGACGTGGTCTTCCTGCTGGGCGCCCTGGCGATGGTGCTGCAGGTCATCCTGGGCCTGATGAGCGGCAAGCCCGCCGCCAGCGAGCCGCGCCTGCAGGCCCGGCCCGCCCGCGGCTGAGGCCGCGGCCTTCCGCCCTCATTGCGCCAGCGCAAAGAGGGCGGAAGCGCCCGCCGGTCCAATGGAGGCAGGTCCCGGGGCGCTCCGCCCCGGGCGCAACCGGAGTCCGATCCGTGCGCCGCCTGCCGATCGCCGCGATTCTCTTGTCCTTGACCGCATGCGGGCCCGGAGGGCCCGCCATGCCTTTGCCGGAGGTGCTGCGCCTGCCGGCGGGCGAGGTGTCCTACCGGCCGCCCGGCGAAGCGCTGCGCGCGGGCCAGCCGGTGACGCCGGCGCCGCTGACCGCGCGCTATCCGGGGGGCGTGTCCATCATGAAGCGCCAGGTCAGCCAGGCGGAGTACGCGGCCTGCGTGCGGGCCGGCGGCTGCAAGCCGCTGGACGCGGCGCAACGGGACGCCGCCGCGCCCGACCTGCCCGCGGTGGGCATCAGCTGGACCGACGCCTCCGCCTACGCCGCCTGGCTGTCGGGGGGCACCGGGCAGCGCTGGCGCCTGCCCACCTACGCGGAATGGGTCTACGCGGCCGGCGCGGCCTATCGGGAGGAACTGCCCCTGCCCGACGGCGACGATCCCGCCCAGCGCTGGCTGGCCGAGTACGACGCGCAGAGCCGGCGCGGCCAGGAAGACGTCGAGGTGCGTCCGTTCGGCGCGTTCGGCGTCAACGACCGAGGCCTGCTGGATATGGCGGGCAGCGTGTGGGAATGGACCGGCGACTGCCATGCGCGGCGCATCCTCGATGCGCCCGCCGGCGATGCGGACGACGGCAGGAATTGCGGCATCCGCGTCGCGGCGGGGCGCCACATCGCCTATCTGCCGGACTTCATCCGCGATCCCAAGGGCGGCGCCTGCTCGGTCGGCGTGCCGCCGGCCAACCTGGGCCTGCGGCTGGTGCTGGACCCGGCGGGCTAGCTAAACGCGCGTCACATGAATTGCGCTACGGCCTCGTGTTCCGGCCGGGCCGCCTTGGCGGGCGCGCCGTCGATACAGGAGGCGCAGCCTGCGCAATCCGGGGCCGCCTCGGCCTGGCCGGACACGCGCGCCAGCGCCGCGTGCGAGCGCAGCACGATGCGCTTGCGGCTGCCGTCGACGATGCCGCGCTGGCGCCAGTCGCTGAGCAGGCGGCTGACGGTGTGCAGCGTGGTGCCGGTCATCTCGGCGATGTCCTGGCGCGTGATGGGAAAGCCGATGCCGATGCCGCCGGCCGTCGGTTGCCCGGAGCTTTCGACCAGGCGCAGGATCGTGCGCGCCACCCGCTGTTCCACGTCGTCGGTGGACAGTTCCTGGATGCGCAGGTGCGCGTCCTGCAGGCGTTGGCCCATGGTCTGCAGCGCCATGGCGCTGAGCTGCGGATGGTTGCCCACGAAGCTTTCCCAGAAGGCATCCGGCCAGGCGAGGCACACGCTTTCCAGCACGGCCTGCACCGTGGCCGGATAGCGCGATTGGCGCATGGCGCGGGCCAGGCCGAACATGTCGCCCGGATTGACGTAGCGCACCACGACCTGTTCGCCGTCGGCGGTGATCTGCGCAACCTTGAGGCTGCCGCTGAGCAGCACGAAGAAGTGCGAGGCCATTGCGCCCTGGCGATAGGCGGTGGCGCCGGCGACCAGCCGGCAAGGCTGCGCGCCGCGCAGCGCGGACTTCAGCTGCGCGTCCGACAAGGGCCTGAAGAGCTCCAGGTTGCGCAGCAGGGCGTGGCAAAGGGGCGACGGCATGGCGGTCCTAAAAGACGGAGGGATCTCCACGCACCCATGGTGACACCGCCGCCGCGCGCTGACAATGCGCGCGGCGCGCGGGCTTGCCTCGGAGTTTGCGCTACAGCAAAGAGCGGGGACGCCGCCGGTTCTTCAATAGGGCTGCCGACTTTCTCGGCGCTTGAAGAACCCCGATAAGGAGCTGGATATGAACGCATTACGGCCCACCTTGCTTGCCGCGGCGCTGGCTTTCTCGATGGCCGCGACGGCAGCGTTCGCGCAGGACGCGGACAAGCTGCCGCGCGCCAAGGTCACGCTGGTCGCCCCGCCCATGGTCCATCCGCACGAGCAGGTCGCGAAGTCGGGTCCCAAAGTGGTCGAGTTCACGATGAGCATCGAAGAAAAGAAGATGGTCATCGACGACAAGGGCACCACGCTGCAGGCCATGATGTTCGACGGTTCCATGCCGGGCCCCACGCTGGTGGTGCATGAAGGCGACTACGTGGAATTGACGCTGGTCAACCCGGCCACCAACGCCATGCCGCACAACGTGGACTTCCATGCGGCGACGGGCGCGCTGGGCGGCGCCAAGCTGACCAACGTCAATCCCGGCGAACAGGCCACGCTGCGCTTCAAGGCGGACCGCAGCGGCACCTTCGTCTATCACTGCGCGCCGGAAGGCATGGTGCCCTGGCACGTGGTGTCGGGCATGAGCGGCACGCTGATGGTGTTGCCGCGCGACGGCCTCAAGGATCCGCAGGGCAAGCCGCTGCGCTACGACCGCGCCTATACCATCGGCGAATTCGATCTCTACATCCCCAAGGACGGCAACGGCAAGTACAAGGACTACGCCACGCTCGCCGAAAGCTATGGCGACACGGTGGAGGTGATGCGCACGCTCACGCCCTCGCATATCGTCTTCAACGGCAAGGTCGGCGCGCTGACCGGCGCCAATGCCCTGACGGCCAAGGTCGGCGAAACCGTGCTGTTGATCCATTCGCAGGCCAACCGCGACACGCGCCCGCACCTGATCGGCGGCCACGGCGACTGGGTCTGGGAAACCGGAAAGTTCGCCAACCCGCCGCAGAAAGACCTGGAAACCTGGTTCATCCGCGGCGGCTCCGCGGGCGCCGCGCTCTACACCTTCAAGCAGCCGGGCGTGTACGCATACCTGAACCACAACCTGATCGAAGCCTTCGAATTGGGCGCCGCCGGCCACATCAAGGTCGAAGGCAAGTGGAACGACGACCTGATGAAGCAGATCAAGGCGCCGGGTCCGATCCCGCGCTGACCGGCAGGCCGGGGCGGGCGCCTTCCGCGCCCGCCCGGCGTTCTTGCCGCCACTTTTTCCGATGGAGCTTTGCCATGTCCCACTTTCATCGAATCGCGCTGGCGGCGGCCCTGGCAAGCCTGGCCGCTCCCTGGGCGCAGGCGGAAACGCTGGCCGCCGTCAACCCGGCGGGCGAGAAACTCTACAAGTCCGCCTGTGTCGTATGCCACGCCAGCGGGGTGGCCAATGCGCCCAAGCTGGGCGACAAGCAGGCCTGGTCGCCCTTCATCGCGCAGGGCGCGGATGCGCTGCTGGCCACCGTGCTCAAGGGGAAGGGCGCCATGCCGCCGCGCGGCGGGTCATCGGCCGACGAGGCCACGCTGCGCGCCGCCGTGGAATTCATGATGAGCGCGTCGAGATAGCGTGCTTGCGGCGGGCGCGAACGCCGTCCGTCCGCGCCCGATTTGATTGCACTTGCAATTAAATCGAATCCTCCATACGATTGCAATTGCACATGATGCAATTGCACATGATGCAATTGCAATTCACTATGCGAAATGGCGGTCCATGCCTGAAGGGGCGCGCCATCGCGCCCAAAAGGAGGACGCCATGCAAACCCCGATCGACCCCACCGATGCCGACCCGCAGGAAACCCGCGAATGGCTGGAGGCCATGCAGGCCGTGCAGGCCTGCGTAGGCCTGCCGCGCGCGCATTACCTGCTCGACCGGTTGCTCGACCAGGACCGCGCCGACGGCGGCGGCTACACGGCGCCCACGGCCACGCCCTACGTCAACACCATCGGGCCGCGTGGGCAGGGGGCCTATCCGGGCGACGTGGGCATCGAACTGCGGCTGGACGCCTACCTGCGCTGGAATGCGATGGCCATGGTGCTGCGGGCGGGCAAGACCTCGGGCGTGGGCGGGCATATCGCCACCTACGCCTCGGCCACGACGCTGTACGAGACCGGGTACCGCCACTTCTTCCGCGCGGCTACGCCCGATTTCCTGGGCGACATACTCTATATCCAGGGGCATTCCGCGCCCGGCATCTATGCTCGGGCCTACCTGGAAGGGCGGGTGTCGGAAGCGGAGCTGGACCGCTTCCGCCGAGAGACGGGCGGCGGCGGTCTTTCGTCCTATCCTCATCCACGCACCATGCCGGGGTTCTGGCAGTTCCCCACGGTGTCGATGGGCCTGGGTCCGCTGATGGCCGCCTATCAGGCGCGCTACATGCGCTATCTGGAAGACCGCGGGCTCATCCCCGCGCAGGGCCGCAAGGTCTGGGGCTTCCTGGGCGACGGCGAGCAGGACCAGCCCGAGACGCTGGCCGCGGTGGCGATGGCGGGCCGGGAGCGGCTGGACAACCTGATCTTCGTGGTGAACTGCAACCTTCAACGCCTGGACGGCCCGGTGCGCGGCAACGCCAAGATCATCCAGGAACTGGAAAGCGTGTACCGGGGCGCGGGCTGGAACGTGATCAAGGTGGTCTGGGGCGGCGGCTGGGACGAGCTGCTGGCCCAGGACCACGACGGCCGCCTGCGTCGCCGCATGATGGACTGCGTGGACGGCGAGTACCAGGTGTTCAAGGCGCGCGGCGGCGCCTACGTGCGCGAGCATTTCTTCGGCGGCGATCCGGAGCTGCTGGCGCGGGTGGCGCACTTGAGCGACGAGCAGATCGGCGCGCTGAACCGGGGCGGGCACGATCCCGTCAAGGTCCATGCGGCCTATGCGGCGGCGATGGCGCACCAGGGCCGGCCCACGGTGATCCTGGCCAAGACGGTCAAGGGCTACGGCATGGGCGCGGCGGGCGAGGCCGCCAACACCAACCACCAGCAGAAAAAAATGGCCGACCCGGCCGTGCGCGCCTTCCGCGACCGCTTCGCCATCCCGGTGGCCGACGAGGACCTGGAGCGCATTCCCTACATCAAGCCGGCGCCCGGCAGCGCCGAACGGGCCTATTTCGACGCCGCGATCGGTCGCGCCGGCGGGCACCTGCCCAGGCGTTTGCCCGGCCCCGGCCCGCTGGCCACGCCGCCGCTGGAGGCCTTCGCCGCGCACCTGAAGGGCAGCGACGGGCGCGAGTTCTCCACCACCATGGCCTTCGTGCGCGTGCTGGCCCAGCTGCTCAAGGATGCGTCCATCGGCCAGCGGGTGGTGCCCATCGTGCCGGACGAATCGCGCACCTTCGGCATGGACGGCATGTTCCGGCAGGTGGGCATCTATTCCCACGTGGGCCAGCTCTACACGCCGCAGGACGCCGACCAGCTCAGCGTCTACCGGGAGGACCGCCAGGGCCAGATCCTGCAGGAAGGCATCAACGAGTCGGGCGCCATGTCGTCATGGATCGCGGCGGCCACTGCCCACAGCACACACGGCGTGGCCACGATCCCGTTCTACATCTTCTATTCCATGTTCGGCTTCCAGCGCGTGGGCGACCTGGCCTGGGCGGCCGGCGACATCCGGGCCCGCGGCTTCCTGCTGGGAGCGACGTCGGGGCGCACCACGCTGGAGGGCGAAGGCCTGCAGCACGACGACGGCCACAGCCACGTGCTGGCCTCCGTCATCCCGTCCTGCGTGGCCTACGATCCGGCCTACGCCTACGAGATCGCCGTGATCCTGCAGGACGGCATGCGCCGCATGTACCAGGAGGAAGAGGACGTCTTCTACTACCTGACGCTGCTCAACGAAAAGACCGCGCATCCGCCCATGCCCGAAGGCGCGGAGACCGGAATCGTGCGCGGCATGTACCGCCTGCGCGAGGGGGCGGCCGGCGCGACGCGGGTGCAATTGCTGGGCAGCGGCGCCATCCTGGGCGAAACGCTGGCGGCGGCGGACCTGCTGCAACAGGACTTCGGGGTGCAGGCCGACGTCTGGAGCGTGACCAGCTATTCGGAATTGAGCCGGGACGGGCAGGAGGCGGAGCGCTGGAGCCGGCTGCATCCGCTGGAAGCGCGGCGGCGCGGTTATGCGGAAACGGCGCTGGCGGACAGCGTGGGGCCGGTGGTGGCGGCCAGCGACTATATGAAGACGGTGGCGGAGCAGATCCGTCCGTTCATGCCGGGCCGCCGCTACACGACGCTGGGCACCGACGGCTTTGGCCGCTCCGACACGCGGCAGGCCCTGCGCGCGTTCTTCGAGGTGGACCGCCACCACATCGCGCTGGCCGCGCTCAAGGCGCTGGCCGACGAAGGCCTGATCCCGCGAGAGCGGGCGGCCGAGGCCATCGCGCGGTATGGCATAGACCCGGAGGCCGCTCCCGCGGCCCGGCCATAGGGAGAATCAGGCCCGGCGCGCGAGCAGGGCCCAGACCCCGGCGGCGGACAGCAGGGCGCCGCCGCCCAGGTTGAAGCCGCGCTGCGCGCGCGGCGAGGCCAGCAGCCGCCGGGCCGAGCCGGCGAACACCGCATAGGCCGTGGCGTTGATGCCGGCGCAGGCGACGAAGGTGGCCGACAGCATCCAGAGCTGGCGCGTCACGTCGCCGGCGGGATCGATGAACTGCGGCAGGAAGGCCACGAAGAAAATGATGCCCTTGGGGTTCAGCGCGGTCACCAGGTAGGTGTTGGCGAACAGCTTCCAGCGCGAACCGGCCATGCCCGTCCGCGGCAGCGGGGCCGGCGAGACGCCCGCGCGCAGCAGCTTGAAGCCCAGGTAGAGCAGGTACAGGCCGCCCGCGGTCTTGACGGCCGTGAACCAGAACGCGGACGTCGCCAGCAGGGCGCCCAGGCCCACCAGCGACAGCAGCAGCGCGGTGGAGTCGCCGAGCGTCACCGCGGCCACCAGCGGCAGGCGGGCGCGCTTGCCGTGGGTCAGGGAGTAGCTGATGACGGTGAGGATGGTGGGGCCGGGCAGCATCACGAGCAGGGCGGACGCGCCCAGGAAGGCCAGCCAGGTTTCAAGCGACATGGGTTCGGCTCCAGAAGGGGAAGGGCCGCGCGCGGGGGCCGGCCTGCGGCCCACTGTATAGCAATCGCGACCGCCTGGATACGGCGGCTGCAGGACCGGGGCTCCAGGTAGTGTTAAATACAGCTTTCCCGGACAGTGAACGCCCGCCCTGGCGGCGGCGCGAAGGAAACATCATGGCATTTGATTTTGATCTGTTTGTGATCGGCGCGGGCTCGGGCGGCGTGCGCGCGGCGCGTTTCGCGGCCGGCTTCGGCGCGCGCGTCGGCGTGGCGGAAAGCCGCTACCTCGGCGGCACCTGCGTCAACGTGGGATGCGTGCCCAAGAAGCTGCTGGTCTATGGCGCCCACTACAGCGAGGATTTCGAGCAGGCCCAGGGCTTCGGCTGGAGCGCCGGGCAGCCCACCTTCGACTGGCCCACGCTGATCGCCAACAAGAACCGCGAGATCGAGCGCTTGAACGGCATCTACCGGAACCTGCTGGTCAACAGCGGGGTGACGCTGGTGGAAGGGCACGCCCGCATCAAGGATCCGCACACGGTCGAGATCGAGGGCAAGGCCTACAGCGCCGCCCACATCCTGGTGGCGACCGGCGGCTGGCCCCAGGTGCCCGACATTCCGGGCAAGGAACACGCCATCACCTCGAACGAGGCCTTCTTCCTCAAGGCGCTTCCGCGCCGGGTGCTGGTGGTCGGCGGCGGCTACATCGCGGTGGAATTCGCCTCGATCTTCAACGGCATGGGCGCCCAGACCACCCAGGCCTACCGGGGCCCGCTGTTCCTGCGCGGCTTCGACCAGGCCGTGCGCGAACACCTGCGCGACGAACTCACGAAAAAAGGCATAGACCTGCGCTTCAACACGGACGTGGCCCGCATCGACAAGCAGGCGGACGGTTCGTTGAAGGCCACGCTGAAGGACGGCTCGGTCATCGACACCGATTGCGTGTTCTACGCCACGGGCCGCCGGCCCATGCTGGACAACCTGGGGCTGGAAAACACGGCGGTCAAGCTGCGGCAGGATGGCTTCATCGAGGTGGACGACGAATACCGCACGGCCGAGCCCTCCATCCTCGCCATCGGCGACGTGATCGGCCGGGTGCCGCTGACGCCGGTGGCGCTGGCCGAAGGCATGGCGGTGGCGCGCCGCCTGTTCCGCCCCGAGGAATACCGGAAGGTGGATTACCAGCTGATCCCGACCGCCGTGTTCAGCCTGCCGAACATCGGCACGGTCGGCATGACGACGGAAGAGGCGCGCGCGGCCGGCCACGAGGTCAAGCTCTTCGAAAGCCGCTTCCGTCCCATGAAGCTGACCCTGACGGAGTCGCAGGAAAAAACCCTGATGAAGCTGATCGTCGACGCCAAGACCGATCGCGTGCTGGGCGTGCACATGGTCGGCCCGGACGCCGGCGAAATCGTGCAGGGCATCGCCATCGCCTTGAAGGCGGGGGCCACCAAGCAGGTGTTCGACGAAACCATCGGCATCCACCCCACGGCCGCCGAAGAGTTCGTGACCCTGCGCACCCCGGTCGCGCAGTAGGCTAGAGGCGCTCGATCAGGGCGCGCGCCGCATCCGGCGCGCGCTCTTTCGCGCCATTGATGAAAAAGGCGTAGACCTCGCGGGGCCGCTCGGCGGCGGCCGGCGCGCCGATCCGAGGCAGGTCCGCGGGTTCCTTCCCGCGGGCCCAGTCGCGCAGCCGGCTGGCCCAATCGTCCAGCGCCTTGGGCGCATAGCCCGCCTTGTAGCGCGGGCTGGCGCGCATCAGCCGCGCATACACGAAGCCGGCCGTGCAGTCGGCCATCGAGGGATAGTCCTCGCTGTCCGTGAACACGGTGGCGGCATGGTGCCGGCGGGCCAGCTTCAGATACTCCTCGCAGGCGAAGCTGGGATGGCGCACGTCCAGCACGTGGCGCAGCGGCAGCCCGTCGACCCGGTCGGGCAGCAGCGCCAGGAAAGCGCCGAAATCCTCGGGATCGAAAACCTTGGTGGGGGCGAATTGCCAGACGATGGGTCCCAGCTTGGGGCCGAGTTCGGCGATGCCGCCCTGCACGAAGCGATCGACGGAATCTTTCGCGCCGGCCAATTCGCGGCGATTGGTCGCGTAGCGCGACGCCTTGAGCGAGAACACGAAGCCGTCCGGCGTCTCGTCGCGCCATTTGGCGAACGTCGCCGGCTTCTGGGAACTGTAATAGGTGCCGTTGATTTCGATGGCGGTGAGCTGGCTGCTGGCGTATTCGAGTTCGCGCGCGTGGGGCAGGCCTTCGGGATAGAAGGCGCCGCGCCAGGGGGCGTAGGTCCAGCCGCCGATGCCCACCCGGATGGCGGGGCCGCCTTCCGGGGACGGTTTGGCATGCCGCATGTCCGGATGCTCCAGGAAGTGAACCGGACCACTGTATCGCCGGCGCCACTCGTCCGTAAACTCCCGTCCGAAAAATTCCCTGTTCCGATACAGTTTTGGGCTAATGTGTGGATTCACGATTGCTCCTGCCGCGACCGCGCCGGCCCATCATGCCCGACCTCTCCCATCTTCTGACGTTTGCCCTGGTTGCCCTGGGCATGGTGCTCACTCCCGGGCCCAATATGATCTACCTGGTCTCCCGCTCGATCTCGCAGGGCGCCCAGGCCGGGCTGATCTCGCTGGGCGGGGTGGCGGTCGGCTTCGTCTTCTACGTGTGCTGCGCCGCGTTCGGCATCACGGCCCTGCTGATGGCGGTGCCCTACGCCTACGACGCGCTGCGCATCGGCGGCGCCCTGTACCTGCTGTACATGGCGTGGCAGGCGCTGCGCCCCGGCGGCCGCTCGCCGTTCCAGGTGCGCGAACTGCCCAAGAGCAGCCCGCGCACGCTCTTCACGATGGGGCTGCTGACCAATCTGCTCAACCCCAAGATCGCCATCATGTACGTGTCGCTGCTGCCGCAGTTCATCCAGCCCGAGCGCGGCAGCGTGTTCACGCAGTCCCTGGCGCTGGGCATGACCCAGGTGGTCATCAGCCTTTCGGTCAATGCCCTCATCGCCATCATGGCGGGATCCATCGCCGGCTTCCTGGCGGGCCGTCCCTTGTGGATGGTGGTGCAGCGCTGGCTGATGGGCACGGTGCTGGCGGGGCTGGCCGTGCGCATGCTGACGGATACGCGCCGCTGATGCCGGCCGGCGAGGGCTTTTTCGCGTCGCTGGGCGGGATGCTCGGCGAAGCGCTGCGCAGCATCGTCGCGGGGCTGAAGTGGCTGCTGGGCGGCATCGGCGGCGCGCTGGGCGATTTCTATTCCGGCCTGGCCGGCGCCATGGGCATGAGCCCCTCGGTGTTCAACCTGGTCCTGCTGGCGCTGGGGCTCATGCTGCTCTGGGCGGCGGTCAAGGCGCTGCTGCGCCGCTCCATCCTGGCGTGCCTGTTCTGGCTGGTCCTGGCCGTGCTGGTGCTGGGCGGGCTGGTCAACTAGGCGCCGCCCGGGCCTCGCTGCGCGCTGTCCAGCACCACGTCCCGCAAGCGCCGCACCAGCGCCGGGAAGCGGTCGGCGCCGGTATTGCCGTAGCCGATCACCAGGCCGTTGTCCTCCGGGCGCGGCGATACCGCGAAGGTGGACAGCGCGCCCGGGCTCATGCCCATGCGGCGCGCCTGCTCCACGATGTTCCGGTCGGGATAGGCCGGCGGCAGCCGCACCGTGAGGTGCAGCCCGCTGTGCCCGCCCAGCACTTCGTGTTCGATCCCCAGATGGGCGGCCAGGGCGTCGCGCAGCGCCGCCTGCCGCTCGCGGTACAGGCGGCGCATGCGTCCGAGGTGGCGGGAGAACAGGCCGTTCTCGATGAAGGTCGCCATGGTCAGCTGTTCCAGCCGGTGGCCGCCGCGCAGCATTTCGACGATCGACGGCATGGCCTGCGCCGCGATGGCCTCGGGCAGCACCAGGAAGCCCAGGCGCAGGGCGGGGAACATGGTCTTGCTGAAGGTGCCGACATACAGCACGGGCGCGTCGGCCACCAGGCCCTGCATGGCGGCGATGGGTTCGCCAAGGTGGCGGAACTCGCTGTCGTAATCGTCTTCGATGATCCAGGCGCCGGCCTGGCGGGCCCGTTCGATCAGGTCCAGCCGCCGCGTCAGCGACAGGACCGCGCCGGTGGGATATTGATGCGACGGCGTGGTCTGGATGAGCCGCGGCGGGCGGTCCCGCCAGGCGCTCTCGGGGATGACGATGCCGTCGGCGTCCACCCGCAAGGCCACCACGTCCAGGTCGCCGCCGTGGAAGGCGGACTTCGCGCCGCGGTAGCCGGGCTCTTCCAGCCAGGCGGTGTCGCCGGGATTGGTCAGCAGCTGCACGCACAGCGCCAGCGCGCCCTGCGCGCCTTCGGTGATGACGATGCGCGAAGCGTCGCAGCGCACCCCGCGCGACACGCGCAGGTATTGGGCGATGGCCTCGCGCAGGGCGGGCTCGCCCACCGGATGGCCGTAGCCGAGCGTGGTGGCGGGCGCGGCCTGCAGCGCGCGGTCCTGCGCGCGGCGCCAGGCATTGATCGGGAACTGCGTCAGCGCCGGCGTGCCGGGCGTCATGGGCAGCGAGCCGTCGTGGGCGTAGCGCGTGGAGACGATGCGGGCGAGGCGCCTGGCCGTGGCCGGGGGGAGGGCCGGGGGCGGCGCGGCATGCTTGGCTGCGCCGGCGGCGGCCGACAGGGGCGCCACCCGCGTGCCCTGGCGGTCGGCGATCACGAAGCCCTCGGCCGTGAGCTGCTCGTAGGCGATCAGCACGGTATTGCGGGAGATTTCCAGGTCTTCGGCCAGCGCGCGGGACGAAGGCAGCTTGCCGCCGGCCGGCAACTGGCCGGCCAGGATGGCCTGCTTGAGGCGCTGGATCAGCTGGCGCTGGCGCGGCAGGGCGCCGGGGCCGCGTGAGAGCGGGCTGGCGAGCAGGGCGGAGGAGGTCGTCATGGCCCTATTAAAATCCGGGATCGTGGTGCTTTTTATGATGCCACGATTCCGATATCGTGAGGTCATGCAGATTGCGTGACGCCAATGCCGGCGGCACGCGCCAACCTGGAAGAGGCCCGCAGCATGCAACCCCGCGTCAACGCTTTTCAGCAACCCATCGGCCCGGACATGCCGGGCTGGACGGCGCGCCCGCGCCCGCCCTCGACGCCGGTTGCCGGCCGCTACTGCCGCCTGGAACCGCTGTCGGCCGAGCGCCATGCGGCGGACCTGTACCAGGCCTTCAGCCAGGCGCCGGACGACAGCGACTGGACCTATATGTCGGTCGGCCCCTTCGCCGACCAGGACGCCTACCGCGCCTTCGCCGAGAAAGCCCAGGCCGGCCCCGACCCGCTGCACCACGCCATCATCGACCTGAGCTCGGGCCGCGCCGTCGGCACCCTGGCGCTGATGCGCATCGATCCGCCCAATGGCGCGATCGAGGTGGGCTTCGTGTCGTTCTCGCGCCAGCTCAAGCGCACGCGGGTGGCCACCGAGGCGCAGTTCCTGCTGATGCGCCGGGTTTTCGACGAACTGGGCTATCGCCGCTACGAATGGAAGTGCGACAGCCTGAACGCGCCGTCGCGCGCCGCCGCCGCCCGCCTGGGCTTCAGCTTCGAGGGCGTGTTCCGCCAGGCCACGGTCTACAAGGGCCGCAGCCGCGACACCGCCTGGTTCGCCATCGTCGACGGCGAATGGCCGGCCCTGCGCGCGGCCTATGAACAATGGTTGAGCCCGGACAATTTCGACGCCGACGGGCGGCAACGCCAGGGGCTCTCCGAGCTGATCGCCAGGGAAAAGGCCGCGTGCGCCTGATTCCTATCGCGCTGGCGCTCTTCTGGGGGCTGAACTGGCCGGCGGTGAAGATCGTCCTGTCCATCGTCCCGCCGTTCACGCTGCGCCTGTTGGGGCTGGGCAGCGGCGCCCTGCTGCTGTTGCTGCTGGCCCGCGCCAAGCGGCTGGACCTGCTGCCGCCGCGCGCGTCGTGGCCGGGCATCGTGGTGGGCGGCTTCCTGGCGGTCGCGGTCTTCAACCTGGCGGTGGCCTGGGCGCAGCTCAGCACCAGCACCTCGCGCGCGGCGGTGCTGACCTTCACCATGCCCATGATGTCGGCGCTGCTGGCGTGGGCGGTCCTGGGCGAACGCCTGGACCGGCGCCGCGCGCTGGCGCTGCTGCTGGGCGCGGCCGGGGTCTCCATCCTGGCCTGGCCGGTGCTGCGGGCGGTGTTCGGCGAGCATGACCTGGCGGCGGCCAGGGGCCTGGTGTTTCCGCTGGTGGCGGCCTTCGGCTGGGCGGCGGGCACGGTCTATCTGAAAGGCTGGCCCGTGGCCGGCCACCGCATCGTGATCACCGCGTGGCAGCTGGCGGTGGGGGCGGCCTGCGCCCTGGCCGGCGTGCTGGTCTCGGGCGAGTCGTTTCCGATGCAGGGCTGGAACTGGCGGGTGGTGGCGGCGCTCTCGTTCCACATCGTGCTGGGCACGGCCGTCGCGTACTGGCTGTGGTTCGTGCTGAGCGAGCGGGTCAGCGCAACGGTGGCCACTTTGACCACGCTGATGGTGCCGGTGGTCGGGGTCCTGGGCGCCATGGCGCTGGTGGGCGACCGGCCCGCCGCGCAGGACTGGTGGGGTTTCGGCCTGGTGCTGGCCGGCGCGGCCATGATCGTGCTGAACCTGGACGCGGCGCCGGGACGGCGCCGGGCGTGATCAGGCGGCGCGGCGGCGGAATTTTTCGCGCAGCAGTTCCGCGCCGCTCACCAGGGTGATCCCGGCCAGGACCAGCAAGGCGCCCAGCACGAAGGAGGCGTCCAGCGGCTCGTCCAGGATCAGCACGCCGAAGCTCACCCCGAACAAGGGCGTCATGAACGACAGGATGGACAGGCGCGACGCGAGATAGCGGCGCAGCAGCCAGAACCAGGCCAGGTAGCTGGACAGGGCCACCACCACGGACTGGAAGCCGACGCTGAGCACCGCCGCCGGCGTGTAGCGAAAGCCATCGCTGCCGGTGGCCGCGGCGTAGGCCAGCAACCCGGTCGCGGCGATCGCCATCTGGTAGAGCAGGGTCTTGGCGGGAGCGGCCTCGGACAGCGAGGTCTTGCGGATCGCCACGGTGGTGGCGCCCCACAGCAGCCCGGCGGCCAGGCCCATCGCATCGCCCAACAACATGTTCGGCGCGGCGGCATGCCCCTCGGGCTGGCCCTTGCCCAGGAACGCGACCGCGATGCCGCAGAACGCGATCGCCACGCCGATCCACTGCAGCGGCTTCATGCGTTCTTCGGGCAGCAGCCAGTGCAGCCCCAGCGCCGCGAAGATGGGCGCCGTGTACAGGAACACGGACATGTGCGAGGCGGTGGTGTAGACCAGCCCCTGGGCCACGAACAGGAACTCCGCGGCGAACAGCAGGCCCACGATCAGGCCGGGCAGGGCGGTGCCGTCGGCGAGGGCGCGCGCGCCTTCGCGCCGCCACACGACCGCCGCCAGCACGACGGCGGCGAAGGCCGAGCGCAGGCCGATCTGCATGATGGGCGCGACGTCGTCGGCCACCAGCTTGATCGCGATCTGCTGGAAACCCCAGCAGACGCACAGCAGCAGCATGGCGCCGGTGGCCAGCGTATCCAGCGGCTGGCGCAGCGGCCTGGGAGCCGGGGCGCTCACGGCAGTTCGGCCGGGTAGCTGTCCAGGGCCAGGCCGATCTGCTGGCGCAGATCCCATTCCGCCAGGGTGGATTGGACGGGGCCGAAGAAGGCGCCGTCGCGCGTGACGAACATGGCGGGCAGGTGGAACACCTCATAGCGTTCGACCAGGCCGCCGTTGTCGCCGGCGTCTACCCAGCACACGCGTTCCACGGGCAATTCCAGCTGCGGCAATTGCTCGCGCGCGACGCGGCAGTTGCCGCAGGTCCGGCTGTGGAAGACCAGCAGGCTCAGGCCGGGCGCGTCCAGCAGGAAACGGTCGGCGGTGCTGTCGTTGAGTTCTATCTGTTCCATGGGCGTAGGGGAGTCAGGCGGCGCGCAGTACCCGGTCGAGTTCCCGCACCGACTGGTAGAGCACGCGGGTGCCGTCCAGCAGCTGGGCGGGTTCGATCCATTCTTCGGGGCAATGGCTGCGGCCGTTGAGACAGGGAATGAAGATCATGCCGATGGGGCCCGTAGGCGCCATGTAGACCGCGTCGTGGCCCGCGCCGCTGGGCAGGCGCATGGAGGCATAGCCCAGCTGGCCGGCGGCGGCCTCGACCGCGTCCATCACCAGCGGCGTGCAATCGGTAGGCCGGGCGCGGCTCAGCTGGGTCCAGCGGGCCGACAGGCGCAGGTCTTTCAGGTCCTGCGCCACGCCCGCCATCAGGGTCTCGGGGAAGGCGTCCAGCACGGCATCGCTGTCGCTGCGCATCTCCAGCGTCAGCTCGACGAGGCCGGGCACGGCGTTGGCCGCGTTCGGCGTCATGGACAGGCGCCCCACGGTGGCCACCACGTAATGGGGATTGCCGCTGGCGGCGCTGGCCTGGCGGCTGGCGGCGTCGATGATGCGGGCGGCGCCCACCAGCGCGTCGCGGCGGATCTCCATGGGCGTGGTGCCGGCGTGGTCCGGCTGGCCTTCCACGGTGATCAGCACGCGGCGGATCCCCACGATATTGGTGACCACGCCGATGGGCAGGCCGCGGCTTTCCAGCACCGGCCCTTGTTCGATATGGAGTTCGACGAAGGCGGCCGTCTCGCCGGCGCGGCGCAGCGGCGCGCCCAGGGCTGCCGGGTCGCCGCCGATGCGGGCGATGCCCTGCGCCAGCGTTTCGCCGTCGGCGTTGCGGGCGGCCAGCATGTCCGCGCTCAGCTGGCCCGACAGCGCGCGGCTGCCCACGCAAGAGATGCCGTAGTCGCTGGGTTCTTCGGACAGGAAATCGATCACTTCGAAGGGGTGCTCCAACTGCACGCCATGCTCGCGCAGGCTGTGGGCGACTTCGATGCCCGCCAGCACGCCGATGATCCCATCGTAGCGGCCGCCGCTCATCACGGTGTCGCAGTGCGAGCCGGTGGCGATGGGCTTGCGGGCCGGGTCCCGTCCGGGCAGCGTGCCGATCAGGTTGCCGCCCGCGTCCACGCGGGTGGCCAGGCCGGCGGCTTCGAATTCGGCGCGCAGCCAGGCGCGGGCTTCGTCGAAGAGCGGCGAAAACGCCCGGCGCGTCCAGGGCATGTCGGGCAGGGTGTAGCGGGACAGCGTTTCGGCGCGGGCCCAGAGGCGTTCGGCGTTCAGCGGGGGAAATTCGGGGAGCGTGGCTTGAGACATGAGGCTTCCTGGAGGGCGCCTGCGATTATGGCATGCGCCGCCGCGCGGCCCGCGGCGGCGCTGCCGGCAAGCCGCGGGCCGCGCGGCCGCCTATGCGCCGGCGCGCCAGGACGGCTCGCGCTTTTCCAGGAACGCGGCCACGCCTTCGCGGGCTTCGTCGGTGCCGCGGATCGCCGCGATGCGCTCGACCGAATCCGCGATCAGCGCCGCGTCGATCGGCCGGCCGGCGAAATCGCGCACCAGGCGCTTGCTGGCCTGCACCGCGCCCGGGCCGTTGGCGCACAGGGCGCGGCAGATCGCCATGGTCTCCTGCGCGAGGCTTTCCGGCGCGACGACCTGATGCACCAATCCCAGCCGCAGCGCGGTGCCGGCGTCGAAGCGTTCGGCCGTGAGGAAATAGCGGTTGGCGGCGCGCTCGCCCATGGCGCGGATCACGTAGGGGCTGATGGTGGCGGGCAAGAGGCCCAGGCGGGTTTCCGAGAGGCAGAAATGCGCGTGGTCGGCGGCGATGGCGATGTCGCAGGCCGACAGCAGCCCCATGCCGCCGGCATAGGCGTCGCCGTTGACGCTGGCTACCACCGGCTTGGGGCAGGACCAGATCGCATGCAGCATGGCGCCCAGGCGCGCCGCGTCCTCGCGGTTGGCGGCGTCGGTCAGGGTGGCCATCTTGCGCATCCAGTTCAGGTCGCCGCCGGCGCAGAACGCCTTGCCCGCGCCGGTCAGCAGCAGCACGCGGATGCGCGGGTCGTCCGCGGCCGTCCGGACCGCATCGGTCAGGGCGGCGATCAGCGACTCGTCGAAGGCATTGCGCGTGTCGGGGCGGTTCAGCGTCAGGCGGGCGACGGGGCCCTCATGGGCGACGTCCAGCGGGGCGTGCATCGTCATGCGGTGTCTCCTGTTTTCTTGATGAAGGCTCAATAAGCGCGGAAAGCCGATGAGCCCATTCTAGGGGGAAATCCTGCCAGCCGCGATGCATGATGGGCAAGTATTGAGTTATCCTCAAGAAAAAACGAGGAAGCGAGACATGCAAGCACAAGCAGGCGGCCCCGCCGCCGACCCCCGCTACGCGTCGGTATTCAGGCCGGGCCTGTTCGAGGGCAAGACGATCATGGTGACGGGCGGAGGCAGCGGCCTGGGCCGCTGCACCGCCCACGAGCTGGCGTCGCTGGGCGCGAGCCTGGCCCTGGTGGGGCGCAAGCCCGACAAGCTGCAGGCCGCCGAACAGGAGATCGCGCGGATCTATCCCGAGGCCGCCGGCCGAATCAGCGCGCACGCCTGCGACATCCGCGACGAGGCCGGCGTGCGCGGCGCCGTCGCCGACGCGCTAGCCCGGCACGGCGCCATCGACGGGCTGTTCAACTGCGCGGGCGGGCAGTTCCCCGCGCCGCTGGACCGCATCAGCTTCAACGGCTGGAACGCCGTGGTCCAGAACAACCTGCACGGCACCTTCCTGATGGCGCGCGAGGTCTACACCCAGCACATGCGCCAGCACGGCGGCGCCATCGTGAACATGCTGGCCGACATCTGGGGCGGCATGCCGGGCATGGGCCATTCGGGCGCGGCCCGCGCCGGCGTCTGGAACCTGACCGAAACGGCCGCCTGCGAATGGGCGCACGCGGGCGTGCGCGTCAACGCGGTGGCGCCCGGCTGGATCGCCTCCAGCGGCATGGACAGCTACGACGACGCCTACCGCGCGGTGCTGCGCGAGCTGAAGACCAAGGTGCCGCTGCAGCGCTTCGGGACCGAGGCCGAGCTGGCCGCGGCCGTGGTGTTCCTGTTGTCGCCGGCGGCCGCGTTCATCAACGGCAGCGTCATCCGCGTGGATGGCGGCGTGCCCAACGCGCGGCATTCCTGGACCCTGGCCCCGGCCGAACGAGGAGACACCTACAACGGCTTTCCTCAGTACGCCCCGCCGTCCCTGTTCTCCGACGACTGAAGGCGATGCAGGGCATCCCGCACTTCGCCGCGGAACTGGGCGAGCGCCAGCGCGTCGCGGTCGGGCGGCTGCAGCGCCTGCCACAGGAAGCCGACCAGCTGGTCGGCGGTGGCGCCCACGTCCACCCGCGCGCCGCGCAGGATGGCGTCCCACAGCACGTGCTCCATCGGCCCGTAGACCGCCGAGCGCAGCAGCCGCAGCGGCATGTCGCGCCGGATGTCCCCGTCGGCCTGGCCCTGCGCCAGGATGCGCATGAGCGGCGCCGTGTAGCGGCGTTGCAGCCCGGCGTAGACCTCGCCGAAATCATCGTTGCGCGCCCGCCCCTCGGAGAGGATGAAGGCGCACAGCCCGGAGCCTTCCGCCAGCAGGTGCCGCAGGTGCGCATGCACCAGGTAATGCAGCTGGGCGCGCGCGCCGTGCACGCGCGGCAGGTCGTCCTCGACCTTGGCGATGATCTCGTCGTACCAGTCGCTGATCACCCGCACGCACAGCTCGCGCTTGCCCCCGAAATAAGTGAAGACCGTCGCCTCGGACACGCCCAGGCGCTGCGCGATCTCCGTGGCGGTGGCCGCCTGGAATCCCGCCTCCGAGAAAACCTGGCGCGCCACGCGCAGGATGTCCCGGATGCGCTGTTCGGACTTGGCGCTGGCCGGCGGACGGCGTATCGGGACGGTGGCGGCTTTTTCCATGCGGGCGAGGGCGGCGGGACGGTGGGCGGGGGCTTATTATTGAGCCAGGGTCAAGTTCGTGGCAAGGCACGCGATCCGGGCATTTTCAACGCGAACAACAACAGTCGAGACAAATCATGCTGTCCAGAGCCGATTCCTACGCGCAGCTAGCGTCCCAATTCCAATGGCAGGTGCCGGCGGCCTACAACATCGGCGTCGACGCCTGCGACAAGTGGGCCGACGGCAGCGGCCGCCTGGCGCTGATCTACGAGAAAAGCGACGGCGCCCAGACGCGCTATACCTTCGACGAGATCAAGGCGCAGTCCAACCGCTTGGCGCACAGCCTGGAGCGCCACGGCGTCAAGCGCGGAGACCGCGTGGCCGTCTACCTGCCGCAGGCGCCCGAGACGGCGGTCACGCACATCGCCGTCTACAAGATGGGGGCCGTGGCGGTGCCGCTGTTCACCCTGTTCGGCGTGGACGCCATCCAGTACCGGCTGGCCAACAGCGGCGCGGCCGCGCTCGTGACCGACGCGGCGGGCTGCCGCAAGCTGCGCGAGATCCGCGCCAGCCTGCCCGATCTGAAGGTCGTTTACTGCATCGACGACGAGCCCGTGGACGACGCCGTGCCGTTCCACGCCGCGCTGGCCGCCGAGTCCGACGAATACGCGCCGGTGGCCACGGCCGCGGACGACCCGGCGGTCATCATCTATACCTCGGGCACCACCGGCAAGCCCAAGGGCGCGCTGCACGCCCACCGCGTGCTGCTGGGCCACCTGCCCGGCGTCGAGATGTCGCACGAATTCTTCCCCGAGAACGCCGCCCTGATGTGGACGCCGGCCGACTGGGCCTGGATCGGCGGACTGCTGGACGTGCTGCTGCCCGCCTGGCACCACGGCGTGCCCGTGCTGGCGCGCCGCTTCGAGAAGTTCGACGGCGCCAGCGCCCTCGAACTGATGGCCCGCCACGGCGTGACCCACACCTTCCTGCCGCCCACGGCGCTCAAGATGATGCGCGGCGTGGTGCCGCCGCCCGGCGCGCCGGCCCTGGCGCTGCGCTCCGTCGCCAGCGGCGGCGAGTCGCTGGGCGCGGAACTCATCGACTGGGGCCGCCGCGTGCTGGGCGTCACCATCAACGAGTTCTACGGCCAGACGGAATGCAACATGCTGGTGTCCTCGTGCTCCTCGCTGTTCGAGCCGGTCATCGGCGCCATCGGCCGCGCCGCGCCCGGCCACCGGGTTGCGATTGTGGATGAGCAGGGCGTCGAAGTGGCCGATGGACAGGAGGGCAATATCGGCGTATTGCGGCCCGACCCGGTCATGTTCCTGGGTTACTGGAACAATCCGCAGGCCACGGCAGAGAAGTTCGCCGGCGACTACCTCCTGACCGGCGACCTGGGCGTGCGCGACGAGCAGGGCTTCATCCGCTTCGTGGGCCGTAACGACGACGTCATCACCAGCGCCGGCTACCGCATCGGCCCGGGCCCCATCGAAGACTGCCTGATCGGCCATCCCGCCGTGCGGATGGCGGCGGTGGTGGGAGTGCCGGATGCGGAGCGCACCGAGATCGTGATGGCCTACGTGGTCTTGAACGAAGGATTCGAGGGCGACGACGCGCTGGTGAAGTCGCTGCAGGCCCACGTGCGCACCCGCCTGGCGGCGCACGAATACCCGCGCGCCATCCGCTTTGTAACCACTTTGCCCACCACGGCCACGGGCAAGATCATCCGCCGGGAGCTGCGCGACGGCCGCTACGCCTGAGCGGACTCAACCGGTGACAATGTCGTCCATGAGGATGGGTTGACGGGCAACCGGCGGCTGCAAGTATGATGGCGCAAATTGCTACGGCCCCACTCCAAATGGGGCCGTATCACCATTAGCCTTATCAGTATGGAGATAACCCCGATGAATAAGCCTTTGGATGGGGGATTGGCAGCCTTGAACGTGCCTGCCTACGTCAAGCACCGCGGCCTGATCGACTGGGTGGCGAGCTTCGTCGCCCTGGCCAAGCCCGACAACGTCGTCTGGTGTGATGGTTCCCAGGAAGAATACGACCGCCTCTGCGAGCAGATGGTCCAGTCGGGCACCTTGCGCAGGCTGAACCCCGCCAAGCGGCCTAATTCCTACCTGGCCTGGTCGGATCCCTCCGACGTCGCCCGCGTGGAAGACCGTACCTTCATCTGTTCCGACCGTCCCGAGGATGCCGGCCCGACCAACAACTGGGCGGATCCCGCCGAGATGCGCGACACGCTCAACGGCCTGTTCGACGGCGCCATGCGCGGCCGCACGCTGTACGTGGTGCCGTTCTCGATGGGCCCGCTGGGCTCGGACATCGCCCACATCGGCGTGGAACTCTCCGACAGCCCCTACGTGGCCGTGAACATGCGCATCATGACGCGCATGGGCAAGCAGGTCTACGACGTGCTCGGCGCCGACGGCGACTTCGTGCCCTGCGTGCATTCCGTGGGCAAGCCCCTGGCCGCCGGCGAAGCCGACGTCTCCTGGCCGTGCAACCCCACCAAGTACATCGTCCATTTCCCCAAGAGCCGCGAAATCTGGAGCTACGGCTCGGGCTACGGCGGCAACGCGCTGCTGGGCAAGAAATGCTTCGCGCTGCGCATCGCCTCCACCATGGGGCGCGACCAGGGCTGGCTGGCCGAACACATGCTGATCCTGGGCGTCACCTCGCCCAAGGGCCGCAAGTACCACGTCGCGGCCGCCTTCCCGTCGGCCTGCGGCAAGACCAACTTCGCCATGCTGATCCCGCCCCAGGGCATGGACGGCTGGAAGGTCACCACCATCGGCGACGACATCGCCTGGATCAAGCCCGGCCCCGACGGCCGCCTGCACGCCATCAACCCGGAAGCCGGCTATTTCGGCGTGGCGCCGGGCACCAGCGAGCAGACCAACTTCAACGCCATGGCCACGCTCAAGGCCAACGTCATCTTCACCAACGTGGCGCTCACCGATGACGGCGACGTCTGGTGGGAAGGCATGACCGACACGCCGCCCGCGCACCTGGTCGACTGGCAAGGCCAGGACTGGACCCCGGCCATCGCGCGCGAAACCGGCCGCAAGGCCGCGCACCCCAACGCGCGCTTCACCGCGCCGGCCGCGCAATGCCCCTCGATCGACCCCGAATGGGAAAATCCGCAGGGCGTGGTCATCGACGCCTTCATCTTCGGCGGCCGCCGTTCCACCACCGTGCCGCTGGTCACCGAAGCCCGCAACTGGGTCGAAGGCGTCTACATGGCCGCCACCATGGGCTCGGAAACCACCGCCGCGGCCGCCGGCCAGCAGGGCGTGGTGCGCCGCGACCCCTTTGCCATGCTGCCGTTCTGCGGCTACAACATGAGCGACTACTTCGGCCACTGGCTGAAGCTGGGCAAGCAACTGGAAGCCGCCGGCGCCACGCTGCCGCGCATCTACTGCGTCAACTGGTTCCGCAAGGGCCCCGACGGCAAGTTCGTCTGGCCCGGCTTCGGCGACAACATGCGCGTGCTGCGCTGGATGCTCGGCCGCATCGACGGCCAGTCCAAGGGCGTGGACCAGGTGTTCGGCATTTCGCCCAGCTACCAGGACATCGACTGGACCGGCCTGGAGTTCAGCCCGGACAAGTTCGAACAGGTCATGTCCGTGGACGCGGACGCCTGGCGCGCGGAACTCGCCCTGCACGACGAGCTCTTCACCCAGCTGGAGCAGGGCCTGCCCAAGGACCTGCCCGCCGTCAAGGCCAGCATCGAAGGCCGCATCGCCGCCTGAAGCCGCCCACGGCGCCGGACCCCGGAGGGCGCGCGTGCGCCTTCCGCCGCGGCATCCGGCGCCGGCGGCTCCGCAATGAAAAGGGTGCAGGCACCGGAAAATCTCCGGTGCCTGCACCCTTTTTGCATGAGCTTCACGCCGCCGCGTCCCGATAGCGCTTGCGTCACCGCGCCCAGTATTGCCGTACACAACCGCTCCCAGCGCGGCCTCACACCACGGCCACCACCTTCCCGCCAGCACACCCAAATGCCCCAAAAGGCCGCCCGCGCGGCCGCCTTGGGGCGACCCCGCAAACGCTTCCGAGGTACCCAGCTTCCGGCAAGAACCTCAAGAACCCCACCCGTCCCAGCGACGTGACAAGCAATACCAATGCAGCCGGTCGTGGCGGGGGCCTGGGGCGCGCGGGGCGTCGATAAGCCCGAGGGAATCTGAAGGAACCGCCGCAGGCGGTGACGAAGATGACAAGGGGGCAGTCCGGAGCGAAGGCTCCGGACCGCAATCGTGGCCCCGCGCGCCCCAGGCCCCCGCCGCGACCGGCGTCAATAGCACTGCCTCCAGCCTCCTGGAACTCCTCCAGTTGGTGCACAATCCCCGATATGCACCTGACCCCCGAAGACCTGGCGAACATCACCGCCCTGACGCTCGCGCACTACGAAGACAACGCCGATTCGTTCGAAGCCGGCACCCGCGACCACGATGTCAGCCAGAACATCGCCGCGCTGCTGCGCCACATCGAAGGCGAACCTCCGTACGACATCCTGGACCTGGGCTGCGGCCCCGGCCGAGACCTCAAGACGTTCACCGCCCTCGGCCATCGCGCCGTCGGCCTCGACGGCACTCCGAGCTTCGTCGATATGGCCCGCGAGGCCAGCGGTTGCGAAGTCTGGCACCAGGACTTCCTGCACCTCGCGCTGCCCGACGACCGCTTCGACGGCATCTTTGCCAACGCCGTCCTGTTCCACGTGCCCGGCCAGGAACTGCCCCGGGTATTGCGCGAACTGCGCGCCGCCCTCAAACCACGCGGCGTGCTGTTCAGCTCCAATCCGCGCGGCGGCAACCAGGAAGGCTGGAATCGCGGCCGCTACGGCGCCTACCATGACCTGGAAGGCTGGCGCAGCCTGATGGCGGCCGCCGGTTTCGAAGAACTCGAACACTACTTCCGCCCGCAAGGCCTGCCCCTGGAACAGCAGCCCTGGCTCGCCAGCGTCTGGCGCAAAGCCTCCGCCTGAGCCCGGCCGCGGGCGAAACCGGCGGGTCAGTCCGCCCGCAGCATCCAGGGCGCATCCGGCAACGGCACCAGCTCGCAATCCACGCTGGGGCCGGCCCGTTCAAGCACCGCGAACTCGCCGTCCGCCAGCGCCAGGAGCGGGTGGTGCCAAACGTCCCGCCACAGCGTAACCCCCACCCCCGGACCCGCCAGGAAAGCGCGCAGCGTCGCCGGATCCGGCGCGTCCGCGCCCAGCGCCACCAGCACCACATAAGGCGTCGCCGCCAGCGGCAGGAACGTCTGGCTGCCCAGCCGGTGCCGCTCCACCACCTGCGCCGCGAACGGCAGTGCGATTCCCTGCGCCCGGAACACCGACAGCGAAGGCCGTCCGCCCGCAGCAAGGAGGTCGGGCTCCCGCAACTCCACCCGCAGCGAGGTGCCCGCGTTGATTTCGCGGCCGCTGCGGCCGGCGCTGCTGACCACCTCGCCGTAGGGCGCGAACGCCTCGGCCGTCAAAGGCTGCGCCATCAGAGTCCGCGTATCCATCAGAAATTGATCCCCAGCCATTCGCGCACCTGTTCGTGCAGGTCGCCGGCAAAATCCTCGGGCGAGCCGGAAGCGGTGATCTCGCCCAGGCTCAGCACGTAGATGTGGTGGGACATGGCCACGACCCGGCGCACGTTGTGGTCCACCAGAAGGATCCCCATGCCCGTCTCGGCGAACGCGCGGATCCATTGGAACACCTCGGCCGCCACGCGCGGCGCCAGCCCGATGCTGGGCTCGTCGATCAGGCAGACCTGGGGCTGGACCATATAGGCCTTGGCGAACTCCAGCGACTTCTGCTGGCCGCCCGACAGATTGCCGGCCTGGTCCTTCAGCTTCTCCTTCAGCACCGGGAACCGCTCCAGCGTGTCGGCGAAGCGCGATTCCAGCACCTCGCCGTAGCGCTTGCGCCGGCCTTCCAGCGGCAGGCGCAGGTTTTCCTCCACCGTCAGGTAGGGGAACAGGCTGGATTCCTGCGGGATGTACCAAAGGCCGTCGTCGATCATGCGATGCGGCGCCTGCCCGGAAATGTCGCGCCCGGCCCGCGTCACGCGGCCGGACTTCGGCGGCAGGAACCCGCAGATCGCCTTCATGAGCGTCGACTTGCCCGCGCCGTTCAGGCCGATCAGGCCGCTGACGCGGCCCGCCTCCACCGTCAGCGACACATTGCGCAGCACGTCGATGTCGCCCAGGTAGCCGGCGGTCACGCTCTCCATGGCCAGGAGGGTGTCAGGCATGGTTCTGCTCCTCTTGTCCCTGCTCGCCCAGATAGGCCTCGATCACCGCCGGCTCGCGCAGCACCTGCTGGGTGGGGCCATCGGCCAGCACCCGGCCGGCGTTCATGCAGACCGAGCGCGGACACAAGTCCACGACCACCGGCATATCGTGACTGACCAGGATGAACGTCTGGCCGCCCTGGTTGCGGCGGCGGATGAACTCCGACATGGTTTCCTTCATGACGGGGTGCACCGCGGCGAAGGGTTCGTCCAGCAGCGCCACGCGCGGCGGCACCATGAAGCAGGCGCCGAATTCCAGCAGCTTCTTCTGCCCGCCCGATAGCTGCCCCGCGTCCAGGTGCATGACGTGGCCCAGCTTGAGCTCCTCCAGCAGTTCCAGCGCGCGGCGGCTCGCGCCGGCCTCGTCCAGCCCCATCGCCAGCCCGCACACGACCAGGTTGTCGTAGGCGCTCACGCGGTTGAACACGCGGGTCATCTGGAACATCCGCAGCACGCCCAGCCGCGTCAGCTGCGTGGGGTTCAGGCCCATGATGCTGCGGCCGTCCAGCCGCACCTCGCCCGCGTCCGCCGCCAGGTGGCCCGACAGGACGTTGAGCAGGGTGGTCTTGCCCGAACCGTTGGGGCCGATCAGCCCCAGCAGTTCGCCGTCGGCCACGTCCATGCCCGCGCCGTTCACCGCGAGCAGGCCGCCGAAGCGCTTCTGTATTCCCGATATCTGCAGCAGTGCCATCAGGCCCCCCTGGCGTTGCCGGAACGGCGCAGCGCGGCGCGGCGCGCCAGGCCCCACAGCCCCTCGCGGAAAAAGCGCGCGAATACGATGACCAGCAGCGCGAACACGATCATCTGGATGTTGCCGACGTCGCGCAGCATCTCGGAGGCCACGTACACCAGCACGGCGCCCAGCAGCGGGCCGACCAGCGTGCCCATGCCGCCGATCACGACCATGGCGATCACCATGCCGGTCTGCGCCACGATGCCCAGCTCCGGGCTGACCAGCTGCGCGAACGTGCCATACAGCCCGCCGGCGAATCCGCAGATGGCGCAGCTCGCCAGGAAGGCCAGGGTCTTGTAGCGCACCACGTCGATGCCCCGGCTGGCCGCGCCGATCTCGTCGTCGCGGATCGCCTGCAGGAAGCGGCCCGGCCGGGCCCGCAGCAGCAGGAAGACCAGCAGCGTCACCGCCGCCAGCACGCCCAGGAACAGGTAGTAGTTGCCGACGCGGCTGTCCAGCAGGGCCGGCACGTGCAGGCCCTGGTCGCCGCGGGTGAAGTCGATGGAGTTGTAGATGATCAGGCGCGCGATCTCGGCGAAGGACAGCGTGGTCAGCGCCAGGTAGGGGCCCGACAGCCGCAGCACGATGCGGCCCAGCACCAGGCCGATCAGCCCCGGCACCACCGCCGACAACGGCAGCCCCAGCCACAGCGGCACGCCCCAGTGGAAGGCCAGCAGGCCGGTGGTGTAGCCGCCCAGCATGGCGAAGGCCGCCGGCGCCAGCGAAAACTGGCCCGTGTAGCCCGCCAGCAGGTTCCAGCCGGTGGCCAGCATCGCGAAATACATGCTGACGATCAGCACGCCCAGCCAATACGGCGACGAAATGCCCAGCGGCAGCAACGCCAGCACGGCCAGGAACGCCAGCGACAGGCGCATCTCCTGGCGCAGCTTGTTGCGCAGCAGGTTGGGGTGGGTGAGCGGATCCATGTTCAGACCTCCCGCGCGCGTTCGCCGAACAGGCCCTTGGGCCGGAACAGCAGGATCAGGATCAGCAGGGCCAGCCCGAAGGTGTCGCGGTAGTCATAGGACAGGTACACCGCGCCGAAACTTTCGAGCACGCCCAGCGCCAGCGCCGCCAGGATGCTGCCGGGTATCGATCCCATGCCGCCGATCACGACGATCACATAGGACTTGATGGCCGGGAACGCGCCCACGTCCGGCGCGGGATTGATGACCGGCGCCAGCAACGCGCCGGCCAGCGCCGCGAGCACGCCCGAGGCCATGAAGATAATGCTGCTGGCGCGCGCGGTGTCGATGCCGGCGATGGAGGCGCCCAGCCGGTTCTGCGCCACCGCCTGCACCTGGCGGCCCCAGAGCGAGCGTTTGATGAATAGCGCCAGCCCGACCAGCAGCACGATGGACAGGCCCGCCGTGATCAGCTTCTGGCCGCTCATCATGAAAGGGCCGACCGCCATGCGCGTCACGTCGGACAGGGCTGGGCCGCGCATGGGGTAGGGGCCCACCACCTTGTCCACCAGGTTGATCAGGAGCAGCGACAGGCCGAAGGTGACCACCACCGCGTACTCGTCCTTCATCAGCCCCCAGGAGCCGTAGCCGGCGTACAGCGGGCGCATCAGCCAGCGTTCGGTGGCCCAGCCCAGCAGCGCGCCGGCGGCCGCGGCCACGGGCAGCGCCAGCCAGGGCGGCACGCCCAGGGCCAGCGACACCAGGGTGTAGGTGTAGGCCCCGATCATGTAGAACTCGCCGTGCGCGAAATTCACGACCTTCAGGATGCCGAAGATCATGGTCAGGCCGACCGCCATCAGCGCGTAGAACAGGCCGATGATCAGGCCGTTGACGAACAGGTCCAGTGCCAGCACTCGATGCTCCCTGACGCCGGGGCCGGGCCCCGGCGTTCATTGCGGTTCAAGAATGGAGGCGGTCCGGCCTTGTGGGGCAGCAGGCCGGAGACGCGGCGTGGGGGCCCCTTTTGCCGCCAGGCCGCCCCAAGACAAAAGACGCCCCCTCGGGGGGCAGCAAGCAAGCGCAGCTTGCGCGGCGTGGGGGCTCCATCACTTTGGTTTGATGACCTTATCGATCTGGAGCGGTTGGCCCGAGGCCTGGATCAGCGTGGTCTTGCTCAAGGGCTGGTCCACTTCGGTCAGCTGGTAGGTGACGTACGGGATGTCGACCCATTGCTGGTAGGTGTAGCCCGGCTGCTGCGAGAAGCTGAATTTGCCGCGCACGCCCTCGAACTGCATGCCTTGCAGGGTCTTGATGATGGCGGCGCTGTCGGTCGACTTGGCTTCCTCGATGGCGCGGGCGATCAGCAGCACCGAGTCGGCGGCCTGGAAGATCAGGCGATTCGGTTCGGTGTTGGCCTGCTTCTGGTAGGCGGCGCCCACGTCCAGGCCCAGCTGGGGCATGGGCATCTGCGGGTGGTACAGGCCGAAGGCCAGCATGTACTTGCCGGCTTCCTTCACGTTCTTCCAGAAGTCGGGGTAGTCGGCGATGCCGGCGCCGTCGTAGAACCAGGTCTTGGCGCTGGGCGCCACGCCCTGTTCGTACAGCTGGTTCATGAGGATGTACGCGGCCGGCGGCAGCATGATGTTGACCACCAGCTCGGGCGGGTTGGCGCGCAGCGGCAGCACCGCGGGCGTGAAGTCCTTGCCGGCGCGGTCCAGCGCCACGTACTTGTACTGGGTCTGCGGCGAGGTCTTCTTGAGGAAGTCGCCCAGCAGCTTGGCCTGGCCGATGCCGTAGTCGGTATTCTCGGCGAAGGCCACCACGCTCTTGACCTTCAGCGCGGCGATGGTGTCGGCCATGGCGCTGGAGACGCGGGTGTTGTAGTTTGCCGGGTTGAAGACTTCCGGGTAACCCTTGATGCGCACGTCGTCCGACCAGCAGTTGGTGTTGACGTACGGCACCTTGTAGCGGTGCGCCACCTCGATCTCGGCCAGGCACACCGAGCTCTGGTGGCCGCCCGTCACGGCGACGACCTTGTCGCGCGAGATGAGTTTCTCGGCCGCGGCGCGGCCCTTTTCCGGAATGCCCTGGTCGTCTTCGTAGACGATCTTCAGCGGGCGGCCCAGCACGCCGCCCTTGTCGTTGATCATCTTGGTGATGATCTCCACGCCATCCTTCACCTGGGTGCCTTGCACCACGGAGCCGGGCGGCGATTGCGCGATGCTGACGCCGATGACGATGGGATCGGCCGCCTGGGCGGAGGAGGCGAGAACGACCGCGGATACGGCTGCGGCAAAGCGAAGCAGTTTCATCGTTGTTTCCTTTTGGAAAGGAGCTGCGGCGATGCCGTCGTCCGCGAGGGCGAACGGAGTCGGCGGTCGGGGAACGTCGTTTGTTTTTTAATCCTGTAGTACCGGTCTTACCAGTTAGTGTTTACCAGCATGGGAGGCGATGCCGCCGCCCGGGCCTCAGGGAGCGAGCAGCGCTTCCACCCGCGCCGCCGCGTTCAGCACGCGCCAGTCGGCGCCGCGCGCGCCGGCGATCTGCAGGCCTATCGGCAGGCCGTTGCGGCCGGCGCCGCAAGGCAGCGTCAGGGCGGGCATGCCGGTCAGGTTGAAGGGCATGGTCAGCCCGGTGACGGCCGTGTGCAGCGGCACTTCCTGGCCGCCGATGACGACCGCGCCGGCGCCCGAGCGCGGCGGCTCGATGCGCAGCGTGGGCGTGACCAGCACGTCCACCGCCTGCATCGCCTGGTCGAACAGGCGCGCCAGCGCGGCGCGGCCGCGCTGCGCCCGCGTGTACCAGGTGGCCGGGAGGAACTGCCCGACCTCCAGCCGCACCCGCACGTCGGCGCCCAGGGTCTCGGGTTGGTCGATGAGCCGGCGCCAGTGGATGTCGGTGGCTTCGCTGCACAGGGTAGTGAACTGCAGCGCGGCGCTGTGCTCGACGCCGGGCAGGTCCAGCGGGACCAGCACGGCCCCGTCCGCCTGCATCAAGGCCAGCGCGCGATCGACCGCCTGCGCCACGTCGTCGGCCAGCGGCGCGTAGAAGTAATTGCGCGGCACGCCCACGCGCAGTCCGCGCAAGGCGCCCACGCTGACGGTGCGTTCGGCCTGGCCCGCCATGATGGAAAAGGCCAGCGCGGCGTCCGCCACGCTGGCGGCGATCGGGCCGAGGTGGTCCAGGCTGGCGCCCAGCGCCTGCGCGCCGTCGCGCGGCACGGCGTCGAAGGTGGGCTTGAAGCCCACCACGCCGCAGCAGGAGGCGGGGATGCGGATGGAGCCGGCCGTGTCGGTGCCGACGGCCACGCGGACGATGCCGGCGGCCACGGCGGCGGCCGAGCCGCCGCTGGAGCCGCCCGCGGTGTAGCCCGCCGCGCGAGGATTGCCCACCCATCCGTAGTGCGGGTTTTCGCTGGTAATGCCGTAGGCGAGTTCGTGCAGGTTGGTGGTGCCGACCACCAGGGCGCCGGCCTCGCGCAGGCGCGCCACCGCCAGCGCGTCGCGCAGGGCGGGCGGCGGTTTCAGGCCGCCGCTGCCGTTGGTCTGGGGGAAACCGGCCACCTGCATCAAGTCCTTGACGGCGATGGGCACGCCCATCAGCGGCATGGCCGCGCCTTCGCGCAGCTTGCGGGCCGCGGCGGCGGCGGCGCCGTCCAGCGCCGGCGTGTCGGACAGGGTGATGAAGGCGTTCAGGTCGGCCTGCTGGCGCGCGGCGGCCAGCGCGGCCTTGGCGGCGTCGGCCGCGTGCTCGGGCGCGTCGCGGCATTCGCGCGCGATGGCGGCGATGCCGGGCACGTGGCGCGAAACCGCGATGCCCCGGCCGGCCTGGGCCGCGGGCAGCGGGTGGGCGGACGCGGAGGGGGGCGGGGGCGGCGCCAGGTAGCCCAGCTCCGCTTCCGGCGCCAGCGCGTCCAGGGTTTCGAGTTCGGGGAGGTTGACGCGCAGCCGGTCCAGCCAGGCCTGGCGCCGTTCGCCGTAGGGGTAGCCGGCGAGCCGGGCCTGGGCGTCGACGGCGCGGGCGAATCTATCGTGGAGGTCGGTCATGGGCGGCGTTTCGCTGTAGAGGGGGGGCGGGGCCCCGGCGGCGCGCCGGGGGCGTTGTCCGGCCCGGTTTTATCCTTACCGGTCAGACCAGTTGGGTGTCATAATGCCCAGGCAGGATTTGGCTGTCAACGACCCCCGGGGGCGCGCCCAGCGCGCCCGCGCGCCGAGGAATTCCACGATGAATACCGTCGAACACATCGCCCAGCAATTGCAGGCCCGCATCCGTTCGAGCGAATGGGCGGCGGCGGGCAAGCTGCCGGGGCAGCGCCAGCTGGCCGAGTCGCTCGGCGTCAGCCGCGCGTCGCTGCGCGAGGCCATCACCATGCTGGAAGGCCTGGGCATGCTGCGCAGCGAAGCCGGCCGCGGGGTGTTCATCGCCAGGCCCGGCGAGAAAGGGCTGGGCAGCGCCTACGGCCGCTGGCGCTTCCAGGGGCGCTACGCCTTGCGCGACGTGTACCTGGTGCGCAACCAGCTCGAAGAACTGGCGGCGGGGCTGGCCGCCAGCGTCGTCACGCAGGCGGGCTTGAGCCGTCTGCACGCCACCATCACGCAGATGGAGCAGGCGGCCGACGCCGGCGACCTGGTCACCATGTCCGAAGGCGACCATGCCTTCCACGCCTGCCTGTTCGAGATCGCCGGCAGCCCCATGCTGCTGGACCTGGCCGAGAGCATCGGCGACGTGGTCGACGGCAGCCGCCAGGTGGCGTTCGCCGATCCCGCCCGCGTGCGCGAACCGATACGCGAGCACGCCGAGATCATCGAGGCGCTGGCCACCGGTTCGCCCGAGGCCGCGCGCCGCGCGATGCGCGCGCACATCTGCAACGTGGCCGACCGGGCGGGGCTGTCGCTGACCATTCCCGGCGCCTAGCGCCTGTTCCCGCCAGCAGGAGCCTCGCGCGGCCCCGGCCTTCAGCGCTGGCCGTCGTGCACGGCCACCGCTTCCTTGGTCAGCCCGCCCAGCCGCGAGTGCACCCGGCCGCCCGTGCCCATCACCAGGGCGAACAGGATTTCGTTGGCGCGCGGCGCGTCCTGGATGCCGATCTCGATGCTGTTGAAGTGGCTGCGTACGTAAGAGGCATGGATATAGTGCACCGGCACCATCATGCGGTAGCCGGCCACCGCCACGGCCTTCACGGCCGGGACCATGGCCTTGGGCTCGCCCAGCACGCTGCGCATGGCCCAGCCGCCCGCTTCGTGCCAGACCGCGCCGTGTTCCATTTCGCCGTCCAGTCCCACGATGGCGGCCTTGCTGTAGACCTCGACGTTCTCCTTGCCGCCCAGGGTCTCGACCAGCTCGGTCGCCAGCAGGGTGCCCAGGCCGCGCAGTTCGGCCATGAAGGGCATGAGGTCCGGCTCGTAGCGGCCCGCGTAGGGATTGCGGATGACGGCGCAGGCGGCGGCCAGCTTGAGCGGGCGGGCCGGCGGCGGGCCGTTTTCATGGAAGGTGGTTTCGACGATGAGGCAGCGCTTGCGGATATCGATCAGCGACATAAGGCGGATTCCTGGAAGAATGAGGGAAAGAGGGGGATCATTGCGGCGCGATGCCGGCTTCCTTGACGATGGCGGCCCACTTGTCGATTTCGGTTCGGACGAAACCGCCGAACTCGGCCGGGGTCTGCGTCTTGACGCTCAGGCCCTGGCGGGCATAGGTCTGCTTGAGCTCGTCGTCGGCCAGGGCCCGGTTCAGCGATGTCGACAGGCGGTCGAGCACGGGGGCCGGCAGGCCCGCCGGGCCCATCAGGCCGAACCACACCGTCAGGTCGAAGCCGGGTGCGCCGCTCTCGTTGAGCGTGGGAATGTCCGGGGCCAGCGCGAAGCGCTCGGGCGTGCTGACGCCGTAGGTCTTGACCTTGCCCGCGCGCGCCTGCTGCAGGCCGTTGGCCAGGTCGGTGAAGGTGAGGTCCACCGTGCCGCCGATCACGTCGGTCAGCGCCTGGGGGCCGCCGCGATACGGCACCGGCGTGACGTTGATCTTGCCCATCGCCGCCAGCTTGGCGCCGAACACCTGGGCGCTGCCCGATCCGTACGCGTAGGTCAGCTTGCCGGGATTCGCGGCGCCATAGGCGTACAGATCCGACACCTTGGTGCCGGGCATGCGAGGCGACCCCACCAGCAGGTAGGGGGTCTCGGCCACGGCGCCGATGGGCGCGAGATCGGTGGCGGGGTCGTAGGGCAGATCCTTGAACAGGCTCACGCCGCTGGCGGCGGTGGACACGCCCACCACCACCAGCGTGTAGCCGTCGGGCTTGGACTTGGCCACGTCGTGGGTGCCGATGATGCCGTTGGCGCCCGGCTTGTTTTCCACCACCACGGGCTGACCCAGGTCCGCGCTCATGGCCTTGCCCAGGCTGCGCGCCACCACGTCGGTGATGCTGCCCGGCGGGAAGGGCACGACCATGCGGATGGGGTGGTCGGGATAAGGCGCGGCTCGGGCGCCGGCGGCGGCCAGCAGGGCCGCGCCCAGGCCGAGCGCCAGTCTGAGCGTGGCGGCGGGTCGGTTCATGTCTGTCTCCTGTTTGGTGTCGTTATGGGGCGGGCGCGCGGGCCGCTTCAGTCCGGCGCGGGCGCGCTCAGGTTTTCCAGGTAGCGGTGGATCTCGGTGTTGTCGGCGCCGGCGGGCAGCGCCTCGCGGGCGCGCTGCCACAGCGCCGTGCACAGCGACAGCTGCGAAGCCGGCACGCCGGCCAGCGCCTGCAGCGCATCGGCGGTGCGCAGGTCCTTGGCCATCAGCGCCAGCGCGAAGCCGCCGTTGTAGGTGCCGGGCACGATGAACTGGCGCAGCTTGGTCTCGGTCGCGACGTTGCGGCCGCTGGAGGCGTTGAGCACGTCGGTGAAGACGTCCAGGTCCAGGTCCATGCGCCGGGCGATCAGCAGCGCTTCGCTGGCCGCCAGCAGGCCGGCCGCGTAGACATAGTTGTTCAGCGCCTTCATGGCGTGCGCCGAACCCGCGGCGCCGGTATGGATGAGCGAGGCGCCCATGCGAGAGAGCACCGGGCGCACGCGCTCCAGCTCGTCGGCGCCGGCGCCGACCATGATGGCCAGCGTTCCGGCGGCGGCCTTGGCCACCGCGCCCGACACCGGCGCGTCGATCAGCGTCAACCCGGCCTCGCGCAGCCGGGGCGCCAGCCGCCGCGTTTCGGCGGGGTTGGACGAGCCCATGTCCAGCAGCACGGAGCCCGCGCGCATGATGCCGGCCAGCCCGTGTTCGCCTTCGATCACGGCGTTGGTGATGGCGCTGTCGGGCAGCATGGTGATGACGATGTCGCGATCGGCCATCGCGGCCAGGCCGGCCGCCGGCCGGAGATTGCGGTTCCAGGCCGGGTGCCCGGCCAGGCGCTCCAGGCGCGCGGGGTCGCGGTCGTAGGCCAGGATGTCGTAGCGCTCCTCGCCGCCGGCAAGGTTTTCCACCATCGGCAGGCCCATCATGCCCAGGCCGACGAATCCTATGTTCAGAGTCATGCATTCCCTTTATCGAATCTCCCTGGAAATCGCGCCAGGGGCCGTCTGGAATGCTAATGAATGCCTGGATTTCGCAGTTATGCTAAGTTGGCCAGGGGATATAACAAACGATTATCGGATCAGCCATGCGTTTCAAGCTCAGGCAGATGGAAGTGTTCCGGGCGGTGATGCTGACCGGTTCCATGAACGGCGCGGCCCGGCTGCTGTTCGTGTCGCAGCCGGCCATCAGCCGCCTCATCGCCCACACCGAGCAGAGCCTGGGCCTGCAGCTGTTCGAGCGCGACAAGGGCAAGCTCACGCCCACCCCGGAGGCACAGCGCCTATTCCAGGAAGTGGGGCCGCTGTTCGAGGAAGCCTTGCGCATCGACGAACTGGCCCGCGACCTGGCCGAGCGGCCGGCGGGCGCGTTGACCCTCTGTTCCAGCCCCAGCCTGGCGCTGAATTTCGTGCCGCCCGTCATCGCGCAGTACCTGGAGCTGTACCCCAACGTCAGGCTCAAGTACCACACCACGCTGCTGGCCGACATGGCGCACGAACTGCTGGGGCGCAAGGCGGAACTGGCCGTGTCGGTGCTGCCGATAGACCACCCCAACCTGGTGGTGGAGCCGCTGGCCACGGGCGAGATGGTCTGCATCCTGCCGCTAGGGCATCCCCTGGCATCGCGGCCGGCGGTGAGCCTGGCCGAACTGGCCCGGCACCGGCTGATTCTCTACAGCCGCAATATCCCGTTCGGGCAGCTCGTGGCGGCGGCCTTCCAGCGCGCCAACGTCAGCTGGAATTCGGCGGTGGACATCGTGCGCGCGGAACTGGCCTGCGCGCTGGTGCGGGTGGGGGCGGGCGTGGCCATCGTCGACCAGTTCTCGGTCGGCGAGCAGGGCTGGCCCGGCGTGGTGACGCGGCCCTTGCAGGAGTCGATCCCGCTTTCGCTGAGCCTGGTGCGGTCGCGCTTCGAGCGCCCGAGCCGGCAGGTGCAGCGCTTCGTGCGCCTGATCAAGGAACATGCGCGCGCGTCGGTCCCCGCGCGCCCATAACGCGCGCCTGGCGCGCGCGGCGCCGGCAGGGAACGGACAGCCGCCGCAGTTTTCGGCCACGCCGGTTCGACCTCGATCAAGCTTTTCCCGAATAAGCGCAGTCTTCGGATAGCGGCCGCCGGATCCGGCTACCGCGGCCTCGGCGCGCGGCGCCAGTATTCGCCTCACTCAGTCATGCGAGAGAGGTGATGCGATGAAGGGTCTGGAGAACAAAGTAGCCATCGTGACCGGGGGCGCCACGCTGATCGGCGCGGGCGTGGTCCGGGCGTTGCGCGGCAAGGGCGTGCGCGTGGCGCTGTTCGATATCGATGCCGCCGGCGGCGAGCGCGTGGCCGCGGAGGATCCGGCCGGCGCCCGATTCTGGCCGGTGGACATCGCGGACGACGCGCAGCTGGCCAGCGGCGTGGCCGACGCGGCGGCGCACTTCGGCCGCATCGATTTCCTGGTCAACCTGGCCGCCACCTATCTGGACGACGGCGCCGCTTCGGGCCGCGCCGATTGGCTGCGAGCCCTGGACGTCAACGTGGTCAGCGCCGTGATGGCGGCGCGCGCCGTCCATCCTCACCTGGCCGCCGCCGGCGGCGGGGCCATCGTCAACTTCACCAGCATCTCGTCGCGCGTCGCGCAGACGGGGCGCTGGCTCTATCCGGTTTCCAAGGCGGCGCTGCTGCAGGTCACGCGCAGCCTGGCGATGGACTACGCCGGCGACGGCATACGCGTCAATTCGGTGTCGCCGGGCTGGACCTGGTCGCGCGTCATGGACGAGCTGACGCAGGGCGACCGCGCCAAGACCGACCGAGTGGCCGCCGACTACCACCTGCTGGGCCGCGCAGGGGACCCGGCCGAGGTGGCCGAGGTGGTCGCCTTCCTGCTGTCGGACCACGCCAGCTTCGTCACCGGCGCCGACTACGCGGTCGACGGCGGCTATTCCGCCATGGGCCCCGAACAGGCCCGGCCGGCGATTCCGCGGCTGGCCGCCTAGGGCGCGCAGCCCCGGGAACCCTCAACACTGCAAGGAGAAGAATCATGCGTCGAATCGCGATCGTGGGAGGAGGGCAGGCGGGCCTGCCCTTGGCGCTGGGATTGCTGGACAAGGGCTATGCGGTGACGGTGGTCACCAACCGCGAGCCCGAAGCCATCCGCAACGGCAAGGTGATGTCCAGTCAGTGCATGTTCGATGCGTCGCTGCAGATCGAACGCGACCTGGGCCTGAACCAATGGGAGGCCGGCTGTCCCACCGTCGACGGCATCGGCCTGGCGATACCGCATCCGGAGCGGCCCGGCCACAAGCTGATCGACTGGGCCGCGCGGCTGGACCGGCCGGCGCAGGCGGTGGACCAGCGCATCAAGATGCCGGCCTGGATGGAACTGTTCGAGGCCCGGGGCGGCCGGCTGCTGATCCAGGACGGCGGCGTGGGCGAGCTGGAGCTGCTGGCCGCCTCGCACGACCTGGTGCTGCTGGCCGCGGGCAAGGGCGAGGTCGTCAAGCTGTTCGAGCGCGATGCGCTGCGGTCCCGCTTCGACCGGCCGCAGCGGGCGCTGGCGCTCACCTATGTGCATGGCATGCGTCCGGCGCCGGAATACTCGCGGGTGGCCTTCAACCTGATTCCCGGCGTGGGCGAGTATTTCGTGTTTCCCGCGCTGACCCTCAGCGGGCCTTGCGAGATCATGGTGTTCGAAGGCGTGCCGGGCGGGCCGATGGACTGCTGGCGCGACATCAAGTCGCCGCAGGAGCACCTGGAGCAGAGCCTGCGCATCCTGCGCGCTTACCTGCCCTGGGAGGCCGATCGCTGCGGCGCGGTGGAACTCACCGACGCCAACGGCATCCTCGCCGGCAGCTTCGCGCCCACCGTGCGCAAGCCCGTGCTGACCCTGCCGTCGGGCCGCCCGGTGTTCGGCCTGGGCGACGCGGTGGTCACCAACGATCCGATCACCGGCCAGGGCTCGAACAACGCCACCAAGGCCTGCGCCGTCTACCTGCGCGCCATTCTGGAACACGGCGACCGGGCCTTCACGGCGGACTGGATGCAGCGCACCTTCGAACGGTTCTGGGACTACGCCGGCGCGGTCGTCGAATGGACCAACTCCATGCTGATGCCGCCGGCCCCGCACCTGCTCAAGCTGCTGCAGGCGGCGGACGGCTCGCCGGCGCTGGCCAGCGCCATCGCCAACGGCTTCAACCATCCGCCGGCTTTCTTCCCCTGGTGGGCCGACGAGGTGGCGTGCGAGGCGTTCATTGCCGCCAAGGCGGCGCGGGCGGCGGCATGACGGCCGGGCAGACCGCGGGGCAGCCGCTGGACTGGGGCTGCACCGATCTGCATCCCAAGGTCCTGCGCGGCGTGCTCGGCAGCTACCCGACCGGCGTGGCCATCGTGGCGACGCGCTGCCCGGACGGCCGCAAGGTGGGACTGACCATCAACTCCTTCGCTTCGCTGTCGCTGGATCCGCCGCTGGTGCTGTGGAGCCTGGTGGAGCGCTCGCCCAACCTGGCGGCCTTCCGCGATTGCAGCCATTTCACCATCAGCGTGCTGGCCAGCGGCCAGGAAGCGCTGGCGCTGCGCTTCGCCAGCGCGTCAGTGGCGGACAAGTTCGAGGGCGCGCCCTTGGACGAGGTGCCCGAGGGCGTGCCCGCCATCGCCGGCGCCGTGGCCACGCTGGTCTGCGCCAACGACCAGCAACGGCCGGCGGGCGATCACCTGCTGCTGTTCGGGCGCGTGTTGCGGGTGGCCAGCATCGCGGCCACGCCGCTGGTGTTCCATGCCGGCCGCTTCACGGCGCTGGCGGCCGCCTAGCCCCCTGGAAGGAGCGTACCCTCATGGCCATACAGACCGAGGCCCAGGTCGTCATCGTCGGCAGCGGCATGAATTCGCTGGTCTGCGCGGCGCTGCTCGCGCAGCGCGGCAAATCGGTGCTGGTGCTGGAACGCAACGACAGGCTGGGCGGATGCATCCGTACCGAGGAGCTGTTTCCCGGGTACCGGCACGACGTGCTGTCCTGCTGGTATCCGCTGTTCGTGGGCAGCCCGGCCTACGCGCAACTCAAGCCGGCGCTGCGCGAGGCCGGCCTGGAGTTCGCGCAGGGCGAGTACGCGACCGGGCTGGTGCTGCCCGACGGCGCCGGCCTGGCGCTCAAGCAGGATATGCAGGACAGCGCCCGCCGTCTGGACGCCTGGGCGCCGGGCGACGGCGCCGCCGTCGGCGCGATGGCCCAGCGCCTGTTCGGCGAGGACGCGGCGCTGACCTTCGGCCTGCTGGGCCAGAACCCCTACGGCGCCGGCATGCTGAAGCTGCTGTTCGGCGAATGGCGCAAGCGCGGCATGGACGGGCTGGCCGCCTTCGCCGCCGATTCGATGGAGAGCTTCCGCCGCTGGGCCGACCGCGAGCTGCGCTCGGACGCGGCGCGCGCGCTGATCGCGCCCTGGGTGCTGCATACCGGCCTGGGCCCGGACGACGCCTGCTCGGCCCTGATCGGCAAGCTGACCTTCGCGGCGGTGGTGGCCGGCGGCATGCCGGTGGTGAAGGGCGGCGGCAGCGGCGTGGTGGACGCGCTGGCCAAGGTCATCGAGGGGCATGGCGGCCGCCTGCTGACCGGCGCCCGCGTCGAACGCATCCTGACTCGCGGCGAGGGCCGGCGCCGTCGCGCCGTCGGCGTGGCGGCGGGCGGACGGGAGTACCGCGCGTCCGAGGCGGTGGTCTGCAACGTCGCGCCGGGCCAGCTGTACGGGCAGTTGCTGCCCGATGCGCCCGAACCGCTGCGCAGGCGCGCCGCCGGCTACCGCCACGGGCGCGGCGGCATGCAGATCCATTTCGCGCTGAACGCGCCGCCCGACTGGCTGACGCCGGAGCTGCGCCACGTGCCGCTGGTGCACCTGACCGAGAGCATGGAGCAGGTCTGCGCCTCGGTGACGGAGGCCAACAACGGCCTGTTGCCCGCGCGCCCCACGCTGGCCATCGGCCAGCCCGTGGCGGTGGACCCCTCGCGCGCGCCGACGGGCGGATGGATCCTGTGGGTGCAGATGCAGGAGCTGCCGGTGCGCGTCAAGGGCGACGCCGCCGGCGAGATCGCCATCCCCGCCGACGGCCGCTGGAACGCGGCCTTGCGCGAGGCGGTCGCCGACCGCGCGCAGGCCCGGCTGGAACGGGTGATGCCGGGGCTGGCGCAGCGGATCGTGGGCCGGCGCGCCTACTCGCCGGCGGACCTCGAAGGCCTGAACTGCAACCTGGTCGGCGGCGATCCCTATTCGGGCGTGTGCTCGCCCGATCAGTTTTTCTGGCTGCGGCCGTTTGCCGGCGGCCACGGCGCCCGCGGCCATCGCACGCCGCTGCGCAATCTCTTCCATATCGGCGCCGCCACCCACCCGGGCCCCGGGCTGGGCGGCGGTTCCGGCTATCTCGTCGCGCAACATCTATCCAGGAGCGGAACATGAACAGACACCTACAGCGCGGCCGGTTGGCCTGTGCCGCGGCATTGGCGCTGGCCGGCGCGGCGGCTTCGGCCACCGAGGGCGGCGGCCTGGGCATCTATCCGGACGGCCTGGAGAACTTCATGTCCGGGGCGCTTCCGCCGCCGGGCGTGCACATGCTGGTCTATGGCGGCGGCGCGCGCTACGACACCTTGCGCGGCAACGACGGCGAGCGCGTGCCGGTGCCGGGCTTCAAGGTGGACGTCAACGTGCTGGCGCCGCGGCTGATCTGGGTCACGCAGCAGCAGGTCATGGGCGGACAGCTGGCCTTCCATGCCATCGCGCCGCTGCTGGACGTCACCGCCAAGGCCGCCGGCCAGCGCCATCACAGCACCGGCCTGGGCGATATGACGCTGGGCGTGGCGCTGGGCTACCACCCCTCCGAAACCCTGCACTACGTGGTCGGGCTGGACATGTACGCGCCTACCGGCGAGTACGACCGCAAGGATCCGTCCAGCCTGGGCAAGAACTACTGGACGGCGCAACCGCTGGTCGCGCTCAGCCGGGTCAGCCCGGACGGCTTCAACGCCGACCTGAAGCTGATGTACGACGTCAACTTCACCAACTCGGCCACGGACACCCGTTCCGGCCAGGCCGTGCACGCCGACTACGCGCTGGGCTGGGGCGTGGGCAAGGGCTGGGTGCTGGGGGTGGGCGGCTACGCCTTCCAGCAGGTGACGGACGACAAGGGCCCCAACAGCGCCGCCGGCCGCGCCCGCGGCTTCGGCGTCGGCCCCTCGGTGCGGTACCTGAACGAGAAGGGCTGGCTGTTCACCGCCAAGTGGCAGCAGGACTTCAAGGTCAAGAACCGGCCCGAGGGCGCGCAGCTGTATGTGAAGTTGGGGATACCTTTCTAGGGCCGGCGGCGGCATCGAATTCCCTGGCTGACCGCCATCGTCCAGGGGGTTTCTGCTGGTATCGTTGCGTCGTGGATTGGACAGGACCGGGACATGAATCTGTACGAGGCGATACGCTGGGGCAACGAATCCGAGGACCCCTACACCGGCGGCCCGAATGGCGCGGACACCTGTTTCCTGGTGCGCGCCGGATCGGTCGAGCAGGCTGGGCAGCTCGCGGACGCGGCATTGCGAGGCGACAGAGGCGAGTTGGCGGACTGGGCCCAGGTCCTGCACTTGCTGGGCGCCGAGCAGTCCTCCGACAGCGAACCGCGCATTCTGCGCGGGCCTTATCTACAGCATGCCTACCGGCACGGCTGGCGCCTCTGGAGCCGGACCGACGCTGCGTCGTCCTGGATCGAGCAGCCGTAGACGCGGGGCGGCTTTGCGGGCAGGCCTTTCGTTTATCCGCTGGATTTCCAGGACGGCAAGCAAGACGTCCCCTGCCCAGGCGGCGGGTGTTGGGATAGCATTCGGCGTAAGAAAACCGGCGCCGGCGGCGCAGACGGGATGTCACGGGGGAAAGATGAAGAACGTAGTGCTGGCGTTGGCGCTTTGCCTGTGCGGCGGACTTGCCGCGGCGCAGAAGCCAGGCGGCGGGTTCGAAGCGCAGGAACCGATGCGCAATTCGCTGGGTTTTCCGATGGGCGGAGAAGGCGCGCAGGAGTCGCTTGGCGAGACGGCGGCCACGCACATCGGCTTTATCGGCGCCTGCAAGCTGTATCCGTCCGAAGCGCCGGAGGTCCAGGGGCTGGTGGCCATGTCCCTGGCCGAAGCAAGCCTGGGCATGGATCTGGCCAAGGCGCCGAAGGATTCGGCCGCGCTGCGCGCGAAGCTCGCGCAGCGCCTGGGTTCCCAGGATGGACTCAAGGCCGTCTCGGAGACGATCCAGGCGATGCGCAAGCGCACCCTTGCCGAGCAGACGCATGCAGGCAAGTTGATTGAAGCGTACGCTCCTTTGACGGGCAAGAAAGCGAATCCCTGCACGTTGGAGCAATACTACCTGCGCCAGTTTCTCAAGCAGCACAAGGACGGCGCCATGAAGGCCGCGCCCAGGATCAACCAGCTCGCCCGCGAGATCCTGGCGCAGAATTCCTCCGCGAAGGCGAAGTAGCGGACCTAGCGCGCCTGCCGGCCCAGGCGCAAGGCATCCACGACGAGAGCGAATGCAGGCGAGGGCTGGCGCCTGCTCGGGTAGTACAAATGGTAGCCCTCGAATGCCGGGCACCAGTCCTCCAGCACGCGCACCAGCCTGCCGTCATCGAGATACGGCGCCAGTTCGTCGTCGGGCAGCAGGGCGAGGCCCAGGCCGGCCAGCGCTGCTTCTATTTGCGGCTGCGTGGTGTTGAAGATCAGCGGGCCGTCCACGCGCACATTGGCCTTGCGGCCACGTCGCTCGAAATCCCAGACGTACAGTCCGCCGGAACTTTGCATGCGTTGGTTGATGCAGGGATGGGAAGTGAGGTCCTGCGGCACCTTGGGAATCGGATGGCTGTCGAAGTACGCCGGGGATCCCACGACCGCCAGCCGCATGGGCGGTCCGATGGGGATGGCGATCATGTCCTTGTCGATGGTTTTTCCCATCCGCACGCCCGCATCGAACCGATCCGCCACGATGTCGCGAAAACCGTAGTTCACGTCGAACTCCAGCTTGATGTCGGGATACTCACCTATGAGCCGCATGAGCCTGGGCAGCAGAATGTTGTGCAGCACGTGATCGCCGCAAGTGATGCGGACCGTGCCGGCGGGTTTATCGCGCAGCTCCGTCAACTGGTTCAGCTCGGCGTCGATTTCATCGAAGCGGTGCCCGATGGCATTCAGAAGGCGCTCGCCGGCCGCCGTGGGAGAAACGCTGCGCGTGGTCCGCGTAAGCAGGCGGATCTGCAAGCGCGATTCCAGTCCGCTGATGGCCTGGCTGAGCGCCGACTGCGTCACGTTGAGCAATGACGCGGCCCGCGTGAAGCTGCCTTCACGCGCCACCGTGACAAAGTAAAGGAGATCGTTGAGGTTGCGCCGGCCCATTGCCCAGGTACGTTGAATTAATTGATTAGTCTAGCTTATAGAGCAATTAAGTATTCATTAGCTAGTCAGCCAGGCGCCAGGGGGCAAAAATAGGGGCTATGAAAAAGCTCAAACCACCCACTTCCGCGCTGTCAGACACCGGGCGCCGTGAATTCCTGAACGCGCTGGGCGCGGGCGCGGCCGTGCTTGGCACCTTATCGGCGACGGGCAAGGCGCTGGCCGCCGCGCCCGCGCAAGCGGCGCCGCGGGACGCCGACAATTTCTATGCCAGCAGCCAGGTGCGCCCGCAGGCGGTGCGTTTCAGAAACCAGTTCCAGATGGAGGTGGCGGGCAAGCTCTATGTGCCGCAGGCGCCGGACCGCGATGCCAGGGGCGCGGCGCTGGTGGTCGGCCATCCGATGGGCGCCGTCAAGGAGCAGAGCGCGAACCTCTACGCCACCAAGATGGCCGAGCGCGGCTTCGTGACGCTCGCCATCGATTTGCCATGTTGGGGGGAAAGCGAAGGGCCTCGCAACCGGGTGCTGCCCGACATGTACGCCGAGGCGTTCAGCGCGGCGGTCGACTTCCTGGGCACGCAGCCCATGATAGACCGCGATCGCATCGGCGCCATCGGCATTTGCGGCAGCGGCAGCTTCGTCATCAGCGCGGCCAAGATCGACCCGCGCATGAAGGCTATCGCCACCGTCAGTATGTACGACATGGGCGCGGCCAATCGCCATGCGCTGAACCGGGCGCAGACTCTGGAACAGCGCAAGGCTGTCATCGCCGAGGCGGCGTGGCAGCGTTACGCAGAGTTCGCCGGCGGCCCGCTCAGATACACCAGCGGGACGGTGCATGAACTGACCGCCCGCTCATCGGATATCGAGCGTGAGTTCTACGAGTTCTATCGGACGCCGCGCGGCGCGTTTACGCCTGCCGGGGTCTCCGCCCAGACCACCACGCATCCGACCCTGACGAGCAACGTCAAGTTCATGAATTTCTATCCGTTCAATGACATCGAGACGATTTCGCCGCGCCCGCTCTTGTTCATTTCCGGGGACCGGGCCCACTCCAGGGAGTTCAGCGTGGACGCCTACAACCGGGCCGCCGAGCCGAAGGAACTGGTCTGGGTGCCAGGCGCGGGCCACGTGGATCTGTACGACCGCGTGGGTCTGATCCCGTGGGACAAGCTGACCGCATTCTTCCGAAAGAACCTGGCCGCCGAGGCGTGATGCCCAGCGCGCCAAACTCGAAAAAAAACAGGAATCCCATGGCCAGCAATGCACGGGGCGCCGTCAAGGACCGCCTTGAACACGACAACGAAGCGCCGCAAGCGCGGCCTTCCTGGGGAGCGGTCTACGCTTTGGCGGTGTGCGCCTTCGCGCTGATCGCCTCGGAGTTCATGCCCGTCAGCCTGCTCACGCCCATCGCGAGCGACCTGCGCATTACCGAGGGCATGGCGGGGCAGGGGATCGCCATCTCGGGCGTTTTCGCCGTGCTGACCAGCCTGTTCATTTCCTCGTTGGCGGGCGGTCTGGACCGCAAGCCGCTGCTTCTCGCGCTGACGGTGGCGATGGGCGCGTCCGGCGCCATCGTCGCGCTGGCGCCAAACTACGTCACCTACATGCTGGGCCGGGCGCTCATCGGCGTGGTCGTGGGCGGCTTTTGGTCCTTGTCTGCGGCTACGGCCATCCAGCTCGTGCCGCCGCGCCAGGTGCCTCGGGCGCTGGCGATCGTCAACGGCGGCAACGCGCTGGCGACCGTGGTGGCGGCGCCGCTGGGCGCCTACCTCGGCGCGGTCGTGGGCTGGCGCGGCGCGTTTCTGGGCCTGGCGCCGATTGCGCTGATCGCGTTGGCCTGGCAATGGATCACCTTGCCATCCTTGCCTGCCGCCGCCCGCTCCCCCGCGGGCGGCCATGTGTTCAAGACATTCCGGTTGCTCAAGCGCCGGGGAGTCGCCGTGGGCATGTTGGCCGGCAGCCTGTTGTTCATGGGGCAATTCTCGTTGTTTACCTATGTGCGTCCGTTCCTGGAGACGGTCGCCGGGGTGCATGGCGCCCAGATTTCGTTCATTCTGCTGGCCATCGGCGCGGCGGGCTTCATTGGCACGGTGTTCATCGGCCGGGTGTTGCAATGGCGCTTCTATCCGACGCTGATCGGGATTCCGCTATTGATGGCCGCGACGGCCTTGGCCCTGGTTGCGCTGGGCGGCTGGAGCGCCGCCGTCGTCGCATTGCTGGCGCTCTGGGGATTGGCCGGGACCTCCGCGCCCGTCGGCTGGTGGGCCTGGATTGCCAGGGCTTTTCCCCACGACGCCGAGGCAGGCGGCGGCCTGTTCGTTGCGGTGGTGCAGCTGTCGATCGCGCTGGGGTCCACCGTGGGCGGCCTGGTGTTCGATCGCAGCGGCCACCAGAGCACTTTCGTGATGAGCGCCGCGCTGCTGGCCGCTTCTTCCGTCCTGGCCGCGAGAACTCGGCGGGCCTGCGCGGTGGCGTCCGCATGAGGCTCGGTGACCGCACTATCATATGGATTGCGATCCGCACCCTGTGCACGGGTGGCCAGCGCGCCTGTCCCCATCGTTCAAAGGAATTCCCATGACCACCAAAGCCTACGGAGCCCTAAAGGCCGAACGTCCTCTTGAGCCCATGGATATCACGCGCCGCGCCCCTGGCTCGCATGACGTGCAGATCGACATCGCCTACTGCGGCGTCTGCCATTCCGACTTGCACCAGGTGCGCTCGGAATGGGCCGGCACCCTGTATCCCTGCGTGCCGGGCCACGAGATCGTGGGCCGCGTGTCCGCGGTCGGCGCTCATGTATCGGGCTTCAAGGCGGGGGACCTGGTCGGCATAGGCTGCATCGTCGACAGTTGCCAGCATTGCGCCGACTGCGAGGCGGGACTGGAGAATTACTGCGACCACATGGTCGGCACCTATAACGGCCCGACGCCGGATGCGCCGGGACACACCCTGGGCGGCTATTCGCAGCGCATCGTCGTGCACGAACGCTACGTGCTGCGCATCCGCCATCCCGAGGCCCGGTTGGCGGCAGTGGCGCCGTTGCTTTGCGCGGGAATCACCACTTATTCGCCGCTGCGGCATTGGAAAATCGGGCCGGCCCACAGGGTGGGCATCGTCGGCATCGGCGGACTGGGCCACATGGGCATCAAGCTCGCGCACGCCATGGGCGCGCATGTGGTGGCGTTCACCACTTCGGAATCCAAGCGCGAGGCGGCCAGGGCCCTGGGCGCGGACGAGGTGGTGGTGTCGCGCCATCCGGACGAGATGGCGGCGCACGCGCAGAGCCTGGACTTCATCCTCAACACGGTGGCCGCGCCGCACGACTTGAACGCCTTCTTCGCGCTGCTCAAGCGCGACGGCACGATGACGCTGGTGGGCGCTCCGGCCACGCCGCACGCCGCGCCCGACGTGTTCGCCCTGATCATGAAGCGTCGAGGCCTGGCGGGGTCGATGATAGGCGGCATACCTGAAACGCAGGAGATGCTGGATTTCTGCGCCAAGCACGACGTCGTCGCGGATATCGAGATGATCCGCGCCGATGAGATCGATGAGGCCTACGAGCGCATGCTCAGGGGCGACGTGAAGTATCGCTTCGTCATCGATATCGCCAGCCTGGACGAGGCTCCGCGGGGCTAGGCGGGGCACGCCGCCTCAGGCGCGCCGCCGCAGGCTCTGGCTGGGGCTCTCGCCGTACCGCGCCTTGTAGCCGGCGCTGAACCGGCCCATGTGCGCGAAGCCCCAGCGCAAGGCCACGCTCGCGATATTGTGGGTTTCGCCGGACAGCAGTTCGGCGCGTGCGCGCTCCATGCGCAGGTCGCGCAGGTACAGCATGGGGCTGATGCCCAGGAATTCCTTGAATCCCGCGTACAGGCTGCGCACGCTGACGCCGGCGATGCGCGCGAGCTGCTCGGCGCTGAGGGGCTCGTGCGCATGGGCCTTCAGATAATCCTGGACGCTGCGCACGTGGCGCGGCAACACCGCGCCACGGCGCCCGGGCGGCACGCCCGTGTAGTTGTGCGGGTGGGCGGCCAGCAGCGTGGCCGCGACCAGCTGCTCCATCTGGTGGACGATGAGCTTGTGCGCGGCCAGGTCCGCGTGCCGCGACGAACAGTCCAGCAGATAGCTCATCAGGCAATGCCAGGCCGGGCATTCGCGCCAGCGGAAGCCCAGCTGGAAGCGCAACGGGCGGTCCAGCGCGCAGCCCAGGTGGCCGACCAGCGCGCGCTCCAGCAGCGAGCGGCTCACGCGCAGCATGAACTGATCGCTGTCGCCGCTCCAGCGCATGGCCAGGTCGTCGTCGGGGCTGACCACCGAGGCGACCTCGGGCGTCGAGTCCACCAGCTGCGGGCCGCTGCTGATGCGGGCCGAGCCCGACAGCGGCATCTGCACCAGATAGAAGTCTTCGAGCGGGCCGGGGCGGATATCGACGTTGGCGCCGTAGCGCAGACGGTTCAGCGAGACCTCGCCCAGCGCCTGGTGGTGCATGCGCGCGTCCAGGCGTTGCAGCGGGCCGACCACGCCCAGCTGGTGCGGCCGCATGACGCGGCCGACCATGGATCGCGCTTCGTCCAGGTCGCCCGAGGCGAACAGCTGTTGCGCCGGCAGGCCCAGGACCGCTTCCATTCGCGGCTCGGCCGGCGGCCAGGAAGCGCTGGTGCCGGACTGCGTCGTGTTGGACATGGCTGGGGCTCCTTGCGGGTATTCCGGTCTTCCCCGGCGCGCCGCCAGAGTCCCAGGATGCCAGCGTCAGCGACGGGGTGGCGGCCGCCGGTCGCCGGGGCCTAGAAGGCTTTGATAGTAAAGCTGCGCCGGACCTGGCGGACTGGTGGAAAACCCGTCCCGGGACCGGGAGAGCTATCCATTGCTTGCATTGGCTATCCGCCGAGCGCAGAAAACCGGCGCAAATTTAATTTGACAACCGGTTTCCATTATTGGAAACTGGTTGTCAATTAACGGACGATCAGGGAGCAGGAGCATGAATCCGACCAAGGAAGAACGGCTGACCGGCGTGATCCTCACGCTCTTTCAGCTGAACGGCGCGCTGCTGGACTGGGGCGACGCCTTCGTCGCGCCCGAGGCGCTGACCAGCGCGCGCTGGCAGATGCTGGGCGCCCTGGCGCTGGCGGCGCAGCCGCTCAGCGCGCCGCAGGTCGCCGCCGCCATGGGCGTGACGCGCCAAGGCGCGCAGAAACAGCTCAACCTCTTGTCCGAGGCGCGGCTGGTCGAGGTCCGTCCCAATCCGCAGAACAAGCGCTCGCCGCTGTATCGGCTGACCCACGAGGGACGGCGCATCTATGGCGCCATCGATGCGCGGTGGAGGGAGCGCGCGCGGCAACTGGCCGGCGGCTTCAGCGCCGCGGAGCTGGAGACAGCGGAGAAGGTGCTGGCCGGCCTGCTGGCGGCGCACGTTCCCGCGCAACCGGAGCAAGGCCATGAAACATAGAATCCATGCCGCGGCCGCCATGCTGACGCTGCTGTTTCTTGCGGCATTCTGGATGTCGACGGTCGTGTCCGAACTGTTCCTGTCCGCGTCGGCGGTGGCTCAGGTCAAGATCGCCATTGCCTATGCGCTGTGGGGGTTCCTGCCGGTCATGATGCTGACCGCCGCCAGCGGTTTCCTGATGGGCGGCAAGGGCAGGCATCCGCTGCTGCTGGCCAAGCGCAGACGCATGCCTTTCATCGCGATCAATGGTCTGCTGATTCTTGTGCCGGCGGCGGTGTTCCTGTCGCTGCGCGCGCAGGCCGGGTTGCTGGACAGGGCGTTTTACGGCGTACAGGCGCTGGAGCTGGCGGCGGGCGCCGCCAACCTGGCGCTGATCGGATTGAATATCCGCGACGGCCTCAGGCTGGGCCGCTTGCGGCGGGGCGCGCACGAACAGGGCCGGTCCTAGCGTCCCGCCCCGCCATGCGGGACGAGAGGCCGGCCGGCCCCGTTGCCTCAGTGCATCTTGCCGTAGCGGCCGGCGTTGAAGTCCTGGATCGCTTCGACGATCTCGGCCTGCGTGTTCATCACGAAGGGGCCGTAGCCGACGACCGGCTCGTCGATGGGCTCGCCGCTGAGCACCAGGAACGTCGCGTCGTTGTTGGCTTCGACGGTGATGTCCTCGCCTTCCTGCGAAAACAGCGCCAGCTGCGCGTCGCGGGCGACGGACTCGCCGTTGACCAGCACCGTGCCGCGCAGCACGACCAGCATGCTGTTGCGGCCCGCGGCGATGGGGAAGGTCGCCGACTTGCCGGCCTTCAGCCGCACGTCCCACACGTCCATCGGCGTGAAGGTGCGAGCCGGTCCGGCGTTGCCGGCATAGTTGCCCGCGATCACGCGCAAGGTGCCCGCGTCGTCCGGCAGCGCCACCGCCGGGATGTCCGCGTCGAGGATGCCCTGGTAGCCGGCCGGCGCCATCTTGTCCTTGGCGGGCAGGTTGACCCACAGCTGCACCATTTCCAGGTCTCCGCCCTTGCGGGTGAATTCGTGGGAATGGAATTCCTCGTGCAGGATGCCCGAGGCCGCCGTCATCCATTGCACGTCGCCGGGCCCGATGACGCCGCCGTTGCCGGTGGAGTCGCGGTGCTCGACTTCGCCGCTGTAGACGATGGTCACGGTCTCGAAGCCGCGGTGCGGATGCTGGCCGACGCCGCGCGGGTGGTCGGCAGGCTCGAAGCGGGCCGGGCCGGCGTAGTCCAGCAGCAGGAACGGGCTGGTGTTCTTGCCTTTGTCGTTATACGAAAACATCGAGCGCACCGGAAAGCCGTCGCCCACCCAGTGGGGACGGGGGCTGGCGTGCAAACCGAGGATCTTCTTCATGGTCGTATTTCCTGTTGCGCGGCCCCTGCGGGGCCGTTCGTCATGACTATGAAGATAAGGGCGCAACGCCCGCGGCGGTAGTCCCTGCTGCTGATAAGCACTGTTCTACCTATCGGACGGTGGAGGGCGGGCGGCGGGGCCGCGCCGCCTCGCGTATCCTGTCGCCATGCGTACCACTGCGGACCCGGCCCGGGCAGGGCAAAACGACCAGGTGCGAGGCTTTGCCCCGGTGGCGGCGCCCGACGCCCGCGTCCTGGTGCTGGGCTCCATGCCCGGCGTGGCCTCGCTCCGGCAGGCCCGCTATTACGCGCACCCGCGCAACGCCTTCTGGCCCATCGCGGCCGCCGTGCACGGCTTCGATCCCGCGCTGGACTACCCCGATCGCCTGCGGGCGCTGCAGGCGGCGGGCGTTGCCCTCTGGGACGTGCTGCAAGCCTGCGAGCGCCCCGGCAGCCTGGATGCCGACATCCGCGGCGACACCCTGGTCGCCAACGATTTCGCCGCATTCCTGGAACGCCACCCGGCCATCGTCCGCGTGTGCTTCAACGGCGGCAAGGCCGCTTCCCTCTACCGGCGCCACGTGCTGCCCGGCCTCGCCGCCAGCCTGGAATACGTCGACCTGCCGTCGACCAGCCCCGCGCACGCGGCGGTTTCGTTCGAGCAGAAGCTGGCCGCCTGGAGCCGGGCGCTCACGCTGCGGGACTGAGGGCCGGCGGCCGCCAAAGGAGGGGAAAACCCGGATAATCCGTCCCCGGTTGATGCATATCAAGTGTCTATATAACTCCAGGTGATAAGTTAATTCCTGTAACACCTATGTCGCTTGGAGACCGTTTTATGCATACCCCCGCCAGCCCCCCGGAAACGCCTTTGCCGGGTAAACGTGGCTTCCTGAAAGGACTGCTTGGGCTGGGGGCCGCGGCCACCGTCATTCCCATCCGTGCCGAGGCCGCCGGCCTCAACGGCCAGCCGCCGCGCCGCCCCGGCATGGCGGGCAAGCGCTACGGCATGGTGGTCGACATGCGCAAATGTATCGGCTGCCAATCCTGTACGGTCAGCTGTTCCATGGAGAACCTGCCCCCGATCGGGCAGTTCCGCACCACCGTCCTGCAATACGAAGTCGCGCCCGACACCGGCGGCCCGGCCTCCATGGTGATGCTGCCGCGCCTGTGCAACCACTGCGACAACCCGCCCTGCGTGCCGGTCTGCCCGGTGCAGGCCACCTTCCAGCGCGAGGACGGCATCGTGCTGGTGGACAACGAACGCTGCGTCGGCTGCGCGTATTGCGTGCAGGCCTGTCCCTACGACGCCCGCTTCATCAACCACGAAACCCAGACCGCGGACAAGTGCACGTTCTGCGAGCACCGGCTGGAGGCGGGCCTGCTGCCGGCCTGCGTGGAAAGCTGCGTTGGCGGCGCGCGCGTCATCGGCGACCTGAACGACCCCGACAGCGCCATCTCCCAGCTGCTGGCCGAGCACAAGGCCGACATCAAGGTGCTCAAGCCCGAAATGAAGACCGATCCCCACGTCTATTACATCGGCCTGCCGGATGCGTTCGTCCACCAGGTCGACGGCCAGGCCGGCGTGAGGCTGGCCGGCGCGCACTAAGCCATCGAAGGGGATATCCATGCAGATTTCGGAATTGCTCACGCCGGTCTATGACGCCGCCTGGCTGCCTTGGGCCGTGCAGTACTTCTTTCTCATCGGCATCAGCGCCACCACGGCGCTGACCGCCGCGTTCGCGGCCTTCGGGCGCGCGGGTTCGTCCGCGCGCCGGCTGTTGCCTTGCGCCGTGGCCGTGCTCGCGGTCAGCGCCATCGCCGCGCCGGTCTCGCTCCTGGCCGACCTGCACCAGCCCGGGCGCTTCTGGCATTTCTATGCGCACTTCACGCCCTGGTCGTGGATGTCGCTGGGCGCCGTGCTGCTGCCCGTGTTCGTGACCCTGGCCTTGTTGTTCTGCGCCGTCTGGTGGTGGGGCCGCGTCGGCCTGATGCGCCTGGTCGGGGCGGCGCTGGCTGTTTCGGCGCTGTCCATCCTGGTCTACACCGGCGCCGAGGTCATGGTGCTGCGCTCGCGTCCGCTGTGGCACACGCCGTTCCTGCCGTTGAACTTCGCGCTGACGGCCTGGCTGGCCGCGCTCGGCGGCATGTTCCTGGTGGGCCGTTGGCTGCCCGGCGGCATGCGGGCGGTGCCGGTGGAGTTGCTGCGCCGCCTGAGCCTGGGCGCGGTGGTCTTGATGGCGTTGGGCGCCGGCGCCTGGGCCCTGTTGGGGATGCTGGGCATGGACCCGTCCTTCAACGCGGCCCTGCGCCTCTTCGCGGAATTCCCGATCTGGCGCGTCAGCCTGGCGGGCGCGGTCATCACGGGCTTCTGCATCATCGGGCTGCTGCAGCGTCCGGCGCGGGCGCTGGCCGCGCCGCTGCCGTCGGCCGCGCTGGCGCTGACCATGCTGGCCGCCGCCTGGATCTTCCGCTGGGTCGTGTTCATGAGCGTGCAGGGCGTGCCCAAGTACGGCGCCGGCCTCTACCTGTACGACATGCCCTGGGGCAGCGACGGCCTGCTCGGCATGGTGGGCGTGCTGGGCCTGTGCGTGGCGCTGGTCGCCGCCGTGACCTACGCCCTGGAGCGATTTCCCGCGAGCGCGCGGAGCGTGGCGGCCTGAGGCCGCCGCAAGAAGCAAACGAATTCGGAAGAGAACCTAATGGACAAGCAGCACAAAGACGATAAGCCCGGCGCGCCGGGCGAGGACGCGCCGGACCTGCCGCGCGATGAGGCGCGGCGCAAGCTGATGGTGCGCGGCGGCCTGGTGGCCGGCGGCATGGCGGCTTTCGCGGCTGGTTATGGCGAAACCGCGGTGCGCGCGGTCAAGGGCCTGGCGCAGGGCACGGCCGGCGTGCCGACCGCGCACGCCGTGCGCGGCAATTCGCTGACCCCGGAATTCCGCATCGATCCCCTGACCGGCGTGCTCAGCGCGCAGCCGGGCCAGACCGTCAGCCCGTCGAGCTGCCTGGGCTGCTGGACCCAGTGCGGCGTGCGGCTGCGCGTGGACACGAAGGAAAACCGCATCCTGCGAGTGGCGGGCAACCCTTATCATCCCCTGGCCACGACCCGGCCGGCCGCGATGGACCTGCCGGTGCGCGACGTCTATGCGCAGTTGGGCGGCGACAACGGCCTGGAAGGGCGCGCCACGTCGTGCGCTCGGGGTTCGTCCATGCTGGAGCAGATGCACAGCCCATTCCGCGTGCTGCAGCCGTTGAAGCGGGTGGGCGGGCGCGGCGAAGGCAAGTGGCAGACGATCTCCTTTGAACAGCTGGTGCAGGAAGTCTGCGAAGGCGGCGACCTGTTCGGCGAAGGCCATGTGGAAGGGCTGCGCGCGCTGTTCGATCGCGAAACTCCGCTGGACCCGCGGAATCCGGAGTATGGCGCCAAGGTCAACCAGTTTTTGTTCACCGAATCCGCCAACGAAGGCCGGACGCCGCTAATCCAGCGCTTTGCCGGGCAGTCGTTCGGCACGGTCAACGTCAGCAACCACGGCTCCTATTGCGGCCAGAGCTTCCGCGTGGGCACGGGCGCCGCCTTCGGCGACTTGAAGGGCATGCCGCACGGCAAGCCCGACTGGGACAATGCGCGCTTCGGCCTGTTCATCGGCACCTCGCCGGCGCAGTCCGGCAACCCGTTCCAGCGCCAGGCCCGCCAACTGGCCGAGGCCCGCGTGCGGCCCGAGGAAAACGGCTTTTCCTACGTGGTCGTCTCGCCCGTGCTGCCCGCGTCCTCCAGCCTGTCGGCCGGATCGGGCAACGAGTGGCTGCCGGTCAACCCCGCCAGCGATCTTTCGCTGGTCATGGGCCTGCTTCGCTGGATCCTGGATAACGAGCGCTTCGATGCCCGCATGCTGTCGCAGGCCGGCCCGGCCGCGATGCAGGCGGCCGGCGAGACGGCCTGGACCAACGCCACCCATCTCGTCATAGCCGAAGCGGGCCATCCGCGCCACGGCAGTTTCCTGCGCGGCGCGGACCTGGGCTGGCCGCGTCCGGCGGACGCCGGCGAGAAATGGGAAGATGTCTACGTCGTGCGCCAGGAAGACGGCACGCTGGCCCCGCACACTTCCGCCAGCCCCGCCACGCTCTTCGTTGACGAGGCCGTGGCCGCGCCCGGCATGGATGGCGCGCCGCAGTCGCTGCGCGTGCGTTCTTCGCTATCGCTGCTGCGCGAAGAAGCCCGGCGCAAAACCCTGGACGAATACGCCGAGCTTTGCGGCGTGCCCGCCGACAAGATTGCATCGTTGGCGGAACGCTTCACCAGCTACGGCAAGCGCGCCGTGGCCGACTCGCATGGCGGCACGATGAGCGGCGCGGGCTTCTACACCACCTACGCCATCGCCATGCTGAACACGCTGGTGGGCAACCTCAACGTGGAAGGCGGCCTGTTGCTGGACGCCGGTCCGTTCCCGCCGTACGGCCCGGGGCCGCGCTACAACATCGCCGGCTTCGCCAATCGCGCCACGCCCAAGGGCGTGTCCCTGTCGCGCAACCGCTTTCCCTACGAGAAGTCCAGCGAGTTCAAGCGCAAGAAGGCCGCCGGCCAGCCCGTCTATCCGGCGGACGCGCCCTGGTACCCGGCCACCGGCGGGCTCAGCTCCGAGATGCTGGCCTCCGCGCTGGCGGGCTATCCATATCGCGCCAAGGTCTGGTTCAACCACATGAGCAACCCGGTGTACGGCATCGCCGGCTTCAAGAACGTCGCGTTCGACAAGCTGAAAGATCCGCGCGTGCTGCCGCTGTCGGTGTCGATCAACGCGTTCATCAATGAGACCAACGCGCTGGCCGACTACATCGTGCCGGACACCGTGACCTACGAAAGCTGGGGCGTGTCGGCGCCGTGGGCCGACGTGCTGGTGAAGGCGTCCACCGTGCGCTGGCCCGCCGTGCAGCCGCGCGTGGCGCGCACCGCGACGGGCGAGCCGGTCTGCCTGGAAACCTTCCTGATCGCCTGCGCCAAGCGGCTGGGCATGCCGGGCTTCGGCGCCGGCGCCATCTCGGACAAGGACGGCGCCAAGTATGCGCTGGACACGCCCGAGGATTTCTTCCTGCGCGGCATGGCCAATATCGCGTTCGCGGCCGGCAAGCCGGTGCCCGAGGCCAGCGACGACGACATGGCGCTGACCGGCGTGGACCGCTATGGCGATCTGCTGCGGCAGAAGCTCAAGCCCGGCGAATGGCGCCAGGTGGCGATGCTGATGAGCCGCGGCGGCCGTTTCGACAAGATGGAGGATGCCTGGGCCGGAGAAGGCGAGAAGCGCCGCCTGCGCATGGCCTACGCCAAGCCCTTGCAGATCTGGAGCGAGGAACTGGCGGGCTATCGCCACTCCATGACCGGCGAGCGCTACAGCGGCTGCCCGACCTGGTATCCGCCGCGCCTGGCCGATGGCCGCGACGTGCGCGCCGAGTACGGCAAGCAGGACTACCCGTTCCTGCTCAGCGCGTTCAAGTCCAATCTCATGAGCTCCATGTCGATCGGCGTGAACCGCCTGCGCCAGGTGCATCCGCACAACCCGGTGTCGATCAACCGCCAGGACGCCGAGCGGCTGGGCATACGCAACGGCGACGCGGTGCGCATCGTGACGCCGGGCGGCGCGGTGACGGGGCTGGCGCTGCTGCGCGACGGCATCCAGCCTGGCGCGGTCGGCATCGAGCACGGCTATGGGCACACCGAGCTGGGCGCGCGCGCCCACGTCGTGGACGGCAAGTCCATGCCGCACGACCCGGCGCTGTCGGCGGGCGTCAACCTGAACGACCTGGGCTTTGGCGACGCTACGCGCGGCGAGCACGCCAACGTGTGGATCGACTGGGTGTCGGGCGCGGCCGTGCGCCAGGGCCTGCCGGCGCGCATCGAGCGCGCCTGAGGCCCTAGCGCACCACCGTATCGGCCACCAGTTCCAGCCCGTCGGACTGGATGCCGATGCCGGTCAGCGTGCCGCCCAGGTCTCCCGGCCGGGCGGCCGCCGTGCCCGAGCGGCTGATGCGGATTTCCACCCGCATCTTGCCGCCGGCGCGCGACAGGGTCGCGTCGGGCGACATCGCGCTGCTGTCGTCCAGCACGAAGTCCCGGGGCAGGTCGCCCACCCGCATCTGCAGGATGGCCAGCGGCATGCGCGAACCGCTCTCCGGCCGCGCCAGAATGAACACGGTATCGGTGGCCTGGACCTGGCCGCGCAGCGCATCGGCGATGCGGGCCCGGCCGCTGATGCGGGCGGCGGCGCCGGCTGTTGAAGCCGTGGAACTTGCCGTCGGGTTTGCCGCCGAACTGCTGCCTGGACTCGGCGCGGCATTTGCCATTGCGTTGGCCATTGAATTCGCCGCGACATTGGGCGCTGCATTGGCGGCGCCGGGCGCGGCGGGCGCCGCCGCGGCCGTCGCCGGCGCCGACCCGGCGGC
>NZ_BCTQ01000004.1 GCF_001571365.1 Achromobacter denitrificans NBRC 15125 | reverse complement strand
TGCGGCGGCCTGCGCGGGCTGGCCCGCGGCCGCGGCGGCGGCCGCCTTGGCCGGCGGCGCTTCCGCGCCCGGCTTCACATTGCCCTCGCCTTCCACTTCCAGGCGGATCAATTCGCCGCCCACGGCCATTACCTGGCCCACCTCGCCGCCCAGCGCGACCACGCGGCCCACCACCGGAGACGGAATCTCCACCGTGGCCTTGTCGGTCATCACGTCGGCCAGCGGCTGGTCCTCGGCGACGGTATCGCCCACCTTGACGTGCCAGCCCACCAGCTCGACTTCCGCGATGCCTTCGCCGATGTCGGGCATCTTGATGATATGAATACCCATCTCTCAACCCTCCATCGCGCGCTTGAACGCTTCGCCGACCCGGCGCGGGCCGGGGAAGTACGCCCATTCCTGGGCGTGCGGATACGGCGTGTCCCAGCCGGTCACGCGCTCGACGGGCGCCTCCAGGTGATGGAAGCAATGCTCCTGCACCAGCGCGATCAGCTCGGCGCCGAAGCCGCAGGTGCGGGTGGCTTCGTGCACCACCACGCAGCGGCCCGTCTTCTTCACCGAATTGACGATGGCGTCCAGGTCCAGCGGCCACAGGCTGCGCAGGTCGATGACTTCGGCGTCGATGCCGGTTTCCTCGGCCGCGGTCAGCGACACGTGCACCGTGGTGCCGTAGGTCAGCACCGTCAGCTCGCTGCCCGGACGCACGATGGCGGCCGAATCCAGCGGCACGGTGTAGTAGCCCGTGGGCACCACGCTGCCCGGCCGGCCGGTCCAGGGCGTCACGGGACGGTCGTGGTGGCCGTCGAACGGGCCGTTGTACAAGCGCTTGGGCTCCAGGAAGATCACCGGATCGTCGTTCTCGATGGCCGCGATCAGCAGACCCTTGGCGTCGTAGGGGTTGGACGGCATCACGGTGCGCAGCCCGCAGACCTGCGTGAACATGGCCTCGGGGCTCTGGCTGTGCGTCTGCCCGCCGTAGATGCCGCCGCCGCAAGGCATGCGGATGGTCATCGGCGCGATGAACTCATTGACCGAGCGGTAGCGCAGGCGCGCCGCCTCGGACACGATCTGGTCGGAAGCCGGATAGAAATAGTCGGCGAACTGGATCTCGCAAACGGGGCGCAGGCCGTAGGCCCCCATGCCCACCGCCACGCCCACGATGCCGCCTTCGGAGATCGGCGTATCGAACACGCGCGAGCTGCCGTACTTGGCCTGCAGGCCTTCCGTGCAGCGGAACACGCCGCCGAAATAGCCCACGTCCTGGCCGAACACCACCACGTTGTTGTCGCGCTCCAGCATCACATCCATGGCCGAGCGCAAAGCCTGGATCATGGTCATCGACGCGGACGCCGGACCGATGTTGTTATCGATTGCCATGATCAGACTCCGAGCTGCTGGCGCTGCCGGCGCAGGTGCTCCGGCATGTCCTTGTACACGTCTTCGAAAATGCTGGCGGCGCTGGGGACGTGGCCGTCCACCAGCGTGCCGTAGCTTTCCGCTTCCTTCTGCGCGGCCAGGATCTCGGCATCGAGCTCGGCGCGCACCGCGTCGTGCTCGGCCTCGGACCAGATGCCGCGCTGGATCAGGTGTTTCTTGAAGCGCTCGATCGGATCGCCCAGCGGGAAGTGGCTCCAGTCGTCGCCGGGGCGGTACTTGGTGGGATCGTCGGAGGTGGAGTGCGGGCCCGCGCGGTAGGTCACCCATTCGATCAGGGTCGGGCCCAGATTGCGGCGGGCGCGCTCGGCCGCCCAGCGCGAGGCCGAATACACGGCCAGGAAATCATTGCCGTCCACGCGCAGCGAAGCGATGCCGCAGCCCACGCCGCGGCCCGCGAAGGTGGCGCCTTCGCCGCCCGCGATCGCCTGGAACGTCGAAATGGCCCACTGGTTGTTGACCACGTTCAGGATCACCGGCGCGCGGTACACGTGGGCGAACGTCAGCGCGGTATGGAAATCCGCTTCGGCGGTGGCGCCGTCGCCGATCCAGCCCGACGCGATGCGCGTGTCGCCCTTGATGGCCGAGGCCATGGCCCAGCCCACCGCCTGGATGAACTGCGTGGCCAGGTTGCCCGAAATGCTGAAGAAGCCCCGCTCCCGGTCGGAATACATCACCGGCAGCTGGCGGCCCTTGAGCGGGTCGCGCTCGTTGGACATCAGCTGGCACATCATCGTGACCAGCGAAACGTCGCGCGCCAGCAGGATGCTCTGCTGCCGGTAGGTCGGGAAGCACATATCGCCCTGCTCCAGCGCCAGCGCGTGGGCCGACCCGATGGCTTCCTCGCCCAGGCTCTGCATGTAGAACGAGATCTTCTTCTTGCGCTGCGCGGTCAGCATGCGCCCGTCGAAGATGCGCGTCTTCAACATGCTGCGCATGCCCGCGCGCAGCAGATCGTCGCTGATGTCCGGCGCCCAGGGGCCGACGGCGCGGCCCTCGTCGTCGATCACCCGGACCAGGCTGTACGCCAGTCCGCCGGTATCGACCGCGGCAACATCAATGGGGGGTTTGGGCACGTCGCCGGCCGGCGACAGGTGCAGGTAGGAAAAGTCGGTCTTGCAACCCGGACGCCCGGTGGGTTCCGGGACGTGCAACTTCAACGGCCCATATTGGCTCATGTATTGTCTCCACGCTTGATCGTGTCATGCGTTTATTCTTGCCAAGGACGCGGCGCAAGGAGGTAGCCTCGGGCCGCATCATCGCCGGCTCGACCACGCAATGATGATCGTGGCCGGCCGGTTAAAAACAATAGCACAGCCGCCGTTGCCATTGGGCGACCCGCATGGAGACTGGCGCTGCGGGCCATTCGTGCCTCGCAACCCAATGCCGGCGGTCATGCCGCCGCGGCCTTCAAGGCATCGCGGGCGATGATGACCTTCTGGACTTCGCTGGCGCCTTCGTAGATGCGCAGCGCGCGGATCTCCCGGTACAGGCTCTCCAGGGTTTCACCGACGCGCACGCCGCGCGCGCCGAACAGTTGCAGGGCCATGTCCACCACCGACTGCGCGTTCTCGGTCGCCGCCAGCTTGGCCATGGCGGCCTCGCGGGTGGTGGGCAGGCCCTGGGCATCGCGGCGCCATGCCGCGCGGTAGGTCAGCAGCGCCGCCGCGTCGATCGCGACCGCCATGTCGCCCAGCTTCGCCTGCGTCAGCTGCAGGTCGGCCAGCGTGCCGCCGAACAGCCGGCGGTCGCGCGCGTGGGCCAGCGCCTCGTCGAACGCGCGGCGCGCGAATCCCAAGGCCGCGCCCGCCACCGACACGCGGAATATGTCCAGCGTGCGCATGGCCAGCTTGAAGCCTTCGCCGGGCGCGCCCAGCAGCCGGTCGGCGGGAATCCGCAGCCCGTCGAAGCGCAGCGTCGCCAGGGGATGCGGCGCCATGACATCGATCCGTTCGCTGATGGAAAAGCCTGGATCTTCCGGATAGACCACGAAGGCCGAGATCCCGCGCGTGCCGGCCGCTGCTTCCGTGCGCGCGAACAGCGTGTAGACGTCGGCGATGCCGCCGTTGGAAATCCAGGTCTTCTCGCCGTCGATGACGTAATGGCCGTCTTCGAGGCGGGCGCGGCAGGCCATGCCCGCGGCGTCCGAGCCCGCGCCCTTCTCCGACAGCGCGAAGGCCGGGATGCACTCGCCGCTGGCGACCTTGGGCAGGATGGCGGCCTTCAATGCCTCCGAGCCGGCCAGGCTGATGGCGCCGCTGCCCAGGCCCTGCATCGCGAAGGCGAAGTCCGCCAGGCCGTGGCGATAAGCCAGCGCTTCGCGCGCCAGCACCAGCCGGCGCGATTCGATGGCGGGCGCGTCTCCGCCGTAGCCCTGCGGCACGGCCGCGCGCAGCAGGCCGGCGGCGCCCATGGCCCGCACCAGGTCGCGGCAGTTGGCGTCGACGTTGGCGGCGGTGGCGGGCGGATCGTCGCGGCCGTCGGCGAAGGCCTCCACCCGTCGCAGATAGTCTTTGTGGGCGGGCTCGAAGAAAGGCAGGTCCATCGATTCGCGCTGGTGCAGGGGAAGGAAAGCGGAGCTCATGAATGTCCTTGGTGTCGTCGTCGTGAAATCCCGAGTCTAGCGGCATACCCATGAGTATGGGAGAGTGGATACCCAAGGGTTTTCCTTATAAATCAATCCATTTTTTCTATTGAAATAAGGATTGCCGACTCCTAACATACCTTCAAGTATGGACTTTGATACGCATAAGGATCCTCGCTCGATGACCCTCTCCTGGCCCCCTGCCCCTGGCGTGTCCGCCCGCTGGCTGGCGCATGCGCGCCGGCTCGCCGCCCTGCCCGAGGACGCCGCCGCGCATGCCCCGGTATCGCAGTCCGGCCTGGATGCGCTCTGCGGCGCGCAGCAGCAGCCCGCCACCGTCCTGGCGGTGATCGAAATCCTGTCCGCGCCGAGGCCGGCGCTGTCGACCGCGCTGGCCGCCGCCTGGTGCGCCGCGGCGGCGATCGGCGAGCTGGGCGCAGCCCGCGCCAAACGGCAACGATCGGCCGCCGCCGCCAATCCGGCGCAGGCGCTGGATCCCGCCGGCGGCCGGCCCGCCTTCCTGGCCCATCCGGAAGGCCGTTCCTGGCGAGTCCAGGGCGGCGGGCCCTGGATCGGCGCCGAGGCCGGCGCGCCGCTGCTGGTGTATGCCCATCACGCCGAAGCCGGCGCGGTGTCCGCGTTTCTCTTGCCCTCCGACCTCCCCGGCGTGGAATCGGACCGAGCCGGCCCGGCCGGCGGCCTGGCCCGGGTGAACCTCAGCGTCGGCCCGGAACACCTGCTGGGCCCGGCCGGGCAGGCGCGCGATGCCATGCTGCGCACCGACGCCCTGCGCCGGCTGGCCGCGGCCGCGCAGGCCAACGGCGTCGCGCTCGCGGCCTACGCGCAAGCCGTGGACGCCCTGCCCGCCGAGGACGCGGCGCCCTCGCGCGGCGCCCAGGACCTGGCAGCCTGCACCAGCGCCCTGGCCGCGGCGCGGGCGCTGCTGCACGAGGCCGGAGCCGCGGCCCTGGCGGGCGACAACATCCGGCTGCTGAGCGCCATGGCATTGCTGTCGGCGGGCGAATCGGCCGAGCGGATGCTGGCGGCCGCCATGAAACTCGCCGGCGCCTCCCCCCTGGCCGACCCCGCCGCCTTGCAGGCCCTGCTGCGCGCCCGCCATCTCCACCAGGCCACGGCCGGCACGCAGGAGGCCCATGCCGTCCTGCTCGCCGGCGCGATCCGGCCTCCCCTGTCTTCCACCGCCTCCGGAACCTCGTCCGCCATGTCTCACGCTCCGATCCCCCGCCCCGGCGACCAGCCCGACCGCGTCGCGGAAATCCTCGACGCCGCCGCCGATGCCTTCACGCAGCAAACCTATGACGCCACGACCCTGGACCAGATCGGCGACGCGCTCGGCGTCACCAAAGGCAGCATCTATCACCACTACCGGAGCAAGGCGCACCTGTTCACCGCCGTGTACCAGCGGGCCCTGGAGATGAACATCGCCACGGTCGAACCCATCGCCCGGCAGCCCGGCGTGCGCGCCATCGACCGGCTGTACCGGATGGCCTACGCGCACGCGATGCAAGTCATGAAGCACCTGTCCTACCAGCGCGTGGCGGTCCAGGGGCTGGAATCCCATCTCATGGGCCGCATCAACGAAGAACAGCGCGCGCGCCTGGACGAAGTCATCAGCCTGCGCGACCACTACGAAGAACTGTTCGTGAACGTGCTGACGCAGGCCATCGAGGCGGGCGAATTGCCCCGCCAGCACCCGCGCCTGGCCGCGAAGCCCCTGTTCGGCGCCATCAACTGGACCACCATGTGGTACCAGCCTCGCCCCGGCGAAACCCCGGCGGACCGGGAGCGCCTGGCCACGCACCTGGCCCGCTTCGTCTTGTCCGGCCTGACCCAGGCCTACCAGCCCGAGGCCGGCGCGTCCGAGGACGCCCCCGCCGACGCCGCCCATCGACTCTGATACAGACGACCGCCATGCAGACTCTTCCCATCCATGCCGCCCCGGGCAGCGACGCGGCCCGCTGGTCGGCCGTGGCCGAGTGGTACCACGCCTATTTCACCGGCCTGGTGATGACCCTGGTCACGCGGCGCGGCAGCCGCGAGGCGGCCGACCTCGTCTTCCACATCTTCCGCCGCCAGCATCTGGAGCGATTCCTGCCCGGCCTGGAGAAGCTGGGCATCGCCGGCCTGCCTCCCGCGGTGGCCGCGGCGCGCTATCACTATCTGTCCAACGCCATCGGCGGCGTGCGGGTGGAGTACATGGAAGAATCCTCCCGCAAGGTCTGGGTGCGCTACCCGACTCCGCGCTGGGCCTGGCAAGGCACGGCGCTGTGCGCGATCCCCGGCGAGGTGTCCCGCGCCGTGCTGCGCGGCTGGCACGGGCACAACGGCGTCTCGCTGGGCACGCGCCGGCTCGGCTTCGTATGCACCAAGCAGGCGATGGACGGCCAGCCCGGCCTGGAAGGCTACTACTGCGAGTACGACCGGGATCTCTCCGAAGACGAGCGCCTGCGCTTTGCGCGCGGCGAGGAAGCCCCCGACTTCGATCCTTCCCGCGCGCCCACGCTGCCCACCGCCGCCTGGCCTCAGGATCGTCTGCAAAAAGCGCGGCGCAACTACGCGATGGAATATGTGCGCACCGCCTTGCCCGAGCTGATCGCCCTGCACGGCCCGCACGAAGCCGCCTGGCTCGGCGGCATCACCGCCCGCCTGATCGGCATGCAGTTCTACAGCGATACCGCCGCCGCTCTCGGCCTGCCCGACCAGGGGTCGGCGGAGGACTATGCGCGCTTCATGGTGGCGCTTGCCCGCGCCCAGGGCGACGAGGCGGAACTGATCGCGGACGGCGGCGCGCCCGGCGTGCGCCAGACCACCTGGAAGTTGATGGCCGGCCTGACGCAATTGCACGGCGCCGCGTTCGACGCCTGGAACTGCCTGCTGGAAGGCGCCTTGTCGGCGCACCATCGTCGGCTGGACCTGAAGGTCACGCGCCGCCTGGACCAGGGCGACGGCGCATTCGAGTGGCGGATCGCGCCGCGCGGCGTGCTGGTCGGCCCCATACCCGGAGGCCGGACATGAACGCCTCCAGCCTCGCCGGCCTGCGCGTGATCGACGCCTCGCGCGTGCTGGCCGGCCCGTACTGCGGCCAGATGCTGGGCGACCACGGCGCGGACGTCATCAAGATCGAACCGCCCGCCGGCGACGAAACGCGCACCTTCGGCCCGCCGGTGAATGCCGGCGGCGCGGCCTACTACCAGGCCTTGAACCGCAACAAGCGCGGCGTCATCCTGGACCTGAACCGCGAGGATGCGCGCGAGGTCTTCTGGCGCATGCTGGAAACCGCCGACGTGCTGATCGAGAATTTCAAGCCCGGCACGCTGGCGTCCTGGGGCGTGCCCGACCCCGCGGCCCTGTGCGAACGCTTTCCGCGCCTGATCCATTGCCGCATCACGGGTTTCGGCGACGACGGCCCCCTGGGCGGGCGGCCCGGGTACGACGCCGCGGTGCAGGCGGCTTGCGGCCTGATGAGCGTCAATGGCGAGGCGGACGGCCCGCCGCTGCGCCTGGGCATCCCCATGGTGGACCTGGCCACCGGCATGCAGGCGACGATCGCCGTCCTCGCGGCGCTGGCCGAGCGCGCCCGCTCCGGACGCGGGCAACTGTGCGACCTCGCGCTGCACGATTGCGCGCTGAGCGTGGCCCACCCGCATCTGGCGAACTACCTGTGGACCGGCAAGACGCCGGCGCGCTCCGGCAACGGCCATCCCAACATCGCGCCGTACGACGCTTTCGAGACCGCCACGGTTCCCGTCTACGTCGCGGTGGGCAACGAGCGGCAGTTCGCCACGCTGTGCGCGGAACTGGGAGACCCCGGGCTGGCGCAGGACCCGCGCTTCCTGCGCAACGTCGATCGCATCGCCAACCGTGCCGAACTGCGCGCGGCGCTCGCGCGCCTGCTGGCCGGCCGGGATGGCCGCGAGCTGTCCGAATCCCTGGCCGCCGCCGGCGTGCCGGTCGCGCCCATCCTGGACGTGGCCGAGGCCATCGCGACGCCGCACGCCGCGCACCGGCGCATGGCGCTCGCCCAGGGCGACTACCGCGGCCCCGGCTTTCCCGCCAAGCTGAGCCGCACGCCGGCATCGCTGCGGACGCTGCCGCCGCTGCCCGGGGAACATAGCGAGGACGTACTGCGCGAAGCCGGCTACGGCGAGGCCGACATCGACCGGCTGCGCAACGCCGGGGCGCTCGGCCCGCCCCGCTGATTACCGGCGGCGCGCCACGCGCCGTCCAGGATACGAACCGCGGCACAGCGGCATCCGGCACTACGACAAACAGGGAGACAACCATGAAATTGCATCACCTGCCTTTGCTTGCGGCCATCCTGGTGTCCGGTCCGGACGCCACGGCTGCCCCCGCCTTTCCCACACAGCCGGTCCGCATCGTCGTGCCGCACCAGGCGGGCTCCACCACGGAAACGTTCGGCCGCATGCTCACGCCCGAGATGAGCACGTTGCTGGGCCAGCCCATCGTGATCGAATCGCGTCCCGGCGCGGCCGGCACCATCGGCGCGCGCGACGTGGCGCTGAGCAAGCCCGACGGCTACACCGGATTGATGAACGCCTCCATCCAGGTCATGTACCCGGGCATCTTCAAGACGCTGCACTTCGACCCCATAAAGGACTTCACGCCGGTCGGCGTGTTCGGCTTCGCGCCCATGGTGGCGGTGGTGCGGGCCCAGTCTCCGATCCAGAGCTTCCGCGGGCTGATCGACGCCGCCCGCGCCAAGCCCGGCAGCATCACCTTCGCCTCCGGCGGCCTCGGTTCGCTGCCTCACCTGGTGGGCGAACTCGTCAACGTGCGCTCGGACGTGCAGATCAGCCACATCCCCTACAACGGCACGGGCCAGGCCCTGACCGACGTGTTGGGCGGACACGTCGACGTGCTGTATGCGTCGGTCGCCAGCGTGCTGCCCCAGATCAAGGGCGGCAAGCTGCGCGCGCTGGCCGTCACCTCGGCCGCGCGCAACGACCTGCTGCCCGACGTGCCCACCATCGCCGAGTCCGGCATTCCGGATTTCGACGTGACCTCCTGGTACGGCTACTGGGTGCCCAAAGCGACGCCGCGAGCCGTGGTGGACCGCTTGAACCAGGCCATGCGCGAGGCCTCGGCCATGCCGGCCGTCGCCCGGCGGCTGGCCGCCGACGGCATCATCCCCAGCAAAATGAACGCCGACGAGTTCGCGGCCTTCGCGGCCTCGGAAAACGAGAAATGGCTGGACGTCATGAAGCGCGCCAAGGTGCAGCCGAACTGACGCGTCCCCCTCAGCCGGCCAGCAACTGCTCCACGCGCGCCGCCACGTCGAGCAGTTGCCTGTCCTCGTGCCAGCGGCCGCAGAGCTGCAAGCCGATGGGCAATCCGCCCGCCGAACGGCCGCAAGGCATGGACAGCGCGGGATGGCCGGTGAGATTCATGGGATAGGTGTAGGGATACCAGGCGCCGCGGATGGTGCCCGCCGGCTTGCCGGCGATCTCGACGATGCCGTTGGGGTCCTGCTCCACCGGCAGCGGCGGCGCGGACACCGTGGGCGACACCAGCACGTCGTGCCGCTCGAACACCGCCTGCAAGGCGCTGAAAGCCTGCGTGCGCGCCGCCACCGCGTCCAGCAGCGCCGCCGCGCCGTGCCGGCGGCCCCGCTCCACCGTGGCCACCAGGGACGGGTCCAGGCGGTCGCGGAAGGCTTCCAGCCTGGCGCCCACGCGCGAGGCCGTCACCGCCTCCAGGATGACCAGGAAATGCCGCTCCAGCGACACGAAATCCAGCGTCACCGGCTCGACGCGGGCGCCGTCTTCCTGCATGAGCCGGACCGCGGCGTCGGTGGCGGCGAGCACCTCCGGGTCTACCGGATTGCCGCAGCTGGGCAGGTAGGCCACGCGCAGCCCCGCCAGCGAGGGCCGGGCCGGCGCGCGCGCCGGCAGGTCGAGCTGGCCGTAGGGATCGCGGCGGTCGGCGCCTTGCAGCACCTCGTACAGCAAGGCGGTATCGGCGACGTTGCGCGCCATCGGCCCCACGTAGGAATTCGCGCCGAACAGGTCCGCCGGCTGCAGATTGGGGATGGCGCCCAGCGTGGCCTTCATGCCCACGATGCCGCAGCACGACGCGGGGATGCGGATGGACCCGCCGCCGTCGGTCCCGAGCGCCAGCGGCCCCATGCCCGCCGCGACGGCCACCGCCGCGCCGCCGCTGGAAGCGCCGCAGGTGTAGCGCGGGTCGATGGGATTGAGAGTGCGCCCGAACAGGGGCGCGTCCGTGCTTTGCTTGTGCCCGAATTCCGGCGTGGTGGTCTTGCCGATCAGGATCGCGCCCGCCGCCTTGGCCCGCGCCACCGCCACCGCGTCTTCGCCCGGCACGAAATCCTCGTACAGGGCGGAACCCATCGTCGTTCGCACGCCGGCGGTCAGGGTCAGGTCCTTGACCGAGATCGGCACGCCGTGCAGCGGCCCCAGCGCATCGCCCCGGCGCGCCGCCGCCTCGGCCTCGCGGGCGGCGGCCAGCGCCGACTCCGCCGTCACGGTGATGAAGGCGTTCAAATCGGCCCGGGCCGCGATGCGGTCCAGCGCCGCCGACACGGCCTCCACCGGAGATACCTGCCCTTGCCGGATCGCCGCCGCCAGCGTCACCGCATCCATGCCCGTCAAATCGTCCATCGTCTTCCCGTCTCCGTCATACGTGTGCCGCTAAACCATCCAGCGGCCGCCATCGATCAATAAGGTCTGCCCCGTAATGAACCGCGCCTCTTCGGACGCCAGGAAGGCCACGGCGGCCGCCACGTCGTCCGGGTCGCCCACGAAGCCCGCCGGCGTCTGCGCCACGATGCGCGCCAGGATGTCGGGCGTCAGGCGCTCGTGCGCCCGGGTGCGGACCGCGCCGGGGCACACGGCGTTGACCGTGATCCCGTCGGGCGCCAGTTCGCGCGCCAGCGAGCGCGTGAATCCGATGATGCCCATCTTGGCGGCCGCATAGTCGGCCAACCCCGCGTCGCCCGCGAAGGCGGCGTCGCTGCTCATGTTCACGATGCGGCCGTAGCCGCGCGCCCGCATGCCCGGCGCGACCAGCCGCGACGCGCGCATCGCCGTCAGCAGCGACACCTCCAGCACGAAGCGCCAGGTGGCTTCTTCCGACTCCACGAAGGGGCCGGACCGCTCGCGCGCGCTCTGGCCCACGTTGTTGAACAGCACGTCCGGCGGGCCGAGCTCGGCTTCCACGCGAGCGAAGAAATCTTCCATCGCCGCGCCCGCCGTGCAGTCGCCATCGACCGCCAGCCTCGCGTGGCCGGCCCGACGGGCCTCGGCCGCATCCAGGTCCAGCACCGCCACCCGCGCGCCCTCGGCCGCGAAGCGCCGCACCGCGGCCGCGCCTATGCCCTGCCCGCCGCCCGTCACCACCACGGTCCTGCCTTCGAAACGCGCGTTCATCGCGCCGCCCTCTCTCGGTACGCGGCGGTGGCCCCGCGGCGGCGCCTCAATGAAAACTCCGGCCGCCGTCCACCGCCAGGGTCGCCCCGGTGATGTAGCTGGCGCCCGGCCCGCTGAGGAACAGAATGGCCTCGGCCAGTTCCTCGGGCCTGGCGATGCGCCCCAGCGCGTAGCGCGCGCGGATGGCGGCCAGGCCGGCCTGCGGATCGGGGCCGTCCTCGTAGCTGGAACGGAACAGCGGCGTATCCACCGCGCCCGGGCAGACGGTGGCGACGCGGATGCCGAAGGCGGCCAGTTCCATCGCCAGCACCTTGCCGAACATATTGACCCCCGCCTTGGCCGCGCAATAGGCGCTGCGCTGGGGCAGCGGGCTGAGGCCGGCCGCCGAGGACACGTTCACGATGCTGCCGCCGCCCGCCTGCTTCAGGTGCGGCACGGCGGCGCGGCACACGTGCATGGGCCCGCTCAGGTTCACGGCCAGCACGCGGTTCCAGTCTTCGTCGCGCGTGGACTCCAGGTCCGCGCGCAGGTCCACGCCCGCGCAATTGACCACGCCGTCGATACCGCCCAGCGCGCCGGCCGCCTCGCGCACGGCCTGCTCGACGGCCGCGCTGTCCGTCACGTCGCAGGCCAGCGCGGCGGCCAGGCGCAGTTCGCGGCCGGACTCGCCCAGCGCGACCGCGTCGCGGTCCAGGATCGCCACCGCCGCGCCCTGGCTCGCCGCCAGGCGCGCGAACGCCAGTCCGATGCCGCTGGCGCCGCCCGCCACCAGGTAACGCCGGGCGGCGGTCATGCCGCGCTCCGCAGCCGCGGCCGGATATCGTCCGTCATCACGTCGCAGCGGTCGATCCAGACCCGCTCGTGCGCCTTGGCATAGCGGATCATCTCGTCCAGCACGTATAGGCGCGAGGGCTGGCCGATGATCTCGGGGTGCATGCCCAGCATCATCATGCGGTCCTCGGCGTACAACACGTCGAACTCGCGCTTCCAGGCCTCCAGCACGGCGGAAGGCGATTGCATGGTGCGGCCCGGCAACACGATCGAATACTGGAAGAACGGGGCATCGTCCAGCACCCAGCGAAAGGGCAGCTCCACGATATCCGTGGCCCGGCCGCCAATCTCCAGCAGATAGGGCGAATCGTCGTCGAAGAAATTCGACGAGTAATCGAAGCCGTATTCCCGGATCAGGTCCAGCGTGATCTCGCTGAACTCGGCCGCCGGCGAGCGCCAGCCCCGCGGCCGATAGCCGGCGGTGCGCGCCAGCGCGTCCAAGCCCAGCTCCATTTCCTCCCGCTCTTCCTCCGGCGTCAGGTTGACGATCCAGCGGTGCGTGTGGCTGTGATGCGCCACCTCGTGCCCCTGGTCGACGATGGCCCGGACCATGTCCGGATGCGCCAGCGCCACCACGCCGGGAACGAAGAACGTGGCCTTGACCTCGTGGCGCGCCAGCAGCGCCAGCACGCGCGGCACGCCCACCTTCCAGCCGTAGGCCCCCTGGGACATCAGGATGGGACGCTTGGCGTAGGCGGGGTCGCGCGCCGTCCACATGGTCTCGGCGTCCACGTCGAACGTCAGGAACAATGGGAAACCCTTACTCGTCACGGACATGGCCGCTCCTTACACATGCTTGTGAAAACCCGTCCAGCGCTCGGCGAGCACCAGGACGATGCCCGTCACCAGGATGAGCAGCGCCGACACCGCCGCCACCGACGGATCCACGCCCTGCTCCACCGAGGTGAAAATCTTGACCGGCAGCGTGTTCTGGCTGGCCGACAGCAGGAACACCGATACCGGCACGTTGTCCAGCGAGGTGATGAACGCGAACAGGCCGCCGGCCACCAGGCCCGGCTTGAGCAGCGGCAGCGTGACCAGCCGGAACGCTTCCAGGCGGCCGGCGCCGAGCACGCAGGCCGCATCCTCCAGGGCCTCGTCGGCCGAGGCCAGGCTGGCGAGGCTGGCGCGCACCACGTAGGGCACGGTGATGACCACGTGGGCCAGCCACAAGCCCACGCCGCTGCCGCGCAAGCCCACCGCCGCGTAGTACTGCAGCAGCGCCACGCCCAGCACCACCGAAGGCAGGATCAGCGGGGCCATGAACAACGCGTTCAGCCACGCGGCGCCCGGCACCATGCGGCGCTGGATGGCGCAGGCGCCCGCCAGCCCCAGCGCCAGCGACGCCGCGGTCGACGCGGCCGCCAGCCACAGGCTGGTCCAGGCGGCCTCCAGGTAATCCGGATCGTTCAGGGCCGCGGCGAACCATTTCAAGGTCAGCCCCTTTGGCGGCAGGGTCAGGTAGGCCGTATCGCTGAAGGCGGCCAGCACCACCACCAGCACCGGCACCTGCAGGAACAGCACGACCAGGAAGGCGATGCCGGTCAGCACCGGCCCGCTCGCGCGGCGTTCGCTCATGGTTCGCCTCCCCAGCGCTTCAGCACCCGGCTGGATACGCCGATCACGGCCAGCGTCAACGCCGTCAGCGTGAACGCCATGGCCGCGCCCGAGGGCCAGTCCAGCGTCAGCAGAAAGTCGTCGTAGATCATGGTCGCCATGACCTTGTAGGTCGGCCCGCCCAGCATCCGGGGCGTGACCAGCGCGCTGATCGTCAGCACGAATACCATGATGGACCCCGCCAGGATGCCGTGCGCCGTCAGCGGCAGCGTCACGGACAGAAAGGTGCGCAGCCTGCCCGCCTGCAAGGTGTAGGCCGCGTCGCGCAGGTCGCGCGGCACGGCCTGGATCACGGGCACCAGCATCAGCACCATGAAGGGCAGGAAGATATGGGCCATGCCCACCAGCACGCCCGTCAGGTTGAACATCAGCTTGAGCGGACGCTCGATCAGCCCCAGGTCCATCAGCGCGTTGTTCAGCAGGCCGCGGTTCGACAGCAGCGCGATCCAGCCGAACGAGCGCACCACCAGGTTCAGCAGCATGGGGAAGATGACCAGCAGCGTCAGCGCCAGCTTCAGGCGCGGCCGCGCATGCGCGATGACCCAGGCCAGCGGGTAGCCCAGCAGCAGGCACAGCACGGTGACGCTCAAGCCCAGCCCCAGGCTGCGCAGGATGACTTCGCGGTAGAACGGATCGGTGGCCAGCCGGGTGTAGTTGGCCAGCGTGTAGCCCGGACCCATGCCCGAACCCGGCACGTACTCCCGCAGGCTGAGCGGCAACATGAACAGCGCCGGCCCGACGAAGGCCAGCAGCAGCACCAGCAGCAAGGGCGACGCGAGCAGCGCGCCCGCCGAGCGCCGGCTCATGCCGCGGCCTCCGCGCCCGCGCGGCGCGTGGCGTACACGTGCTGCGGCCGCACCCCCAGCCAGACCTCGTCGCCCGCCGCGAGGCCCGACTGCGGGCCGTTGGTGGGCGTATCGGCGATCAGCTCTCCGCCGCCGCGCAGCGCCACCACGTACTGGACCCGCGCCCCCACGAACGAGCGCAGCGCGATCGTTCCCGGCAGGCCCGCGCCGGCGGCGTCCTTCAGGAGCTGTATGGACAGGTCCTCCTGGCGCAGCACCACGTCGAGCGCGTCGCCCGCGGCCAGGCCCTCGGCGCGCTCCATCGGCAGGCGATGCCCGCCCGGCAGCTCGGCCCGCGGCCCCTCGGCGTCCATCGCCAGGCGGCCCTGGAGCCGGTTGGGCCGGCCGATGAAGCTGGCCACGAAGCCGGTGGCCGGGCGGTGGTAAATGGCCTCGGGCGTGTCGAACTGCTGCACCACGCCTCCCGCCAGCACGCAGACCCGGTCCGACATGCTCATGGCTTCGGTCTGGTCGTGCGTGACGAACAGCGTCGTGATGCCGACCTCGCGCTGCAGGCGCTTGAGCTCGATCTGCATCTCGTCGCGCAGCACGGCGTCCAGGTTGGACAGCGGCTCGTCGAACAGCAGGATGCTCGGGCGCGGCGCGATCGAGCGCGCCACCGCCACGCGCTGCTGCTGGCCGCCGGATAGCTGCTTAGGCATGCGCTCGCCCAGGCCCGACAGGCGCACGCTGGCCAGGGCCTGCTCGACGCGGGTCCGCAAGGACGCCCCGTCCATGCCCTGGCGGCGCAGTCCGAACGCCACGTTCTCGAAGACGGTCATGTGGGGAAACAGCGCATAGGACTGGAACACCAGCCCGACCTGGCGCCGGTTCGGCGGCAGGCGGGTGATGTCGCGGTCGTCGACCAGGATGCGGCCGCTGGTCGGCGAGATCAGCCCCGCCACCATGCGCAGCACCGTGGTCTTGCCGCAGCCCGACGGCCCCAGCAAGGACACGAATTCCCCGTCCTTCACGGACAGCGATACGCCGGCGGCGGCCGTGTGCCCCTCATAGCGCTTTTCCAGGCGCTCCAGTGTCAATGCAGGCATGATGATGTCCCGTGTTCCGGCGCCTCAGCGCGCGACCTCGCGCTGCCAGCGGCCCACCCAGACGGGCATGCCGCGCGCCACCGCCGCCGGATCGGGCAGCCACAGCTCGTCGAAATGCTTGCCCACCGCCACGATGCGCGACGCCTTCTCCGACAGCCGGACCTCGGTGTTGACCGGCCCCGCGTACTTTTTCTCGGCGAAGCAGGTCTGCACGTCCTTGGACAGCAGCGCGTCGATGTACTGCGTGGCCAGTTCGGGATTCTTGCTGCCCTTGGGAATCGCCACCGACGGCAGGATGCCCACCGCGCCCTCTTCGGGATAGACCACCGCCAATGGCAGGCCGCTGTCGATGGCCGAACCCGCGCGGTCCGAATACCAGACCGCCACGGCGATTTCCTTGCGCTCGAACAGGGACACGATCTGGTCGGCCTGGGTGTACAGCAGCGCCGAGGCCTTGGCCAGCGGCGCGATGGCCGCGAACCCCGGGTCCAGGTTGTCCAGCGTGCCGCCGCGCATGCGGTTCAAGGCCAGCAGGAATTGCGAGCCCGCCGTGCCGCTGATGTCGCCGATCGCCAGCTTGCCGGCGTAGGCCGGGTCCGCGAGGTCGTTCCAGGACCTGGGCGGAGTCTTGACCTGCGTGGTGTCGTAGACGATGACCGTGGAGCCCGTCATGAAGCTCACGTAGTACGGAGCGTCGCCGTCGAAGGCCGACGGCGCCACCTCCTTCGCGTTGGCGAGGCGGGCGCGGTCGATGGGTTCGAGCAGCTTCTCGTTCTTGAGCTGGGTGGCCAGCGAATTGTCGAGGTACACCACGTCGAAGTCGGACTTGCCGCCGGTGGCGCGCACCGCGGCGGCGAACTGGGCCGAGCTTCCCAGCTTGGTGCGCACCCGGGCGCCGGTTTTTTCTTCGAAGGCCTTGATCTGGCATTCGCGCGACGCGTCCAGGAACGACCCGCCGAACAGCCCCACCACCAGATCGGCCGCGAGCGCCTGGCTCCCCCAACCGAACATGCCGACCACAGCGGCGCATGCCAGCGCCTTGGAAATCCTGACGTCCATGAAACCTCCTCGCGGGAAGATGGGTGGAAAGCCGCCGCTTTGACAAAACCGCCAAGCGCAGCCCCCGGTATCTGGTGCTTTTCGGAAATTTATCTTTTTGAAAAGATATTATCAATGAGGGTTTTCACGCTGCTTGCAAAGGCGCCGGGGAATGCGTTAAATGCTTCTCCAGACAGGACCCACCCGGCGATCCCGGACGCATCCATGAAGCATCGCGACAACCCGACGCAGGCAGCGGCCGACGCCGCCACGCCCTATTCGCATCTGAATCCCGACGACGATCTCATCGGCCGGGGCATCGCGCAGTGGCGGCGCGAACGGCCCGACATCGACAGTTCCGGCAAGGAAGTCGTGGGCCGCCTGATCCGGCTCGAAGAAGTGGTGCTGCGCGCCATCAACGCGTCGCAGGAGCCTTTCGGCCTGAAATACATCGAGTACGCCGTGCTGACCACCTTGCGGGTGGACGGCGCGCCCTACTGCCTGGCGCCCTCCCAGCTGCAGGCGCGGCTGCTGTGCAGCTCGGGCGGCCTGTCCAACATCCTCAAGCGGCTGGAAGGCCAGGGCCTGGTGCGCCGCGAAGTGGACAAGGCCGACCGCCGCGGCGTCCTGGTCACGCTGACGACCAAGGGCAAGCACCTGGCCGACAAAGCCATGCCCGCGCACGCCCAGGCCGAGCAGGACCTGCTCGCCATGTTCACGCCGCAAGAGCGCGAGCTGCTGGCGCGGCTGCTCAACCGCATGCTGGTCACCAACGCGCCGGAACTCGGCCGGGCGCCCGAGGCCGACGCCTGAGGCTGGCTGCCGTCGATAAAAAATGCCCCCACGCCGCGCACGCTACGCGCGCTTGCTGCCCCCCGAGGGGGCGCTTTTATCTTGGGGCGGCCCGGCGATAAAAAATGCCCCCACGCCGCGCACGCTACGCGCGCTTGCTGCCCCCCGAGGGGGCGCTTTTATCTTGGGGCGGCCCGGCGATAAAAAATGCCCCCACGCCGCGCACGCTACGCGCGCTTGCTGCCCCCCGAGGGGGCGCTTTTATCTTGGGGCGGCCCGGCGATAAAAAACCGGCCCTGAGGGCCGGTTCGCGGGAAACGACGGGAGCCAGGCCGCTCAGACCGGACCGTTCCACTCCGTGACGAATTCGCGGTAATCCGGGCGCTTGGCCGGGGGCACGCCGCAAGCCGGCGTGCCGATGGCGAGAAAGCCCAGGAAGCGGTAATCCAGCGCGTCCAGGCCGAGCGCATTCTGCACGTCTTCCACGTAGGTGCCGATACCGGTGCTCCAGAACGCGGCGTAGCCCAGCATGTGCACCGCGTTCAGCAGGTTCATGGTGGCCGCGCCGGTGGCCAGCAGTTGCTCCTGCTCGGGGATCTTGGTGTTGTCGTGCGCGATCTTCTGCGCCACGGCGACGAACAGCGGCACGCTCGCCATCCATTCGCGCACGGACTTTTCCTTCTCGGGCGTCATGCGCGGGTCGCCGCTACGCTTGACCGCGTCCAGCGCCAGGTCGGCCAGCTTGCCGATGGCCTCGCCGCGGATCACCACGAACCGCCACGGACGCAGCGCCCCATGGTCCGGAGCCGACATGGCGGCCTGCAGGATCTGTTCGAGTTCATCGGGCTTGGGCGCCGGGGCGCGGAGGAACTTGAAGGAACGGCGGGAAATCAGGGCGTGCAGCGGCGTGGCGGTCTGGGTAAGGGTCATGGATTCCTGCGCAAATGGGAAAGAAACATATTCTCATGATAAGCGATGGCCGCGGCCGGGGGGCCGATCCCCCGGCGCGCAGCAAGGACATCGCGCGGACTCAGCCCAGGTGGGTATGCCGTTCGTGACGCTCTTCCACCTGCATCTCGTTCAGGCCGTGCAGGATGCCGCAGTTCTCCGCGTCGGGCTGGGCCGACAGGCAGCGCTGGCGCAGCTCGGTCAGCTGGGATTTCAGTTGCGTGAGCTCGGCGATGCGCTCGTCCACGTGCGCGATGTGCTCGTCGAACAGCTCGTTAATGGGGCCGCAACCGCTCTGGTGATTGTCCGCCAGGGACAGGATGGCGCGGATTTCGTCCTGCGTCATGTCCAGCGCCCGGCAATTGCGGATCAGGCGCAGCCGCTCCAGTTGCGGTTGCCCGTAGCTGCGGTAGTTGTTCAGGCCTCTTTCCGGAGCGGGCAACAGCCCTTCCTTCTCGTAATACCTGATGGTTTCGACCGTGGTGCCGGTCGCTGTGGCCAATTCGCCGATACGCATCGTTGCCTCCCGGATCGCATCCGAATGATATTGGGGGGTTGACCCTATAGTAACTCCAAGGTGTGCAATAGCGTCACTAGGATATTTCAAGGCAGAGGACAATGTCTTTACCTCCGGTCAAACAACCCCAACATACGCCCGCCGGACATGGCGGCGCCTGCTGCGGACAGGAAGACAAGGCGCGCGATCACGCGAAGCACGATCATGCGGACCACGGCCACGATCATGACCATGGCCACGAGGGCCACGACCATGCCGGGCACGATCACGCCGCGCCCCGGGCCGAGGCCGCCTGCTGCGGCCACGACCACGCCGCCCAGCCGTTCACGGTGTCGGACGCCGGCGCGGCCACGCTCAGCGCCGGCCCCGGGCAGTTGCTGGCGCGCCTGCGCATCGGCCAGATGGACTGCCCCACCGAGGAAACGCTGATCCGCAAGAAGCTCGACAACCTGGATGGCGTCCATGCGCTGGACTTCAACCTGATGCAGCGCGTCCTGACGGTGGTGCACGCCGAGGGCGCGCTGGAGCGCATCCTGGCGGCCATCCGGTCGCTGGACATGACGCCGGAACCCCTGGCCGACGGCGCGCCGCGCACCCCCGCGCCCGCCGCCAAGGCCGTGAACTGGTGGCAGGTCGGCGGTGCCGGCGCGCTCGCGGCCCTGTCCGAACTGTCGCATTTCGCGGGCTGGCCGCTGGGCCTCACCGCCGCCCTGGCGGTAGCCGCCATTCTCGCCTGCGGCGTCAGCACCTACCGCAAGGGCTGGATCGCCGTGCGCAACGGCAACCTCAACATCAACGCCTTGATGAGCATCGCCGTCACCGGCGCCGTGCTGATCGGCCAATGGCCGGAGGCGGCCATGGTGATGTTCCTGTTCAACGTCGCCGAACTGATCGAGGCCCGCTCGCTGGACCGGGCGCGCAACGCCATCCGCGGCCTGCTCGACCTGGCCCCGGAAACGGCCACGGTGCGCCAGGCCGACGGCGGCTGGGCCGAAGTGCCCGCCGCCAGCCTGCGCGTGGGCGACATCGTGCGGGTGCGGCCGGGCGAGCGCATCGCGGCCGACGGCATCATCGTCAGCGGCAGTTCGGCCGTGGACCAATCCCCCATCACCGGAGAAAGCCTGCCGGTGGAAAAGGCCCAGGACGATCCCGTCTACGCGGCCACCGTGAACGCCTCCGGCTCCTTCGAATACCGCGTCACCGCGGCGGCCGGCAACACCACGCTGGCGCGCATCATCCACGCCGTGGAGCAGGCCCAGGGCGCCCGCGCGCCCACCCAGCGCTTCATCGACCGCTTTTCGCGCATCTACACGCCCGTGGTGGTCGGCATCGCGGCCCTGGTGGCCGTGGCGCCTCCGCTGCTGTGGAGCCAACCCTGGTACGACGCGATCTACCGCGCCCTGGCGCTGCTCATCATCGCCTGCCCCTGCGCCCTGGTGATTTCGACGCCGGTCAGCATCGTCAGCGGCCTGACGGCCGCGTCGCGGCGCGGCATCCTGGTCAAGGGCGGCGTCTACCTGGAAGAAGGCCGCAACCTGAAGTGGCTGGCGCTGGACAAGACCGGCACCCTCACCCACGGCAAGCCGGTGCAGACCGACCTGCAGGATTGGGAAGTGTCCGATTCCAGCCGCCAACCCGCGGCGCTGGTGGCCGCCAGCCTGGCCGCCCGCTCCGACCACCCCGTATCGCTGGCCGTGGCCGCCGCGGCGCGCGAGGCCGGCAAGGTCTTGCTCGACGTGGCCGACTTCGCCGCCCTGCCCGGGCGCGGCGTCTCCGGCGTGATCGACGGCGTGGCCTTCCAGCTGGGCAACCTCCGCCTGATGCGCGAAGCCGGCGTCGCCAGCGCGGCCCTGGAAGCGCGCATGGAAGAACTCGAACGCCAGGGCAAGAGCGTCATCGCGCTCACCGACGGCAGCCGGGTGCTGGCGCTGGCCGCCGTGGCCGACACAGTCAAGCCCACCAGCGCGGCCGCCATCGCGGACCTGCACGCCCTGGGCGTGCGCACCCTGATGCTAACCGGAGACAACACGCCCACGGCGCAGGCCATCGCCCGCCAGGTCGGCATCGACGAAGCCCGCGGCGATCAGCTGCCCGAGGACAAGCTGGCCGCCATCGAGAGCAAGCTGTCGCGGGAAGGCGGCGTCGGCATGGTGGGCGACGGCATCAACGACGCCCCCGCGCTGGCCCGCGCCGACATCGGCTTCGCCATGGGCGCGGCCGGCACCGGCACCGCCATCGAAACCGCCGACGTGGCGCTGATGGACGACGACCTGCGCAAGATCGGCGTGTTCCTGCGCCTGTCTCGCGCCACGCACAGCGTGCTGGTGCAGAACATCGCGCTGGCGCTGGGCATCAAGGCCGTGTTCCTGGCGCTGGCCATGACCGGCAACGCCACGCTGTGGATGGCCGTGTTCGCCGACGTGGGCGCCAGCCTGCTGGTGGTGGCCAACGGCTTGCGGCTGCTGCGCGCCGCGCCCGCCGCCGGCGAGGGCGGCCGGGTCGCCCAGCCCCGAGACGGCGTCCCCGCCTGACCCGCCCTCCTCGCGGTGTCCCGCTCCGCCCTTTCCGGGCGGGCGCCCCGGCCGCGCGCCGGGGCCGCCTCGCGGCGGACAGAGTTCAGCCCGCCTGCTCTTCCTGCGGCCAGTCGCGCAGCACGGGCGCGTCCGGCGCGCCCGGGCCCACGTCGCGCAGATGGTCTTTCTGCAGCAGCGCCATGCGGTAGGCATCGCGATAGGCGCCGTTCGAGAAGAACTCTTCCTTCAACAGGCCCTCGATGCGGAACCCGCAGCGTTCGTAGATATGGACGGCGGCGCTGTTGTCCTTGTCCACGACGAGATAGACCTTGTGCAGGTTCAGCACGCGGAAGGCATAGCCCACCGCGATGCGGGTCGCCGCCTTGGCGTAGCCCCGGCCCTGGTAGCTGGGCGCGATGATGATCTGGAATTCCGCGCGGCGGTGGATGTAGTCGATCTCCACCAGCTCGACCAGGCCGGCCGGCTGGCCGGTGTCGTGCTCGATGATGAAACGCCGCTCGTTCTGGTCGTGCAAGTGGCGGTCGTACAGGGCGACCAGTTCGTCGTAGGCCTCGTAGGGCTCTTCGAACCAGTAGCGCATGATCACGTCGTTATTGTTGATCTTGTGCACGAAGTGCAGGTCGCCGCGCTCCAGCGGGCGAATTTTGATATCGGATATGACCGACATGGATACCTCCGGAAGTGGCTCCATTCTATTCCTTGCCCGTCCCTGAATTTTCAGAAAATTCTTATCCCCGGGCCATGGAACTTGTCGCAATATTTCAACCCTTTGCAACGATTTACAAAATTTTTGCGGCAAGGCGCCACCTCGGTCGAGCGCCCGCACACGAAGGGGACGGCGCCATGGAAATGAACGAACGCGATCTTTTGCTCACGCTGGCGGACACCGTCCGCAAGCTCGCCAACGCGGTCGCGATCAGCCACGCGCAGCTGGAGGCCCTGCGCACGGTCGTGATCGGCGTGCATAACGCGCTCTACGGCATGCCGGAACTCCAGGCCCGGATCGAGCAATCGCTGGGCGGCTCCATCGAAGGCGATTTCGCGCAGGCCCTGGGCTCGCCGCAAAACGACGACGCCCTGCGTCAACGCCAGGAATGGCTCTCCGCGCTGATCCCCGCCGACGTCTGGGAAAAAGTGCGGCCGCGCTCGCACGCCTGACCCGCCGCCGGCGCCCAGCCGGCGTTTCCCCGCAGGCGCCGGACCCGCCGGGCCTGCCTCCTAAAGGAAATCCAATGTTCCAGAACCTCAAGGTGCGCACCTGCGTACTCGCCCTGCTATTCCTGCTGTCCGGCGCCATGCTCGTGTCCAACGGCGCCTCGTGGCTCAGCCTGAACACCAGCAACCGCAACCTGGCCGAGGTCAACGACGCCTATTCGCTGCAGGCCACCGAGCTCAACAACGCCTACCTGCTGTTCCTGCGCGCGCGCCTGCTGCTGGCCAACACCTTCATGGACCAGCAACTGCAGCGGCAGGCCGAGGCCGCGGACGAACTGAAGAGCGCGATCGCGATGCAGTCGGAAGCGTCCGAACGCCTGGACGCGTTCATCCGCGCGCCCCACCTGGAAGGCGCCAGCGCCCACGTGGCCGAACTTGAGAAGGCCGCCGTTTCCTACCGCGGCGCGATCGACGCCCAGATCCGCGCGCTCACCGCCCAGGACATCGACGCCTTCCGCGCCCAGGCCGCGCAATCGCGCAGCGTCACGCTCACGTTCAACAAGGCCGCCCTGGACTTCCTGGCCTTCATCGACCAGGCCACCAACCGCATGGTCGAGGACGCCCAGGTCGACCACCGGCGCGCCCGCGTGATCGCCATCGCCATGGTCGTCATCACCCTCGCGCTGGCCCTGCTCGCATGGCTGTTCCTGCGCGGCATGGTGCTGCGCCCCCTGCAGGAAGCCGGCGCCTGCTTCGAACGGATCGCCGAAGGCGACTTCACCGGCCGGATCGAGGTCCGCAACAGCAACGAGATCGGCTTGATGTTCGCCGCCATCAAGCGCATGCAGGACAGCCTGACGCGCACGGTATCCGCGGTCCACCGGGGCGTGGAAGAGATCACCGTGGGCGCCCACCAGATCGCCGCCGGCAACCACGACCTGTCCAGCCGCACCGAGGAACAGGCCGCCTCGCTGGAGGAAACCGCCGCCTCCATGGAACAGATCGCCGCCACGGTGAAGCAGAACGCCGACAACGCGCGCCAGGCGAACCAGCTGGCCGGCACCGCCTCCGAGGTGGCGCAGCGCGGCAGCGCCGCGGTGGCCGAAGTCGTCAACACCATGCAGAACATCACCGACAGCTCCAGCAAGGTCGTGGAGATCGTCTCGGTCATCGACGGCATCGCCTTCCAGACCAACATCCTGGCGCTCAACGCCGCCGTGGAGGCCGCCCGCGCGGGCGATCAGGGCAAGGGCTTCGCCGTGGTCGCCGGCGAGGTGCGGTCGCTGGCGCAGCGCAGCGCCCAGGCCGCCAAGGAAATCAAGTTGCTGATCACCGATTCGGCCGCCGCCGTCGAAGCGGGCTCGGGCCAGGTCGAGCGGGCCGGCGCCACCATGCAGGACATCGTGAGGTCCGTGACCCGCGTGGCCGACATCATGGGCGAGATCACCGCCGCGTCCGAGGAACAGGCCTCCGGCATCGACCAGGTCAACCGGGCTGTCGCGCAGATGGACGAGGTCACCCAGCAGAACGCCGCGCTGGTCGAGCAGGCCGCGGCCGCGTCCGGCTCGCTGGAAGAGCAGGCGCAGGGGCTGCGCAAGGCGGTCTCCATCTTCAAGATCAACGCCCCCGACGTCATCGACGTGGCCGCCCATCAAGTGGACCGGCACGCCCTGGCGCCCGCGGCGGACGCCGCGCCCCGCGGCAGCGCGCCTCGCGCCGGCACGCGCCGCCCGGCGCCGCCGGAAGCCGCGGTGGCCCTGGCCGGCGCCGCCCAGCGCCCCGCCACGCAGCAGGACTGGAGCGCGTTCTAAGCGGCCTCAGCGCTGCGCGAACGCCGGCAGGCGCTGCTCGATCCGCCGCGCCAGCTCGTTGGCGGCGGACGACAGCGGCCGTCCCAGGCGCAGCAGCGCCTGGCACTCCGGCGCGCTCAGGATCGGATGCTCGATAGGGATCGCCACGAGCTGGCCGCTGGCCAGCTCGTGGTGCACGCCCAGGGTGGGCATCAGCGTCACGCCCGCCCCCGTCATCGCATATTGCTTGAGCACGCGCAGCGAATTGGTGGTGAGGCTGGGCGTCAGGTGCACGCGTTCGGTGAACTCCAGCAGGTCCACCGCCTGGCGCAGCCCGTAGGGCGAAGACATCAAGGCGAACGGATACGGCAGGATGTCGGCGATGGTCAGCGGCGCGCGCCGCCTGGCCAGCGCGTGGCCCCGGCCGGCCAGCAGGCAGACGGGATGCTTGCGGCTCGCGCGGCAACGCAGGCGCGGATCGACGGGCGGGTTGTAGGCCAGCCCGATGTGCGCGGCGTCCGTCGCCACGGCCTCGACCACCTCGTTCACCGACCCCACGTTCACGCTGATGTTGATCTGCGGAAATTCGATGCAGAACGGCCCCACCACGTGCTCCATCAGGCTGTCGATGAAGCCTTCGCTGATCATCAGGTGGACGTTGCCGCGCTGCATGCCGCGCCATTCCTGCAGGCGCGCGTTCAGGTGTTCCTGCTGCGCGCGGCAGCCCCGGTAGTACTCCAGCAGCATATCGGCCGCCTCGGTGGGGGCCAGCCCGCGCGCGCGGCGCTCGAACAGCTGCACGCCCAGTTCCTTCTCCAGCAGCTGGATCTGCCGGCTGATGACGGACGGGGCCGTGCCGAGCTTGTCGGCGGCGCCCCGTATCGACCCGCAAGCCACGACCTCGTGGAAGTACCTCAGGCGGACCTGGCTGATTTCCTGCATATCCCTGTGTTCCCCAGGCACGGACGCGCCGGCCGTTGATCGCCCCTGCGTTGCCCGCAAGGCAACGATAATTTATCACCTTAGTCATTGTTTCGAACGCGTGCGCTTCCAATAATGGCAGCGCCGGGAGCACGAGACTTCCGGCTTCATTCCCAGCCATCGCGGGCGCAGACCCGCGCAGGAGACATGCAATGCCGCAGCCCCCGAGCACGCCGGGCGCCGACCCGCGCCTGGCCCCCCTCTATCGCAAGATCACCTGGCGCCTGCTGCCGTTCTTGCTGCTCTGCTACGTATTCGCCTACCTGGACCGCATCAACATCGGCTTCGCCAAGCTGCAGATGCAGCAGGACGTCGGCATCTCCGACGCGGTCTACGGCCTGGGCGCAGGCATCTTCTTCCTGGGCTACGTGCTGTTCGAGGTGCCCAGCAACCTCCTGCTGACCCGCATTGGCGCGCGCCGCACCATCAGCCGCATCATGGTGCTGTGGGGCCTGACCTCGGCCTCGATGCTGTTCGTGCAGGGCGAGTGGAGCTTCTACGCCCTGCGCTTCATGCTGGGGGTGTTCGAGGCGGGCTTCGCGCCCGGGATGATCTTCTACCTGACCTATTGGTATTCGCAGTCCCGCATGGCGGGCGTGATGGCGGTGGTGATGCTGGCCGGCCCCATCGGCGGCATCGTGGGCGGCCCCGTGTCCGCCTGGATCATGACGTCCTTCTCGGGCGCGCACGGGCTCGATGGCTGGCAATGGATGTTCCTGCTGGAAGGCCTGCCCTGCGTGCTGCTGGGCGTGATCGCCTTCCGCTACCTCGACGACAAGCCGGCCGAGGCCCGCTGGCTCGACGCCGAGGAAAAGGCGCTGCTGGCCGCGGACCTGGACACGCGCGGCGCGCAGCAGAAGCACGCGTTCGCGCAGGTGCTGCGCGACCCGGCCATCTACGGCATGGCCCTCACGTATTTCTGCCTGATCTGCGGCATCTATGCCGTCAGCTTCTGGCTGCCCACCCTGCTCAAGATCGCGGGCGTGCAGGACACCATGGAAATCGGCCTGTACTCGGCCATCCCGTACCTGGCGGCGGCCCTCTTCATGCTGTGGTTCGCGCGCAGTTCGGACCGGATGCAGGAACGGCGCTGGCACACCCTGGTTCCCGCGCTGATGGCCGGCGTGGCGCTGTGCGTGGCCACCGCCGCGCCGACGCAATTCGCGCTTTCCCTGACCGCGATCACGCTGGCCACGGGGTTCATGTGGGCCGCATACACGGTATTCTGGGCCATCCCTTCGCAGTACCTGAAGGGCGAGGCGGCCGCCGGCGGCATCGCGCTCATCAACAGCATCGGCCTGCTCGGCGGGTTCCTCAGCCCGTCGATCATCGGCTGGTCCAAGGAGGCCACCGGCTCGCTGGCCGGCGGCCTGTACGTGATCTCCGCCTTGCTGGTGGCCGGCGCCCTGCTGTTGCTGGTGAACCGCCCTCCCCGGCATGCGTCCGCCCGCGCCTGACGTCCCAACCCACAGGAAACCCATCATGCATATTCTGGTTGCTGGCTTCCAGCACGAAACCAACACCTTCGCGCCCTCCCTGGCGGGATACGAGAACTTCGTCCGGGGCGAAGGCTTCCCCGCCATGGTGCGCGGCGAGGACATGCTGGCGCTGCGCGAGGTCAACATTCCCGCGGGCGGCTTCATCAACGCGGCGCTGGCCCAGGGCCATACGGTGCGCACCGTGATCTGGGCGGGCGCCAGCCCCTCGGCCCACGTCACCCGCGACGCCTACGAGCGCATCGCCGGCGAAATCCTGGAGGCCGCGCGCGCGGCCTCCTTCGACGCCGTCTACCTCGACCTGCACGGCGCCATGGTCGCCCAGCACCTGGACGACGGCGAAGGCGAGCTGCTGGCGCGCATGCGCGAGATCGTCGGGCCCGACGTGCCGGTGATCGCCAGCCTGGACCTGCACGCCAACGTCACCGCGCAGATGCTGCAGGCGGCCGACGGCCTGGCCGCGTTCCGCACCTATCCGCACGTGGACATGGCCGATACCGGCGAGCACGCGGCCCGGCTGCTGCAGGCCCGCATCGCCGCCGGCGGCGGCTGGCACCGCAGCGAGCGCCGCCTGCCCTTCCTGATCCCGATCAACGGCATGTGCACGATGCTGGAGCCCTCCCGCGGCGTGTACGAACTGCTGGCGCGGCTGGAGCAGACGCCGGGCGTGGCCTCCATCTCCTTCGCGCCGGGCTTTCCGGCGGCGGACTTCCCCGAATGCGGCCCGGTGGTATGGGCCTACGGCACCGACGCCGGGGCGGTCGAACGCGTGACCGAAACGCTCTATCAACGGGTGCTGGAACTGGAACCGCAGTGGTCGCCGGACTTCCTGGAGCCCGCCGAGGCAGTGCGCCGCGCCCAGGCGCTGGCGGCGGGCGCCTCCCGCCCGGTGGTGATCGCGGACACGCAGGACAATCCCGGCGCGGGCGGCGACGCCAACACCACGGGCATGCTGCGCGCCCTGGTCGAGGCCGACGCGCAGAACGCCGCGCTGGGGCTGTTCTACGACCCCGAGGCCGTGCGCCAGGCCCGCGAAGCCGGGATCGGCGGCAAGCTGCGGCTCAAGCTGGGCGGCCAGTCCGGCGTCGCCGGAGACGCCGCGTTCGAAGGCGAGTTCACCGTCGAGACGCTGTCTCCCGGCAAGCTGCGCTTCGACGGGCCGATGATGCACGGCATGGACGTGGACCTGGAGGCCGTGGCCTGCCTGCGCATCGGCGGCGTGCGGGTGGTGGTCAGCGCCACCAAGTCGCAGATGCTGGACCGCAACCTGTTCCGCGTGGGCGGCGTGCAACCCGAGGAAATGGGCATCCTGGTCGTGAAGAGCTCGGTGCACTTCCGCGCGGACTTCCAGCCCATCGCGCACGAGGTGCTGGTGGCCAAGGCCCCCGGCCCCATGCAGGCCGATCCGGCCGACCTGCCCTGGACGCGCCTGCGGCCGGGCATGCGCATCAAGCCCCTGGGCGAGGCGTTCTCCTACTGAAGGCCGGCTTGGTTTCCGCGCAACGGGGTGGCAGACTGGCGCAATGAAGAAGATCTTCACGCTCGCCTATCCCACCCTGCGCCCGGCGGACGCCGGGTTCATCGAGGAATTCCGGCGCCAGCACGACGGCCAGCAGCGGCTGGCCAAGGCGCATTTCACGGTGGCGTTCGGCTGCGCCGGGCTCGATGAACAGGCCTACCTCAGGCATGTGGAAGAGGTCGCCCGCTCGCAGGCGCCCATCGCCTTCGTGTGCCGGTACGCCATGCTGGGCGCCGACACGGCGCAGGCATACGCCTACCTGGTGCCCGACGAAGGCTGCAGCCGGCTGTCGCGGCTCCATGACGCGCTGTACCGCCAGATGCTGGCGCCGGCGCTGCGCCTGGACATCCCCTACGTGCCGCACATCACCATCGGTTCGTCCAGCAACCGCGCCTTGATGAAATCGCTGTGCGACGAACTGAACCGGGGCGCTATCGACATCCCCGGTTCGGTGGAACGCCTGACGGTGGCGGCGCTGGAGAACGGCGTGCTGACCGACCTGACCTCGTTCCCGCTGGCCGGATGAGGCGGCGCGCCCCGCCTCCGCGCTACTTCAGCTTGCCCTGCGGGCTGACGAAATCCTCCAGCGTCAGGCCCTTTTCCTTCAGGATGGCTTCCAGCAGCGGCTGCAGCTTGCCCAGGCTTTCCTGGACGGTTTCGCGCACGGTGTCGACCACCACCTGCGTGCTGCGCTCGATCTCGATATTGACGGAATCGCCCGCCTGCTTGTCTTCGAAGACCGTCATGCGGCGGGTTTCGGGGATCAGCCAGACTTCGAACCAGCCTTCGGCGCGGTTGACTTCCGACACCGTCAAGCTCGCGCCGTTGATGGCGATATAGCCCTTGGCGAAGACGTACTTGCGGAAATCCTGGGGGATGCTGAAGCGCATCAGGCGGTTGGTATCCGAAGACTTCACCATGAGGACTTCGGAGGTGAAGTCCACGTGGCCGGACAAGGGATGGCCGCCGATCTCGGCGCCGTCCTTGGCCGCGCGCTCGACGTTGGCGCGATCGCCTTCCTGGTAGCTGCCCAGCGTGGTGATGGCCAGGCTTTGCAGCATGACGTCGAACGTGGCCCGGCTCTCGCCCAGCAGCTCGGTAACGGTGAGGCAGACGCCGTCGGTCGACACGCTGGCGCCTACCGCCAGGTCCACGCAGAATCCGGGCGGAAAATCGAGCGTAAACGTGCGCAGGCCCTCGCGGTCGGAGATCTTCGCGATCTTCGCGGTGCCTTGGACAATACCTGTGAACATGGGAATCCTGGAAGCGGGCGCGGCGGCCCCTGCAAGCAAAACATCAACGTTAACCGATATTTTGCCAGGGTCCGCCGCGGCGTCTTCCCGAGCCCCGGGGGCTTCAGTGCTTGATGGCGATGGTCTTCAGCGTGGTGAAGCCGTACAGGGCCTCGAAGCCCTTCTCGCGGCCGTAGCCCGACTGGCGCGAACCGCCGAACGGCAGTTCGACGCCGCCGCCGGCGCCGTAGTTGTTGATGAACACCTGGCCGGCGCGCAGCTTGCGGGCCAGGCGCAACTGGCGGCCGCCGTCGCGGGTCCAGACGCCCGCCACCAGGCCGTACAGCGTGCCGTTGGCGATTTCCAGCGCCTCTTCCTCGGTGTCGAACACCATGGCGGCCAGCACCGGGCCGAAGACTTCTTCCTGCGCCAGGCGGCTGTCGGACGGCACGTCGCGGAACAGCACCGGCGGCTGGTAGAAGCCGGCCTCGGGCGTGCCTTCCTTGAGCTTGCCGCGCGCGGCGACCTTCATGCCGGCGCCTTCCGCTTCGGCCAGGAAGCCGCGCACGCGGTCCTGCTGGCGGGCATTGATCAGCGGACCGACGTCCAGGTCGGCCGCGGCCGGGCCGGTGACCGTGGCCGAGAACGCGTCCGACAGGCGCTTGAGCACGGTTTCATAGACGCCGCGCTGGATCAGCACGCGGCTGCCGGCCGAGCAGGTCTGCCCGGCGTTCTGGATGATGGCGGCCAGCAGCACCGGCAGCGCGGCGTCCAGGTCGGCATCGTCGAACACGATCTGGGGCGACTTGCCGCCCAGTTCCAGCGTGACCGGCACGTGGTTTTCGGCGGCGGCGTGCGCCACCATCTTGCCCGTCTGCGGCGAGCCGGTGAAGGAAATGTGGTCGATGCCCGGATGCGCGGACAGCGCCGCGCCGGCTTCGTGGCCGTAGCCGGTGCAGATGTTCAGGGCGCCGGCCGGCAGGCCCGCCTCGGCGGCGATCTCGGCCAGCTTCAAGAGCGAAAGGCAGGCGTCCTCGGCGGGCTTGACCACGCAGGCATTGCCGGCGGCCAGCGCCGCGCCCACGCTGCGGCCGAAGATCTGCAAGGGGTAGTTCCAGGGCACGATGTGGCCGGTGACGCCGTGCGGCTCGCGCACCGTCAGGACCGTGAAGCCCGGGTTGTAGGGAATGGTCTCGCCGTGCAGCTTGTCGACCGCCCCGGCGTAGAACTCGAAATAGCGGGCCACGGCGGCGGCGTCGGCGCGCGCCTGCTTGATGGGCTTGCCGGTGTCGGCCGATTCCAGCTGGGCCAGCTCTTCCTGGCGATCCAGCAGCGCGAAGGCGATGCGCATGAGCAGGCGGCTGCGGGCGGCGGGCGCCATCTGGCCCCACTCGCCTTCGTAGGCTTCGCGGGCCGCCGTCACGGCGCGGTCGACGTCGGCCTGGCCCGAGCGCGCGATCGCCTCGAAAGGCTTGCCATCGGACGGGTTCAGGACGGGAATGGTTTCACCGGTGGCGGCGGCCACCCATTGGTTGGCGATAAAGTTCTTCTGAGTCACGATGTGCGGAGTAAAGTAGCGGCCGGACGGCCGGTTGCGGGTAGCCTGTGTTGCGCTATCGGGCCAAGGTACGGGAGCCGTCGATAACTTGTCAATTGAATTGACAGCTTTTGTCCCAAGAGTCAGGATATTTTTCCGCCATCTCGGGTTATCCCTAATAATTCAGCGGTTTAATGCCGCCCCGGACTTGTCATGGCGACTGACAAACCCGGGCTCATGCAATCAGGAGCGCGCCGATGAGCAACGTGCGGGATCCGCAGCTGGCCTCGCTGCTGGAGGCGGCCAACCGCGTCCGCCCCGAACTGGACGTGCTGGCCGAAGTGGCTTCCGGCCTGGGCTACGTGCGCGCCGAGCGCTTCGCCGAGCGCGTGTACGAAAGCCTGTTCTACGCCATCGCCACCGGCAAGATCGCGCCGGGCAGCAAGCTGCCCACCGAACTGGAATTGGCCGCGTTGTTCGAGGTGTCGCGCCCGGTCGTGCGGCAGGCGCTGGACCGCCTGCGCGAGGACCAGCTGGTGGATTCCATCCGCGGCTCGGGTTCCTACGTGCGCGCCAAGCCCGACCTGATGGGCGGCATGCCCGCGGTGGACCCGGCGCGCCGCGTCGGCCACATCCTGGAGGGCCTGGAATTGCGCATGGTGATCGAACCCGAATGCGCCTACCTGGCCGCCTTGCGCCGCACCGACGAAGACCTGCGGGAAATGGACCGCATGTTGACCGGCTACGAAGAAGCCGATGCCTCGGGCGCCATCGCCCACCACCACGATTACGGCTTCCATCGCGCCATCGCGGCGGCCACCGGCAACCAGCGCTTCGTGCAGGTGCTGAAATCGCTGGAGTACGACGTCAGCCACGCGGTGAACGTGATGCGCCACCTGGTTCACAGCGAACCCTGGAAGCGCACCCGCGCCGCCATCGACGAACACCGGCACATCTACCGGCTGATCCAGGAGCAGGACGCCGACGGCGCGCGCAACGTCATGCGCGCCCATATTGAAAAAGCCCGCAGCCGCATGCTCAACAGCGGCCCGGAACATTGAGCAGGAACCCCTGAACCCATGTCATCGCAACGCCCGTCCCTGAATCTGGACCAGCAACTCGTCATCGTCACCGGCGCGAGCCGCGGCCTGGGCGCCGCCATCGCCCAGGCCTTCCTGCGCGAAGGCGCCAAGGTCGTCGTCAACTATCTGAATAGCGCCGAGCGCGCCCAGGCCCTGGCCGCCACGGCCCCCGGCCGCGCGCTGGCGCTGCGGGCCGACGTGCGCGACCCGGCGGCCGTCGCCGCCCTGGTCGCGGAGGCGACCGCGCATTTCGGCCAGCCCGTCAGCACGGTCGTCAACAACGCCCTGCCCGCCTTCCAGTTCAACGGCGATGCGCGTCCCCATGCCGATACGCTGGACTGGGCCCAGATGAACGCGCAGATCGAAGGCAGCGTGCGCGCCGCGCTGAACACCACCCAGGCCGTGCTGCCGGGCATGCGCGCCGCGGGCGGCGGGCGCATCGTCAACGTCGGCACCAACCTGGTCCAGAACCCCGTGGTGCCGTACCACGACTACACCGCCGCCAAGGCGGCGCTGCTGGCGTTCACCCGCACCCTGTCGCATGAGCTGGGCGCGGACGGCATCACCGTCAATATGGTTTCGGGCGGGCTGCTGCGCACCACCGACGCCTCCGCCGCCACGCCGGACGCGGTGTTCGACATGATCGCCGCGGGCACGCCGCTGCGCGAAGTCACCACGCCCGCGCAGTTCGCCGACGCGGTGCTGTTCTTCGCCAGCCCCTGGTCGCGGGCCGTGACGGGCCAGAACCTGATCGTGGACGGCGGATTGGTGAAAGGCTGAGCCGGCGCCGCGCGCAGGCCGCTAGGCCTGCAGCCGGCGGGCGCTGATCTCGCCGGCGGCGTACCGGATGCCCTTGAGGGCGGCATCCTCGGTGATGAAAGCCGAATCGCCCACGCCGATGCGGGTCCATTCGTGGTGGGGCGCGGTCCGCACCCAGGCTTCATAGCCCTGGCGTGCCGCCAGCGGCCGCAGCTCGTATTCCAGGCGATAGCCGTTGAGTCTGATCACTCCTGTTCTCATGTCCGGTCCTCCCGCGCTTCAGCCTCGCACCGCGAGGCCGCAGGCGCGCATCACACTGCGGCCGTGGCTCGCCATCGGCACCCCCCGGCAGTGTTCCGCGCGTATCACTTCCGTGACGCGCCGGCCGTCTGCCATCCACCGCCGCGCAACGCTGATCACGTCGGTGAATTCGGGCTGCGGCCCGTCCAGCAGCCAGCCGACTATCGGAACACCGGGAGAAACCGTTTCCAAATCAAGGCATTTCATGCCGCTCTCCGTTCAGGGGACCGTTAGGAGCGTATCCATTCATTGAATCCTTAAGTATTAGGAATGCGGGGAAAACCGAACATTTTGTATATTGGCTGCAATTTCGCCCGCGAATGGAGCACGGGCGGGACGGCGACATACCTGCTCACATATCAGGGGCGGCGCCGGCCGCTCGGCGGCGGGGTATCATCCGACGTTCGACCGGCCAGGCCTCGCGCCTCGGCCCGAGCGGCACGCGCGGCGGAATCCGCCGGCGCGCCGCGATTCCCGCAGATGGCCTGAGTGCCGCATCAATGAACGGTCTACGCGAAACATGAAATTAGCCACCTGGAACGTGAACTCCCTGAACGTGCGCCTGCCGCAGGTGCTGGACTGGCTCGCCGCCAATCCGGTCGACATGCTGTGCATCCAGGAACTCAAGCTCACGGACGACAAGTTCCCCGAAGCCGCCTTCACCGAGGCCGGCTACCACGCCGTCTGGGCCGGCCAGAAGACGTACAACGGCGTCGCCATCATTTCGCGCGTTCCCGGCACCTCGATGGAACGCAACATCCCCGGCTACGAAGACCCGCAGCAGCGCGTCCTCGCGCTGACCTTCCCCGGTCCGGAAGGCGACGTCCGGGTCGTGTGCGCCTACTGTCCCAACGGCCAATCCGTGGGTTCGGACAAGTACGCCTACAAGCTGGAATGGTTCGAGGCCATGCGCAAATGGCTGGCCGAAGAGATCAAGCAGTATCCGCGCCTGGCGGTGCTGGGCGACTACAACGTGGCGCCGGCCGACGAAGACGTGCACAACCCCGAGAAATGGGAAGGCCAGGTGCTCGTATCGGAACCCGAGCGCGCCGCCTTCCGCGCCCTCCTCGACCTGGGCCTGACCGATTCGTTCCGCCTGTTCGAGCAGCCCGAGAAGTCCTTCAGCTGGTGGGATTACCGCCAGTTCGCGTTCCGCCGCAACGCCGGCCTGCGCATCGACCACGTCCTGTTGTCGGCCCCGCTGGTCAAGCGCTGCGTCGCCTGCGCCATCGACAAGGAACCGCGCCGCAACGAGCAACCGTCGGACCACGCCCCCGTGATCGCCACCCTGGAATTCGCCTGAAGCAAAAAACGCGGTCCCCACGCTTGCGTCCGCGTTCCGCTTTATGTATAGTTGCGATCTTGCTTTTGGGGCGGTAGCTCAGCTGGGAGAGCGTCGCGTTCGCAATGCGAAGGTCGGGAGTTCGATCCTCCTCCGCTCCACCAAATTCCAGACGGAAAGCCTTGGAACCACCATGTGGTCCAAGGCTTTTTTGTTTGTGCCCGCTTGATTTCGTCGGCTTCGGCACAAACCCGGGCGAACACGAAAAAAGGCTGGGCGCCCCCGGCCTGCCCCCCTTCCCCGCCGCTCGGTCCGAGGGCTGGACACCCTCGGAACCTGCGCGATCAAGGCTTGAGCGTGTGCAGATCCAGCAAGGTGAACCTGCCGCCGTCCTGCCATCCCCCGGTATCGATGTAGTAGACGTTGCCCAGTTGCGCCGGCTTGCGCAGCGTCATGTGCCCATGGACCACGGCGCGCACGTTGCGCACGGGCTGGGCATATTGCATCCGATAGCGGTCGATGGACCAGAGGCAGGCATCCTCATCGTCCGCGCTGAACGCCGCGCCGTGGATGGCTTGCCAATCGTCATAGGGAAAGTCGGCATGCACCAGGCCGACGAGGCCTTGCGGCGTTTCCACCTCGATCGCCAGCGGCAAGGCGTTCAGGCGGGCCGCGATGCGCGCCTGGGTGTCGCCATCGCAGGCGTCCAGCCACGCGCCGCCATGCAAACGATGATCGACATCCGGGATCGGATCGCTCATCGCGCGCCGCAAGGTCATCAGATCGTGATTGCCGCAGATGGCATGAAACCAGGGGCGATCCAGCCACGCCAGGACATCGCGCGATTCCGGCCCGCGGTCCACCAGGTCCCCGACGGAGAACAGTCGATCGCGATCGGGCGCGAACCTGACGGCGGCCAGCGCCGCATCGAGCCGGCTGAAATGGCCATGGATGTCGCCCACGGCGAAATCACGGCCGCGCGCGTTCAAGGGGAAGCGGCGGACTCGGGAATTACCGGGCGTCATTCCTGATTTCCATGGGGTCTCCTGGCGGATCATCCTGCACGACCCTCATGATACTTGGCCCTCAAATACTTGGCCCTCAAGCGGCCCGGGCAGGATGGTTCGCCCTCGCAGAGGCGGGCTCATGGGGGCAATGAAAAGCCCTCCCGATCCGCAGCGCCCAGCACGTTCAGCAGGGAATCCAGCCCGAGCCGGTCGATGACCGCGTTTACCGTCGCCCGCACCACCGGCTTGGGACGGTAGCCGACCGACAGGCCGGCCAACGCCATCATCTTCAGGTCATTGGCGCCGTCGCCCACCACGATCGCGTCCGACGTGGGCACGCCCAGCTCGCGGCACATGCGCGCGACGTGCCCGGCCTTGGCGTCGGCATTGATCAATGTGCCCAGCAGTTCTCCGGTCAGGCGCCCGTCCGCCACTTCCAGATGATTCGACAGGTCGACGTCCAGGCCCAGTTCGGCGCGCACGCGCCCCGTGAAATAGTCGAAGCCGCCGGAGACGATGGCGGTCCGGAGGCCGGCCTGCCTGGCGGCGGCGATCAGGGCCGGCGCGCCGGGCGTGATGCGCACCCGCTCGGCGTACAGGCTTTCAAACGTGGCGACCGGCAAGCCGGCCAGCAGCCGCGTGCGCATCCGCAGGCTGGTGTCATAGTCGACGGCGCCGGATTGCATGGCCTGCTCGGTCAAGCGGGCGACTTCGCGCTTGCGGCCGACCAGGTCCGCCAGCTCATCGATGCACTCGATGTTGATCAAGGTCGAATCCATGTCGAACACCATCAACTTGAAGTCCGACAGCGGCCGGAAATCGTCGATCACCGCGGTATCCAATCCCTGCTGGCGCCCCAGTTCGTGAATGGCCGCCCGATGGACGGGAGCGCCGGCGGCCAGGGTGTAGCGCAGGCCGCCGCCCGGGATGCGGCGGCCATCCAGGGCCTGGAACAGCGCGCCGATGCGCGCGGCGTCGTCGTCCGAGAGCGGCGCATTTCGTTGTACGACCAAGTGCATGTTTCAGCCGCGCGAAGCGTGATCGAACTGCGCGCACAGGAACTCGGCAAGCACCGCGGCGCCAAGCTGCACATCTTCCATCCGCACGGTTTCATCCTGATTGTGGCTGCCGTTCTGGTTCCTGATGAACAGCATGGCCGACGGGATGCCCAGGTCCGCGAAGGCCGAGGCGTCGTGGCCCGCGCCGCTGGCCATTGCCTTGTGGGGCACGCCCAGACGCTCCGCCGCCGACCGTAGCCCGGCCTGCATGTCGGGCGCCATGGGCGAGATATTGGGCCCGGAATCCGGCCCCCACTCGAAGACAACGCCATGGCGCGCGGAGATGCCTTGCGCAATCTCCTTGATTTCCCGGTCGATCCGGCCGCGGATGTCCGGATCGATACAGCGCGTGTCGAGACAGAACCTGGCCTCTCCGGGCACGCGGCTATAGGTATGCATTTCGGGAACGGTGCCGATGATGCCGAAGGTGAACAGGGTGTAGATGCCCTCCTCGTGAAAGCGGTCCCACAACCGATTCACCTGGTGGATGAATTCGCCTAGCGCGGCGACGGCATCCTGCCGGTAGCCTTTCGGAGCGCCTCCGGCATGGGCGTACGTGCCGTAGATGCGCCCTTCGCGCCAGCGCGGCCCGCCGGCTATCGCCTGGACGATGCCCAGGGGAATCCCTTCGTTTTCCAGGACGGGCCCTTGTTCGATGTGCGCTTCGAGATAACAGGCGACCGTATCCGCGGACAGATGCCGATCCCCTCGCACCACGGCGGCGGGATCGAAACCCAGTTCCCGCATGTGATCGGCCAGGCCGCGCCCCGTGTCGCTGCGCTTGAGGCTGTTGAAGGTGTGCGCCGGCAGGTCGCCCAAGGCCATGCGGCTTCCGATGTACGGCGCCGGGAAATAGCAGCTTTCTTCGGCCCGCACGCCCATGACGAGCACGTCGCGGTCCAGGATGCGGCCGCTGGCCGCGATGCCGGCAATGGCGGCCAGCCCGATCGCCACGCCCAAGGCGCCGTCGTAATTGCCCCCGTGCGGCACGGAGTCCAGGTGCGACCCGATGACGACGCACTTGGCCGCGCTGTCGCGGCCTTTCAGGCGCACATAGGTGTTTCCGGCGAAATCCTGCTCCACCGGGAACCCGTGCCTGCCGCCGATGCCCCGGAGCGCTTCGTGGGCTTCCTGCTCGCCCTGCCCATAGGCGATGCGGACGACGCCGCCGCCCTCGCTCGCGCTGACGCGCAACAACTCATCCAAAAACTCACGTGCCACATCGATACGGGGAAGTGCGGTAGCCATGGATTCATCTCGGGAGTCGACGGAATGGCGCCAGGAGCGACGGGTCAGCGTTTCTCCGGCGTGGAATTTCGGTAAATCAGTTGCCCGGGCAGCAGGCGGCGCTCGTTCTTGCCGCTGTCTTGCAGCAGCAGGTCGATGGCCGCGGTGATCATGTCTTCGACGGGCTGGCGGATCGTGGTCATCTGGTAGGCGGCATTGGACGCCACCGGATGATCGTCAAAGCCGAATACGCGCACGTCTTCCGGCACGCGCTTGCCCAGGGCGAAGCGCAGCGCGTCGATGGCGCCCGAGGCGATTTCATCGTCGGCGCAGAACAGCGCATCGATGTCGGGGTGGCGCGCCAGCAGCATCTGCGTCGCCTCGTAGCCCCAGGAATAGGTGAATTCCTTTTCCAGCACGGGCACGGACGTCATGCCCAATTCGGCCAGGCGCTCCAGGAATCCGGTGCGCCGGTCCCGATTGGTGGACACCGACGGCATGCCGCCCAGGTAGCCCAGCACCTTGCTCCCGGACTCCAGCAGCACGTCGGCGGCCAGCCGGCCGCCGCCGATGTTGTCGGTGGACACGGAATGCCCGTTGCCGGTTTGCGCATACCGGTTGAACATGACCACGGGCACGCCTTGCTTGACGCAGAGGTCCGCGCCCAGGGTCGTCAGCGACGCCGTCGTGATGATGACGCCGCGCACCCGGTACTGCAGCACCAGCGGCATCAGATCGTCGACCGTCTGCGGCGGCGTGGCGTTGAACAGCAGCGTCTGCAGGCCCCGCCGATGCAGTTCCCGCGTGATCAGCTCCAGCACGACCGGATACCAGGGATTGGTAATGTTGGCCATGACGATGGCAATGATGTTGAACTTGCCGCTGCTCAAGCCGCGCGCCAGCGGATTGGGCTGGTAATCGACCAGATCGACGACCTTCAGGATCTTCTCGCGGACTTCCTGCGAAATGGCGCCCTTGCCCGAGATGAACCGGGACACGGCGGCCTGGGACACGCCCGCGAACTTGGCCACGTCTTTCTGTGTAGGAGCTTTCTTTTTCACGCCTTCTGGTTTTCCGATCAAAGAGGTGCACAGTCGGCGCCGCGCTTCGCCAACGAGATCGACAGGAAATGACGCAAGCAGTTTTCGACGATGCGCGAGACATTGTTGTTGCACCCGTTGTGCAACAAGCTGCCCAGGAAGGTGATCGAGCCCGCCGCAAACAGCCCGCCGCCCTGCTCGGCCACACCGACGGCCATATGGGCGTGCACGCCTTCGTATTTGCGGGGAATCGACGCGGCGATGGTCCACGTCAGGATCTCTTCGGGCGCTATTCTAAAGCTAGGCCCATGGCCGTCCGAAATACCGACGATCTTCAGGTACGCGGGCGAGCCCAGCTCCGGCACCACCTGGTCCAGCTCGAACCCGGCCGCGCCGCCGCCGGACAGGCCGAAATCGCCGTAGGTTTCGCCTTCCACGCCCTCGAACAGCCACGCCACGTCCGGATCGTAGGACTCCGGCGTGCGCCGGTAACCGATGCCTTCGAATCCCCCCTGCACGGCAAAGCCGACGCCGCCCGTGCATTGCGGGGCGATGCCGTTGCGGCGCCACATGCCGCCGTAGCCGCCATCGAGCTGGTGGTAGTACTCCCCCGGTTCGCTGGCCCAGGCCCGGATGCCGCCTTCGGCGCGCCGGATCTCCAGCAGGTGGGGCGCGGCCGCGGGCCGGGCGATCTTCCAGTAAAAGCCGTTGGCGCCCAGGTACATCAGGTATCCGCCGCCTTCGCGGTACGCCACCAGGGCTTCGATCATGCGGCGCGTGTGGTACTCCGGGTGCGAGCCGGTCAGCACCACGTCGTAGGGGCGCAGGGCATCCAGGCCCTGGTCGTCCAGGTCCTCGTCGGTGATCACGTCGTAGTCGAACCCTTTTTCGCGCAGCCACTGCGTCAGGTGCGAATCCGCCGGAAAGTGCCTCAGGCCCGACCCCTTGGGATCCGGAAACGTCAGATAGCCCGGGCGCATCGTCAATATCGGGCGCAGGCGCGACGACAGGCTGATGCCGGCCATGTCTTCGTGCCGGTTGTAAGTGGACGCGCCGAACTGCGTCACCACGTCGGGGTTGTGCGGATAGGCGCCCCATTGCGCGATGCGCTCGGCCAACGGGCCCGCGTAGTTGCCCCGGGCATGGTTCGCATAGGCCTGGTAGGTCAGGGTCGGCGCCAGGAACAGCACGCGCGCGCGCGGGCCGTCCCCGACGGGCGTCACGTAGAACGGAATCGTGTCGCTGCCCTCGGGGTGCGCGACTTCCAATCCGTACACGCCGGAAGGCATGCCCGGGGGAATGCGCAGGCTGACGCTCTCCTCCCAGCCGCAATCGGTCAACGCGTCGGCATGAAAGTACATGGCGGCATACTCGTCCGGCGCTTCCTTCCAGTTCAGGTTCAGGCCGGACCAGCGCGACGACCGGACGGCGCGCACCGGCGTGTTGACCAGCGTCAGCGCGGGCATGCCGGGCTGCGCGCCGGGCACGGACGATTCCTGCATGGCGTCGGCCAGGTTCCACTGGGCCAGCAACCGCAAGGACGACGCCTGCCCGCCGGCGGACAGCGCCGGGGCTTCGATCAGGCCGTTGTAGCCCTGGCCGGGATGGCCCTGCCACAAGGCGCCCAGGCAAAGATGGGTGAACGGCTGCCCGTCGAACCGCGCGGCGCCGGCATCCAGCGTCGCCTCTTGCGCCGGCAAGGCCGGCCCGGCCCCGGGAATGGCGGTGGCCGCGGGCCCCACCCGCACCGTCACGCGGCGCTCGGCCAATGCAAGATGCAGCGAGACCGATTGCCAGCGATCCTGCGTGGCGCGCAGGCCGGTGCGCAGCGCGACAGGCGCCGCCCCGGGCTCCTGACGCGCCAGGACGACCCATTCGCCGTCCTCCAGGGCCAGGGCCACGCCTTGGGCCGCCGACGCATCCTGCAGGCTGGCCAGCACCTGCGGCCCGCCCTGAACCCGCGTCGGCTTGGTCAACAGGCGCAGCTCGACGTGTTTCGCATCGCCCTGGGCGGCCGGATCGAGCGCCGCCAGCGCGCAGGCCCCGGGATGGACCGCCATTTCCCGTCCCGCGTAACTGGCCTGCAGCGGGAAATCGACCGGTTCCAGCTGCATGCCCGGCCCGTCCGGATTGGGATCGGCGCAATGGATGCGCAGGACGCGCGCGGTAAACGGCTGGCCGCCCGCCGAACTGATGCGAAACGACAGGGTCTGGCCGGGTTGCGCGCTAAGCGGCGTGACGTAACCCAGGATAGGAGGATGCATGGCAGGTGTGTTCATCGATTCGGAGTGAGTACGGTGGGTGCGCGCGGCGCTCAGTGCACGGCAAGATATTGTTCGAGGCGGCCGGGGTTCGCTCGGCCCTCCTCGCTGGTGAAGGTGTCGGCCACGCTGCCGTTTTCCAGCACGACCACGCGGTCGGCGATTTCAAGCGCCATGCTCAGGTTTTGTTCGACCAGCAACAAGGTCAGGTCTTCGCCCTTCAACTGCTTGAGCACGTTGGACACGGCTTTCACCATGATGGGCGCCAGACCCTGCGAGGGTTCGTCCAGCAACAGCACCCGGGGCCCCATGGCCAGGCCGCGCGCCATCACCATCATCTGCTGCTGGCCTCCGGACAGTTCGCCGCCCTTCTTCTTGAGCAGCTCCGCCAGCAAGGGGAACAAATCCATCAGCCGGTCCAGGGTGTAGGGAGACCCCGGGCGGTACCCGAGCATGATGTTCTCTTTCACCGTCAGCAAGACGAAGGGGTCCCGGGTTTCCGGAACCAGGGTAATGCCCAGCCTGGAGATGGCCTGCGGCGGCTGGCGCGAAATGTCCTTGCCGTCGAAGGTGATCCTGCCGCTCGCGACCGGATTCAGGCCCATGATGGACCGCAGCGTCGTGGACTTGCCCGCGCCGTTGCGGCCCAGCAGGGCCACCACTTCGCGGTTGCCGATGTCGAAGGACACGCCGTGTATGGCCTGGCTGGGGCCGTAGAACGTATTGATCGAGCCGATCTGTAGCAGCATTTTCAGAGTCCGAAGTAGGCGGCGTGGACAGCCTGGTTCTTTGAAATTTCTTCCGCCGTGCCGGCGGCGATCAGCGCGCCGCGGCTCATGACGTGAATGCGGTCGGAAATTTCCATCACCACGTTCATCTTGTGTTCGATCATCACAATGGTGTAGTCCGGCTTTATCGATGCGATGAACGCCTTGACCCTTTCGGTTTCGCGCTGCGACAGGCCGGCCGTGGGCTCGTCCAGCAGCAGTATCTGGGGCCGCGTGGCCAGCGTCACGGCAATTTCCAGCAGGCGCTGGTCGCCGTAGGACACCGACTTCGCCAAGGTGTCTTCGTATTGCCCCAGGCCCAGCGTCGTCAGCAGCTCGCTGGCCTGGACGCGCAGCGAGTCGTAGCTGCACACGTTGCGCCACCACCCGGTGCGCCCGCCATGGGCGGCGCGGTAGGCGGCCAGCCAGACGTTCTCCAGGAAGGTCAGGTCCAGGTACACGCTGGAAATCTGGTACGAACGCCCCACCCCGCGCCGCGCGATCTGATGGGGCTTCAGATTGGTGACGGGGGAGCCTTTCAGCAGGATCTCCCCGCTGGTCACCGGCAGATCGCGGGTCAGCAGATTGAACAGCGTGGTCTTGCCGGCGCCGTTGGGGCCCAGGATGCTGTGCAGCATGCCGGGTTCGAAGCCGATGGACAGGTCTTCGATGACCACGTTGGCGCCGAATTTCTTGGTGACCTGGCGGGCCTCGAAGGCGTAGGTCGACGTGCTGGTCGCTGCGTTCATGACACGCTCCTTTCCTGCGCCCGGGAGCCGAACAGGCGGCGCACGCGATCGAACAATTCAATGGCGCCGCCTTTCAGGAACAGCACCACGAAGATGATGAAGAGGCCGAACAGCAGCGGCCACCGCGCCCAGATGACGCTGAAGAAGCCCTGCAGCCAGATGAAGATCGCCGCGCCGATGACCGGCCCGAAGATCGACGACATGCCGCCGATGATCACCATGAAGACCGCCGTGCCGGAGTTGGTCCAGGCGATCGCGTCGATCGGCATGATGCGGTAGAGCATCGCGAACAAGGCGCCGGCCACGCCCGAAGTCGCGCCCGCGATCACGAAGGCCAGCAACTGCGCCCGGTAGACGGAAAACCCCAAGGAGGCCGTGCGGCGGGCGTTCTGCCTGGCGGCGTTCAGCACCAGCCCGAGCGGACTGTTTATCAGTTGATACAGGCCCGCGAATACGGCGACGAACACCACGGCGGCCAGGATGTAGAAATTCACATGATTGGAGATGTCGATCGTGCCGATGCCGGGGATGGAGATGTCCGGCCTGCGTATGCCCCCCAGGCCATCCTCGCCGCCGGTCACGCTGTGCCAGCTGTATGCGAGGTAATAGATCATCTGATTGAAGGCGAAGGTCAGCATCATGAAATAGATGCCCGTCCGCTTGGTGCTCATCATCCCGACCGCCAGGGCGACCAGCCCGCTGCCCAGCGCCGCCAGCGCCAGGCCCGCTATCAGCGGAAGGTCCGTGTGGATGTACACGTACCCCGCGACATAGCCGCCCACGCCGAAGAACGCGGCCTGGCCGAAGGAATAAAGACCGGCCACGCTGATCAGCAGGTAGGTCGCCAGGGCGAAGACGCCGAAGATCATGATCTCGGTGGCGATATTGATCGGCATGCACAGCGGCGCCGCGATGGCGACGATTGCAGCGATGGCCGACATCAGATAGGTAGAAGGTTTGCTTTGCATCAGCGTTCCCCGAACAGTCCCTGGGGACGAATCATCAAGGTGGCGACCATGGCCACGTAGATCAGCACCGTGCTGGCCGACGGCACGAAGACGGACGACACGCTCTGGATGATGCCCACCAGGATGCCGGCCGCCAGCGCGCCGTACAAGGATCCCAGGCCGCCGATGACCAGGACCACGAAAGCGATCGACAGCATGTCCGACCCCATGGTCGCGTTCGCGCCCAGCAGCGGCAGCACGAGGCCGCCCGACAGGCCCGCCAGGCCCGAGCCCAGGGCGAACCCGGCGGTCACCAGGCGGGACACGTCTATCCCCAGGCACTGCGCCATTTCGCGTTTGTCGATGCCGGCCCGTATCTGCGACCCCAGGCGGGTGCGCTCGATCAGCAGCCAGACCACGGCGATGGTCAGCGCGGCCATGACGCCGTTGAACACCAGGTACTTGGGAAGCCAGGTGAATCCCAGGTCGAAAGCGCCCTGCAGGAATTCCGGCGGCTGGACGCTCAGCCCGACCGTGCCCCAGATGATGATGATCAGTTGCTCCAGGACGAGGGCCGTGCCGAACAGGAACAGCAGCTGATACAGATAAGGTCCGCTCATCAGGCGGGCCACGCCCAGCTTCTCGACGACGATGCCGACCAGCGCGGGCGCCACGAAGGCGGTCAGCAATGCCAGCCCGAACGGCATGCCGACCTGCATGGCGGCGAAGCAGATGTAGGCGCCCAGGGCGTAAAAAGCGCCATGCGCGAAGTTGGGCACATTCAGCAGCCCTTTGATGATGGATAGCCCGAACGCGGTCAGCGCGTAGATCATGCCTATCGCCAACCCGTTCAGGAGTTGCGCGGCTAACAAAGAAATCATGGTTGGCCTTGATGTGGATTAATCCCAGGCGCCCGCGCGCCTGGTGTCGTACACAAACGAACTCACACCGTGCGCTTGCACTGGTTCAGTTCGGGCGGCTGCGGACTTTCGCCTTGCGACACGATGGCGGCCATGTCGAACTTGTTCTTCATGGCATCGGGCGCCTTGCATTTCACGACGTAGTACGGCCGCACGGTCTGGTGCGTGCGGGCGTCGATATGCGTGGGGCCGAAGATGCTGTCGTACCGCATGCCTTCCAGCGTCTTGATCACCGTCTCCACCTCGACGCTGTTGGCCTTCTCCATGGCCAGGAACAGCGTGCGCATCGAGTCGTAGCCATACGCCGCGGCGTAGGACGGCACCGTCTTGTATGCCTTCAGATAGCGCTCGACGAAGGCCTTGTTCACCGGCGTGTCGATGTCCTGGTAGTAGTTCAAGCCCAGGATCATGCCGTTGAGCATCGCGGGCGACAGCTCCTGCATCTGTTCGATCTCCAGCGTCCACGGCCCCACCAGCTGCACGGTCTTCACGCCGAAGCTGTGGAACTGGCGAACCGCCGAGACGGCGTCCGCGCCGGCCGTCAGCAGGCAGATCAGGTCGGGCCGCGTCGACAGGGCCTTCGTGAAGTACTGGGTGAATTGGCGCTCGCCCGATGGGTGGTTGTCGTTGCCGACCAGTTCCAGGCCGAGTTCCTTGGCCGCCACCTGCGCGTAGCGCAGCAGCGATTGGCCAAACGCGTAGTCCGCCGTGATGGTGTAGATCTTCTTCTTGTCCGGCATGGTCTTGCTGACGTACTCCAGCGTGGCGCGCAGCGCCGTGTACGCGTTGGCCGACCACTGGAACGTATACGGGCTGCAACGCGATCCCGTGATGTCCTCGGTGCCGCCCGCCGCATACTGCAAGACCTTTTCCTGGCGCGCGACTTCCAGCTCGGCCAGTCCGACCGCGCTTGAGAAGTTGCCGGCGAAATAGCGCAGCTTGTCCGACGAGATCGCCTCGGTCAGGCGGCGCACCCCCACGGCCGGCTTGCCTTCGTCATCGCGCACCACCAGGTTGATCTTGTTGCCGAGGATGCTCCCGCCGCGTTCTTCGACGGCCAGCTTCGCGCCCTTCAGCACCAGATCGCCCGCATACGCGAACGTGCCCGTCTGCTGGGAGATGATGCCCATCGTCAAACTGTCGCCGGCCCCCTGGCCCCAGGAAATTCCCGACAGCGACGAGCCCAATGCGGCGACGCCCGCTTTCAGTACGGTGCGGCGATCGATACCTTTGCCTGAAATCATTATGTTCCCCTTGAAATGCCGGGCAATCCGCCCGGCGTGTAATGTGCTTGGCCAGGATGGTGGGTATTGCTGCTTCAGTTGCGGATGCGCCCGCGAGGGTTGCTGGGCGCCTCGCGGGCGGCGGTCATGCGGTGAATCCCATTTCAGAGGCGAAACTGATCATCCCGGCTTCCAGGCGGGCAAGCAGGTCGTCCATTTCCGCCTCGGTGATCACCAAGGGCGGCGCCAGCAAGGTGGCGTTGTTCAGCGGCGCGATGCCGGCGGTGTAGACGATCAGGCCGGCCCGGAAGCAATGCGCGGTGAACAGCGCGTTGGCATTCAGCGCCGGATCCGGCGGGGTGCGGGATTGCGGATCGGTCACGAACTCGAAGCCCCACAGCAGGCCGCGGCCGCGGACGTCGGCCATCCACGGATAGCGCTGCGCCAGGCGGCGCAGGCCGGCTTCCAGCTGCTTGCCCCGGGCGGCGACGTTTTTCAGCACGTCCTGGTCGCGCATGTACTTCAGCACTGCCCCGCAGGTCGCGGCGCTGAGCGGGTTTGCGCTGAACGTGTGGCCGAACGGCACGGTCTTGCCGGTGGCGGCGAATGCGGAAATGATGCGTTCGTGGAACAGCACCGCGCCCATGGGGGTGTAGCCCGAGGTCATGCCCTTGCCGGTGGCGATCATGTCCGGCGACACGCCGTCGTGCTCGCAGGCAAACCATTTCCCGGTGCGCCCCATGCCGGTGATGACCTCATCGGAAATCAGCAGTATGTCGTGGCGGTCGCAGATGTCGCGCAAGGCGCGCAGGTACCCGATGGGCGGCGTCAGCGCGCCGCCGGCCGCGCCCACCACGGGTTCGACGATGATGGCCGCGACCTTTTCCGCGCCGTATTCGCGGATGATGCGGTCCCACACCATGGCGCCGTGGCCGTCGGCATCGTTGCCCTCCAGCGGAAAGCGATAGGGATACGGCGGCGGCGCCACCGCGAACGTGTGCAGCAGGTTGCCGTAGTCGGCCCGGCGGGCGTTATGGCCGGACATGGACAGCGCGCCCATCGTCATGCCGTGGTAGCTGATGGCCCGGCCCAGCACGTGGGTTTTGCCGGGCTGGCCGCGGTCGCGCCAGTATTGCTGGGCGGTGCGCAGCGCCAGCTCGGTGGCCTCGGATCCGCTATTGACGAAGAAAGCGTGGGTCACGCCGGGCGGCGCGAGGTCCGTCAACGCGGCCGCCAGGGATTCCGCGGCCGCGCTGGTGAAGTGCGAACGGTAGGTGAAACACACGCGTTCGGCCTGCTCGCGCATGGCCTCCAGCACCGGCCGCACGCCATGGCCGATCGAAACGGTCATGGCGCCGCCGGAGCCATCCAGATAGTTGCGGCCGTCCGTGTCGTAGAGGTAAACGCCTTCGGCCCGGTCGACTTCGGGAAGCTTCGCACCCAAGGGTTGCTTCAACAGCACATCTATTTCAGATGGATTGAATACGTATTCAGTTGTGGGCATAATTTTTTGCTCTCGCTGCGCTGGAAACAGAAGACCAAGGCGAGAAAATGGGGATTAATGGGGGTTTGCGATGTCCGAACGACGTTTATTGGACAGTGAATACGGATTCTATCGAAGTCGACATCTCGTTCTATCGGGGTTTTCCCGCTGATCGCGCAGGCATGATTGCGGCGCGCGACATCAGGGGTTTTCCCTTATTTGCATACGCATGCAAAGCTCTGACTGTGGAGCCCCTCCGTTCCATCATCCACTGTCTGAGCAGGGCACCCTCATCATGATCCGATACCTGAAACGCGGCCGCACGGCCGAGGTCAAAACCGACGACGACGCCAAGGTGCGAGCCACGGTCGAAGGCATCATCCGCCACATCGAAAAAGACGGCGACGAGGCCGTTCGCGAATACAGCCGCAAGTTCGACAATTGGGATCCCAGCGATTTCCGCCTGTCGCGCGGCGAGATCGAGGCGGCGCGCAAGCAGCTGTCCGCCCGCGAAATCGAAGACATCGCTTTCGCGCAGAAGCAGGTCCGCAACTTCGCGCAGATCCAGCGCGATGCGATGCAGGATGTGGAAGTCGAGACCTATCCCGGCGTGGTGCTGGGCCACAAGCACATTCCGGTGAATGCGGTGGGTTGCTACATCCCGGGCGGGAAATATCCCCTGCTGGCCTCGGCCCACATGAGCGTGCTGACGGCCAAAGTGGCCGGCGTAAAGCGCATCGTGTCCACGGCGCCGCCGTATCAAGGCAAGCCGCATCCGGCCATCGTCACGGCGATGGACATGGCGGGCGCCGATGAAATCCTGGTGCTGGGCGGCGTGCAGGCCGTGGTGGCCATGGCCGTGGGCACCTCCAGCGTCGCGCCGGTGGACATGCTGGTGGGGCCGGGCAATATGTTCGTCGCCGAGGCCAAGCGCCAGCTGTATGGCCGCGTGGGGATCGATCTGTTCGCCGGCCCCACCGAAACGCTGGTCATTGCCGACGACAGCGTCGACGGCGAATTGTGCGCCGTCGACCTGCTCGGCCAGGCGGAACATGGCCCGACCTCCCCCGCCGTGCTGCTGACCAATAGCGAACAACTGGCCAAGGACACGCTGGCCGAAGTGGAACGCCAGCTGACGATACTGCCCACGGCGGCCATCGCCCGGCAAAGCTGGGCGGACTGCGGCGAAGTCATCGTGTGCGACACCCAGGAAGAAATGCTGCGGGTGGCCGACGAACTGGCGTTCGAGCACGTCCAGGTCATGACGCGCGAGCCCGATTATTTCCTGAACAACATGACCAACTACGGCGCGCTGTTCCTGGGGCCGCGCACCAACGTCAGTTTCGGCGACAAGGTCATCGGCACCAACCACACGCTTCCCACCAACCGCAACGCGCGCTACACCGGCGGCCTGTGGGTGGGCAAGTTCCTGAAGACCTGCACCTACCAGCGCGTGCTGACCGACGAGGCCAGCGCGGCCATGGGCGAATACTGCTCTCGCCTGTGCCACATGGAGAACTTCGCGGGGCACGGCGAGCAGGCCAATATCCGCGTGCGCCGCTATGGCAACCGCCCCGACCTGCCCTGGTACGAACCGGTAAAGGAACGGGCATGATCGAACTGCCTGCTAGCCCCAGTTTCCGGCTGGACGGGAAACGCGCGCTGGTGACGGGCGGCAGCGGCGGCATCGGCCTGGCCATTGCCGCCGCGCTGGGCCGGGCCGGCGCCCACGTCACGGTGGCGGCTCGCCGCGAGGCGGAGTTGCAGAACGTCTGCAAGGCGCTGCGCCAGGAACGGGTGTCTTGCGACTTTTCCGTGCTGGACGTGACCCGGCCGGCCGACGTGGACGCCGCCGTCGCGGATGCCGCGCCCTACGATATCCTGGTCAATAACGCGGGCATGAACCGGCCGGCGCCCCTGGTCGAGCAGACGGACCAGGACATCGATGCGATATTCGACCTGAACGTCAAGGCGGCGCTGTACGTCAGCCGCGCGGTGGCGCGCCGGCTGCTCGCGGCGCGGCGGCCGGGTTCGCTCATCAATGTTTCGTCGCAGATGGGGCACGTCGGCAGCCCGCGCCGCGTGCTGTATTGCGCCAGCAAGCATGCCATGGAAGGCATGACCAAGGCCCTGGCCTGGGAATTGGGCGCCCATGGCGTCCGGGTGAATACAATCTGCCCCACCTTTATCGAAACCCCCATGACATCGGCCATGTTCGACGCTCCCGGTTTCCGGCAATGGGTCTGCGAGCGGATTGCCTTGGGCCGCGTGGGCCGGCTCGATGAAATCATGGGCGCCGCCGTGTTCCTGGCCAGCGATGCGTCCAGCCTGATGACCGGCAGCGCGCTGATGCTGGACGGAGGTTGGACCGCCGCATGAAAACCGCCCCCCGCGCACAGGATGTGGCCGACCTGGCACAGGTGTCCCAGTCGGCCGTCAGCCGTACCTTCACGCCCGGCGCCAGCGTGTCCGAGGAAATGCGGCGCAAAGTGCTGGCGGCCGCCCAGCGCCTGGGCTACCGGCCCAACGCGCTGGCTCGCAGCCTGATCACGCGCCAGAGCCGGATCGTGGCGCTGGTCATGAGCTACCTGGAGAACCAGTTCTATCCGCTGGTGATCGAAAAGCTGTCGCAGAAACTGCAGAAAGAGGGCTACCACGTGCTGATGTTCATCGCGAACATCGACGAAGGCGCGGACGGCGTGCTGGCCGACATCCTGCAATACCAGGTCGACGGGATCGTGCTGGCGTCGGCCATGCTGTCGCCCACATTGGCGAAAAGCTGCCTGGACGTGGGCGTGCCGGTGGTGCAGTTCAACCGCATTTCGGATCTGGCCGGCCTGGCGCGCTACGCCACCGGGTCGGTCACCTCCGACAATGCCGCCGGCGGCCGCATGGCGGCCGAGTTGCTGGTGGCCCGTGGGTACCGGCGCATTGCATTCCTGGCGGGGCTGGAGGATTCCTCCACCAGCAGGGAGCGCGAGCGGGGTTTCAATCAGGCGCTGGCCGAGCTCGGCACGCGCGCGGCCTGTCGCGACACGGGCAACTACAGCTTCGCGGGCGCGCAGGATGCCGTGCGGCGCCTGTTCGACCGCGCCGACCGGCCGGACGCCGTCTTCGTCGCCAACGACCACATGGCGATCGCGGCCATGGACGTGCTGCGGCTGGAGCTGGGCTTGCGCATTCCCGAAGACGTGGGCGTGATCGGCTTCGACGACGTGCCGCAGGCGGCCTGGGGCGCCTACCAGCTGACCACCGTCTGCCAGCGCGTGGAACCCATGGTGGACGCCGCGGTGACCCTGCTGCGCGAACGGATGTCCGGCCAGGCCCCGGCGCGCGACATCGTCGTGCCGTGCGTGCTGGTCGAGCGCAAGACGGTCAGGCCCGCTGCGCCGACGGCTTCCGGCTCCCCGCCGGGAACCGGAACCCGTCGCGTCAGGCGCGGCGCATCGCCCGAGGGCGACCCGGGTTAAGGCGCGCGGTTGCCGAACAGGCTGCCGTTGACCAGGGGGAAGCCCGCTTCCGGCTTGTACCGGATCTGCCAGTTGGCCGGATCGCTGATGCGCCCGGCAAGCGCCGGGATATCCTGCGTGCCCAGCGGCCCCGCATAGATGGCGCTGGTCTGGTTGGTCGGCGTGACGGTGAAACGGAAGGCGGTGCCGGCGGCGTCCAGCGACGGCGGGATGACGTTGTCCTTGCCGCCGCCCAGCGTGATGCTGGCCAGGAAGGTGCCCACGCTGCTGATTTCTCCAGCCGTGCCGTCGCCCAGGCCGTCGATGACGGCGCCGGTCATGGCATAGATGGTTTCTTCCTTGCCCAGGCCGCCCGGGGCGCCGACGGTAAAGCCGATGTCGGTTTCCGGATTGCCCGTCACGTCGGTGGCGATGGTGACGATGGTGCCGGCCGGGAGGTAGCGGTCGGCCGTCCAGTCCATGGCGGTTTCGTTGGTCAGGCCTTCGAATTCCTGGATGCCGCCTTTGCCGCGGTCGCGGTCGGTGAACTGGACGCGGGTGCCGCCGTCCACGGCCTTCATCAGCATGAAGGCGAAGGCGTCGGGAGCTTCGGCGTTGGCGCCGACGAAGAGCACGTCGCCCGCGGCCAGCGGCGTCGGCACGCCGGCCGTGCGGAAGTCGAGCGCGGTGCCGCCGTGCAGCCCGGGATAGGCCAGGCCGGCGTGGCCGAGAATGGCGTCCGCATCGATCTCCACGTAGTAGCCGGTGCTGTAGTCCAGGGGGACGGAGGGCTTGATGGTGACCTGGTTGTATTCGGCCTTGATGCGGGCCGGCGTCGCGCGGGCCGAAAACCGCTCGACCAGGGAGCCGTCCGCGCGGCGCAAGGTAACGCTCCCCTGGCCCAGGGCGACGCCCTGGTCGAAGCGGAACAGCAGGCGGGTATCGACGTTGACGCCCTGGCGGTCGTCGGCCGGCGTGCTGTCCGCCAGCGCCGGGCCCGAAGTGGTGGCGCGCAGATCGGCCAGGTTGAAGCTCACGCCCAGGAAACGTTGCTCGGCCTCGGGCAGGTCCTTGGCCGCGGAACTCGTGCCGGCGAATACGGTATCGCCGTTGTCCATCAGCAGTTGCACGGGCGTCCCCGCCGCGACCGGGCCGGCCACTTCGACGATGGCCTCCAGGCTGCCGCCGCTGGCGGCGCGCATGGCTTCGATGTTGTTGGCGATTTCACGCGGCGCGTCGGCGGCGATGCCGCTCCAGGCATACAGCGCGAAGTTGCGCGCGGCCTGGCGGCTGGCGGCGCCCGCCGGGCCGGCCAGGATCAGGTACTGCCCGTCGGCGCCGCGGGCCATGGAGCGGATGCCGCGCCCGCCCAGGTTGAGTTCGATGGGCGTGCCGAAGCCGGCCTGGCTGGCCTTGCCCGTCACCAGTTCCAGCGGGTTGAGCACCGGGACGATGAGCGCGCGGTTGCGGACGTCGCCGTCCATTTGCGGAGCGCGGAAACCCAGCCACAGCGTTTTGCCGTCGGGAGCCGTGGCGGCGCCTTCGATGGCGAAGCCGTCTACGCGTTCCGGCGCCAGGCCCGCGGCGGTCGAGCGCGCGAAGCCGAAATAGTCGACGCCCTGTCCGTGCAGGTTGCCGCTATCCCAGGCAACCAACTGCTGTTCCAGTTGCGAGAATATGCCCACATAGGAGAACCGGGTGTCGCTGCCGGTGCCGCTGATTTCGACGGCGAACATATGGCCGCGCTCGGCGACCGCGTCGCCGCCATCCTTGCTATTGCCGTGCGATCCGAGGAAGAACGCCAGATTGCCGATCACGGTGCTGGCTTCGACGTCCAGTTCCTTGGGCAGCGCCGGACCTTCGACGGAGAAGTCCCACTCCAGGACCGCCGCGCCGCCCTGGCGCGGGTAGACGCGCAGCACGTTCGCTTCGTCGTCGGCGACGACCATCCAGTTGGCGTCCAGCGCGATAGCGGTCGACGCGTCGGCCGAGCCATGCAGGGTGCCGGCGTTGGGCAGGAACGTCCGTTCGGTGACCGGCGTATCGGTGACGGGCGAGGTCGTGACCGGCGGCGTCGTAACCGGCGGAACGCCGGCTTCCGGAGGCCTGGAACTGTTGTTGTCGTCGTCGTCATCGCCGCCGCAGGCGGCCAGCAGACTGGCGGCAAGGGTGGCGGCCAGGATGGCGCGGGGAAAGCGGCGGCGGGTGCCCGTGGGGCTGAACGGCTGGGACATTGCTCGTATGGCTCCTGATGGAAAGCCATGCAGAGTAGACAGATTTTGTTACCCGCTAATGAATCGGAATAATCCTGGCCGCCCCGGCTCAAAGGATCTTGGCGACTTCGAAGTGCATCCCGTCCCTGCGGGTGAAGTGGCCGCCCCAATAGAAGCCAAACTCATGAGCGACGGGCACCAGCTTGTAGACGCTGCCTCGGGCGCCCTCCGTCGCGGGTTCCGCGCCCAGCTTGTTCCACGTGTAATTGATGTCGAAAGCCGTGCCGAAGGCATGGTTCGAGAGCACCTGATCGGCAGCCTTGCCCCTCACGAAACGGGGATCATAGGCGCCGCTATAAGTCAGCACCAGATCGAGCAAGCCCCTGTCCTCGAACGCTTTCCATAGCGCCGACAACTGCTCCGCGACCTTTCGATGGAACTGTACGACGCCGCGGGCATTTGCCCCCTCCTTTCCTCGAAGCTGCGGAACCACGACATCCACGATATTGCTGGCGTCCCATCCGTTCGTGATTCTTATTCTCTCCGGATTGTCGCGAGTGGGCGCGGGCACGAATGCCAAGGGGCCGAAAACCTGCTGGCGTTCCGCATTGTTGACCAAGGGACGAAACGACGGCCTGGGAGGATATCCGGCCTGTGTCTCGGCAAACTCCACGATCTCCAGGCCCAGGGACATCGCCTTGCCCAGGGTTCTGTTGCCGACGATACCGTCGGGTTCCAGTCCGTGCTTCGTCTGGAATTGCCTGGTTGCTTCGACCGTATCGTCGTCGAAGGTTTCCGAGGAATTGAGCGGATAGCCCTGGCCTCGTAGAAAAACCTGCCACTGGGTGACAAAGTAACCCGTCGCGCCTCGCTGAAGGAGCTTGACCATACAACCTCCGTTGAACATGAAGAAAAAACCGCCCCGCGGAACGGCTACGTCCAATGCCCACGCATAGCGGATGCCATGCGGGGTCGTCCTGCAAACGTCAGAATTTGGCGGACCCGCTCGGCTGGAAAATGAAATCGAACCCGATGCGATCGTTGTCGACGGTGTCCACGCGAATGACCGCATAGTGCTTGCCATCCCGGGACCGGACACAGTAGATGCCGCCCTTCTTGGGCTGGAACCAGTGGTGCTGGTAGCCGCCCGTAGGGCATTCGTTCACCGCGCCCAGGTTCGCAACCATCATTTCCTGAATGCCGGCCGACGCGTTCTTGTCCCAATCGGGATGTTTGAAGTCTCCGGCGTCGTAGGGCAGGAAGAAACCGGTTATCGCGCTTTTCGGTTGCTTTGCCGCCAGAATGTCGGCCAGCCCGGCGTTCCAGGCCACGATGGCCTTGGACACGAACTGATAGCCGCTCTGGTCGAAGAAGCTGAATCCGTCGCGCAGAATGACGGTGCCCTTGAGAGGCTCCGGAGGAGGAGGCACGACCAGGCTGGCAGGCCCCTTCTGTAGAACCAGCAAGAACACCGCCAAGGAGCCGCCGGCCCTGGCCCATTTCGGCAGATTGGCCTCGATGAAGCCGGGCAGCATCGCGGCCACCCCGGCCGCCGCCAGGGCGAGCACGACGTTGAAGACCTGATATTGAAGAGGGGTCGGCTCCCGGACCGCGACGGCCAGGATCAAGAGCGCGATGACGAACACCACCCCGAAGATGAAAACGGCAATTCGTTCTTGAGCTTTTGTCATCTCGCCTTTCCTCGAAAAGGAGAACAGCCGCCAGCCGGCAGGGACCGCCCAGGCTCCGGGGTTGTCGCGGACGTGGACGGGAAGCGTCATCCGGGTCCCATCACATGTAATGCCATTGCGCCGCTGGGCGCATACCTCATATTGAGTATGCTCACCGGCGAAAAGTGAGTACGCCCGCCGGAGGAAGGCGCGGTGGTACAGTCCGTCGACCCTCATCATCGGGAGCGTTTCATGGCGACACGAGAACTCCACCGCGGCCGTTTGATAGACCACATCGGGCTGGTCGTCCGCGACCTGGCCGCCAGCAAGGCGTTCTATGGCGCGGTCTTCGAGGCCTTGGGCATACCCGTGGGCGGCTCCGACGAGCACAACTTCTGGGCGGACGAGCTGTTCATCGGGTCCGTCGACAGCGACGAAGTGGAAGGCCGCTTGACCGGGCGCCATCACCTGGCGTTCCAGGCGCGCGACCGGGCGATGGTGGACGCCTTCTACATGGCCGCGATGGCGCATGGCGGCCGGGACAACGGCGCGCCGGGCGAGCGTTCCTACCATCCCGGCTACTACGCGGCGTTCGTGCTGGATCCGGACGGCAACAACATCGAGGCCGTCTTCCACGGCGAATCCGTCCGGAGCGCGGATTCGGTGCGGATTGCGCGCTGACCGGCTCCGGGCCGGAATGCAAAAGCGGCGCCCCGGAGGCGCCGCTTTTTTTCCCTGATCGTCCGGATCAGACCGTGTCCTGATCCAGCCTGCGCACGGCGGCGCTCAGGGTCGCGAAATCGAACTCCTTGCGGCCGCGCAGCAGGAAGCGCATCACGACGGTCGTGATCACCGGCACCAGCGCGGCGAGCAGGAAGGACTCCAGCAGAAAGGTCGGCTTGTCGCCAGGCGCCGGGAAGTAATACAGGCCGGCGAGCAGGCCGGTGATCGTGGCGGTGGTGGCGGTCAGGCCGTCGTGCTTGCGGCTGAAGAGGCCGTAGAACACCGGGAATGCCGCCGCCGAGCACAGCAGGTCGGCCAGCAGGAACAGGTACAGCACGCTGTAGCCCTGCGAGGCCACGATCATCACCGGGATGGCCATCAACAGCACCAGCCAGCGCGCCAGGCGCTTCATGGTCATGGATCCGGCATTGGGCATGAGGCGGCGCAGATCGACCGCGATGATGCTGGACACGGCGCTGATCGCCGTATCCGCCGTGCTCATGACCAGCGACAGGCCCAGCGGGATCAGGGCGATCACGAACCAGGCCGGCGCATGCGGCATGATGACGCTGAACAGCGCAATGGAGCTGTCGCCCTGCGGGGCCAGGCCCACGAAGGCCAGGCCGAACAGGCCCATCAGGAAAATGAAGGGCGCGACCAGCACGCCGCCCAGCAGGAAGCCGTTGCGCATGGAGCGCGCGTCGCGCGCGGCATAGATGCGCTGCCAGTTGCCCTGGTGGAAAATGCCGGTCAGCAGGATGGCCACGAAGAACGTCAGGCCGGCCTTCACGCCGACCGGGTCGGTCAGGTCCAGCAGCTGCGGCGCCTTGGCCTGCAGCGCCTCGATGGTGGGCAGCGCCCCGCCCGCCGCCTGCCAGCCGACCACGCACAGGATCACCAGCAAGGGCACGATCACCATCATCTGCACCTGGTCGGTGAAGATGGACGAGCGCAGGCCGCCGTAGGTGGTGTAGAGCAAGGTGGTGCCCATCACGATGGCCGCCGTGGCCCACAAGGGCACGGGCGCCAGCATGGTGACCAGCTTGGCGATCGCCGTGACCTCGGCCGACAGCGCGATGAAGAGATAGAACAGCATGATGAACAGCGCCAGCCCGTACATGGGGCGGCCGTAGCGGGCCATCAGGAATTCGGTGAGGGTATGCCCGTGCGGGATCAGTTCGCGCATGCGGCGCCCCAGCGGGATCATCACCAGCCGCGGCGACATCGATCCCAGCGCGTAGCCGATCACGGCCGCCAGGCCGCCCCAGGTTGCCGCCTGCGCGGGCGAGAACAGGATCCATGCGCCCAGCGTGGACGCCATCAGCGTCAGGATGGTGCCGACCGGCCCCTGGCTGTTGCGGGCCACGATGTAGTCTTCCAGCGTGCCCCGCTTGCGCCGGGTGTACAGGACGCTCGCCACCGCGAAACCGCCGGAGAACAGCAGCAGCCACATCAGGGCGACGGATTGGGTCAGCATGGGAATCGGTCCTCCCGCTTCCGGCGGGCAGCCGGACGCGCAACGCGACGGCCCCGCCCGACCAAGGGGGGCCGCAAGATGAATGGAAGTCTAGGGAGGGCGCGCGAGTCTTGCGGTGTCCTTCCCTTCGCCGGCATTACCCGGATCAGGTTCAAAGGGTTACCGCGGCAGCGCGGAATCTCAGCCCATCAGGGCTCCCCCAGGAAGTGCCGCAAGGTTAGGAGAGCGGCGCGGCAATGTCAACGCCTTTGCGCAGGCGCGCTGGCGCGCGCCCCCCGCCCGCATTTATGCTAAGTTCGCCCGCTTGCGGCACCCCTTGCGCGTCTCCGCCCGCGGGCGCGCCGAGCCCGCCCCCGTTTTCAGCCTTCCCAGCCGCCGGCCGCGCCGGACACCGACCGCCATGTTGCACCTGAATCTGTTCATTTTCGCTTGCGGCCATCACCGCGCCGCCTGGCGCCACCCGGACTCCCCCGTCGAGCGCCTGGGCGACATCCGCTATTACGAGGAACTGGCCCGCACCGCCGAACGCGGCAAACTCGACGCCATCTTCTTCGCCGACGGCCAGTCGGTCGACAACATCGGCGACGGGCCGCGCTGGTACCTGGAGCCGCTGACCACCATGGCCGCCCTCGCCCGCGCCACCACGCGCATCGGCCTGATCAGCACGGTATCGAGCACCTTTTTCACGCCCTTCCACGCGGCCCGCATGGTCGCCTCGCTGGATCACATATCCGGCGGGCGCATGGGCTGGAACGTGGTCACCTCGATGTTCGACGCCGAGGCGCGCAACCACGGCTACCCGTCCATGCCCGGGCACGACTGGCGCTATGCGCGCGCCGAAGAATTCGTGGACGTCGCGCTTCGGCTGTTCGATTCGTGGAGCGACGACGCCCTGGCCATCGACCGCGGCGGGAACTACGGCGTGCCCGACCGCGTGCGCAAGATCGATCACCACGGCGAGCACTTCCTGGTCGACGGCCCCCTGACCGTGCCGCGCCCGCCCCAGGGCCATCCCGTGCTCTTCCAGGCCGGCGCCTCCGACCAGGGCCGCGACCTAGCCGCCAGACGCGCCGAGGCCATTTATGCCGTCGCCTACGATTTGCCCGCCGCCCAGGCCTATTACCGCGACATCAAGCAGCGGGTGCTGGCCGCCGGCCGCGAGGCCTTCGTGCCCATCATGCCGGGGCTGGTCACCTATGTCGGCTCGACCGAGGCCGAGGCCCGCGCCAAGCAGCGCGAGCTGGACGAACTGCTGCCCAGCGACGCGTCGCTGCGCCAACTGGGCATGTTCGTGCTGCAGGACTGCTCGGGCTGGGAGCTGGACGCGCCGGTGCCGCCCCTGCCCCCCTTATCGGAGTTCAAGGGACCGCAGGGCCGGTACGCGACCATCCTGCGCATCATCGAGACCGAGCAGCCCACCGTCCGCCAGTTGCTCGGCTGGCTGGCGGCCGGCGGCGGCCACTGCACCATGGTCGGCACGCCCGAACAGATCGCCGACCGGATGGAGCACTGGTATCGCAACCAGGGAGCCGACGGCTTCAACCTGATGCCGCCCTCGCTGCCCGGAGGCATCGACGACTTCGTCGAGCAGGTGATCCCCGTGCTGCAACGCCGCGGGCTGTTCCGCAGGGAATACGAACACGACACCCTGCGCGGCCATCTGGGCCTCGACAGGCCGGGACGCTAGCCGGCGCGCGCGCCGTTCGCCGGCCCGCGTCGCGATCCAGTCGTAGAACACGATGCCGGGGTGGCGCAGCAACGCCGCGCCCAGCCCGCCGACGGCGATGCCCACGACGCCGATGATCAGCCAGGACGTCATGGCGCCCCCTGCCCCAACTGCAGCCTCAGGATGCGGCGCAGTTCCAGAATCGCCTGCGGCGTCTCTTGCACGCTGTGCGAATAGCGGATGATTTTCTCGGATTCGGCGCCGTCCAGGTGCGCGCTGCGGTAAGGCACCAGGCCGTCGTCCGAGTCGGCCAGCGGCACGCCGGGCGTGTCGTTCGCGATGATGCTGTGATAGCGCACCGACGGCGAAATCGGCATTCCGGCGGTCAGCTGGATGTAGCGGTCGTTCTCGCTCAGGTTGTCCACGCCGTTGGGCACGCGGACCGGGGATTCAGGCGGCGGAGCGCCGTCCGGGCCGGCCAGGCGGCTGAGCCTGGCGAACTTCCCGACCACCGCGGCCGGCAGCGTGATCAGGTTGGACAGCCAGCGCGACAGCGTGTTCTCGGCGAAGGGCGTGCCCCGGTGAGGCGCCGCGATGAACACCGCCCGCGTGATGCCGGGGAAGGCGTCGAAGCTCAGGAACGGATCGAACTCGGCATGCGCCTGTTGGAGACGGGCGTCGTCCAGCCGGCCCTGGTCGCGCAGCGCGTCCCACAGCACCGTGCCGGACGAGGACACCAGCAGCCGGCTCAGCACGCCGCCCATGCTGTGGCCGATGACCACGGCATCGCGCGAGGACTGGGCCGTGCCGGCGGGGTCGAAATGCGCCATGGTCTGGCCCAGCGCGTCGCGGATGGCGCGGTTGTTCACCGCCAGCGGCGCGTTGGTGGGGTAATAGATCTGCCAGATCTGGTAATGCTGGCGCAGCGTCTCGTCGCCCAGCACCTCATTGGCCACGTTGATCCAGGCCTCCGGGCTGCTCGCCAGGCCATGCAGCATGATGATGATGCGCCGGCCCGGATCGTAGGGCTGCAACAGGTACACGTGCGGCGCCTCGATGCCCTCCTCGCTGCCCAGCACATTGCGCAGGGCCTGCGTGGCGAAGCCGGAACGCGCGAGCCACAGGCCGTAGCCCGAGGTGAAATTCGCGGCCAGGGGCACCTGGATGCCGCCCAATTGCACGGCGTCGCGCCGGTAGGGATCGTATCCGGTCAGGGTGGCCTCCCGCGTGGCCATCACCTGTTCCAGCGTGTCGCCGGGAAAGCTCAGGATGGCCGTCACCGCCGGGAACGGCGTTTCGCTGTACGGCGTCTTGAAGGTATCGGCGTCGTTCACGCGCCGGGCCGTGACCGCCACCAGTTCGGCGCCGAAGCCGTCGCGGCGGTACATGCTGCGCAGGCCCTGGAACGTCAGGGTGGAAGCGGGCACCAGGTCCAGCGGCAGGCGCAAGCCGCGGGCAAGCTTGACTTCCGACATCTCGCCCCGCACCTGCCAGGGGCCCGCGGCCACGGCGAGGCCCGGCTCGGGCGGACGGCCGCGATACTGCTCGAACAGGCGCGTGACGGCCTGCTGCACGGCGTAGTTGTAGTAGTCGCGCACCTGGGTCTGCCGGTCCTCGAAGGCGCGGTCGCTGGGCGAGCGCGGCGTGAAGAACAGATACGCATAGGCGGCCCGCGCGGTCTGCAGATACGCATCCAGCAGCTGATCCTTTTCCGCCTTGCCGGCGGGCCGCTGCTTTTCGGCCGCCAGGGCATCCATCAGCCAGACTTCGGACAGCGTGGCCAGGCGCCGCTCGCTATCCAGCCCGTCCGTCTCCGCCAGCGACCGGGTGCAGGCGTCGCGGTCCTTGAGGCAGGCCTGCGCGTTCAGGCCCAGCACGGCCATGGCCTCGCGCGCCGACGCGCTGAGCCGGCCGGTGGTGAGCACGTCGCCACGCCGCTGGGCGATGTAGTCCTGCGTGCTGACGGAAGACACCTTGACGCCCGCGCAGCCCGCGCACAGCAACGCCGCCAGGACGGCAACGCCCCGCAGCCCCGCCGCCTGGCCGCGGCCTGGCACCGCCATCATGGCGCGCTCCTGGCGGGCGCCGCGTGGCGGATGGCGCGGGAAAACTCGACCGGGTCCGGCCCCGGCCGGGCCGGCGCGCCGATGAACGCCTGCTCGCGCAGCGCCGCCAACGGCTGGCCGCGGTCCAGCCCGCCCTGCTCGTACAGGTACTCCGGCAAGTAGCCCGACAGCAGGATGCGGTAGTCCATGGGCAAGCCCGGAACGATGGCGCGCACCATGCTGTAGACCAGCGTGGTGCAGTTGGCCGTCACCGTATGGTAGAAGCGCGGCGTATCGGCCAGTTCGTTGGCGGTGCGCACGTAGGACAGGAACAGTTCGCGCATGGCGGGCACGGGCATGCCGACCGGGTAGCGATACACGCGCTCGGCGCGCGGCCCCGCCCGCACGTAGAGAATGTCGCGCTCTTGCGCGGCGACGACGCTCAGTTCGAACTGTTTGAAGAAGCCGCCGATCTCGGAGAACTGTTCGCCGCGTTCCTTGCGGATCTCGACCGAGAACACGACCTGGCGGCCGTCGCGGAAACCGAAGGACACGAGCGTGTGCGCGATGGCCGGGCTGCCCCAGTACGACAGGACCATGTCCACGGACGCGAGCTGGTCGAGGTCGTAGCGCGCGGTTTCCCAGCGCGGCGTGTAGCGGGCATCGGTGTCCGGCTGCCAATCGAAGTTGCGCACGTTTTCCAGCGTGACGACCGACCCCGCGACGCTGCCCCGCAGCGTCCTCGCCACGTCGTCGGCCCACACCCGGTCGTTGGAGGGGGCCAGCGTCTGCCACCAGCCGCCCAGCGCGGCCAGCCCGATCAGATAGGCCCAGAGGGCGCGGCGCGGCCCCCCGCGCCACAGCGCCACCGCCGCGTACCCGCACAGCCCGGCCCAGGCGAGCACGGCCACGCCCTTGACGGCCGCGCCCGCGGGCACCCGGTAGCCCAGCGCCAGGCAGCCCCATAGCGCGGAAAATGCCAGCAACAGACTGAGCGCGGCGCGCCCTGCGATGGCAAGCGCCCGCGGCGCGGCGCGGCTAGCTCGCGCCATATTGCTGCACGATTTCCAGCACGCCGTTGATGACGAACTGCACCGCCATGCACACCAGCAGGAAGCCCATGATGCGGGAAATGGCCTCCACCCCGCCTTGGCCGATCACCGCCACGATGCGGCCGGCCGATCGCAGGCAGATCCAGAACAGCAGGCCCAGCAGGGAGAACACGATTACCGGCGTCACCGCCACCACCCACGGGGCGTAATCGTGCGCCAGCGTCGAATCGACCGAGGCCGCGCCGCTGATGATCATGGCGATGGTGCCCGGCCCCGCGGTCCCAGGCAGGGCCAGCGGCACGAACGCGATATTGGGCACCTGGCGGTTGGCCTGCGCGTCGGCCACGTCGGCCTCGGAGGCGCCGGTGTCGCCGGACGGGAACACCATGCTGAAGCCGATGCTGGCCACGATCAGCCCGCCCGCGATGCGCAGCCCCGGGATCGAAATGCCGAAGGTATGCATGATCCAGGCGCCGGCGTAGTAGGTCACCACCATGATGGCGACCACATAGAACGCCGCCTGCGTCACCTGGCGCTCGCGCTCCTTGTAGGGAATGTGCTGGCCCAGGGACAGCAGCAGCGTCATGGAAGTCAGGGGGTTGGCCAGCGGCAGCATGAGGGCCAGCCCCAAGCTCACCAGCTTGCCCAATTGGACGAGGTCGTCGGTCATCGCGGCCGCCTTTATGCGAGATGCGCGGCCCGTGCCCGGCGGCGGCGCATGAATTGCTCAACGGTGTAATGTACTATACATTACACGCCTGGCCCGATTGGCCGGCCCCATGACCGCCCCGGCAGGGCCGGAGGCAGGAGGACGAAGTGAACACGGTTTCCCACGGTCCGACGGCGCGTCCGCTGACCGGAAAAGGCGAAGCGCGGCGCGCGCGCCTGCTCGACGCGGCCGCGCAATCGCTGCTGGAACACGGCTATGCGCAGACCTCGATCCAGCGCGTGCTCCAGCAGGCCGGAGGCTCGGCGGCCACCGCCTATCAATTGTTCGGCAACAAGGAAGGCCTGCTGGCAGCCGTGCTGCAGCATGAGCTGGACGGACTGCGCGCCGCCGTGTTCCCGGATACCGTGCTGGAACCGCCCGTCGACACCGCGCTGCACGAACTGGCCGTGCGCCTGCTGGACTACGCGCTCCAGCCCAGGTCCGTGGCCTTGTATCGCCTGCTGGTATCGGAATGCCATCGCATGCCGCAATTGGCCGAAGCGCTGCGGCAGGCCGTGGAAACCCAGATCCACGCGCCGCTCGAACACTGCCTGCGCGATGCCTGCGAACGCGGCGAGTTGCGCATCGACGATCCGCGCCGCGCCGCGCTCACGCTGGGCAACCTGATCAACGGCATCGCTTCCCATGCCCGGCTGTCCGGCGGCAGCGTCGGCGGCCCCGATGCCGAACACCTGGCCGCCTGCCGCTACGGGGTGGACACCCTGCTGCGCGCCTTCCGCGCCTAGGCGCTCCCGGCCGGCCGCGCGGCGCAAGGCCCCCCTGCCCGGGCCAATATCGCCAGCGGCGCCAGCATGCACGCGGCGGCCAGCCACAGATTGGCCTGCAGGCCCAGGGCGTCCACGCTGGGCACGCCCAGCAGGGAGCCGGCGGCGATGCCCAGGTTGAACACCGCCACGAACAGCGCGGTGGCCGCTTCGACGGCCCGCGGCGCCGCCTGCATCATCCAGGTCTGCAACGCCACCGACACGCCGCCGTACGCCAATCCCCACGCGAGCAGCAGAACCACGGCCGCCGGACCGTGGCCGCCCAGCGCGCCCAGCAGCAGCAAGGTCGCGAAAAGCCCGGCCGCGATGGCCCGCAGCGTCGCGGCGGGACGGCGGGCCGCGGCGATCCCGGCGGCGAAATTGCCGGCCACGCCGGCCGCGCCATAGGCGAAGAGCAGCGGCCCGATCCAGGCCGGCCCGAATCCCGCTTGGGATTGCAGCAGCGGCCGCACATAGGTGTAGGCCATGAAATGGCCCGCGACCAGGCACAGCGTAATGAGCAGGCCCCGCCGCAAGGCGGGATTGGCCAGTTGCGACGCCAGCTGGCGCGCGCTCAGCCTGCGCTCGGCGGGCAGCGGCGGCAGGCTCAGCAGATTCAGCAGCAGCACGCCCGCGCACAACGCCGCCATGGCGCCGAAGGCCGCGCGCCATCCCGCCAGGCCGCCGATGAACGCGCCCAGCGGCACGCCCAGCACGGAAGCCACCGCCACGCCGCCGAAAATGATGGCGGTCGCCAGCCCCGCTCTCTCAGGCGCGGCCAGCCGAGCCGCCAGTCCGCCCGCGATCGCCCAGACGCCGCCGATGCAGAAACCCACCAGCACGCGCGCCGCCAGGAACCACGGCATGCTGGGCGCCAGCGCGCTGGCGGCGTTCGCCCCCGCCAGCAGCGCCAGCAGGCCGCAAAGCATGGCGCGCCGGTCCGCCCCCTTCGCCCCCACCACCACCAGCGGCGCGAACAGCGCCGCCAGGATGGCGGGCACGAACAGCATGAAGCCGCCCATGCCCACCGAGACGTCCAGCGCCGCGGTGATCGGGACGAACAGCCCCACCGGCAGCATTTCGGTCGTGACGACGCAGAACGTGGCCATGCCGACGGCCGTGACGGCCAGCCAGGAATGCCGCGCGCCCGAGGCGGGCGGCGGTTCGGGCGTGGAGGACGGGGAAAAGGCGCCGCGGGTCATGTCGAGAGATTCCAGGAAAGGCCCGAGCCGGGCCGACCCTTGAACACTCTACTGTTTCCAGCCAGCTGATAAAGTAGGCTATTCGATAAACATCAGGGACGAATCGTGCGCAATCCTCCGCTGCCCGCCGCCCGTCTGGATCACGTCGGAGACCTGCTGGCCTTCGTGCGCGTGGCCGACGCGCAGAGCTTCACCGCGGCGGCCGAGAAACTGGGCCTGTCCCGGTCCGCCATCGGCAAGTGCATCGCCCGCCTGGAACAGGGCCTGGGCGCGCGGCTGCTCCATCGCAGTACCCGCAGCGTCAGCCTCAGCGACGAGGGCCGCGTCTTCTACGAGCACGCGCTGCGCATCCTGGCCGAAGTGGAGAACGCGGCCGATGCCATGGACAGCCGCAAGCAGGCGCCGCGGGGACGGCTGCGCGTGGACCTGCCGGTATCGCTGGGCCGGCTGCACGTCATGCCGCTGCTGCGCGACTACCTGAGGGAATGGCCCGGCGTGGAGGCGGACGTCAGCTTCTCGGACGACTACATCGACCTGGTGCGCGACGGCGTCGACGTGGCGATCCGCATCGGCGGCGAGACCGACAGCCGGCTGGTGCGGCGGGTGCTGGCGCCGCACCGCCTGATCACCTGCGCCTCGCCGGGCTACCTGGACCGCCACGGCGCCCCCGCCGCCCCGGACGACCTGGCCCGCCACCAGACCCTGGCCTTTACCCACGCCGGGGCGCTGGTGCCCTGGCGCTACGCGGCCGCCGGACAGGAACGCCAGGTGCAGGTGGCGGGACGGCTGCGGATGGGCAATACGGAAGCCTTGCGCGACGCGGCGCTGGCGGGCGAAGGCATCGCCCAGCTGGGCGCCTTCCTGGTCGGCGCGGACCTGCGGGCCGGCCGCCTGGTGGCGGTGCTGGAATCCGTCGCGCCCGCCGGCGCGCCGGTATGCGCCGTCTATCCCCACCGCCGCCACCTGGCGCCCAAGGTGCGCCTCCTGATCGATGGCATCGCGCGCGCCTGGAGCGCGGGCCCGCCGTGGGCCGCCGACTCTGATTTGCATCATCCCTTATGATGATCAGCATTGCAGTTCGTAATGCAATACCGGATACCCAAGGACGCTGCCTAGCATATCCCCGCAAGCCGCCCGCGGCGCCCGTCTTTTCCCCCGGAGTCTTTCTTGAGCGATATTTACCAATTCCGCCGCGGCACCGCTCCGCTGCTCATTTCCATCCCCCACCTGGGCAGTCAGATCCCCGATGCGCAGCGCGCGCAGATGACCCCCGTCGGCCTGGAGTCGGGCGACACCGACTGGCACCTGGACACGCTGTACCGCTACGCCGAGGCCATGGGCGCCTCGATCCTGGGCGCGCGCTATTCGCGCTACGTGGTGGACCTGAACCGCCCGCCCAATGACGAAAGCCTGTATCCGGGCCAGACCAAGACCGGTCTGTGCCCGACGCAGACCTTCCGCGGCGACGCCCTCTACCTGAACGACGCCGTGCCGACGGACGCCGAACGCGCCCACCGGCTGCAGACCTACTGGCAGCCCTATCACGCCAAGCTGCGGGAAGAGCTGGACCGCATCAAGGCCGAGCACGGCACGGTGCTGCTGTGGGAAGCCCATTCGATCGCCAGCGTGCTGCCCCGCTTGTTCGAAGGCAAGCTGCCCGACCTGAACATCGGCACCGCCGACGGCGCCGCCTGCGCGCCCGACATCCTGGCTGCGGTCGAGGACGGCCTGCGCGACTGTTCGGCCTACACCTGGGCCGTCAACGGCCGCTTCAAGGGCGGCTACATCACGCGCCACTACGGCGCGCCGGCAGACAACGTCCACGCCATCCAGCTGGAAATGTGCCAGTCCACCTACATGGACGAAACGCATCCCTACGGCTATCGCGAGGACCTGGCCGAGAAGGTGATCCCGGTCGTGGAAGGGCTGGTGCGCGCCGCCCTGGACCGGACCGCCGCGCGCCAGCGCTGAATCGCGCCCCCGTTGCTGCCCGGCCCCCAGCGATGAACCGCTACAGCTTCATCGTCTTCGTCACGCACTCGATCGACGAGGCGCCGACCCTGTCCACCCGCATGGCCGTCATGGGCTCCAAGCCCGGCCGCATCGTGCAGGACATCCACAACGACCTGCCCCATCCGCGCAGCGCCGACGTGCAACTGTCGCCGCGCTTCGTGGAACTGAAGCGGGCCATCTGGGAACGCGTGCAGGAAGAAGTGACGCGCAGCATGGAGCTGGCCGTGTAGAGGCCCCGGCCGGAGCGCCCCGGCCCCCCGCAGGACCCTTTCTTGACCACTCCCGATTCCGCCCCAGGCGCCTCTCCGGCCCTGGGGCGGCGCTTTTTCATCTCCCTGATCGCGGGTATACCCCAATTATTTAGATCACAGGCTCGGCCGTAGTATATCAACTGAGCTACGTAAAACATTACGAGCCATAATGAAAAATACGTGGAGACGAAAAATGAAGACATGGAGTTCCGCCGCAAGCGGCCTGCTGGCGCTCTGCGCCCTGTTCGCGACCAGCGCGCGCGCCGCCGACCCGGACACGTTCAAGATCGGCGGCGTGGTTTCGCTGTCGGGCACCTACGGCATCTTTGGCGAAGACATGCGCAAGGGCGTCACCATCGCCATCGAGCAGCGCGGCGGCAAAGTGCTGGGCAAGCCCATCCAGGTCACCTGGGAAGACGACGAAACCAAGCCGCAGCCCGCCGTGCAGAAAACCACCCGCCTCATCTCCGACGGTTCGCAGATGATCTTCGGCGCGGTCAGTTCCGCCAGCACGCTGGCGATCATGAACATCGCCAAGCAGCGCAAGATCCCGCACCTGGTCACCATGTCCGCCGACGACAAGATCACGGTCCCGGGCGGCTCGCGCTACACGTTCCGCACCTCCAACACGCTGGGCATGGAACAACGGATGGCGCTGGCCTACACCAAGGAACAGAAGCTCAAGCGCATCTACGGCGTCACGGCCGACTACCAGGCCACGCGCGACAGCTGGGAGTGGTACCGCCGGGAGGCCGAGAAGGCCGGCATCGAAATCGTTGGCGCCGACTTCCCGCCGCTGGGCAACCGCGACTACTCGTCGATCGCCGACAAGATCGCCCGCTCCAACGCCGACGGCGTGGCGCTCTTCATGACCGGCTCGGACGCCGTCACCATGGTGAAGCAGGCCGGCCAGATCGAGCTGGGCAAGACCCGCAAGATCTTCGGCCCCGTCATCGCGGACGAGACCATGGCGGCCGGCGTGGGCCCCACGTCGGTGGGCGTGCAGTCCGGCGTGCGCTACCACTTCACGGTCGAGAACGACGCCAACAAGGCCTTCGTCGAGGCCTTCCGCAAGAAGTACAACGAGTTCCCCTCCGCCGCCGCGGGCGAGGCCTACGACGGCATGAGCTGGTGGCTGGACGTGGTCGACAAGACCGGCACCTGGGACCGGGAAAAGTGGGTCGAGGCGTTCGCCGGCAGCGTGCGCGAGAACTCCGTGGAAGGAAAGAAGAGCATGCGCGCCTGCGACCACCAGGCCATGCAGAACGGCCTGTGGGGCGTGGTGGAAGCCGGCAAGCCGCCGCAGCCCGCCTACGTGATGGACATCGTCCGCGTATTCCCGCCCGACCAGGTCTTCGAGGCCTGCGCAGGCTGACGCCCCGCTCCCGATACACCGGCCGGCCCCCGCGGGGGCCGGCCTTTCCCCCGGCGCGCCCGCGCGCCGCCTGACGGATATCTGCCATGTCCACCGTGATCATCGGCCTGAGCCTGGGAATGCTGCTGTTCCTGCTGGCGTCCGGCCTTACGCTAATCTTCGGCATGCTGGGCGTCATCAATTTCGCCCACGGCGCGCTGTACATGCTGGGCGCCTATCTCGCCTTCGACATCCAATTGCGCACCGGCTCCTTCGTGGCCGGCCTGGCCGTGGCGACGGTCGGCGTCGGCCTGGTCGGCGTCGCGATGGAGCGCCTGGCCCTGCGCCCGCTCTACGCCCGCCCCCACTTCTACCAGCTGATCCTGACCTTCGGCTTCATCCTCGTCATCAGCGAAGCGGTCAAGATCGTCTGGGGCCTGGGCTACCAGGAAACGCCGATGCCGGCGCCGCTGGCGGGCACCGTCGAGCTGGCCGGCAGCACCATCCCCGTCTACCGGCTGTTCGTGATCGCCTTCGGCCTGCTGGTTTCCGCCGCGCTCTTCTTCGTGCTGGAGAAAAGCACCTTCGGCATGCTGGTCCGCGCCGCCAGCAGCGACGGCGAGATGGTGCGCATCCTGGGCCTGCCGGCCGCCACCATCCGCAGCGCCGTGTTCGGCGTGGGCGCGGCGCTGGCCGGCCTGGCGGGCGCCATTTCCGCCCCGCTGTTCCCAATCGAACTGGGCATGGCCACCAACACCATCATCGATTGCTTCATCGTCGTCATCCTGGGCGGGCTGGGCAATATCCGGGGCGTGGTGGCGGCATCGCTGCTCATCGGCATGGTCCGCGCGGTGGGCTACACCTTCATGCCCAGCTGGGTCGACATCCTCACCTTCGCCATGCTGATCGCCACCCTGCTCACGCGTCCGCAAGGACTGTTTTCCCGTCAAGCGAGGCTGGCATGAAGACTTCCCGCCAAAATGCCGTGATCGCCGCGTGCGCCGCCGCCGTGGTGGTGGCGGTGCCCTTCTTCACCCGCAACGATTTCCTGCTCAACCTCACCATCCTCATCATGGTGTGGTCGATCTTCGCCGTGGGCTTCGACCTCGTCTTCGGCCTGCTGGGCATGGTGTCCTTCGGGCACGCCGCCTTCCTGGGCTCGGGCGGCTACGCCCTGGCCCTGGCCACGCAGCGCTACGGCCTGCCGTTCGAGGCCGGGCTGGGGCTCGCCATCGTGGCCGGCGCGGCCTGCGCCTGGATCTTCAGCGTATTCGCGCTGCGCGTCTCGGGGATCTTCTTCGCGCTGGTCACGCTGGCCCTGTCGCAGCTCATGTACATCCTGGCCGACAGCAAGCTGCGCGAATGGACCGGCGGCGCCGACGGCCTGCCCGGCATCGGCCGCCCCGAACTCGGCGGCATCGATTTCTTCGATACCGTGAATTTCTACTGGTACGTAGCGGTGGTGTTCGCGCTGGTGATGGCCCTGATGGCGATGCTGCGCGCCTCGCCCTTCGGCCGCGCGGTGGCCGGCGTGCGCCAGAACGAGATCCGCGCCAGCCAGCTGGGCTACAACGTGCAGCGCCTCAAGCAGATCACCTTCCTCGTTTCCGGCGCCGTCGGCGGCCTGGCCGGCGGCCTGCTGGCCGCCGTCCTCATGTACATGAACCCGCAGATGCTGCACTGGACCACCTCCGGCGACGTGATCATCATGACCCTGCTGGGCGGCGCCGGCACGCTCTGGGGCCCCGTGGCCGGCGTGCTGCTGTTCGAAGCGCTGAAGGAATGGCTCAGCGGCTGGACGCCCTATTGGTACGGCATCCTGGGGCTGGTCTTCATCCTGGCCACGCTGTACTTCCCGCAAGGGGTGCTGGGCGCCGTGCAGGCCCGCTGGGGCCGGGAACGATCGGCCGCGCCGGCCGGGGACGAGGACGCGTCCGCGCCCGCCGCGCCGCTGGCGCCGCGCGAAGGGAGCCTGTCATGAACGACATCGCTTTGCAGTGCGACAAGGTCAGCGTGACGTTCGGGGCGCTGCGCGCCATCGAGGACTTCAGCTACGCCTTCGAGACCGGCCGCGTCTACGGCCTGATCGGGCCGAACGGCGCGGGCAAGACCACCCTGCTCAACGTGCTGGCCGGGCATCTTCCCGGCCACGGCGGCAGCATCCTGTGCCACGGCACCGACATCTCGCGGCTGCGCGCCTACGAACGCGCCCGCCACGGCATCGGCCGCAGTTTCCAGATCACCAAGATCTTCCCGGAAATGACGGTGCTGGAGAACCTGAGGATCGCGGCGCAGATCAGCCACTCTCGGCTGCTGCCTTTCTGGCTGGCGCCGCGCTACGACCGCCGGCTGGCCGCCACCATCGACGGCATGCTGGAGCTGACCGACCTCGCGCCCTGGCGCGACGCCGTCGCCGGCACCCTGTCCTACGGCCTGCAGCGCGCGCTGGAATTGGGCCTGACCCTGTTGCCGAATCCCCGCATCCTGCTGCTGGACGAACCCCTGGCCGGCGTCGGCCACCACGAGATCGGCGCGGCCACCCGGCTGATCCGGCATGCGGCCGCCGGCCGCACCGTGCTGCTGATCGAACACAATATGGACGTCGTCATGGCGCTTTCGGAACACATCGTCGTGCTGTCCAACGGCCGCAAGGTGGCGGAAGGCCCGCCCGAGGCGATCCGGGACGACGCCACCGTGCGCGCCGTGTACCTGGGCGAAGAGGTGGCGGCATGATCGAACTGCAGCACGCCAGCGTGCACTACGGCCAGGCGCTGGCGCTCAAGGACATCACGCTGCGCGCCGCCCAGGACGAGATCGTCGCCATCGTCGGGCGCAACGGCGCCGGCAAATCCACCGTGCTGAAGACCCTGATCGGGCTGCTGCCGCTGTCCTCCGGAGGCCGCCTCGTGGCCGGCCAGGACGCCACGCGCCGCGCCGTCGAGCAGATCAGCCGCGACGGCATCGCGCTGGTGCCCGACACCCGCCGCATCTTTCCCAACCTGACCGTGCGCGAGAACCTGAAAATGGGCGCGCTCGCGCACCGGCCGGGCTACTGGACCGCGGAGCGGGTGCTGGAGGTCTTTCCCCGCCTGCAGGAACGCATCGGCTTCGACGGCGACCAGCTGTCGGGCGGCGAACAGCAGATGCTGTCGATCGCGCGCGCCCTGCTGGGCAACCCCCGCGTCCTGTTGCTGGACGAGCCCACCGAGGGCCTGGCGCCGCGCATCGTCAACGACCTGATCGAGGTGTTCGCGGAAGTGCACCGCCAGGGCACCGGCATCGTGCTGGTCGAACAGAACCTGAAAGTGCCCGCCCGCCTCGCGCATCGCCAGTACGTGCTGGACCACGGCGAAGTCGCCTGGAGCGGATCGGCCGCCGACGTCGAGGCCGACCGCCACGTCATCGAATCCATACTCACCACCGGTATCCAATCATGAGCAATCCGACCACCTACATCGCGGGCGTGGGCATCACCCGCTTCGACAAGCAGCCCGGCAAGTCCGTCAAGGACCTGGTGCGCGACGCCGTTACCCAGGCGCTGGCCGACGCGGGCTGCGACGCCGCCGGCCTGCAGGCCGCGTATTTCGCCACCGCCGGCCAGGGGTCCATCGAAGGGCAATACATGGTGGCCGGCCAGGTCGCGCTGAAAGCCATGGGCATCGCCGGCATTCCCGTCACCAACGTGGAGAACGCCTGCGCCAGCTCCAGCACGGCGCTCAACGCCGCGCACCTGTACGTGGCCTCGGGCGCGGGCGACATCTGCCTGGCCGTGGGCGTGGACAAGCTATTTTCGGAGGACAAGGCCAAGAGCTTCGCGGTCTTCGACGGCGCCTGGGACGTGCACGACGCGCCGGCGCAGATGGCGCGCCTGATGGCGCTGGCCCCCGACGTGACGCCCCCGCCCGGCTTCGAAGAGCCCGGCAAGCGCAGCGTGTTCATGGACATCTATGCCAGCCTGGCCCGGCTGCACATGAAGACCTTCGGCACCACGCAACGCCAGCTCGCGGCCGTGGCGGCCAAGAACCACATGCATTCCACGCGCAATCCGCTGGCCCAGTTCCAGTACCCGCTGACGATAGACGAGGCGCTGGCCGCGCGGCCCGTCTCCTGGCCGCTGACGCTGCCCATGTGCGCGCCCATCAGCGACGGCGCCGCCGCCGCCATCGTCTGCAACGCCCAGGGCCTCAAGCGGCTGCGGCAGTCGCGGGCGGTTCGCCTGTACGCCAGCGTGCTGCGCACCGCGACCGACCGCCCCGCCGACCGGTACGAGCGCCACCTGTGCCACCTTGCGGCGCTGGAAGCCTATGAGCGCGCCGGCGTCGGCCCGAAGGACATGTCGCTGGCGGAAGTCCACGACGCCACCGCGTTCGCGGAAATCCAGCAGACCGAGGCGCTGGGCTTTTGCGCCTTCGGCGAAGGCGGGCCGATGGCGGAATCCGGCGCCACCAGCCTGGGCGGGCGCATCCCCATCAACGTGTCCGGCGGCCTGCTGTCGCGCGGTCATCCCATCGGCGCCACGGGCCTGGCCCAGGTCCATGAAATGGTGACCCAGCTGCGCGGCGAGGCGGGCGGCCGCCAGGTCGAAGGCGCGCGTTTCGCCATCGCCGAGAACGGCGGCGGATTCAACGGCGTGGAAGAAGCGGTCACCTGCATCACCCTGCTCGGCCGTTGAACCGCGCCCCTTCCCATCCAGAGACCGCCATGCATCTCAGCTCTCTCTTTCACCGCAGCGCCCTCATGCACGCCGACCTTCCCGCGCTGGCCGCGGGCACCCGGCCCCCGCTTACCTATGCCAGGCTTCAGGCCCGGGTCGAGGCCCTGGCCGGCTGGCTGCGCGGCCCCATGGGCCTGGAGCCCGGACAACGCGTCATGCTGGCGCTGCGCAACCATCCTTCCTACATCGAATCCATGCTTGCCATCTGGCACGCCGGCCTGTGCGCCGTGCCCGTCAATGCCAAGCTGCACCCCAGGGAACTGGAGTACATCCTGCGCGACAGCGACGCGCGCCTGTGCCTCTCCCAAGGCGAAGTGTGCGAAGCGCTCGCGCCGGTCGCCCGCGACCTGGAATCCGTGCGCGTGGAGGACGTGGAGTCCGCCGCCTACGCCGCGGGCGCGGCCGGCCCCGCGCTGCCGCTGGAGCGGCGCCCGCCGCAGGAACTGGCCTGGCTCTTCTACACCAGCGGCACCACGGGCAAACCCAAGGGCGTCATGCTCAGCCACGCCAACCTGGTGGGCATGTGCCTGAACTTCTACGCCGACGTGCAGGCCGTGGCGCCCGGCGACGCCATGGTCCACGTGGCGCCGCTCTCGCATGGCGGCGGCCTCTACAGCATCCCCTACTGGCTGCACGGCGGGCTGCAGATCGTCCCGGACAGCGGCGGGCTGGACGAAGACGAGCTGGCCGCCCTGCTCACGCACTACGACAGGGTCAGCCTGTTCGCCTCCCCCACCATCGTCCAGCGCATGGTCCGCCAGGCCGACCGGGCCGGGGGGCCGCCGCCGGGCCTGCGCGCCCTGATCGTGGGCGGCGCGCCCTTCTATGTCGAGGACATCAAGGCCGCGGTCGCCTGCTTCGGGCCGCGCGTGGCGCAGATCTACGGCCAGGGGGAAAGCCCCATGTCGATCTCCGCGCTCTCGGCGGCCCAGGTGGCCGAGGCCGTCGCCCGGAACGACGACGCGCTGCTGGGCTCGGTGGGCTACGTGCAGGCCTCGATGGAGGTGGAAGTGCGCGACGGCGGCGGCCTGCCGGCGGCGCCGGGAGAGCTGGGCGAAGTGACGGTCAAGGGGCCGACGGTGATGCTGGGCTACTGGAACAACCCGCGCGCCACCGCCGACACCCTGGCCGGCGGCTGGCTCCATACCGGCGACATCGGCATCCTGGACGCCCGCGGCCTGCTGCACCTGAAGGACCGCTCCAAGGACGTCATCATCAGCGGCGGCACCAACATCTATCCCCGGGAGGTGGAGGAAGCGCTGATGCGCCACGACGCCGTCCAGGAAGTCTCGGTGGTGGGCTCGCCCGACCCGGAATGGGGCGAATCGGTGCTGGCCTTCGTGGTGCTCAAGCCCGGCGCGCAAGCGCGGGCCGAAGACCTGGACCGGCTTTGCCTGGCGTCGATCGCCCGCTTCAAGCGCCCCAAGCGCTACGTCTTCCTGGACGAGCTGCCGAAAAACAGCACGGGCAAAGTGTTAAAACGCGAACTTCAACAACGCGCGCTCCCGACTCCATGAACTCGTCCGCCCCCCTCTTCGGCCGCACCGCCGTCAGCCAGACCGAAAAGGCCTATTGCGCCCTGGAGGAAATGATCGTCACCGGGGAGTTGCCCCCCGGCAGCCAATGGTCCGAGACCACGCTGAGCGAGCGCGTGGGCATCGGCCGCTCGCCGGTGCGCGACGCGCTGCAGAAGCTGGCGTTCCAGCGGCTGGTGGAGATCGCCCCGCGCCAGGGCATCTTCATTTCGGAGATCGACTACCAGGGCCAGCTGAAGATCATCCAGGCCAGGCGGGAGATAGAGCGGCTGATCGTCGCCCAGGCCGCCCAATGGGCCGACGACGGCGAGCGCGCCGAACTGGCGCGCCTGGCCCGGGAGCTGGAAGCGCTGAAGGCCGTCAACGACATGCGCATGTACATGCGCCTGCACTTCACGCTGACCAGCCAGATCGGCGCCGCCTCGCGCAACAGCTACGCGGCCGAGTTCCACGCCATGCTCCAGACCCTGGCGCGCCGCTTCCTGTACTTCCACCAGAAGCGCCACCCCGACCTGGTGCAGATCTGCGAACTGCACATCCAGCAGATCAACGCCATCGTGGAAGGCTCGGTGGAGCGCGCGATCGCCACGGCCGAAGCCCGCAACGACTACGCCGAGAACCTGGCGCGGGACATCCTGATGGAGCTGATCGTGACGTCGGCGGTCACCATCAGTTCCCCGCCCCGCGGCAAGGGGGGCTCGGACTGAGCGGCGCGCCGGTCAGTCCTGGGCCGGCGCCACCCGTATCTTGAAATCCAGCATCAGCACTTGGTGCGCCTGCGCGTTGCTGCAATAGCCTCGGTAGCGACCGGCGACAAACGACGTGCCCGCCACAGCCTCGCTGTCCAGCCGTTCCAATGCCAGCTCGAACGATTCGCCGGGGTACGCCGGCCGCAGGAACTTGGTTTCCACCTTGAGCAGCTGAACGGGATTGTCGGCGAACTGCGCGGTGAAAGCGGCCATGGCCGCGCCCAGCACATGGATGCCGGCCAGCGGCACATCGGTGAAGCCGGCCCGCAGGGCCAGTTCGCGCGAGCTGTGAACGGGGTGCCCGCCGCCCACCGCCTGCAGATATGCGCCGTGCCGCGCATCCGGCAGCGTGAAGCCGCCGCGAAACTGCAAGGGCAACGATAAGCCAGTCATGCTGGACTGCTCCTAGATGATGTTGCGCGAGCGCAGCGCCGCCTGCTGCGCCGCTGACAGGCCCAATTCGCCGTAGACCTCGTCGTTGTGCTGGCCGATACCGGGCCCGGCGCGCCAGATGCGCCCCGGCGTCGCGGAAAACCGCGGCACCACGTTCTGCATGCTCACTTCTCCCAACTCCTCGTCCTGGATGCGCACCAGCACTTCACGCGCGCTGAAATGCGGATCGGCGGCGATATCGGCCATGTCATAGATGGGACTGAAGCTGACTTCGTGGCGCATCAGGATGTCGGACGCCTCGGCCAGCGTATGCGCACCGAACCAGTTCTCCATGATGCCTTCGATCCCCTCGCGGTTGCGAATGCGCGCGGTGTTGCTGCTGTACATGGGATCTTCCAGCAGGTCGACGCGGCCAATGGCGATCGCCAGCCGCCGGAACACCGTGGGCGCGCTGACCGCCAGCACCACCCACTTGTCGTCGCGGGTCTTGTAGACGCTGCTGGGCGCAGAGTACGCGTTGAGATTGCCCTGCCGAGTGCGCACCACCCCGAGCTGGTCGTACTCGATGGGCATGAAGTCCAGCACGCGCAGCATGGCCTCGGTGGCCGACAGGTCGATCTCCTGCCCTTCGCCGTGCTTTTCCCGGTGCAACAGCGCGGCCGCGACGGCGTAGGCGCCGAACACGCCGGTCAGCGCGTCCGATACCGGAAAGCCGGGATACAGCGGCGGCCCATCCTGCTCTCCGCAAAGGTTCACGAAGCCCGACATCGCCTCGAAAATCCGCGCGAAGCCCGGCCGCGAGCGGTATGGCCCGGTCTGGCCGAAACCCGTGACCCGCAGCACGATCAAGTCCGGGCGCAGGGCGCGCAGCCGCGCCAGGCCCAGGCCCCAACGGTCCAGCGTGCCGGGGCGGAAATTCTCCACCAGGACGTCGTACTGCGGCAGCAGCCGCTCCAGGAGCTCAATGCCGTCGGGCTGGCGCAGGTCCAGCGTGACGCCGCGCTTGTTGCGATTGGCCACTTTCGACCATAGCGCCACGCCATTCTTGTGCGGCGGCAGTTGCCGTATGTGGTCGCCCTCGCCCGGCATCTCAACCTTCAGCACCTCCGCGCCCAGGTCAGCCATCAGCGTACATGAGAACGGCCCCGCCACCACGGTGGAAATATCCAGCACCCGCACCCCGCTCAGCGGCCCCGTTCCGCGGCATGGGTCGGTCTGCGCACCCATCGACTTCTCGACACTCATGATCTCCCCTCAATCCAACGAAACATTGGCTTGCCGCGCGACCTCGCCCCAGGATTGGATCTCCGTCTTGATGAAACGCGAGAATTGCGCCGGCGTCCCGCCCACCGGAATCGACCCTTCCGACTGCAGGCGCTGATTGATCTGCGGATCCTGCAGCGCCCGGTTCACGGCGGCGTTGATCTTGTCGACCACCGGCGCCGACGTGCCGCGCGGCGCGAACAGGCCGTTCCAGCCCGCGGCCACAAAGCCCTCGACGCCGGCCTCAGCCATGGTCGGCACCTGCGGCAGCGTCCGCGAGCGCTGGGCGCTAGTCACCGCCAGCGGCACCAGCTTGCCCGCCGCGATGTACGGCGCCGTGGTCAGAATCACATCGAAAGCCAGGTCCACCTGGCCCCCCAGCAGATCCGCCATCGCCGGTCCCGCCCCCTTGTAGGGCACGCCCAGCAACGACAAGCCGGTGTCGGCCTGGAACTTGCGCAACAGCATGTCCGCCGCCGTGCCGACGCCGGCCGAAGCCACCGGAATCTGCCCCGGCCGCGCCTGCGCCTGCCTGCGCAGCTCGGCCACCGACGAGATCTTCCTGGACGGATGCGCCACCAGTACATAAGGCTGGTCTACTACATGCACCACCGGCTCGAAATCGGCGACGGCGTCGTACGAGAGTTTCTTGTAGATATTCGGCCCAATGCCGTGCGTGGCCACCGTACCCCACAGCAGCGTATAGCCATCGTTGCGGGCGCGGGCCACCTGCTGGGTTCCTATGGTGCCACCGGCGCCCGATTTGTTCTCCACCACCACAGGCTGGCCAAGGGCCGCCTCGATGCGAGGCGCAAACAAGCGGGCCATCACGTCGGTAGCCCCGCCCGGCGGAAACGGCACGATGATCGTAATCGGCTGCGCCGGCCAGGCGGCCGCGGCCTGCGCGCCGCCGCAAAACGCGCTCAACATCAGCATTGCAGCCAGCCGCGTAAACAGGTTCCAGGATTGCATGGTCTCCTCCGGTGTCCTTGTCGCTTTTCTTTGATTGCCAGCCATAGGATAAGCACCGTCCCATTAACTGATAACTGAAATAAAATCACCAAGTGATAACTTTTGGATAAGTCATGGCGCTCGCTACGGCCGCGGCAGGCAGCGGCAAACTTCTCAGCCGCCTGCGCCTCAAGCAATTCGAACTGATCAAGGGCGTTTCCGAAGGACTCTCGTTTCGCCAGCTGGCCGACCGCATGGCGCTGTCCCAGCCCGCCATCAGCAAAATGGCCCGCGAAATGGAAGACACCCTGGGCGCCGCCGTCTTCGAACGCCACCGCGACGGGGTTTCCCTGACCGCGTTCGGCCAGTCGCTGGTGCACGACGCCCGCCTCATCGTCAACAAACTGGCGCGCCTCGAATCCGAGCTGGCCGAACTGCGACGCAGTCCCATCCGCACACTGCGCGCCGGCGCCCCGTCATACACCGGCATGTCGCTGCTGTCGCGCCCCGTCGCGCTGATCGCGGCCCGGCATCAGCAGGCCCACGTGGAAATCATCGACGGCATCGCGAACCGCCTCTTCGACATGCTGATGGCCGGCGAACTGGACTTCGTCATCGGCAGCCTGCCCAGCCGCAACCTGAGCGACGAAGAAGCCGCCCTGCTCCACGTCGAAGTGCTCTATCCCGACGAAGTGCGCTTCATCGCGCACCGCGACATGGGCCTGGCTGGCCGGCCCGTGGCCCTCGAAGAGCTGCTGCCGCACTCCTGGGTCATGCCGTCCAAAGACTCCCTGGTGCGCAGCGCGCTGCGCGCCGCCCTGCTGAAGAAAAAGCTGCCCGTCCCGCCCGCCACCGTCGAATCCAGCCCGCCCTTCATCGGCGCCGTGGTCGCCGAACAGCCCGGTTTCATCGGCCTGCTGCGGTCGGACTCCGCAGCCTATCTGGCGCAGCGCTTGAACCTATCGCTGCTGGAAGTGCGGCCGCGGATTCCGTTGCCGCCGGTGGCCATTTTTCGGCTGCGCGACGCCGATCCGTCGGCGCTGGCGGTGGAGCTGTTCGGGCTGGTCCGGGAGAGCGTGGAGACGCTGTTCGGGGAGTAATGGCGGAACTACGGTTTCAGCGCATACCTGGTCGAGTACAGAACGAACTGCCGCAGTTCGGTGCCTGAATTCACCTCGTACTGAATCACGCGGTGAAAGAATACGTTGCCGGCGCCCATGTCCACCGTATGCCAGCACTCACGCAGCAGCCCGCCTTGCGCCAGATTGGCCGAAAGGTACGACACTTTCTCCTTGGTCTCATCGTTACGCAGCAGATAGCCCACCAGCGTTTTCACGGCCAGACTCACCGCGCTCGCCACCCAGCCCGAGGGCAGTACGATCTTCATGCCCGCGCCGACGCCGGCCGAGAACACGCCCGCATCGAAGTTGGCGACATTCGTCAGTGCGCTTCTAAGCGCATCCCGATTGCCGGCGGTCAGGGTGTGCGTGGCGAAAACGACCTCCTCCGTCGACTTGCCCAACAGCTGCTTTTGCTGCGCGGTGAGTTCTGCATAGAGCTTTCCCTGGTGTGGGGGATACGCCGTGGGCGTGCGGAACTGAATCGGCAGCCACACCTGCAGCATATTGATCACTGTGCTCGTATCTATGCCTTCGGTCACCAGGGGCTGATCTTCATACCAGGCCATGACGTTTCTCCAGACGAAGCAATGACGGGTGAAATTCAATTCCGGATCGGAATTGGCCCGATGTGTTCGGGCAAGAAACGCAGAATGCACTCTTTCGCGGTGTCGCCTTGCGGCGGGAAGGCACACTCCAGCAAGCCTGACAGGGTGCCGGCCTTGAGTTCCTCCTTTTCCAGGCTCGTCAGCGAATTGCTGCGCTGCAACGCGAGAATGTGCGCATAGCAATCCTTGAAGCTTGCGGGCTCCTTGTCCTTCGCGGTGCGCGGCAGAAAGACGGGCTTCTTCCCGCTATCCACGAAGTAGCATGCAACCAGCTCGCCGGTGCCTTTTTCCGTGCGCAGCCGCACCGCATCCGGCACTTCCCGGAAAACCAGCGCCAGGTGGAACGTGGGCTCATCGCCGGTCAGCGAGGCATCGCGGTTTCGCAGCGTCGGCAACTGCGCCTTGCTGTCCGGCGCCGCTTCCAGCTTATCCAATTTTCCGTCTCTCACGACGAAACGGCAGTCGTCCGCCATGGCCGGCATTTCATTGCCAAACGAGCCGATGAAAGTAAGCCAGCGCGGGTCCGTGTAGTCGCTGATGCGAATACGGCGGACTTCCGGATCCTTGGCTTCCGGGCCAGCGGCCAGATACCAGCGCTCGATGGACGAACCGGGCTTCAGTGTGCTGCCCCGATTCTGGAAACAACTCACCGTGCCCGGCTGCGTTTCCCAGACAAGCCGTGCATCGCGGCGCGTTTGCAGCATGACCTGGCAGCGCCAGGTCTGGCCGTCGTCAGTCGCGTCGTCCTTCGGGTCGTCCTCCTTCTTCCACCGTCCCTTGTGCCAGGTCACCAGGTAGCGGTACTTCGCGCCCGACGGCGCCGTCGCCGGCACTGCGATCTCAAGATCCTTGGGGGCGGGGCTCTCCACGAAAAGCCGCAACGGCCGCTGCAGGGGCGCATCCACGTCGACCACGAAGTCAAGCGGCACCATGTCCTTTCCCGCAACACGTGTCGGAATCATCGCAAGATGCCCCGTGCCTCCCGCGCGCAGCATCGTCCCGAGTTCCGTCTCCGGCAGGATGAAACGCCGCGCACGCACCATCGCCATTACCCAGCGGCCGCCGGCGTTCACCGGACGCACGATGATGGCCGTTTGCGCCACCTTCGGATTCGGGCCGGTATCGAAGGTCAGGCCGAAAGCGCCATCCACCGACAAGCCCCAATTCGACGGTTGCCCCCCTACGCCATGGAAGATCGGGTTATTGCCCATCTCCGATACGTCCGCGAACCGGGTTTCGACCAGGTCGATCTCGATGGAATCCCCCAACCCGCCCACGTGCGCCAGATCGTCGGTGCGGCGGATCACGTCGTCAAACACCAGCATCGCTCCGTTCTGGCGCCGCCGAAAAGTATCGCCATAGGTTGCGGTAAGCGGGATGCCTTCGCGCAAGGACGGCGTGGCAAGCCGCTCGAACGGTCCCTCCCGCAGACGCCCGGGAACGAGCGCGCCGCGCGCGTAAATGTCCCGCTCGACCGCGTACGGCCCTTGCTCGCCCAGCTTCGGATTCAGCCAAGGCCGAAAGCGCAGCATCGGGCGCGCCAGGTAGGCGACGTAGCGCGCTGGCCGCGCGCCCGCGGCGAGCGGCCAGCGATGAACCGCGACCTTGCCCGAGGCAGCGATGCCAAGTCTCCATTCTGCGCCGTCGAAAGACGTGGTAAACGTCGCTTCGATGGCCTCGCGAAAGGACTCTACACCGGCCAGGCTGGGAATCCATGCCGGCAACTCGCTTGCGGCGTCCGGAAACTCCACGGGGTAGCCTGTCCAGTGCCACTCATGCCGTTGCAGATACGCGCCCTTGATCCACTGCGCCCATCCGGTTGCGGTCGGAAACTGGATGTCCGCCACCAGCAGATTCGGAGACACCAGGCCCGCCGCGCTTTCGGCGGGCGGCGTCAGCCCCAGGACGACCGGGTCCCCGGGCAGGCCATTGGTCGGCCACTCGGGAAGCGTTTCGAACCACCGCTCCGAGGGCGAGAATGCACGAAAGCCAGCGAATCCGGCTTCCGTCGTATTCCGCAGACCCTCCGCATACCGCTGGTCCGACGATCCGGACGTGAAATGCCGGTCATCGACAAGCGCGTAGAACCGCAGGCAGGCGAACGCGCCGCGCGGCAGATCGAGCGTGACGGACCTTTGGTACGCCTTTAGCCTGGGCGAGCCCGAGTCGACGGCGACGACCCTAACCTCGACGCACGCCGTCCCTTGCGCTGCCGCCAGTACGCCGCCCGCGTCCCGTTTCACCCGCTCGATCTCGACGATCTCCCGATGTACCGTCTTGCCGTGCAGGACCAGCGCTATGCCAATGGCGCGAACCGCGGGATGGTAGGGCGTGGCTCGCTGCGTTCGCGCGCCAGGCCGCTCGCGAAACGTGGCGGCAAACGTGGCTATCGCTTCCGCGTCCTTGCCCAACTCCATATCCGACGGAACCTCGCCGTTCTCCACCAGCAGCCGATCTGTCGCGAGCCAACGCTTGATGAAGGCCGAATGCGTACCGTGCGGCCTCACCGTGAAACGGCACTCGCTCTCGGCTTCGGGAAACAGCACATGATCGACGGCCCCATCCGACAACATTTGCGGTTTGGCAAGCAGCGCCACTTTCGCAAGGACGGGAACGCGAACCGACCCGCTAGCCGCGGCCGCGTCGGCGGCTTTCGCGATGTCCCACGCCTGCCAGGCATGCGCCTGGGTTTCCTCCGACAACGCATAGAGATTTTCGTCCAGCATCGAGCAATCGGGCGCACCCGGCGCCTCCGACGACAGGTACTGCAGCGTCTGCGCGTGGGCGGCCTGGACCTCCCCAGCCGGTTTCAGCTCGGTCACGTGCCGGCCGCGCATCTTTTCGTCGATGACGGCGCCCACGTTGTCCAATGGAGTCGCCCAGGCCGCGTAGTACAGGCCGTAGCCGAGCAGCGGCAGGGGCCTGTCCTGGTCGTTCCAGCCGAAATCGATCTGCTTGAAACCGTCGGGGTCGCCATCGTCATAGCTAATCTGGTCGCCCGCCGCGAGCGTCGTGGCTACGGGCGTGCCCTCGAATTCCACGGAAACCAGCTTTTCACCGTTGGCGGAAGTCGCGCCTACCGCTTCATGCATCCATGCGATTCCGCCGCCTTCGTCTTCCGCCCAGGCCTGCCTGACTTGTACCGCTGTATCCGTGAGCCATTGGGCGCGCTTGTCGTCCGCCATCCATTTGCCTCCGCCTCGCGCGATGTGGCCGGAACACAGACCGATGGCGTAACCTCGCAGCCTGTGATCCGAGTCCGGACCGCTGCTGGCGTCCAATGCGCTGAAGTCGAGCTTGAGGCCACGATCGCGCGGGCGCGGCCTATCGGCATTCGACGCGCCCACGACTTGCTGGACGAACCGCTGAATCCTCTTGGTCACTGCCGCGTCCAGTTCGCTTTCGAGCCCTGGCCAAGTGCCTCCTAGCACCGCGCCGGCCGCCTCCAGCGTGGTTCTCGCCAGTTCCTTCGTGGCTGCCTCGTCCATTTTCCGCGCAAGCTCGCCAGCCGCCTCCCAGTGCGCGGGCCGACCCGTGTACGGCCACGCCCGCAGCAGCAGATCTGCGCGGAACTCCCCGACGCGTTCGAGCTTCTTCCCTACCGGCGTCCAGGCGTTCCGCTCCTCGGTCGTCACGAACAGGCCGTCGAGAATGCGGGCCAGCCAGGGTCCCATCACGGCGCGCAGGCCCTCTTCCGAAGTGAGCACGGCCGCGATCTGAATCCAGTTGGCGCGAAACACCGGCGCCGGCAGTGGAGCCGTGTCGAACGACTCCAGCATCTCCTGAACCAGCTTCCAGGTGCTCTGCTGCTCTACCGCCCATGCGCGGGATAGCGGCGCCGCGGCGAGCTGTTCGACCGCGCCGCGAAAACGGGCCATCGCAGCCGCGGAATCGATTTTTTCAACCTCCCGTTCGATGGCGCTGCGCAGCGTTCTTGCATCGGCAAGCGCAGCCCCATCGACCAGGAACTCGACGATGTTCGTGCGCGCCGTGCCGTCCACGTATTCCCGGCCGAACCCCAACGCGGCCCACAGCGCGCGCACCAGCGAGGACTGGGCGTTCGCGGTCGCAAGCGGGCCCGCATCGGAGGCCTTCTCGATCCAGGTGCGCAATATGGGCAGAGGCAGCAGGTTTTCCACGAAATACGCCGCCAGGGCGCTACGCGACACGGAGCCTTGCGCCAGCTGCAGCTTACCCTCTGCCGGCAAGCTGTCCGCTACCGAAAGGTCGGCCGCAAGCGCAAGGAACGACACATGCTGGTCCAGATAATCGACTCTCACGGCCTGCTTACCGGAGAACGTGCCGAAGTCGTCCAGCGTCGCGGCGTCGGGTTCCTGTGTTGCGCCGGCCACCAGCGTGCCCGGCCGCATTTTGAACTGCGGAAAGCAGACCGCCGATTGGCAGTTCTCGAACGCGTCGCTCGGGCAGCTCATCAGCCAGGTGAGGCGAAGCACCCCGCCGGACAGTCGCGCGGGCCAGTGCGTGAGCGGCGCGAGCACGTGCACGAGGCTGCGCGCCTCGGTCGTCTGCAAATCTTCCGGCAACTGCGAGAAAGGGTATTGCGTGTTGGCGGTAGCCTTCCGGATTTCTTGATCAATCGCGTCGACGGTGTCATCGTGCTGCTTCAGGCCCGCAGACGCTTCGGGGAGCTTTACGGAGGCCGCGTCGATCTTCTTCCAGACCGGCTTCCCCGCATCGTCGAAGCGGCCGTAGACCGCCCAGTCTATCGGCGTTTCCCAGCGCCAAGGCAGCCACAGATCACCCGTCATGTCCAAGGCCCCCGGCTTTCCTGGACCGCGCGGCTCGGCCGGGACCTCCTCGTCGCACCACGGCCGCACCAGGTTGACCGTAAAGATCTTGTTCGGCGCCTCGTCCAGATGCGGCGCCCGTTCCAACGCAACAATCCATCCGTACTTGTCCATAGCCCCCCGCCTCAGTCGATCTTATGGTTGACGTCTTTGCGCACATGCAGCGTGTAGCACCAGCAGATTTCTATCGAAACGTCCAGCACGCCGCGGCCTTCGGTCTTGCCGCCGTCGTGGACAGCCTCCAGCAGCAACAGCACCGACGCATTGGCGGTGCCCAGGATGCGCGCATTGCCGGCCACCTGCAGGCCGGCCCGGAACGAGCCTCCGTTCTGGTCCGAAATCGATGCGTAGGCATAAAGCAGGAAGGCGAACGAGCCACGCGCCACCCCCGCGATATTGACCGCCCTCACGCTCCCCAGCGCAAGGCCCACGTTCGCCTCGTAGCGCACCTTCTCGTCGTAGTTGGCCTGGGCTTCCAGCCACATGCCGCCGCCCAGATAACCCACTTGCACCCATACGGGCGCGTCGCGCGAGCCCACCGAGACGTTCGCCTCCATCTGGAACTTGCCGGCGGGCGTCAGCCTCAGCGACATGCCCGAACGGATCAGCATCGGCCCGATCTCGACGATGCCGAGCGGCGGCAGTTCGACTTCGGTGCGCATCTGCGCCTTCGCGCCCATGGGGATACCGCGCTCGTCGCGCAGCAGCTCGACGGCTGGCGGCAGCTTGGGCGCAAAGCGCTTGGCGAACTCGTCGACGAACTTGAGCGCCGGGTGCAGCTCCACCTTTTTCGGCTCGATGTCGAATCCGAACGCGGCACCGTCATAACGCACCGTCACATCGCGGAACGTAGCCAGCCGCGCCCCCGAGAAAAGCAGGCCCCAGTCGCCCTTGAGCTTCGCCTCGGTCCTGGAACTCTGCTCGCCGTCCAGCCCCACGCTCAGGTCGCTGGCAGCCTTCATGTCCATCTTGGCGAGCGTGACCGCAAGGCCCGCCACCTCAAAGAGCGACTTCTCCTCGTTGAATTGCACGTCGACGCGGGTGCTCACCCATGCCGTACGGGTGCGCTTGTCCACGCCGTGCGTCACCCGCAGCTGGTCCTTGTGGATTTCCGGCAGCCGGAAGCGCTTGAAGAAGTCCGCAAAGTCCATCCCCCCCAGGTTCCTGAACACCTTGTTGAAATCGACGTTCTTCAGGCTGTTGGGCACGATCTGGTCCAGCAACTCCTGGGTCGGTATGCTCAGGCCCAACTCCTTCAGGCCACCGTCTATCTCGCGCAGTTTGGCGGCAAAGGGCGAGGTCTCGATCTGCTGGCGCAGGTCGCTGAATACGTACTCGGCCCGTTCCGCGTTGAAGGTAAGCGTCGGCAACTGCGGCAGCTCCCCGATCGCCTTCACCAGTTTCATTCCCTTGGCGACGTCGTCCGCGATGGGTTGGCTTTCCGCTATTTTTTCCCTTATCCGGGTTTCCAGGTCGCGGAATCTCGCCTGGGTGGACTCGTCGATGAGCGACGTGGCAAGCCCGGTGATGCGATCCCGCATCTGTTCCTCGACGGCCTGGAGCTGACGATGGACTTCGGCGCGCAGTTCCTCGATCTCCGCACAGTTGAGAGCTTTCACGAAATTCTGAAGATCCCTCTCGGCCTTCGCCAGCCAGTCATCCGCTTTGGACACGACCGCATTCAACAATTCCGCGGCCAACTTCGCGAACGCCAGCACGGGCGCCATCGCCGCCGCGAAACCTGCTTCGATCTTTTCCACCTCCCCTCGCAGAGCCAGCATCTGCGGCATGACGACCTGGATACGCCACTGCCTAAGCAGATCGTCGCGCTCGTTCTCGACGGCAAGCCCGGCATTAGCGTGGATCCTCTCGACCCCGATGTTGATTTCCTGAAGCACGGCAGCCAGGCTTGCCGCAGTGGACTTGCGCAGCTTTTCCGCGGATTCGTCCAGCGACTGCAGGATTTCGGCCGAGATCGCGTCCAGCCTGTCCAGAATGACTTGCGCGAGGCTTGCGGCAATCTTCGCAACATTGATGACTGTTTGCAGCAATTCGGAAAGCCCCTGCGCCGCGCTCGCGAGCCCACCTTGCAACTCGGCCCAGGCTTGGTCGGTCAGCGACAGGCGGAACGAGGCGCGCACACCGGAAATCGCATCGGCGCAACGGGCCAGCACATTGCCGTACACCCGGTGATGCTCCAGCTGTCGCAGGCTCGCCAGCGCTTTGTCGCAGATGTCCACAACCACCTGGATATCCGGGGCTTTGGCACCTGGCTGCGCAACCTTGATAAGCTCGTCCACCTCTTGCTTCGCCTGGACGAGCAGCGCTTCCACGTCGCCCTGCGTGGTCGAAACGACTCCTTTCAGACGTTTGGTCCATTCCTTGGCCGCCTTCTGGGCGACACCGATGACCGACTTGGCGATCAGCACGTCACTGTCGAATTGAGCGACGGCGACCTGGACCTCATCCACATCGCCCCGCGCGCGCGCTCTCAGCGCCTCCAGGTCGGCCAGCATCTTGTCGAACGGCGCGCGCATCGACCTTTCCAGGCCGACCAGCTCGCGCTCCAGTTCGTCCACGGCACGGGTCAGCAGCCCCGTCGGCGCCCGCGGCGCCGGCAGGTTCCTCATGCTGGCGTCAAGGTCCTCGCGGGCCTGGCTAAAAAGCTCGCTGATTCGATTTTCGAGTTCTTCCTTGACGGTGTCGCATGCGGCGCGGGCCGCGATCCGCTCGCAGGCCTGCTCGATGAAGGCTTGTGCCTTGGCGCGCAGCGCCTGCGCGGCGGCGACCTGGCCGGCAAGATTGGAATGCAGCTTGATCTCGTCGAGGTCCGTCGCCCAACTTGATTCGCCTTCGCCCGACGGCACGCCTTCAAGGCACTCCGCGTCGGCAGCGTCGGCGACGCTGCGCATTACCGTGACCATGTCCATCACGGCGAGCATTTCGGTCTCGCCGCGCGCATGTTGCAGATCGACCTTGCCGTCCGGCACCACCTTCATGTCGAACCGCGGCCGACGCAGCCCTCCCAGGCGGGGCGCGGGCAAGTGCCGGGCATCGATGATCCTGTTCTGCTTTTCCGAATCCGGGTAATTGCCGGGCACCGTCGTCACCACCTTCAGGCGTGGGGTGGAAAGCGGCTGGTCCACGCCGCGATAGGACGCCCATGCATCGGTGTCGTCGCCCTTGCCCGGCTCGGTGTTCGAATAAAAGTACAAATGCTGCGGCTCATCGAGCAGGCAGCGCACCATCTCCGCGCCACCGGCATGCGCCTGCAGCGCAAGCGCGGGCTTGGGATAGAAGCCGCTCTCGTCCGCCTCGTTCCACAGCGGAATTTCATAGCCGTGGCCGATATCCCGGCCCCAGGCGCCGTTGACGTAGACGCGCGGGGTGATGAACTCGCTTGCGCGGATAAAACCCGCGCGGTTGTCCTTCACCTGGGCTTCGTCGGCAAAGGCGCGCACTCGCTCTATCGGTTCGACGTACTCTTCTGCCTTGCGCAGTATCGGCCACCCTCGCGAGGTCGCGCTGCCGTTGATTTCCTGCTCATCCACGAACTGCATACCAGGCACGGCGCTGCGCTCGTAGACGATCACGTGGCGCGCGCGGTTCCACAGGACCGCGACGCGCCCGATCCTTATCTTGATGAGCCGGGCCAGCTGCCCATGCAAGGTCTCGCCCACGAAGATCGTGCGGCCCTCGTCGAAGGCCACGACCATGTGGGCGTTGGCGCCCAGCGCGGTGAACGCAAGGCTGTCGATGCGACCTTTCGTCCCAATAGGGTTGCGCAGAACCGCAACCAGCTCGGACGGAAACTCCATGGTGTGGACAACGCCGCCCACGAACGCGCCGTCCGGATCGTCTTTGTCCGCCCACTTGCCGCCCTCGCCAAGAAAGCGCGGGCTGCGCGTCGGGTTCTCGACATGGATCTCCTGCTTCTGTCCGGGCAGCAGATCCTCGTTGGCGAGCGGCGTCTGCACCCGGTTCTCGACCTTCCAGTGCGGCAAGGGGCTGAGCAGCGGCGGCGCGCCGTATGTCGTGTCGCGCAGGCGGAACGACAGGCCCTCGGCAAGCCCCAGGCGCCCATCCACGGCCCACGGATCGTAGACATGATATTGAGCGAGCCGCGCGGCAAAGCTCGCTTTCGCCGCCGCCTGCCGGCCTCGCAGGCCGATGATTTCATCCCGAGGCAGACCCAGCGTCGCCGCGTAGGCGGCGACTTCGGATGCGAACATGCTCTTGAACCAGCGGTCCTCGGCCTTCTTGTCCTTCAGATCCTCTTGCAGATCCATCCGCGGCGGCAGGTTCTCCGCCGGGCGGCCCAACATCGATCCCGTTTCACGTATGCGGATATCCGGCAGCCCCAGCTTCGAGACCTGGAAGCTCGCCTGGATCGGGTACATAGTCTCGGTGACGAAAGACTCGACCTTCGCATCGGCCAGGAGCGCCGAGAAATTCGCCGGCGACTTGTTATAGCGCCGCTCGCGCACGGAAGGCCGGACGACGAGTTGCGTAGGCGGCGAGAAGCGGTATGGAATCGGTGATGCAGGATCGATCCACGTCTGGTTCGTAGCGCCGGGTTTCCAGAAGCGCGCGCCGCGTTCCATCGTCTCGCCTACCGCCTGCGCAGGCAGGGTGATCGCAGCGGTGGCGTCGGGCACGCGCCATTGCACGCCTTCGGGGTCGTTGCTGGACCAGACGGCGATCAGGTCTCCCGCTTCGGCATCGATGTCGACGGGCTGCACCACCGCCACGGAAAACGGCCGTAGCTGCAGCACCACGGACTCGTCGCCGAAGCGCGAACCGTCCCTCGCGCGCACCTCCACACGGCTCACGGCCAATCGGCCGCGATCAGTGCGATGCCGGATGCGAATGTCGCAAAGGCGCGATTCCTGCTCCTCGCGGCGTGCAAAACGCAACACGTCGGAATCGCGCTGCAATTCGTCCTCCAACCCGCTTTGCACCCCGAAAGCCGCGTACAGGTCGCGATCCGCCGAGTCGGCATTGGCCGATGGCCGTATCCTGCAACCGAAGAGATCAAGAATCACTTCCGGGTAGGCATCGCACTCCTGCGCGTTCCACGTGCCGCGCACTCGACACTCCAACTCCGCCCCGATCCCGCCCGCCGGCACCTGAAACTGCAGCGAACCCCAGACGATCCAGCCGTCGGTGGCGGCGGGCGTCGTCACGGACCCGTCCGCCCGCCAGACGAGGAGCGGATCATCGCCATCGGAGCCTTCCACCGGGCCAAGCGCGGCATCAAGCGCCGCGAGCAGGCGCTCCCTCGTTGCGCCGGCCCCGGTCACGTCGGTCGGGATCAAGGGCAGCAGGTTTTGGACATTGCCCTCGAACCTGATCATCGCCTTGTTGGAGGCCCAGACCGGCTCCGCCTCGTTGGCCGACTTCGCTTGCAGGTGGAAATCCGCGCGCAGCGTTATCGCCCCTGAACCCGACAGAAACACTCGCCGCAGGCGGGGGGCTCCCGGCCGGTTGGACGACGCGTCGCGCTGCGCCTCGATGAGCAGCAGGGGCGCCTGCTTCTCGCGGCTGTCCCCAGCCTTGGTTTCGGTGATCGTCAACAGGGGCAGCGGCACGACAGGCTGCGCCGCCTGCTCGATGCGGGCGCCGAGCAGCGCGCGTTCAACGGGCCGGTTCCAGAGCTGGTCCAGGATCGGGGCAATCTTCAGCCGGTCGTCGTCGTCCCGGTTCTCTTCGGTCTGCACCGGCGCCCAGGACACCAGGCCGCGCCATGTCGCGGGGCTGTCGCCGCGGTGCAGCGGGAATGACAGGGCAAGTGGAGCAATCCGCCAGTTCGATGCGCGAGACCCGAGCGCCGCGCCTTGCAGGCCCATGAGGTTCAGCCCCGGCGCAGCCAACTTCATAAAGGGGGTGTTCGATTCCGGGACGATCACCAGGCTGTGGCGCTGCCGCGCGTCCGCGAAGATGCCGGCGTTCATGACGTGCGCGTACGCTTCGCTGGCTTTCGCCCATTTCATCGGCTCGACCGCAAGCCCCCATTCGTCGATGGGAAAACCACGTTGATCGTCCAACTTCAGAACGGGAACCCCATGCCGCTGTGCGTCCTGCAGCCACTGGCCCAGACCCGCTACGGCTTTGTAGCCGTACTTCAACCAAGCCACGGACAGGAACTCCACCGTCCAGGTACCCGCGCTTTTCGCATAGGACAATCGAAGCTCAAGCTCGGTTACGCCTTCGAACTTCAGCGGCGCCGGCACCTTCAAATCAAAGCGGGCGGCGCCCGGCGCCAGCGCAATGTAATCTATCCAGCGTCCGTCGAGCTCGAACGCGGGCGCATCCGTGGGTTCGATGCCCGCGACACCGGCAAACCGACCGCTGAATTCCCGCTGCTCCCGCAGCAGGGCCACATCAAGGTTTGCCAGCGTTGCGTCGCGTTCGGAATTGCCCTTCAGGAGCGACAGATCGATGCGCATTGCGATCCCCCGATTTTTTCGCCAGGCTGCGGCTGGGAACGGGAAGCAACGCCGTGCTTCCCGACTACGGATGGAAGGGATTCCAACCGAATTCGGAAGATCAGGAAGTGCCGAGGCTTGCCAAGCAGAACCGCGGCCCGTCCGTTGTGCGGGCAGCAAGCCCGGGAGGCTTGCGCTTCAAGTCGCAGGGAGAAACACTGGCCAGCCGCGATGTATTCCGAGTATTCATTGCACTTCTCCGGGGAGCAGAAACAACGACCAGATAACGACTTGAACCTTGTACGGAAACTTCGTCCCCCTGCACCAGCGTCGGACGCTTACGAATCGTAATTCAGAAATCTAAAGGCCGCCGGGACAAGACTCAATCGGCTGATGTATCTACGCCCCCTGCTTGGGGAATACGCCCCCGGTAGCAAACCGCAAGGCCGCGGGCTGGGTGAGATCAGCTCGTTGCGCCGGCCTGCCAAGCCCCCCTGCTTTTGCCTTCCTCCAGCAAAAACTCCACCAACGCCGGCAGCGATGCATCCATCGGCCGATTCGGCTGGATCCTCATCACATACCCCCAGGACCCCGCCATTCGCAACTGCGGCACCAGGGGCACCAGCCGGCCGCTGGCCAGTTCCTCGTCGATCAGCGGCGCCCGGCCCAGCGCGATGCCCACGCCGGCCGCGGCGGCGGCCGCCACCGTGCTCATGCCGCTCAACACCATCGGCTCCTGCCAGTCCGCCTCCGCCAGCCCGAGGCGCGGGCTCCAGTTGCGCCAGTCGGTCTCGGGGCTGTCGATGTGCTTCTCCTCCAGCCAACGGTGGCGCGTGAACACCCGCGGGTCGGCGCGCTCGGACGGCGCGACCAGCGCCGGGCTGCACACCGGCACCACCGTCTCGGTCATGAGCGGGATGTCGCCCGGCTCCGCGTTGTGCGGCCCCATGGCGCGCACGTGCAGAAAGGCCAGGTCGATGTCCTGGCTCTTCCAGGCCGGATCCTGGCTGGCATGCAGGTAGACCTGGATGTCGATGTCGGGATGCAGTTCGATGAACCGGCCGATGCGCGGCGCCAGCCACAGGGCGGCCAGCGAGGGGTTGGCGGAGACGTTCAGGGTATAGCGCCGCTTGCCGCGGGCCGTTGCCCGCACATTGCGGCAGGCGGTTTCCAGCAGGGTCAAGGCCTGTTGCACCGACGCCAGCAGATCGGCGCCCGCGCCGGTGGGCTCCGCGCGGCGCGCCGTGCCTCCGCGGCGCAGCAGCGTGGCGCCCAGGTCGGCCTCCAGCGCCCGCAACTGGTGGCTGACGGCGCTCTTGGTAACGTTGAGTTCGGCGGCGTCGCGGCTCAGGCTGCCCAGGCGGGCCACGGCCTCGAAGGCGCGCAGCGCGGCGAGCGGCGGAGTGTGGTTGGGAAGGTCGGCCATGGGTTGAGTTTATCTCAACCCCCGATTGAAAAACTATCGCTTTCGCCCGCGCTCCGGATCGGGGACCATGCAAGCTCTGGAAGGAGATTGCAATGTATTTCGATTCACGGCTTTGGCGGCTGACCGAGGGCCTGCGCGCCGGCATGGCGGGCGGTATTTTCCTGGGGCTGCTGGCGCTGGCGGCCGGCATCGCGCGCTATGTGTTCCTGGGGCAGTTGCTGGCCCGGGTCTTCGAGGGCGCGCCGTGGCAGGACTGGCTGACGCCCGCGCTGTGCGCGGCGGCCATGGTGCTGCTGCGGGCGGGCTTCGACCACTGGCGCACCGTGCAGGCCAACCGCTGCTCGGCCGAGGTGCAGCAGGCGCTGCGCGGCCGGCTCTATGACCGCATCGTCAGCCTGGGGCCGGCCTGGTTCGCCAACCAGCGCACGGGCGGCGTGATGCTGACGGTGGTGGACGGCGTCGAGCAATTGCAGACTTTCTTCGGCCAATACCTGCCCCAGGTCGCCATCGCGGCGGCGGCGCCCTTCGCCATCTTCGCCGTGATCGCGTTCTGGGACGTGCCGACCGCGCTGGTCTTCCTGGCGGCCGCGCTGTTCGCGTTGTTCGGCCCCATGGCCGTGCACATGCTGGACCGGCGCGCCAGCCTGGCGCGCACGCGTTCGCTGAACGACTTCGGCGAAGACTTCCTCGACGCGGTGCAGGGCCTGCCCACGCTGAAGTCCTACGGCCAGGGCAAGGCCTGGGGCCAACGGTTGGCCGCCCGCGCCCGCAGCCTGTCGGACAACACCTTCTGGGTGCTGTCGGTCAGCCTGCTGACGCGCGGCATCAGCGACCTGGGCGTGGCCCTGGGCGCGGCGCTGGCCCTGACGCTCGGCGCCTGGCGCGTGGCCGCCGGCGACATGAGCGTGGAGGCGCTGCTGATCGTGCTGATGGCCGGCACCGAAATCTTCCGCCCGCTGCGCGACCTGCGCTCGGTGCTGCACCGGGGCATGCTGGGCCAATCGGCGGCCGTCAGCATCCATGCCCTGATGGACGCGCAACCGCTCACGCCCGCGCCGCGGGCCGCGGGCGACGCCCCGGCGCGGCTGGCCCCCACCATCGAATTCGACGGCGTGGCGTTCTCCTACACGCCCGAACGCCCCGCCCACCAGGGCCTGACCTTCCGCATCGCGGCGGGCGAACGGGTCGGCGTGGTGGGCCCCAGCGGCGCGGGCAAGTCCACCATCGTGCGCCTGCTGCTGCGCGAATGCGTGCCGCAGGCCGGCAGCATCCGCGTCGGCGGCCGCGACGTGAACGAACTGGATACGCAGGCCCTGCTGTCGCACATCGCGCTCGTCAGCCAGGACATCACGCTGTTCCATGGCACCATCGACGACAACCTGCGCCTGGGCCGCCCGGACGCCACGGCCGAGCAGGTGCGGGCCGCGGCCCGCGCGGCCAACATCGACGACTTCATCATGGCGCTGCCCGACGGCTACGCCACCCGCATCGGCGAGCGCGGCCTGCAACTGTCCGGCGGCCAGCGCCAGCGCGTGGCCATCGCGCGCGCCCTGCTGCGCGACGCCCCCATCCTGATCCTGGACGAAGCGCTGTCCTCGGTGGACACCGAAAACGAAGCGCTCATCCAGCAGGCGCTCGACCGGCTGATGGCTGGCCGCAGCACGCTGATCCTGGCCCACCGCCTGGCCAGCGTGATCGGCGCCGACCGCTGCCTGGTCCTGGACCAGGGCCGGGTCGTGGAAGCCGGCGCGCATGCCGCGCTGATGGAGCAGGGCGGCCTGTATTACCGCCTGATGCGCGAACAGGCGGAAGCGCACCGGAACCCGGCCGCGGGCCAGGCCCCGGCGGCCGCGTCGGCCGCCCCCGAACCGAACGATGCCGCGCCCGAGGGCGGCTCCGGCGCGCAGGGTCCGGCGGCGCTGCGGGCGCTGGACGACGACGCGGCCCAGGTCGGCTGGCGCGGCACCCTGGGCACGCTGCTGTCGGTGGTGCGCCCGTGGCGCGGCACCTTGGCGGCCACCATCCTGCTGGGCGTGGCGCGCGTCGCCGCCTTCATCGGCGTGGGCGTCTTCAGCGCGCTGATCGTGGCCGCCATCCGCGACGGACGCGACGTGTCCGCGCTGGTCGTCGGCCTGCTGATCACCGCGCCCCTGGCCGCGCTGTTCCACTGGCTGGAATCCTGGCTGGCCCATGCGATGGCCTACCAGCTGCTGGCCGACATGCGGGTCAAGCTCTACGACAAGCTGGAGCGGCTGGCGCCGGCCTACCTGTTGCAGCGCCGCTCCGGGGACCTGGTGGCGCTGGCCACGCAGGACGTGGAGATGGTGGAGTATTTCTACGCGCACACCATCGCGCCGGCCATCGTGTCGGTGCTGGTGCCGCTATCGGTGCTGGGCTTCCTGGGCGTGTACAGCTGGCCCGTGGCGCTGGCGCTGCTGCCCTTCCTGGCCTATGCGCTGGTGTCTCCGGTGCGCGGGCGCCGCAAGGTCGACGCGCTGGGCGACAAGGCCCGGCAGGCCCTCGGAGAAATGAGCGCGCACGCCACCGACACCATCCAGGGCCTGGCCGACCTGACCGCCTTCCAGGCGACGGGCCGGCGCCGCGACCAGTTCCTGGAAGTGGCCGACCGCTACCGCGTCCGCCGCCTTGCCATCCTGCGCGACCTGTCCAGCCAGACGGCCTGGTTCGAAGTGGCGATGGGCCTGGGCGGCCTGGCCGTGGCGGTGGTGGGCGCGCTGCAGGTCTCGGCCGGCGCGCTGTCGGCCAGCATGTTGCCGCTGCTGGTGCTGATCGCGCTGGCCACCTTCCTGCCGGTATCGGAAATCTCCCAGGTCAGCCGGCAGCTGGCGGACACCATCGCCGCCACCCGCCGCCTGCACGTGGTGGCCAACGAGCCCGAGCCCGTCACCGACGGCCCGCTGGCCGCGCCCGTCGCCGCGAATGGCCTTTCTCTGGCGTTCGAGCACGTCAGCTTCGCCTATCCGGGCAAGCGCGAGGACACCTTGCGCGACCTGAGCTTCAAGGTGCCGGCCGGCGCCACGGTCGCCGTGGTGGGCGCGTCGGGCGCGGGCAAGAGCACCGTGGCCAGCCTGCTGCTGCGCTTCTGGGATCCGCGCTCGGGCGCGGTGAAACTGGATGGCGTGGACGTGCGCCAGCTGCAGCTCGACGGCCTGCGCGAGCGCGTGGCCCTCGTCACGCAGGACACCTATCTGTTCAACGACACGCTGGAAGGCAATATCCGCCTGGCCCGGCCCGAGGCCAGCCCCGAGGAACTGGCGCGCGCCCTGGAGCAGGCCGCCCTGGTGGACTTCGTGCGCGCCCTGCCCGAAGGCATGGCCACCCGCGTGGGCGAGCGCGGCATGCAGCTCTCCGGCGGCCAGCGCCAGCGCATCTCCATCGCGCGCGCCTTCCTGAAGAATGCGCCGGTGCTGATCCTGGACGAGGCCACCTCGCACCTGGACACCCTGTCCGAGATGCAGGTGCGCGGCGCGCTGGACGTGCTGATGCGCCACCGCACCACGCTGGTCATCGCGCACCGCCTGTCGACGATACGCGATGCCGATCTGATCCTGGTGCTGGACCGCGGCACGCTGGCCGAGGCCGGCACGCACGACCAGTTGCTGAAGCGGCAAGGGGTCTATGCGCGCCTGGCCAGCCACCAGGGCGGCTACGCGATCAGTAGCGCAGCGTCTCTACCGACTTAGCGTTGGCCCGCACTTCCGCCTCCGTGAACCAGACCCGCTTGCTGCCGAAGGAGGCATACAGGTCGAACTGGTCTCGGGCGTGGGGCGACGCCGTGCCGTCCGGGGCCACGAAACCGCTCTGCCCCGGCGCCACCACGTCCACCGCGCGCACGCCGCGGGCGTCGAACACCGTCATGTTGTTCTCGGTTCCGCGGTTCTGCGTGGCCGGCGCGCTCAGCACCGCCTTGGCGTCGGCCTGCGGCACGCCCAGGAAGTTCTTGGGCGCGAACACCATCGGCGGCGCGGGCACGCGCCAGCCGGCGGGATCCTGGCCGTAGGCCTCGCGCAAGGCGGCCAGCGCGTCGTCCAGCGCCGCCAGCGTCACGGCCTGGGGCGGCTGGCCGTTGAAGAAGTCGTATTGCTGCGGCACGCCGGCGTTCCGCCCGGCCAGCGCGTTGTACAGCACCTTGGTGCCCACCGTCAGGTTGACCGAGCCCGTAGCAGGCGCGGCCGGCGTGGGGTAGCCGGTGGCGCTGTACCACTTGAAAAAATCGGCCGGCATCTCGTCGGCCAGCGTGCGCTTGAGCATGGCGCGCAGCCAGGCGTCCATCACGGCCGGGCCGGCGTTGTCGTAAAAGCCGGGCTGCTTCTCGCTGGTGCCCATGCCGTCCCAGGACGCCAGCCCCGCCACCATCCGCGCGCGGGCATCGTCGGCCGGCAAACCTTGCACCGCCTGCTGCAGGAAGGGCAGGAAATGGCGGCGGTTCACGTCGGCGTAGCTGGTGGTTCGGATCAGGTCCCACATCTGCTGCGCGCTGACCTTGCCGCCATCGGCCGTCATGGCCTTCAGGCGCGTCTCGATCTCGGCGTAGCGGTCGGCCTGTCCCCACACGATGGCGAACAGGTCGGTGGACGGATAGCCGCGCATGGGCTGGTTGTTCCAGTTGGCGATGAAGCCCTGGCGCGGGTTGTAGACCTGCGGATTGGTCGAGAACGGCAGCATGCCGTCCCAGTCCATCTCGCCGGTGCCCGGCACCGGCAGGCGCGGATCGTGGCCCGGGCGGCGCTTGGGATAGAAGCCCGTGTGCGCATAGCCGATGTTGCCCCGGTCGTCCGCGTAGTACCAGTTGATGGTCAGCGCGTGGCGCGCCGCCTGCCGCTTCCATTCATTCCAGTCGCGCGACTGCGCCTTGTGCGTCCAGGCCATCAGCGATTGCAGTTCGTAGCCTTCCCACGCGCGCGCCTTGGCGTAGGCCACGCCCTGCTTCTCGTCGAACTTGGTGACGATGCCGTGCACCGTGCGGTACACGTCCATCATCACGGGCTCGGCATCCTTGACCTCGATGAGCTCCGTGCGCTTCTCCATCGTTTTCCAGGCCCCGTCGTGGAAGTAGCGGGTGCGGTCGGCGGGATCCAGCTTTTCGGCATAGATGTCCACGTCGTCGCCGAAGCCCGCGGTGGAGCCCCAGGTTACGTGCGCGTTGTGGCCGAACAGGATGCTGGGATAGGCGAACGGCGTGTTGCCGACCACGTCGAAGCCCGCGCCATGCAGGCCGATGCCATAGGTGTAGGCCGGATTCCACCAGCCGAACTGCGGCCCGTTCAGCAGGATGGAGCGCGCGTCCTTGGCGTGCTCGCGGCCCACGATCCACATGTTGCTGGTGGTGGGGAACCCGGCGATGCCGGGCTGGCCCGATTCCGCGAACTGCGCCAGCAGCAGCTTGCGCGCATCGGCCGGAGATTCGTCCACCACGCCGCGGGTGCGCGCATCGCGCGCCACGCGCTCCAGCATGGGCGGCGTGCCGTCGTAGCGCGGCAAGGCGTAGGACAGCCGGGCCGGCGGCCGCCCGCCCTCGGGCTGGTAGCGCCCCTCTTCCTCCGGCACCGTCACGGGCGCGCGGCTGTCGGTCATCCAGCGCAACTGGTTGAAGATCTGCATGGCGCGCTCCTCGCCGTGGCGATCCTTCAACGCGGTCAGCAGCGCCAGGTTGTCGATCTCGCTGTTGGCATCCGAAAAGCGGTTGGCCATGGTGCCCACGAACACCATCGCCACGTCGTAGGCCGTCCAGTCGCCCGGCTTGAACCCCAGGTCGTTGAATTCCTTGGGCATCAGGCTGCCGGGCTCGGCGCGCACCCGGGCGATCCAGGCGTTCATGCCCGCCGCGTAGCCGTCCAGTATCTGGCGGTCGGACGCCGGCTGCGCGGCCAGCTGGCGCTGGATGCGCTCGGGCGAGAAATTCCCGCGGATGGACTTGTCGAACGCCACCATGGACTGGCCCAGCACCTCGGCCACGCGGCCCTGGGTGCTGCGCCGCGCCATCTCCATCTGGAACAGGCGGTCCTGCGCCACGGCGTAGCCGTAGCCATAGAAGATGCCGTAGACCGTGTTGGCATACACATGCGGCATGCCATAGCCGTCGCGCCGTATCGTGACCTGGCCGCCGACGGCGCCTGCCGGGCGCGCCGCGGCCTCGGCCTGCTGCTGGGATTTCTGCTGGATTTCCTGGGCTTGGGCTTGAGCGCCCATGGCCGCGCAGGCCGCCAGGATGGCGGCCGACAACAAGTGCTGCTTCATTCGAATCTGTCTCCGTATTTGACGTGCCGCGCCGCGGTGCGAGTCCCGGGCACGGGTTGCGGCGCCTCTTGCGGGCCCCGTCTGCGGACCATGATACGAACAGCCCATTTATAATTCCAATGCATTTATTTCATAGTATTTATGCATCGGAAACATGGATTTCCAGAAACTCAAGCACCTGCTCGCCGTGGTGGAACATGGCACGTATTCGCGCGCGGCGGACGCGGTCAACCTCTCGCAGCCCGCGCTCAGCCGCAGCATCCAGGCGCTGGAAGCCGAACTTGGCCTGCCCCTGCTGGACCGCGGCACGCGGCGCGTGCGCCTGACGCCCTACGGCGCCTGCGTGGCGGAACGCGCGCGCCGCATGCGCTTCGAGGAAGCGGAACTGCAACGCGAGCTCAAGACCCTGCACAGCGGCGAATCGGGCACGCTCTGCATCGGCCTGAGCCCCACGCCCGCCTCCCTGCTGCTCTCGCCCTTCCTGGCCCACATGGCCGAACGCCACCCGCAAGTGCGCGTCGGCGTGGAACTGGGCGCCACCGCGGCCCTGCTGGACATGCTGCGCACCGAACGCGTGGATGCCATGGTCTGCGACGCCCGCATGCTGTACGACGCGGCCGACCTGGAAACCCGCCCCCTGCCCCCATTGCGGGCCGGCCTGGTCTGCCGCAAGGGCCATCCCATCCTGGCCCACAAGCGCCCCGGCATCGAACAGATCCGCCGCTACCCCGTGGCCTCCAGCACGCTCAGCCCCGAAGTCTCGCTGCGCCTGGCGGAAACGCTGGGGCCGGGCGGCGCGCCCGAACAGATGGTCACCCACCGCTGCGAGAACCTGGATGCGCTGGTCGAACTGACGCTGCGCTCGGACGCCCTGCTGCTGGGCGTGATCTGCGTCACCCGCCGGCAGCAGGAGGCCGGGCACCTGATCGAAGTGCCGATCGCGCCCGACCCGCAGCGCCAGGGCCACTACGCGCTGGCCCGGCTGGCGGGGCGCACTCCCTTGACGGCGCAGGACGCGCTGTACGACTTCACGCGGGAATGCTGGGATGGGTTCGCGTCGTTCCGGGCGTAGGCCAGGCTCGGAAGCGAACGCGGCCGGCCCGCGTCACGGCTAGAGCTGATCGAGCTTCAACCCCGCCGCCAGGCAGTCGACGAAAGCGCGCACCTTGGCAGGCGGCAGCCTGTTCTCCTGCCACAGCGCATGGATGGGCACGGGCTTGGGTTCGAAATCCTCAAGAATGGTCTCCACCTGCCCCGTCTCCAGCAGATGCCGGATCTGCCACATCGGCGAGTAGCCGATACCCAGCCCGGCGCTGACGGCGCTGTAGATCGCCGCCATCGTATTGGTTCGGAACGGGCCGCGAACGCCTATCGTGCGCCGCTTCCCGCCAATCTGGAAAACCCATGGACCCGAGCGATGATCCACGGTCCGGACGATGCACGCATGCTGGCGCAATTCCGTCGGATGCGCGGGGCGGCCATGCTGCCTGAAATAGGAAGGCGCGCCGAATACGACCCGCCGCAGCGCGCCCAGCCGCCTTCCCTGCAAGCCCGAATCCGGCAAGTCGGCGATACGCACCACCAGGTCGAGCCCTTCGCCGGACAGGTCCGTAAACGAATCCGTCAGTTGCAGATCGACCTCGACCTGCGGATAGGCGCGCATGTAGTCCGCGATGATAGGAACCAGGAAGTCGGGGCCGAACAGTATCGGGGCTCCCACGCGCAATATGCCTGACGGCGCGTTGCGGCGATCGGCGACCTCAAGCCGCGCCTCGCCTATCTCCGTGATCGCCGGCTTCACCCGCCGAAAAAAGGTCTCGCCAGCTTCGCTGAGCGCGCAATGTCGCGTGCTGCGGTGGACCAGTTGAACGCCGACGTCCTCTTCCAGCGACGCAAGCGAACGGCTGACGGCCTGCAGCGAGCGATCGAGCAGGCGCGCAGCCTTCGTCAGGCTTCCCGTTTCGGCAATATGAATAAAGGCTTCCAGGTCTTCGAGGCGGCTCATTATTCTCTCGAATTTCGTGATTTAGATTGGATTTTCACACGCATTGTTTCACCAATAGTGAGAAATTACACTGCCCTCATTCGTTCATCCGCATAGAGGAGAAACCCGTGGGCAGCACTCAACGCATGGTTTTGGTCGTCGGGGCGACCGGCAAATTCGCCAGCCTGGTCGTTCCTGAATTGCTGCGACGCAAAGTCGCGGTCCGGGCGCTCGCGCGCGACGACGCTCGCGCCGCCGCCGCCCGCGCGCTCGGCGCAACCGAAATCGCCATCGGAGACCTGCGCGATCCCGACAGCCTTGCCCAGGCAACGCGGGGCGTGGACGGCATCTTCCATATCGGCCCCGCGTTCACCGCCGACGAAGCGGCGATGGGCGTCGCCCTGGTCGACGCGGCCAAGCGCAACGGTGTCCGGAAGTTCGTCTTCTCGTCGGTGATCCAGCCGACGAACACGCGCCTGGCCAACCACGCCAGCAAGATCCCGGTAGAGGACGCCCTTTACTCGTCGCGGCTGGAATACACCATCCTGCACCCCGCCAACTTCATGCAGAACATAGGCTTGGCCTGGCCGTCGATCCGGGACCGCGCCTGCTTCGCGGAGCCCTTCCCGAAGCAGGCAAGCATCGCTCGCGTGGACTACCGGGACGTGGCGGAAGTCGCCGCAATCGCCCTCGCTGAAGACAGGCTGGCCTACGCGACCCTGGAACTGTGCGCCGGCATGTACAGCCGCCTGGACATCGCGGCCGCCTTGTCGGAAGCGCTGGGATATCCGGTCGCGGCGCTGGAGCCCGACGTCAGCGAGTGGGCGGCCAATGCGCGCCTTCCCTACAGCGGCCCGCAATTGGCCCTGTTGTCGAAGGTGCTCGACCACTACCGCGCATACGGCTTGGGCGGAAACAGCCTGACGCTGCGCGCCGCGCTGGGCCGGGAACCGCGCTCGCTGCGCGACTACGTCAAAGACCTGATCGCCGAAAAAAGCCCCATCCACCGCCACGGGGAGCATTGAAATGCCCGCGCATCCATCCAGATCGGTCCTTAGAAAACTGCCTCAGGGCTCTGCCCGCTACCTGATGCCCTTGGTGTTGTCCGTCTTCATGTCGGCCATCGTGTCGGCGGTGGCGACCGCCACGAGCGTCGGCCTGGGCCCTGAATTCGTCCTCAACTGGCCCAGCGCCTGGGGCGCCTCCTGGATCGTCGCCTTTCCCAGCCTGCTGCTCCTGCTGCCCATCGTGCGCCGGATCGTCGCCTGGATGGTCGTCCAGCCCTAGGGCCTGGCTTGCCGCTAACCCGCGGGCCAGGCGAGCATGGCGGCGTCGATGATGATATTGAGCTTCTCGATGGACGCGCCGTCGCGGGCCTGGATGGAGAGCCCTTCGAGAACGGTGGTATAGAAAGCGGCAAGCTGATCGAGATCCGCCGACGCGGCAAGATCGCCTTCCGCCATGCCTTGGGCCAAGCGCGCTCTCAGCGTCGCTTCTCCCTGCAATCGGTTGTCGGCCAGAAACGCGCGCACGCTGTCGTTCTCGGGCGCGCCCAGCAACGACGACAACACGATCATGCAGCCGCGCGGCCCCTCCTCGACCACATAGGCCCGCGCGTTCGATCGCAGCATGGATTCGACGGCCTCCCGGGCCGTGCCGGCTTTCTTGAGGCTCTGCGACGTCGCCTTCCCCTCGACGCGGTCGTAGAGTTCGACCGCCTCCCGAAAAATCTCCTCCTTGCAACCGAAGGTCGCGTAGAGGCTGGGCTTATTGACGCCCATGGCCGTCGCAAGATCCTGGACCGACGTGCCCTCATAGCCTTGCGTCCAGAAGGTTCGCATGGCGGCAAGCAACGCCGTGTCCCTATCGAACGCTCTCGGGCGCCCGATCTTCGGCGCGAGAGCCGACTTCGATTTGCCGCCGGCGCTCATGATTCAACCATCCGCAGACCCGCCACTCCCACTCCTATCAGCGCCAAGAACAACAGCTTGGCCGGCGACATCTGCTCGCCGTACGCCAAGGCCCCGAAAACCGCCACGCCGAAGGCGCCGATCCCCACCCAAATCGCATAAGCCGTGCCCACCGGCAGATGCTTCAAGGCCAGGCCGAGCAGGACCAGGCTCAGCATCGCAACACTAACACCGATCACGCTGGGCCAGAACCTCGTCAGCCCGTCCGCCTGCTTGAGCGCCAATGCCCAGACGATCTCAAGCGCGCCGGCCAGCACCAATAATCCCCACGCCATCCGCATCCTCGCTGGTCTCCGATTGCCTCGGGTCGCCTCTGTTGCCTCTGCTGCCTATACCTCCGGCGCGGCCGGCGGCCTCCCTATCCACGACGCATCCCTAAGCCGTAAAACCGCCATCGATGGCGAGCGACGCCCCGGTGATGAACTGGCTCCCGGGCGACGCCAGATATCCCACCGCGGCCGCGATCTCCCTGGGCTGCGCATAGCGCTTGATCGCCATGAGTTCCAGCTCGGCCGCCACCATCGGGCCATTCGCGGGATTCATATCCGTGTCGGTCGATCCGGGATCGACGATATTGACCGTGATGCCGCGCTCGCCCACCTCGCGCGCCAGCCCCTTGGTGAACCCGATCAGCGCGGATTTGCTCATCGCATAAAGCGTCACGCCCCCGTAAGGCACCCGCTGGGCAAAGCAGGAGCCGATCGAGATGATGCGCCCGCCGGAACCCATGTGCGCCAGCGCCGCTTGCGAGGCCGCGAACACCGCCCCCGCGTGGATCGCCAAGGTGTCGCTGATCTCGTCGAGGGTGGCGTCCTCTACCGGCCCCGCCGGGAATACCCCGGCGCTATTGACCAGAATGTCCACCCTGCCCAGTTCCCGGGCGGTCTGCGCCACCGCCGCCCGCACCGCGGCCAGATCCCGGCTGTCCGCCTTGATGGCCAGGACCTTGACGCCGCTTGCGCCAAGCTCGCCGACAAGGTCCTGGGCCGCCTCATCCGACCGGGCGTAGGTGAACGCGACGTCGGCTCCTCTTTCCGCGAACAGCCGGACGATGGCTGCGCCTATCCCCCGCGTGCCCCCGGTGACGAGGGCGACCTTGCCTTGGAATTCCATGTCGATAGCTCCTTTTATACCGATCGGTATAAAAGATTAGGCAAACGGGGAAGACGCGTCAAGGAGTGGGGTCATTTCTACACATTCACCATCGCTGGCTCAGGGGGCTCAGCCGAAATGCTGGCAGTCGTGTCGGCGGATTCGATCCGATTGCGTCCCGCCGCCTTCCCTCTATATAGCGCCTCGTCGGCGTGTCGAAGCGCATCCTCCAGGCCATCCGCGCCATGGAACGGCGGAGAAATCCCGATGGTGACCGTGCAACGCAGCACATCGTCGGAACCCGTCACGTTGATTGCATGGCTTTCAACGCTGGCCCGCAGGCGCTCTGCCAGATCGACGACACGGCCGCCGTCGGCTTCCAGGAAAACCGCCACAAACTCTTCTCCGCCGATACGGCCCGTCAAATCGCCACGACGAACCGTGGAGCGAAGCACATCCGCAACCTGGCATATGACTTCATCGCCGGCCTGGTGGCCGTGGGTGTCATTGATACGCTTGAAATGGTCGACGTCCAACAGCAGCAGCCGAGCCGACATGGCGTTCCGGGAATTGAAATACCGGGTCAGCGCATCCAGCAGCCCCCGGCGATTGAGCAGGTCTGTCATGGGATCGCGCGCCGCCATATTGCGCAGACTGTCCGTCAGCCGTCGCAGCACGAGCCAGACTATGGAAGGCGGCACGATGGTAGCGAGGGTGGACATGTAGATGTAGAAAATCATCTGGAACCGGCTGTCCATGTGCAGCGCATCCAAGCCGTCATCCACGATTTTCCAGAACTTCAGCGCGTTCAGAATACAGATTCCGCTAATCAGAAACGCAAAAAAGAACATTTCCCCGTACAGGTCTTTTGCAAAAGTGCGCACGCCGTAGATCACGGTAATCGTCATTGCAAAGAAAAGCGCGCTCGCCGTCGCCGCGAGCATGGCGTAACGCGCCGTCGGCCCCGCGGTCCATTGCACTACCCACTGCGCAATGCCATAAACCACGGAAAATATGATCAGCGAACGCCATAATCGAACCTGACGCCCAAAAAAGCGCATGGCGCCGAGCCAGTAGGCGATCGGGGCAGCCAGCGTGAGGATATGGTTGACGACGCTCATCACGCTCCAGGCCGGCCCCCCTTCAACCAGTTGCAGGATATAGGCCAACGCCAGCAGGAGATTGCCCGCGGCAAAAAAATCCATTCCCATCCTGTTGCCGGGCAAGCGACGGCTGATCAGCAAGAACATGGCCGAAAAGCACAGTAAATGTGCGCACAACATGGCGACGAGCGTGGATGCGACCATAATCTTGACGTGAAGAAAGGGACAAAAACTCCTACGCTGAAGCTGCCAGGCCGTAGGCAGCGACATTAACCGAGGAATCGCGAGCCAGGTCAAGTGCCCCTTGCGAATTGCTTGAGGTCTAAATCAAGCCTGAAGCGGCATGCGTCGCGCCTGCCCCGCTCTTCTTAATCGGCTAGAATTTCGCCCGGGCAGTGCGCCCGCCCTGGCCTGGACGACCTTGCCGGTGTGTATTCCACGGGGACGACCCCGCTGCATGAAAGGATCGTCCATGCGCCATTCGTCGCCCCCCGCAACGGCCACGCCGTCATCGTCCCGAGACGCGTCCCGGGGTTCCGCCCAGCCCCCTGCCCCATCCCTGCGCCCCCAGCGGGTTCCAATCTCCACCTGGCTGAAGCTGGGCTGGGCCTGGCTGGTCGTCATTGCCTTTTCTCTATATGGCGGCGACTGGCTCGCCGAGCCGCTCGCGCCGACGGCGGCGCTGGCCGCTTTCGGGGCGCTGTTCTTCACCATCATCGCGGCCTCGTTCGGCGTGGTGCATGAAGCCGATCACTTGGCGCACAAGCTCGGCGAACCCTACGGAACGCTGATCCTCACGCTGTCCATCGTCTCGATCGAGGTCATCCTCATCGCCTCGGTGCTGCTCGGCCCGGGCGAATTCCCCACCATCGGCCGCGACTCGATCTTCGCCGTCATGATGATCATCGCGAATCTGGTGATGGGCCTGTGCCTGGTCGCGGGCGGCCTCAAGCATGGCGAACAGGAATTCAACGCCCAGGGCGCGCGCGCCTATCTTTCTATGATCGCTCTGCTGGCCGGCACGGCGCTGGTGCTGCCCAATTATCTCTCCGGCGCAGGAGAATTCACCGGCCCCCAGGCGGCCACCATCGCGACCCTCACCGGCGTGCTGTACGCGGTATTCCTGCTGCTCCAGATGCGCGGCGAACGCAGGCTCTACATCCAGCCTCCGCCCGGGGCCATGACGGTGGCGCCGGCTCGCGCGCCTCGACCCGACGCCGACGCGAACCCCGCTGAAGCAGGCGGCGCCTCGCTCTGGCTGAGCAGCGCGCTGCTGCTCGGCATGATCGTCCCCATCGTCTTGCTGGCCCACCACCTCGCCATCGTCATCGATTACGGCGTGGCCGCCGCCAACGCCCCGGTCGCCGTGGGCGGCGTGCTGATCGCGATCATCGTCTTCACGCCGGAATCCATCACGGCGGTGAAAGCCGCCTTGAACAATGAAATGCAGCGCGCCATCAACCTCTGCCTGGGCGCTTTCGTCTCGACCGTGGGCCTGACCGTGCCGGCCGTCCTGGTGATCGGACTGTTGACGGGCAAGCAGGTCATCATGGGCATTTCTCCCATGGAGATCGTGCTTGCCGCGCTGACGCTCCTGCTCTCCATGCTGTCCTTCAACGGTCAGCGCACCTCGGTCATGCAGGGCGCCATGCATCTCGCGCTATTCGCCACCTATGGCTTCCTGTTGTTCAACGCCTGATCCCGCGGTCTCTTTGCATGGCGCCGCGCTCTATGCGCGGATCGTTCGCGTCACCCACCCGTAACGAGCTTCGAACCCCTTACCCAAACCCTGTCTCGGGGGGCATTGTGGCGGCCGACACTGAACAACGTAAAATGTCAGGCCTCCAGCCCCCCAAATGCTTCCTTTATGAACCTTGAACGACTGCGCCGCGAATTTCCCGACTACGACATAACAACCCTGCCGCCCCTGCCCGAAGGTTACTTCGACGCGTCGAGCTACATCGATGCGGCGCCTTCGTTCGAGAACGAGGAGCGCGGCTTGAAAGTGTATGTCGACTACGCCAACTATGCCGACCGCGAATCCGGCAGGAGCCAGCGCTTTTGCGTTTCGCGCTACGACGAGGAAGAAGGCGACTACGAGGACGTCGCCCTGTCGACCAACGATTGGGCCGAAGTCATACGCTTCCTGACGGCCTGAATTCCGTCCCCAGCCCCTTCCAGGGGGCCGAGTACAATCCGCCCCCCATGCGCTACTCCGACTTCGACCAACGCCTCGCCGCTCTCGGCGCCCTGCCCGTCCATCGGGGCCGGATCGTGCGTGTCTGGTTGCAGGGGCAAGCGCTCGACATCGGCACGCGACGGCGGAGCTCCGAGAACTTTCTGCCTCTCGCGCTGCGCGACGCCGTGCCCGCCTTGACGGCGGAACTGGACGGCCTCGCCCGCGTCCGCTCCGAACATGCCGGCAACGACGGCTCGCGCTTGCTCGTCGAACTCGCCGACGGCCAGATGGTGGAAAGCGTGCTGTTGCCGCGCGACGGACTCTGCGTCTCCACCCAGGTCGGCTGCGCGGTCGGCTGCCGCTTCTGCATGACCGGCAAGAGCGGCCTGATCCGCCAGGTCACGAGCATGGAAATCCTCGCCCAGGTCGTGCTGGCGCGACGCCAGCGCGCGGTGAAGAAAGTCGTCTTCATGGGCATGGGTGAACCGGCCCACAACCTCGACAACGTGCTCGAAGCCATCGACCTGCTCGGCACCGAAGGCAATATCGGCCACAAGAATCTCGTGTTCTCCACCGTGGGCGACCTGCGCGTGTTCGACGCCCTGCCGCAACAACGCGTCAAGCCCGCGCTGGCGCTGTCGCTGCACACGACCAAAGCCGAACTGCGCGAACACCTGCTGCCGCGCGCGCCGAGAATTTCGCCGGAAGAACTGATCGCACTTGGCGAGAGATACGCTCGCGACACAGACTATCCGATCCAGTATCAATGGACGCTGCTCAAGGGCATCAACGATGGCTACGACGAACTCGATGCCGTCGTGCGCCTGTTGAAGGGCAAGTATGGTGTGCTCAACGTCATTCCCTTCAATAGTCTCGAAGGGGATGACTACCAGCGCCCCGATGCCGCGCGCATCCGCGAGATCGTCCATTCTCTGCAAAGCCGTGGCGTGCTGACCAAGGTGAGAAATAGCGCGGGGCAGGATGTGGACGGCGGCTGCGGCCAGTTGCGCGCTCGCGCCGTCGGCGCGGCGCGGGTGGTCGAACTGCGGCGCCAGCGCACGGCAAGGGCGGAAGCCGCCTAGGCGGGGGCTATCCCCCACCAAGCCGTCGGCAACCATTTCGAGGGTTCCGGTATCGACCCGGTGCGGAAACCGGGGTGGCACGCCAGCAGGTTGCCCTCGCTGCTCACCTCCTGGCCGCGCCGGCCCGCCCGCCGGCGCCAGCTAAAATCCCGCATGCGCATTGACGGCTGCCACGGATCGGCAACCTCGACGCGTTGTGTTTGCACTGTCGCGTCCTGCGACCACCGCGGCTCACCTTCGAAGCACACATGAAAAATACGTTGATGGCCACGCACCTGCGCCTGGTCGGCATGGCCGCGCTCTGGGGCGCGTCGTGGTCCTGGGGCAAGGTCGTCGCCCAGTCGATGGCCCCGCTGGCCGCGGCCAGCCTGCGATTCCTGTTCGCCAGTGTGGTGCTGGTCCTGTGGATGCATCGCGCCTCGGCGCTGCGGGGGCTGAAGTCGCTGTCGCGCAACCAATGGCTCGGCCTGGCCGCCGCCGCGCTGGCGGGTGTCTTCGGCTACTCCAGCTTCTTCATGCTGAGCCTGCAACTGGTGCCGGCCGGCAAGGCCGCGATCGTGGTGACGCTGAATCCCGGCGCGACCCTGCTGCTGGCGGCGATCCTGTTCCGCGAGCACCTCAACCCCGCCATCCTGGCCGGCATGGTCCTATCGGCCATCGGCGCGTACATCGCCATCGGCGGCGGCTCGCTGGCCGGCGCCGGAGCCGGCGTGGGCATCGGTGAACTGCTGTTGCTCGGCTGCGTGGCCTGCTGGGTGGCTTACACCCTGATCGGCCGGCTGGTGCTCAAGGGCGTGGACGCCCTGACCACCACCACGGTGACCACCGTGATCGGCGCGCTGATGCTGCTGCTGACCAGCCTGATCGTGGAAGGCGTTCCCGCCTGGCAGAAGCTGGGACAGGCGCCGGCCAGCGCCTGGGGCAGCCTGCTGGCCCTGGCGTTCGGCGCGACCGCGATCGCCTATGCCTGGTATTTCGAAGGCGTGAAGTCGCTGGGCGCCGGCGCGGCCTCCGGCTACATCACGCTCGTGCCCGTCTTCGGCGTGCTGTTCTCCAGCCTCTGGCTGGGCGAAGCCACCCCCGCGAACCTGTTCATCGGCGCCGCTCTCGCGATCTCGGGCATGGCGATAATGCACCTCGGCCGGCGTCGCGCCGAGGTAAGGCAACGCCGATAACGCGCCGCCTCACCCCGTTCTCCCGCAACGTTCTCGGGATCAGGTCTCCGTTGGGACGAAGGATGACCGACGAAACGATGACACGCCGGGCGCCGCCACGCCGCCCGCTGGCGAAATCCGAGGGATCAACGTCTTTTACGCAAGCCCCTCTTGCGGCAACAATGGCTACATGAACCCGGCACAGGGGCCGGACGGACGCCACGTTACGGGCGCCGGCCTGGCGGTCGGTGGCGGCATCAACGCATAACGCCTCCCCTTTCCATTCGTTATTCCCGGATCAAGCGCACATGGCATCCTGGCATTCTCGGCAAGTCCCCCGGCCCACCCTTTTGCTGACCGGCGCCAGCCGCGGTATCGGGCACGCGACCGTGAAGTTGTTTTACGAAAGCGGGTGGCGTGTCTTGACGGTATCGCGGGCCGCCTTTTCAAGCGAGTGCCCGTGGGCGGGCGGCGTGGACGACCACATTACCGCCGACCTGGCGGACCCGAGCTCGTATGAGTTGATCGCAGCCGAAGTGCGCCGGCGCCTGGGCGGCGCGAAACTGGCCGCCATCATCAACAATGCCGCGATTTCGCCGAAGCTGGCGGATGGCGGGCGCAAGGGCGTGAGCATGACGGCATACGAAGAGTGGCTTTCGCTCTTCAACGTCAATCTTTTCTCCGCGGCGACGATCGTCCGCCTGCTGCTGCCGGAGTTGCGCGTGGCGGGAGGCGCGATCGTGAACGTGACGTCGATCGCGGGCTCTCGCGTTCATCCCTTCGCCGGAGCGGCCTATGCCTGCTCCAAGGCGGCCCTCGCGGCGCTCACGCGAGAACAGGCTTTCGAGTTCGGCCCGATGGGGATTCGGGCCAACGCGATCGCGCCGGGCGAGATCGACACCTCCATCCTGTCGCCGGGCACCGACGCCCTGGTCGAGGCCAGCGTGCCGATGAGCCGGCTGGGCGACCCCGCGGAAATCGCGAGGGTCATGCTCTTCCTCTGCTCGAACGGCGCCTCGTATGTCAACGGCGCGGAAATCGACGTGAACGGCGGCCAGCACGTTTAACGCGGGCCGAGGCCCGGCCCGCCCCAGCGTCAGGCAAGCAATGACGTTTCGCGGGATGCCATGCGCCGGATGCTCTGCGGCGGGTGGCCAAGCACGCGAATGAATGCCCGGCGCATTCTTTCGGGATCGGTGAAGCCGATTTTGTGGGCGATGATTTCGATGGGCTCCGCGCCGCGCTCCACGCGCTGCCTTGCCACCTCGACCCGCAGCCGCTCCACGGCCTTGGCCGGCGTCTCCCCCGTTTCGGCAAGAAAAGCGCGTCCGAACTGCCGGGGGCTCAAGCAGGCGACCGATGCCAGAAGCTCGGTCGACAATGATTCGTGCAGGTGTTCGCGTATATAAGTCAGCACATTGCGAATTCTGTCCGACTCGGGCTCCATGTCGGCGATGGCCGAGAACTGGGATTGCCCGCCTGGCCGGCGATGATAGACGACCAGCATCTGCGCGACCGCGTGAGACAAGTCGGCGCCGTGATCTTCCTCGATCATGGCCAAGGCCATGTCGATGCCGGTCGTGACGCCGGCCGACGTCCAGATGCCGCCCTCGCGGGTGAAGATCCGGTCGCCATCCACCTTGACCCGGGGATACTCGCGTTGCAGGCGGGCGGCGTACTTCCAATGCGTCGTCGCGCACCGGCCGTCCAGGAGGCCGCTTGCCGCCAGGATGAAGGCGCCCGTGCACACGCTTGCGATGCGGCGGGCGCCTTTGGCGACCACGTGATTCAGATAGTCGCAGGTTTCCGGCAATGCATCGTCGGGATAGGCGCCCAGGCCGGCGCCGGCCACGATGACGGTGTCGTAGGCGGAAAACCCGGCCTTCTGCGTGGTGATTTCCAGGCCTGCCGAGCTTTGAACGGACCCTCCGGCCAGCGATATGACCTGGCATCGGTAGGAGTCGTCGCCCAACAGCCTGCCGGCCACCTCGAACGCCGCCAGGGGGCCCGTCAAATCCTGGATCTGGAAGTCGCGGAATACGAGGAAAGCGACGTCCCGCGGAGCGCGACTCGCGCTTGAAGATATTGGGTTCATGACACTCTTGCACAACGCTCGGAAGCAGGCCCCACCGCAACCCGGCCCGCGGCCGGCGCGTGGCCTGGAGCCGATGTTACACAGCCTGCGGCATGGCTGGTAAGACATATATACCTCAAAAACAGACAACCGATGCGCCAGCACATCGCCTGGCCGAGGCGCGCGCAGGCCGAACATCCCCTCCTGGCCAAAGGACAGGATTTACGCCCGTTCTATCTGCCCTGAGCGCCTCCTGCCTCTCGCCCTCCCAGCGAAACAGCCGGGGGTTTTTTGTCGGCACGCCGTGGCCTTAAAGGAGGGAACTACGTCCTTTTGCCATCGGCTCGCAAGCCGGAGAATCTCCGCACGTTGAAGGCCCGGGAAACCCCGGGCGCCCATTGCCCGGCGCGGCCCCTCCTCGCTCGCGGGGCGGACAGTCCCGGGCCAACGACACGCCCTATGCCAGCGACGTCGCGTGATGGCCGACGCAAGCGCGCAGGGCGCATTCGAGTCCTCTTACAAGGCGATATCCAACATGAACCAAAGAGAGTCCAACCCTGCGCGGAGTGCGGCCGCATGACCCATCCACGCCTTCCCTCCCGCATGGGAACCAAGCCGGTGTTCCTGCGCGCGGCGCTGCTGGCCGCGGGGCTCGCCACGGCAACGGCATGCGCCGTGTTTCTCCTGCCCGGCAAGCAGTCGCTGGCGGTCAGCGCCGCGGCGCTTCCCACGGTATCCGTCGCATTGCCGGTGCAGCGCACCGTCATCGAGTGGGACGACTATGTCGGCCGTTTCGAGGCCAGCCGCCGGGTGGAAGTCCGGCCCAGGGTGCCGGGCCAAATCGTGGGGGTGCATTTCAAGGACGGCGAAATGGTCCAGCAGGGCCAGCTGCTTTTCTCCATCGACCCGCGCCCCTACAAGGCTGCCTGCGCGGAGGCGCAGGCTGGCCTCGCCAGCGCGACCAGCGAACTCGCGCTGGCGCGCGCCGACCTCGCCCGAGCGCAACGGCTGGTGGGCGACAGCGCCATTTCAAAGAGCGACATCGATCAGCTGCAAGCGCGCGTGCGGGCGGGAACGGCAAACGTCGCGGGCGCCGAAGCCCGCCTCGCGCTGAAGTCGCTTGAGCTGGAATTCACTGAGGTGCGCTCGCCCATCACGGGCAGGGCCTCCGACCGACGCGTCGACCCCGGGAACCTGGTCATGAGCGGAGAGGCCGGCAACGGCACCCGCCTGACCACCATCAATGCGCTCGATCCGATCTATTTCACCTTCGACGCATCCGAAGCCTTGTACCTGAAAGCCATCCGCGCTCAGGATCCGGGCGCGGCGCAAACCCAGGTCGAGGTACGCCTTCAGGACGAGCCCGACTACACCTGGCGCGGCAAGCTCGACTTCACGGATAACGGCATCGACCCCCGCTCGGGGACCATACGGATGCGCGCCGTGATCGAGAACCCGACCTTGTTCCTGACCCCGGGATTGTTCGGAAACATGCGGCTGGCAAGCGGAGCCGGCGCGCCTGCCTTGCTGATCCCCGATTCCGCGGTCCAGATCGACCAGACGCGCAAGACGGTTCTCACCGTTTCCGCCGAAGGCACCGTGCTCGTCAGGGCCATCGAACCCGGCCCGCTCGTCGACGGGCTCCGGATCGTGCGCGCCGGCCTGGCCGCCGACGACCGAGTGATCGTCGGCGGCCAACAACACGCCATTCCGGGCGCGAAAGTGCAAACGAAGCCGGAACCGGCGGCCTCCCTAAGCGGGACGGGGAACCCGGACCCTCTCATTTCCGGCGGCAAGCCCGCGTTCGCGTCGTAGCGATGCGCCGGCGGCTGCCCTAAAGGAAAAAATCTCATGCGCCTGTCGCGCTTCTTCATTACGCGCCCGATATTCGCCGCGGTGCTGGCGATCGTCATCACGATTGTGGGCGCGATCTCCTATTTCGCGCTTCCCGTTGCCCAATACCCGGACATCATCCCTCCCACCGTCGTCGTCTCCGCGACCTACCCCGGCGCGTCGGCGGAGACCGTCGCGGAAACGGTTGCCGCGCCGATCGAGCAGGAAATCAATGGCGTGGAGAACATGCTTTACCAGTCCAGCCAATCCACGGCGGACGGAAAGCTGTCCATATCGATTACGTTCAAGGTCGGGACTGATCTCGACGCGGCCCAGATGCTGGTGCAGAACCGGGTGGCGGCGGCCGTGCCTCGCCTGCCGCAGGAGGTGCAGCGGCTGGGCGTCACCACCCGCAAGACATCGCCCAGCGCCCTGATGGCGATCAACCTGGTTTCGCCGGATGGCTTGCTGGACCAGGCCTATCTGTCGAACTACGCCCTCACCCAGGTGCGCGACAAGTTGAGCCGTATCGACGGCGTCGGAGAGGCCCGGATTTTCGGCAGCCGCGAAGTGGCCATGCGCGTCTGGATCGACCCCCGGCGCGCCGCCGCGCTTGCATTGACGGCCGGGGAGATCGTCGCCGCCATGCGCGCCCAGAACGTGCAGGTTGCGTCCGGGGCGCTGGGCCAGCCGCCCACCCCCAGCGCCGACGCCTTCCAGCTGAACGTCCGGACGCAGGGGCGGTTGAGCGAACCGGAGCAGTTCGCCGACATCGTCATCCGCACGGATTCCGCCGGCCGCCAGACTCGCGTTCGCGACGTCGCCCGGGTCGAGCTGGGCGCCGACGACTACGGAACCAATGCCTACCTGTCGGGCAAGCCCTCGATCATGATCGCCATTTTCCAGCGGCCCGGCACCAACGCGCTTGAAACCGGCATCAATCTCGAACGCGAGATGCAGGACGCGGCCAAGGCGTTTCCGCCCGGGCTTGAGTACCGGATCATGTGGAACTCGACGCGCTTCATCGCGCAGTCCACCGAGGCGGTCCGCGATACGCTGTTCGAGGCCGCCGCGCTCGTGGTGCTCGTCATTTTCATCTTCCTGCAGAACTGGCGCGCCGCCATCATCCCGGTCGTGGCGATTCCCGTATCGCTGGTGGGCACCTTCGCCTTGCTGGCCATGTTTGGCTACAGCCTGAACAGCCTGTCGCTGTTCGGGCTGGTCCTCGCCATCGGCATCGTGGTGGACGACGCCATCGTGGTGGTCGAAAACGTGGAAAGAAACCTCGCGCTGGGCCTAAGCCCGCTGGAGGCGGCCCGCGTCTCGATGGACGAAGTTTCGGCGGCCCTGGTGGCCATCGTGCTCGTGCTTTGCGCGGTGTTCATTCCCACGTTTTTTCTGACCGGCCTCTCCGGGGCGTTCTACAAGCAGTTCGCGCTCACCATTTCCGGCGCCACCGTGATCTCGCTGGTCTTGTCGCTGACGCTGTCGCCGGCCCTGGCCGCGCTGCTCCTGCGGGCGCACACGAAGGAGAAAAGCCGGCATCGGATCATCCGGCGCCTGCAGCTTGCCGGCGACGCGTTCAACGAACGATTCGACCGGTTCAGCGCCCGCTACGGCCGATTGACGCAGTGGCTGGTGGCGCGTCCGAAGCGCGTCCTGATCAGCTACGGCGGGCTGGTGCTGGCGACCATCGCCATTTTCTGGGTAACGCCCACCGGCTTCATTCCCGCGCAAGACCAGAGCTATCTGATATCGATCACTCAACTTCCGCCGGGGGCCTCGCTGGCGCGCACCGACGCCGTGGTGCAAGAGGTGTCCAAGCGCCTGCTGCAGATCGACGGGGTACGCGGCACGATCATGCTGCCCGGGTACGACGCCGCGTCGAACACCAATTCGCCGAACACCGCCACCGCCTTCATCCCCCTCAAGCCGTTTGAAGAGCGGTCCCGGCCTGCCAGCGACATCCTCGCCGAAGCCCGCAAGGCCGTCGCGGATATCGATCAGGCGCGGGTGCTCATCATTCCCCCTCCGCTGATCAACGGCATCGGCTCGGCGGGCGGCTACCGGATGATGGTGCAGGATCGCGGCGGCCACGGCTACAAGCCGCTGGGAGCGATTTCCGATCAGCTCATGGCCAAGGCGAACGGCACCGAAGGGTTGTCGCAGGTCTATTCCTTCTTCAATACCTCCACCCCCCGCATCTTCGCCGACATCGACCGGCGCAAGGCCGAGGTGCTGGGCGTTCCGCCGGATCGCGTCTTTGAAGCGCTGCAGGTCTATCTGGGCTCGGCCTACGTGAACGACTTCAATCTGCTGGGGCGCACGTTCCGGGTGATCGCGCAGGCCGAACAGGGCCAGCGCAACAGCGAATCCGACATCGCCAACCTGAAGACGCGCTCGGACAGCGGCGCCATGGTGCCCCTCGGCTCGGTCGCCACGTTCAAGAGCGAAACCGGGCCGTTCCGAGTCGTGCGCTACAACCTGTTCCCCGCGGTCGAGGTGGATGGAGACACGGCGCCGGGCTCTTCCACGGGCCGATCCCTGGCCACGATGGAAAAGCTCGCCGACCAGATGTTGCCCTCGGGATACGGCTACGAATGGACCGGCATCGCGTTCCAGCAGAAGATCGCGGGCAACACGGCCGGCCTCGTCTTCGCGCTGGCGGTGGTGTTCGTGTTCCTGGTGCTGGCGGCTCAATACGAAAGCCTCACCTTGCCCCTGGCCATCATCCTCATCGTTCCCATGTGCCTCTTCGCGGCCATGGTCGGCGTCAATCTCCGCGGGATGGACAACAACGTCCTGACGCAGATCGGGCTCGTGGTGCTGATCGCCCTTGCCGCCAAGAACGCGATCCTGGTGGTCGAGTTCGCGAAACAGGCGGAAGAGGACGACGGCCTGAGCCCGGCCGCCGCGGCGGTGCGCGCCGCGCAGACCCGCCTGCGCCCGATCCTGATGACGAGTTTCGCCTTCATTCTGGGCGCGGTGCCGATGCTGCTGGCCTCGGGCGCGGGCGCCGAGTTGAGGCAGGCGCTGGGCACTTCCGTTTTCTTCGGCATGGTCGGCGTCACCGTCTTCGGCCTGCTCTATACCCCCACGTTCTACGTCGTTTGCCGCGAGCTCGGAGATCGGCTGTCCCGGCAGGGCGGCGCCCGCTCGCTGGAACCGCGGCACGAACAACCAGGAAGTATCAAGTGATGCGATTGCACACCCTATCGATGTTGGCGGCGCCGCTGCTCCTGAGCGCATGCGCGGTCGGCCCGGACTACAAGGCGCCGCCGGTTCCCGCTTCCGCGGCGGGGCCGTTCCTGTCCCGAAGCGATGCGACCGCGCCCGACGCCGCGCCCCTTGCCGCGGACTGGTGGAAGCTCTACCAGGACCCGGTGCTGGACAGGCTGGTGCAAGAGGCGCTCGCCTCGAACACCGACGTGCGCGTGGCGATCGCCCGGCTCGCCCGCGCGCGCGCCGAGCTTCGCCAGGCGGCCGCCGATCGGCTGCCGAGCACCGAGATCGGCGCGAGCGTGAACCGCCAGCGGCAATCCGCCATCCAGGCCTCGCCCGGCGTCGATCGCGAGAATACCGTTGTCGACGCGGGCCTGTCCGTGGCGTACGAAGTGGATCTTTTCGGCCGCGTGCGGCGGAACGTCGAGGCCTCGCGGGGCGACTACCAGGCGGCGCGGGCCGAGCTGGACGCCGTGCGGGTATCGACCGTGGCGGCGACGACCCGCGCCTATCTGGGCGCCGCCAGCGCCGCGCACCGCCTGGCCGTGGCGCGGCAGATCGTCGAGCTGCTGGACCGTTCGGTCGGCGTGACGAGCAGCAGGGAGGACGCCGGCCTGACGACGTCCCTCGACACCGCGCGTATCGCTGCGCTCCGGGACCAGCGGCGATCGGACATTCCCAGGCTCGTTGCCGAGCGCCAGGCCGAACTGTTCCGGCTCTCCCTGCTGACCGGCCGAGCGCCCAAGGACCTTCCGCCTGAAGCCGGCGCCCTCGCGGCGCCGCCCGCGATCCTGCAGCCCATCCCTGTCGGCGACGGAATGGCCCTCCTCGCCCGGCGCCCCGACGTGCGCGCCGCAGAGCGACGGCTGGCAGCCGAAACGGCCCGGATCGGCGTGGCGACGGCGGACCTGTATCCGCGCGTCTCCATCGGCGCGTCGGTCGGCTCTACCGGGTTCCGCCTGGACGACTTCTTCGGCAGCGGCCCGCTGCGCTGGCTGGCCGGGTCGCTGCTCTCCTGGTCGTTTCCCAACCAGGAGGCGATCCGCGCCCGCATCGACGGCGCCACCGCCGACGCCCAGGCCGCGCTGGCCGCGTTCGACGGGACGGTGATACAGGCCCTGAGCGAAACGGAAACCGCGCTCTCGAACTACGCCCGAAGCCTGGACCGGCGCGTGGCCCTGGCCGCGGCCCGGGACCAGGCGGAGAACGTGGCGCGCATCGTCCGGGCGCAAGCGCGGGAGGGGCGCGCCGACAGCCTGGCCCTGCTCGACGCGGAGCGCACCTACGCCGACGCGCAGGCGCAGCTTGCCGAGAGCGAAGCGGGAGTCGTGAATGCTCAGGTGGACCTGTTCAAGGCGCTCGGCGGCGGTTGGGAGTCGGCCCATCCCGACCGCGTGGTTGCCAGGTAGCCCGCGGTCTTCCGGATGGGTTCGAGGCGATTGGTTTCTGGACGGAGGGCGTAAGGTATGAAGGCAGATCTCCCGGCGGCGGTTCCCGGCGCAGCCCGCGCGTCATCCGACGCGCCCCGGGCGAACATCCAGCTGAACGATATAGCCTTGTTCGTCGAGGTCGCGAGGCGGGGCAGCTTCAGCCTGTCCGCCGCCGCGCTGGGCGTTCCTCCCTCGACGCTGTCGCGGCGCGTGAGCGGACTGGAACGCGATCTGGGGATGCAGCTGCTCAAGCGCAGCACTCGGAAAATCGGCTTGACCGAGGCCGGCGCGCTCTACTTCGAGCGTTGCCGGGATCTCATCGACGAAGCGCGCGTCGCGCACGAGCAATTGCAGACCAGCATCGCCTGCCCCGGCGGTCAGCTGAGCGTGTCGCTGCCGGCCTCGCTGGCCCAGGTATTCGTGCCGACGGTGATCGACGCCTTCCACTGCCGGTATCCGGACATCCATTGCCATTTCGAACTGGACAATCAGCGCGTCGACCCGATCCGCAGCACCTGCGACGTCGCGCTGCGCTTCGGCCAGCAACCCAGCTCCAGCCTGATCGCCCACGTCATCAGCGCGATGACGCCGCGCCTGTACGCATCCGCCGACTATCTCGACAGGCACGGCGCGCCCCGGTCGCCGGCCGACCTGGCCGGGCATCAATGCCTGGCCGGCGCGCCGAGGGGCGAGTTCGAATGGGTGTTGCGCTCCGAGGCGAGAGTGGAGCGCATCCGGGTATCGGGCAAAGTGGCGGCCAATGATTCCGGCATGATCCGTTCGTTGGTGCGCGCGGGCATCGGCATCGGGCCGCTGATGAAGTTCGAGGCCGGGAAAGCCGGCGGCGACGACGAAATCGCCCACGTCCTGCGGCAGTGGTCATTGCCGCCGGTGCCGCTCGTCGCCCTGCTGCCGACGCGGAAGGTGCCGGCGCGAGTCAGGGCGTTCCTGGATTTCATCCATCCTTACCTGCAGGATTGCTGAAATCCTCAAGCCGCGTCTATCGCCATCGCAATGCTGATCAGGACCACCACGGCGATGGAAACCCCGAACACCCGCCGCGCCCAGCGCGCGTCATCGCCGGCCGAAAACCCGGCCAGGGCGGTTTTCAGCCAGTAGATTCCGCTCAATAGCACCAGGGCGATGTAGAGGTTACCCACGTAGCCCAGCGCCGCCAGCGAAAGCGCGGCCGCGAGGAACGCGGCGATGTGCAAGGCGATGCGCTGCTTCGCCCGATGCCGCCCCTTCACCAGCGGCAGGACGGGGATGGACGCCGCCGCATAGTCGTTCCACCTGAACATGGCGATGGCGTACGAGTGGGGCATCTGCCATATCCCGAAGATCACGAATAGCGTGAGCGCGGCCGTGTCGATGCCGCGCACCGAGCAATAGCCCACGACGGGCGGGATCGCGCCCGAAATGCTGCCGACCAGCGTGCCGTGGACCGAGCGGCGTTTCAGGAAAAGCGAGTACAGGCCGACATAGACCACGTATCCGACAAGCATCAGCGCCAGCGGCTCGATCCGGCGCGTCGCGCCATACAAGAGCCCGAATCCGGCAAGCGCCAGGACACAGGCAAAGATCAGCGCCGACGCGACCGGAATGCGCCCGGTCGCCATGGGGCGCGCCTGGGTACGCTGCATGACCCGGTCGATGTCTCGGTCGATCACGTTGTTGACGGCGCATCCCGATCCGATCACGAGCGCGACGCCCGATGCCACCAGCGCCGCATGGCCCGGATCCACGGCGCCGCGCGACGCAAGCAGGTAGCCGCCGGCCAGGGATATCAGGTTGCCGGCCACGATGCCGGGCTTCATCAACGCGAAGTAGGAGCTATACATAGGTTGTCGCCGGGGCGGAATCGCCCCCGGGCAAAGGAACTTCCAAAAGGGCCGGCTGGCGGGAATGGCCGCGATCGCGGCATTGCCGGGGGTGGTGGCCGCGCCGCTCGGATCTACCGATGGCCGGCGCGTTGCGGGCGCGCGCCGCCCTGGAAGCGCCCGGGCTTGCGGCATCTTCCTTGGCCAGCCCAGATTTGTACCGCGCGGGAGAGGTGGCGCGGTAGCGGGGGTTCGGACATAAATCCCGCGGATTCCGACAAGCTCGCCGGCCCGTCGGCGCAACCCGGCATCAGTTGCGGTTGATCCAATCCTGCGTGTCCTGGATGAACCACGGAAGGTTCAGCCTTTCCCCCTCGCCGGACTGGATGGTCAAGCGCTGGTCCGAGGAACCGGGGGCGCCCTGCGTCCCGGAAACCGGGCGGCTCCGATATTCCAGGTCGGTTTGTTGGGGCGGCTTGCTCGCGCAAGCGGCGATCGATGCGCAGGCGGCCGCGATAAAGACTAGCCGCAGCGTTGATCTCAGGGTCTGCATGATGTTCGGGTTCCTGCGGGCGGCACGGGCCGAAATGCCGGGCGATCTGGGCCTCTACTACGTACCTTACTCGCAATGGGAGCCCGCCGTCAGCCTCCCGCGCCGCCCCGCTCCCCTATTCCTTCACCGCCACCGTGTAGTTCAGCGCCAGCCGGCCGCCGTCCGCGTACACCGTCTGGCCGGTGACGTAGCTGGAATCGTCGCTGGCGAGGAACACGGCCACCTTGGCGACTTCGTCGGTCCCGCCCAGCCGCTGCATGGGAATGCGCGACAGCACGGTCCTGCGGGCTTCGGGGTTGGCGGTGATGGTGGCGAGGATCTCGGTGTCGATGCTGCCCGGCCCGATGGCATTGACGCGGATGCCGTGCGGCGCCAGGGACAGCGCCATGGACTTCGTCATCTGGCGCACCGCGCCTTTGCTGGCGCCATAGGCCAGCTGGTCGGGCATCGCCAGTTCCGCCGTCATCGACGACAGGGTCACGATGGCACCGTTGCCGCGCCCGCCCGCCACCATGGCGCGCGCGGCGGCCTGGGCCACCAGGAAGGTGCCGCGCACGTTGACGTTCAGGACGGCGTCCAGGTCTTCCAGCGTCAGGTCGAGGAAATCGGCCGCTCGGATCACGCCGGCGTTGCAGACGCAGACGTCCAGGCCGCCCCAGCGCCGCGCGCACTCGTCGGCCAGCGCCTGCGCGTCGGCCGGGTCGGTCACGTCGGCCACCGCGGCCGCGGCCCGCTCGCCCAACGCCCGCGCCGCGGCCTCCAGCTCGGCGGCCTTGCGGTCCGCCATCAGCACATAGGCCCCTTCGGCCACGAAACGGCGCGCAATCGCCAGCCCGATGCCGCCCGCCGCGCCGGTCACCAGCGCCACCCTATCCTGCAATCTCATCTCAGACTCCTACGTAGGCGGCCACCAGTTCCGGCCGCGCGGACAATTCCGCCGAGCTTCCGCGCCACACCGTCACCCCCTTGTCCAGGATGAAGTTGCGGTCGGACAGGCGCAGCAAGGCCGTGGTGTTCTTGTCCACCACGATCATCGACAGCCCTTCCGCCTTCAACTGGGCGAGCACGCGCCAGATCTCGGCGCGCACCACGGGCGCCAACCCTTCGGTCGCCTCGTCCAGCACCAGCAGACTGGGGTTGGTCATCAGCGCGCGGCCCAGCGCAAGCATCTGCTGCTCGCCGCCCGAGAGCTGGGTGCCGAGGTTGGCGCGCCGCTCGCGCAGGCGCGGAAACAGCCCGTACACCCGCTCCAGCGTCCAGCCGCCGGCGGCCTTGGGCGCGCAGGCCGTGGCCACCAGGTTTTCCTCGACCGTCAGCGTCGGGAAGATCTGCCGCCCCTCCGGCACCAGCGACAGGCCCAGCCGCCCGATCCGGTACGGCGCCAGGCCGCGCAGCGAGCGGCCGCCGTACTCGATGCTGCCCTGGCCGGCCGGCAGCAGGCCGAACAGGCACTTGATGACGGTGCTGCGGCCCATGCCGTTGCGGCCGATGAGGCCCACGACCTCGCCCTGCCCCACGTCCAGGTCGACGCCGAACAGTGCCTGGCAATGGCCGTAGGCCGCCGTCAATCCGCGTATGTTCAACATGGCGGCTCCTATGCGTCGGCGTCGTCGCCCAGGTAGGCGCGGCGCACGTCGGGATGGTTGCGGATCTCGTCGGCGTTGCCGGTGGCGATGATCTTGCCGTAGACCAGCACGCTGATGCGGTCGGCCAGCGCGAAGACGGCGTTCATGTCGTGCTCGACCAGCACGATGGTGTAGCGGCCCTTCAGGCTTTGCAGCAGGGAGATCACCCCCGCGCTTTCGGCGGCGCTCATGCCGGCCATGGGCTCGTCCAGCAGCAGCACGGAGGGCTCGCCGGCCAGCGCCATGGCGATCTCCAGCTGCCGGCGCTGGCCGTAGGCCAGGCTGTCGACCGGCGCCTCGGCCGCCTCGTCCAGCCCGCAGGCGCGCAAGGCCTGCCTCGCGGCGTCCACCACGTCGGCGCAGTCGCGCAGGGCCGTCCAGGGAGACAGGCGCCGGCGGCGCTTGCGCAAGGCGGCCAGGCAGGCGTTGTCCAGCACCGTGTAGCTGTCGAAGACGGAGGTCACCTGGTAGGAGCGCAGCATGCCCTGGGCCACGCGTTCCTGCACCGTCGCGCGGGATACGTCGGCCGCGCCCAGGCGCACGGAACCGCCGTCGGGCCGCAATTCGCCCGAGAGCAGATTGATCAGCGTGGTCTTGCCGGCGCCGTTGGGGCCGATCAGCGCATGCAGTTCGCCGGGCGCCACGGCCAGCGAAACGCCGTCGGTGGCCCTCAGGCCGCCGAAGCGGCGCACCAGGTCCTGCGTGGCCAGCCCGGCGGGGGCCGCGGTGTTGCCGGTGGGCGCGTTCATACCGAGGCCTCCTTGGCCAGCGCGTCCGGCGAACGCCGGTCCGCCGTGTCGGCCCCGGCCGCGGGCGGGACGGCCGGCGGCGGGCGGCGCAGCCAGGCCAGCGAGCTGCCGTAGCCGCCCTTGGCCACCATGGCGATGGCCACCACCGCCGGGCCCATCAGCAGCATCCAGTGCTGCGTCAGGCTCTTGAACCCTTCTTCCATCAGCAGGTAGGCGACCGCGCCGACGATCGGGCCCAGCACGCTGCCCAGTCCGCCGATCACCACCATCACGATGAGTTCTCCGGACACCGGCCAGGACATATAGCTGGGCGAGGCGAAGGCCGTCAGGTTGGCCAGCAGCAGCCCCGCCACGCCGGTCAGCACGCCGGAGGCCACATACGCCGTCAGTCGCACGCCGAACACGGAATAGCCCAGCGCGTCCACGCGCCGGGGATTGGCGTGGGTGGCGCGCAGGATCATGCCGAAGGGCGAGCGGCGCAGCCGCAGCATCGCGATGCTGGAAATCAGCAGCAGCCCCCAGGCCGCCCAGTACACGGGCAGGCTGCCGTCCAGGTCGAAGAGTCCGAACGAACTGGCTTCGTAGATGTTCAGGCCGTCGTCGCCGCCGTATTCGCGCAGGCTCACGGCCAGGAAATAGAACATCTGGGCGAACGCCAGCGTGATCATGATGAAGCCGATGCCCGAGGTGCGCAGGCAGACCGTGCCCACCACCAGGGCCACCAGCGCGCACACCGCGACGCACACGGCCAGCTGCACCCAGCCGTTGCCGATGCCGTAATAGCTCAGGATGCCCACCGCGTAGCAGCCCAGGCCCAGGAACATCGCGTGGCCGAAGCTCACCAGCCCCGCGAAGCCCAGCACCAGGTTCAGCGCCAGCGCGGCCAGGGCGTAGATCAGGATGCGCGCGCCCAGGGTCACATAGAAGGGTTCGCCCAGCCAGTGCGCCACGAACGGCACCGCGGCCAGGACCAGGAACAGCAGGGGCAGCGCCCAGCGCCGCTTGTCGTTTGCTTGCATGATGGTTGGGACCTGTTCACACGGGACAGAGGGGCGGACGCGCTTCAGCGCCGCGCCGAGAAGACCAGGCCTTGCGGCCGGAACGCCAGCACCACCGCCATCAGCACGTAGATGAGCATGGAGGCGAGCGCCGGCCCGACGGCATTGGCCACCGAGGCGTCGAAGACCGCGCGCAGCATGTCCGGCAGGAAGGCTCGGCCCAGCGTGTCTATCATGGCGATCAGCAGCGCCGCGACCAGGGTGCCGCGCACCGAGCCGATGCCGCCCACCACGATCACCACCAGCGCCAGGATCAGCACCGGCTCGCCCATGCCGGACTGCACCGACAGGATCGGCCCCGCCAGCGCCCCCGCCACGCCGGCCAGCACCGCGCCCAGCAGGAACAGCAGCGTTTTCTGCAGGTCCACGTTGGCGCCCAGCACGCTCGCCATGGGAGCATTGCTGGCGCCGGCGCGGATCAGCATTCCGAAGCGGGTGCGCTGGATCAGGAACCAGGCCCCCAGGGCCACCAGCGCCCCCACCCCGATGATCATCAGCCGGTACACCGGATAATCGCTGCCGAACAGGCTGACCGCCCCGTCCAGCCCCTTGGGCACGGCGGCGAAGTACGGCCGGCTGCCCCAGATGACGGAAGCCAGTTCGTTGAAGAACATCATCAGCCCGAAGGTGGCCAGCACCTGGTAGAGGTGGTCGTGGCGGTACAGCGGCCGCGCGATCAGGCGCTCCAGCGCCACGCCCACCAGGCCGCTGCCCGCCACCGCCGCCAGGATGGCGAAGGCGAACGAGCCGCTGGCGTTATAGGCCGTGGCGCCCAGGAAGGCGCCGATCATGTAGAGCGAGCCGTGCGCCAGGTTGATGAAGTTCATGATGCCGAAGATCAGGGTCAGCCCCGAGGACAGCAGGAACAGCAAGGCGCCCAGCTGCAGGCCATTGAGCAGCTGCGACAACAGCAAGGATCCGTTCATGGGGCCCCTCCCCGGTCACTTCAGCGGGCAGTCCGCCACGTAGGCGTCCTGGTGGTCGGTGAACACCGTGGCCAGCTGCTTCACGTTCACGCCCTCGCCTTCCTTCACGACCTGGTAGGCATAGAGGTTCTGCACCGGCATGTTGTTGGTGTTGAAGCGGAACGCGCCCCGCACCGAGGGAAAGGTCGCCCCGGCCGCCTTCACCGCCGCGGCCAGGGCGCGGCTGTCGCCGACCTTGCCGCCCTGCTGCTTGACCGCGGCGTCCAGCAGGTAGGCCGCGTCGTAGCCGCCCACCGCGTACTCGGACGGCAAGCGCCCGTACTTCGCCTTGAAGGCCTCGACGAACTTGCGGTTCTGCGGATTGTCCAGCGTGGTGGCCCAGGGCGTGCCGTAGATGGCGCCCACGGCCTGGTCCTTCAGCGCGGTCAGGGTGTTGGAATCGATCAGGCTTTCCGAGAAGAACGGCAGCTTTTCCATCAGGCCGGCCTGGCGCAGCTGGCGCACGAAATTCACCCCCACCCCGCCGGTGTAGAACGCGAACAGCGCGTCGGGCCCGGCCGACTGCATGCGCGAGATTTCGGCGGAATAATCCAGCTGGCCCAGCTGGGTATAGATCTCGTCGGCCGGCGCCGCGCCGTAGAAGCGCTTGAACCCCGCCAGCTTGTCCTTGCCCGCCTGGTAGTTGGACGACATCAGGTAGGCGCGCTTGTAGCCCCGGTCCTTGACGTACTTGCCCATGGCCTCCGACATGCTGTCGTTCTGCCAGCCCAGCACGAACAGATTGGGCAGGCACATGCGGCCGGCGATGGGCGCGGGGCCCGCGTTGGTGGACAGCGCCACCACGCCCGATTCCTTGATGCGCCGCAGTTCGGCCATGAGCACGTTGGAGAAGCCCAGGCCGACGATCACGTCCACCTTGTCCTTCTCGATGAACTTCTGCACGATCTGCGCGCCCACGTCGGGCTTGAGCTGGTCGTCGTCGCGGATCACCACGGCCTTCTGGCCGCCCAGGCTGCCGCCCAGCTGTTCGATGCCCAGCATCAGGCCGTCGTACTGGTCCTGGCCCAGCGCCGCCTGCGGCCCGGACAGCACGCCGGTGAAGCCGATGCGGATGTCCGCCATTGCGGCGCTGGCCGCCGTCAGGGCCGCCGCGGCGGCCAGCGCGGAAAAACCGCGCGCGTATGCTTGCATGCTATGTCTCCTTGGGGGATGTGGGCGGCGGCGCCGTTCTGCGCGGCGCCTGCCGTGACGCGTCAGAGCTTCACGCAGACATTGCGCAGCTCCGTGTAGAACTCCAGCGAATGCACGCCGCCTTCGCGTCCGATGCCCGACTGCTTGGCGCCGCCGAAGGCCGTGCGCAAATCGCGCAGGAACCAGGAATTGATCCAGCAGATGCCCACTTCCAGGGCCTGGCCCATCCGGTGCGCGGTGCCGACGTTGCCGGTCCACACGGTGGCCGCCAGCCCGTAGCGCGTGGCGTTGGCCAGCGCGATGGCCTCTTCTTCCGTGTCGAAGGGCGCGATGTGGCAGCAGGGCCCGAAGATCTCCTGCTGGATGACGGCCGAGCTTTCCGGCAGGCCGGTCCAGACCGTGGGCTGCACCCAGGCGCCGGCGGCCAGCTCGTCCGGCATGTCCGGCACGCCGCCGCCCGCCACCACCGTGGCGCCCTCTTCGCGGGCGCGGGTGTAGTAGCTCAGCACTTTGTCGCGGTGGCGCTGCGAAATCAGCGGCCCCAGGTTCACGCCGGGATCCTTGGGCCGCCCCAGCTTGAAACCCCGGGCGCGCTCGCCCAGCGCCGCCACGAAGCGCTCGAAGATCGGCCGCTGCACGTAGACGCGCTCGGTGCCCAGGCAGACCTGCCCCGTGTTGTCGAACGCGGCGCGCGCGATGCCCGCCACCGCCTTGTCGAAGTCCGCGTCGGCGAACACAATGCCCGCGTTCTTGCCGCCCAGCTCGAACGACACGGGGCGCACGCCCACCGCCGCGGCCTGCATGATGGCTTCGCCCGTGCGGGTCTCGCCGGTGAAGGTGATGCCGTCGACCAGCGGATGGCGGGTGAGCTTTTCGCCCGCCGATCCCGGGCCCCGGCCATGCACCACGTTATAGACGCCCGCCGGCACGCCGACCTCGTTCATGACCTCGCCCAGCAGCGTGGCCGTGCCCGGCGTATCCTCCGACGGCTTGACCACCACCGTATTGCCGCAAGCCAGCGCCGGCCCCACCTTCCAGGTCATCAGCAACAGCGGCAGGTTCCAGGGGCAGATCACGCCGATCACGCCGCGCGGCACGCGCACCCCGTAGTTCAGGGCATGGCCGCCGTCCGGCGTTTCCAGGTCGAAGGCCTCGTTGGGAACGTTGCGCACCAGGTCCGCGAAGATCTTGAAGTTCGCGGCGCCGCGCGGGATGTCCAGGTGGCTCGCCAGGTCGTAGGGCTTGCCGGTGTCGGCGATCTCGGCGTCGACGAAATCATCGAAGCGGCGCGTAATGCCGTCGGCCACCGCGTGCAGCAGCTCGACGCGCTGCTGCGTCTTCAGCCTGGCCCAGGGGCCGCTCAGCGCGGCCTTGGCCGCCCGCACCGCCGCGTCGACCTCGGCGTCGCCCGCCTCGTGCACGCGGCCGATCAGGCGATTGTCGACCGGGTCCCGATTATCGAAGGTGCTGCCGGTGGCGACCCACTGGCCGTTGATGAAATTGCGGAAATCGGTCATTGCGTCCTCGGTTGTGACAGGTCGGCCAGCGCCGCTTCAGCGTCGCCGGCGGTCAGGTATTCCCACATGCGCTCGTAGATGCGCCCGGTGCCCACGGCGCGCTGGGCCGCCTCTTCGGGCGCCAGCGTCGGCGCGCCGTCGGCCAGCCCGGCCGACCGCAGCTGCCATTCGATGCGGGCGGCATCCTCCAGGTACCAGGTCAGCACCACGGCATGCATCAGGGACTCGGCCGCGACCACCGCGCCGTTGCCGCGCATGGCCACCGCGCGCGCCGCGCCCAGCGCCTCGGCCACGCCGCGGGCCTGCGCGTCGCTGCGCACCAGCTGCGGATCGTCCCAGAGCGGCACGGCCGGCGAAAAATAGGAACCCATGCCGTGGCGCGGCTGGGGCGTGACGCGCGCCGACGACAGCGTCATGACGGTGGGCGGCATCGACCGCACCACGCCGCCCACGTCCGGGCGCTGCCGGTAGATGTGCTGGTGGATGCGGACCTCGCCCAGCACGCCTTCGGGCAGGTCGCCGTGCACCGGCACCACCGTGCCCGCCTCGCCAGGCTCGATCAGGCCCATGGGCCGGGCCGCGCAGACCAGGAAATGGCCGGCATCGAGGCGCGCGCTGCAATGGCCGTAGGCGTGGACCAGGCCGGCCCGGGCCAGGGCGCGCGCGGCCACCCGGACCAGCGCTTCCTGCCCGGCCGCTTGCGGTTGCGCGGCGCTCACGATTTGAACTCCGGGATATCGGGCTTGGCGCCCCACATGCAGAACGAGGACGGCACCGCCGGGAAGCTGCGGGGCCGGTAGGTCTTTTCCTCTTCGGCGGTGATCAGGCGCACACCGGTGGAGTATTCGTAGATCATCCCGTCCGGTCCGTCGAAGTACAGGAACATCGCACCCGAGGTGGGATGCCGCCCCGGGCCGAAGCGGATCGGCACGTTCCACTCGCGCAGCTGATACCAGGCGCGCATGATGTCGTCGATGCTCTCGACCTGGTGGTTGATGTGCTGCACGCCCGGATAGGCGGACGGGAACAGCGCGATCTTGTGGTGGACTTCGTCGATGCGCAGCAGGGGCGCTTCGCCGATGCGGTCGCTGACGCGCGCCGAGAGCAGGCCCGTCCAGAAGGCTTCGTCGCGCCGCGCATCCAGCGTGCGCAGGCCGATGTGCGAAAAGCCGGTCACGCCGGCGTCGCGGCCGGGGAAGTAGCGGCGGCCGCTGTGCTGCGGCGCGTGCACGAGTTCGATGCGGTTGCCGGACGGATCGACGAAGCTGAGGAAGTCGCGCACGTAGCGCTGTTCCGCGTCCTCGCGGCGGCCCGCGGCGACGGCGTAGCCGCTGCGTTCCAGCACCGCGCCGGCGCGCTCCAGTTCCTCGGGAGTGTCCACCTCGAACGCCGCGGTATGGTCCCGCGGATCGCCTTCGAAGTAGCAGAGGGTATGGTCGCGCGAATCGGATTTGAAATAGGCCGCGCCATGTTCCCGGCGGGCCAGTTCGAGGCCCAGCACGGTGGTCGCGTAGCGGATCGCCCCTTCCAGGTCGCGGGTGCCCAGCCGGACGTACCGGATGTCGTGTAGCCGTATCACTGCTGTCTCCTCGCGCGCCTGCCGCCGGCTGCATGCCGGTCATCCTGGCGCTTTTTTTCTACGATAAGCAGCAAAAATCTCGGCGTCAATAATTTTTATCGAGATTTTTGAATCCAGGAGCAAGATGGGTCCGAGCCGCCCCCTCGCGTGCCGGCCGGGGCGGCGAGCCGCCCCGGCCGCTGGATCAATCGCCGCCGGCGGGCAGCCATTCCTCCAGCGTCACCTCGAACGTCATGCAGATCGGATTGGCGCCGGGCACGAAGGGGCCGCCATGTATCCGGCCCTGCGGGTCCGCGACCACGCCCGACAGCGAGGCGGTCAGCGATCCATCCGGCTGGGCCCTGACCTCGCCCGCGAGGCTGACGATTTCGACGGCGGGCCCCGTGAGATGGCGATAGCCGCCATCGCGGGCATACAGGCAGGCGTCGACGAGACTGCCTAGCGCTCCCCGGACGAAGGCGTTGCGGAACCCCTCGGCAAGGCACAGTTTTTCGACGCCCTGCACCAGGTCCTCGTTCGGACCGATCCGCGCGTAGGCCACCCGGCCCATGGTTCCGGTTTCGATTTCAGGCGGCATCATGGTCTTGGGCTCCATGAGGTTGCAGCAGTCGCAGATTGGTTTCGGCGTCGTAGGTGGCGCGCAGCTCGATCCCGTCCAGCGCCGTCACCAGCACCGGGACGGGCAAGGGGCCGAGTATCGTGGTTTGCGCAATGATGTGGCCGCCCAGCGGTTCGCCGCGTTCATCGCAGAACGCGGCATGGCAATGCACCAGCGCCCCGCCGCCATCGGCCTTGCCCAGTGTGGCGTTGCCGAAGATCAAGTATGCGGGCCCCGCCGAGATGGGTTCGGTATAGGCCACGACCCGATGGCGCTCCGGATCCGGCGGAGCGGTGCAATAGTCGAGGTGGCTGAAGACGCCGCCCAGCAGCGTCATCGACGCGTTGGCGACGCCAGCGCCGGCCAGCGCGCCGACCAGGGCGTCGTACAGGCTTGCGCCTGGCCTCAGGGACAGGCGCAAGTGGCGGCCTTGCCGCGCGCTGCGGCTATGGATCCGCACCGGGTTGAAGGCTCCCGGATGTATCAGTGTTCTCGGGCGGGGCAATGCCTGTGATCCCCGCGACGCACGATCCACGGTGATGGTTCGCATGTTCTGGACTCCGTGCGCTTGTGGCGCGATGGGTGGAATCGGAAGGCCCGGGCCTGTCGGCGCCGACAGGCCCGGGTCAATGTACGGCGGGCAGCATGCCGGCAGCGGTGAACCCGCCGTCCACGCAAATGATCTGGCCCGTCACATAGCTGGATTGAGCTTCGTCCAGCAGCCAGCCGATGGTTCCGTTCAGCTCTTCGGGCGTGGCATAACGGTGCTGCGGCACGACTTGGCGCCAGGCGGCGCGGGCTGCCTCCGTATGCATCTGCCCCACCAGCGGCGTCTCGATAGGCCCCGGGGCGACGGCGTTCACCCTGATGCCATAAGCCGCCAGCTCCACCGCCATGACGCGGGTCAGCGTCACGACGCCGCCCTTGGACGCGCCATAGGCCGCGCGGCCGGCGTTGCCCCTGATGCCGGACACCGAGGCGATGTTGACGATGGAACCGCGCCGCCGTTCGCGCATGCGCCGCGCCGCTTCGCGCGCCACCACGAAAGACCCCACCAGGTTCACCTCCAGGATGCGCCGCAGCATGGCTGCGTCGGTATCCAGAAACGGAACGTCGCGGCCGATTCCGGCCGAGTTCACCAGGCCGGATATCGGCCCGAAATCCCGCTCCAGCCGGGCCATCGCGTCCATCACCTCGGCCTCGTCGGACACATCCAGCCGCACGCAGCCCAGCCGGCCGGCCGGAGCCATTTCCCGGATTTCATCCAGCCTCTCCTGCGAAACATCGGCCACCAGCACCTTGCGTCCGGCGTCCAGCAGGCCGCGCGCCACGGCCAGGCCGATGCCCGACGCGCCGCCCGTAACCAGGATTGCCTCTTGCGCCATCTCCATGATTCTGTCTCCTCGTTGTGGATACTGCCGTTCAGCCTTCCGCTTGCGCAGCCAGCGCCAGGCAGCCGCGCTCGTGCAGGGCGTCACGCACCAGTTTCTTGGTGATCTTGCCGTAGCCCGAGCGCGGCAGCGACTCCCAGAAAAACACCTGGCGCGGCAGCTTGTAGCGCGCGATGCGCGGCGCCAGCCAGTCCAGCAGCGCCTCCGCCTCCAGCGCATGGCCGGGACGCAGCACGCAGACCATCACCCCCACTTCGCCCCAGGTCGGATCGGGCACGCCCAGCACCGCGGCTTCCGCCACGGCGGGGTGGGCCAGCACTTTTTCCTCGACCTCGCGCGGATAGATGTTGGACCCGCCCGAGATGTACATATCGGACTGCCGGCCGGTGATGTAGAGGTAGCCCTGTTCGTCCTGATAGCCCAGGTCGCCCGTGCGGAACCAGCCGTCGCGGAACGCCTTGGCATTGGCCTGCGGATTGGCGTAGTAGCCCGCGAACACGGCCGGGCCGCAGACGCAGATCTCGCCGGTCTGCCCCGCGGGCAGCGGCCGGCCCGCTTCGTCCTGGATGCTGACCTGCATGCCGGTGCGCTCGTATCCGCAAGTGCCCGCGCGCGCGTCTGGCGCGTCCGCGGCGCGGTGCTGCGAAGGCGGCAGCACCGTGATGTTGCCGGTCACCTCGCCCAGCCCGAAGTACTGCACCAGCACGCTGCCCAGTTTTTCGAGGGCGCGCTTCTGGTCTTCGCGGTACATGGGCGCGCCGGCGTAGACCACATAGCGCAGACTGCGATGGTCGCGCTCGTCCACCGCGGGATGCTCTACCAGCATCTTCACGATGGTGGGCACGGCGAACATGTTGGTTACGCCATGGCGCTCGACCAGGCCCCACAGTTCGCCGGCATCGAAGCGCGCGCCCTCCGGCAGCACCGTGCATGCCGCGCGCGCCACCTGCGTCAAGAAGTGGATGCCCGCGCCGTGCGACAAAGGCGCGACGGCCAGACTGACGTCGTCCTCGGTCGTGCCCGGCATCAGGTCGCACAGGTGGTTCGTGACCACGAAAGCCATCTGTCCATGCGTCAGCACCGCGGCCTTCGGATGCCCGGTGGTGCCGGACGTGAAGAAGAACCAGCATGGATCGTCGTAATCCACGTCCGCGCAAGCCCGCGGCGCGGTCTCCAGCCGCGCCTCGATCAGCGTGGCGGTGTCGGCCTCGCCGAAGCTTCCCGGCCCCAGCCGCGCCAGCAGCGCCAGGCCGGGCATGGCGCGGGCCACGGCCGCCGCATGTTCCGGCGACTGCCCTTCGCAGAGGAAGGCCTTGGCGCCCGCGGCCTGGGCCAGATAGACGGCCTCGTCCGCGGAAATGCGGAAGTTGGTCGGCACCCAGACCGCGCCCAGGCGCAGCACGGCGAACAGGGTTTCGACGAATTCGAAGCTGTTGCGGGAATGCACCAGCACCCGGTCGCCCTTGCCCACTCCGCGCTCCCCCAGCGCCTGCGCCAGCGCGGCGGTGCGCGCGTCCAACTCGCTCCAGCTACGGCTGAGCCTGCCGCACCGCAGCGCCAGGCGGGCGGGATGGCGGCGCGCCGCCTGGACCAGGAAATGCGCCAGGTTCATCGCGCGACGCGACGCGGGGGCCACCCCTCCCCGGGGCGCCGCGGCGCCGGCTGCCGCGTCCGTCGCGGCCGCGAATTCGGGACCGCCGCTCATTTGACGCGCTCCAGGATGCTGACGTAGTTGGCCACGGCCGCGCCGCCCATGTTGAACACGCCCGCCAATGCGGCGCCCGGCACTTGCATGCCCTGCGCCTCTCCGGCCAGTTGCAGGCAGGCCATGACGTGCATGGACACGCCCGTGGCGCCCACCGGATGCCCCTTGGCCTTGAGACCGCCCGACGGATTCACCGGCAGGCGTCCGCCCTTCTGGACCCATCCTTCCCGCAGCGCCCTGGCGCCCTGCCCGCGCGGCGTCAGGCCCATGGCCTCGTACTCGATCAGTTCCGCGATGGTGAAGCAATCGTGCGTCTCCACCAGGCTCAGGTCGTCCAGCGTGGCGCCGGCATCGGCCAGCGCCTCGCGCCATGCGCGCGCCGCGCCCTCGAAAGCGATGGGGTCGCGCCGGCTGAGCGGCAGGATGTCGTTGGCCTGGCGCCGCGCCCGGAAAGCGATGGCGCGGCGCAGGCCCGCCGCCGTCGCTTCGTCGGCCAGCACCAGCGCGGCCGCGCCGTCCGAGATCAGCGAGCAGTCGGTGCGGCGCAGCGGCGCGGCGACATAGGGGTTCTTCTCCGAAACGGTGTTGCAGAAATCGAAACCCAGGTCCTTGCGGATCTGCGCGTAGGGATTGTCCACGCCGTTCTTGTGGTTCTTCGCGGCAATCTGCGCCAACGCCTCGCCCTGGTCCCCGTGGCGCTCGAAATAGGCGGCGGCGATTTGGCCGAAGACGCCGGCGAAGCCGCCGGCGATATCCGCCTCTTCCTTGCGGTAGCTCGCATTGAGCAGAATGTCGCCGATCTCGGCCGTGGGACGCGAGGTCATTTTCTCGGCGCCGACGACCAGCGCGACGCGCCCCCGCCCCGCCTCGATGAAATCCATCGCCGCGTACAACGCCGCCGAGCCCGTCGCGCATGCGTTCTCCAGCCTTGCGGCCGGCACCTGCGCCAGCGCCGGCTGCGCCAGGGCCACCAGCGCGCCCTGGAAGTCCTGCTTCTGGAAGCCGCTGTTCATGACGCCGGCATAAATGCCGTCCACGTCCTCGGGCGCGATGCCCGCATGGTCCAGGGCTGCGCCGGATACGCGAGCCATGAGGCTCTCGGTGTCGGGGTCCTCCAGTTTGCCGAATGGGATGTGCGACCACCCCACGATGACGGCGCGCTTGCTCATTGCTGTCTCCTCAAGTGGCGCCCCGGTCCGCCCGCAAGGCGGATCAGGGCTTGGGCTTGGGGGCCGGCGGACGTGTCCGCGCCTCGCGGCCCCCGGGATTGGCCTGCGCGAGCAGGCGTTTGGCCTCGCGGGACAACAGCTTGGCCAACTGGAACTGTCTCTCCTCATCCATGCGCGACTCGACCGCGGCAATGCTCAGCGCGCCCAGCACCTGCCCCTGTTCGTCGCGCAACGGCACGCCGATGCCCCACGAGCCCGGCACCACCAGGCCGCGGTTCACGGCGTAGCCCTGTTCTCGGACTTCGTCCACCAGGGTTCGGATGAGCGGCACCGAATAGTGCGGATAACGCGCCGCGATCAAGGCCGCATTGGCCTGCAGGCAGGCCTCGACCTCATCGTCGGGCAGCGCCGCCAGGATCGCCAGGCTGCCGGCGCCGATGCCCAGCGGGTGGCGGTCGCCCGGCAGCAGCACGTGCGTCTTGAGCGGGTAGTCGCCGTCCTCGCGCAGCACGCAGACCGCGAACACGTCGCGCCGCAGCGAAAAGAAGGCGGAATCGCCGCACTCGTGCGCCAGCCGCGCCACCACGGGCGCGGCCAGCCGGTTGATGCCGAAGCGCTCGCTGGCGATGTTGCCCAGCACATGGCATTCGGGGCCGAGGAAATAGCGGCGGGTGGCGGGATCCTGCTCGACCATGCCTTCGGCCGCCAGCGCCGCCAGGATGCGGTGCACGGTCGGCTTGCTCATGCCCGTGTCGCGGGTCAGCGCCAACAGACCCGCGCCCTCGCCGCGCATGCGCGATACGCCGCGCAGCACCAGCATGGCCCGGGAAATCGCCTGGGCGCCGCCGACCTGGGATGAGGTATCCGTCACGTTGTCTCCGCCTGATTTTTTCAGTGGTCCATTTTGTGGACCACTATGTTCATCCTGTTTTTTCATTCTGCACCAGTTTTTGTGATTTACGCTAGAGAATCAATGTGATTAAATAAATTTAAGGGTATTACGTAGGTCCATATAATGGACCGCATGCAAAGATAAAGCAAGAAGCCTCGCAAGGCGCTTTATCCGGTCTCCCTCGAAGAAGGCCGGATCTCATAACCAAGGAGACAGCATGAACACGACTCGACGCAAACTCATGAGCGCCGCGGGAGGCGGCGCGCTTCTGGCCATGGCGCCGTTCCAGCGGACGCTGGCGGCGCCGCAATACCGGTACAAGTACGCCAACAACCTGCCCCCGGCGCATCCCATGAATCTGCGCGCCAACGAAGCGGCGCAAAATATCCTGCGCGACACCGGGGGCCGCTTCGAGCTTGCCGTGTTCCCCAGCAGCCAACTGGGATCCGACACCGACACGCTCAGCCAGTTGCGCGCCGGCGCCGTCGAGTTCTTCACCCTGTCGGGCCTGATCCTGTCCACCCTGGTTCCCGCCGCGTCCATCAGCGGCATCGGCTTCGCGTTTCCCGACTACGACGCAGTCTGGAAGGCCATGGATGGCGAACTCGGCGCGCACATCCGCCGCGAAATCAACGGCAAGGGGCTGTTCGTCATGGATCGCATCTGGGACAACGGCTTTCGCCAGGTCACCACCAGTTCGCGCGCCATCGCCGGCCCGGACGATTTCCGCGACCTGAAGATCCGCGTGCCCGTCAGCCCGCTCTGGACGTCGATGTTCAAGGCGCTCGGCTCGTCGCCCGCCAGCATCAATTTCAACGAAACCTACTCCTCGCTGCAGACCCGCGTGGTCGACGCGCAGGAAAACCCCCTGGCCATCATCCAGACCGCCAAGTTCTACGAAGTGCAAAAGTACTGCTCCATGACCAACCATATGTGGGATGGCTTCTGGTTCCTGGGCAACCGCCGCGCCTGGGAAAAGCTGCCGGCCGACATCCGCGAGGTCGTCGCCAAGCACATCGACGCGGCCGGCATGGCCGAACGCGCGGACGTGCTGGCGCTGAACAACCAGTTGCAGACCAAGCTGGCCGAAGAGGGCCTGGCTTTCAACACGCCCGACGCCGCTCCCATCCGCGAATCCCTGCGCAAGGCGGGCTTCTATGAAGGCTGGAAGGAGAAGTACGGCGAGAAGGCCTGGAGCCTGCTCGAACAATCCGTAGGGAGGCTCTCATGAGGGCGGCGATGACCCACCCCGCGGACGTGCTGGCCGGCGCGGAGGCGCCGCCGGGCGCCAGGCGTCCCTGGGCCGTCGCCGCGGACAACGCCCTGGGACACCTGGTGGAGATCCCCGCGGCCATCCTGGTGGTCGCGGAGATCGTCATCCTGTTCTCGGGCATCGTGGCGCGCTATGCGCTGCACGAACCGCTGGTGTGGTCCGACGAACTGGCCTCGATCCTGTTCCTCTGGCTGGCGATGCTGGGCGCGGTCGTCGCCTTCCGGCGCGGCGAGCACATGCGCATGGGCGCGCTGGTCAACCGCGCCTCGCCCGCGGCCCGCGCCGTGCTGGACATGGTGGCGGTGGCGGCCGCGCTGGCCTTCCTCCTCATGCTGCAGGCGCCGGGGTTCGAATACGCCTCGGAAGAGCGCTACGTCACGACCGCCGCGCTGGAGATCCCCAACGTCTGGCGCGCGGCGGCCCTGCCCGTCGGCACCGCCTTGATGGCGTTGATCGCCCTGCTGCGGCTGGTCGAGCGCACGCAATGGCGCACTGCCGGGCTGGCGCTGCTGCTGGTCGGCGGCGTGGTCGCGGCCATGGCGGCGCTGCAGCCCGTGTTCGCCAGCCTGGGCAACCTGAACCTGCTGATCTTCTTCGTCGGCATCGTGGCGGCGACGGTACTCGCGGGCGTGCCGATCGCGTTTTCGTTCGGACTGGCCACGTTCGGCTACCTGTCGCTGACCACCGACGTGCCGATGATGGTGGTGGTCGGGCGCATGGACGAAGGCATGTCCCACCTGATCCTGCTCGCGGTGCCGTTGTTCGTGTTCCTGGGCGTTCTCATCGAAATGACCGGCATGGCCAAGCGCATGGTCGCCTTCCTGGCCAGCCTGCTTGGACACGTGCGGGGCGGCCTGTCCTACGTGCTGATCGGCGCCATGTACGTCGTGTCGGGCATTTCCGGCGCCAAGGCGGCGGACATGGCAGCGGTGGCCCCGGTGCTGTTTCCGGAAATGCGCGAACGGGGCGCCGACGAAGGCGACCTGGTCGCGCTGCTGTCCGCCACGGGCGCGCAGACCGAAACGGTGCCGCCCAGCCTCGTGCTCATCACCATAGGCTCCGTCACGGGCGTGTCGATCACCGCGCTCTTCACTGGCGGCCTGTTGCCGGGGCTGGTGCTGGGCGTGATGCTCTGCCTGGTCGTCTGGTGGCGCAACCGCCGCGAAGACCTGAGCACGGTGCGCAAGGCGAGCGGCCGCCAGATCGGCCGAGCGCTGCTGGTGGCGCTGCCGGCGCTGGCCCTGCCCTTCGTCATCCGGGCTGCCGTGGTCGAGGGCGTGGCCACGGCGACCGAGGTATCCACCATCGGCATCGTCTACGCCACGCTCGTCGGGCTGCTGGTCTACCGCTGCTTCGACCCCAAGCGGCTCAAGCCCATGCTGGTGGACACGGCCTGCCTGTCCGGCGCCATCCTGCTCATCATCGGCACCGCCACCGGCATGGCCTGGGCGCTGACGCAATCTGGCTTCTCCACCCAGCTCGCCACGACCATGGCGGGGCTGCCCGGCGGCGCCGCGACCTTCATGGCCGTGTCCATCGTCGCCTTCGTCATCCTGGGCAGCGTGCTGGAAGGCATACCCGCCATCGTGCTGTTCGGTCCGCTGCTGTTCCCGATCGCTCACCAGATGGGCATCCACGAGGTGCACTACGCCATGGTGGTCATCCTGTCCATGGGCTTGGGCCTGTTCGCGCCGCCGTTCGGCGTGGGCTATTACGCCGCCTGCGCCATCGGCCGTGTCGCGCCCGAGGCGGGCATCCGGCCCATCATGGGCTACCTGAGTTCGCTTGCCGTCGGCATCGTCGTTATCGCGGCCGTGCCCTGGCTGTCCACGGGCTTTCTCAAATAGCCCGCTCTCGCGGCAGGAATCTCGGGTCCGATCTAATTTATCGAGATTCCTGCCGCGCGGTGCTAAAGTACTCGCATGTCTGACGGCACCCCGCTACCCTCCCTTTCGCACGCCGGTCCGGCCAACACGCTGGTCGGCGCCGCCTACGTCAAGCTGCGCCACGACATCATCCAGGGCAGGCTTCCGCCCGGCTCGCGCCTGCGGGTCGAACACCTGAAGGACGACTACGGCGTGGGCGCCGGCACGCTGCGCGAAGCCCTCGCCCTGCTCGTGTCCGATGCGCTCGTCGTCGCCCACGGCCAGCGCGGCTTCCACGTCACGCCCATCTCGCTGGAAGATTTCCGCGACATCACCGAAAACCGCGTGCTGCTCGAAACCGAGGCCTTGCGCCAGTCCATCGCCGTCGGCGACGACGACTGGGAAAGCGCCGTGCTCGCCGCCTTCCATCGCCTGAGCAAAGCCGAGCAGCGCCTGGCCGCCGATCCCGACGCCCGCTTCGAAGAATGGGAGCAGCGCAACCGCGAGTTCCACCGCGAACTGATCCGCGCCTGTCCGTCGCGGTGGATGCACCATTTCCTGGGCATCCTGTACCAGCAGGCCGAGCGCTACCGCCGCCTGACCGTCACCCGCCGGCCCATCGCCCGCGACCTGCACGATGAGCACCAGGGCATTCTCGACGCCACGCTCGCCCGCGACGCCGACCGCGCCTGCGCGCTGCTCGCCAGCCACATCCGCCTCACCTACGACGCCGTCGCCAAGTTGCCCGCGGAACTGTTCACCCCATCGGCCTGAGGGCCGCGCGCCGCGAGTTGAAAAAACCCCACAGCGCGTGCGATACCGTTGATTCCGCTACACCACTTCTATAGAATCTTCAATTCGGGCCTTTGCCCATTCCTTTTCTTCATTCCACACACCACTGGGAGGCGCGAGATGATGTATCCGCAAACCGCTTTCCCGCGCGTGTCCCCGCGACGCCATTAAGTCGTCGCCCGCGCGGACCCATCGCTAAATCCGTATTTAGCGACTGGTCCCCCGCGCCCGCCCCAAACCCTTAAACGCAATGCCTGCGCTGCCGCGCGGGCCGTTCCGTCCTCCTTACACACAAGGAATCCTGGCGTCATCGCGCCGCCGGGCCATTGCAATGGCTAGACAAAAACTCGATCTACGAGGACAGACCTTCAGGGACGTCCTGGGCTTTACCTTCCGCTATTGGCGCGAACAACCGTGGCGCACGGCGCTGATCGTCGCGCTCGCCCTCTCGTCCGCGATGGCCGACGTGCTGACCCCGCTGTACGCGGGCCGGCTGATCGACGCCGTGGCCTCGGGCGCCGCAAGCGATGACATCGTCTGGAGCGCCGCCCTCACCTCGTTCTGGCTGCTGATCGCGCTCGGCGTCGGCAGCACCCTGCTGCGCCAGGCCGTGTTCCAGAACATCATCGTCTTCACCTTGAAGATGATGAATGAAATCGTGTCCAACGCCTTCTACCGGGTGCAGCGCTTCTCCACGGACTGGCATGCCAACAGCTTCGCCGGCTCGACGGTGCGCAAGGTCACGCGCGGCATGTGGGCGGTCGACCTGCTGAACGACACGCTGCTGGTGGCGCTGCTGCCCTCGGTCGTCATGCTGGTCGGCGCCACCGCGCTGCTGGGCGTGCACTGGCCCATGATGGGGCTGGTGGTGGGCGCGGGCTCGGTGCTGTATATCGCCGTCACCGTCGCCATGTCGCTGGGCTACGTCGCTCCGGCCGCGCGCCTGGGCAACGCCTGGGACACGCGCATGGGCGGCGCGCTGGCCGACTCCGTAAGCTGCAATGCCGTGGTCAAGGCCTTTGGCGCGGAAACGCGCGAAGAGGCCCGGCTGGCTCGCGTCGTCGACAAATGGCGCAACCGCACCCGCCGCACCTGGGTGCGCGGCACGCTGAACGGCGGCCTCCAGGGCGCCATGCTGGTGGCCATGCAGGCCGGCATCCTGGGCGTGTCGCTGCTGCTGTGGTCGCGCAACGAGGCCAGCGTGGGCGACATCACCTTCGCCCTGACGATGTTCTTCATGCTGCAGGGCCACCTGCGCGACGTGGGCATGCACATCCGCAACCTGCAGCGTTCGGTCAACGACATGGAAGAACTGGTCGCGCTGGAAAAGCAGCCGCTGGGCGTGGAAGACCGGCCCGGCGCGGGCGAGATCCGCGTTATGGCCGGCGAGATCCGCTTCGAGGACGTGACCTTCCGCTACGGCCAGCACGACACGGCGCTGTACGAGAACTTCTCCGTGCGCATCGCGCCGGGCGAACGCATCGGGCTGGTGGGGCACTCCGGGTCGGGCAAGACGACCTTCATCAAGCTGATCCAGCGCCTGTATGACGTGAACGGCGGCCGCATCACCATCGACGGGCAGGACATCGCCCAGGCGAAGCAGTCGTCCCTGCGGGGCCAGATCGCGATCGTCCAGCAGGAGCCGGTGCTGTTCCACCGCACCCTGGCGGAGAACATCGCCTATGCGCGCCCCGGCGCCACGCAGGCCGAGATCGAGCAGGCCGCGCGCCTGGCCAGCGCCCATGACTTCATCATGGCGCTGCCCAAGGGCTACGCCACGCTGGTGGGCGAGCGCGGGGTGAAGCTGTCTGGCGGCGAACGCCAGCGCGTGGCCATCGCGCGGGCCTTCCTGGCCGACGCGCCCATCCTCATCCTGGACGAAGCCACGTCCAGCCTGGACAGCGAAAGCGAGGTGCTGATCCAGCAGGCGATGGACCGCCTGATGGAGGGCCGCACGACGCTGGTGGTGGCGCACCGCCTGTCCACCGTGCGCGCGCTGGACCGCCTGCTGGTGATGGACCACGGCCGCGTCATCGAGGAAGGCAGCCACGAGGCGCTGATCCGCCTGAAGAACGGCCTGTACCGCCGCCTGTTCGAACGCCAGGCCCTGGAACTGACCAAGGGCCTGCGGCCGGAAGAACTGCTGGAGGACGGCGCCGTTGCTCCGGCGACGCGCACCGAGGAAACGGACGAATCCTCGTACGCCTTCGCCAAATGAGGTTCTGGCGCGCCGCGGGAGCGCCGGGCCTCAGGCCGGGCGCTGCGCGATCGTCAGGCGCAGGCCGAAGGCGATCAGGGCCACGCCGAACACCCGGCTCTGGATCTTCTGCGCGCGCGGGCTGGCCGACATCCAGCGCCCCACCGCCCCGCCCGCCAGGGCGCACATGACGTCGAACGCCAGGCCCAGGCCGACCAGGATCACGCCCAGCACGGCGAACTGGCGGCCGATCGGCCCCTGGTCCGGCGACACGAACTGCGGCAGCAGCACCGAGCAGAACAGCAGGGCCTTGGGGTTGAGCACGTTGGTCAGCACCCCGCTCAGGAGCGCCGGCCCCCAGCCCGCCTGGCTCGGCGCCGCGCCGCTCGCGGCCTCGTACGACACCGGGCCCGCGCGCAGCAGGCGCACGCCCAGCCAGACCAGATAGCAACCGCCCACCGCGCGCGCGGCATCGAAGGCCCAGGGGTGGGTCTTGAAAAGCGCCGCCAACCCCAGCGCGGCCAGGGTCACGTGGGCGGCCCGGGCGATCGCCAACCCCGCCGCCACGGCCAGCGCCTGCCCGCGCCCGCGCAGCAGGCCGGTTTCCAGCAGCAGGATCATGTCGGGCCCCGGCACCACGTAGACGATCAGCAGCGCCCCCAGAAACATCGCCATATCCGCCATCGCCCGCTCCCGCCCGTCGCCATTGAGAAGGCGATCATTCTAGAAAAAACGGGCTGGCATGTGCTTGCTATTCCTGCCATCCGATCTATCATGATTGGCATACTGAACCAATTCGCTAGCCGGAATAATAATTTCATGCCAAAACGCGAACTCGACGGCTATGATCGCCGCATCCTGGAGGCCCTGCAGCACAACGGCCGGCTGACCAACGTCGAGCTGGCCGAGCAGATCGGCCTGTCGCCCTCCCCCTGCCTGCGCCGCGTGCGGTTGCTGGAGGAGGCCGGCGTCATCCAGGGCTACGAGGCCAGGCTCGCGCCGGACGAAGTCGGCCTGGGCCTGACCGTCTTCGTCGGCATCAAGGTGGAACGCCACCACGAGCGCGACGCCGCCGAATTCCGCAAGGAAGTCAGCGCGCTGCCCGAGGTCATCGCGGCCCATCTGGTGTCGGGCGAATCCGACTTCCTGCTGCAGGTGGTGGTGCCGGACCTGCGCGGCTACGAGCGCTTCCTGCTCGATACCCTGCTCAAACTGCCCGGCGTGAAAGACATCCGCAGCAACTTCGCCATCCAGACCGTCAAGCCGCAAAGCCCGCTGCCGCTGGACCACCTGGCCCGCTAGGCGCGCTCAGGGCGCCATCGCCGCCGCGGCGCGGTCCACCGCCAGCGCACGCCGTTCAAAGCGCGCCTGCGACATCGCCAGGTAGCGCTCCACCACGGCCGGCTCCGAGGTCTTGGGCGTGCCGCCGGGAAACGGCGGCTTGGGGTCGTACTCGATCTGCAGCTGGATCAGCTTGGCCGCATCTTCGCCGCACAGCTCGGCCACTACTTTCAGCGCCATGTCGATGCCGGACGTCACCCCGCCCGCCGTGAACAGCGTGCCGTCGATGCACAGCCGCTCGTCGCTGGGCCGGGCGCCGAACCGCGAAAGCAATTCCCGCGCGCGCCAATGGCTGGAAGCGCGCTTGCCACGCAGCAGCCCCGCCGCGCCCAGCAGCAGCGAGCCGGTGCAAATGCCGAACACATACTGTGCCTCGCTCCCCTGCCGGCGCGTGAAATCCACCCAATCGGGGTCGACGATGGCATCATCCGTGCCCGGCCCGCCCGGCACCACCAGCAGATCGCAGGGCGGCGCGGAAGCCAGTGTCTGGGTGGGCACGAACCGCAGTCCGCGGTCGCACCGTACCGGATCGAGCGTTTTTGCGACAAAATCCACGGTAAAGCCCGGCGCGTTCGCCAGCACCTCGTAAGGCCCGGTCATATCCAGCTGGGTCAGTCCCTCGAACAAGAGAAAATTCACATGCATGACGATGCTCCCTCAGAAACGCCAGCCCCCAGCATAGGCGGACGCGCCCGGCCGGCTGCGCCAAATGCGGCCCCGGATGCGCCATTGCGCATCGTGTTCGTGCTGTACGACGGTTTCCAGCCGCTGGACCTGGCCGGGCCGTGGCAGGCGTTCAGCTCGGCCAACGAAGAAGCCGGCCGCCCGCTCTACCGCCTGCACACCATCGCCGCCACGCCCGTGGTCGCCACCTGGGAACAAGGCCTGCGCATGCAGGTGGACGGCACCTTCGCGGACGACGCGGACGCGCCCATCGACACCCTGCTCGTCCCCGGCGGGCCGGGCGCCGACCTCGCCAGCGCCCACCGCGAAACGCAGGCCTGGCTGCGCCGCCGCGACCCGGATACCCGGCGCACGAGCAGCGTGTGCACCGGCGCCTTCGTGCTGGCGGCCACCGGCCTGCTCGACGGCCGGGCCGTCACCACCCACTGGCGCTCGGCCACCCGCCTGCAATCCCGCTATCCCGCCCTGCGCGTGCAGGACGACCGCATCTTCATCGAGAGCGGTAAATACTGGACCTCCGCCGGCGTTACCGCCGGCATCGATCTGGCGCTGGCGCTGATCGAGCGCGATTTCGGGCCGGACCTGTCGCAACAGGTGGCCCGCCGGCTGGTGGTCTTCATGCGGCGCAACGGCGATCAGCGCCAGTACAGCCAGACCCTGCGCCTTCAGGACCGGGTGGCGGCGCCTTTCCGCGACCTGGTCGAGAAAATGGAAGCGCAGCTGTCGGCGCGCTGGTCGGTGGACGACATGGCCGACGCCTGCCATATGTCGCGCCGCACTTTCCAGCGCAAGTTCGTCGCGCATTTCGGCGTGGCGCCCACCGAGGTGCTCCGGCGCCTGCGCGAAGAGCGCGCGGCGGCGCTCGACGCCAGCGGCAAGGTGTCGCGCAAGGAACTGGCGCGGCAGTTCGCGCTGCGGCCGGGGCCGCGGCGGTCCGCCTAGGGCCTGTTAACAGGCCCTAACCCGCCAGGCCCACCGACATCCCTCCGCACACATACAGCAGCTGTCCCGTGGTGAAGCCCGCGCGCGGATCCAGCAGCATGGCGACCGCGTGGGCCACCTCGTCCGGCCGGCCCACCCGGCCCACCGGGATCGACGCTTCCAGCGCCACGGTCTTCGGCGCGCCCGGCGGGTTCGACTGGTTGAAGAGTTCGGTGGCGACCGGACCCGGCGCCACGGTATTGACCGTGATGCCATCGGCCGCCAGCTCCAGCGCCCAGGTCCGCGTCATGCCCGCCAGGCCCGCCTTGGAAGCGCCGTAGACCGAGCGCCCTCCCTTGCCCAGGCCCGCACGGCTGCCGATGTTCACGACGCGCCCGTACTTCGCCGCCCGCATGCCGGGCAGCAGCGCCTGCAGCAACAGGAGCGGCGCGGTGAGGTTGAGCGCCATCATGCGGGCCATCTGCTCCTGCGTCACGTCCTCGATGTCGGCGACCTGGATCATCCCGGCGTTGTTGACCAGGTGCAGCACGGGGCGCTCGGCCGCCAGTTCCCGCGCGGCGGCGGTGGTCGCCGCCGCGTCGCCCAGGTCGACCGAACGGAAGGTCTCGCCGGGCAGCAGCGCTTCGGGCGCGCCGCGGCTGAAATTGACGACCTGGTAGCCGTCCTCGATCAGCCGCGCGACGATGGCGCGGCCGATGCCCCGGCTGCCGCCGGTGACCAGTGCGATGGGTGTGTTCATTGCGCGGTGATCCCCTTGTCCTTGATGAGTCCGCCCCATTTCTTGCGTTCCTCGCTTTCGAAGGCCGCCAGGTCCGCGCCGAAGAGCGTGCCGGGCTTGGCGCCCATGCCCGCGAAGTTCCGGGCGATGGCGGGGTTCTGCAAGCCGCTGCGGGCCGCTTCGATCAACTGCTTGACCACGGGCTCCGGCGTATTGCGCGGGGCATACAGCGCGAACCACGCCGTGACGTCGAAGCCCGGCAGGCCGGATTCCGCGACGGTGGGTAGGTCGGGCACCGAGGCGTCGCGCGCGGCCGAGGTCACGGCCACGCCGCGCACCAGGTTGCCGTCCTTGATCTGCGCGAGCGCGCCCGGCAGGTTGTCGAACAACAGGTCGACCTGGCCGCCCGCCACTGCCGGCAAGGACGCCGAGGTGCCCTTGAACGGCACATGCAGCATGGTCACGCCCGCCATGGCTTCGAAGTAGGCGCCGGTCAGGTGCACCGAGGATCCGACGCCGGGCGAGGCGTAGGTCAGCTTCTTGTCCTTGGACTGCTTGGCCGCCTTGATCACGTCGGCCACCGTCTTGTAGGGCGACTTGGCGCTCACCGCGATGACGTTCGGCGTGGTGGACACCAGCGCAATGGGCACCAGGTCGCGCTCGGGATCGAACGCCATGTTGCTGTACAGGAACTGGTTGATGGTCTGGGTGCCGATCGTGCCCAGGCCCAGCGTATAGCCGTCGGCCTTGGCGCGGGCCACGTAGGCCATGCCGATGTTGCCGCCCGCGCCGGGCTTGTTCTCCACCAGCACCGTCTGCTTCAGGCCCGGCTCCAGCGCGTGGGCGATGGCGCGGCCGAAGAGGTCCGCGCCGCCGCCCGGCGGATACGGCACGACCACGGTGACGGGATGGTCGGGGTAGCCCGCGGCATGCGCCGCCGGCAGCGCCAGCAAGGCCAGGGCGGCGAAGGCGGCGCCGCGCCATCCGGTGCGCGGATGCAGGAATTGCGTCATGGCTTTGTCTCCTCTCGAACCCGCTGAATGCGGATTTCTCTGGGTTTTTTCGGATATTTTTATAAAGTACGTAAATACGTACTATATTAATAAGAACATAGAAAACCGACAGGAGACAAGCAGATGAAACGCTGGACCCGACGCCCGGAAGGATCCACCTGGGGCGACTTCGGCGCGGACGACGAGATCGGCCGCCTGAACCTGCTCACCGAGGAAAAAGTGCTGCAGGGCGTGCGCGAAGTGCGCGCGGGCAAGGTGTTCTGCCTGTCCCTGCCGCTGGACCTGCCCGGCGGCAACGTGCTCAATCCGCGCCGCCACGCGCCCACGCTCAAGCCCACCTTCCGCGAAGGCACGCCTTACCTCAACTTCCAGATGTCGCAGGTGCAGCCCGACGCGGTCGACGTGCTGTCGGACGACCAGGTCACGCTGTCCATGCAGTACTCCACGCAATGGGACGGCCTGTGCCACGTGGGCGCGATGTTCGACATCCAGGGCGACGGCGAGCCGCGCCGCGTCTACTACAACGGCTACGCGGCCGGCGTGGACGTGTTCGGCGGCGCCGACGCCTCCGCCGACGACGCCTGCTGCCCGCCGGGCGGCTCCTACGCGCGCAAGCTGGGCATCAACCGCTATGCCGAGAAAGGCATGCAGGGCCGGGGCGTGCTGGTGGACCTGGCGCGGGCGTTCGGCCCGGGGCGCACGCTCGTGGGCCACGCCGAACTGCAGGCCGCCATGCGGGCGCAGGACGTCGCCGTGGAAAGCGGCGACATGCTGGTGCTGCGCACCGGCTTCGCCGAGGCCATCGTGGCCATGGGCGGCCAGCCCGATCCGCACGAACTGGAGCGCACGGGCGCCGTGCTCGACGGCTCCGATCCGGCGCTGCTGGACTGGATCACGCAGTCCGGCATCGCCGCCCTCTGCGCCGACAACTACGCCGTCGAGGCCTATCCGGCGCGCACCGCCGGCCCCGGCCACTCCATCCTGCCGCTGCATCACCATTGCCTCTTCAAGCTGGGCGTGCCGCTGGCCGAACTCTGGTACCTGAAGGACCTGGCCGACTGGCTGCACGAACAGGGCCGCAACCGCTTCCTGCTGACCGCCCCGCCCCTGCGCATGCCCGGCGCGGTGGGTTCCCCGGTGACGCCGATCGCCACGGTGTAAGCCATGTCCTTCCCGTACTCGACGTTCTCCGCGCACCTGGACGCGCTCGCCGCGCGCCAGCCCGACGCCCCGCTCCTGATCGACCAGGACCAGCCGATCAGCGCCCAGGCGCTGCGCGCGCGAAGCCGCGCGCTGGCCGCCGGCCTTGCGCGCCTCGGCGTGCGGCCGGGGCAACGCGTCGCGGTCTGGCTGCCCAATTGCGCGGCGTGGGTGGAATCGTTCCTGGCCTGCGCGCACCTGGGCGCCCTGGTGCTGGCGGTCAACACGCGCTTCCGGGCGCTGGAAGTGGCCGACATCCTCGGCCGCGGGCATGCCGACTGGCTGGTGTACTGGCCGGGTTTCAAGGGCATCGACTTCCAGGGCATCCTGGAGGACGTCGCGCCCGAGCACCTGGCGCGGCTGCAAGGCCTGATCGCGCTGGGCGAGGCCGGCGAATCGCCCAAGGCCGGCGGCAAGCCGGCGCACCGCTACGCCGACCTGCTGGCGTCGTCCGATCCCGTCCCCCCGGCGCGGGACAACGCCGGCGTGCTGTGCTTCACCACTTCAGGCACCACCTCCAAGCCGAAGTTCGTGCTGCACGACCAGCGCACCCTGCTGCGCCACGGCGAGGCGGTGGCCGCGGCCTATGGCTATGACGCGCGCAGCTGCGTGCTGGCCAGCGCGCCGTTCTGCGGCGCCTTCGGCTTCGCCACCCTGGTGGGCGGCCTGGCGCAAGGCGCGCCGGTCGTCTGCGCGCCGGTGTTCAATGCCGCCGAATCGGCCGCCGCCGTGCGCCGCCACGCGGTAACCCACACCTATGCCAACAACGAAGCCCTCGTCGGCATGATGGAGGCCGCCTCGCCGGGCGACTTCGCCTCGGTCCGGCTGTTCGGCTTCGCCAGCTTCACGCCGGCGCTGGACCGCATGCTCGACCTGGCCCGCGAAGCCGGCGTGCCGCTGACCGGCCTGTACGGCTCCAGCGAACTGGTGGCGCTGGTGGCCGGCCAGCCGCGCGATCCGGCCGAAGGCGACGTGTCGGCCCGCCACCAGCCCGGCGGCACCCTGATCTATCCCGAGGCCCGCGTGCGGGCGCGCGATCCGGCCACTGGCCAGGTCCTGCCCCACGGCCAATCGGGAGAGATCGAGATCCTGTCGCCCAGCCTGATGCAGGGTTACCTGGACAATCCCGACGCCACCCGCTCGGCCCTCACCGCCGATGGCTACTTCAAAACGGGCGACCTGGGGTACACGCTGACCCCGCGCCAGTTCGTGTTCCAGACCCGCATGGGCGATTCGCTGCGCCTCTCGGGCTTCCTGGTCAATCCGGTGGAGATCGAGCAGCTGGTGGAGACGCTGCCCGGCGTGCGCGCCTGCCAGGTCGTGGGCGCCAGCCAGGCGGGCAAGACCGTGCCCTACGCCTTCGTGCTGCTGCAGGACGGCGCGCAGGCCGATCCCGCCGGCTGGACCGCCGCCTGCAAGGCGGCGATGGCCGGCTTCAAGGCGCCGGCGGGCTTCACCGTGCTGGACGCCTTCCCCTCGGTGGAAAGCGCCAATTCGGTGAAGATCCAGAAACACCGGCTGCGCGAGATGGCCGATGCCCTGCTCGCGCAACCGTCCACTCCGCCCTTGCCCTGACCATGCCCGCCCGCAAGCTTTTCTCGCACAGCCCCCAGCCGCTCTATCTGCAGGCGGCGGCGCTGTTTCGCAGCCACATCCAGAACCGCACCTGGCGGCCCGGCCAGCAGATCCCGCCGCTGGAATCCCTGATGGAAACCTACGGCATCTCGCGGGCAACCATCCGCCAGGCCTTCGGCCTGCTGGAAGAAGACGGCCTGATCCGGCGTTCGCGCGGGTCGGGCACCTTCGTCAACGCCGAACTGCCCGAGACGCCCACGCTGCTCATCCCCAAGACCTGGGCCGAGACCGTGGAACTGAGCAACCAGCTGGGCACGGTGTCGCTGGTGGAATCCAGCGCCGATTCGCCGCTGCCCGATACCCTGGGCATGCCTTGCGGCGCCGACCGCAGCGGCAGCTTCCAGTACCTGCGCCGGGTGCACACCACGGACGCCGGCCCCTTCTGCTACAGCGAAGTCTTCCTGGACAGCGGGCTGTTCCGCAAGCATCGCGCCCGCATCCAGAAAAGCACGGTGGCGCCGGTGCTGGACCAATTCTACGGCGCGCGCATCAGCGAAGCCCGCCAGGTGCTCAACGTGATCGAAGCCGGCCAGGAATCCGCAGAATCCCTGCAGATTCCGGTGTCCTCGCCGGTCGCCGAGCTGCGCCGCTACGCCTGCATAGACGGCCGGGTCGTGTATTTCGCCCGGCTGGAGTTCCCGTTCCGCAAGGTGCGGATGGAGTTCGACCTGCTGACCGACCGCTGAGGCCCGGCCCGCCCGCAACCGCCTTCCCCAAAACAGAGCGCCGCAGCACACTCCGAGGCGCCTCCCGCAGTATCCGAAAAGATCCGGCACCAAGGAGACCAACCATGAAATGCCCCGGAACACCCCGGATGTCCCTGCAGTTGCGCAGCACGCTTGCCCTGTTTTCCGCCGCCTTCGCCGCCAGCACCGCACACGCGCAACCCGCGGCGGTCTCCGACGACGTGGTCCGCCTGGGCTTGATCCTGGACATGAGCGGCATCTATGCCGACGTGACCGGCAAGGGCAGCGCCACCGCGGCGGAAATGGCCGTCGCCGACTTCGGCGGCACGGTGCTGGGCAAGAAGATCGACCTGATGGTGGTGGACCACCAGAACAAGGCCGACATCGCCGCGGCCAAGGCGCGCGAGTGGTACGACGTCCAGAAGGTGGATGCCATCATGGACGTGGCGGGTTCCGCGCCCGCCCTGGCGGTGCTGGAAGTGGCCCGCGAAAAAAAGAAGATCGTGGTCTTCAGCGGGCCCGGCACCGAGCGCATCACCAACGACCTGTGCTCGCCCTATTCCGTGCACTACACCTACGACACCTGGTCGCTGGCCAACACCACGGCGCGCGCCACCGTCGAACAAGGCGGCAAGAGCTGGTACTTCCTGACGGCCGACTACGCGTTCGGCCACACGCTGCAGGCGTCCGCCACCGAAGTCGTGAAAGCCAACGGCGGCACGGTGCTGGGCGCGTCGCGCCATCCGCTGGGCTCCAGCGACTTCGCCTCCTACCTGCTGCAGGCCCAGGCCAGCCGCGCGCAGATCGTGGGCCTGGCCAACGCCGGCGGCGACACGGTCAACGCCATCAAGGCCGCCAGCGAATTCGGGCTGACCAAGGGCGGCCAGAAGATGGCGGGGCTGCTGCTGTACATCAACGACATCCACGCCATCGGGCTGGAGGCCGCGGCCGGCCTGACGCTGACCGAGGCCTTCTACTGGGACATGAACGACCAGACCCGCGCCTGGTCGCAGCGCTATTACGACAAGCTCAAGAAGATGCCGAACATGAGCCAGGCCGGCACCTATTCCTCGGTGATGCACTATCTGAAGGCCGTGCAGGCCGCCGGCACCGACGAGCCCGCCGCGGTCATGAAGCAGATGAAGGCCATGCCGATCAACGATTTCTTCGCGGCCAACGGCCGCATCCGCGAGGACGGCCGCATGGTGCACGACATGTACCTCTTCGAAGTGAAGCAGCCCGCGCAATCCAAGGGACCCTGGGACTACTACAAGCTGGTGGCCACCCTGCCGGGAGACCAGGCCTTCATGCCGCTGTCCAAGTCCACCTGCCCGCTGGTGAAGAAGTAGGACGGGGCCCGGGCGGGCGCCGGGCCCGCCCGGCGCGCGGCCTACGCCGCCACCGCCTCCTCCAGCATGTCCAGCCGGTCCTGGCCCCAGAAGAGCTCGCCCCGGTAGACATACGCGGGCGAGCCGAACACGCCGGCCGCCACCGCCGCGTCGGTGTTGCCTCGATAGGCGGCCTCGGCGTCCGGCCGGGCCGCCGCCGCCAGCAGCGCGACGTCGTCCAGCCCCTGCTCACGCAGGATGGCGCGCAGCGTGGCCTCGTCGGAGATGTCCCGCTCGTCGCACCACTCGGCCTTCAGGATGGCCTTGTACAGCGCCGCCACCGGCAGGCCGGCCTGGCCCGCGGCGATGACGATGCGCGAGGCCAGGCCCGCGTCGGGACACATATGGGCCGGCTGCGGATTGACGTGGATCCCCAGCTTGCGGCACCAGCGCGCCAGTTCCGCCACCCGGTAGGCCTGACGCTCGGGCGAACGCTGGCCCAGCAGGATTCCGCCGGTGCGGGCGTAGACCTCGGGCAGGTCCACCGGCAGGTAGCGGATCGCCGCGCCCTGGCGCCGTGCCAGCGCCTCCAGGCGGTCGGCGCCCAGGTAGGCCCAGTCGGAATTCATCCAGAAGTAATAGTCGATCGTTTTCATGGCGTCCTCAGTTTGGCGCTCGCGGGCACGCGCAGGGCGACGGCCGCGGGGGCCTCGCTGCGCATCAGCCACGCGCTGAACAAGGCGATCACTCCCAGGATGCTCAGGTACCACACCACGTACCGGGGATCGCCGCCGCCCTTCGCCAGCAGCCAGGTCGCCACGATGGGCGCGAGGCCGCCGCCGATGGCGCCGGATACCTGCACCGCCAGCGAGATGCCCGTGTAGCGCACTTCGGCCGGGAACTGGCTGGAGAACAGCGTGCCTTCCGGCCCGTACAGGCAAGCGTAGACCAGGCCGACCGCGAGGCAGACCGCCAGGATGATCCAGCCGGTGTCGCGCGTGCCCAGCAGATGGAAGAACATCGGCGCGCAGGCCAGGATGCCCACCGTGCCCGCCATGAACACCCATTTATGGCCGATCTTGTCGCCCAGCATGCCGAATACCGGCATGGTGAACAAGGCGACGGCCGCGCCCCAGATCGTGGCGTCCAGCATCACCGAGCGCGCGATGCCCAGGGTGCCCGTGGCGTAGGCCAGCGAGAAGGTCACGACGGTGTAGAACCAGGTCACCTCCGCCAGCCTGGCGCCCACCACCACCAGCAGGGCGCGGCGATGATGCTTCAGCACCTCGGCCACCGGCACCTCGACCTTGGCGCCCTTCTCCTTCATCTGCTCGAAGTCGGGCGACTCGGCCACCTTGACGCGGATGAACCAGCCCACCAGCAGCAGCACCACGCTGGCCAGGAACGGCAGGCGCCAGCCCCAGGCCAGCATGTCGGCTTCGGGCAAGCTGGCGACCGCCCCCATCGCCAGAGACGACAGGATCAGGCCCGGCGCCACGCCGGCCTGCGGCAGGCTGCCGAAAAAGCCCTTCTTGCCGTCCGGCGCGTGCTCCACCGCCATCAGCACCGCGCCGCCCCATTCGCCGCCCACCGCGATGCCTTGCAGGAAGCGCATCAGCACGAGGAGCACGGCGGCCCAGTAGCCGATCTGCTCATACGACGGGATCAATCCGATCAGGATAGTGGGCACGCCCATCAGCAGCAGCGTGATCAGCAGCATGGATTTGCGCCCGATCTTGTCGCCGTAATGGCCGAAGATCACGCCGCCCAGCGGACGCGCGAAAAAGCCCACCGAATAGGTGGCGAACGCGGCCAGCGTGCCCGTCAGCGGATCGAAGGACGGAAAGAAGATCTTGTTGAAGATCAGCGCGGCGGCGGTGCCGTAGAGGAAAAAGTCGTACCACTCGATGGTGGTGCCCATCATGCTGGCCAGTCCGGCCGTCACGTATTCGCGGCGCGAGCGCGCAGCCGCAGGCTTGGTCGTCATCATCATGACTCCCCGAAAAAGTGTCTGGAGGAAGGCCGCTGCGCGGCGTCAGGCGGCGGGTAGCGGCAGGGGCGCGACGCCGTGCGTCTGCCGCGCCCAGTAGTTGAACGTCGCGTTGACGATCGAGGGCTTGAGCAGATAGTCGTGCGCCTCGCGCGCCAGCTCGTCGTCCACGGGCGTGAGCGGCCCGAACGCCTGCGCGCGGATCTGCATGCGGGCCGCGCGTTCCAGGTAGACCGACAGGTAGGTCGCCTCTTCGCAGGACTTGCCGGCCGTCAGGTAGCCGTGGTGGGCCAGGATGATGGCCCGCTTGCTGCCCAGGGCGCCGGAGATGATGACGCCCTCCTGGTCGGCGATGGGCACGCCCGGCCATTCGCCCAGGAAGGCGCAGTCGTCGTGCAGCGGCGTCATGTCCATCTGCGAGATCACCAGCGGCTGGCGCGCGGCGGCCAGCGCCGAGGCCCAGGGCGAGTGCGTGTGGATGATGGATTGCACGTCGGGGCGCGCCTCGTAGACCCACAGGTGAAAGCGCGTGGCCGGGTTGGCCATGCCCTCGCCCGTGAGCGTGTTCAGGTCGCGGTCCACCTCGATGAAGTCCGCCGGGGTGGCCTCGTCGAAGCCCAGGCCGAAGCGCAGCGTCCAGTACGCGCCCGGACGCGCCGAACGCATGCTGATCTGCCCGGCCAGCCCGGCCTCCTGCTCGGTCATCGCCAGGATGCGACAGGCATAGGCCATGGTCTCCTGGATGCTGCGCGGCACGGCCTGCAGGTGCCGCGCCATTTCCTGCGTGGCGCGGCTGTCGAAATAGGATTTCTCTCGTAATGCGGTGCTCATGGCTTCCCCTTGGTTGTGCTTGCGCGTTCGGCGCCGACGGGCGCCGCGCGAAGTCCGCACAGTATGGAAACCGCGGCGCCCAAGAGCCATGCAGCCAGGCTCATAGCTGCTATTCAGCGGGCCCCGCCCTGGGGGGACTAAGGGTTAATGCCGAGCGATGCGGTGCGCGCTGGCCAGCAATTCGCTCACCAGCGGCAGCGGCTGGCGGTTCGCCAGGGTGATCGCGACCACGCGCCGCCGCAGGATCGGGCTGTGGACGCGGATCTTGCGCAGGCCGTACTCGTTGAGCAGCTTGTCGGGGATACGCGACGGCAGGATACAGGCGCCCACGCCCGAGGACACCAGCTTCAGCATGGCGTCGATGGTCTCGGCTTCGGCCACGAATTCGGGCTCCAGCCCCGCGCTGTGGATCATCTTGCGCAGCGCGTAGTGCGGCGGGAACCCCACCAGCCGCAAGTTCATGGCGGCCAGGTCGACGTTGTCCATCAGGGGCTGGTCGGCCAGCACGATGAGGCACATATCGTCGTCGAACAGCGTGGTCGAGGCCAGGTTGTCGGAGGCCACCGCCGAATCGTAGACGAAGCCCACGTCCGCCTTGCCCGCCTCCACCAGCGCCACCACTTCCGGCGAGCTGCGGCCCATGACGGAGAGGTTCACGTGTTCATGGCTGCTGACGAAGCTGGCCACCACCTCCGCCATGAAGTAATAGCTCAGCGTATGCACGGTCGCCAGCCTGACGGTGCCCTGGGTCACGCCCTCGCGCTGGCGCACGGCCTCCAGCGCGCGGTCGATGCTGCGGTAGGCCGGCAGGATACCGTCCAGCAGCCGCGCGCCGGCCTCGGTCAGCTCGACCCCGCGGCCGGTGCGGGTGAACAGCGGCTTGCCCACGTGCGCTTCCAGCGCGGCCAGCTGCCGGCTCAATCCGGACTGCGTCTGGTCCAGGTCCTCGGCGGCCCGCGACAGCGATTTCAATTCGGCGATCCGCAAGAAATAGCGCAACTGCCGGTCCGGTGTGTCCATGCTGCAACCCCTGATTTCAATCCCATGCGCTCGTGTCGGCGCGAGGCGACAGTGTGCACCAGGGACGGGACGCGGCACTACGGGGATTTGCGCTAAGGCGCGGCTGGCGTACGCTAGGGCCTGTCCCCATCCCAAAGAGCCCCGCATGACCGATTCCCCGCCGCAGCGCCCCCTCCCCGCCACGATCGCCGCCGTGGTGCGCGACGGCCGTGTGCTGCTGGTGCGCCGCGCCAACCCGCCGGACGCGGGCTGCTGGGCGTTTCCCGGCGGCAAGATCGAGGCGGGCGAGCGTCTCGAAGCCGCCGTCGCGCGCGAACTGCTCGAAGAAACGGGCGTGCGCGCCGAGCCGCTGCGGGTATTCGACGCGGTGGACGTCTTCGACCGCGACGCGGCCGGCGCCCTGCGCCGCCATTTCATCCTGATCGCGGTGCTGTGCCGCTGGCAATCCGGCGAGCCGGTCGCGGGCGACGACGCCAGCGACGCCCGCTGGGTGCCGCTGGCCGAGCTGGAGGGACATGCGCTGGCCACGAGCTTCGGCGTGGCGGAGCTGGCTCGCAAGGCGGCCTCGCTATCGATCGCCGCGCCCTAGCGCTTCAGGCAGGCGCCCCCAAGCTGCTTTCCAGCAGCCAATCCCGGAACACCCGCGCCTTCTCCGGCAAGGCGCCCCTGCCCGGCCATACCAGGTAATAGGCGAACTCCTCCAGCCTGGCGTCGCCGGCCAGCCGGACCAGGCGTCCGGCCGCCACTTCGTCCTGCACCATCGCCACGGGCAGCAGGCCGGCGCCCTGACCCGCGGCCACGGCCTGTAGCAGCAGGCTGCCGTCATCAAAGGCGGGCCCTCGCGGCATGCCCGCGTCATCCACGCCCTGCGCCGCGAACCACAGTTGCCAGCCGTTGCGCGCTTCGTCATGCACGCGCGGCCAGCGCAACAAGTCCCGCGCGCCGGCCGGCATGCCCAGCTTCGCCGCGAGAGCGGCCGATGCCACCGGCACGACTTCCACGGTTAGCAGGTGTTCGCTTTGCAGTCCGGCGTAGCGGCCCAATCCGTGGCGGATCGCGACGTCCGCGCCGCCCGGGCCGAAGGCCGCCAGCGCGTTGCCGGTGACGACCTGCAGGTCGATCTCCGGATGGCGGGCATGGAAGTCATACAGCCTGGGGATCAGCCAGGCCGACGCGAAGAACGCGGTGGTGCTGACCGTGAGCACGCGGCTCTCAGGCGGCAGGGCGATGCGGGCGGATGCGGCCAGGATCTGGCGGAAGGCGCTGCGCACCGGCGGCAGGAAATCGCGCCCGGCGTCCGTCAGCTGGATGCCGCGGTTCACGCGCAGGAACAGCGCCACGCCCAGGTGCTGCTCCAGCGACTTGATCATCTGGCTGACCGCGCCGGGTGTCACGCACAGTTCCCGCGCTGCATCTTTCACGGACAAATGGCGGGCCGCGGCCTCGAAGGCACGCAGCGCGTTGAGCGGCGGCAGTCGCGGGCTGGTCATGTCCATAGCGCTTGATGATTTAGTTTTTCTAATTCAAATTAAATAGAAATCATGGTTTGTCCGCACGCCGCATAGATATTAATTTGAATGGGTCTGTGACGAAATCATGATGAATAAAGAATAGATGAACTATACGGAAGATATCAAGGCCGCCGGCCTCCTCCAACTCGACCTGCTTGCGCTCGCCGCCCTGATCCGGTCGGGCCAGGTCTCGCCGGTGGAGATCACGCGCGCGCAACTGCGGCGCATCGCGACCCTGGACGGAGACCTACGCAGCTATGCTCATGTGACCGCGGCCTCCGCGCTGCAGGAAGCGCAGACCGCGGAAAGGGAGATACGCCAGGGTTGCTACCGGGGCCCCGTGCATGGCGTCCCCATCGCGCTGAAGGACCTGTTCCGGCGCAAGGGCGTGCCGATGGCCGCCGGCACCGCGATCCACCGCGGCACGCCCGCCGACCACGACGCCACGGTAGTCGGCCGCCTGCGCGATGCGGGCGCCGTGCTGCTCGGGCAACTGCAGATGACCGAGGGCGCATACTCCGATCATCACCCCGACGTCGCGCCGCCGCTTAACCCCTGGAACGCGGATTACTGGACCGGCATCTCATCCAGCGGAGCGGCGGTGGCGACGGCCGCCGGCCTGTGCTTCGGCGCGACCGCCTCGGACACCGGCGGCTCCATCCGCTGGCCCTGCGCCGCCACCGGGCTGACCGGCATCAAGCCAACCTGGGGCCGCGTCAGCCGCCACGGCGTATTCGAACTGGCGGCCTCGCTGGATCATGTCGGCGTGATGGCGCGCAGCGCGGCCGACGCTGCGGCGCTGCTCGAAACGATCGCCGGAGCCGACGCGAAGGATCCGACCGCGCTGCAGGCGCCGGTTCCGCGCTACACCGCGCAGACCGAAGCCCCGGTTGGCGGCCTGCGGGTCGGCGTGGATCCGGACTGGAACGCCAGGGACGTGGATCCGCAAACTCGGCGCATGATGGAGGCCGCGATGCGGGTCTTCGAACAGCTGGGCGCGACCCTGGTGCCGCTGCGCTTCCCGTCCGAGGAAGCGGCGCAGGCAGTGCGTGACTGGGCACCGCTCTGCGCGGTGGAAGCCGCGGTTGCGCACGCATCCACCTATCCCTCCCGCAAGCAGGAATACGGACCGGTGCTGGCCAGCGTGATCGAAAAAGGTCGCGCGCTGCCGGGCCAGGCCTACCAAGACATCCTGTTGCGCCGCCTGGCCATGCGCGGCCGGATCGACGCCGTATTCGCCCACGTCGACGCGCTGCTGATGCCGGTACAGCCCATGCCGCCACTCACCCTGGACGCCATCAGCGTGCTGGGCGCGCAGCCGGGGCTGGTCGAAGCCTTGCAACGCTATACCTGCGTGTTCGACATGACGGGTCATCCCTGCCTGACGCTGCCCGCCGGCCAGTGCGAAGCCGGCATGCCGATGGGCCTGCAACTGGCGGCGGCCCAGTTGGGCGAGCCTGTGCTGTTCAGGCTGGGCGCCGCCTTCCAGGCGGCGACAAGCTGGCACCTGCGCCGGCCGGCGTTGTGAGGTCGACGATGAAGATGCATGCACCAACCGGCGCCGCCCAGCCCACCGCCAGCCGGATCTTCCACGGCTGGCGGGTGGTAGCCGCTGCCTTCGCCGTCACCTTGCTGGGATTTGGCAGCGCCTATTCATTCAGCGCATTCGTCGACGCCCTGCAGCGCGACTTCTCCGCCACGCGCGGCGCGGTATCGCTGGTGTTCTCGCTGGCGGGCTTCCTGTACTTCGGCTTCGGCGTGGTCAGCGGTCCGCTGGCGGATCGTTACGGCTCGCGCCGCATGGCATGGATAGGCATGGCGCTGGTGGCGCTGGGCCTGGCACTTGCCAGCGCCGCCCGGAACATGACGCAGATCTACCTGGCCTACGGCCTGGGCGTCGGGCTGGGCGTGGGCTGCGCCTACGTGCCGGTAGTAGGCGCAGTGCAGCGCTGGTTCCTGCGCCGGCGCGGACTGGCCTCGGGGCTGGCGGTCAGCGGAATCGGCGTGGGCACGCTGCTGGTGCCGCCGCTCGCCTCGGCGTTGATCGACCAGTGGGGCTGGCGCGTCGCCTATATGGCGCTGGCCGCTGCGGTGGCGGTCCTGGGCTGCGCCGCGGCGCGCTGGGTTGAAAACTCGCCGCAGGACCGTGGACTGCAACCCGACGGCGACGCCGCGCCCGCGGCTTGCGCAGCGCGGGCATCCACACTGTCCAGCGTGCCGGCGCTCGCAGCCATCCGCAGCAAGGTCTTCGTCCTGCTGTACCTGGCAAGCATGGCCGGCGCCTTCGGCGTCTTCGTGCCCTTCGTGCATCTCATCCCGTATGCCTTGGATCATGGCATCGCGCCAGGACTGGCCGCGCTGTTGCTGGGCATGGTGGGCGTGGGCAGCACGGCGGGCCGGTTCCTGTTGGGCACGCTGGCCGACCGCCTGGGCCGGCGCGCCTCGCTCGCCACGATGTATGCCGGCATGGCCGCGTCGCTGGCGATATGGGGCGCTTGCGGCCAGTTCTGGACACTGGCGTTGTTCGCCCTGGTCTTCGGCGCCTTCTATGGCGGCTGGGTGGCACTGATGCCCGCGGTGGTCATGGATTACTTCGGCGGCCGCCACGTCAGCGGCATCATCGGCACGCTCTACACCAGCGTGGCGTTCGGCACGCTGATCGGCCCGGTGGCGGCGGGCCATGCGTACGACCTCAGCGGCTCCTACCTGCTGCCCATCGTCGCCAGCGCGGCGGGCAATGCGGTGGCGGCGGCGATCACCTGGCTGTTGCCGCGCCGCTCCGACCCGGCGCCACTGCGCCGCGGCTAGCGGCTGCCTCTTCCAGGTTGGCGGCGATCGGGGTGATGCGGTCGTGTATCCGCCGCCCCTTGCGGGTCAGCGCCAGCCGGTTGCTGCGCTGGCCCTCCGGATTGGCCTTGCGCGCAAATGGGTTGCAGGATAATTTCCGCGTTCACGCAGGCGCAAGACTATCATCAAGGCACATTGCATCCCCGCCGGCGCCTATCGCCCGCATCCGAGACCCCGCCGACACGCCCATGTTCGATACCTATCTCTCCCGCTGGAAGCTGGCGCCCGACGGCGCCCCCATCGTCACCCACGCGGCGCGGCTGCTTCCCGTGCTGCACGAGGGCCAGCCCGCCATGCTCAAGGTCTCGCACGAAGAAGACGAGAAGCAAGGCGGCGTGCTGATGCGCTGGTGGGACGGCGACGGCGCGGCACGGGTGCTGGCGCACGACGACGAGGCCATCCTGCTGGAACGCGCCACCGGCGCGCGCTCGCTGGCCGAATACGCCCGCAACGGCCGGGACGACGAAGCCACCCGCATCATCTGCGACGTGCTGCGGGCGCTGCATGCCCCGCGCGCCGCGCCCCTGCCGGCGCTGCGCCCGCTGGAATCCTGGTTCGCGGACCTGTGGCCGGCCGCCCGCGCCCGCGGCGGGCTCCTGGCGCACAGCGCCCGCCACGCCCGGGCCCTGCTCGACAACCAGCAGGACCTGGCGGTGCTGCATGGCGACGCGCACCACGACAACATCCTGGACTTCGGCGAGCGCGGCTGGCTGGTGATCGATCCCAAGCGGCTGCACGGCGAACGCGCGTTCGACTATGCCAACATCTTCTGCAACCCCGACCTGACCGACCCGAATCCCCCGGTGGCCGTGGTGCCCGGCCGCTTCGAGCGGCGGCTGGAGATCGTGGCGGCGCAGGCCGGGCTGGACCGCCGCCGGCTGCTGCAGTGGGTGGTGGCCTGGTGCGGGCTCTCGGCCGTCTGGTACCTGGAAGACGGCGACGACGCCGCGGTCGACCTGAATATCGCCGCCCAGGCGCAGGCGCTCCTCGACCCTTGACCCCCCGCGGTGCCCGGCCGCGCGTCAAGAGCGTCGGCTCGATGAGGTATGGTGTAGCCCCTCACCCCTTATCTCATCATTCCTGGAGCACCGAATGACCGGATTGTTCATCGTGGTGGCGGCGCTGGCGTTTCTGATGCTGGCGGCGTATCGAGGCTATAGCGTGATCCTGTGCGCGCCCATCGCGGCGATGGGCGCCGTGCTGTTGACGGACCCGTCGGCGCTGGCGCCGGTCTTCTCGGGCATCTTCATGGAGCGCATGGCGGGTTTCGCCAAGCTCTACTTCCCCGTCTTCCTGCTGGGCGCGGTGTTCGGCAAGCTCATCGAGCTGTCGGGCTTTTCGCGCGCCATCGTGCAGGCCGTGCTGCGCCTGATCGGCGCCGAGCGCGCCATCATGGCCATCGTGCTGGTCTGCGCGGTGCTGACCTACGGCGGCGTTTCGCTTTTCGTGGTGGTGTTCGCGGTGTATCCCTTCGCCGCCGAAATGTTCCGCCAGGGCGGCATCCCGAAGCGCCTGATGCCCGGCGCGATCGCGCTGGGCGCGTTCACCTTCACGATGACGGCCCTGCCCGGCACGCCGCAGATCCAGAACATCATCCCCACCACCTTCTTCGAAACCACCACCTGGGCCGCGCCGTGGCTGGGCCTGATCGGGGCCGCCTTCACGCTGACGACGGGCATCGCCTACCTGGAATGGCGCCGCAAGCGCGCGGCCGCGGCCGGCGAGTCCTACGGCACGGACCTGCGCAACGAGCCGGCCACGCCGCCGAGCGAACGCGACCACCACCCGCTGGTCGCGCTGCTGCCGCTGGTGGTGGTGGGCGTGGCCAACTACCTGCTGACGCGCTGGATCCCGGGCTGGTATCCGGCCGGCTCCGAGGTGGCGCTGCCGGGCCTGGCCAAGCCCATGCCGGTCAACGCCGAGGACCAGGTCGCGCTGTGGGCGGTCATGGGCGCGCTGATCGCGGGCATCTTCACCATCCTGCTGTTCTCGTTCCGGGCCATCAAGACGCACTTCGCCGAGGGCAGCAAGAGCGCGGTATCGGGCGCGCTGCTGGCCTCCATGAACACCGCGGCCGAGTATGGCTTCGGCGGCGTCATCGCCGCGCTGCCGGGCTTCCTGCTGGTGGCCGACGCGCTCAAGGCCATTCCCGACCCGCTGGTGGGCGAAGCCGTGGCCGTGACCTCGCTGGCCGGCATTACGGGCTCGGCCTCGGGCGGCATGAGCATCGCCCTGGCCGCCATGGCCCAGACCTTCATCGACAGCGCCAACGCCGCCGGCATCCCGATGGAGGTGCTGCACCGGATCGCCGCCATGGCGAGCGGCGGCATGGACACCCTGCCCCACAACGGCGCGGTGATCACCTTGCTGGCCGTGACCGGCCTGACCCATCGCCAGTCCTACGGCGACATCTTCGCCATCACCCTGATATCGACCCTGTCGGTGTTCCTGGCGATCGCGGTGTACTACCTGACCGGGATCGTCTGAGCGAAGGCGGGGGCAATGACCTCCGCCAGCCACTGCGTGAACACGCGCACCCGGGCCGACACCTGGCGGTTCTGCGGGTACAGCACCGACACCGGCATGGGCGCGGGCGGCATGTCGGGCAGCACGATCCTGAGCTCGCCGGCCGCCAGCTCGCGCTCGATGCGGTAGCGCGGCACCTGGATCAGCCCCAGCCCCGCCAGCGCGGCGCCGGTATAGAGCTCGGCGCCCGTGACGCTGACCGCGGCGCGGGGCCGCAGCTGCACGTTGCGCCCCTCGACCATGAAATCCAGCGGCATGCTGCGCCCCGTCGCGCTGGACAGGTAGTCCACGGCGCGGTGCCCTTCCAGGTCCTCCAGGCGCGTCGGCTCCCCGTGGCGCGCCAGATAGGCGGGGCTGGCCACGGTCACCTGCGGCATCAGGGCGATCTGCCGCCCGACCAGCGAGGAATCCTGCAGCGCGCCCGTGCGCAACACGCAATCCACGCCTTCGCGCACCAGGTCGACCAGGCGGTCGTCCTCGCCCAGATGCAGCACGATGTCGGGATAGCGTTCCAGGAAGCCCGGCAGGCCGGGCATGACGAAGAAGCGCGCCAGCGTGCCCTGCGCATTGACGCGCAGCAGGCCCTTGGGCGCGGTGTCCAGGAAGGCGCCGTCGGCCTCTTCCAGGTCCGCGAGCAGCCGCAGGCAGCGCCGGTAGTGGGCCTCGCCGTCGTTCGTCAGCCGCACCTGGCGGGTGGTGCGCTCCAGCAGCCGCGCGCCCAGGCGCGCTTCCATCCGCTTGATCAGGTTGGTGACCGTGGGGCGCGGTATCCGCAGGTCTTCGGCCGCCTTGGAAAAGCTGCCCCGCTCGGCGATGCGCACGAATACCCGCATTTCCTCGAAACGGTCCATGGCGCTCTCATTATTAACGCAAATGAAATTATGTTAGCGAATATAGAGTAATTATCTTTTTCGCGAAATAGTCCATGATTCGTTTCACCCCTATTCCCCAAGGAGAAACGCCATGAGCCCCCCCGCCCCGCAACGCATCGCCCTGGTCACCGGCGGATCGCGCGGCATCGGCGCCGCCATCGTCGGCCGGCTCGCCCGCGACGGCTACGCCGTCGCCGTCAACTATGCCTCCAGCGCGGCCGAGGCCGACGCGCTGGTCGCCGGCATCCGCCAGGCCGGCGGCCGCGCCATGGCGGTGCGCGCCGACGTATCCCGCTCCGCGGAAGTGCGCGCCATGTTCGATCAGGTCGAAGCCGGGCTGGGCCGCGTCGACGTGCTGGTCAACAGCGCCGGCATCCTGGAAATGAAATCGCTGGCCGAAACCAGCGACGAGCTGTTCGAGCGGACCTTCGGCATCAATACCCGCGGCACCTTCAACACGCTGCGCGAGGCGGCCGCCCGTCTGGCCGACGGCGGCAGCATCATCAACGTGTCGAGCACCACCGTCGCGCTCAACCTGCCGGGCTACTCCGTCTACATCGCCAGCAAGGCGGCGGTGGAAGGCCTGACCCAGGTATTCGCCAAAGAACTGCGCGGACGCCGCATCACCGTGAACGCGGTGGCGCCGGGCCCGGTGGCGACGGAACTGTTCATGAAAGGCAAGAGCCCGGAACTGATCGAGCACTACGCCAAGCTGCCGCCCCTGGAACGCCTGGGCCAGCCCGAGGACATTTCGGGCGTGGTGTCGTTCCTGGCAAGCCCCGACGCCGGTTGGGTCAACGGCCAGATCCTGCGCGCCAACGGCGGCGTCGCCTGAACCCGAAAACCGGGTTCCTCCCGCCCGGCCCGGCACCCGTGGCGCTTGCCGCGCTTCGCTTGCGGGCCGCTCTCCCTCCTCCCTACGCATGAGCCCGCGCGCCCCGCCGGGCGCGCGGCGCGTCGCCCGGACAGCCGCGAGTTTGCGTGCGTCCTCATCCGTTCTACCCAGACGCCCCTCGCCTGATGGGTTGAGCGGGCGCGGACGCGCCGCCATTTTTTCCATCGATCGCTCCGGCCTTTGACCTACGGACAAGTCTGGCCAGTCGCATGAGGTTTGCATGAGACGGAGGCCGGAAGGTCTGTATTAGGCTGAAGCCGCAGTACTCCGACTCACCTTGATCGATTGGACGAAAGCAAATGAATCAACTCATTCATCCGGACTGCCACCCCTTCACCGCAGCAGGCAATCTGAAACAGATCTCCGCGTTTTACGAGGAGGGACGTCGAGTCATGTGGATGATGCTCCGGGCGCAGCCGCGCCCATGCTTTAATCACGAACTGATCGACGAGATCATGACCCTGGCTCGCGCCGCCAAGGACTCCGGCCTGCCCATCGACTTCTGGGTCACGGGCTCGCTGGTGCCCCAGATCTACAACGTCGGCGGGGATCTCAATTTCTTCGCGGAAGCCATCCGCACCGGCAAGCGCGAGGCCCTGCGGGCCTATGCCCGGGCTTGCGTGGATTGCGTGCATGCCGCCACGCGGGGCTTCGACACCGGCGCGATTTCGCTGGCCATGATCGAAGGCACCGCGCTGGGCGGCGGCTTCGAGGCCGCGCTGGCGCACCATTTCGTGCTGGCCCAGAACAGCGCCCGCATGGGCTTCCCCGAAATGGCGTTCAACCTCTTCCCGGGGATGGGCGGCTATTCGCTGGTGGCCCGGCGCTCCGGCATGAAGCTGGCCGAGGAACTGATAGGCACGGGCGAGTCCCATACCGCCGAATGGTTCCACGCCAGGGGCCTGGTGGACGTGCTGTTCGAGCCGGGCGACGCCTACAAGGCCACGCGCACGTTCATCGACACGCTGCGGCCCAAGCTCAACGGCATGCGCGCCATGCTGCGCGCGCGCCAGCGCGTGCTGAGCCTGCCGCGCTCCGAACTGATGGACATCACCGAGGACTGGGTCGAGGCCGCCTTCTCGATAGACCCCAAGGACCGCGCCTACATGGAGCGCCTGGTGATCGCGCAGAACCGCCGCAGCGCCGTCACGGCCGACGCGACGATGGAAGCCACCATGCACTGATCCCCGCCGCGCGCCGGCTGCGTCAGGCGATCAGATGCAGCCGGCGACGCTGGGTCAGCCAGGCGGTGAACTCCGCCGCCGGCATGGGCTTGGCGTAGAGATAGCCTTGCTTGGCGTCCACGCCCAGCGTGTCCACGAACACAGCCTCTTCCGTGGTTTCGACGCCTTCGGCGATCACCTTCAATTCCAGCGTGCGCGCCACCGCGACGATGGCGCGCGCCAGCGCCTGCGAAACCGGGTTCTCGTTCACGCCGCGCACGAAGCTGGCGTCCAGCTTGATCGCGTCCAGCGGAATGCGGGCCAGTTGCGACAGCGACGAATAGCCGGTGCCGAAGTCGTCCAGGTGGACGCGCGCGCCCAGCTGCCGGAACTGCTTGATGAGCTCGATGGCGGCGTCTTCGTCGTCGATCAGGCAGCTCTCGGTGAGTTCGATATCCAGCTGGCAGGGATCCAGGCTGGCGTCGCTGATCGCGCGCATGAATTCGCTGACCACCCCCTTGTCGTTCAGCTGACGCGCCGACATGTTGATGGCGATCCGGATGTTGAGCCCGTCGCGCTTCCAGGCGGCCGCCTGCCTCGCGGCTTCGCGCATGACCCACACGCCCAAGGGCGAGATCAGGCCGGATTCTTCCGCGTAAGGAATGAAGGCGCCCGGGCAGACCATGCCGCGCTCGGGCGAGCGCCAGCGGACCAGGGCTTCCACGCCGTCCACCTCGCCGGTGCGGCCGGCCAGCTTGGGCTGGTAGTACAGCATCAGGTGGTCTTCGGCCAGGGCCTTGCGCAGATTGGTGTCCAGCCAGACGTAGTCGGCGTTGCGGCGGTCCATGTCGGGCTGGAACACGCGGTAGGTATGGCGCCCCGCTTCCTTGGCCACGTACATGGCGATGTCGGCGCTGCGCACCACGCTGTCCAGGTCGGCGCCATGGTCGGGATACATGGCGATGCCGATGGAGCAACTGGTGTAGACCTCGATCAGCCCCTGGCGGAACGGCTCGCGCAGGCGCTCGATGATGCGTTGGGCGGTGGCTTCCAGTTCCCAGGGCTGGGCCGCCTCCTGCAGCACGATGAATTCGTCGCCGCCCAGGCGCGCCAGCGTCTGCCCTTCCGACAGGCAGGCCGAAATGGCCACCGCCACGGCCTTGAGCAGGTGGTCGCCGAAGCCGTGGCCGTAGTGGTCGTTGATGCGCTTGAAATTGTCCAGGTCCAGGAACAGCACGCCACCCCGCGCGTCCGGGCCGGCCGCCAGCGCCGCCTTCAGCCGCGTCGTGATCGCGTGGCGGTTGGGCAGGTTGGTCAACATGTCGGTGTTGGCCAGCACGCGCAGGCGTTCCTGCGCCTGGCGCTCTTCCGTGATGTCGGTGCCCGAGCAGATCAGGTAGACGCGCTTCTCGCCGCTGCCGCTGGTGACGAACTTGTTGCGGAACAGGAACAGCCGCGGGCCCTTGACCGTGTTGATCACCCGTTCGGCTTCGTACGACTGGCCGCGCTTGTAGAACTCGGCGATGTTGCGGCGGGAGGCGACGGCCTCTTCGCGCGTCATGAACATCTCGAACACGCTGCGGCCGACGATGTCCTGCTCGCGCTTGCCGGTGTATTCCTCGCTCAGCTTGTTGAAGCGCTGCACGCGGCCGTTCTGGTCGACGATGACGATGACCGAATTGGCTTCGGACACCACGGTCTCGGCGAAGGACAGCCCTTCGACCAGGTCCTTGGCGACGGATTCGGTATCGGAATGGGCGGAGGCCGTGCCTGCCCATTCGTTCGGATTGATCTTGCGGCCGACCAGATGCAGGCGCAACATGTCGCCGTACAGCGCGATGTCGATGCGCACGCTGGATGTAATGCCCGTCAACGCGCGTATGGCCGCGGCCTGTTCCGGCCTTAGCGCCATGGCGATGTTGGCTGCGCCCTTCACCGCCGCCAGTTCGAATGCATCGCTATCGGCGGCGAGTCGCCAATACGGGCTATGCGTACCGAAATGCGCGTACAGGATCGATCTTTCGTCCTGGTTCTCTGTCATTGTGGTATCCCCCTGCCGTCCTAGGATGGCCCGCAAAGTACATTACGGCCTAGTCAATTCGGGGTCAACCTCCCCGTGAAGGGCCGACAGACGTTTATTGCGGAATATTGCACCCACGCACCGCGGCGGCGCGGAGTCCCTGCGAAAGCGCAATCGATTTGACGCGCGCGCGCGGGCTTTCGCGCAAGCCTTGTTGCGCGCCCGAGACAGCCGCGCGCAAACAACGGCGCCGGAAATTCCTCGCGGAACTTCCGGCGGGTGAGGCAAAGGCGCAACCTCGGCGCGCGCAGGCGCTCAGTCGCCCTTGACGCCGGCCTCGTCGATCACCTTGGTCCAGCGGGCCAGTTCCGCCGACACGCGGGCGCCGGCATCGGCCGGCGTGGTCCAGGTGGCGATCGCGCCCTGGGCCAGAAGCGACGCCTTCACGTCGGGCTTGGCCAGGATCTTCTTCAGTTCGCCGTTCAGGCGGTCCACCACCGGCGCCGGCGTATTGGCCGGCGCCACGATGCCGAACATCGAGCTCACCTCGAAGTCCTTCAGCCCGGCCTCGGCCGCCGTGGGCACGTCGGGCAGCGCGTCCACGCGCTGCGGCGAGGTCACCGCCAGCGCGCGCAGCTTGCCCGCCTTGATGTTGGCCTGGGCCGCCGGCACGGTTTCGATCATGCTCAGCACCTGCCCGCCCATCAGGTCGGTCATGGCCGGGCCGCTGCCCTTGTAGGGCACGTGCAACACGTCCACGCCGGCCGTGCGCTTGAACATCTCGCCGGCCAGGTGCTGCGGCGAGCCGTTGCCGGCCGAAGCCATCGTGATGAAGCCCGGCTTGGACTTGGCCAGCGCGATGAACTCCGCCAGCGTCTTCGCCTGCACCGACGGGTTCACCACGAACACCAGCGGCACCGTGCCGACGATGGAGACGGGCGCGAAACTCTTCTCCACGTCATAGGTGACGCGGCCGCGGTACAGCGCCGCGTTGATGGAATGGCTGGTCAGCGCGCCCATCAGCAGCGTGTAGCCGTCGGCCGGCGCCTTGGCGACCTGGTCCGCGCCGATGTTGCCGGCCGCGCCCGCGCGGTTCTCCACCACCACCGTCTGGCCCAGCGCGCCCGTCAGCTCCTGCGCCAGCACGCGGCCGATCACGTCGGTCGCCCCGCCCGGAGGATAGGGAACGATCAGGCGGATGGGCTTGTCGGGATAGGCATCGGCGGCCAGGGCCGGAGCGGAAACGCCGGCGCACAACGCCAGCAGGGAAAACAGCACGGCGCGACGCGGCCGCAGACGCAGGTCTGACATGTAGGTCTCCTGCCGGGGTGGGTATAGGAATGAAAGGGACGCCCGGCTCGTCAACCGCGCCAGTGTAGGATCAGCTGCTTGATTGAAGAATCAGAATTTTTCTATCGACTGATAGAGAATAAAGATCAATTAAACCGGCCGAACAAAGCGCTTGCCCCCGCTTTCAAAGGCTGGATATGATGCAGCCACCCGATTATCAATAATATTATCGAGAGCGAAAATGACGGACGAGACCAAGCACGGCAAGCCGGCCCCCGGGCCTTTCGACAGCGCGGGCGCGGCCGCGCGCGGCGTGGCCCGCGGCCTCACCAACTATGGCGACACCGGCTTTTCGCTCTTCCTGCGCAAGGCGTTCATCAAGGGCGCCGGCTACACCGACGACGCCCTGTCGCGCCCCATCATCGGCATCGTCAACACCGGCAGCAGCTACAACCCCTGCCATGGCAATGCCCCGCAGCTGATCGAAGCGGTCAAGCGCGGCGTGATGCTGGCCGGCGGCCTGCCGATGGACTTCCCCACCATTTCGGTGCACGAGAGTTTCTCGCAGCCCACCAGCATGTACCTGCGCAACCTCATGTCGATGGACACCGAGGAAATGATCCGCGCCCAGCCCATGGACGCCGTGGTGCTGATCGGCGGCTGCGACAAGACCGTGCCCGCCCAACTGATGGGCGCGGCGTCCGCCGGCGTGCCCGCGATCCAGCTGGTCACCGGATCCATGCTGACCGGCTCGCACCGCGGCGAACGCGTGGGCGCCTGCACCGACTGCCGCCGCTACTGGGGCCGCTACCGCGCCGAAGAAATCGACGCCGAGGAGATCGCGGACGTTAACAACCAGTTGGTGGCCAGCGTCGGCACCTGTTCCGTCATGGGCACCGCCAGCACCATGGCCTGCATCACCGAAGCCCTGGGCATGATGGTGGCGGGCGGAGCCTCGGCGCCAGCCGTCACCGCCGACCGCGTGCGCGTGGCCGAGAAAACCGGCGCCACCGCCGTGGCCATGGCCGCCTCGCGCCTGACCCCCGACCGCATCCTGACGGGCAAGTCCATCGAGAACGCCTTGCGCGTGCTGCTGGCCATCGGCGGGTCCACCAACGGCATCGTCCACCTCACGGCCATCGCCGGCCGCCTGGGCATCGACATCGACCTGGCCGGGCTGGACCGCATCAGCCGCGAGACGCCCGTGCTGGTGGACCTGAAGCCCTCGGGCCAGCACTACATGGAAGACTTCCACCATGCCGGGGGCATGCCGGCGCTGCTGCGCGAACTGCGCCCCTACCTGCACCTGGACGCGCTCACCGTGTCCGGGCGCACCCTGGGCGAAGAGCTCGACGACGCGCCTCCCGCCTTCGCGCAGGACGTCATCCGCACGGCGGCCTCGCCCATCTACCCGGTGGGCGGCCTGGCCGTGCTGCGCGGCAACCTGGCGCCGGGCGGGGCCATCATCAAGCAGTCGGCGGCGAACGCCGCGCTGATGGAGCACGAGGGCCGCGCCGTGGTATTCGAGGACGCCGAGGACATGGCGAAGCGCATCGACGACGAGGCGCTCGACGTCGCCGCCGAAGACATCCTGGTGCTCAAGCGCATCGGCCCCACCGGCGCGCCCGGCATGCCGGAAGCCGGCTACATGCCCATTCCCAAGAAGCTGGCGCGCGCCGGCGTGAAGGACATGGTGCGCATCTCCGACGGCCGCATGAGCGGCACGGCGGCGGGCACCATCGTGCTGCACGTCACTCCCGAAGCCGCCATCGGCGGCCCGCTGGCCTACGTCCGCAACGGCGACCGCATCCGCCTGTCGGTGGCCCGCCGCGAAATCGCCCTGCTGGTGGACGACGCCGAACTGGCGCGCCGCGCCGAGGCCCAGCCCATCAGCCGGCCCGTCGCCGAACGCGGCTACCGCAAGCTGTTCCTGCAGACCGTGACCCAGGCCGACCAGGGCGTCGATTTCGACTTCCTGCGCGCCGGCGTCACCCGCGACACCGTGCCGAAGAAATAGGCGCCCGCCCATGAACGCCATCTCGCCCGAAGTCCTTCCCGCCCAGGCGCCCGACGCGGTGCAGGCCGCCGTAGCGGCCGTGGAGGAAGACATCGTCTTCGGCCGGCTGCATCCCCGCGAACGGCTGACCGAAGACGACCTGATGGCGCGCTTCTCGATGAAGCGCCACGTCGTCAGGCAGGTCCTGGCCGACCTGGAGCTGCTGGGCGTGGTCGAGAAAAAGCGCAACGTGGGCGCCGTGGTGCGCGCCTTTTCCGCGCGCGAGGTCCTGGAGCTCTACGCCCTGCGCGAGGTGCTGGAAGTGCATGCCGCCAGCCTCATGCCGCTGCCCGTGCCGCAGGCGCGGCTGGCGGCGCTGGTGGCCGTGCAGCGCGAGCACGATGCCGCCGTCGCCGACGGCGACGCGCGCCGCGTGTTCCGCAGCAACCAGCGTTTCCATCACGAGTTCTTCAGCCTGCTGGACAACGCGGTGCTGGGCCAGGCCATCGAGGAATACGCGCGCCGCACTCATCCCATCCGCTTCGGTTCGCTGACCTCGGCCGCCTACCGCGAGCGGTCCCGCCAGGAGCACTGGGCCCTGATCCACGCGCTGCGCGACGGCGACCGCGACGCGCTCATGGCCGTCTGCCGCAATCACCTCGTGCCCTCGCGCGACGCCTACCTGGCCTCGGAGCAGGCCCGCCCCGCCGGCTAGGGCCTGTTCACGCTAAAGGGTCCTTGCGCAGTCAAAGGCCCTAGGCCAGCAAGGACAGCGCCTCGGCCTGCGACAGCACCGTGCTGCGGGACTCGAACGCCGTCGCGAACAGATGCTCGTGCACGACCGGATCGGGGTCGTAGCAGCAATCCTTGACTGTGTAGAGCCGGAAATCGGCGTCGCTGGCATAGGCGATCGACGACAGCATCACGCCCGTGGACGCGATGCCCGCCATCACCAGCGTATCCACCCCCGCCGCCGACAGCCGCAGCTCCAGGTCGGTGCCGAAGAACACGCTGGCGCGATGCGCCAGGATCAGCGGCTCGTCGGCCCGCCTGCCGAGTTCCGGGGAAATTTCGTCGTCCACGAACAGGCCCAGCCGCTTGATGCCCTGCCCGTTCTTGTTCAGCGGACTGACTTCCGGGTAGCCCTGGCCGAAGCCGATCCGGGCGAAATACACGGCGACGCCCTTGCGCCGCGCCGCCTCGCAAAGCGCGCGGGTCTTGGCCAGGAGCGTGGGCGCCACCGCCGGGAACAGCGCCATGATGTCCGTCTGATAGTGCATGACCAGCAGCGCCGTGCGCGCCGGGTCGAGCGCGAACCCGGCGGCGGCCGGCTTCCGGTTGCCGGCGTCGGCCGGCGCGGATTCGGGGTGTGGAGGCATGATGGCGGCAGGATAGGGACGGTTCCTGAATCTAGCACGGCGCCGCCCTGGGCGACCCGGCCGTCAACCTCGCGGACGGCCCCGGCAATGGCCTCGACGCCTTCGCCCGCGCCGGCCTTCCGGCCCGGGGGCCCCGGTTCCGGTCAATGCACCACCTGATCCAGGAAGCGCCGGGTGCGCGCATGGACCGGGGCATCGAAGAGCTGGCCGGGGCAGCCCTGCTCCACCACCTGCCCTTCGTCCATGAAAACCACCCGGTCCGCGACCTGGCGCGCAAAGCCCATTTCGTGGGTCACGCAGATCATCGTCATGCCGTCGGCCGCGAGCGACAGCATGGTGTCGAGCACTTCCTTGACCATCTCGGGGTCCAGGGCCGAGGTCGGCTCGTCGAACAGCATCACCTTGGGACGCATGCAGAGCGCCCGGGCGATCGCCACCCGCTGTTGCTGCCCGCCGGACAGCTGGCCCGGATACTTGCCCGCCTGGTTGGCGATGCGCACCCGGTCCAGGTAATGCGAGGCGCGCTCGCGGGCTTCGGCGCGCGACACGCCCTGGCAGTGCACCGGCGCCAGCATGCAGTTCTCCAGTACCGTCAGGTGGGGAAACAGATTGAAGCTCTGGAACACCATGCCCACCTCCTGCCGGGCGCGCGACAGCGCCGCGCCCGCCTGGGCCAGGGCGTGGCCCAGCACCATGACTTCGCCGTCGGTGTAGCTTTCCAGCCCGTTGACGCAGCGGATCATGGTGGACTTGCCCGAGCCCGAGGGCCCGCAGACGATGACGCGCTCGCCCTGGGCCACCTCCAGGTCGATGTTCTTCAGGACGTGGAACTCGCCGTAGTGCTTGTTCAGCCGGCGCAGCTGGACGGCGGGCGTGGCGCTGATCGGGGTCATGATCGTTCTCCTGGTGGGGCCGGCGCGCTCAGGCGTGCGCGGCCGGGGTATTGCGCTTGCGCAGATAGGCGACGGCCTGCGAGGCCAGCACGCAAATCAGCAGGTAGGTCGCGGCGATGGTCAGGTACATTTCCACCAGGCTGGCGTCGCGCTGCGCGATTTTCGAGGCCGCGCCCAGCATGTCGGTGATCGAAAGCACGTAGACCAGGGAGGTATCCTGGAACAGGATGATGGTCTGGGTCAGCAGGATGGGGCTGACCGAGCGCAGCACCTGCGGCAGGATGACCAGCCAGTAGGTCTTGGCCGTGGACATGGACAACGCCCGGCAGGCCTCGTACTGCCCTTTGGGCACGGCATTGAGGCCTGCCCGGATGATCTCGGCGTAATAGGCCGCCTCGAACATCGCGAACGTGATGAAGGCGGTGTACACCGGCCCGACCGGCACCGGCCGCGCCGCGCCGGTAGCCCACATGAGCAGCATGGGCACCAGGAAGAAAAACCAGAACAGCACCATGATGAGCGGGATGGCGCGCATCAGGGTGATGTAGGCGGTGGCCAGCGGCGCCAGCACCGGCACGCGCAGGTGGCGCGCCAGCGCCAGCGCCACGCCCAGCACCAGCCCGCCGACGAAACTGCTGACGGTCAACTGCAGCGAAAAGCCCAGGCCTTCCAGCAGATAGGGCGCGGCGCGCTCGATGGCGCCGAAGTCGAAGCTGTTCATGGCCGTCACACCTCCTTGAGCGATTTGCGCCAACGCATCAGGCTGCGCGTCCGGCCGCCCGGCGCGGCCTCGGCCTGCTGCCCCGGAATGCGCAGCCGGCCCTCGATCACGCGCATGCAGACGTACACCAGGCAGGCCAGCAGCAGGTACAGCAGCGTCGCGGCGCCGAAGGCCTGAAAGGTCTGGAAGGTGAATTCATTGATCTGGCGCGCCTGGGCCGTCAGTTCCAGCACGCCGATGGTCAGCGCCACCGAACTGTTCTTGAAAATGCCCATGACCTCGCTGGTGAGGGTGGGAATGATGATGCGCAACGCCTGCGGCAACAGCACCAGGCGGTAGACCTGCAGGCTGCGCATGCCCAGCGCCTCGGCGGCCTGGCGCTGGCCCGGCGGCAGCGCTTCGATCCCGGCCTTGACCTGCTCGGCCACGCGCGCCGCCGTGTACAGCGCCAGCCCCAGCAGCGCGGGAATGACGCTGCCCCAGGGCGGCGGAACGGCCTTGATCGCGTCGCCCCAGGCGCGGGGCAGCAGCTCCGGCACGACGAAGTACCAGACGAACATCTGCACGATCACCGGAATGTTGCGGAACACCTCCACGTAGATCCGCGCCAACGCCGCGATCAGCCGGTTGCGCGCGGTGCGCGCGCAACCCACCGCCAGGCCCAGCGCGAAGGCGATCGCCCATCCCGCCAAGGCCAGGAACAGCGTCCAGCCCAGTCCGGTCATCAGCCAATCCAGATAACGCTCGCCGCCTTCCGGCACTTCCTCGAATAGCACGCTGAACATGGCCGCCCCGCCGTCGTCAAAAATCGACTTTGTCGCTGGGCGAAGTGATCCGCTCGCGCAGCCGTTCGGGAATCGGGAAACTCAGGTTGACGTTGCGCGGCGGAATGGGCGATTCGAACCACTTGCGGTAGGCCTGCTCGAAGGAGCCGTCCTTCATCATTCCCGTCAGCACGCCGTCCACCAGGGCCTTGAAGGGCGCGTCGTCCTTCTTGAACATCAGGCCGTAGTAGCCCGGATCGTAGCCGCCCTCCAGGAAGACGAAGGCCGCCGGATCTCGCGAATTGGCGCGCTCGCCGGCCAGCAGGATGTCGTCCTCCAGGAAGGCGACGGCGCGCCCGTTGCTCAGGGTCAGCATGGATTCGCCGTGGTCCTTGGCCTGGATCACGTTCATGCCCAGCTTTTCCTTGTCGTTGGCGGCGCGCACGAACCCCACGGCGTTCGAGCCCTGGGTGACCACCACCGTCTTGCCCTTGAGATCGGCCGGCTGCTTCAGGCCTGAATCGGCGCGCACCAGCCAACGCGGCTGGCTGGCGAAGGTGGCCACCGAAAAGGACACCTGCTTCTGGCGCGCCAGATTGTTGGCCGTGCCGCCGCATTCGATGTCCACGGTGCCGTTGACCACCAGCGGGATGCGGTTGGAGGAATTCACTGCCACCTGCTTGACCGCCAGGCTGGACAGGCCCAGCTGCTGCTTGATGCGGTCGACGATGGCCGCGCACAGGTCCAGCGAAAAGCCCACCGGCTTCTGCTGGCCGTCCAGGAACGAGAAAGGCACGGAGGATTCGCGGTAGCCCAGCGTCACCGCTCCGGTTTCCTTGATCTTCTGCAAGGTGGACCCCGTGTCCTGGGCCCAGGCGGACGACAGGCCCAGCGCCAGCGCGCAGGCGGTGGCGTAGCGGGAGAACGTGCTGTTTTTCATGTCATACCCCTTGTGTGAAGCCTGGCCTCGGGACCGGGCAATTAGCATGGCAGGCGGCACCCCTGTTCAAGCCGACGCCGGCGCCTGCAAGCCGGCGGCGATGATCCCGGCGACGCGATCGACGTCGTCCGGGGTATTGAAGACGCCGAACGATACGCGCACGCCGTCGCGTTCCGGCGAAACGCGCACGCCCTGCTGCGCCAGGTAGCCCGTCCATCGTTCGGCGGGCAGGTCCAGCACGTAGATGTGCGCGCGGCGGCTGCGCTCGCGCGGGCCCACCAGGCCCACGCCGAGCGCGTCCATGCGTTCGATCAGTCGGTCGCCCAGCGCCAGCACGTGGCGCTCGATATTGGCGACGCCCACGCTGTCGATGAGATCCAGCGCGGCATCCAGGGCGTGGATGTCCGCCAGGTTGTAGTTGCCGATCTCGAAACGGCCGGCATCCTCGCGCAAGGCCAGGTCGTCGGGGTCGGCGATCAGATCGGCCGGCGGGCGGGCCAGCCCCGCCGTGGCAAGGTAGACCGGCCGCAGCTCGGTCAGCGCCGCGTCCACGTACAGCAGGCCCAGCCCTTGCGGCACCAGCAGCCCCTTGTGGCAGCCGGCGGCCAGCATGGACACGCCCATTGCCTTCACGTCGACCGGCAGCACGCCGACCGACTGCATCGCATCCACCACCAGATAGATCCCGCGCTCGCGGCACAGCCGCCCGATGTCGGCGACGTCGTGGCGATGGCCGGCATGGAAGGTGACGTGGGACAGCGAGATGGCCCGGGTGCGCGCATCCACGCGCGGCGCGAACAAGGCGGCGTCGGCCACGCCCCCTTCCAGCCTGACGAAGCGCACGTCCACCCCGCGCCGCTTCAGGTTCAGCCAGGCATAGGCGTTGTTGGGGTGGTCGCCCTCGATCAGCAGCACGTTGTCGCCCGGGGCGAAATCGATGGCATTGGCCGCGATGTTCAGGCCTTCCGAGGTGTTCTTGGTGAACGCGAGCTCGTCGGCCCGCGCGCCGAGGAAGGCCGCGGCGCGGGCGCGCACCCGCTCCACCCGTTCAAGCCAGACCGGCTTGGGGCCGCCGTAGTCGCTGGCCTCCTGGTAGAAGGCCTCCAGCGCCTGGCGCACGCTGCCGGCCAGCGGCGACTGGTGGGCGGTGTCCAGGTACAGCATCCGCGAACTGGCGGGAAAATCCCCGCGCAAGGCGGAGCAGGCATGGAAATCGGTCATGGAGGATCTACCGGAAAGGGTTGCGCCTCAAGCCAGGCGGAAGGCCGCGATCTTCTGGCCCGGCCCGTGCTCGACGAAGGTGGCCAGCACCGCCTGGCCGATCAGGGACGCGCCTTCGGTCGGCGCGCCCGGCAACTGGCCGTAGAGGCAAGGCCCCTCTTCCAGCTCGATGGCGGCGAACACATACGGCGCCTCCGCATTGAAGCCGTCGTGATGGGTGCGGCGCACGGTGGTATGCGAGATCACTTTCCCGCGCCCGCTGGCCGGCACCCATTGCAGGCCGTCTTCGCGGCAGAATGGGCAACATACGCGCGGATAGAACACGTGGCGGCGGCACGCGCCGCAATACTGGATCATCAGGCGGCCGTCGTTGCAGCCCTGCCAGAAGGGTTGGTTCAAGGCATTGATCCGCGGTTGGGGCTTGAGCATGTCGACTCCTCAATGAACGCGTTCGAGAATGGCGGCGCTGGAACACAGGCCGCGGCCGTAGGCCACCATGCCGTAGCCGGACACCAGGCCCAGCCGGCAATCCAGCTGCCGGCCCGTCGCGCGGCCCAGCAACTGGGCGGCGGCCTCGTAGACGCCGATCATCCCGCCGCTGGCGCCGGCCTGCCCGGCCGACAGCTGGCCGCCGCCGGTATTGACGGGCAGCGCGCCGCGCCAGCTCAGGTCGTTGTTGCGGACGTACTCGTGGGCGCGGCCGGGCTCGCACAGCCCCAACCCTTCCATCTGCACGAAGGCCATCACCGGATAATCGTCGTACAGCTGGGCGAACTGCATCTGCCCGGGTTCCACGCCGGCGCGCCGGTAGAGGCGATCCGACAGGCCCGACCAGCCGCCCGGGACCGCATAGGGATCGTTGGCCGGATAGTTGTGGATTTCTTCCGCCGCCAGGATGCGCAGCGACGGCCCCTTGAGCCCGGCGGCCACGCGCTCCGACGCCAGCACGATGGCGTCTCCGCCCACGCAGGGCATGACGCAGTCGTACAGGCGCAGGGGATCCGCGATGGGCTTGGCATGCAGGTAATCGTCCAGCGTGAGCGGCGTCTTGAAGAGCGCGTTGGGATTGCGCAGCGCGTTCTCGCGCAAGGCCACGCAGAAGCGGCCGAAATCCTCGGGCGTGGCGCCATGCCGCTCCATATAGAGACGGGTGTGCAGCGCGAACATGCCATTGGCCCCGCCGAACCCCTGCGGCGACATGTATTCCTTGATGGAGCCGTTGAAACGGTCCAGGGTTTCGTTGTGGGCGGCGACGTCGAAGGCGTCGGCCGCGAGCACCAGCGCCACGTCGCAGGCGCCATCGCGGATGGCGCGCGCCGCGTGGGCCATGCCGATGATGCCCGAGGCGCCGCCATACAGGCCCTGGAACAGGAAGCGCGCCTCGATGCCGAGGTGCTCGGCCACCGTCGGCGCATTGTCGGGCGGCAGCAGGAAGCAGGTGACGGCCAGCCCGTCCACGGCGCTCCACGGCAGCCCGGCGTCGGCCAGCGCCGCCGCGCCTGCCTCGTACATCAGGCGCTGCACGCCGCGTTCCGAACGCTTGGCATAAGGCGCCTGCCCCGCGCCCACGATCCGCACTCCTTCGAACATCCCGGCCATCAGATCACTCCCTGCGCGGTCAGCGCGTCGAATTCCTGCGGCGATACGCCCAGCAGGCCCTGGTAGATTTCGCGGTTGTCGGCGCCCAGCGCGCGGCCGGCGTGGCGCACCTCTCCCGGGGTGTCCAGGAAGCGCGGCACCACGCCTTGCATGCGCACCTGCCCGAAATCGTCGTCGGGCACCGACACGATGTTCTGGCGGGCCTGGTAGTGCGGGTCGCGCACGATGTCGCTGATGTCCAGCACCGGCCCGGCAACCACCTCGGCCTCTTCGAACAGCGCCATGACGGCCGCGCAGTCGCGCTCGCGGAACCAGCCGGCGATGATCTCGTCCAGGGCCTTGTCGTGTTCGCAGCGCGAGGCGTTGTCGACGAAGCGCGGATCGGTGATCAGTTCCGGCATGCCCAGCGCCTGCGCCAGCCGCTCGAACGTGCGCTGCGAACTCGCCGAGATGCCCACCCAGCGCCCGTCGAGCGTCTGATAGGTATTGCGCGGCGAATCCTCCGCTAGGCGATTGCCCAGGCGCTGCTTGACGATGCCCAACTGGTCGAACCCGATCACCTGGGATTCGACCAGGCGGAACAGCGGCTCGTAGAGGCTGACGTCGATCTCCTGGCCCTGGCCGTTGCCGTGGTCGCGGTTGTAGACGGCGAACATCGCCGCCATCGCCGCGAAGGTCGAGGCCACCGAATCGGCCATGGGAAAGCCCGGCAGCGTGGGCGGCCGGTCCGGCGCGCCGGTGAACGACGGGATGCCCGAAAACGCCTCCGCGATCGTGCCGTAGCCGCCGCGCCGGGCGTAGGGGCCGGTCTGGCCGAATCCCGACACGCGCACCATGACCAGGCGCGGATTGATGCGCGCCAGCTCCTCGTAGCCCAGCCCCCAGCGCTCGAAGGTGCCGGGGCGGTAATTCTCGATCAGCACGTCGGCTTCGCGGATCAGCTCGCGAAACAGCTCCTGGCCGCGCGGATGCGACAAGGTCAGCGTGATCAGCCGCTTGTTGCGGGCGATCACCTTCCACCACAGCGACAGCCCTTCCTTCATCGGGGTCCAGTGGCGCATCGAATCGCCGGAACCCGGCAGTTCCAGCTTGATGACGTCGGCGCCGAAGTCGGCCATCTGGGTGGCCGCCAGCGGTCCGGCGATCATGTTGCCCGCGTCGATGACGCGCAGGCCCGCGAGCGGACCCTTGCGAGTCGCCTGCGCGGCGGGTTCGGCACGATGTGCGGTTTCGGGAAAAGTGGACATGGTGGGTTTCGATCTCACTTGGAAAGAAAATCTGCCCTGTGATAAACTTCCGAATATTGGAAGTTTTTCTTTCACTAATTGGATTAATTATGATCAGCGGCTCTCAGGCTGTCCCTAGGGATCAACCCCTAGACCGGTTGCTGCATGTTCTCGACGTGGTGGCGCATGCGGACCGTCCCATCACCATGACCGACGTGGCCGCCGCCTGCGGCCTGCCGGTGCCCACCGTTCACCGGCTCGTCGCGCAATTGGAAGAAAGGCGCCTGCTCAAGCGCGTGCTGGGCAGCAAGAAGCTCGCGGTCGGCGCCGCCCTGGTCGACCTGGGCATGGCCGCCGTCTCGGCCGCGATGCGCGGCGACCGGAGCCACCAGATCCTGGTCGCGCTGTCCAACCGCATCGGCGAGCATTGCCAGCTCGGCCGCCGCGTGGACGACGAAGTGTTCTACGTGGATTCGGCCATCGCCACGCGGTCGCAGGGCCTGTACTTCGACCATGGGCACCGCTCGCCGCTGTACTGCACGTCGATCGGCAAGCTGTTCCTGTCCGAAATGCCCGAGGACCAATTCGAATGGTGGCTCGGCCACGCCACGCTCGAATCGCTCGCGCCCAACACCATCGTTTCCGCGGATACGCTGCGAGACGTGGTGCGCAAGGTGCGCAAGGAGCAATGGGCGGCGAGCAATGAAGAAGTGATGGCCGGCGTGGTCGGTTGCGCCGTGCCGATCCGCGATGCGCAGGGCCAGCTCATCGCCGGCCTGGGGATTTCCGTGCCCAGCGCGCGCGTGGCCTTCGAGGAACTGCCCGGCTTCCGCGAGCCCATGCTGGCCGCGGCCGCCGAAATCGCCGCCGCGATCGCGGCGGCGGATTGACCCCGCCCTAGCCTGTTCTACGCTTTCCCGGCAGGCGCGCGCGCTTCAGGCATTCGAGCAGAAGGCCGGTTGCGGCACATGCGCCGGCCGCCTCCAAGTGAATAAGCTCGCCCTTTTATTGATATGTTATATCATTGCGAATTATTCATAGGGGCGAGAGCAGCAGGATGAACAGGAAGCATGTGCAGGCCAGGCCGTCGCGCCGCGACGGCGGGCGATTCGCGGCGCTGGGCGCCACATTGTGCGTGGCATTCGGCGCGCACGCCGCCGAGGACGGGCAAGGCCGCCATCTCGCGGCGGGCGCGCCGCCGGGCGACGGTGCCGCCGTGAATCAGGTGGTGGAACTGAACCCCGTCGTGGTCACCGCCACGCGCAACGAGCAGCGCCTGGACGACGTGCCCTCCTCGATGGAGGTCGTAGACGGCAAGGTGCTGCAGGACACGGTCGCCACCAGCTTCATCGACCAACTCAAGAAAAACGCCAGCGTCGATGTGATCCAGTACCCCAACGGGCTGGCGGGCATCGGCCTGCGGGGCATGCGGCCGAACTTCGAGTTCACGATCAACCCGCGCACGCTGGTGCTGATCGACGGCCGGCCTTCCGGGTCCACCAGCTTCACGACGCTCTCGCCCGAAAGCATCGAACGCGTCGAGGTGCTGAAGGGCCCGGCTTCGTCGCTATACGGCGCCTCGGCCATGGGCGGCGTGGTGAACATCATCACGCGCCGCTCGACGGGCCCGATCGGCGGATCGATCGGCGTAGGCTACGGTTCGTTCGACACGCGCATGACGGACTTCGCCTTGGGCGGATCCCTGTCCGAGCGCACCGATTTCGACCTGGCGTTCGGCTATGTGAACCAGAACGGCGACTTCACCACCGGCGCGGGCGACAAGCGGCCCAACAGCGACTTTCGCCGCGGTTCCGGCAAGGCGCGCATCGGCAGCGACCTGACCGACATGGTGCGCGTCGATGCCACGATCGACTGGGCCGACCTGCGCAATAACGCGCCGGGCCCCGTCAGCTTCAATCCGCCCAATGCCTCCGCCAACGAAACCGACCGGCTCGGCGGCGACCTGCGGTTCACGCTAACGCCCCGGGACCACCTCATCACGGCGACGGCCTATGCCTCGCGCGAAAACTACAACTACATCACGGTGCCCGCGGCCGCGGACCGCTACCGTTCCAGCCGCACCGAATCCCGCTACCTGGGCTATCAGGTGCAGGACGTGTGGGCATTCGCCGACAGCATGACGCTTACCTACGGCACGGACTGGCAGCGGGTCGAGGCCGACCGCTATTCCTACGGTGCCCAAGGCCAGCGCCTGGCGCCTTACAGCCCCAACGAACGCCGCGACAGCAACGGCATCTTCGCCGAATGGGGCAGCAGCTGGCTCGACGACAGGCTGATCCTGACGCTGGGAGGCCGCTATGACTGGATCCGTTCCAGCACGCGCTCCACGCCCTACAAGACCAGCTACAGCCCCGGTTCATCGGCCTTCACCAGCTTCAATCCGCGCGGCGGCGCGGTCTTCAAACTGAGCGAATCGTGGCGCGTGCACGGTTCGGCCGGCACGGCGTTCGCGCCGCCGCAGGGCAGTGAAATCGCCGGGGAAAACGTTGAGTACGCCGGCGCGCAACGCCGCGTCTCGATGGGCAATCCCAGCCTCAAGCCCGAACGCAACCGCAGCTGGGACATCGGACTCGGCTATGCCGACGGCCGCCTCGACGCCGACGTGACGTATTTCGATTCGCGCATCCGCGACCGCATCCGCTCCGTGATCGTGAGCAATACCGCTACCGAACGCGTGAGCAGCTACGAAAACGCGAACGATTCCCGCATGCGCGGGATCGAGGCGCGGCTGGCCTACGATGCCGGCCCTTGGTTCGGCCTGCCGGCGGGCCGCATCGGCGTTTCGGGCAGTTTCACCCGGCTGCTTCAGGCGGAGGATTTCGACGCCAGCGGCGCCGTGCCCATCCGCAACGTGGCCAAATGGAAAGGCAATCTGTCGCTCACGGTCAGCGACGGCAACAGGCTGTCGGGCACCCTTACGGCCCGCCACGTCGATACCCGCTACGACACCGACAACAGCCAGGGCAGCATCTACACCGGCGGCCGCGGCGGCCTGTTCGAGAACGAGCCGTTCACGGTCGTGGACCTGAGCGCGCGCTGGAAGATCACGCCCAAGGACACGCTGCGGTTCGACGTGTCCAACCTGTTCGACCGCGACTACTACGAGAAGGCCGACTACACCATGCCCGGCCGCGCCTACTACCTGCGCTACACGCGAGCCCTGTAATCATCATGAACCTCAAATTCGTCCTGGAGCAGGTCTCCCAACTCTTGTTCGTCCCCGTGCTGCTCATGCTGGTCGTGCTGGCGGCCTGGGCCCTGGTCGCGCTGGGCATGTTCGCGCGCAGCGCGGCGGGCCGCTGGCGCGGCCGCCGGCCGGCGGTGGCGCGCCTGGCGGCGGAAATCGACGCGGCCGCCGCCGCATCCGATGCCAACATGGACCTGGACATCGAACGCGTGCTGGCGCGCGCCGAACACGCCGGCGCGCGCAGCCTGAACGCGGTGCGCTTCGCCGTGCGCGCGGGGCCGTCGCTCGGCCTGATGGGCACCTTGATCCCGATGGCGGCCGCGCTGAACGGCCTGGCGCGAGGCGACCTGCCCGCGCTGGCCGAACACATGGTGGTGGCGTTCTCGGCCACCATCGTCGGCATCGCGATCGGCGTGGTGTCGCACGTGATCGCGATGGTGCGCGAAGGCTGGCAGCGCGAAGACCTGGACGCCCTGCGGCTGCATGCGGAATGCGCGCTTCGCGCTGCGCAGGCGGCCGCCCCCCAGGAGCGCGCCGCATGAAATCCCGCCTGAGGTTTGCCCGCTCGCGGCTCGAATCCGCCCACCACGACGACCCGCTGGCCGGCGTGGCCAACCTGTTCGACGCCAGCCTGGCGTTCATCGTGGCGATGGCCCTGGCCTTGTTCTCGGTGCTGGGATCGACCGATATGCTCAGCGCCGACGCGACCTGGACGCTGACGCACCAGACCGCCGACGGCCAGCTGGAAGTGGTGAGCAAGACCCAGCAACAGGTCAAGGTCGAGCGGGTCACGGACCGCAAGCTGTCCGGGCAGGGCGAACGCCTGGGCACCGCCTATCGCCTGCCGGACGGACAAGTGGTGTACGTCCCCGAGCAGGAAGGCGGCGCGAAGTAGGAGGCCCCATGCACAGATCCGCCTTTCTCCAAGGGCCCGCCCGGCCGCGACGTCTCGGCCGGTTCGCCCGGTGGGCCGCCGCCTGCGCGGGCCTGCTCGCGCTCGCGCTTGCCCTCGCCGCGCCGGCACAGGCGGCGCCCGGCGTCGCGACGCGGGAAGCGCAAGCGCGCGCCCACTCGCGACCGCGCATCGCCGTCATTTCGATCGAGCTCGCTCAACAGCCCACCCTGATGCGCGCCGCCGCGGCGCGACGCGCCAACGCCCTGGCGATCGACCTCTATGGCCTGGGCGGCGGCCAGCTGCCCGGCATCGAGGAGGCGGACCTGTCCGCATACGACCTGGTCGTGGTCGAAGGCGTCGGCCCGCGCCTGGCCCACTACCGGGCGCGCCTGGACGCGGCGGCGCGGCGGACCCGCGTGCTCGTCATCAACGGCGATGAGTGGGTAAGCGGCAACGTGCCGGCCTCGGCGGTGCCGCAAGCTCTGGCGTACTGGCGCAACGGCACCGTCGAGAACTACACGCGCCTGCTGGATTACCTGGGCGCGCGCCTGCTCGGCATGCCAGGCCTGGCCGAACCGCCGGTCGAGTATCCCGAGCGCGCCTTCTATCACCCCGCGCACGCCGGCCCCTTCCCCGACGTCGAGGCCTATCTGGCGTGGGCGCGCCAGCGCCTGCCCGGCGCCGATGCCCGGCCGCGCGTCGGCATCGTGTTCTATCGCAGCCTGGCCTTGGGCGACAACGCCGCGGTGATCGACGCGCTCGTCAACGAAACCGAAAGCCAGGGCGGCCTGCCGGTGCCGCTGTGGCGCAGCGACAGCCATGATTCGCTGCGCCATCTGCGCGGCGCCGACGGCAAGCCCGCGGTGGATGCGCTGATCCTCTGCGCCAGCCAGATCGACTACGCCGCCCACCGGGCCGGCGTGGAAGAAGCCCGGGCGCTGGGCGTCGCGGTACTGGGCTGCACCACCGACTACACACGCGATGCCGCCCAATGGCGCGCGGACCCGGGCGGCTTTGCCCCGGACCGCAGCGGCCAGCTGGCGCTGAGCGAGGCCAACGGCATCATCGAACCCATGATGGTAGGCGCGCGGCGCGTGCGCGCGGACGGCGCGGTGCTGCACGAGCCGCTGGCGGAACAGGTGTCGTGGCGCGTAGCGCGCGCGCTGGCCTGGACCCGCCTGCACCGCCTGCCCAACGCGGAGAAGCGGCTGGTGATCTCGTACCACAGCGAAGCGGCCGACCAGGCGGACGTGGGCGGCGATCCGGACAGCTACCTGGATGCGCAAGCCAGCCTGGCCGCCTTGCTGCGACGGCTGCGGGGCGACGGCTACGATGTGGGCGCCCTCCCCCTGCCGGACGCGGACGCGCTGGCGCAGCGCATGGCGCGCGACGGCGCCAACGTAAGCGCCGGCTTGTGGGGCGCTCCCGGCCACGCCGGCGAAGCCGACGCGCAATACCGGCGCGCCCAGGCCGAGCTGGCGCGTCGCCTGGCCGCTGGCGACGCGGTGGCGATTCCGGAAGCGCAATACCTCGCCTGGTACCGGGAGCTTCCGCAAGCCTTGCGCGAGGCGGTGGAAGCGCGCTGGGGTCCGCCTCCCGGCCGCATCATGGTGCATGCCGGCCAGGAGGGCCAGCGCTCCATCGTGATCCCGGCGCTGCGTTTCGGCAAGGTCGTCGTGGCGCCGCATCCGGTCTGGGGCTATCTGCAGGATGCCGGCGCGCTCGCGTCGACGGACGCCTTGCCGCCGCATCACCAGTACGTCGCCTTCTATCTCTGGATGACGCGCGGCCATCATGCCGACGCCTATGTGCCGCTCTTCACGCAGTTGTCGCTCATGCCCGGCAAGCAGCAGGGGCCGGCCCGCGACGACTGGGTCGGCCGCCTGATCGGCGACCTGCCCCACATCCAGCCCACGCCCCTGCAAGCCAACGGCGGCATCGGCAACAAGCGGCGCGCCAACGCGCTGACCCTCGGCTTCATGCCGCCGCTGGCCCTCGCCTCCCTGCCGCCCGACCTCGCCGCCTTGCGCGACAAGCTCGATGCGGCGGCGCAATCGACGGACGATTCCGCGAGACAGGCCGTGCGCGGCCTGGCCGCGCGCCACGCCCGCGCCCTGGACCTGGACGCGGCGCGCGCGCCCTGGCCGCAACTCGAAGCCGCCCTGCGCCGCTATCTGGCCGAGGTGGAGGCGGCGCCCATGCCGGTCGGGGGGCATGTGCTGGGCCAGCCTCCCGATGCCGACGTTTCCGCGCGCATGGTCCACGCCATGCTCGCCGGCGACATGGCGGAACCGCCGCCGCTCGAAACCGTGCGGGCGGTGATCGCCGGGGACGCCAGGCACGCGCCGGCCGACGTGGCGGAACGCATCCAGGACTATGCCGCGCGCGTCGCGGCGGCGCCCAGGGAAGCCGATGCCGTGCTGGACGCGCTGGACGGCCGCTACATCGAGCCCGGCCCCATGGCCGACGCCGTGCGCAACCCCGACGCGCTGCCGCCTGGCCGCAATCCGTACACGTTCGCCACGCGCTCCCTGCCCACGCGCGAAGCGTGGGCAACGGGTTCGAGCATGGCCGACGCGCTGATCGAGAACTACCGGAAGGAACACGGCCAGGCGCCGCGCAAGGTGGCGTTCGTGCTGTGGTCGGTGGAGTCCACGCAGAATCGCGGCGCCATGGAAGCGCAGATCCTGCGCCTGATGGGCGCGCGTCCGGTATGGAACCCGCGGGGCGAAGTCATCGATGTCGCGCTGGACGACCGCGCCGCGCTGGGACGGCCGCGCGTGGACGTGCTGGTCACCACCTCGGGCACCTACCGCGACCACTTCGCCGACAAGATCGCGATGCTTGCGAAAGCCGCGCGGCTGGCCGCGGCGGCGGACGAACGCGACAACGCCGTGCGCGCGAACAGCCTGGCGATCGCGGCGCAATTGGCCGCTGCCGGCGCGCCCGCCGCCGAGGCGCGCGCGCGCGCCGACCGCCGCATCTATTCCACCGCGCCCGGCGCCTACTCGCCCTCGACCCAGTTCGCGCTGCAGGCCGGGGCCGACTGGACCGACGCCCGCCTGTCCAGGCTGTACACCGACCGCCTGGGCCACGCCTACGGCGAAGGCGGCAACGGCGCGCCCGACGCGCAGGGCTTCGTCGCGCAGTTGTCCGGCGTGGAAGCCGCCGTCTTCAGCCGCAGTTCGAACACCTACGGGCTGCTCGACACCAGCATGCCGGCCGCCTATCTCGGCGGCATCGGCATGGCGGTGCGCGAGCAAACGGGCGCGGAGGTGGCCCACTACGTGGCCGACCTGAAAGACAGCCGTCCGGGCGCGGGAAAGCTCGAACCGCTGGCGCGCGCCTTCGGCCGCGAACTGCAATCGCGCTACTTCAATCCCGCCTGGATCCGCGCCATGCAGGACAGCGGCTACAACGGCGCCCGCTACATGGCGGACCTGCCCGCGCACATGCTGTTGTGGGACGTTACGACGCCGCGGCTGGTAAGCGATGCCGACTGGTCCGAGGTCAAGGCCGTCTATGTCGACGACAAATTCCAACTGGGCCTGGACGAGTACTTCGCCCGCCACAATCCGCACGCGCGCCAGCATTTGCTGGAGACCCTGATCGCCGCGATCGACCGGGGCGCGTGGCAGGCCGATGCCGCCGACAGGCGGCAACTGGAGCAGGCGCTGGCGCAGAGCGTGGCGCGGCACGGATCCGACTGCGCGCTGCCCAGGTGCCAGTCCCAGGAGGCGAATTCCATTCCGGCGCAGCCCGCGCCGCCTGCCGCGGGACCCGCCGGCGCGGCGCCCCCCGCCACGCAAGTGCAGGGGTACGCGCTGGAACCGCGCGCGCCCACGCCTGCGCAGGCAGCGCCCGACGCGTTGTGGCTCTGGCTGCTGGCCGTCGCCGGACTCGTGGCGCTGGGGGCCTCGCGGCCGGCCCGCTGGTAGGCCCCTGATGCCTTATTCCTGGATCCGCCCGGCTCCCACGCCTTCCAGATACTCCTCCACGGCGCTGCCCACCGTGGGATGGAAGCGGTCGTCGCTGAACACCTCGGTCAGTTCGAAGCGCTTGAGCTTGTCGCGGACCGGGTCCTTCATCTCGGCGAAATGCAGCGCCACGCCTTCCGCGGCCAGGCCGTGGCTCAATTCCCGCAGCATGTCGGCCGACGTGACGTCGACGCTGGTGACGGGCTCGGCCGCCACCACCACGCGCCGCACCGGCGTGGGCGAGGCTTCCACGGCTTCCATCAACCGCTGCTGGAACAGTTCGGCATTGGCGAAGAACAGCGGCGCGTCCCAGCGGAACAGCACCAGGCCGTCGATCAGCGCCGCCTGCGGGTAGCGCTTCAGGTCGTGATAGCCGCGCAGGTTGGGCACGCGGCCCAGCACCGCGAAGTGCGGCCGCCAGCCGTCCCACAGGAATTCGATGACGGCGATCACCACGGCCAGGCAGATGCCGGGAATCGCGCCGAACACCGCCACGGCGGCGAAACACAGCATCGACAGCCAGAACTCCCATTGCTGGATGCGGAAGATGCGCTGCAGGTCCTTGAACTCGAACAGGCCGATGGCCGCGGCGATCACCACGGCGGCCAACGCGCTGTTGGGCAGGTAGCGCAGCAGGTTCGGCGCCACCAGCAGCAGGCCGGCCACGGCAAGCGCCCCCACCACGCCCGTGAGCTGCGTGCGCGAACCCGCCGCTTCCGCCACCGGCGTGCGCGAGGCGCTGCTGCTGATCGGAAAGCCCTGGAAGAAGCCGGCGGCCAGGTTCGCCACGCCGAGCCCCACCATTTCCTGGTTCGGATCCACCCGCGTGTGCGTGCGCGCGGCATAGGTGCGCGACAACACGCTGGTGTCGGCAAACGCGATCAGCGCCACGGCGCAGCCGCCCAGCACGATCTTGACCAGGTCCGCGTTGCTCAGCCACGGCAGCACGAACGTCGGCAGCCCCTGGGGAATCTCGCCCAGCACCTTGACGCCGCGCGCGTCCAGCCCGAACACGCTGACCGCCGCCGTGGCCAGGATGACCGCGATCAGCAGGCCCGGCACGCGGTCGAAACGCTTGAGCAGCAGGATCACCGCCAGCGTCACCGCCCCCACCCCGAAGCTGTACCAGTTGGTCTCGCCGTCGTACACGGCCTCCGCCAGCTGCCACATCTCGCGCAGCGGGCCGGCGTCGTCGATGGAAATCGCGAACATCTTCGGCAGCTGGCTCACCAGCACCGTCAGCGCGATGCCGTTCATGTAGCCGTAGCGGATCGGCTTGGACAGCAGCTCGGTCACGAACCCCAGCCGCAGCACGCCCAGCACGATACAGAAAAGGCCCGACACGAGCGCCATCAGGCTGGCCGCGGCCACCGCGCGCATGGGATCGCCGTTCGAGACGCTGAGCACCACCGCCAGGATGGGCGCGGCCAGCGCCGAGTCCGGCCCCAGCACCAGGATCCGGCTCGGGCCGAACAGGGCATAGGCCAGCAGCGGAATGATCGTGGCGTAAAGGCCGTAGACGCCCGGCACGCCCGAGGCCTCGGCGTAGGCGATGCCCACCGGCACCAGCATGGTCGTCAGCACCAGGCCGGCGGCCAGGTCCCTCGGTAGCCAGGCGGCTTCGTACGACTTCAAGACGGCCAGTCCGGGCAGCCAGCGGAGCCACCCCCTTGAGGGCCTATCGACAGCGGCGGGCGCAGAGGAAGCCATGGGAGCTCTTTCTTATGGGAGTGGTACGCCGGGAATTGATTTTACTGGAGGCTCCCTGGGATAGGCAGGTGCGCGAGCGCCCTTCCTCCCCGCGCGGAAAGACCCGCCATGCGCCCCGGCGAACCGGCTTCCGACGCCCCGCCGCTTGCTGGCCTTTCTGTTGTTCCAGATCAACTTCAGCGCATCCGCATGCCGCTTTCTATTGGCAGAAAGCCCCAATATTGCATTAAAATTATTGCCTATCATTCTCATTTGCGTTTGTTTTCTGGAGCAAATTTTGCCTAACGGACGGCGTCATTTACTGGATATGCGAACCCTGCGGCTCGCGCCTGGCCTCGCGCTGGGCGTGCTCTTGCCGCTGCCGAATGCCTGGGCGCAGACCGCGCCGCCGGCCACCACGCTGCAACCGGTCACCGTCACCGCTGGCTCCTTGAGCGGCGAAGAGCTGCCCCCGCCCTATCCCGGCGGCCAGGTGGCCGACGGCGCGCGCCTGGGCCTGATGGGCAACCAGAGCGTGATGGATACGCCGTTCAACGTAACGAGCTATACGTCCGAACTCATCCAGAACCAGCAGGCGCGCACGCTGGCCGACGTCATGGCGAACGACCCGTCCGTCCGGTTCACCACGTCCAGCGGGCACGCATACGAGAACTTCCGCATCCGCGGTTTCGACGTCAACCAGAACGACGTGGCCATCAACGGCATGTTCGGCCTGGCGCCGATGGGCCGCACCCCGCTGGAATTCGTCGAGCGGGTCGAGGTGCTCAAGGGGCCGAATGCCTTGTTCAGCGGCATGGCGCCCAGCGGGGCGGTGGGCGGCACCATCAACCTGGTGCCCAAGCGCGCGGGCGATACGCCGACCGCCACCTATGGCGTGAACTGGCAATCCGATGGCCAGCTCGGCACCACCATCGACGCCGGCCGGCGCTTTGGCGCGGGCAACGAATGGGGCGCGCGCGTCAACGGCTCGTTCAGCGACGGCGCCACCACGCTGGACGGCCAATCCAGGAAGCGCGAGTTCTTCTCCGCCGGCCTGGATTACCGCGGCAGCGCGCTGACGGCATCGATAGACGCATACCATAGCCAGGAATCCTTCAGCGGCGGCACGCCCGCCATGTTCTGGTTCGGCGGATCGGTCGTTCCCGAGGCCCCCGATCCCCGCATCAATCAGTTCAGCACCGGCTACGGCAGCATACAGAGCAATGCCGTCTTCGGACGGGCCGAGTACCGCTTCAACGACAACGTATCGGCTTTCGCGGGCGTGGGCAGGCGCGACAGCCATCAGTCCGGGCTGATCAACGGCACCCATGCGCGGCAGATCGACGCCAACGGCAATTTCACCGGCTCCATGGTCGGCCAGCGGGCCTATACCGATGCCACGTCGGCGGAGGCGGGCCTGCGGTCGCGCTTCAAGACCGGCAGCGTCGGGCACGAACTGGTGCTCCAGGCGTCGATCCTGGACACGGAGGACGGCTCGGCCACGGGCACGCCTTCGACCTTCAAATCCAACATCTACGATCCGATTACGCCGGTCATGCCGGCCGTGCCGGGCAGCGCGCCGAAAACGGCGGAGAACACCTTGTCCAGCCTCGCGCTGGTCGACACGATGTCCTTCTTCGACGAAAAGCTGCTCGTGACCGCGGGCTTGCGCAACCAGCGCGTGAAGACCACCAATTTCGACAAGACGGGCAAGACCACGTCGCGCTACGACGAGGACGCGGTGACGCCCGCGGCCGCCATCGTCGTCAAGCCCTGGGGGCCGGACGTCTCGCTCTACGCCAACTACGTGCAAGGCCTCAGCAAGGGCGACAGCGTCACCGACACGACCGCCAGCAACTATGGACAGGTCTTCGCGCCCTACAAGACCAAGCAGCAGGAATTGGGCGTCAAGTGGAACGCCGGCACCTTCACCAACACGCTCGCCCTCTTCCAGATCGACAAGCCCATGCTGGTCACCGAGGGCGCGACGGCGAACCCGACGTATGCCGATGGCGGCGAAAAGCGCGTTCGCGGCGTGGAATGGAACACGTTCGGCGAGCTGGTTCCGGGCGTGCGCGTGCTGGGCGGCGTCACCTACTCCCAAGGCACGCAGGTCAAGACCTCGTTTGGCCGCTATGACGGCAACACCGCCGTCGGCGTGCCGCGATGGCAGGCCAATACCGGGCTGGAGTGGGATACCCCGTGGGTCCCCGGCCTGACCTTGAGCGGCCGCCTGCAGGCCAGCTCCACCCAGTACGCGGACTCCGCCAACAAGCTGCAGATTCCCGGCTGGGGCCAACTGGATCTGGGCGCGCGCTACGCCACGCAGATCAACGGCCGGGACGTGGTGCTGCGCCTGAACGTCAACAATGTGTTCGACAAGCACTATTACGCCGGCAGTTTCAGCGACACGACCCCGATCGCGACGCTGGGCCCGGCGCGCACCGTCACCGCCTCCGCCAGCATCAGCTTCTGAGCGCCCGCGGACCGTCCCGCCGCTTCCTGCCCCGGACCATCGATCCGGGTCGGGCAGCGCAAAGGCATGGGCCGCGCGCTTTTTCACACCAGGATGATTATGCAAGCCCTGACCTTCATCAGCCTGATCGCCATATTCCTGGGCTGCTTCAGCCTCTATCGCGCCTCGCCGAACCAGCGTTGGCGGCCCGCGCCCTGGCCTGCGCTGCCGGCCCGCGCGGCGGGCGCCGTCCTGCTGGCCTTGGGCGCGTGGGCGTGCCTGCTGGCATTTTCGACCGTCGCGGCGATATTCGTGTTCTGTACGGCCCTGATGCTGTTCTTCTGCCTCATCCCCTACCTGGGCGCCCTCGTCGGATTGCGCGGAAGCGATACGCATGAAAGCCGCTAAACCGGCCCCGATCCGGCGCGACTGGATATCCAAGAGCCTGGCGGGCGCGCTGCTCGGCTTCGCGCTCGCCCTGGGTGCCAGCGCCGCGCTTGCCGCGCTGACCGCGAGCATCCCATTGGCGAGCCGCTCGCAGCTCGCCATGTGGCTGGTGCCGCCCGTCTGGCTGGGCGTCTTGAGCACCGTCTATTTTTTCGCCAGCGGCCTGCGCGCCTGGATCTGCCTGGGCGCAGCCTGCCTGGCGCTCTACGGCGCGCTGTTCCTGGCCGGCGCGCTTTGAAGGAGGGGCAGAAGCCATGAGGGCCGACGTCATACGCATCTACAAGTCCGTCCACACCTGGACGGGCATCCTGACGGGCATGGCGCTCTTCATCGCCTTCTACGCGGGCGCGCTGACGGTGTTCAAGGAGCCCATCGTCCGCTGGGCCACGCCGCATTCGACGATCTCTCACGTGCCGCTGGACGAGACTCCCGACCTGATCGCCAGAACCCTGGCGGCGCGGCCGGAGGTGGCCAAGGGGTTCAACATCCACCTGCTGGACGCCGAGCACGTGCCGGCCCGGATGGGCTGGGAAGTCCGCGACGGGGCGGCCGACGACCACGACGAATCGTCGGTGCGCCACTACGTCGCCTACCTGGACCTGGGCGGCGGCCTGCAAGTGCAACCCACCGCGCCCAGCGGGCTGGCATCCTTCATCGACGTGCTGCATCGCGTGGTGGGCCTGCCCGTCGACAGCGATCCCAACCGATGGTTCATGGGCGTGGTGGCGTCGCTGTACGCCCTCGCGCTGGTCTCGGGTGTCATCGTGCTGCTGCCCTCCCTGGTGAAGGACTTCTTCGCCTTGCGGACCGGAAAGAACCTGAAGCGCATGTGGCTGGACGCGCACAACGTGGTGGGGATCGTGTCCTTGCCGTTCCATATCGTCATGGCGCTCAGTTCGGTGGTGTTCGCCTTTCACGACGGCATCTACGACCTGCAGGACAGGCTGATGTACGACGGCAAGCTGGCCTCGGTTTTCCAGCGCGCCGGCGGCAACGAGGCCGCCGCGAGCGCCCGGGACCCGGCAGCGTTGCTGACGCCCCGGGCGCTGGTGGCCCGGGCGCGCAGCCTGGCGCCGAACTTCAGGCCCGACACCCTGCAGTACCAGCAAGTCACCGGCCCCCGCGCCGTGGTGCGCATCTGGGGAAAAGACGACAGCGCGGTATCGCCGCGGGCTCGGGGCGGCTTCGTGGCGCTGGACCCCTATTCGGGAAAGGTACTCAACACCGACTACCTGCCCGGCGGGCAGAATGCGCCCAATCTTTGGATCAGCAGCTTCTTCGCCCTGCATATGGCATCGTTTGGCGGGACCGCGGCGCAGTGGCTGTATTTCCTTCTAGGCTTGGCGGGCGCGTGGCTGTTCTATAGCGGCAACCTGCTCTGGATCGAGACGCGCCGCAAGCGCGCGGACCGGCGGACCGGCGCGATTCCGGCACAACGCCTGGACACGCGCTTGATGGCCTCGGCGACCGTCGGCGTCTGCCTGGGGTGCATATGCGGCATTTCGCTGATGATGATTGCCTCCAAGTGGCTGAACGGTCGCGTCGGCGATCTGAATGCCTGGCTTCAGGGGCTCTACTACCTGGCCTTCTTCGCCTGCATCGCATGGTCGTTCCTGCGGGGCGGCGCCGCGGCGGGGGTGCATCTGCTATGGACGGCCGCGGCCTTGACCCTGGCGATTCCGGCAACCTCCCTGTTGGGCGGACTGTTTCCCGGCTCGGGCCTCTGGGCGCACACGTCCGCCGCGACGCTCGCCGTGGACGCAACCGCGCTGGCGTCGGCCTTGGGATTTGCCTGGATGGCGAAAGCAAGCGCGCGCCGGATCGCCCGCGGCGACCTCGACAGCCCCTGGGCGCCGCGGCAATCGAACACAACACCTCACCATTGCGGATGATGAAACGAATGCATATGCCTGGACAGTATGGTTTGACGTGGCGGCAACGCGTGCCGATGGCGGCGCTGGCGATCGCACTGACCGGCATGGCGCCGGCCATCGCGGCTGCGCAATCCGGGCAGGGCCTGGTCACCCCGCAGGCCTATTCCGAAGAACGGCTTTCGCTGCAAAAGGGGGATTTCCTGGCGGGGACGTGGGCCGCCGACAGTGGCGTAACGCTGGATCTGCTGGACGCCGCCGGCCATCACGTGCGCCGGCTGAGCGATGCCGAGAAGCCCGCGGGCACGCTGATGCTGGTGGCGCCGGCGGACGGCGTCTACACGGTGCGGGCCCAGGGAGACGGCGCGTACCGGTGGGCGCTTACCGAGCGCGTGCCGCTGTCGGCGCAGCGCGCGCCTGCCCCGACGATGGACAGCCCTCGCCTGGCCGCCCTGGCGGCGACGCTGGCGCAAGGCGGCACGACCGCGGCCTTCTGGGACGAAGTGGCGCGGGCGGGCAGCCCGCTGGTCGAGCCGGTGGACGCCGCTCGCGACCGCGTCACGTTCCTGTGGCGCGGCGCGCAACGCAATGTGCGCCTGTTTGGCGGGCCGTCCTCGGACCATGCGCAACTGGCGCGACTGGGCGACTCCGACGTCTGGTACGCCAGCTTCGTCGTGCCCCGTTCCGCGCGGCTGTCCTACCGCCTGGCGCCCGACGTGCCGGAGCTGCCGGGTTCCGGCATGGCGCGGCGCCGGGCGATCCTGGCCACCGCGCAGGCCGACCCCTACAACGCCAAGGCCTACCCCAAGCAGGGCATCGACGCATTCCAGACCTACTCCGTGCTGGAGCTGGCGGATGCCCCGCCACAGCCGTGGGTCGAAGCGCGGGCCGACGTGCCCGCCGGAACGGTGGAAACGCGGGAATTGCGCAGCAAGATTCTGGGCAACACGCGCAAGATCCACCTGTATCGTCCGGCCGGCTGGCGTCCGGCCGCCGCGGACAACCACGTGCTGGTGCTGTTCGACGCCGGCGCCTACCTGGGCCGCGTGCCGACGCCGACCATACTCGACAACATGATCGCCGCCGGCGTCATCCCCCCGACCGCGGCATTGCTCATCGACAATCCCACGGCGGACTCCCGCAGCCAGGAATTGCCGCCCAACCCGGATTTCGCCGACTTCCTGGCGCGCGAGCTCATGCCCTGGGCGCGCAAGCACGGCATCGGCGCGCCGGCGGCGCGCACCGTCATCGGAGGTTCCAGCTATGGAGGACTGGCGTCGGCGTATGCCGCGCTGCGTCATCCGGAAGTGTTCGGCAACGTGCTCAGCCAATCGGGTTCGTATTGGTGGAGCCCGGCAGGCGAAGAGGACCAATGGCTGACGCGGCAATTCGCCGCCGTGCGCACGCTGCCGGTGCGCTTCTTCCTGGGGGCCGGCCTGTTCGAATCGGGGCGCGGGGGCCAACCGGGCATTCTCGAAACCAACCGCCATCTGCGGGATGTTCTGCGCGCCAAGGGCTACTGGGTCACGCATCGCGAGATTGCAGGCGGCCATGACTACCTGGTCTGGCGCGGCACCTTATCGGACGGGCTGCTGGAACTGATAGGAACGGGCAAACCCGCCGGGCGGTAGCCCCGGCGGCGGTGTCCTAACTGCGCACGGCGGGGAACGACCCCGGCGCGTCGTCCCCCGACGTGACCAGCGCATAGTTATACCCCTGCCCCGACCAATAGCGGGCGAGCAGGTCGCCGTCGCGCCGGCTGCCTTGCGCCAGGAACTGATTGCCCGGTCCGGGCGGACGGATGTAGAACGTGGCGCGCTGCCCGGCGTTCTCGTAGATCACGATGGCGGCCGGCCCCTGGTCGGTCGCCAGCAGGCGTCCGGCCACGGGCTTGAAGCCGCCGGCGCTCAAGTCGGGCATACGCTGGGCGCTGGAGAAGTAGCCGTCCAGCCAGCCCTGCAGGTCGCCGGCATCGGCGCGCACGTCCGGCCGCGGCGCGTCCGCCGAGGCAAACATGCGATAGGCCTGCATCGCGTCCTGCATGGGCAGAATCCGGTTGGCCGCGGCCATATCCCGCGCGCTCCAGCCCGTGATGCCGCCTATCGCGACCGCCACGACCAGGCTGGCCGCCATGGCCAGGCGGCGACGCGAACGGCTGCGCAGCCGGGCTCGCACCGCGACGGGATCCAGCGCGGGATTGGGCGGCAGGCTGTCCTGGCCGGCCATCGCGCGCAGCCGCCGCGCATCGCGTTGCCAGGCAGCGAGCTCTCGTTCCTCCTCCGGATGCGCATGCAGGTAAGCCTGCATCTCCTGACGCTGCGCCGGGTCGAGCTGCTCATCCACAAACGCGTTGCGCGCCAGGTCGTCGATAGTATTCTTGTTCATTTCAGTATCCTCAGATGGCCCTCGCCGGCCTGGCCCTCGTGCAGTTCGCGCAAGGCGCTGCGCGCGCGCGACAGGCGCGACATCACCGTGCCCAGCGGCACGTCGAACAGGTCGGCCACGGCCTTGTAGCTCATGCCTTCCACGCAAACCAGCCACAGCAACGTGCGCTGGGCCTCGGGCAGGCGCTCGAAGACATCCAGCGAAGATCGCGCGATCGCCTCGCGTTCCGCCGAGGGCGCGGCCGCGTCGGACCCTGCGAACCAGTCGAGCAGCCGCGCATAACGGCGCGTCCGGCGTTGGGAATCGAGAAACTGCCGGTACAGAATCGTGAACAGCCAGGCCCGCACGTCGCCTTGCGGCCGGCGGCTGGACCAGCGCGTCAAGGCCCTTTCCAGGGTGGACTGCACCAGGTCGTCGGCCGACACCGGGTCGCGCGTCAGGCGCAGGCCAAACCGCCGCAGACGCGGCAATAGCTGGCGCAGCACGGCGTCGGACAGCTCGTCCGACGCCGTGGCGTCGTCGTCGAGGGATACCGGGCCGTGTGCAGGCAATCGTACCGGTCGAATCATGTCGGGGTTCCCATCCAGGCCAGCGCCCGTTGCGCCACAAGCTTACAGGCCAATACGGTAAGACGCCGCCCGGGCGGGTTTATTCCCTGGGGGAATAAATTCTCCGGCCCTCCGTCTTACAGGGGAATTCAGCGCCCTACGGGCAAGGAGCCTCATGCAACAAGGACCCCAAAGCGATGCCCGGCCGCTCAATGCCCGGCAAACCTGTCTGCGTCTGGGCGCGATCGGCGCCATCCTGCTCTTCTCGGGCGCCGCCTTTGCGTATGTGGGCGGCTGGCTGGACCCGCAGCGCCTGACCCCGGCCCGGGTAGTGGATGCCCTGGAAGCCAACAGCGGCGTTCATGCGGGTTTTCGCCGCAACCACGCAAAAGGAGTCTGCGTGGTCGGCCAATTTGAAAGCAGCGGCGCGGCGCAAGCCCTGTCCACGGCAACGGTGTTCGCGCCGGGCAATACGCCGGTAGTAGGACGGCTGGCCTTGCCCGGAGGCAATCCCTACGCGCCGGATTCCAGCGTCCCCATCCGCAGTTTCGCATTGCAGTTCACCTCTCCCAATGGAGAGCAGTGGCGCACCGGGATGAACAGCATGCCCGTGTTCCCGCTCAACACACCGCAGGCGTTCTATGACCAGCAACTGGCCGCCCGCCCCGATCCCAAGACGGGCAAGCCCGACCCGCGGCGCATGCAGGCCTTCTTCGCGGCCCACCCCGAAACGGCGCCCTTCCTGGCGTGGGTCAAGACCGCCAAGCCGTCGGCCAGCTACGCCACCGAAAGCTATTACGGCCTGAATGCCTTTTATCTTGTCGACGCGCAGGGCAAGCGGCGGCCCGTGCGCTGGCGCGTGGAGCCCCTGGAAGCCGCAGCCGCGCCTTTGGCCGAGCCGGCGCATGGCGCCGACTATCTTCAGGCCGACCTGCAACAACGCCTGGCGAAGGGCCCGTTGCGCTGGCGATTGCTGGTAACGCTGGGAACCGCGGACGATTCCACTCGCGACGCCACCCGGCAATGGCCGGCCGATCGTCCCACCGTCGACGCCGGCACCGTGGTGATCACCCGCAGCGCTTCGCAGGATGAAGGTCCCTGCCGCGACGTGAATTACGACCCGACCGTATTGCCTCGCGGCATCGCCATTTCCGACGATCCGCTCTTGCCGGCGCGTTCGGCCGCCTACGCCACGTCTTATGAGCGCCGTACCGGCGAAGGGCCTCCCCCAGGCGCCATGGCTTCCTCCCCTTCCACCCGACCGGAGCGCGCGCAATGAGTTTGCCGACCTATCCAAGTTATCCGTCCCCGGCCAGGTTCAGCCTGCTGGCACGCCTGCTGCACTGGCTGATGGCCATCGGCATTCTCGCGATGCTGTTCATCGGCGTAGGCATGGTGGCTTCGGTTTCCGAACGGCACCAATGGCTGATACAGATCCACAAGCCCTTGGGCGTGGCGCTATTGGCGCTGGCTTGCATACGCCTGGGCACGCGCCTGTACAAAGGGGTTCCCGCCTTGCCCGCCGCCATGCCGGGTTGGCAGCGCCACGCCGCGCTGGCCTCGCACATCCTGTTGTACGCGCTCATGTTCGCGATGCCGCTCATCGGTTGGGCCATGGTGTCGGCCGGCGGCTATCCGGTGATGGTGGGCAGTTGGCAACTGCCGCCCATCGCGCCTGCCGACGCGGCCTGGTTTGCCTGGCTGCGCGGGGCGCACCGCTATCTGGCTTTCCTGCTGTTTGCCACGGTGCTGCTGCACCTGGGCGCGGCGCTGTTCCATGGCTGGATACGACGCGACGGCGTGCTGGAATCGATGACACGCGGCCGCTGAGACGGCCTGGCGGCCGGCCCCGCGCCGGGCCCGGCCGCTACAATGCCTTCGTTCCCGTAAACGGCACCGGAGGCGCTCATGGCGCTGAAGCACGCGAATCCCCTGGAAGTCATCGACCTGTTCCATCGGCCGGCATCGACGGAGCCGGAGCCCCCCGTCAGCATCAGCCTGCTGCGGACCACGGATCTACAGCTGATCCGGCTGGTTCTGCCGGCCGGACACCGGATGCCCTCGCACCAGGTTCCGGGCGTGCTGACCCTGCATTGCCTCTCGGGTCAGGTCGACGTCGAAACGCCGGCGCGCCAATGCACCCTCGCCGAGGGGCAACTGGTAATGCTGCAAGGCGGCGAGCCCCACAGCCTGCATGCGCGCGCGCCCACGGTCGTGCTGCTGACCCTGATCCACCAGCCCCCCGAGGCCTGGCGCCCGAGGGAAACGCCGGACGAAAGCGGCGCGGGCGACTAGGGCCTGTTAACACCAAAAGAAGCCTCGCACAGGCCCGCAATCGGGCGCCTGGCTCAGCCGCCTAGATCATTCGCCGCGCCATCATCCCGCGGATCTTGCCGATGGCCCCGGACGGGTCCAGCCCCTTCGGACAGATATCGGTGCAATTCATGATGGTGTGGCAGCGGAACAGCCGGTAGGGATCGTTCAGGTCGTCCAGGCGCTCGGACGTGGCCTGATCGCGCGAATCGACCAGGAAGCGATACGCCTGGAGCAAGCCCGCCGGCCCGACGTACTTGTCGGGATTCCACCAGAACGAGGGACAGGCGGTCGAACAGCAGGCGCACAGAATGCACTCGTACAGGCCGTCGAGCGCTTCGCGCTGCTCGGGCGATTGCAGGCGCTCGCGTTCCGGCGGTGGATCGGCGTTGATCAGGTAGGGCTTGATCGAGTGGTATTGGATGAAGAACGCCGACATATCGACGATCAGGTCGCGGATCACGGGCAGGCCGGGCAAGGGCCTCAGCACGATGCGTTCGGGGAGCTCATTCAGATTCGTCACGCAGGCCAGGCCGTTCCTGCCGTTGATGTTCATCGCGTCCGAGCCGCAGACGCCTTCTCGACAGGAACGGCGAAAACCGATGGAGTCGTCGATGCCTTTGAGGTGCACAAGCAGATCGAGCAGCATCTTTTCGCCGGGCGCGGCCTCCAGCTCGAATCTCTGCATGTACGGCGCGGCGTCCTTGTCGGGGTCGTACCGGTAGATTTCGATGGTTCGATGATTTGTCACGAAGCGCTCCTTCGTCCGGCGTCCTGGCGGGCCGAACCATCGTAGCAGAGGCTTCGCGCGGGCCCTAACGCGGCTGCGCCGCCAGGTAGTCCTTCAAGGCCTGTACCAGCGCGGCGGCCGCGGGCGAGAGGCTGCGGTTGCGCGAGGTGACCAGGCCGATGGAGCGCTCGGCCACCGGGCCGATCAGCGGACGCTGCACGATGCCGTTCTGCGCCACGGCGCCGGCCGCGATCTCGGGCAGCGCCGCGACGCCGAATCCGCACTCCACCATGGCGACGATGGTGGTCAGGTGCTCGGCCTCGAAGGCCGGCACGAAGCGGATGCGGTTCTGCAGGAAGGCCCATTCGGTGTATTGGCGCACGCTGCTGGGCTGCACCATGGACACGTGCGCGGCGTCGGCCGTGTCCGCCCAGCGCAGCGGCCCGCGGGTGCGGGCCAGGGAATGGGCCTCCGGAATCAGCAGCAGGAAGCTGTCGGACATCAGGGGCACGTAGTGCAGGTCCGCATGCTGGGGATCGGCGGCCGTCAGCGCGAAGTCCACCTCGCCCGCGCGCACCAGGTCGAAGGCCGGGCCCGACAAGGTGTCGTGCAGTTTCAGGGCGACCAGGGGATGGGCCTGGCGATAGGCCATGAGCACGCGCGGCAGCAGCCGCGCGGCCACCGAGGGCAAGGCCGCCACCGATACCTGGCCCTGCTCGGCGTTGACGATGCCGCTGACGGCGGAGACCGCGTCGCGGAAGGCCGCCTGCAGGTTGGCGGCCTGCTGCATGAAGACCTCGCCGGCCGCGGTGAGCCGGACGGTGCGCGTGGTGCGGTCGAACAGCCGCACGCCGAGCGCGTCCTCGATGCGCTGCACCTGCGTGGACAAGGCCGATTGCGACAGGTGCAGCTGGGCGGCCGCCTGGCGGAAGTTGAGGGTGCGACCCAGCACCAGCGTCGTATCGATATCGCGCATCGAAAGATTGATCTGCATGGGGGGCACCGTCTTAATTGATCTGATTTCAAGATCATTCTATCCAAAAAATCTGATTCATCAATCAAACAGGCTTCTCTACACTCGGCCCCAGCGTAGTTTCAGACAAGGAGCAAACCATGCAGACGGACGCGAAAGCGCTGCCCAATCCGGGCGCGGCGCACGCGGTGGTGGTGGGCGGCGGCACGATGGGCGCCGACGTCGCCGTGGTCTTGACCCGCGCGTCCTGCCGGACGACGGTGATCGAATCGAATCCCGAACGCGCCGCCGGTCTGCCGGCCCGCGTCGCGGAGAACCTGGACAATATCGGCCGCAAGGAAAACGTGGCGCTGCTCGCCACGGCGCCCGACCTGGACGGCGTGGACTGGGCCGGCGTGGATCTGGTGATCGAGTGCATCCCCGAGCGCCTGGACATCAAGCAGGCGCTGTTCGCGGACCTGGAGCGGCGCGCCCGTCCGGACGCCATTCTGGCCAGCAACAGTTCCAGCTTCCCGATCAGCGCCATCGGCCAGGGCCTGGCCACCCGCGGCCGCATGCTGGGCCTGCACTTCTTCATGCCCGCGCACCTGGTGCCGCTGGTCGAGGTGGTGCTGGGCGAAGCCAGCGACCCCGCCTGCGCCGACTCGCTGATCGCCTTCATGCGGCGCTGCGGCAGCGTTCCGGTCCGGGTCGGCCAGGACCTGCCGGGCTTTCTCGCCAACCGGCTGCAGCATGCGCTGTCGCGCGAAGCCTTCGACCTGATCGATCGCGGTATCGCCTCGCCCGAGGACGTGGACGCGGCCGTGCGCTTCGGCTTCGGCTTCCGCTTCCTGGCGGCCGGCCCGGTCATGCAGCGCGACCACGCCGGCATCGACGTGCATGCCGCCGCCGGCGCCACCATGTATCCCACCTTCTGCAATGCCGACCATCCGGCGCACTGCCTCACCGAGCGCGCGCAGGACGGCCGCCACGGCATGAAGGCGGGAGAAGGCTTCTACGCCTGGACCCCGGAAACCATCGCGGCCGAGCGCGCGCGCTACGACCGGCTGCTGCGCGCGGGCCTGGACCTGATCGCCCCCGAACTGCCGGAGATCCAGCCGTGAGCGCCCTGCCCTACGCCCCCGCCGCGCTGGCGGATTCCCCCGTCGTCATCACCGTGGCGCCCAACGGCGCCTATAAGCAGGCCGCGGACCATCCGGCCGTGCCGCTGACCGCCGGGGACCTGGCGCGGGAGGCACGCGCCTGCCTGGACGCCGGCGCGGCCATGATGCACATGCACGTGCGCAAGCCCGACGGAAGCCACCTGCTGGACGCGCAGGCCTACCGCGACGCGCTGGCCGCCGTGCGCCGCGCCGTGGGCGACGAGCTGCTCGTGCAGGTGACCAGCGAGGCCGCCGGCGTCTACAAGGCCGCCGAACAGATCGCGCTGGTGCGCGAGCTGCAGCCCGAAGCCGTCTCGATCGGACTGCGCGAGATCGCCGTGCCGGACATCCCGGAGGCCGAACTGGCCGCCTTCCTCGCCTGGATCGCCGAGCGCCGCATCATGGCGCAGATCATCCTGTACGACGAAGCCGACGTGCGGCGCTGGCTGGCCTTGCGGCAGCGCGGCATGGTCCCGCCCGGGGCCTGGTCGGTGCTGTTCGTGCTGGGCCGCTATAGCGCGGGCCAGACCTCGTCGGCCTACGACCTGCTGCCCTTCCTGGCCGCATACGACCAGTCGCTGCCCTGGGCGGTCTGCGCCTTCGGCCCCGAGGAGAACGCCTGCGTGACGACGGCCGCGGCCTTCGGCGGCCACATGCGGGTGGGCTTCGAGAACAACCTGAAGCTGCGCGACGGCGGCCTGGCGCCCGGCAACGCGGCGCTGGTGGCGCAGGCCGCGGAAGGCGCGCGCGCCCTGGGCCGGCCCCTGGCCGGCGCGGCCGACGCCCGCCGCATCTACGGGGCGGTCCGCTAGGACGGCTCCTCGCGCAGGAGCTTCCCGAAAGATCCCGGAGGGCCGGCGGATTGCGCTCCGCCGGCCTGTTTTCCCCTAACGTTATGTGCTTAGATATATAGCGTTGCGCGCGGTATTTTTCGCCGTGCCGCAACATTGACGCCGCTCAAAGCCATCTGCTAAAAACCTCGACATCCGCACGTTAAACGCAATGCCCCAACGTCGTAGCGAGGTGGTGTGTGCAAAACGAGTCTGATGGCTACACAAAGCCGCAGGAATTGCGCAGTTTCCTGTTCCTGACGGCAGTCATGGCCCCCGTCCTGTCGGTGATCATCGTGGCGGGCTACGGTTTCCTCGTCTGGTTCTATCAGCTGTTCGCCGGCCCCCCCGGCAGCTGATGCGACGCGACGGAACCCCTCCCATGTCCGCGCTCCCCCACACCGCGCCGTCCGCGACGGCGCCAGAGTTGCACATCGCCAGCATGGTGGTGCACGCCACGCCGCGCCGCCTGCCCGATGTCCGCCAGGCGATCCTCGCGATCGCCGGCGCCGAAATCCACGGCGCTTCCGACACCGGGAAACTGGTGGTCACCCTGGAAGCCCCCTCCACCGACGACATGATGGCCCGGATCTCCGAGATCCAGCGCCTGGATGGCGTGCTGGCTTCGGCGCTGGTCTACCAGCACGCCGACACGCTGGACGCGATGAACGAGGAGATTGACGATGGCAATGGCTCGTAGAGACTTCATCAAGCAATCCGCCGCCGCCGCGGCCGCCACCGTGGCCGGGATCCCGATCGTCGGCTACACGCAGAACATCGTCACCGAGTCCGAAGCGGCCAAGCTCAAGTGGTCCAAGGCGCCCTGTAGGTTCTGCGGGACCGGCTGCGGCGTGAACGTCGCGGTGAAGGACAACCAGGTCGTGGCCACGCACGGCGACTTCAACGCCGAGGTCAACAAGGGCCTGAACTGCGTCAAGGGCTACTTCCTGTCCAAGATCATGTACGGCAACGACCGGCTGACCCAGCCGCTCTTGCGCATGAAGGACGGCAAGTACGCCAAGGACGGCGAATTCGCGCCGGTGTCCTGGGACCAGGCCTTCGACGTCATGGCCGAGCAGTTCAAGCGGGTGCTCAAGGACAAGGGGCCCGAGGCCGTGGGCATGTTCGGCTCCGGGCAATGGACGGTCTGGGAGGGCTACGCCGCGCTCAAGCTGATGAAGGCGGGCTTCCGCTCCAACAACCTGGACCCGAACGCGCGCCACTGCATGGCCTCGGCCGCGGTGGGTTTCATGCGCACCTTCGGCGCCGACGAGCCCATGGGCTGCTACGACGACATTGAGAACGCCGATGCCTTCGTGCTGTGGGGCTCCAACATGGCGGAGATGCACCCCATCCTCTGGACCCGCGTCACCGACCGCCGCCTGTCCGCGCCCAAGACCAAGGTGGCCGTGCTCTCCACCTTCGAGCACCGCTCGTACGAGTTGGCCGACCTGACGCTGACCTTCACCCCGCAGACGGACCTGGCGATCCTGAACTACATCGCCAACTACATCATCCAGACCAAGCGCGTGAACCGCGACTTCGTGGACAAGCACACGGTGTTCCACGAAGGCAACGCGGACATCGGCTATGGGCTGCGCCCGGACCACCCCTTGCAGAAGGCCGCCAAGAACGCCGACAAGGCCGGCGGCTCGCGCCCCATCACCTACGATGAATTCGCCAAGTTCGTCTCCAAGTACGACCTGGACTACACGTCCAAGCTGAGCGGCGTGCCCAAGAAGCAGCTGCAGGATCTGGCCGAGCTCTACGCCGACCCGAAGATCCGCGTCACCTCCTTCTGGACCATGGGCTTCAACCAGCACACGCGCGGCGTGTGGGCCAACAACATGGTCTACAACATCCACCTGCTCACGGGCAAGATCTCCACCCCGGGAAACAGCCCGTTCTCGCTCACCGGCCAGCCTTCCGCCTGTGGCACCGCGCGCGAGGTGGGCACGTTCTCGCACCGGCTGCCCGCCGACCTGGTGGTGACCAATCCCAAGCACCGGGCTCATGCCGAAGAACTGTGGCAACTGCCCGACGGCACCATTCCCAGCAAGGTGGGCGCGCATGCCGTGCTGCAGAACCGCATGCTCAAGGACGGCCAGATCAACGCCTACTGGGTGATGGTCAACAACAATATGCAGGCCGCCGCCAACCTGATGAACGAGGGGCTGCCGGGCTACCGCAATCCCGAGAACTTCATCGTGGTGTCGGACGCCTACCCCACCGTCACCACCATCTCCGCCGACCTGATCCTGCCGGCGGCGATGTGGGTGGAAAAGGAAGGCGCCTACGGCAACGCCGAACGCCGCACGCAGTTCTGGCACCAGCTGGTCAACGCGCCCGGCCAGGCGCGCTCCGACCTCTGGCAGCTGATGGAATTCTCCAAGCGCTTCAAGGTCGAGGAAGTCTGGCCGGCCGACCTGCTGGCCAAGAAGCCCGAATACCGCGACAAGACCCTGTTCGACGTGCTCTTCGCCAACGGCAAGGTCAACCGCTACCCCAACAGCGAGCTCGACAAGGACTACGCCAACCAGGAATCGGAAGCCTTCGGCTTCTACGCGCAGAAGGGGCTGTTCGAGGAATACGCCGAATTCGGCCGCGGCCACGGCCACGACCTGGCGCCCTTCGACACCTACCACGAGGTGCGCGGCCTGCGCTGGCCGGTGGTCAAGGGCAAGGAAACCCTGTGGCGCTACCGCGAAGGCAGCGACCCCTACGTGAAGCCGGGCGCGGGTTTCGAGTTCTACGGCAACCCGGACGGCCGCGCGGTGATCTACGCCCTGCCCTACGAGCCGCCGGCGGAATCGCCGGACAAGGAATACCCGTTCTGGCTGTCGACCGGACGCGTGCTGGAACACTGGCACTCCGGCTCCATGACGCGGCGGGTGCCCGAACTGTACAAGGCCTTCCCCAACGCGGTCTGTTTCATGCATCCGGACGATGCGCAGGAAATGGGCCTGCGGCGCGGCGTCGAGGTCGAAATCGTGTCGCGGCGCGGCAAGATGCGCACGCGGCTGGAGACCCGCGGACGCGACAAGCCGCCGCGCGGGCTGGTCTTCGTGCCCTGGTTCGACGCCGGCCAGCTGATCAACAAGGTCACGCTGGACGCCACCGACCCCATCTCGTTCCAGACCGACTTCAAGAAGTGCGCGGTCAAGATCGTCAAGGTCTGAAAGGCGAACCGGAGACAGCCATGAAGAACCTACGCGCCCTCACCCTCTCGCTCTGCGCCGTCCTCGGTTCGGCCGCCTGGGCGGCGCCGCCGCTGGAAGTGGAAGATCCGATGCGCGGCCCCACCCCGATCGCCCAAGAAACCGATCCGCCGCTCATCAGCCCGATCGAGAACAAGGACATCAAGCGGATGCGCACGTATTCGATGCAGCCGCCCACCATTCCGCACAAGATCGACGGCTACCAGATCGACAAGAACTTCAACCGCTGCCTGGCCTGTCACGCGCGGGTCAACACCGAGGAAACCCAGGCGCCGCCCCTGAGCGTGACCCACTACATGGACCGCGACAGCAACGTGCTGGCCGAGGTGTCGCCGCGCCGCTACTTCTGCGTGCAGTGCCACGTGCCGCAGGCCGAGGCCAAGCCGCTGGTGAGCAACACCTACCAGGACATCGACGTGATCCTCAAGCGCCTGACCGCTCCGGCGTCCGACAAGAAGTAAGGGGCGGAGGCAGCCATGGTCAAACTCATCAAGCGCTACTGGAACATCGTCCGCCGCCCCAGCGTGCACTTCAGCCTGGGTTTCCTGACGGTGGGCGGGTTCATCGGCGGCATCCTGTTCTGGGGCGCCTTCAACACCGCCATGGAGCTCACCAACACCGAGAAGTTCTGCACCGGCTGCCACGAAATGCGCGACAACGTGTACGCCGAACTCAAGGGCACGATCCACTTCACCAACCGCTCGGGCGTGCGCGCGCTGTGCTCGGACTGCCACGTTCCGCACAACTGGACGGACAAGATCGCGCGCAAGATGCAGGCGTCCAAGGAAGTGTGGGGCAAGATCTTCGGCACCATCGACACGCGCGAGAAGTTCGTCGACAAACGCCTCGAACTGGCGCAGCACGAGTGGGCCCGCTTCAAGGCCAACGATTCGCTCGAATGCCGCAACTGCCACAACTACGACTACATGGACTTCACGCGCCAGAGCGTGCGGGCGCAGAACATGCACTCCACCTATCTGGCCGACAAGAGCAAGACCTGCATCGACTGCCACAAGGGCATCGCCCACAAGCTGCCCAACATGCCGCCCGGCCAGACCTCGTTCGCGCCCGAGCCGGCGGGGACCGGCAAAGAGGTCGCGCATGCGGCCCGCTGACGCGCCGCCGCCCATCCTCTGCGCGCACGGCCTGACCAGCCGGCGCGGCGGTCCGCGGGGCCCGGCCCCGGTGGACTTCGAACTGCACGCGGGTCAGTTGCTGCACGTGCGGGGCGCCAACGGCAGCGGCAAGACCAGCCTGCTGCGCATGCTGGCCGGCCTGCTGCGGCCGCTGGCGGGCAGCGTGCTCTGGCACGGCGCCGACGCGCGCCGCAACCCTTCGGCCTACCACGCCCAGGCGGCATTCCTGGCGCACGGCAACGGCCTGTGCGGCGAGCTGAGCGCCGTCGAGAACCTGCGCTATGCCCTGCACGTCGCCGGCACGCCGCGGCCCGAGCCGCGCATTGCCGGCACGCTGCGCGACTGGCGCCTGGACGGCTGCGCCGACAGCCCCGCCTCGCGCCTGTCCCAGGGGCAGGCGCGCCGGCTGGCGCTCGCGGCGATCGTGCTGGGCGGCAAGTCCCTGTGGCTGCTGGACGAGCCCGATGCCGGACTGGATGCGGTCAGCCTGGAGCAACTGCGCGCGGCGCTGGAGGCCCACCTGGCCGCGGGCGGGGCCGCGGTGGTGGCCTCGCACCGCGAGCCGGGCACGGCCGCCGCTCACACGCAAACCCTGGATATGGATGACTACGCGGATGCTGGCTACGCTGTCGCAGTTGGCGTTACGTGAGGTCCGGCTGGCCTGGAGACGGCCGGCGGACACGCTGGGCGCCACCCTGTTTTTCGTCGTGGCGGGCACGATGTTCCCGCTGGCCGTGGGCCCCGACCCGGCGCTGCTGCTTGCCATCGGACCGGGCGTCCTGTGGGTTTGCGCCCTGCTGGGCGTCCTCCTGACGCTGAACCGCCCTTTCGCGCAGGACTACGACAACGGCGCGCTGGAACAGTTGCTGGTGTCGCCGCACCCCTTGCCGCTGCTGGTGGGCGCGAAGCTGGCCGCGCACTGGTTCAGCAGCTGCCTGCCGCTGATCCTGGCCAGCCCCGTGCTGGCGCTGCAATTCGGCCTGCCGCCGGACGCCATCGGCATCCTCGTCCTGTCCCTGCTGCTGGGCACTCCCACGCTGGCCCTGGTGGGCGGGCTGGGCGCGGCGCTTACGCTGGGCCTGCGCGGCGGCGCCCTGCTGCCGCTGCTGGTGCTGCCCCTGTACGTGCCGGTGCTGATCTTCGGCGCGGGCGCGGTCTCGGCCACGCATGCGGGCCTGGGCGCCGGGCCGCAGCTGTCGCTGCTGGGCGCCTGCCTGTGCCTGGCGATCCTGTTGTGCCCCTGGAGCGCCTCTGCGGCGCTGCGCGTGGCGCTGGACTGAAGGCCCCGGAAACCAAGACGCCATGCACAAGCACCCCGCCCTGGACGCCTCCCCCTCCGCCCTCTCCGGCGCGGGCTGGCTGCGCTACGCTTCGCCGGCGCTGTTCTACCCGCTGGCCGGCCGCCTCATCCCCTGGCTGGCGCTGACCGCCGCGCTGCTGGCCTGCGCGGGGCTGTACGTGGGCCTGGCCGTGGCGCCCACCGACAGCCAGCAAGGCGAGGTCTACCGCATTCTCTTCATCCACGTGGCGGCGGCCTGGATGTCCATGTTCCTTTACCTGGTCATGGCGCTGTACGCGGCGCTGGGGCTGATCTTCCACACCCGCCTGTCGTTCATGATGATGCGGGCGCTGGCGCCCACCGGCGCGCTGTTCACCTTCCTGACGCTATGGACCGGCGCGCTGTGGGGCAAGCCGACCTGGGGCACCTGGTGGGTGTGGGACGCGCGGCTGACCTCCGAACTGATCCTGCTCTTCCTGTACCTGGGATTCATGGCCTTGCAGTCCGCCTCGGACGACACGCAGCGGGCGGACCGCGGCGGCGCCATCCTGCTGCTGGCCGGCGTGATCAACGTGCCCATCATCTATTTCTCGGTGCAGTGGTGGAACACCCTGCACCAGGGTGCCTCCATCAACCTGACCTCGGCGCCCAGCATGGCGACCATCATGGTGACGGCGATGCTGCTCATGGTGGCGGCGTTCTGGCTCTACAGCGCGGCCGCGGCGCTGGCGCGGGTGCGCGGCATCATCGCCGACCGCGAACCGGCCGCCGCGCGCCCCGCGCGCGCTTCCCGGGAGGCGCGATGAGCTGGGACGCGCTGTTCTCGATGCAGGGCCACGGCCCCTACCTGCTGGGCGCCTATGGCGTGACCCTGGCGCTGATCGGGCTGGAAGCCTTCGTGCTGTGGCGGCGCGCCCGCGCCCGCCGGGCGGCGCCGGACGCCCGCCCCGCCCGCGCCGACGGAGCCCGGCCATGAGCCCGCGCAAGCGCCGCGCCCTGGCCATCGCGGGCGGCCTGGGGCTGCTGGCCCTGGCCGCCGCGCTGGTGCTCAACGCCCTGCAATCCAACCTGGTGTTCTTCTTCAGCCCGACGCAGGTGATGGCCAAGGAAGCGCCGGCCAGCGGCAGCTTCCGCGTCGGCGGCCTGGTCGAGCAGGGGTCGCTGCGCCGCGAGGCCGACGGATTGACCCTGCGCTTCGTGGTGACGGACACCGCCCACACCGTGCCGGTGAGCTACCAGGGCCTGCTGCCCGACCTGTTCCGCGAGGGCAAGGGCGTGGTGGTGGCGGGCAAGCTCGGGCCCGACGGCGTGTTCCGCGCCACCGAGGTGCTGGCCAAGCACGACGAGAACTACATGCCGCCCGAAGCCGCCGACGCGCTCAAGCGCGCCGGCGCGGCGGACGCGGGCGCCGCGCCGGCCCAGGCCATGCGGGCGGAGGCGCGATGATTCCGGAGATCGGCCTGTTCAGCCTCATCCTGGCGCTGCTGGTGGCGCTGGCGCAGGGCATCCTCCCCCTGGTCGGCGCGGCCACCGGCTGGCAGGCGGGCTTGCGGGTGGCGCGCCCCGCCGCCGTGGGGCAATTCGGCCTGACCACCGTGGCCTTCTTCTGCCTGGCCTGGGCATTCGTGGACAACGATTTCTCGGTGCTCTACGTGGCGGCCAATTCGCACGCCGACCTGCCCGCCGGCTACCGCTTCGCCGCGGTCTGGGGCGGGCACGAGGGATCGCTGCTGCTGTGGCTGTACCTGCTGACCGCCTGGAGCCTGGCCGTGGCGCTGTGCAGCCGGCAGTTGCCGCTGCCCTTCGTCGGGCGGGTGCTGGCGGTGATGGGCTGGATCAGCGTGGGCTTCCTGCTGTTCCTGCTGTTCCTGTCCAATCCCTTCGAGCGCCTGATGCCGCCGGCCATGGCCGGGCGTGACCTGAATCCGCTGTTGCAGGATCCCGGCATGATCGTGCATCCGCCCATGCTGTACATGGGCTACGTGGGCTTTTCCGTGGCGTTCGCCTTCGCCATCGCGGCCCTGCTTTCCGGCGAGCTGGACGCGATGTGGGCGCGCTGGGTCCGCCCCTGGACGCTGGCCGCCTGGACCTTCCTGACCATCGGCATCCTGCTGGGCAGCGCCTGGGCGTACTACGTGCTGGGCTGGGGCGGCTGGTGGTTCTGGGACCCCGTGGAGAACGCCTCGTTCATGCCCTGGCTGGCGGGGACGGCGCTGATCCATTCGCTCATCGTGACCGAGCGGCGCGGCGCCTTCCGCAGCTGGACCGTGCTGCTGGCCATCTGCGCCTTCTCGCTCAGCATCCTCGGAACCTTCCTGGTGCGCTCCGGCGTGCTGACCTCGGTGCACGCCTTCGCCGTGGACCCGGGCCGCGGGCTGTACATACTGGCCTTCATGATGGTGATCGTGGGCGGATCGCTGGCCCTGTACGCCTGGCGCGCGCCCAAGGTGGGCCTGGGCGGCGGCTTCTCGCTGCTGTCGCGCGAGTCCCTGCTGCTGTCCAACAACGTGGTGCTGACGGTGGCGGCCGGCTCGGTGCTGCTGGGCACGCTGTATCCGGTGGTGCTGGACGTGCTGGAGTGGGGCAAGATCTCCATCGGCCCGCCCTACTTCGAAGCCGTGTTCGTGCCGCTCATGACGCCCGCCATCTTCCTGATGGGCGTGGGGCCGGTGGCGCGCTGGAAGCAGGCCGAACTGCCGGACCTGGCCCGCCGCCTGCGCATCGCCTTCGCGATCAGCGTGGCCACGGCGGTGCTGCTGCCGCTGGCCATGCCTGGCCCGGCGCGCCTGGGTTCGCCCATGGTCATCCTGGGCCTGTGGCTGGCCGCCTGGTCGGTGGCAAGCGCCGCCAGCCACGCCTGGCAGCGCCTGACCGACGGCGACGGCCACTGGCTGCGCCGCCTGGGCCGCCAGCCGCGTGCCTGGTACGGCATGCTGCTGGCGCATGCCGGCATCGGCATCTTCATCGCGGGCGTCACGCTGGCCAACGGCTACGAGGTCAAGCAGGAATTGAGGCTGGAACTAGGCGAGACGCGCGAGGCCGGCGGCTACCAGTTCACGTTCGCCAGCGTGGGGCCGGCCGCCGGCCCCAACTACAGCGCGCAGCGCGCTGTCTTCCCCGTCACGCGCAATGGCAAGCCGGTCGTCACCCTGTATCCGGAAAAACGCCTCTACACCGTGCAGGACATGGCCTTGAGCCAGGCGGACATCGACAGCGGCTTCACCCGCGACCTGTTCGTGGCGCTGGGCGAGCCGGTGGGCGCCAACGCCTGGACGGTGCGCCTGCAAGTCAAGCCCTTCATGACCTGGATCTGGTCGGGCTGCATCCTGATGGCGCTGGGCGGCCTGCTGGCGGCCGGCGACAAGCGCTACCGCCGCGCGCTGGAAGCCCAGGCGCGCACGCGCGACGCCGTCGCGCCCCATGCCCGGCCCACGCGGGAGGGCGCCTGATGCTGCGCTACCTGCTGCCGCTCGCCGCGTTCCTGGCGATGGCCGTGTTCCTCGCGATGGGCCTGTCGCGCGACCCGCGCGCGGTGCCGTCCGCCATGATAGACAAGCCCGCCCCCGCCATCGGCCTGCCGGTGCTGCTGGCGCCCGGCCAGAAGCTGGAGGTGCAGGCCATGCGGGGCCAGGTCTGGCTGCTGAACGTCTGGGCCTCCTGGTGCGGGCCGTGCCGCGACGAACTGCCGGTGCTGCGCGAGGTTTCCCAGCGCCACGGCATTCCGCTGTACGGCCTGAACTACAAGGACAAGCCGGAAGACGCCGCGGCCTGGCTGGCGCGCAACGGCAATCCCTACATCGCCTCGGCCAGCGACGCCGACGGCCGCGTCGGCATCGAGTACGGCGTCTACGGCGTGCCCGAAACCTTCGTGATCGATAAGGACGGCCGCATCCGCTACAAGCAGCTGGGCCTGATCACGCCGGAAATCTGGCGCAGCCGCATGCTGCCCGCGATCGAGGCACTGAGATGACGCGGCCTGCCTCCCTGCTCCCGGCGCTCGCGCTGGCGCTGGCCCTGCTGGGTCCGGCGCCCGCGCCGGCCCAGGCGCCCGCCGCGCCGGCGCTGTCCGCGGCCCAGGAACAGCGCGCCGACAAGCTGGCGCACGGCCTGCGCTGCCTGGTCTGCCAGAACCAGACCCTGGCCGAATCCAACGCGCCGCTGGCGCAGGACATGCGCAACCTGATCCGCGGCCAGCTCGCCGAAGGCCGCACCGACGCGCAGATCATGCGCTTCTTCGAGGATCGCTACGGCGATTTCGTGCGCTACGACCCGCCCTTCAAGCCCATCACCTGGCTGCTATGGCTGGGCCCATTCGCCCTGCTGGCGCTGGGCTTCGCCGTGCTGCTGCGCACGCTGCGCCGCCGCGCCGGCGCCCGCGCCCCGCTGACCGCGGACGAGCGCGAGCGCGCCGCCCGCTTCCTGGATACCGGCTCATGACCGCGCTCTGGCTCGTCGTACTGGCGTTGCTGCTGGCGACCCTGCTCTGCCTGATCCCGCCGCTGCTGCGCCGCGCGCCCTCGGCCGAGCCGGCCGCCAGCGCCAATGTGCGCGCCTTCTACCTGGCGCAGCGCGAGCAGCTGCAACGCGACCTGAAGAACGGCAGCCTCAGCGCCGCCGAGCGCGCGCGCGCCGAAGAGGAGCTGCAACGCGACCTGCTGCAGGACCTGGACCTGCGCCGCGAGCGCGCCGCGCCCTGGGCCGGGCAACGCGCCGGCGTGGCGGCCGCCTGCCTGTTGAGCGTGCTGATCCCGGTCGCCGCCGTGCTGCTTTATGGGCAACTGGGCAACCCGCGCGCGGCGGCCGACGCGGCCAGCGCCGCCGCCGCCCTGTCCGCCGAACCGCACGCGGGTGCCTCGGGCGACGACATGACGCTCGTGATCAACGCGCTGGCCCAGCGCCTGCGGGCCGCGCCGGACGATGCCGACGGCTGGTACATGCTGGCGCGCTCCTATGAAACCCTGGGGCGTTACACCGACGCGGTGGCCGCCTACCAGCAGGTGCTGCGGCTGGTGCCCGGCCAGCCCGCGGTGCTGGCCGACCTGGCCGACGCGCTGCTGTCCGCCAGCCAGGGCACGCCGGACGCGGCCTCCATCGGCGCGGTGGCGCAGGCGCTGGCCGCCCAGCCGGACCAGCCCAAGGCGCTGGCGCTCGCGGGCATGATGGCCTTGCGCCGCGGCGACGCGGCCGAGGCCCTGGCGCATTGGGAACGGTTGCAGGCCCAGTTGCCGCCGGACTCGGAGGCGGCCAGGCAGATCCAGTCGAATATCGCCCAGGCGCGCGCGATGGCCGCCGGGTCGGCGCCGGCGACGGCCGCGGCGGCGCCCGCCGCGCC